>CAWHYW010000025.1:0-226106 GCA_963833675.1 Bryobacteraceae bacterium | reverse complement strand
TCGACCGGCGTGTATTGGATTCCGCTGTACGATGTCCTGGAAGAGGAGGGTTTCGAGGTGTACCTGGTAAATGCCCGGGACACCAGAAACCTTGCCGGGACGCAAAAGTGACGTCCAAGAGAGTCAGTGGCTGTTGAAACTGCATACGTACGGACTGTTGCTGAAGTTCGACTTTCAGTCCGCAGCTGGAGATCCGCACATTGCGGACGTATTGGAGACAGCGGGCGGAACACGTGCAGGCGGCAAGCGAGTGCGTGAATCGCATGCAGAAGTGCCTGACGCAGATGAACCTGCAGCTGGCGAACGTTATCACGGACATTATGGGGCAGACCGGACAGAAGATTCTGCGCTCCATCCTGACCGGAGAACGGGATCCTGAAAAGCTAGCCGATATGCGTGATTACCGCATTCAGGCCAGCCGTGAAGAGATCGTCGCAAGCCTCACAGGGAATTGGCGTCCCGAATTGTTATTTGTGTTGAAGCAAGAGATGGACCGCTATATTTCTGCCAACAGCAGCTCACAGAATGCGATTTGCAAATCCAGCCGCATCTCGAAACATTGTCATCCCGGCCAAAAGCGTCGCAGGCACCCGTTCAGCTCGCGGTAGCACCCCGGAAGAAGAAGAAGCCCAAGGCAATTCGCCCGCATTTCCACTCAACAAGGAGCTCGTACGGATTAGCGGTGTCGATTTTACGCGCATCGATGGAATCAACGTTATGACTGCGCAAACAATCATCAGCGAAGTAGGACTCGATATGACCCGCTGGAAAACTGAATCCCATTTTGCGTCCTGGCTGGGACTCTGCCCCATAATGCCGTGAGCGGCGGGAAGGTGTTGCGCCGCGAGACACGGAAAATCGTGAATCGCGCTGCTACAGCCTTCCGTATCGCCGCTTCCACACTCCGGCTCAGCGATAGTTACCTGGGCGCGCAATTCCGTCGTTTCCGCGGCAAACTCGGTGCCCCCAAGGCAATCACCGCCATGGCTCACAAATTGGCCGTGCTGTTCTACCGAATGTTGCGACTCGGCCAAGAGTACGTCGATCGAGGTCAGAGTTTACGAAGACCGCTATCGACAACAACAGGTTTCTCTGCTGAACAAAAGGGCTGCGCAACTCGGATTCTCCGTTGTTCCCACGTCGACTTCGCCGGGTACAGCGTGACGTAGTTTCTGGAGAGAATTTGTACGGCGGCAACATGAACGGTAGCAATAGGATCCGACTACTTAAGCGACGAGCAACGGATCATGCTGTTCAGGCGGAGTCGCTCGCGACAAAGGCTGTCGGTTATATCCGCGTCTCTACTGAAGAACAGGCCGTCAACGGGCATGGACTCGAGGTCCAGGATCGAGCAATCCGCAGCTTTGCCGAATCCCAAGGGTACTCGCTTCTCGAGGTCGTCTCCGACCCGGGAATATCCGGCGCCAAGCGGCCGGAGGACCGACCCGGTTTTCAACGGATCATCGATCTGGCTAAGGCGCGGAAGTTCTCGATGCTGTTGGTATGGAAGTTCGACCGACTTGCCCGCAATCTACTCTTCAGCGTTACCACCGTAAACGATCTCAAGCAACAGTACGACGTTGTGCTCCGAAGCGTGACCGAACCGATCGATACTGCCACACCGATGGGCGGAATGATATTTGCCATCCTCGCTAGCTTCGCTGCCGAAGAACGGCGGGTGATCACCGGGCGGACAGTCGCCGGAAAGAAAGAAAAGGCGTCCGCGGCGGCTTTGCCGGCGGTGCGGCGCCGCTCGGTTATAAGCGGGATCTACGAGGAGGGCTGGTGATCGACGACGCCGAGGCCGCGATTGTGCGGCAAATCGTAACGATGCGTGCCGCGGGATGTTCTCTTCGAGCGATTGCAACCAAACTGAACGACGGCGGGTGTGTGACGAAACGTGGCAAGGAGTTTTACCCGAGCACAATCGGCTACATGATTGACAACCCGAAATACAAGGGCTTCACTGAGTATTATTTTCGACACGATGGTGAAGCACACTGTCTGTCCAAAGGGTCGCATGACGCTATTCTTCCCGAAGCAGCGTAGGCGGGGGTCTAAATAGAACGGCTCGTTCCGTTTACAAACGAGAGATCGAGGAATCTTTGGTGTAAAGCCGTTTTTCATTTCGTCCCTTACGTCCTGCTGCACGCCGGATCAGCTTAATAGGACGTCGTTACCCACGAATCGTGGCCACTTGGCCTGGGTTGATCGAAGCGAGTGCATCAAGCGCAGCAGGGACAAGCGGCTTCAAGTCCGATAGGCGATTAGTTCGGCTGCACAGAATGAGCAAAGAGATCCGCCGGTGTACCAGACTCTGTTGGTCCGGGATGTTCTGATCTACTGTCACAATCACGTCGAAGCCAGCGGCTTCAGCGGCCAACAAAAGAGCCCCATTCTTAAGACCAGAGAAGCCGGCGTGACGGGCCGTGTGGGAGTCGTGCTCTTGGAAGAAATGGCGCAGGCGCTCATCAACGCACTCGTCGAATAGAATGCGCATCAGACGCGCGCAAGGAGCAAGTGTTTCGCTTCCTCAAGGGCTTGGATTGCGAGTTCGCGGCTCACCGTCGGGAATCCCTCTAGGAAGTCCTCAAGGGTCTCCCCGCCTTCCAGGTATTCGAACAACGTCTGGACGGGGACCCGCGTCCCACGGAACACGGGTGTGCCGTGCATGATTTCGGGATCCCGGCTGATCGCTTCCTCCACACTCCCATTGTTACGCATGGCGCGCGCCAACGATTGCGTATGAGGCCCATCGATTTTCGGTGCGAACACCGTAGTATTGGAAATAACGTGGAAGGGGACGCACACCGGGCCACTACAGGGTCCGGGCGGTATAGTGCCGCCAACCGGGAAACAACAGACGACGCGTGCAGGCTGGGTGTTGAACTTCGACGGGGTGGGAAGATCAAGGATAGTCGGCACTACTTTGACATGTTCTCCTTCATGCAGCAACTGGGTATCCTATCGCGGTAGCTGCAGTCGACTCAGACTCCATCTGGACAAGCCGTTGCGCCAGGACTGACGGCTTGTCCAGGCAGATGCCAGTCCCGCGGCTAACGTTGAAACGTAGACCCAAATCGGCTTGTAAAACTCCTTTGAGGTCCCGCCTCCCAATGAAACACATACCCACGAGTGCCTCAACCGTTTGACATTCTCAAACCGTTTAGTTAACACTTGTCTCGACTTCTGATCCAAACACATCGACGGCGCAAGCCAGGATGCAACGAAAACATTGCTTATCGGTAAAGGTCTGACCGTACAATCCCAATGCTTTTTGAAGCGTTGACCAATATCGTTAAACAGCGCCATCTGTTGGGTTGCTATGGCCCGTGCAGAAGAGCTGGGCCGAATCCTCCATCAGGCTTTGTAAACTCATTACGACTGTTCTATGTCCATTGCCTCAGATCTCTTGCAACAACACATCCAGACGCTTGTTGATAACAACACGCAATGGCAGACGCTGGTCGCTGATGATATTTTATGGGAGCTTGCCTACGCGCCCGCCCTCGGCCACCCAGCAAAACTGTCGGGACGGGATGAGGCTGTGCATCACGCAGAGTGGTTCATAGGGGCTGTCAAGAATTTTCGGTTCTTCGATCTGAAGGTGTATATCTTAACTGATCCGGAAGGCTCAGTCGCTGAAGTGAAAGGGGAAGGGCTCATCAAGGCTACGGGACGTATCTATAGCCAAGATTATGTGGTGTTCCTGCGTGCTTCATGCGGCAAGATCGCATTCCTACGCGAATATTTCGATCCGGTGCGTGCCGCCAAGGCGCTGAATACGCCGATTGTTGGTCTCGAATCCTGAGGAGCCAAACGGCCTGGGACGCAAGCGGTTCGGTCGGTCCGAGCCTGAGCGCACTTACAGGTGAACCGTAGAACTTAAATATTTCCGGCTTTCTGGAGCGCTTTCTTCTCCCGTCTGGGCAGGCGATTCTTGTTCTTCTTCTCCAGCTTCGGCACCTTGGTTGAAGGCTGTTTCACACGAGGCGCTTCCGTGCCGGATGTTTCAGGCGTCACACCGACCGCAGCAGCAACTTTGCCCGTTGCCGTGCCGAGCTTCTTCGCGGCTGTCGTAATAATGCCGTCTGTGGATTCTGGTTTGTCTTTCTTTGCCATTGAGGACTATTCTAGTGCCCGGTGCTGGGCCGCCGATTAAACCGAACGGGCCAGAGCGTTAAACCACCGGGGCAGGGAAGTTAACCGAAGCGGCAAGTCGGTTCACGGCTGCAAAGCCTAACACGTGCACCCAGCGCACGCTCGTGACATCATAGCTTCACGATGACCGATGATGACTTTTGCAGAACTCTCAGAGCATAACCCAATTTTTCCTGAATATTCGGCGCGCACTGCTCGCATTTGTTCAAGGTGAAACTCGGTTGTTCCTCTCCGCATTTAAGGGAGCCAGTATATCTCGTAAATTGCTCCCAGGGCTTTGGTAATTGCGGCTGGCAGGCATTTTGCGCCAACGGCGCAAGCTGGCTGCGGGAGGCGGCTACCGATCGCCGCTAAATAAATGATTCAATGCCGCGGCGTCGCTGTTCGCGCCGCTACCTAACGATTCGAGGGCGCGCGCCGGCGAAGCTGGCGGGCGAGGGAGGACCGGGCCTTGGGGCGTACGGCTAAATCGGACTTCCACGATTGGTCCTACATGAAGTATGTGACTGTTCGGGTAAACGACCTATGGACAGCGCGCCCGGTTAGGCAGTAGCCTGATCGTGGAACAGGATGATCTATAGGACTCTATCGATAGCGCTTTTGGCATGTTGCACGGCGTTTGCGCAACTGGAAAGTGCCATCATCACCGGTGCTACCGCGCCGGCGGCAGCCAAAGCCGGACAGACAGCGGCGAAGGGAATTAGCTCCCAGATGAGCCGCGCCGGCAAGGCTCTCGGCACCGCGGCTGCCGAATCGTCGTCATCGACCGAGCGCACTGCGGCCCGGGACGCGCGCGTGGCGAGCGCAGCCGTGGTCAACCCGAACGTGTCGGAAGCAAAATCCGACTTCAAGAGCGACGACATCAAGGTCGGCATGACACGCGATGAGTTGATGGCGGTCACCGGGAAGCCCTACTTCAAGATACGATCCCCATCGAGGGCGGATCCTCCGAGCGGCTCACGTACCAAATGAAGGATGGCGGCTCGCTTCGCATCGTTCTCGACCTTGAGAAGGTGACGGAGATCAAGCCGCTCGAAACGGCGCGCTAAATACTGTTGCTGCTCTGCCCGGCTCGGCATCGCACGAGAGATGGACGACGATATTATCAATCTCGGCGATTTGCACGGCCGCGTGCTACCGACCAATGAAGTGGACCTATGCTGGGACGGCAATCAGATTTGTGCGCTAGCTGGCCCAGACCTCGTAGTTAGTAGGAGTGTCGTGGTTCGGCGACTCTGTTGTTGATGCTCTGCGGGAACTGGCTGACAATCTGGTGCGCGAGGCTGTCTGGATCGACATAGACGATCGCGCAGAATTGACAATCAAGCCAACAGCCATGACTGGTGGCGTCATCCAAACTAACGTTGTTGGACTGTACTACAACAACAATCGAATTTGCGCCTTTGCCGGCACGGAGGATTCAGATTTCGGAGTTGCGGGGTTCGGTGACTCCGTTCACGATGCGCTTCGGCAACTGGCGGATTACCTTGTGCACAGGGTGTCTGGATCGAGGTTACTGAACAAAGCGAATGGCATATTGCAGCGCCCTGGACCCGGCACACGGCTTGCCCACTGGGCTGCCGCATGCGGCATGGGGATCTCCATCCTGTCCCGGTTATTTGAACGCAATCACCGTCCCAGACGAGGCCCAGATCATCTGCAGTGAATGCGGTGGGCTCGCTTTTGTCGGCCCGGCTACCAGTCTCGAGGCGACACTCACCCGAATGAGGCATACCCGCCTGACCACCATCCTGCACCAATCGTTTGGCGCTCCCGACTGTTGCGGGTGTCTGAACGCCGTCACTCGTGCAGATGAGGCCGATATCGTCTGCGGTGAATGCGGCGCGATCATACGCACCGTGCCAGCCGCGGACGTGGAAAGAGTATTGAGCGAGATGGAGCTTTCGCTAGATGTTTTGAGTCAGCAGTGCCCTATTGCCGGGCTGTGAATATACTGACCGGATTCTCTCGAATTAGGGCATATACCTGCCGGAATTGCGGCGAGGTTGTCAAAGTTTCTGACGACCCCGATGTTGAGCGGTTCTCCGGTTCTGATTCGGCCTGAATCGCAGCTAAGCGAACTTCGGCCCGCGTGGCGGCTTTTCGAACTTCACTGTTGCTGACGGCCGGCGCTTTCGCAGCTTGTCGGCTTTTGGCGGAATGGCCACACCGCCGGGACCAGCTCGCCAGTTGTCCTTCTGCGGCTGTTCGGGTTCGGGATGCTGGCGACGGAC
This sequence comes from Bryobacteraceae bacterium, assembly GCA_963833675.1. GTDB lineage: Bacteria > Acidobacteriota > Terriglobia > Bryobacterales > Bryobacteraceae > DASQDN01. The sequence goes on along the minus strand of CAWHYW010000025.1, from coordinate 219,711 downwards.
TGCCATAGAAAAAAGCCTACCTCGCTGCCGCTTTGCGCGAAGGGCGCAAGTTGGAAACCACTACGCTTCGCCCGGCAGCCGGCTTGCCAAGTGACGCGTCGCTATAGCGGGCACGAATTGCGGCGGGCAAGCTGGCCGACTGACACGAGCAACTGATCGCCGCTAGATAAACGATGAATGCCGCGGCGTCGCTTGTCGCGCCGCCACCTAATGATTCGAGGGCGCGCGGCCGCGGAGCTGGCGGGCGAGGGAGGGAACCGGTAAATTCGCTGACCTAAAACCTCTAAACGGCCCTCTAACTTAAGATAGCGGTCACAATTCGACAGCGCAAAAAGGGAGCTTTCATGAGGGCATATGTTTTTTTCGCGTTGGCTGGGCTGACGGTTTTTACCATGGTCATGAGCGCAAAGAAGTTTCCGCTCACGGCTGCTGCGTCGGTCCCAGCGGCACGGGGCGAGGTAGATGTCGGGCGCGACAAGAACGGCAACACAAAAGTGGAGTTGAAAGTCGAACACATGGCTGCTCCTGAGAACTTGACGCCTCCCAAGGCGGCGTACGTCGTGTGGTTCCAGGAGCGCGGGGCCGAACCTTTGAATCAAGGCGTGTTGAAGCCAGGTGGCAATCTGAAAGCCATTTTTCGGAGTGTCACGCCTTTAAAAACATTCGACGTTTTGGTCACTGCGGAGTCAGACCCCAACACCAAGTCGCCCGAAGGATCCGAGGTTATGCGCACGAGCGTTCAGCCCTGAGCTGGGCGTTCGCGCCGGAAGCGTCTTCACGGACGTAATCAGGCAGCTCTTCCGAGGACGACGCGTTTAAGCCTCCAGCCTTCGGACCGTAAGCACCAAGTCCACCGCTCGCCGATACTCCTTTAAGGGCAGAATAAACTTCTCCTTATCCTTACTCGCCTGCGCGTGAGCCAGCGCGAGCTGCCGAGAGATCGATCGTCGCGGGCGACAGACCATGCGTCATGCGCAGTCGGACCGGCAGAACTGACGATATCCAACCAGCGCGGCGGAGTGGGCAAGACAACCACCGCCATTACCCTCGCGCGGTGCTTCGCCGACAAAGGACTGAAAGTGCTGCTGCGAATTAAACACTTGCAATAGCTCACTTCTGCCTTATACTAGCCCTGCTCTTCGAGTTCAACCTATACTGTGCGCATATGTCGATCCTGGGGTACATGACCAAGCTACATCTCGTTTTGTGTTTTGCGGCAGTGACTGGCATGATCGTAATCAGTGTCGTACCTCATGTACAGGCACAGGCGCCTGCCGGAGAGGACAGCAAAATTCAACAAGGTTACGCGATCATCGCAAGTTCCGGTATCACGCTCCCGCGCGCCGGCACGGTCGCGGGGTTATTCGTGGCCCAGGAGATGCGGTGCCACGGGCGACGGGCCCGGCGGGCCCTTCGGTCCCGCGGTCCGCCGCGGTATCTGTGGGGCCCTCTGTGGCCTATTTGGCCTCGTTCTCACGCCTCAGCGCCGGGCGCGGGTGACGCTGGCAGTTCATCACACCCCGCGGCGTCGCGGCACGCCTTCGCCGGATAGTGCTTTGCTACGTCCCGTCCTATTCTACGTCTGTCTTCCAGTTTTAGTTTCCCCCCCCCCCTACTCTCCCCCCCCCCTCTCCCCCCCCCCCCACCCCCCCCCCCCCCCCCCCCCCCCCCCCCCCCCCCAAATTATTGAAAGGACAAGTGTAAAGAGTCATGATCAATAGACAATGCTGGAAGCTGTGCTGCGTCGCCGCAGCGCTGCTGTCGATACCTGGAATCGGCCGATCTGATGTCGTTCAGGACTGGAACGCGATCATGCAGGCCACGGTCACTTTGCAGCCGCCATTCCCGCAAGCGCGGCTGGCGGCGATCACTCAGCTTGCCGTCTTCGAAGCGGTCAACGTCATTACGCGCCAATACAAGCCCTACCTCGGGACGGTTATGGGCGTTAGTGCTGCCTCGCCAGAAGCGGCGGCTATCGCCGCCGCTCATGCAGTTCTGAAGAATTACTTCCCCACGAGCGCAGCGAGCCTGGATGCCGCCGAAGCGATCTCATTAGCTGGCATCCCGAATGGCCCGGCGAAGACGGCCGGCATAGGTATCGGAGAAGCGGCCGCCGCAGCGATGATCGCCGCCCGCGCCAATGACGGATCGGCACCTCCGGCCTTCTTCCTGCCGACCTCCCCGGAGGCCGGACAATGGCAACTGACGGCCAGCAGTTGCACGGCGGCGGGCGGCGCGTTTTTCCATTGGCAAAATGTGACGCCATTCGGCATCCCGAGCGCGAGCCACTTCAACCTGAATCCTCCGCCGCCGTTGAACAGCGAGCGGTATACCCGGGCCTTCAATGAGGTAAAGGAGATTGGCGACGTCAATAGCACAGCGCGTCCGCAAGACCGCACGAACGTGGCTGTCTTCTACGCGTCCTTCACTCCGACGGGCGTGTTCAACACTGCCGCTAGACAGATCAGTGCCGCGCAGGGCAAGTCACTCGCTGAGAACGCGCGCGATTTCGCCCTCATCAACATGGCGATCAGCGATGCGGCCGTCGCGACGTTCTACACGAAGTACCGATACAATTCCTGGCGGCCTGAAACCGCCATTCTCAACGCCGCCGCGGACCGCAACGACCGGACGCAACCCGACGCCGCATTCAGGCCGCTCATCGTGACGCCCTGCTTCCCCAGCTATCCATCGGCTCACGGCACATTGAGCAATGCCGCGCGCGCGATGCTGGAACAGGTCTACGGCTATGGGCCGTTCTCGATCACGCTGATGAATAACGGAATGACGTTCAAATATACGAGCCTGACAGACATTACGGACGACATTTCCGACGCGCGGGTCTACGGCGGGATCCACTTCCGCACGGACCAGGACGCTGGCGAATCGTTGGGAGTTCGCATCAGCCAATATATGTACACGCACAATCTGTGGCCGGCGCATGGCGACGGTCTGATCAACGATAGCCGGTAAGTAGTTGTTGCGTCCGATCATCGGACAAGGGAGGGAGGAGGCTCTACCATCCCCGCCGCCCCCCGGCCTTTCGCACAACTTCTAACTTGATGCTTGTTCCAGCGCACTCTTCCCATCCGAACCAATTTGTGAACGGATTGAACTTCTCCTTCTGGGGTCACTCCTCCGTTGGTCAACTATTGCACGCTAAGCGCTAACCAGGGACCTCGAAGTGCCTGTCAGCGGAAACTCTACACTGCCCGTTTTGCAGGTGTCTATCGTGAAAGGACCCGCCAGCGGGCAGACTGTTGAAGCGCCGCTCTCCGTTTGCAGTTCAGATCGCAGGGAAGGTGAATGTAGAACCGGATGATCCGTTCGACCATTTCATACCTCCGCACACGCGGAAGCAGCCGGAAACTTCTCCACGTAATAAAGGATCAGATCCGTCCACTCGCTCTGAGTCGGTGCATAACCAGCCTGTCGGAGCAGTGTCGAGATTTGCCCCAGGTGATGGGTCGTGTGATTTGCCATTTGCATGACGACTTGCCACACGGACCATGTTCCCCACCCATGCAGGACAGTGTCTTTCTGAGCAGGAATATTCTCCCGTGCCCAGTCGAGTATGATGCGTCGCAAACGTACGTGTTCCTGCTTGAGCGCTTCGTATTCGTCCGGAGCTTTGCAACCGGGTATTCGGACAGCGCCCTCATGGAATTCAAGTTTTGCGGTGCCGCCCGTTAGATGGCTGAAGTAGTACCAATCTGTCTCGTAAAGGTGTCGGAGTGTTGCAAGTATGCTCCGACACGAATTTCCCGGCGCGTGCGTGATGGCTTCAGGGGAAAGTTTGTCGATGCATTCGAGCGTGCGCTTCAGTGCCCATGAGGCGTATTCGATATGCGCTATCAGGAGAATCGGATCTATGTTCGGCATGTGGAAAGTCTACAGCGGGTGACCTTACGTTTCGCGGACACCACCCGTGACATCCGGCTATCGGGATGTGGCTCTTTCTGGGTGAGTCGTCGGAAGTTGGCTCGTTACAGATTACCTATGCTACTTCGTCGGCGCGTGGCGAAGTTGGTCCGAGAAGGCTAAGTCAGTGTTTAAACGTCCAATCGCCGCACCGTAAGCACCAGATCCACCGCACGCCGGTACTCTTTCAATGGCAGGATGAACTTCTCCTTATCCTTGCTCGCCTGCGCGTGAGCCAGCGCGAGCTGCAATCCTTCTCGAAGGTGCTTCAGATCGCGGATCGTCGTGGCCGATAAGCCGTGCGTCATCCGGAGGCGCACCGGCAGGAGTAGAGGAGGAGGCGCGGTTTCCATTTCCTAATTAGAGGCTCTCCCAGTCGCTTTGTGGTAACACAGCGTACATCCGACAAGTGAAATTGTGCGCAACTCCCCGACTTAGGCTTAACTCGGAGAGTTAAACTGTTGTATAAAACATCTATGGACGTTCCTGTCTTTTCTGTCTCCCCCGATCCGACGTGCATGTACCAAACGCCGGGACTGAAGGATGCAGTCGCCAAGATCCGCCGATACGCTCGATCCGCAAGGTATCGAAGTGCGCGAAGTGGCAATGCGCTACGCCCAGGATACTCCCCTCAATCGCATCGTTGACGCAGCCCGCGGCGACAGCTCGGTCGTCCGCAAGTTGGAGAACGCGATACGAACACAGTTAAGCTCTCCTGCTCCGGAGCAAGTGACGGAGATTCGTGCGACGCTCCTCAACTGGCGTGACAACAACCGTCGGTTGTTGCCCTACGCCGACAAGAGTGCTTTACTCAAGCAGGCCGAGGAGCTTTCACAAGACCTTGCGCGAATTGCAGAAATCGGCCTTGAAGCCCTGAGACGGCTCGAATCGATGTCAAGCGACAACGCTGCCTGGGTGACGGAACAACGTGTCCATCTCGACGCGCTTGCGAAACCAAAGCTCGAAGTGACACATGGCAGCACAAGGCCTGTGCGCCTACTCCTCGAAGCACTCCGCTGATTTACTGATTGCTCCCTAGTTCCAGACCGGCGTAACAAAATCCCTCAAAAAAGTTATCCAAACCAAAAAGCAACAAGCTGTCAAAAAAAGCTGTTGGCGATTGCTTCGAAAATCAGCGACGAGGAGCTACGTGAGTTGGAGGAGCTGATTCGCAAAGCGAGACAGGAGAAAGGCAAATGATTGCGCTCTTTCTGAAATGCACGCTGATCCTGCTTGCGGCGATGCTCGGCTGCTATTTGCTTCGGAAACAGGCGGGACGACGCCTTGTGTGGCTAGCTGGTCTACCCGCGACACCGGAAAAACAACGGCACTTTAGGCTAAACGCGCCTCGCACGCGTATAGTATCGTAATCTACGCTAACGTAAAGCCCGAAATGCACAACTTACCGCATGCTTTAGTACACACGACCGACCGCAATGAGGCTTCTTTTGCCCACCGACGAATTTCCGTTCGGGTTTGAATAGTTGGCGTTCTTCTGTCCGAAGCTTGTATTCCGGCCAGGACGGCAGACGTTCGCCCGGCGCAAGATCCCGCCGCACATTCCCATTAACGTATTGGTGCCTCACGTTCCATCGAGAGCCTACAAAAGTGAAATCGATGCGAGCAGCTTTACCTGACTATTCAACAATGACCGATGGACGTCGAGCGTGGGCGTAGCATCTCAGGAGACCTTGATCAGCAACGGAATCGGCATTACAGAACGTCTAATTCCATTCCAACGGCGTAGTTGTAGGGCTAGAAGCCATCCGTGGTGAGTTGGTAACGGTCGTCGCTCGTGGCTGTCGCGAGTTCCGAATAAAGCGTAGGGCGCTCTCGGTGTTGCGCTTGCCGACTTCGTAAATACTTCCCTTCCAACCGTACGGCTATCTCTCCATTGCGCCGCTGCTCGACGCGGATCGAGGCCCCGCCAAGCCGAGGCCGCACATGTTCGCGTTCGCTCTGATACATCTGTGCACCCACACGAAAGGTGTAATCGTTAGCGACCACCCGACGTTCTACACGGCATAAAATGGCCTCCAGTCCATGCTGTTTGCCCACTGGCCGATGCGCATCGTCGGCCGAAGCCGGGCGCTTGGTGAATAGCAACTGCCATTCCGGCAAATAATGGTTATCCAGATACGCATTAGCTTCCTCCAACGTTCGAATCCCTTCGGCACGCATCAGCTTCACCAAACGATCTTGAGCCGTTTGAAAACTTCCCTCAAGCCGGTGTGGTGACTAGGAGACTGACGTCGTATCCTAGCTTCTGCAGCTTCTTTACGTGGTACTTGGTGACATTCTCGCGATTAGCTCGCTCGAAGTAGTCGGCGCCCAGGTCCTGATACACACGATGTTCTTTCAACACGACGTAAGCGACACCAAGGATGCTGTGTGCGACCGCGATAAGAGCGCGTTTCTTGCCGCGCTTGCCAGCTAGCGGTTGACACTGAGCGTGGAAGTACGATTTCTTGCAGTAGGATGCAGCCCAGGCGGCTTCGCACAGCACACGTCGAAGCCACACACCACCACGACGCGTTTTGCCCGAACGTTTCTTCCCGGCGCTTTCGTTGTTGCCAGGGCACACGCCTGCCCATGAGCTGCAGATTGCGAGCCGACGGAAACTGATCCATATTCGCTCCAATCTCGGCGACAAGGCAGCACGCGGCAACGCGATCAATACCTGGGATCGCCATCCACGTCGTCACCGCTTCCTGATACACTGCCACCTTCTGATCGATCTGCTGATCGAACTCGGCGATCTTACCCTCGATAAACTCAAGCAGTTCCAGCCATTGCCGCAGCAGAAATCGGTGATGATCGTCGATACAGCCCGTGAGCGCGGATCGAAGTTCCGAGAGTTTGGCCCTCAACCGCTTTTGCGCTAGATCCGCGAGAATCGCGGGGTCCGACTCACCCCTGACGATGGCCTTCAGCATCGCTCGCCCGGATGCGCCGTAGGACATTACTGGCTACAGAAGCCAGCTTGATGTTCGTGCCTTCAAGAACCTTCTGTATCCGGCGCGAAAGCCGCGCTCTTTCTTTGGCGAGCATAGCCCGGTTGCGGGTCCAATCCCTCAACTCACGAATCGGCTTGTCCGGGACAAAGCTCTTGCGCAGTAAGCCATGGCGCAACAGGTCCGAAAGCCACTCGCCATCCTTCAGATCAGTCTTCCGTCCGGGCACGGACTTGAAATGCTGTGCGTTGACCAGAGTGATATCAAACTGGCCTTCCAGTATGTTCCAGATCGGTTTCCAGTACACCCCAGTGGATTCCCATCCCGACGTGGGTGACGGAGTGCTCGGCAAGCCAGTTAGACAACTCGAGCAAATCCCTCGTTGTTGTGCCGAACACTCGTTTGTCCCTGTCAACCCGACCCCCTCTGGTGATTGCGATGCATGCGGCCACCGTGTCCTTATGAACGTCCAGTCCGCAGCAGCGTTCGCAAACGACTTGCATAGCTCGTTCCTTCCGCCGCCCTACGGAGGCCCGCCTTCAAGTAAGATCGAGTCTCTCCCACGTGCTCTCGTCTCCGAGGCAACAGTCCTTTGTGCCGGACGGCGGGCCAGCCAAACTAACTTTCGGGCTCAGTGCACCACAAAATGTCACCGCCTCCTTCCGCACGGCGGCATGGATACTCTACTCCAACCGTGCGCCCATTTTCATTGCCGTTTGTGACCGAAAGGTCATGAAGAACTAATTTGCTTTACCCTGACATTCATGGGCCGCGACACTGTTCACTCGATCCTTGACAGCCCCAGAGGGATATGCTATTTTTCCAACAGACTGCTGGTTTTGCAGCATGACAACAGCCAGTAACGATCCACTGAGCCGCCGCGAGCGGCAGGTTATGAACATTATCTACGCTAAGGGCCGGGCGACGGCGACAGAGATACACGCGGCTCTTCCGGAACCGCCCACGTTTTCTGCGACTCGCGCGATTATTCGCACGCTCGAAGAGAAAGGGCATATCCGGCACGAGGAACAAGGGCTGAAGTACATCTATTTGCCGGTCGTACCTGCGGACAAAGCTCGCCGTTCGGCTCTGAGCAACGTGGTGGCGACGTTCTTCCAAGGCTCGCCCTCCCGTTTGTTGGCGACATTGCTCGATAGCTCCACTTCGAAAATCAGCGACGAGGAGTTACGTGAGTTGGAGGAGCTGATTCGCAAAGCGAGACAGGAGAAAGGCAAATGATTGCGCTCTTTCTGAAATGCACGCTGATCCTGCTTGCGGCGATGCTCGGCTGCTATTTGCTTCGGAAACAGTCGGCAGCGGGACGACGCCTTGTGTGGCTTGCTGGTCTATCCGCGACACTTCTGCTTCCTTTAGGAGGCTGGTTGCCGAAGACGCACGTAAGGCTTCCAACGATCGGCGCCTCGGCCAAACCGCTCGGAACCGGATCTATCCAAACGCGCACGGCGGTCGACTGGATCAGCGTGGCGTGGGCAGCCGGATCCGCCTTATGCTTCATGCGTCTTCTCGTCGGTATTTGTAGGACAGCCAGGATGATCCGGGGAGGCGCCCTCGACGACACGGAAGCCGGGGTAGCTACGGTAACCGTTCGGCAATTAGACGGACCTGCGGCATGGGGCATAGGTCGGAAGCTCGTCTTATTGCCCGCATGCGCAAGCGATTGGCCGGTGGAGCGCCGTCAACTTGTCTTAATGCACGAACGCGCGCATCTGACCCGGCATGATAATTGGGCACTGTTAATCGCCGAGGCGGCCTGCGCCCTGTACTGGCCGAATCCGCTAGTCTGGTTCGCTGCCCGTTATTTACGACTAGAGCTGGAGCATACGGCGGACGATGAAGTTCTTCGTAGCGGTGCGAACCCTGCCGAGTATGCCCGCCACCTGATCGCGATCGCGCGGGCAAGCCGGTGTCCCACGCTGGCAACCGGCGCCATTCAGCAGTCTGATTTACGGGTACGTATCAAAGCGATTCTCGACCAAAGGAGGGTTCGAAGAATGACCATGCGAAAGACGCTGTTCGTGAGCGTCGCGCTCTTATTTGCGCTCACGATTCCGCTGGCATCAATGCAGAGCCAGGGTAAGATTTACAGCGTAAAAGACGCTGGTGTGACCGCGCCACGTCTCGTAAACAAAACGGAGCCTGACTACACACAGGAAGCAAAGGACGCGAAGATTCAGGGCCGCGTAATGCTGTCGGCAATTATCGATGTGGATGGCAAGGCTCACGAGGTGAAAGTGGAGGAAGGGCTCGACGCCGGGTTGGACGCGAATGCCATCTCGGCCATAGGCGCGTGGGTTTTCGAACCGGCTAAAAGGAATAGCGAGCCAGTGCCGGTTGCTGTCAAGATAGAGGTCAACTTCAGGCTACAGTAGCTATTCCGCCCGCAACGCGCCTGCCGGATCAACGGAGGAAGCGCGGTGGGCGGGCAGATAGCCGGCGAGCATTGCGACAGCCAAGAACACAACTGTCGCAAGCACAAGCGTAACGGGATCGCCGGGCGTCAAACCGAAAAGACGGCCGGCGATCACTCGCGACGATGCACTCGCGATGGGAATGCCAATCGCGGCGCCGATCAGGGCGAGCAGGATTGATTCGCGAAGGACCATCCAGACCACCGATGCGCGGTCTGCTCCCAATGCCATCCGGATCCCGATCTCACCGGCTCGATCGCTGACAGCGTTGGATAAAACCCCGTAGAGTCCCATGCACGCCAGCGTCACACCTAAAAGCCCGAACAGTCCAGACAGTAACGCCAGCATCCGATCCCGCTGCAACGCACGATCGAAAATTCTGTCGTATGACGAGATCTCTACCGGAATCTCTTTGCCCAAGTCACCGATAAGTTTGCGGATGGCGCCAGATCCGGCCTGCGCTGAAACATTCGGGGACAGCCGCACGATGACAGTTCCTCCAACATTCGGACTCTGCAACATCGCCACATAGACCAGGTCTTTCTGAGTCTCGTCAGGAGTGAGATATTTCGTGTCGGCGGCCACACCTACGATATCGATATCCGTCGTCTGCGGATCATCGCCTCGTCCGACAGTGAAGGCGGAGGACCATCTGCTTCAAGCAGGCGCGGCCACACGGCTCGGAGAGCGGGCCTGCCGACTCCATAGTCATGCCTGGCTTGAGTCGAACCATGATGTGCATCCAGTACGCCCCGGTTGCCTCTAAGATCCTCCATTGTGGAAACAGGGTTTTCATCGCATGGACCGCGAGGGTTATGTCTCTGGGATGATCGCGTCAACATAGAAATCCTTGTGGAAAAGTATACTCCCGAGTGCGTTAACCTGAATTTTCCATGCCCGAAAAGCCTTACGACCACAAAGAGATCGAACTGAAGTGGCACGATCGCTGGACCGCCGACCCTAAGTTGTACAAGCCATTAGAGGATCGCTCCAAGCCGAAGTATTACGTGCTCGAGATGCTGCCGTACCCGAGCGGCACACTTCACGTCGGTCACCTGCGCAATTACGCGATTGGCGACGCTTTGGCACGCTATAAATGGATGCGCGGTTTCAACGTGCTCCATCCGATGGGCTGGGACGCGTTCGGCCTCCCGGCGGAGAACGCCGCCATCAAGAACAACCGGCAACCGCGAGAGTGGACGCTCGACAATATCGCTGCGATGAAGCGCCAGCACAATCGCATGGGTTTCAGTTACGACTGGGACCTGGAAGTCTCGACATGCGAGCCCGAGTACTATCGCTGGAACCAATGGTTCTTTCTCAAGATGCTCGAGAAAGGCATTGCGTACCGGCGAAAAGCTCTGGTGAACTGGTGTCCGGAATGTGGGACGGTGCTGGCGAACGAGCAGGTCGTAGACGGCTGCTGCTGGCGGCATGAGACGACGCCGGTAGAGCAACGGGAATTGGAACAGTGGTTCCTGCGAATTACTGCCTATGCGGACGAACTTTTGGCTGACACCAAGGAACTGGAGGGCGGCTGGCCGGAGCGCGTGCTCACGATGCAGCGAAATTGGATCGGCCGTTCGGAGGGAGCGGAAGTCGATTTTATCCACGAGGGTTCGGGAGATAAGATCCGGGTCTTCACAACTCGTATCGACACCATCTACGGCGCAACTTGCGTGATTCTCGCACCGACGCATCCACTCGTCGCGAAGCTCGCTTCGGACGAATTGAAGCCAAAAGTAAAGGCGATGATCGATGCGCAGGCCAACAAGGATTACGGAGATGCCGAGAAAATAGGCTTGTTTACAGGCCATCACGCCATCAATCCGTTCAGCGCAGAGAAGATTCCGATCTGGATCGGCAACTTCGTGCTGATGGGCTACGGCACCGGCGCGATCATGGCCGTACCCGCGCACGACGAACGTGACTTCGAATTCTGCAGGAAATATGGAATCCCGGTGCGTCCGGTGGTCCGTCCGGTAGACGGCGAATTGGCGGATGAGGCCACGATGACAGAGCCGTTTGTTGATGACGGCATTCTGGAGAACTCAGGCGAGTACTCGAAACTCACAAGTGAGGACGCCCGGGCGCGGATGACCGCTAAGGCCAAACGCGAACATTTCGGTGAGAAGGCGATAACGTTCCGCATCAAGGATTGGGGTGTGTCGCGACAGCGCTATTGGGGCACACCGATTCCGGTGATTCACTGTCCGAAGGACGGCATCGTGCCGGTGCCCGAAGATCAGCTGCCGGTGGTGCTGCCTACCGACGTGCAAATTACGGGGACCGGCAGTTCACCCCTGGAGAGTGTTCCGGAGTTTCTGAACACAACTTGTCCTAAATGCGGCGAACCGGCGCGGCGCGAGACAGACACAATGGATACGTTTGTCGATTCGTCGTGGTATTTCTACCGGTACTGCGATGCGCATAACGATGCAGCGCCCTTCGCCTCTTCGAAAATCGCGTACTGGTTTCCGATCGATCAGTATATCGGCGGCGTAGAACACGCGATTCTGCATCTAATTTACTCGCGCTTCTGGACGAAGATGATGCGAGACCTGGGGCTCATCAAAAATGACGAACCGGTGAAGCGCCTTTTCACCCAGGGAATGGTGATCAAGGACGGCGCGAAGATGTCAAAGAACAAGGGCAACGTAGTCAGCGCGGATGAGATGATCGACCGCTTCGGCGCCGATACGGGCCGCGTCTTCGAATTGTTCGCCGCGCCACCGGAACGCGATCTGGAATGGACTGACAGCGGCGCGGAAGGGTGCTATCGATTCCTGGGCCGCGTGTTCCGTTTCGTGACTCGCAGCCTGGATCGCGCTGACGCATCCTCAACCGCGGAACGCACAGCAGCCGACCGCAAGATACTTCGAAAGCTGCATCAGACTCTGCGCAAAGTCACGGACGATTTCGAGACTCGCTGGCACTTCAATACTTCGATCGCGGCAGTGATGGAGTTGGTGAACGAAGCTTATGCTCTCGAGGCCGAGCTTTCGCCGGCAGTTGTTGCCGATCTGCTGGAGAAGTTGACCCTGCTACTCGCGCCGTTTGCTCCTTATATGACCCAGGAGATTTGGGAGTTGATGGGCCGAAGCAGTCCTGTATTTCGCGAGCAGTGGCCGCAGTATGACGAAGAGTTGGCCCAAGAAGAGGGCGCCGAAGTCGTGCTGCAGGTGAACGGAAAAGTGCGCAGTAAGATCACTGTTCCCTTCGGAACTTCACGCGAAGAATTGGAGCGGCTGAGCTTGGCCGATGATAGAATGCGGGCTCATCTCCAGAACAAAACTATCGTCAAAATCATCATTGTTCCCGACAAGCTCGTGAACGTGGCAGTTAAGGGGTAAGAATGCAATCGGATCGTAGAAATTTCTTGAAAGCAGCGAGCGCGACTGCGCTCACCACGAATATCTTCACAGGTAACCTGCGAGGCGCGAACGATAAAGTGAGCGCGGCCTTCATCGGCATGGGCCGGATGGGACAAGGCAATCTCGGAACGGCGATGAAGCAGGAGAATCTCGCGGTTTCGGCTGTATGCGACGTATACAAGCCGAATCTGGAGAAGGCCGAGGCGATGGCCAAGGCAAACTTTCCAGGTGTGCGGGCGTTGCGTGATTTTCGAGAGATTCTTGCAGACAAGTCTGTGGACATCGTGTGTATCGCGACCCCTGATCACTGGCATCCATACATGATGGTGGAGGCTTGCAAAGCGGGCAAAGATGTGTACGTTGAGAAGCCGATCTGCGTCACCGTCGAAGAAGGCAAGAAGATGGTGGACGCGGCGCGTAAGTACAAGCGTGTCGTGCAGGCCGGAACGCAGCAGCGCTCGGGGGAACACTTTAAGAAAGCCGTAGAACTAGTCAAGTCCGGCGAGATCGGCGATGTCACTTTCTGCCGCACCTGGAATTATTCGAATATGAAGGTGGAAGGCATCGGCAATCCGCCGGATACAGAGCCACCGGCAGACCTCGATTGGGACATGTGGCTGGGACCCGCCCCGAAACGTCCGTTCAACGCGAATCGATTCGGTGTCGACCCTAAGGAGTTTTCGCATTTCCGCTGGTTCTGGGATTACGCAGGCGGGATGATGACTGATTGGGGTATTCACCTTCTGGATATCGTTCAGATGGCCTTCGATGAAGTCATGCCCAAATCGGTGAATAGCTTCGGTGAAAAGTTTCGCTTGCAGGACAATCGCGAGACGCCCGATACCGTCCTGGCCAGCTATGAATATCCGAAGTTCGTCGCGACTTACGAAAATCGGTACGGCAATGCAAACTCGCTAACGCTGGGGAAAAACTACGGTCTCACGTTTCATGGCGATAAGGGCACGTTGTTTGTCGATCGAAGCGAATACCAACTATTTCCCGAAAAGAAGGGCGCTGAGCCGGTGATCGTGAAGTCATCGAACAATCACAGCATGGCGCACTGGGCGAATTTTCTGGAATGCGTGAAGACCAGGCAAAAGCCCGCCGCGGATATCGAAATCTGCCAGCGTTCGACCACGACTTGCCTGCTCGCGAACGTGTCGCTCCGGAGCAAAATGCGCGTCGATTGGGACGAGAAGAACTGGACTGTGAAGCAGTCGGACGCCAAAAAGTTCCTCTCACGCGAGGAGCGTAAACCCTGGAAGCTGGTCGTTTAGTCTAAGCGGAGGATATCGGCGATCCGTACCTGTCTCTTCGATTCTGCGCTCCGATAGGCGGCTTCTACGGCAGCAAAGGTGGGCAGATATTCAACGGCTGCCGGTTTCGAAGGGTCGGCCTGATATCAGGCAATCGATGAAGTGAGCTTGTGTTGCACGGACGCTGTCGCCTTTGTAGCCTTCGCTAGTTGGGCATTGCCATACGAGTTCGGTTCGCCAGGTAGAGATCGCCGTTTGCTGCAATTCGAAGCCAATTCTCATCGCCTTCAAGCCAGGCCTCGCCCATCGCAGGTCCCGGGAGTTCAGGATTCAGATAGCGATTCCCGTTGATGACTCCTGTGACTCCGAGTTCATGGTCGATGAGGATCACGGCCCCATCCTCCGCTTGAATGCATTTGGTTATGTTGACGAGTACGAGCCGACAGGCCATCGATATCTCCGAACAGAAATCGCGCTGTATCGATGTAATGCACCAAGGTTTCGTGGATCAATAAGCGCGGCATCTCTCGAAAGTAAGGTTGGTTTTTGTACGGCTCGGGACCTAGGCCATCGCGCTGACGGTGACGGAAATTATAGGTGATCGGCTGCCCAATATCGCCGCGATCGATGCGCGGTTTGGCCTCTCGATACCAGGGCTGCCAACGCCAGTTCTCGTGGATCATCACGCGAGCTCCCGTTGTTTGTACAAGCTTCGCCATCTCAACTGCATCTTCAATCGTCGGCGCCATGGGCTTTTGACAGATCGCAGGCAGGCCATGTTCTATGGCCTCGCAAATCAGGGGCAGATGGGTATCGGGGCGCGTCGCGATATCCAGGAAATCGAGTTGCTCTTCTCGAGCAATTCCTCTAGCGATGTATATGCCTTCGGCGCGCTGGCTTCTGCTTTGCTACGATCCAGATCGCAAGCTGCAACGATATCGACATCTGTCATGCGGCGCCAAGCCTCGAGTTGTATCTGGCCGAAGTATCCGCAGCCGACCAGGGCCCCTCGTAGCACAGTATTCGAGTTGCGCATATAGAATCACATTGTCTCGCGCATTGTTCCCGATATGAAGCAAGGATTCCGCATTTTCGACACGCACACGCACCTTGGCAAAGCTTTGCACAGTGGCCGCTCCATGGACTCGGCTTCGATGTTGCGGCATATGGACGCGCACGGAATCGACCGATCTCTGCTGATTCCCTTCCCTGTAGTCAAGGATCACCGCGCCGCCCATGACGAGATCGCCGCTGCGGTACGAGCGCATCCTGATCGTTTCACCGGATGCGCCTGTGTCCCTCCTTATCACGCGCATTTTCGGAACGAACTCCGGCGGTGCTCCGAAGAGCTTGGTTTTCGTGCTGTGAAATTGCAGCCGCAGTATCACGGTCTGAATCCGGTCTCTCGTAACTCGGATTTCTTTTTCGAAGCAGCGCTCGAACACAAGCTGCCCGTCGTGGTCCATACAGGCGCTGGAGCGCCGTTCGCTTTGCCTTGTCTCTACATCGCGCCGGCGTTGCGCTTTCCCGATCTGGTTATCGTCCTCGGCCATGCCGGCGGCGGTTTGTATATGCTGGAGGCTATTGTCGCTGCTCGAGTTTGCCCTAACATCTATGTAGAACTGTCAAGCCTGATGCCTCATCACGTGAAGGAAGTTCTTGCACACATTCCAAGCACTCGGTTGATGATCGGCTCCGATCTTCCGGAAAGTGTCGACGTCGAGATCGGTAAGATTCTCGCGTTGGAAGGAGAAGAAGCGAAACGCAACATCCTCTGGCAAACAGCACTCAGCTTATTCGGCCTTTAACCCTGTCGTGCCGCGCGCGCAAAACGCGCTCTCCAGGACAACACCTGTTCGCTTAGCGTATTCAGACTGTTAGTGATGCGATCGGATTCGACATTGACAAGGGCGTATCTTTCGGCAAGCGCGTCACCAGAGTGTATCAAGGCATGATGATCCGCACGCAGATCCGGGAGTTCCTCATTCCTCAGTTCTGATCCGCGCAGAGCTTCTGCAAGCGAGTGCATCGTAAGTTCGACGTGATTCGCAAAGGTGACGAACTCATCGCGAGGAGGCACAGGATGACTTCGGGTCAGGCCGGCTTCGAGGGCCATCATCGCATGCGCCAGACGATGTGAGCTGGCGAGCAAACCATTCAGTACAGGAGACCGCTTCGGAGTCGACACCCGGCTCAACCGTAAAGCGCTCTACTGATGCTTCAAGATTTGAACGGCCGAGGCGGCCAGCCAGGCGGAGGCGATCGAGCTCGTGATCCAACATTCGGTCCGGATGCATATAGGCTTCACGGACTCCGCGGAAATAGTCACGATACCCGTCCAGCATCTGTGCCATGCTCTCCGAGATCTGGCTGCGCTCCCACGTAGGCCAAATTCCGTAAATCGCAAGCGCGATCAGCCCACCTACGGCAGTGTTCAATCCGCGAGCTGCAATTACCTGGTTTGGCGCGATACCGGTTAGCGCGAAGAGCAACACCACCAATGCGCTTATAGCAACAACAAAGACTCCGTAATTCGCCCCACCGAAGCATCGGAGCAGAAACACGAGTACTGTGATGAACACGACTTCCATTGCCGGAGACGGTGAAATTGTGTGAAAAAGCGCTGTCGCGAACACCAGCCCGACGAAAGTACCGGCCAATCGCATCACACCCCGGCTAAATGTAGCGGTGAAATCGGGCTTGAGTATGATCGCGATGGTCATCGGCATCCAATACGAGCGCGGCCACGGAAGCAACCGAGCAAGCGAATCGCCGATTGCAACACAAAGCGACAGACGTACCGCATGCCGGCACACTGCCGAGTTTAGACTCAGGTTGGCGCGAAGCGTGGCGAGCGTGCCGGCAAGGCGCAATGTCCAGGGAGTTTCGGCCTCTCGACGTTCGAAGACGGCTCGGCCTGCCGGGCGTCGAGTAGGCGGCCAGGTGCATTGCGGCGCGAAGCTGACCGGAGAGCGCGGCCATCTGAAATCGCAAGTCTGCCACAAGTGCTGAGTTATTTTTCGGTTCTTCCTGCTCGTCGTCACAATACGCTTCAGCAAGCCGGCTGACCTTATTCAGGGAGTCGGGATTGAGTGTCGCCGAGCCTCCGGCCAAAAGAGATTGGCCGATTTCGAGCATTACTTTGGCGCCTAGACGCCGGAAATTGTCGATGTCCGCTGTGGCGCAACTAGTTCCGGGCTCACGTTCAAGCCGGGCCCGAAGTCTCGCAATCGCGAGAAGGCTGAGCCGGATACGCTCGGCTTGGCCGAGAAGAGCCCAGTAACGTTCCGCTTGCGTAAATCGTCCTCGAGCAGCGCCCGAAAGAACCTTATGCGCGTCAGAGAATTCGCCGCTGGCAGGAGGCGCTTCGGAAGCGCTAAACGATGTGTCCGCCAACCGCGAGAGCCCAATATACAAATCGCCAATAGCCCTGCGCTCGGGTTCGCTGCGCCGTACCGGCCATAGAGCCAGCGCAAGGCTTGTTTGTAGGAGACCTCCGACGAGGGCTAGCGAGCCTGCATAGAGCGCCTCCGGCAAGCTCATCGTCCGTCCAGTAAAAACGACTACAGTGACAAGGCTGATCAGGCCAATGTCGCCCGCCGCTGTGTTGAGCACGAGCATGCCTGCAGCAAAAGCCCAAATCAGGGTAACGATGATGGCCACAGTGTCATGGTGACTGCAAATGCCGCCTATGAAAACGGCAATGGCGCTGACGAAGCTGGCAACGAGCATGCGTCCGCCACGCTGGACATAAGGGTCGGCGCCATCCGTGAACGAGACATTCAGAGCCCCGGTAGCTGCTACAGTTCCTGCTGCCGGGTTACCAAATGCTACGGACAAGGCGAGCGGTAAGGTCATCCCGATTGAACTCCGAAGGGCGATCCAGGGCGCCAGCCTCGCCGTATCGAATCGGATCATTGTGCGCCAGAGTGAAGCCCATGGATTAGGTCGCTCCGGTGACGCAGTGGTCACATCCGACACAGTCGCCATACTTTTACAGGATACTCAGCGTGTCCGGCAGGGTAGTTCGAAGTATACCGTGGCGCCTCGTAAAGGCGTTGATTCCGCCCAGATGGTCCCACCATGAACTTCAACGATTCGCTTACAAAGAGCTAATCCGATACCGGTACCAGGGACGTGACGTCCGTGAAGGCGTTTGAACATACCGAAGATCTGCTTGGCGTATTCCTGTTGGAAGCCCTCACCGTTATCAGAAACACTGAATCGACACTTAGATAGCGTTTTTGCAGCCGATACCCTGATAATCGGCGGCACACCGGGACGGGCATATTTTAGCGAATTGTCGATCAGGTTCACCAGAAGTTGCTTCAATTGGGTTCGATTTGCAGGCGCAACCACAGGTAAGTCGTCCGCCGTGATCACTGCTTGCTTGGCAGCTATCGAAGAGGACAGCAGGCCGAGACAAGAGTTCAGAAGTTCGTTCATATCGACCGCTCCGGATGGCTTCTCTTCATCGCTACTCAGAGAGGTGTACTCGAGGAGATTGTTCAAAAGCGTGTGCATTCGCCGGACCGAATCGACAACGACATTCACCAAGTCATCGGACGTTTCGCTGACCCCGCGGTAACGGCGCTCCAACAACTGGCTAAAACTTGCGATCGTACGTAAAGGCTCTTGCAAATCGTGGGCTGCAACATAGGCGACCTGTTGCAGTTCCGCATTGGATTTCACCAGGGCGATCGCATGTTCCTGGGTTTCCTGACGCGCACGCTCGACAGCCGTGAAAAGGTTTGCGTTGTCCATTGCCGTCGCCGCTTGGGAGGCGAGGGCAATCACCAAACGCTCATTGGATTCGGTGAAGACTCCGGATTCAGCGTGACCGAAGAACAATCCACCGATGACTTGGCCGGAACGGGAAACTACCGGCACGGCCATGTAGCTGCGAACAGGAGGATGTTGTGGGGGTGGGCCGCTACCCGCGTACGCCGGATCCGTCGAAATGTCATCCGATCGAAACACTCCCTCTCCGCGGAACGTAGAGGCCATGACACCAGTATTCCGGGAGATGGGAAAGCTGGCGAAATCTTCTTTTGAAATACCGGCGAGCGCATAAAGCGTAAAAGATTCGCCTTCTCCATCGTTCACTTTGTACAGGAAAGCGCCAAACTGAGCATGAGTCAACTCGGTGGCCGCAGTCGTGATCATGTGAACGAGCTTCTCGATATCCAGTTCGCCCGATAGCGCGCGACCAATGAGATTCAGCGTTTCGGCGGTCTGACGCGACTCCTGCTCCTGAGCAAGAAGCGTCTTGTGTACAGTAATGTCTACGGTGACTCCATCGAAGCGTAAGGGACTGCCATCCGCGCCGTAAAAGGGTTTCCCGATCGCGCGTATCCACTTTGTTTTCCCATCGGGCGAGACTGTGCGGTACTCGGTATCAAAATTTTCGTGGTTGTTTATGGCGGTAGTTATTGCAGTTCGTACACGTTCCCTATCCTCCGAGTGCAATCGCTCGTAGAAGAGTGCGATGTCCACTATCGCGTCGTGACCGAGCCAGAAGTGCTCTTTTGCCTTCTCGTTCCAGACCAGCTTGTCAAACGGGAGATCGCAATACCAGATGCCAAGATCAACGGACTCGAGTACACGATCGAGGCGCTCCCGGCTGACTCGAATTTCTTCGGTCCGCCGCCTTTCGATAATGTCGAAAGGAGGACTTTTGGCTCGCTCAGCCTCGACTGACTTCGGATTCATTTCAACTGCGCAACTATCCCGTTTTGTTACGATTAATCCCCTGATGGTCCTAGAACTAAGATGCGTCTAATCGCAACACTGTTTCTTTTTAATCGTAATTTAAATCACCGATCGAGTTTGAGGGAACTGAGCGCCTCGGCGGCAACCTCGCGGACGGATCGATGTTCACCGTCGACAGCGTAATTGAGCTTGCGCATAGTCTCGTCTGAAAATCTGCCCGAAAGCTGGTCAACGACCTGCCGTAAGCCGGCGTATTTCCGAAGGGCGTCTTCCCTCACCAGAACCGAGCACTGGTAGGGAGGGAAATATCGCTTATCGTCCCTGAGTGGTATGACCGGCAATACCGAGATCATGCCATCTGTGGAGTTCGCAGCGACCATATCCACTTTACCGTTCTGCAACGCGGAATAAAGTAGTCCTAAGTCCATGGTGAGCGGTGAGCCCTCTATTTTAAGGGGGTAAGTTTTCAGCAAGCCGGGCAAGCCGTCGGGTCTGGTAAGGAATTCATAGCCTGCTCCCACTCGCCAGAATCTGGCGCTGTTTGCAGCCTCTGACAACGATGTTATTCCCAACTGCTTGTTTATCACCATGGCAAAGGTGTTGTTGAACCCCAAAGGAGGACACCAATCGATGCTCCACTGCTTGCGATATTCCGACCGCACCTTGTCAAATACAGCCGCCGGGTCGTTCGTGGGGGCCTGTTTTAGCACTGCGGTTAAAGCGGTGCCAGTATATTCAGGATAAATGTCGATCGCGCCTGTTTTGATAGCTTCGTGCGCCAGCAATGTGCCGCCGAGATTCAGTTTGCGGTCAACCTGAATACCCAACTTTCGTTCAATATGCTGCGAAGCGATCTCACCGAGCAACACGGATTCGGTGAAATTCTTGGATCCGACAGTGATACGGGGCGTAGTGGCACAACCGCTCAAGAAGCCTAAGACCAGGACGATAACTTGCGCTCTAACCAACCAAGACCTCCATCCGCGACAAGAGCGATTATCGCAGCCGGCACTGCGCCGGCTAGAACCGTGCGCGAATCCACCATTGCGATACCGCGAAAGATGAATGTGCCCAATCCGCCTCCGCCGATTGCGGCAGCGATCGTGGCAGTGGCGATCGTGGAGACCGTAGCGATGCGAATTCCGGCCATAATTGCGGGCGCAGCGAGGGGAAGTTCCACCTGCCATAGGATCTGATTCGGCCTCATTCCCATCGCCAGAGCGGAACCTCGCACGGCTTCATCAACCCCCAGTATCCCGACTGTGGTGTTCCGCAGAATCGGGAGCAGCGCATACAGAACGAGAGCCACGATGGCCGTGCGTTTGCCTATTCCCCCAATTAAGGGAACCGGTAAAAGGAATCCGAACAATGCCAGACTCGGAATCGTTTGTACGATGTTGGTAAAGGTGAGTGCCCAGCCTCGAAATCTGGCCCGGTGAGCAAAGATGATCCCCGCCGGCAGCGCGATTGCCGCGGCAATCAGAATGGAAATGGAGACCAGCCAAAGATGTTCTGCCGTGAGGGTGAGAATTTCGCGGATCATCTTCTGTCCTGGAGTGTGGCGAGGAACGCGCCGGCTTCAGGCGTAGAAGCTCGCCGGAAGTCGCTCGCCGGCAGCACGGTTTCGAGCGACCCACGATGAAGAACCGCGATTCGCGATGCCATCATTAGCGCTTCCCGGACATCGTGGGTTACGAAGATCGCCGTCTTACCCAGTTCGGCGCGGAGCCGTAGAAAATGTTGTTGCAGCTCAAAACGCGTAATAGGATCCAGCGCGGCGAAGGGCTCATCGAGTAACAGTAATCGTGGATCGGCGGCAAGCGCGCGTGCAATGCCGACGCGTTGCTTTTCGCCTCCTGAGAGCTGTCGGGGATAGCGGGCCGCGTATTTTTCAGAGGGGAGACCCATGATGTTCATGAGTTCTACCACGCGAGCATCGATCCGGTCCGGAGGCCATTGTTCGAGCCGGGGGACAAGAGCGATGTTCTGTTGGACGGTCCGATGAGGGAAGAGTCCACCATCTTGAATCACGTAACCGATGCCGCGCCGCAGTCGAATCGGGTCCCATTCGCGAAGAGGCTTGGCATCCAAAGCAATTGTGCCGGACGTGGGTTCGATTAACCGATTGATCATGCGCAGAAGAGTTGTTTTCCCGCTACCGCTTCGGCCCAGGAGCACGATGGTTTCGCCCTGTTCTACTCGGAGCTCAACATTCCGCAAGATTTCTCTTCCGCCGACTTGATACGAAACGCCGCGAATATCGAGGATAGGCTCGCTCACAGTTCCCTGATCTACAAAGCTAGCATGCCGATATAATTTTTATGTCCATGCCGACCAGTCGTCGAAGCATCATAAGAACAATCGCTACTGCCGCGGTTGCGGCGCCTTTGGCAGCGCAACACGAGCATCGTACGAACAACGAATTCGTTCAACTCAGCGGAACGAAGGCAGCATACAAGCCCAAGTTCTTCGCCAAGGATGAATTGGAAACTGTCCGGTTGCTGGTCGAGCGAATCATTCCGCGAACAGATACACCCGGAGCGTCGGATGCCGGAGTACATCAGATCATCGATACCGACGTCTCCCGCAATCCAGCAGCACAGAGGCGCTGGCGCGATGGATTAGCTTGGATCGACGAAGAAGCAAGAGCATCGGGTGGGAAGCCGTACAGCGCGCTAGACTCCACTCAGCAGACCGCAATCCTGACACGCGCAAGCGAAGCGGCCGATAGCATCGGATCGCGCTTCTTCACACTCTTGAAAGGCGCAACCGTGGACGCGTACTACAGCACGAGAGAAGGGTTGCAGACAGAGCTCGGATGGAACGCCAATACATTTCTCTCGGAGTTCAACGGCTGTACGCATAAGGAACATCAAGGCTGATCCGATGCAGATTCAGAAGAGCAAGACGGTTCACGACGTCATCGTGATTGGCAGCGGAGCATCCGGCGGAATGGCTGCTTGGAATCTCACACGCAAGGGCGTTCCCGTGTTGATGCTGGATGCGGGTACCAGATTCGATCGCTCCAAATTTTGGTCGCACGTAAAACCGTGGGAGTGGCGAGACCGCGTAGAAGCCGGCAAGCATCCTCCGGAGTTCTACCTCGATACGAAAGAGCAGCCTTATATAACGGATCCGAAAAATCCCTTTGAGCTGATTCGTGTATGGGGACGCGGCGGCAAAACGAACGTTTGGGGCCGTGTTTCTCTTCGCTACTCGGATGTGGATTTCGCTGGTCCTGAGCGGGACGGGTGGGAAATCCCATGGCCGATTCGGTACAAGGATCTTGCGCCCTATTACGATCGTGTGGACCAGTTGATCGGCGTTTGCGGAGGTGATGACGATCAGGATTCGCTTCCCGGAAGTAAGTTTCATCTTCCGCCGCCCGCTCCACGTTGCGGTGAACGAATTATGCAGCGGGCGGCGAAACAGATCGGCATCTCGATTGTCGCGGGTCGCCGCGCGGTTTTGACGCGCCCTCACAATGGACACGCCGGCATGCCATTACTGCGGAGCTTGTGGCCGAGGATGCGATGTCGCAGCGTTCTTCAACTCGACCGATTATCTGCTGGAACCCGCATTCAAGACCGGCAAGCTGACCATTGTCGATAACGCGGTCGCTGCTCGCATCCTGGTGGATGACAAAGGCGCGGCGAACGGAGTACAGTATTTCGACCGGTACACCAAGCAAGAGCACAAGGTATACGCCAAACGTGTGGTTGTTGCGGCGTCGTGCATCGATTCCACCCGCCTGCTGCTGAATTCGAAATCGAGCGCCTATCCGAACGGGATTGGCAATTCGAGTGACGTTATCGGCCGTTATCTCACGGAGCAGGTTCGATTTCACATGCAGGCGTTCTCGCCTGAGTTGATGGGCGCGAAAGTGATGAATGACGACGGAATCGGCGGCGAGCATATCTATATGCCGCGCTTCAATCATCGGGATGGCCGGAAACGGGATTATCTTCGGGGGTTCGGATGTCAGTTCTGGTTCACGGGAGCACAGCCTGGCCCGTCGTGGGCCAAGACATTGCCTGGATTCGGCGCCGATTTTAAGCGATCAGTGAAGCAACGCTTCCCTGCCCTGCTCTCGATGCATCCTTATGGCGAGGTACTGCCGCGCGCGGACAATCGAGTCACAGTGGAGGGCACGCCATTGGATCGCTATGGGATGCCGCAGGCTCGCATCATTTTCACTCATTCCGAAAATGAACGCAAGATGGTAGCGGACATGTATGACACGTGCGAGGCAATTCTGAAGCAGGCCAAAGCAGAGATCATCCCGTTCAAGCGGGGAACGACCGATGGCGCTCGGGACCGCGATTCACGAGCACTGGAACGTGCCGCATGGGAGCTGATCCGAAGCGTTCGGCGCTGAATGGTTTTTGCCAGATGCATGAAGTGAAGAATGTGTTCGTCGTGGATGGCTCAGCTTTCACGACCGCCAGTGAAAAGAATCCGACTCTGACGATTCTGGCGCTGGCGTGGCGAGCCACGGACTACATGGCAGACGAGATTCGCGCGGGACGGTTTGAGTCAGGAGCGCTTCTCTCGAATTCTCTCGATCAGGTTCGTCAGCTCCTGACGGAGATCGTCCGGGGCGGTCTCGCTGATCAGCATCGACAAGTCTCAAAAGCGATTCCCCGATATCGGGAGGCAAAGCGCTTTCCAGGTATTCCAGCGCAAGTCCGCGAAGCTGCTGATCTTTCGCAGTGAGACCTTCAAATGCTACGCGCACCGGTTCACGAGGAAGGACGACGCCCATCAACGAGAATACGTAATTCGAGGTTTGGAGGCGCGATTCTCTGCGTCAATTCGCGACGGATCGCGGAGAACACCTCCTCAGCTTCTACTTCGATTTCGGAAGTTCGCTTCAAGATATCGAGAGCCCGGCTCGCCTGAAGTCGAATCTCGAAGCGCTCATCTCGTAACGCATAAAGCAGCGCATCGGCCGCTCGATCGTTGCCCGTTGTCGCAAGGATAGGTGGCAACGCGCAGCGAACATTGAACGGTGTCGTTCGATCCAGGAGATAGTCCGAAATCTGTCCTATATTGCGGTCGGCCACTAGTTTCAAGGGCCTCCCGGACCACGGAAGCCAGGCTCTTACGAGCCAGCAACGGAATCGCGTACGGAAGCAGCGGGCGCTCCAGAGGCGGGCCGTTTCTTAGTGCATGTCTAATACGTTCGCCGTCACCCGAGATCAAATCAACCCATTGCCGGGCAACCGATTCTCGCAGCCACGGAGGCGGCGGAGGCGGTTCGACCGGCTTCGCAGGTCTCGCGTTATCGGCAATCCCGGCCGTCGACGGGCGAAATACCTCGGAGAGTTGGTCCTCCGGTTCGTCGGGAACATCGAGATCGACGGCATGTTGAGTGAGGCTACGCTCCAGCGAGTGAACGTAGGCGTGGTTCAGACGCCCAGCCAAGAGGAAGCTCACGGCTGACGTGAGCGCCGCGGCGCCAAGCATAAGGGGATTCGCCAGCGTGCCGCCGTATAGCACCATCGTCTGCGCGAAAAATCCGCCAAGACCATCACCAAGACGATCCACGGTTACGTCGTTGATTGATTTCACCGCGCGCTTCTCTGACGCCAGCATCGGCGTGTAGAAGAGCTCATATCCCGCTCGGAACAGCGATCCACGGATGATCGCTTCCAATCGCCCTGGCGACCACGAGAATTGAAAATCCACCTGTAAAGGCGGCCAGTATGCCCCCGCTCGTGACTGCTGCCGGAAGAGTGGAAACAGTAGGTCCGAGTCCGAATCGATTCAAAAAATAGGGTTGCGAACGTCTGCACAACGAACGAAAGCACTGCGGTCCCGGTATGAAATAGAGCAAAGAATCTGAGCAGCGGTTCACCTGGACCGAAAGTATGGCGCGCTTCCACTTTCAATACATAATCCAGAAGCGCAGCGGAAAAAGTTCCGATGAGCACCAGCACAGTGAGATTCCTCATATAAGAGGAACTCCGCAGCACGTCCCGGGCTCTCACAAGAGAGGTCTCACGACGAGATGGCGATTACCGGCAATCGACGCGAGCAGAGCGGCCGTGACGAATTGAGCTATAGCCATCCCCAGCAGCACTGACTCGGTACTGGCCAGGGCGCCAAGCCGCTCCGAAATGAATCCTCCGGCCATACCACCGATGGTGCCGGCGCCGGTGATTCGACCGAAGTTCTGCTTAGCAGTCCGCGGATCGAGCTGTTCGTTGATGACGGACCAAAAGCCTGAGGTGATAACGGCGCCCAGTGAGATTACGTGAATATAGACGGCCACTGATGTCCAACGCGGCGCATCTTTGTAGATGAACCATTCCAGCATCTGAAGCAGACCGCTGGCCCACATAAGAGCCGGTATCAGACGGCCCGGCGAGAACCGCGTCAGCAGCCGCGAATTGACGATCCCCAGCAGGATCGCGACCAGAGCAGCCGTCATCACCATGGCTGGAAGATAGCGGCCCTGAAAATTCGACAGAAACAGCGCGTCGCGAGCAGCCTTGCCGGCGACCTGGTAAGCCATTGTGAACGCCGCGCCCGGCGATCCCGATTCCGATGATGTAGCCGCTGTCGTTACGGTCGTTCACAGTCTTAATGATGATCGCAGGCTCCAGATGCCGGATATGATTGACGGCATGTATATCTCGCTCAACGGCACGCTTAACGGCGAATCGCGTCGAATGGCCGGATTTCGCGCGCCTTGCGGCCAAAACGGGATTCCTCGGGGTTGACGTAAACCTGGCGAAGGCGATGGAAGCAGGAGAAGGCGCGACAAAAGCCTTGCTCGCCGAGACAAGACTGAAGCCAGCGATCTTGGGTTTGCCGGTTGAGTTTCGTAAGGAAGACGCCGATTTTCGCAAGGGTATGCCAGGGCTTGCCGAAGCCGCACAGTTTGCAACTGCCATCGGATGTCCGCGAATGAGTACGTGGATGCTGCCATCGAGTCCCATGCCCAAAGTCGGAGCTGCGCAAGATCTACCTCGATCGGCTCCGAGCTGTCTGCGAGATCCTTGCGCGCAGCCATGTACGGCTCGCGCTCGAGTTTGTCAGTCCGGTTCACTTGCGAAAGCTGTATCCACACGAGTTCATTTACCGTATGGATGAGACGCTTGAGTTCGTCAAAGATATCGGCTCAAATGCAGGTCTTATGCTCGACTCCTGGCACTGGTATCATGCAGGCGCAACCGTCAAAGGATATATTGGCTGCGGGAAAGGACCGGATCGTCTACGTGCAGGCGGCCGACGCGCCAAAACTGCCGCCGGATCAGATCAAGGATAATGAGCGGCTTATGCCTGGAGAAGGCGTGATCGATTTCAACGCGTTCTTCGGAGCATTGAAAAAGATCGGATATAACGGCGGCGTAAGTCCGGAGGTATTTGGCCGCGGGCTGAAGGACATACCGCCGGAAGAAGGCGCTAAGCTTGGACTTAAGACAACTACAGAGGTGATGAGGAAGGCTGGCGTCCTCTAACATGAAGGAATAGTGTTCACGGGAATTGTAGAGGAAGTCGGCAGCATCGAACATTTTGAATTACGTCCAACTGGCGCGCGATTGCGGGTTCGATGTGGGTTGGTTACATCCGATGCGAGCGAAGGCAGCAGTATCGCTGTCAATGGTGTTTGCCTTACTGCGCTAAATATCAAGAGGGATTCCTTCGAAGCGGATCTGGCGCCGGAGACCTTACGTCGGACAAATCTTGGGGATCTGCAAGCTGGTTCGAGTGTAAATCTCGAACGACCGCTGCTTGCGACCGGACGCTTGAGCGGCCACGTGGTACAGGGTCATGTTGATGGCACGGGAGAGTTCGAATCGCTTGCAATCCTTGGCGACAATAATTACTGGCTTCGGATCCGGGTCCCGCAAGACCTGGATCGTTACATCGTTTATAAGGGTTCCATCGCCATTGACGGCATCAGTCTGACGGTGGCATCGATAGAGAATCGCATTCTCTCCGTCACGATCATTCCGCATACTTACGAGATGACTGCGCTAAAGGCTCGAAAACCAGGCGATCGCGTGAATCTGGAGTGCGATATTTTCGCCAAGTATCTGGAGAAGATGGTTGAAGGTTACAAGGTCGGGGCCTGATCGCCCTTAAGTAGAATTCGGCGAATCAGCTTGATTGGAATCGAACCTTGCTTGATAAACTCTTCGTGAAACTTCTGCAGCGAAAAATCCGACCCATGCGCCTGCTTATAGTCTTCGCGTAATTTGTAAATCTGTAGCTTCCCGGCAGTGTAGTAGAGATACGTCGGATCGTAGGCGCCGCGTCGCGCCTCTTCGTTCGCGTTGGCAGGCTCCTGAAATCCTTTTTCGATGAAAAGGCGCGCCGCCTGCTCAACGGTTTCATTCTGAGTATGCAAGCGAATGCCCGCGAGGTAACGGCAATCGCGCAGCAGAGCTTCAGACAGTTGTGCCAGCCGAACCTTAGGGTCACCCGCGCCAAAGCCTTCCTCGATCATCATCTGCTCTGCGTAATGCGCCCAACCTTCCGCGTTGCTGTGTGTGAATAACGCCTTCCGCACTTTTGAAGGAAACTGCTTCGCGTACAAAAATTGTGTATAGTGGCCCGGATATGCTTCGTGAATGGTGATGATATCCATTACCGGCCGATTGAACAGGCGCAAGTGTTCCTCCACGTGCGCGCGAGTCCAGTCTTTCTCGGGCGGCGTTATGTAATAGAAGGCTTCCTTCGCAACGTTTTCAAACGCTCCGGGAGTGTCCATCGAAGCGAATGTTCCCGATCGCGCATAGGGTGGCGTTTCGAGAATTGTCGGTCGAACCTCGGACGGAATCGGTATGATCTTCTTCGAGACCACAAACTGACGAATATTCTCCAATGTCGACTTAGCGAAATCCAGAAGCTGAGATTCGGTCGGATGCTCGTTCGACAGGGAACGCATTACTTCTGCCGGTGAGGATCGCGGCTGGATTTTACGCGCCGTTGCGACAAAGTCCTTGTAATCCTTGTCAAGCTGAGCCTCTCCGATCGCCGTCAATCGATCGAGCGGAAGATCGATCATTTCCTCATATCTCAACTTCTTGAGGAAAGCATCGGGGCCGATCGCATAGGATCCCGTGGCCAACGGCATCTGATCGACGCTGAGGAAGTTCGCGGTTATCTCGAAGGCAGCGACTACTTTACGGTTTACGGACTGGAAATTCGCCAAAAGAGCATCGTCGCTCCCAGCTGCATCCTTCGCCCATTTCGATACGTCATTGCGAAAGAAACCGACCGACCCCGTGCAGATTCGGCTGGCGAGTTCCGTAAGCTCGCGGGGTGGATCGGTAACGTTATCCCGCATCGACGTCAGGAGCTTTTCAATACCGCCCATCCGAGCCACCAGATCGCGCAACCGCTCCTGCGGCGGCGCGAAACTGCGCTTCATGATGAGATCCACAGCCTGCCCTGGAGCAGTCACATAAGGAATAGCATTGCGACGCCACCAGTGAATCTCATCTATATCCAGCAACTCCGCGCGAATCTTGCCGTCGAGAATCTCGGCGTCGATCTCCTCGTCGGCCGATAGCTTGCCCTTGCGAAGATTTTCAAGCGTGCTTAAGAGTGTCCGCAGTTCGGCAGAGCGGCTCTTCAGATGCTGGAGACTGAAATCTTCCAGCTTTGTATCGTACTCATGGAAACCAGCCGACGTGCCTTCCGATGGGAAGAATGAGTAATAGCGCCGCAGATAGTCGTCAACGAATCCCGCAAATGAATTCGCAGTGGGACTCGCGCCGGAAGATGCTGCTTTCGCGCTGAGTGTCGTGTCGTGTGCAACTCAGCAAGAGAAGAGCCAGCAGTGCGACTGCCGCCGTTTTCACGTTTTCAGCTCCTCCGCGATCTCCGCCGCCGCCTTCCTTGCCTTTTCCAACTCACCTATTTCGAAACTGATAGCGCCCACTTTGGCGTGTCCGCCTCCGCCATAACGTTCGCAGATTGTCGCAAGATTGTGCTTTAAAGGCTTCGACGCCCATGGGTTCGAACCCACCGATACCTTGGTGCGGAAGGTGGAAGTGCTCACAGACACCGTGTAGAGCGATTCCGGATGCAGGAAGTAAGGTATGAATTTGTTGTATCCCTCAAGCCCGGTTGGCGCGAGATCGAAATAGATGACACCGCGATCATTGGTTGACCGTCTCGCGGATGACTTCGATCGTCTCGAGATGACGTCGGTAGAGCGGCTGATAAAGCTGCTGGACCTCAGGCTGCTGCATGATGTCAGCCAATGGCATGACCCGCATCCAGCGAATGATCTTTTGGACCATATCGGAGCCCTTAGAACCTTCGATTACCAGCGTTAACTGCATCGCCGGAGCGCCTAGATCAACCGCCTCCTTCGCGCTGCTATACAAAGCTCCATCGACGATCTCGGCCCAATGAACCAGGTCTTTGAGATCCGGAGCATCATAACCCCAGCGACAGCGGCCCACTGTGCAGATGAAACGTGTGCAGGATCGGAAGCTCGGATCATAGAGCTTTTTTTCGTCCCGCGTACGTTCATAGTGTTCCGCGTCTGCCGGAGACAGAAATGCGCTTTGATGATGATCGAACCACCACGTCAACTTCGGATTGGTGGAATACTTGAAGTCCACGATCGCGTTCTCGTCGCCATCGAAGAGCTCGTCTTCAAAAATCTGAGAGGGTCTGTGGGCCATTCCGGTAAACAGGAATTCGGCGCCGGGATGTAGCTTGTCCTCCAGAAACCTGGTAAAGAAGGCCGCAGACGCGGCTCCGTCGAAACAATGATCGTGATAGAGAACTCTGATTCTCATGGAAAAAGTTTGGTCGAGTGGAAAACCTCTAAGAATATCACAAGGCTTAAGTGAGAGCTCCGCCGGCGACGTGGCCCGCCCCATACATGGGCTCAGCTGCAATACCCCGGCCGCACGATTTGAATCCTATTTCACTAAAGGCGTTACAAGTACTAGACCTAATCTAACGAAGATCTGTACCACTCTAGTGCCGCCGCTAATCAGACGATCTTGTAGCCCTAACCAACCTTAGGGTCTATGACTTATAGGACTATGCACGCACGTAAGTTGCTGTTAGAATTGAACCGCTAGTATCAGATACGAGCATGGCTTGTCTGTATTGTCACGGAAAAATCCGACTCTTGCGGCGGCTCAGCGACAGTGAGTACTGCAGCCAGGAGCACCGCGTTATGATGCGGGCACAATCGGCTCGGGTACTCCGCAACAATCGTGATTACGATTCGTTCGATGATTACGATCAGGCTTCCACCATTTTCGTAAAGCCCATTGACGGTATCGCATCCAAGCCGCCGTCCGCGCAATCCAGCACTGGTTCGACCGCGGCCTTCGGCTTGTTGCTGCTTAGCCGGAGTTTTCGTCTCAACTTTTGGGTTCTCCGATCGCGGACAGGCATCGGTGGCATCGAGATCTCATTCGTTGGCCCCGATGGAATCTTTCCGTCGAGTCATTCGCTCCTATGCGACGACCAAGCTCCAGGATGACTTTAAAGGCGGCCTGTCTTCGTGGCGCTCCGCGGGGCCGTCGGAATCGCCAAGTCGAAATTGGTCGTTCAAAGACGGCTTCGTCCGTCCGGCGAAGTTGCGGCTCTGGAAGGAATCGCTGGGAATGAGCGATTACCAATTGGAGTTCGCGGGTGAGATCGAACAGAAGGGCTTGGGCTGGGCTTACCGCGCCAAGCGATTTCCGGAACTATTACGCCAACAAGATCGTGATCACGAAGCCAGGAGCTTTGCCTTTGGCTAATCTCGTCCGATATGCTGTCATCAACGGCGCCGAGCAAAACCGTACCTCAACACCGCTGCGCATGACCCTTCGACGGGACACGTTGTACCGTGTCCAAATGTTTGTGAAGGGCCAGGATTTCACGACCACTGTGAACGGGCAAATGGTGGATTCCTGGTCTGATAATCGCCTCCGGACGGGCGGTATCGGATTCTTTGCGGATGGCGGGGAGCAGGCTTCGTTGCGATACGTCCAGGTCACGGATAAAGACAATGTGCTGGGCCGTCTCTTGTCCTACCTCGGCTTCCTGCGACCGATCTCACCGGTTCTATAGTTTCTTGACGAAAAAAGAAATGATGTGATACCCGTCCATGAACTTGTACGGCGCCTCACCCAGGGTATAGTGACCACAAGGCAACACCACGACCTTGTTGTCGATTCCACGTTCTTGTATCCTTCGAATAACATCGCGCGAAAGATCGGGTAGGAACGTCGTGTCATAGCTCGCGTAGATGAACTTGTTTCTCTTGGGCCAGCGCGCATACTCGTTCATGTAGTTGACCGGACTGATCGCGCTCCAGACACTCCGTAAGCTATCGAGGCTGATGTGGTCCTCGATTCCTTGTCGGATGTGCTGCGTCGATAGTCCCGTCCAGACCACATCGGCGAAATACGATGAGCAGTGGTTGTAGACGTTCACCCGAAGCCGTTCATCATGTGCGCTCGCCAGAAATGCATAGCAGGAACCGAGACTTGTACCCAGGATTCCGAGCCGTGAATAGCCTTGCTGCTGCAGCCAGTCGACGCATGAACGGGCATCGATTACGGCTTGGCGGGTCGCATCTATTGTCCGGCCGATATTCGCCGACACCGCATAATCGGCACGATGCAGTTCGGGGGGCATACGGGCGTCATGATAGGGCAGGCTTAATCGAAGCGCGGAGATGCCGAACCTCTTGAGGGCCCTGCAAAGCGCTCCGTGCTGAGAGAAATGAGAGTTCCAGTGCGGCAGCACGACCACGGCTCGCCCCTTGTGGTTCTCTGCCGGATGCCACTGCGCATGGACGGTGTTGTTCTGAGGATAGGGAGTTTTTACCGCGGATGTAAACCGCAGCATGTCGCCGTCGAGTTGGAAATCGTTCGGTGGCGTGTATCCGAAAAACCCATCGCTCTTCTGAATCGCCGTGTCGTTCAGAACGCGGAGCCAAGCCTCAGGATCGTGCCCATTGCGCGGCTGAGCAGGAGAGACAGACCAACCTTCCGTCCATTCCATACCCCAGTCGAAGGGGCGCACAACGCGATTGTTGGTCCGAAAACAGAGGCGGTTTTCCCAATCCTCCATCCAGCGGCGGTAAAGAGTTCTCATCCGGAAGCTTATGTCGGGGTTCGAACTTTATTATACCGCCGCCTGCTGCGGGAACCTCTCGTCACGACTTGCCTAGATGTATGCCGCCGTTCGTTGTCACCAGCCGCACCAGCGGCCCGCCAGACCCCATCGTTACCGCCACTTCCCGATTGTTTCGGTCCTTAGTCAGATTAGCGCCGGGAATCTCGGAGTGGACTCTACCGTTCACCGTGCTGCTCTCAAAACGCGCCGAGTAGTTCTCCGGCATCGTCACATGAATTCCGCCGTTAGTGGTCTGCACGTCCAACTGGTTGCCTCGCCAGGTATTACCAGCCAATTCCACCTTGACACCGCCATTCGTCGTTTTCCCTTTCACGTCGCCGCCCGAGCCGGTTTAGAGTGACGCCGCCGTTGCGCGTCTCAAATGAGATATCGCCTTCGACGTCAGAGATGCCGATCCCGCCGTTATTTGCCCTTAAGGTCAAGCCCGAACGCCGCGGGACGAGAACTTCATAACTTACCGACCAGCCGCGATCCTTCAGATTCCCGGGTCCATCGGCACGAACGATTCCCGGAGTGGCCTGAACCTGGACCTGCGTTGCAAGGGCTTTCGCCTCTTCCGGAGTAGTCGCGTTTGTCTGGACGCGAGCGCGTATGAGAACATTCGATCGATCCGACCCGGTAACGCGAACGCCACCGTTCGTTCCGGCATCGACGTTCAGACGGCCCGTATCCGCAATCGTGAACTCGCGTATCTCGCAGTGGCTCGCACGGTCGCGGTTGCCCCAGTTTTCAGTTTTCGGCGCACGGGGTTTGTGCCAGCAGCGGCGCCGCGATCGCAATTGCGCTATAGGATGCGTATCATGCCCGATTTGACGACTCCGCCAAGAAACGGTCCCTTGCGTACACTGAAGTTTGCGGCCGGAATACGAAAGTAGGCTCCAGCATCGCCGGTCCGAGGCGGAACACCTCGACCAGCGATCCCGTTCAATTGGCGTCTGGCGACTGGTCATTGTAGTCGCGGGCGGCATTCTCACCTGGTGGAACTATTGGCTGTTGCCAATTCCAGTGCTGGCGTTCGCGGTCTTGCTTGTCTTGCATGAGCGTATTGCACGTCGCTCCACTCTTATGGGAAGGGCTATCGCATTTTATGAGCGTGCTCTCGCGCGGCTAGACGGCCGGTGGTCTGGGACAGGCGAAACCGGGTTGCGCTTTCTAGATCCGAACCACCCCTATGCCGGTGATCTGGATATTTTTGGTAACGGGTCACTGTTCCAGTTGGTATGCGCCGCGCGAACGAGCGCCGGCGAAACAACTTTGGCTTCATGGCTGTTGCAGTCCAGCTACCGCCGAAGTAGTATTAGGCCGGCAAGCCGCGGTGGACGAATTGCGGCCAAAGCTCGACCTGCGCGAAGACATGGCGCTGCTCGGGGAAGACGTGCGATCGGGCCTCCATGCTGATGCGTTACGCCGGTGGGGCTCGGGCGAACCGGTTGTGATCGGTGTTTTCGCCCGGTACACCACTATTGCTCTGAGCATCCTGACACCTCTCGCCTTTCTGGCATTTCTCTTCCAGAAGCTGCCGCTCAGTCCGTTCCTGGTTGGCGTTCTCCTCGAGATTGCTCTGCTAATGCAGCTTGGCCCGAAGTTGACACAGATCTTTGCGGGAGCGGAGCTTCCCGCCAGTGATCTTCGGTTATTGGCAGATGCGTTGGCGCGATTTGAACGTGAACGGTTCGACACACAGTTGCTACGCCATCTCCGGCAGCATCTCGAGACGGATGGATTGCCGGCATCGCGTCAGATTGCCCGTCTGCGACGAATCATCGAATACCACGACTGGGGTCGTAATCAGGCATTTGCGCCAATCGCTCTGGCCTTGCTTTGGCACGCGCATCTTGGCTTTGCCGTCGAGAGATGGCGCGTCCGATGGGGTCACCGGATCGCCGATTGGATTCAGGCAGTCGGAGAAATCGAAGCTCTCAGTTCCATCGCGGGCTACGCGGCAGAGCATCCCAAAGACGTATGGCCGGAGTTAGCCGCAGCAGGCCCGCTGTTCGAAGGGCAAGACATCACACATCCTTTGTTAGTGTCGGGTATCCGAAACGATCTACGTCTCGGCAGCGACATGCGTCTCCTGGTTGTGAGTGGATCCAATATGTCCGGCAAAAGTACGATGTTGCGATCGGTCGGCTTGAACGTGGTTCTTGCCTGGGCCGGTATGCCCGTGCGGGCGAAGGGTCTGCGCGTCTCATCGCTTACGGTCGGAGCTTCCATGCGGGTCCAGGATTCGATTCAGGACGGCAAGTCGCGCTTTTATGCCGAGATCACCCGTCTTCGGCAGATCATGGATTTGTCTTCCGGTCCTGTACCACTTCTCTTTCTACTCGACGAGCTCCTTAGTGGAACGAACTCTCACGACCGCAGCATCGGAGCTGAGGCGATCGTGCGCAACCTTTTCGATAGCGGCGCGATAGGTCTGGTGACGACACACGATCTAGCGCTAGCTGCTATTGCGAACAAGCTTGCTCCTCACGCGGCGAACGTGCACTTCGAGGACCACGTTGAAGACGGACATATATCGTTCGATTATCGGATGCGACCCGGCGTCGTCGAGAAAAGCAATGCGCTCGAGTTGATGCGTAGTGTCGGCCTCAGCATTTAATCCTCCCGCCTCGATATGAAATAATCCTCTCCTGTGAACCGACGACAGTTTCTCGTTGCGGCATCAGCCGCATGCGCCGCCGCGGCGGGCAAGAATCCGTTAATCGATACGCACATTCATCTGTTCGATCCGAAGCGCTTCCCTTATCATGCAAACGCAGCGTATCAAGCCCCTCCATCCCCGCTTGAGCCGTACCTGCAGTTCGTAAAAGAAGCGGGAATCGACCACACGATTATCGTTCACCCGGAGCCGTATCAAGACGATCATCGCTATCTTGAATACTGCTTTGCCCATGAGCCCTCGCCAATGTTCTTTAAAGGCACATGCCTGTTCGATCCGATCGCTCCCGAAACACCGGATCGCATGGCAGAGTTGGTCAAACGGAATCCCAAGCGGATCGTCGCATTACGTATTCACACCAACCGGACGGCAGGCGTCCCGCCCACCACGAAAGGGCCTATTCGTGATCGAGATCTGAAACACCCTGCCGTAAGACAAACAATTCGCAAGGCGCATGAACTTGGGCTCGGAATTCAGATGCACATGATCCCGGTGCATGCGCCGGAAATCGCGGCGCTCGCGAAGGAGTTCTCGAAGACTCCTTTCTTCATAGATCATCTTGCGCGTTCAGGTGCAAGGCACGGCGGAACAGTATAACAAGGTGCTCGCGATGGCAAGCTACGGAAATGTTTATATGAAGTTTTCCGGATGGCGTTATTCTTCGAAGGAGAAGTCACCGCCTTTTCGCGATATCAAACCACTTGTCCGCCGAACGTTCGATGCATTCGGGCCCGATCGCATGATGTGGGGCGGCCTCGGTCACTCGACGCAAGAATTCCGTGAAGCGCAAAGTGTGTTCGACTCCGCGTTTGATTTCGCTTCGGATCGCGATCGTTCTCTGATTCGAGGCTTGACTGCCAGGCGTGTTTTTGGTTGGGGTTAGGCGAAGGCTCCGCACTGGAACCTTCGCTCTTTCAAATGGGGTTACCGACGAGTTACCGGCTCATGATCGACTCCGCGGCTCCAGTCGTCAACTTCGCGTTCAGCCTGATCTCGTTCGTAGCCATAGCGTTCCTGTACACGGCCAACGAGTTCATCCTTTTTGCCGCTCAGCATGTTCCAATCGCTGTCTGTCAGCTTCGCCCATTTTTGTTTGGCTTGCCCTTTTAACTGTTTCCAATTACCTTCAATCTGATCCCAGTTCACGTTGTGCACCTCCAATCGTTAGAGGCTTTTTCGGTAAACTGTGTTACAAACCGGAATAAGTCACCAGTACTCAGCCGGATACGCTCGCCGCATTTCTTCCGCAATCTCCATTGCTTCCCCGATCTGAATGAGCGGCCCATTGTTTATACCGGGACAGCTCTGCGCAGCTTGTTGCCAATTGCCTCGATTCTCAACCAGTTCAGGCCAGAAGGGAAACAGCCTGCATTGTACTGGCTTAACTGGATGAATTTGGCAACCGCCCGCTCGAAGAAAATGACATTGCGCTCCCTTCGGCTTGCGCAACCGGAGAGTGTGCTTCGTCCGGACAACATATCTCTCTTCGAATTCGATTGCGCTTAAATTCAAAAATGCCGCCGCCCGATGCAGGTCGTCTTCGGTGATGTAAACCCACCCTTGGACCTCACAACAATTCGTGCAGCCTGGCACGCAGGAAAACCGCAAACCGTCCATGATTCACCAGGATAGTCGATCTAGTTATGGTCTGGTCCAACGAAAAATCAGGTCCGATGGAACCATTCGCAACAGACTACCAGCGATTCGTGTCGTTGCCAGTCCACGCAGAAGTGACGAGAATCGAAAGGGATGTTTCAGCAGGCGCTCGCATTCTTGTGTATACTCGTTCACCGGCGTGGATCTCGCCGCCGCTCTCCCGGCCAGCGATCCGGTCAACAATGCGCATAGCAGCCCTGATCCGGTAAATGGATCGACGAACGATAGCGCATCGCCCGCTACGTAAGCGTCGAGGGGCGCGGCCGATTGCGTGCCAAATTCGAGGGGGCCAGTGAAAATCCAGTCCCAATTTCGCTGCAGAGGCGCAAGCCGGGAACGCAATGCGCTATCTTGGCGAATCAGGAGGTCGACATCAAAGCTCCAATGCCGCAAATCCTCCTCCGCTGCCAGCCCGCAGACGTTTGTAAACCCGCCTTCGACACAGTTGACACCCACGTACATCCGTCCCGCGAAGTACAGTTCAACTGCATCATCGACCGGACCGGTGAAGTGCGCTTTGAACCCAAATAGACGGCCGCCTCGGCGGGCCAGACCTCTGCGCCCTGTCGTAATCACAATAGAGCTTCCATCCGCAACGGTAGTTGCGCCGGCCTCGGAAGCACTGTTCCACAACCAAGAATCGAAGGTATAGCGACTCAAGCCAAATGCTGTCTCAGGTAGATTTGCAATCTTCTCCGTCCGGCCTGCCCGAATCAGCATCCGGCGAATGCGTGCCGGACGGAGCGCCTCAAACTGAGACCACAACCCGAGTCCGGCCAGAATCCCTTCGATACCAGGGGACAGGAACTCGCCGCAGACCTTATGTCGCGGAAGATGCGATTTTTCGATGATTTGGACCGTCGCATCCTCACGCAAGGCGCCAAACGCAGCCGCGCATCCCGCCGGACCGCCGCCTCGAATGCAGACAAGCCTCACAATCCGGCAGAGACGGGCTTCTCGCGTAAGGCGCGCAAGCCCGATTCGGCATGATAGTCAGCCGGATATTGCGCCAGGGCATCTTTGAACGCTCGTTCTGCAATCTCCGTTTTCCCGTGCCGCATCGCCCAGTAACCGAGCGCTTCCGCGACAGGTCTCGGATAAGGCGGGGGTTCCGTGTACGTAAGTCTACGTTCGCGTTCCGCCGCTTTTGCAAGCTGACGCAACCCTTTGTCTACCCGCTTCTCGGCGATATTGATGTGGCCCTTTAACTCATCGTTGGCAACCATCATCTCGGGCCGGATCTTTCCTTTGTTCGCCTTCTTGTGACCCTCGAGCGCTGCATCCATCAGGGTGG
The DNA here is from genome assembly GCA_963833675.1 of Bryobacteraceae bacterium. Classification (GTDB taxonomy): domain Bacteria; phylum Acidobacteriota; class Terriglobia; order Bryobacterales; family Bryobacteraceae; genus DASQDN01. The sequence goes on along the minus strand of CAWHYW010000025.1, from coordinate 181,331 downwards.
CTTCCGCTTTTACCTCGGTGAGATTACCCTTCTCTGCTTGCGCGATCGCGCGCGCCCAATGGTACCAGGCGAGCAGTCTGGGTTTTTCGGGCTTGGGAAGCTGACCCGAAAGAATGTCATCCCATTTGCGAAATTGCACCATCGCGCCCATCATGGAAAACCACCCTTGCGCAACAGCCGTGCGGGTGTTCTCGAGCGCTTTGGCTTCTCGTGGATTCTCCTTCATACCCAGCAGTTCGCGAGACGAAGCTACCGCTTTGTCGTAATCTCCTCGGAAAGAATACGAGGTAGCAAGGAAGTGAACGTTATGCGCATGGTGCAGATTGCCATAAAGCGAATCAGCGCTCATGTAGCCGCGTTCATTCACTGCCGCGGTGTCGAAGGACTGAACCGCTTCATCCCACTTGCCTGTTTGCGCCCACACGTGACCCGGCATATGAAGAGCATGCGGAATGTTCGGGACGAGCTGTGCGTAGCGTCTGCAACTCGGCCAGGCATCTTTGGCAAACTCGGAACCTTCCCACCCGTGGATTACATAGTGGTGAACTCCGGGATGATCCGGCGCTTCGATGAGCAGTTCACGCAGAATTGCCACCGCTTCCATGGAAGTCGCATTTCTCGGCTTTTTGCCGGGGAGTGTGAAGCCGCGCATGATCATCAATGCAAGATAGCTTCTTGCCTCTACTTCTTTCGGATACTTCGCGACAAGGGCTCGCAACCCGCGCACAAACGCTTCATCCTGATCCTTTGCTTTTTCATCGCGTCGCGCGGCAATGGAGGCGATGTACATCTTCTCGAGATCGTTCGTTTTGCCCGGAGCATTGGACAACTCCACCGCGCGCCGCACCGCATCCTTCACGCGAGGCATGACCGGGCGTTGCTTCGGGTCACCGTCCATTTGAAATCGGGGCCGGTAATCTCCGGCGGCGACCATGGCGATTCCCCAATACGGCATGGCCGCTTCCGGATCCAGTTGCGCTGCTTGTAAAAAGGACCGCTCGGCTTCACGCGCCCAGAAGGAATGCATCTGCGCGACGCCTTGGTCGAAGAATTTTTGCGCTTCCGGGTTCTTGGTGGTGATCGGAAAATGCACGCTTCCCTGCCCTTCAAGGATCTTCGCCGGTAGAGGCGGCGGTGAGCCACCAGGAGGCGGGACGCAGGCGTCCGCTGGCTTGGCGGATTGCGTGTCCGCTGCGTAAGCCGCAGCAACTAACAGCGTAACGACAAAGATTTTCATTTGGCCTCCAGATGTCGTTGGATCAAAGCGATCAGTTGATCCGTCCGAAACGATGAGCCCTCCACAATAGCCAGAAGTTCACCGTTGCGACCGATTAGCGCCGTGCGGGAAGTGTGGACAATCGCGCCTTCTTCTGGCCAGTACACAAGCCCCCAATCCGTCGCCGCGTGGCGCACCGCTTCAGGCGAACCCGTAAGAAAGCGCCAATCATCCTCGCGGGCACGCCAGAGTTTAGCATAGGCGGCCAGCACCTTGGGGGTGTCCCACTGCGGATCGATCGTAATCGAGAGCAAGATAAGATCCCGTCCCATTGCGTCATGAAATCGACGCTGCAGCGTGGCGAAACTCGCTGCAAGCCGGGGACATACTTCCGGCATGGGGCAGCGCGTGTAGATAAAGTTAAGAGCAACCAGCTTTCCTCGAAAAGACCGCAGCGTCACTTCGCGGCCGTGCTCGTCCGTCAGCGTGAAATCCGGAGCGGCTTGGCCGATAACAGGCTGGCGCGCCGGAGCGGGCATATCTTTTTCATCAGCGGGAACAATCCGGAGATCCCGCGCAACATCATCCCGCAGTTCGAAGCGAACGCGCATACCGACTCGAAGGCGCTGCGCCTCACCTGCCAATGCTGCGCGAAACTCCATCGTCATCGCCTGCATGTACCCGGGAATCGGACGGTGGGCCAAGGTGAACGCAGGAGGATTGACCGCCACCACCAGGCCGTCCACAGTGTACGAGCGAGCAAAGGACGCCCAAGCGAGGCTAATAAAAATACAGAATATCCGGCCGAATCCGAGCATTGGCTACTGCGCAAGGGCCACACTCGATGGTGTAGCCCGGCCACGCCGCCTTTGCGGCTTTAGGTACTTCCACCGGATGATCCGGCTCGTGATATACCGAGAGCGCCATTCGAGGATGATATTTCGCGATGTTTTCCTGGCCTCCATGCAGCGCTTTCACCTCGGCGCCTTCGATGTCCATTTTGATGAAATCGACCCTCGGCAAATTCAATTCAGCTACCAGCTTATCGATCGTAGTTAACGGGAGTTTTTCTCCGGTAGCATGCGCATCCTTGGGATTGATCACGAAACTGTCGGCGGCCGAGTTGTGGTCGTCGATGTTCATCGTTAAAAAATCATCCTTATCCCAAACACCCTTCGGATACAAAATGACACGTCCGGACGCGATCTCGTTCTTGAAATTCCGGCGCAAACACTCAATATTTTCAGGCGCGGGTTCGATGGCAACAACGGTCTTAGCGCCTGCTTTTAAGGATTCCGTTACGAAGACGCCAATGTTCGCACCGCAGTCGAGAACAATATCGCCCGGTCGAACGAAGTGTTCGCCCGCGCCGTAGATGCGCCGTTCCTGCTCCGCCAAATTGAATGGCAATACATAGCGGCTTCCGGCCGCTATCCAATACGTCCCCTTGGGCGTTTCCCACTGCTCGTACTTATCGTCTTTGTTGATAACTTTGCTGGCTTTTAGAATCTGATCTTTAATCTCGATTTGCCGCTTCTGATTCTCTTCCGCATGCATTGCTTTCTTCAGCGGGCAAACGGGGCTTCTGCCCGCTAACACAAGCGCCGATAGGCGAAGCGGCGGAGAAAGCATCACAACAATGGCGATGACGACGAGAAAAAAAAGCAGCTTGACTGCTCGAGACAGGTTCACAGGCCGACTATATCACCTAGCGGCAACAACGCCTCGCGCCTGCTCGATTTGACGCAGGTGATTGATGTCGTGACCCGCCAGTAAATCTACATAATCGGCAATCGTCTGCACTCCCCGTTCGCTATGCGTTCCATAACGCTCCAGATCGTGCGCTTCAGCGTTCAGAAACAGGCGTAGGATCGAATTTCGCAGCACACGGAATCGTTGCAGTGTCTCTTCCCACGGCTCGTTCTCTCGCATCCATCCGAGAACCCATGGCTCCTGATCGAAGCTGACCAAAGTGGGGTTGTTCTGAAACATGATCATCCGCGCACGGGTTTGAAATACCAGCTCGCAATCCGCAAGATGCGCGGCAATCTGGTGAATTGACCACTTACCGGGTTGTGGCGGCGTTGCAAGCTGCTGGGGTGTCAGACCGCTGGTAAGTTCCTGAATGCGATCCGCCGTCGACCGCAGAACAAAATACGGTTCCTGATCGCCAAGGAATTCCGCATACGGATTCGTCGTTTGAGCCATAGCCCAGTGTACATTTGAGAAACATGGTGTTGACAATCGACGACTGGGAGCCGTTGGCCAAAGAGCGGCTTACGGACATGGCTTACACCTATCTAGTTGGCGGCGCGGGCGACGAAGTAACCTTGCGCGGGAATCGCGAAGGGTTTGCACGTATAAGATTGCGGCCGCTGATGTTGGTTGACGTTTCCGAAATCGATACGGCAAGTGTTCTATTCGGACAAAGTCTGAAGCTGCCTGTGCTGCTGGCGCCGGTGGCTTACCAAAAGATCGTCCATCCGGAAGGAGAACTCGAAGCTGTTCGCGGCGCAAATGCCGCCGGAGTCGTGTTCACGGCAAGCACCGCGGCCACAATTGCCGTGGAAGAGATTGCTCGAGAAGCCACGATTCCACCGTGGTTCCAACTCTATGCATCGTCTGACCGGCCATTTACAAAGGCTCTCGTCGACCGTGCCCGGGAAGCCGGGTGCAGCGTCCTTTGCTTCACAGTGGACGCGCCCGTACGTGGACAGCGCGACCGTGACACGCGCGTAGGTTTTCGCTTGCCTCCGGGCCTGCAGCGGCCGAACTTCCGTGACCTCAATCCGCAGGCATTGACCGGGAACCCACGAGCCGAAGGGCGGTCGATCTACAGCCCGAACCTCGATCCGAAGCTCACCTGGGAATACCTATCCTGGCTTCGATCGGTTGCGGGCATGCCGATCGTCTTGAAAGGTATCGTGACTGCTGAAGATGCAATTCGGGGACTTGAAGCGGGCGTGGACGGTTTCGTTGTCTCAAACCACGGTGGACGCGTCATTGACACTGTTATTCCCGCGATCGAAGCGCTTCCGGAAGTCGTTGATGCTGTTGAGGGCCGTGTTCCGGTCTTGCTCGACAGCGGTATACGCCGCGGAACGGATGTAATCAAGGCGATCGCTCTTGGGGCCGCGGCGGTCATGATCGGCCGGCCATACCTCTACGCACTCGCGGTTGACGGCGCCGAAGGTGTTCGCAAGTGCGTGGATATCCTGCAGAGGGAAATCGAGATGGCGATGGCTGCGTGCGGCCGGCCGAACATCGCGTCCATCGACCGGAGCCTGGTAAGGCTATAGCTTCTCAACGATCTCTGTCTTGGCTCCGTCGATGTCTCGGACGATGATCCGTAAACCTTTACGCTTCTGAACCCGCTCTTCACTACCGGGAAAACGAACCGAGATCATGCGATCGATCGTCTCGCCCGAGTTGATTTTCTGGCGGATCATCAGGTTGGGATTGTACTTCTTCCCGAGCACGGGATAATACGTGAACAGCCTCTGCGCGTCAGTTTCGGAGAATGTATCGCCAGGGATCGCCTCTCCACTCTCCGGTTGCAATAACACCTGCACGTCCTCCACAACGAACTGTTGGGTCGAAGGATTCGTGATTCGAATATCGGCTAGAACAACAGTATTATCGCCATCGATAGCTTGGGTCCGAACGCGGAGAAGCGTGCCGTTTAGCTCAACTCGGTTGTGGCGGGTTGAGAACAGGATGCTGCCTACCACCGCGGCCACCAACAACACGGCGATGCTTCCCGCGATCGCAACCTGTTTGTTCACCTAAGACTCCAGGATTCGAAAGATCTCCACCATACTCGCGTGGGACTTCTCGATCTTCGTCCCATCGAAGTAGTGCGTCTCCAGGCCGACTTCTCCCCTGTAGCCATCACGATCGAGCGAACTGAAAATACCGGGCCAATCGAGTTTCTTGTCAAGCGCAAGCAGGCTGTGGCCTTTCGCTTGAACGTTCCAAACGCGCTTTATCGGAAGAAGCTTGTAGCCGTCGGGATACGGCGACTCATTCTGAGATGTGCCGTTCAGAGGGTCCCAGTTGATCCCGACCGTCTTTTCCGGAAGTAGTTTCATGAACCGAGCAACCTCGGCGCATGAGACGACATTACACGCGCTCTCATTCTCTACCAGGAGTTTGATCTTCTCCTTCGCGGCCATCTCGGCCATTTCGCCGATGACATCGGCGATCCGCTGATGCAATTTTTCCGGTTCTGCCGTACGAAGGAAGGTAAAAACGCGGATTTTGTCGGCGCCGAGAATGTGGGCCGCTCGAAAGGCCTGTTTGAAATCCTCGTGCCGGCGATCGAAGTCCGCCTGGTGCTTGGCGATTCTCTTCTCACGCGCTTCCGGGGTTTGTTCACGTTTCGCCGCGAGGGGTTCCGTTCCCGGCAACGTGATCTTAAACATCGGTGTGTTGAAGAACGAGACCTTGATTCCATTGTCGTGGAATTGCTTCGCAGCCTCCTTCAACGCTTCATCCGACTGGCGCATGTAATGACCGCCCCCGCCAGGGACTTCGCGAAGTTCTACCCACTGCAGACCATATTTCTTGGCAAACTGGATTGCATCCGCGGGATTTGCCGCGGCCTCGTCAGTGATAAAGGCAATTCGCCCGCGATCGATGCGGGCTCTGGCAGCGGTCAGCAGACGCGCGGCAGCAAGGCTGGCAAGGAACTCTCTTCGAAACATCTATCTATAGAAGTTAGCACTTTCCCGAGATTTCGCGATCCATCCAATCGAGGTAATTCTGATCACCCGCAATTACGGGTATCGCAAGCACCTCGGGTACCTGGTAGGAATGAATCTTTCGAAGTTCGGCCGCAAGGCTGTCAAACATCGGCCGGGTGGACTTGATGACAAGCATCCATTCCGAGTCTTCCTGGATCGCTCCTTGCCAGTGATATACGCTCTGAATCCCCGGCACGATGTTTACGCAGGCCGCTACTCGCGCCTCAACCAGGGCGCGTGCAACCCGGCGCGCCTCCTCTTCAGAGCCGCAATTACTCAGTACTACGATTTTTTCCGTCATGGGATCAACTTTTTTGGCCGAACCTCTGGATTCCGAGGCCAAACAGGATTATAAACAAATGTAGTACTACGGAAGTTTGCCTTATCAATGAACCTTCTTCTCAGAAAAGCGGGCTTTTTGCTGGTTTGTGCTGCGGCGTTCGCCTATGCCCTCGTGACATTCCGGGGTCCGAACGGCGTCCCGGCTCTGATGGAGAAACGTCGTCAGATCTCTGTGTTGCAAGAGCAAAACGCGACCTTGGCAGCCGACAATCAGCGCAAACGCGAACGGATTGAGAAGCTGGACAAAGATCGCGCGGTCCAGGAGCTCGAGATTCGGAAGCGTCTCAAACTCCTTCATCCCGGCGAGACTCAGTTCATTCTGCCGGACCAAAAGCCCTCAGCCAAGTAGTTTTTCAACCTGCTGATATAGCTGTTCCATCGCGTCTTCGGACTTCGCCTCAGTGGCAAATCGGAGCAATGGTTCTGTGTTTGATGAACGGACATGGACCCAGCGATCGGGCCACATCAGCTTAAGGCCATCGGTTTTATCCATCTCGGCATCCGGGAAGCTGTCTTCCAACTGCAGCATCAGGGTACCGAGCCGGCCATGTTCGTAGGCGACTTTGCCGATTTTTCGATAGTAGGGCGGAAGTCGGGAGGCAAGTTGGGAGATCGTCATGCCGGTCGAGGCCATCCGGTGCAGAAACAAAGCCATTCCGCTGTAACTGTCACGGCAGAGATGGACCGCCGGAAAGATAATCCCTCCGCTCGATCCCTCCCCGCCAATCGCGGCTTTCACCGCCTGGATCATTTCGACCACGTTCGCCTCACCGACCGGTGTCCGGTACACCTTGCGCCCAAACTGAGCCGCAATGTCATCGATCGCAGAAGAGGTAGTCAGATTCACCACAACATCGCCTTCGAGACGCTCTAAAGCTGCCTGAACTGCCAAGGCGAGGACGTCATCGTTGTCCAGGACATGACCGTTCTCATCGATGACAGCCAATCGGTCACCATCCGGATCCTGAGCGAACCCGATATCGCACCCCTTCTCGCGGACCAGCCTTGCGATATCTCCAAGAGTTTCCGGCTTCGGCTCGGCTTCCCGCGGAAAGGGCTGGGTAGGATCGACATTCATGGCGACGAGATCGCATCCAAGCGAATCGGTCAGGAATCCCGGCGTCATCACCGCGCCCGCCCCATTTACGGCATCCAACGCCACGCGGAATGTACGGCTTCGGACCAGATCGACATCAACGTGCTTCAACACTCGAGAGATGTGAAGTTTCGGAGCCGATTCGAAATCCGAGCGCACCGCACGGATCTCCTCGTTTCCGGCCTGGTAAAACTCGCTCTGATGGTAGAGGTCGATCAGTTCTTCGCGTTCGTAGTTGTTGAAGAAGAGCCCGCGCGCATTGAACAGTTTTAGAGCGTTATACTCCGCAGGATTATGAGATGCCGTCAAGGCGATCCCACCCTTGGCGTGCGAAGCGGCAACGTACATCTGGATGCTCGGGGTGGGCAGGACACCCAGATCGATGACCTCGCAGCCTGCCGCAAGAAGGCCGCATTGAACCGCGTGCTGCAGCATCGGCCCGGTAGCTCGAGTATCACGGCCAATCAGTACGATGCCTCGACCAACATACGTTCCAAAAGCCTGTCCAAAAGCGCAGGCAAGCGCGGGAGTCAGGAACTCACCGACAACTCCCCGGATGCCCGACACCCCAATTTTCAACAGGTGCTCCCGAGCCATTAGGCGAAATCCCTCACTTCTTCCATTAGCTCCTCGAACAGCCGTGCCGGCGGCTCACCCTTCTGCTCGCAGATGACGCGGAGAATGGGTTCGGTTTGACTGACGCGCACATGGAACCAGCGATCCGGCCAATCGACACGCAGCCCGTCCTGCACGTTAACCTTGCCGTTCGCATACCGCTTCTGCAGGCTGGTCAGCAGTTCCGGAATCCGCGGAGACGTCAAAGGAGCTTCGGCCTTTTTCATGTAATAGCGCGGATATTGGGCAAGAATATCGGCAAGCCCTTGACCGCGCTCCGCAACGAGCGACAATATCGCCAACATTGAGGCGATGCCATCGTAGACGAACTCGAACTGCGGCATCATCACCGCCCCGGTACCTTCTCCCGCGATCGCGATCTGATCGCTGCGGTAGCCGGCCAGAGCGTCGATGGTAGCCTGACGACCCACGGGGACTCGAAGAACTTTGCCGCCGTGCGGGGCCACGACATGTTCAAGCAAAGCCGTGCTGGAAAGATTCGTGATCACGAGCTTTCCGGGCGAACGCGGAAGCAGATAATCCGCGATCAGCGGTAAGATCATCTCCTCTGATACCGCCGTTCCCTCGCGCGTGGCGACACCGACGCGATCCGAATCGACGTCGAACTGGAATCCGACATCCGCGCCGAGCGGCCGCATCAATGGCGCAAGCTGCAAACCGATCGTATCGGCGGAGATCACCGGATTATGAGCAAAATGCTTTCCGTCCAGCCGCTCGTTGATCAGGATGAACTGGAACCCGAATCGCTCGTTCATAGCGCTTGAGGATGAGCGAAGATGTTCCGTTGCAGCAATCGACCACGACTTTGAGATGTTTGATCGGATCGAACTGAAACACAGCCGCGAGCTCATCCAGGTACGGATCGATGGAGTTCGAATCGAAGTGCAATCGGCCGACACCGCGCCAGTCCACGAATCGGAACTTTCGCAAGTGATAGATATCGAGCAATTCGTTCGATTCGGCAGTCGATAGATACGTACCTTTGCGACCGAAGAACCGCAATGCGTTCCACTCCGCAGTGTTGTGACTCGCGCTGATCGAGATGCCGCCGGCTGCATCGTAGCGTCGAATCGCATGCTGAATCACAGGCGAGGAAACAACCCCGAGGTCGACAACCTGATGTCCGCAGGCGAGCAAACCGGAGACCACTCCTTCCCGAATCATGCAGCCGCTTGCTCGCGGATCCCGCCCCAGCAGCACGGGCCGGCCCGGCTCTACGAAGGTTCCGAACGCGGACGCAAAATCGATGACGTGGCTCGCAGTCAATCCCGCGCCGACAACCCCGCGCAAGCCCACTTGCGAAATGCGTAGCGCTTTTCGTGCGCGCATCGGTTCCATTATTTCAGCGGACGGAGTTTGATGTTTCGGAACCAGACCGGGTCGCCGTGATGCTGCAGGGAAAATGGCCCGCTTGGTTTTGGGTGGCTCAACAGATCACGCACTTCGGGCGCGTACTTACCCCAGCGCTTTTCGGCGCCGGCAGCGATGGCCGGATCTGTTAAGGATCCCTCGAGAACCTTCGTCCCATTGATCCAATGTTCGAAATGCTGTCCCTTAAGGACAAGCGTCGAAGAGTTCCACTCTCCAGCCGGTTTGGCGGCTTTCGCGGTGGCTGGGATCATCGAATACAACGCGCCAGTCTGATGAGCGGCATCCTTCCGGGCATCCGGGTGTTGTAGATCATCAATGAGCTGAAATTCGAAGGCGATGGTATAGACGAAGCCTTTGGCGTTGTCGGCCAGAGTTTTGCGATCGGCCTTCGGGTTCGCCATCTCCCGCCCGAGCATCCCTTCGAATCCGCCAGGACCATCGGTTTTCTTGCCGTTATCGTAGAAGACTTCCTTCTGAATCCGGTATTTCAACCCGGTGTTGCCTCCGGGAGAAACCTTCCAGTCGAATTTGAGTTCGAAGTCGCCGTAGCTCTTCTGGGTGATGAGGTCCTCTTCAATGTTCGGACCCTTCACCGTAGCAAGCGCGCCGTCCTCAATCTTCCAGCCGTTTCCCGGCTTTACCTTTTTCGCAGGATCCCGCCAGCCATTCATCGATTTGCCGTCGAAGAGTAGAATCCAGCCTTCTTTTTTCTCCGTTGGAGTAAGTTGATTTTCGGCCGCGAGCAGCATCGCGGGCAGCATTAAAACCGCTGGTACGAATCGCATCAAGTCAATATCATCTCATTCACGGTTAGGCCCCTGAAACGGCAGAGCGTTTCGCGACTCTACAGCGCAGGAGACCAACCCAAATGAGCACCCAAGAACAGACTACGGTCAGCCAGGGGACTGGCCGAGATGAATCGCTTGTTCCCAAGCGTCTTTGGGAAACAGCCGAACAACTGCCATCGATACGTCAATTCGTTGAAGCCTTACGAGCTAATCAGATGGATAATGACCTTCGCGCGCCGGAGTGGCGGACCTTGTTCGTTCCATCAGACCATGCGCTCGATGCGGCTACAAATCAGTTTTGGGATGAGCTGAAAAAACCGGAAAACCGGGAGCGCCTGCGTAGCATTCTCGCGTTGCATATTGTTAGGGGCCGTCAAACTCTTGCGGATCTCAAGAACGCCGCGATTGTGAAATCAATAAGTGGTGAACCGATCGAGGTATCGGTTGATCGATCCGAAGCGCGATTCGGCAATGCTCGTATTATTCGAGCGGACATCGCCTGCACCAACGGACAGATTCACATCATCGACGAATTAGTTGTCCGCGAATACTCGTATGCGGGCTAACTGCTGCCCAGGGAATCGATGAACGCTTTGTCGAGCGGCCAACGACCGATCACGTGTTCCGCGGCGCGCTCAAAGGAGCCGGAGCTCAAAACGCCACTAAGGTCACGACTACTCGGCGACTGCTTCTCACGAGCGATCAGGCTCTGAAGCAGCTTTGTAATGCCTTCGAGTTGATTTTTAAGGACAACGGCATCCTCAGGTGTGCGGCATGTCACGTCCATTTTCAGCTCGAACTTGTCAGCCTGGGGCCCGAGGGAGAACATAACCCGCTGGGCAGGTTCCAGAGCACGAGTGAATAGTCGCGTTCCGGCGGGCAAGTCGGTCTGTCGCCGTAAGACCGATGAAGGGACATGAAGCCATAATGGACGGTCCGGGGTGTCATACGACAGCTTTACGGGGCTTCGGGAATTGATCTCACGCGCCGCGTTGGGGTTTGCCGATGACGCGATTGCCAGATACTTCTTCGATACCGGATAGAACGACACTATCCGTGCCGGCGTGCTTCCCTTCACCGTACAAAAATCACCGTCGCACGAGCCGCCCTGGCTCTGCGCGTATTTCTTCAGCTTGTCCCACTCGAATCGGCCTTCGGCGAGCAGATAAGTAGTAGCGTCTGCGGCATTGACCATCACCCGATCGAGATCGCGCTTATAGTCAAAACCGCTCTGCTGGACAAAAGCTTTGTACTCAGCTTCTTCGCCTACTGTCGATCCAACCAGCTTTTCCAGTATGCCCGTGGAGCGAAGCCCCGAGACATCTACAAATAGGACCGCCGCCTCGCGTTGGGGCATGTAGGAGGCCATCCCAGCGCCGTCCAGCGTCGTCGGGCTGCTAATAAAGCGAGTCGCGATTACGACACCCGCGATCGAGATCGCGACCATTCCGAGTACAAGTATCCAACCCCGATAACGAAGAGGCACGTAGGTTTAGACGACCGCCGCAAGCTCAGCGACCCGGTCCTTACGCCAGATCTGAACGTAAGGATCCATTTCGCGCATCATGTTCCGGAACATAGGCACATCCAACGATTGGGCTCCGTCACTGACCGCTTTCGCCGGATTCGGATGCACTTCGACGATAATGCCGTCGGCGCCGATCGCAACGGCTGCCTTGGAAAGAGCCGGAACCAGACTGCGTTTCCCCGTGGCGTGGCTGGGATCAAGCATTACGGGCAAATGTGTGAGCTCATTTAACACAGCCACTGCCGCAATGTCGCAAGTGTTGCGAGTGGCCGTTTCGAAGGTGCGAATTCCGCGTTCGCAAAGAATAACGTTGGGATTGCCGTGAGCGACAATGTACTCAGCCGACATCAGAAGCTCTTTCAATGTGGAGCTAAGCCCGCGTTTTAACAATACGGGCCGCTGAACCTTGCCGAGGGTCTTGAGCAAGGAGAAATTCTGCATGTTGCGAGCGCCGATCTGAAGAATGTCGGCATATTCGGCGACAAGCTCGACGTCACGATCGGACATGACTTCGGTGACAATCGACAAGCCTGTGGCCTCCCGCGCTTTGGCGAGAAGTTTCAGTCCCTCTTCTTCCAAGCCCTGGAAGTCGTATGGTGAAGTACGCGGCTTGAAAGCGCCGCCACGGAGCATGTGCGCGCCGGCTGCCGCCACGGCCTGCGCCGATTCCATAATCTGTTTCTCGCTTTCAACCGAGCAGGGTCCAGCAATGACGATAAATTCATCTCCGCCGATTTCGCGGCCGTTCACCCTGACTTGCGTTCGCCCGGGCCTGAACTCCTTGCTGACAAACTTGTAAGGAGCCGAAATGCGCACAGCTTTCTCTACCCCCGGCATGGCTTCAATCGACTCCAAGCAAGCAGTAACGTCGCCGACGCCGACGATACCGATCACAACGCGCTCCTCGCCCTCAATGGAGTGGACCTTATAGCCAAATTCGCGCACACGGTCGCAGACGGCCTGAATATCCTCTCGGTTCGCGTGCATTTTCATCGATACGATCATTGAAAGACTCCAAGTTCACAGCCTACCAGTCGCTGCCCAAAATATAAAAACCCACCCGTCGCCGAGTGGGTTGCTTTGTTCGGGAAACGCCACTCGTGTCGATTCAGGCAGTTCGCCAGAATCGAGTAAAAAACGAGCCGACGTAGAGGCAAATCATGAATCTCGATTATATCCACCAGAGATGCCTGTTGGCAAGAGGCAAACTGATCATTTCACAAGGAAAACATGCGCCACATTCGCGTGGTGGATATGTCACTACTCGGCGGGACTGACAACTGCCACGAGAGCATGATGATCCGAGAAATCTATGGGCACAATATCAGCCCGGATTGTGGCCAAGCGCTTCAGAAATATCCAATCGAGCTGCATGCCAAGATGATCGAAAGTCGCCCTCCGATTCACAAAAGGAGTGTGATAGCCGTTTTGGGCCATTAAGTCCCTGACTCTCGCCGCCTGCCAGCCCGGCCAGGGCACGGGTACGACATGCGAAACCCATTGCATATCATTGGTGTTGAAGTCGCCTCCGATCAGGACTGGCCCCGGGAACCGCTTCCCATCTTCGATCGCCGGAGCGAGCTCTTTCAAGCGATCCACAGGATTGATCCGCGTGTCCAAATGTGCGCAGACGATTCGCATGGGGCCAGCCTGCGTCTCCGCCGTCACGGCGAGCAGTGCACGCTGGCGCGAGCGGAAGACCAGATTTACGGGCTCAATCTTGTACACCCGTGTGTCGCGCAATGCAAATCGACTCACGACCGCTATGCCCGATTCGGTGGCTCCGGAGACGGCTGCCCCGAACTGAACATTCCATCCGAGCTTGCGGGCGATGTTTTCGGCAACGCTCGGGACGTCACCGGATACTTTTACAACTTCCTGAAACAAATAGATGTCGGCGGGCCGGAGTTCGCGGGCGATTTGCTCCACCTCGGTTACCTTCGCGAGATTCAAGGTGAGAACTGTGATGTGCGGGCCAGCAGAGGCCGCTTTAACGACCGGCGCGATGGAAACGGGGCGTGTTGTATAAAACCAGGCCCCAGGGAGTAAACCGAGAGCGAGAGTTGCAAAAATCAGTATTGTGAATCGGCGAGAGGGCCGCACGAGTGCTACTTCTTACTGGATGATATGACTTTTAGCGCCAACTGGTTCACCACTTTGGCTTCGTTTCGCGCGACCTCATAATACGCGGATCGAAGTAACTGGTCCTTTCGATTGAGCAACGTTTCCCGGATTCGCTGCTGAACTTTAGGATCGTTAAGATCACGCTGACCCGCAGGTTCTTTGGAAATCACCTTAAAGATCCGGTACGTGTCCTGACTGTGCAGCGGCCGGGTTATCTGTCCGGGCTGCAATTGCAGAATGAAATTACGCACATCCTGGCCGGCCTGATCGAGGGCGGATTGCGGAATGAACCCCAGGTCGCCGCCGTTTGCGGCTGAGTTAGGATCCTCCGAGAAATTCTGCGCAAGCATCGCGAAATCTTCTCCTTGATGTAGACGAGCATCCAGAGCTTGTATCTTGCTCTTTGCCTGTTCGTCGTTTTTGGCGTCATCGTTCTTCAGATTGCGAACGCTCTTATCTTCACCTGCAGTCACGACGATCTGCGCTAAATGAATCTGAGGCTCGGCAAGGTTAAAAGCATCTTTGTTGGCCTTGTAAAAATCGCCAATTTCACCGTCGCTGATAGAAATCTGCGAAGTGATCTCTTTATTGATCAGTTTCTGAACGCTAAGGTCGCGTTTGATCTGAGCCTTCAGATCCGCAACACTCATCTTGCGGGCATCAAGCTGTTTCTGAAATTCTTCCTGTGTATACCCTGACTTCAACTCATTGAACTTGGCGTCGATGTCCGTATCGGTCGCCATCAGGCTGAGCTTTTCCGCCCGCTGTAGCAGGATCTCGTTTTCGATCAGGCTTCGCAGAATCTCCATCTTTTGGATGGTCATTTGATCGTCCGCGGGGCGGGTTTGCGCATCGGGGAAGTTCAATTGAAACTGTTTGTCGATCTCTGCGTAGGTGATCGGGCGGCTGTTCACTGAAGCCGCAACGTTAGCCGGTAAGGATGTTTTACACCCGGTGAGTACGAATGCACACACACAGGCGGCGGAAAAATACGCGACAGTTCGCATTTATCGTGGCAATTCTATGATAGCTGCAAAGCAGTGAAGATTTGATCCATCCGCTCTATGACGAAGTCCGGGGGATTCTCGTCGAGCGACTCGGGTTGAAAACCATACGTGACTCCACAGCATGATATGCCGGCGTTACGCGCAGTCTGGATGTCCACCGCGCTGTCACCAACCATCACGGTACGCTCCTTTCTTGCGCCAGCTTCGCGCAGCAACGTTTCGACCCCGATTGGGTGGGGCTTCTTCTGGTCGAAGCTATTTCCCCCGTAAACGCGAAAGAAGTGCTTACCAACTCCGAGTCCATCGAGAATGGCCCCGCTAATGCGCACAGGCTTATTTGTCAGGACGGCTAAGCGGCGCTGCCCGTTATCTAGCTTTTCGAGTGTTTCCCGCACGCCCGGATAGAGGACCGTGTATTCGAGCATGTGGTCCCGGTAGTAATCGAGGAAATATCGCAACGCTATGGCATGTTGTGTTTCCGTAGCGCCGGGAAATACTCTTTGGATAAGTACCGGAGCGCCGTTGCCGACATACGAGGAGATGAGTTCGTCAGCAAGCGGCGTTTCCCCCATGTGGACACGAGTGGCATTGACAGCATGGACCAGATCAAGCTTCGAATCTATGAGCGTGCCGTCAAGGTCAAAGATGAATAGGTCCATTGAAAGAAGATGGGGCAACCGTCGCCTCTCTTAGTTTAGGTCAGAGAACGCAATTACCACATTCCGGTAAAACGCGGTCGCGATCGTTCGACCATAATTGACCGGACAGAATAACCGTTCGGCCAATGCTGCGCAGCTTTGAACGGAGTCCTATAACTGACCGCTCTATCAGGAGGAAAAATTATGGCAGACGATAACAGGACCGATGTCATCAGACGGTATCTGAAAGATGCAATTGCCGCCGAAAACAGCTTTGAGAGTCAACTCCGCGGCTTTGCGAAAGAAGGCGAGGATCAGCAGGCCCAGGCGTTGTTCCAACAACACGCTGAGGAGACTCACAGCCAAATCGAAAGGCTCACGTCTCGTTTAAATGAGCTCGGAGATAGTCCCTCAGCCATGAAGAGCGTCATGGCGCATATGTTCGGCATGGCGCCCAAGACGGCTTCGATCGGCCACGATGAATCCGAGCGCGTATCGCAGAATCTCATGATGGCCTATACAGTTGAGCAAGCGGAGGTAGCGATGTATGAGTCGCTCGCGGTTGTAGCGGAGTCGCTCGGCGACACCAAGACAGCATCGCTCGCTCGAGAGATTCAAAACGAGGAAGAAATGACCGCGCGTAAGGTTTGGGCAATGATCCCCACCGCAGCCGCCCAATCCGTATCGAAACTTATGTCCGAAATGGTTAGGTAGCAGCGCAGTATTCCCTCCTTCCTTCCAGGCGGTCGGCCATCGCCGAGGTTGACCGCCTTTTTTTCTGACCTTACAATCGACGTTTTCGTATTTCCGTAAGGTCGCCAGTTCGCACCGTTAACTCTGCCTTTAGGAACTCGTCGCCTAGTAACGAGCTGTTCTGATGAGAGTCCCATTTTGCAGATGCGAGGACCTCAAGGTCACTCATCAAGAAGGAGAGATATGAAGAACTTATTTTCAGGGCTTCTTGTTGGAGCGCTCTGCTTGACTCCGGTCATGGCACAAAACGCCGGTTCAAGCGATTCCAAAACTCGACAGGGTCAGTCCGGAACTTCCAGCGGAAGTTCGACGCAGTCGTCAGATCAAAGTAGCAGCTCGCGTGGGCGCAGCAATTCTGGCTCCGCCCAGAGCTCAGATTCAACCAGTGGATCTACAGACACCAGTTCTGGAAAAAAATCGAAAAACAAGAAGAACAAGGGAACTCAGAACTCTCAAGATCAGTCAGGAGCTAGCACAACTCGGTAGGACAATCTGATTGGAAACACTGGTCGGCGCTGAGCCCTGTCTCGGAGCTCAGTGCCGATCACGTTTGGTTCTGCCTCCCCTCAAATCTTCAGAGCCCGTACAAAGATCCCCAACAACCATCAAGAAGAAGGACATCCGCGGCACCGCGGCATCCCACCCGAGCTTCTCCGAATCGTCAGGAGTTGAGGGTGAAAGTAAATTCGGAGTAGTCTCGATGATCCCAAGAAGGAGGGCTACGTGAGAAGACGGCCCCAGTGAACCGTCCGTCGCGGTGTACGAGAAGCAATAACGTTCGGTTCTCGTCGGGTCAGCGCATGGCTTATTTACCTGTAACAAACTCGACGTACCCGTGTTTGTCGAGGAACTTGAAGTAACCCACGAAATCGAACTTCTGCGGGCCCATTTCGAGGTTTGTCATACGGATAACCTCAGCTAAGTTGCGCCTGCCATCGCACCAGTAGAGTGCAGATACCGGCACACCCCAGAACGATGCTGCCGGATAGCCCTCTCGCTTGTCCGGCGGCAGATCGTCAAGCGTTATGGTCCCGAGGCGTTTTCGACGGACGATGATTTTTTCCGCCTCCGCGTTGCGAGTTGGAAGAATCGGCTGAATTGAGCCGGCTCCGACTTCGGTTGCGCGCTGCGCGATGGCCGCATCGATTCGTATCTTTTGCTGCTTTGCGAAATCTGCCATTTGGGCAAGACCCTCCTGGAGATTCCAAGCAGAACGGACCGCTTGAGATTCCCGATCCAATGAATAGTCAACTCTTTCGTGCCCGAGATAGAGCAACCGGCCAAGGCTGTCCACGCCACTCTCGATTGCAACCTGATCGAGGATTTTTTCTGTCGCTGTAGAAATCTGGTTATAACCGCGTGTCAAAGCTAGCTCCGCCATCCATCGCTTCTCGGCGGGACCAGCAGAGGCGATGAAATACGTATATGCCGCATTCATCACCATCAGATCTCGCAGGGATTTCGCATCGACAGTATCCGGCGTGTCATAGCTGTTGTGATGAGCATGTACGCCGTATCCTCCGTGCGGCATCACGGTAGGGATTCCGATGGTGGGATCACCAAGGTAGTTATCCGTGGAACTACGATGTTCCATCGACTCCCAAGGCCTGCCCACGCTAGGGTAATATTCCTCAGCGAGCCGTAGAATAAGGGCATCCACGTACGATTTTGCAGAGTGCGGGTTGAGAATCCAGGTATATTGCGTACCCGCAAGGTTTTGGAACCCAGCCGGTGAATCGATGCACATTGCGGCGATTGTTCGCCGCATCCGGTCCTTGTTGTGCTCCAGGTAGTACATCGATCCGTAGCACTCGCCCATTCCCAGGACCCGAATTGTTCGCTTCGGCCTTGGAAGCTTTCCAACTTTGATCAATCGATTCAGAGTTTCGGCGGCGCCGATGATCGAGGAAACCCCGGTCGCGTTATCGTGAGCGCCTTGTTCGAAGAGGTGTCCCAAGGACAAGACCTCTTCTCCCGTCGCGCCATCCGTGCCACGGATGATTCCGGTTACGTACGGATAGACTCCGGCATAATAACGGCTCTCTACGTTAGCGCGAACTTTCACAGGACCTTTTTTCAACAGTTCACGGACGAGTCGGGAACTTCGTGGGGTAATGGAAAAACACACCAATGGAGCACTATCTTTCGTGAAGCTCCAGCCGTTGTCTCCAAAAGAATTCACCCAACCTCGCTCATCGACTAGCGCAGGATTTTCGGTATTCTCACTGATGAGTCCCAGGGCGCCAGCTTTGGCGAGCGCTACTTTCGCGTTGCGCTGACCCAGCGCAAGCTTTCCCTTCACGTTTTCGAGATTTGCTGAGGGAAGCACTATCTCCGTAGTCACGCCGCCCACCGGTGTCGGGCCGCTCCACATGCCGATTGATGTAGGGACTCGCTGGTAATCGGCCAAGACGCGCATATCTGCCGGCACTGTGGGATCGAGTATTTCGAGCGTTCCTACTTTCACGTCCCAGGCCAACGGAAGTGTCCAGAAGCCACCTTGCGTGACGCCATCGGCAGGAGGTTTTCCAATCTCGACATCTTCCAAGCCTGCTCGCCGCATGATTGCCGCAACGTTTCTTGCTGTTTCTTCAAACTTTGGAAACGTAAACCAGCGATCGGTTTCCCAGATGGTCCTTACATCACGCAGAGCCTGCTCGGTTGTTGTCTCCTCCTTGAGAACGTCCAGCAACTTCGAGACCGGAGATGGAGCGCCCGACGTTCTGACCCCGCGAGTCGAACCGGAATCCTGAGGCAAACGATTCTGCGCAACCAGCACACCGACTGTGAGGAGAACTAACGTTGCAGTTCGCATCTCGTGTCAGTATGTCGAAACGCAAGGTGGGCCGCAAATCGCTCGGTTTATCGAAGATTGCGAGAATGGGCTGAGAACTGGCCGTGTGCGCATCCATAATGCAAATTTGTTCGTGATCTCGGGAGGACCCGGGGCGGGTAAGACAACAGTGATTCGTGAATTGGCGAAGTTTGGCTATTCTCACTCGCCAGAGGTGGCGCGGCAGATTATTCAAGAACAAGTACAAAACGGCGGCGTTGCACTTCCGTGGAAAGATCGCGAGGCATACACACAGCTTATGCTCCAACGTTCGATCGAATCGTACCTGAAGCATGCTCCTTACCTACAACCGATTTTCTCGGATCGAGGAATACCCGATACTCTTTGCTATGCGCGCCTGATCGGTTTGAAAGATGAGGAAGTAATCCGCACAGCGTGTAAACAGTACAGATACGCTCCTATCGTTTTTCTCGCCCCTCCGTGGAAGGAGATTTATCAGACGGATTCCGAACGCAAGCAGGATTTTGCCGAAGCGGAGCGCACGTTTGGTGTGATGACAACGGTCTACACGGAATGCGGCTACACCGTTCTGGAGTTGCCCAGGAGCACGCCCCTTGCGAGAGCGCTATTCATCCTGGAAACACTCAAGAAGCCGCTCAACGTTTGAAGCTTTCTCCCGTTCCGCAGGCGTCATACGAGAGAAGTCGAACCGTCCGAGATAGATCGGGGTCGATACAGGGGGATTGCTGCGCGCAACGTCTATGGGGTAAGGCGAATTGGCCCCGTTGGGAAACCCCATATATCGCCTGTTCGCTTATCGATGACCACCTTCCCTTGAATCTGCGCGCCGTCATCCGGCTTCCTCAGCATCGTGACCCGCGGCTCAATGTAGAGGACCGACTGATCGGACTGCGCTTGCACCGCAGTAGGGTTATCGTACATGCGTATCGCTATCAACCCGAGTAGAAGCGCAATTGTTGTGATGATGAGTTTCGTATATAGGTCTATGGGAGCGTTACGATCATTGGGGTTACTCACTACAGGCACATCCTCCTTCAATGTTGACGACAGCGAACAACCTTGCGTCTATTACATTACGCGTAAAAACTGTTCATGAGTGACGCGGAACTATCGGCTGAGCAGTCGATGCCAGCAACTCTGCCAGTTTGTCGTAACTTTCAGCAGCTCCGTGCTCCATGCCCGATTTGATGACAATGTCGCGAACTTCCTTGGACGGATACAACACAGTGGCAGTAAGCGTTGTCTTGCCTTCATGTTCCGTGAATACCGCGGTTACCTGCGACTCTCCAGGGTAGTCGTCGAACGACTCCATATGGACGGAGCGCTCAGGCGCCGTGATTTCGCGATACATTCCCCGCATTCCCATGTCTCTACCGTCCGGTCCACGGAGCACAAAACGAAATCCTCCACCAACTTTAAAATCGATCTCGCAGACCACCAAAGACCATCCGCGCGGGCCGAACCAGCGCTTGAGCAGTTCAGGCTTGCTGAATGCGTCGAAAACCATCTCACGTGGGGCATCAAAGACTCTCGTCATGACAATTTCCCGATCAGCCGGAGTAGTGATTTTCAAAGTTCCCGTATTCTTCATCGATGTTTTCCTTTCCTCGCGCTTTGAGCGCGATTTCGTTTCTGTTTAGTCTTCATTTCAATCAGCAGAGTATCCAGACGCTGAAAACTCTCTTCCCAAAACTGGCGGTAATCCTCCAGCCATTCATTAGCTTCTCCGAGCGCTTTAGCTTGGAGCCGGCAAGGCCTCCTTTGCGCCTCCCGGCCGCGTGAAATCAGACCTGCGCACTCCAGCACCCGAAGATGCTTCGATATCGCAGGCTGTGTCATTGCGAACGGTTCCGCCAGCTCCATCACCGAAGCCTCACCCGATGCGAGCCGGGCAAGAATTGCCCTTCGTGTTGGGTCGGCAAGGGCTGCGAACGTGGCGTCGAGTTGCTGAGGACCATGCATACTTATTGGTTATATAACCAATTGATTATATACGATCTTTCATTACGAGTGTCAAGCCGATTACGGGCGCCTCTTTTAAAGTCTCTCGCCATGCATTCCCGGCGTGAGTTCCTGAGTGTTCACTCGAGCGGGCGTGACTACCGTGCACGACGCGCAAGGATCTCCGGAGGACCTGCTCTCCTATCAGGATGCATGGGAGGCTGGGGATCTGTGCGTGCGTATCACTTCCTGGCCGAACTCTATTCCTATGCGCGAAGAGCTCACGCGTCAGGATGGCAGATCGGTACTCATGCGAACCGCGATGTCGGGATCGATAAAGCATCGCGCGTGTACGAGCGTTTGCAGGGGGAATTGCCACGCTGGGATCCACCCTTCCGACTGGAACGCTGCTACCAACATAATGGGGCCGGCCTTTCTGCTATCTGACCACTTGCGTCCGCAAAGATGTATCCTGTTTTCCAGACACGAGGTCTATGACTTCGGATGCCGCTCGATAGCCGGGCGGTGGGAGTTCGTGTGCGTTTATCGAAACTGCTCTTCGGCGCTATTCTTGTCGCTATTTTTGCGCTTCACGCTGAAGAAGTGATCGTCTCCGGCCGCGTGGTGGATGAAACACGGAAACCCGTCGCCGGCATTCGGATCGCTGTTAGTTCATCCGCCACGCCAGTTTCGGTCGAACCGCGATCCGAAGCCATTTCGGATACAAGCGGACAGTTCGTGCTCCGGCTTGCCCCTGGATCTTATCAGCTCAGCGCGGAAGGCGACGGCTTCTTCGCTCTTCGTGGTCAGGCGCTCGATGTGTCTGAATCCATCGAGGCTCTTGAAGTGATGGTTTCGAGAGTCCGGCAAACGTCGGAATCCGTCAACGTCACAGCGACCGTTCCACCGGTGGACGTCCAGGGCACCACGATGACGCGGAGTGTAACCGACCGTCAGATTCTGGAGATTCCTTACCCGGCGACGAGGAACTTCCGAAATGCGTTGCGAATCGTCCCTGGAATCGTGCAGGACCAATCGGGCAACCTCCATTTCGATGGCGCGATGGAGAACCAGGTGATGTACTCGCTAAACGGCTTCAACGTCGGAAATCCTGTCACCGGCCGCCTGACTACCCGATTACCCGTGGAAGCCATCCGATCTCTCGACTATTCCTCCGGCCGCTATTCACCGGAGTACGGGAAGGGGTCAGCCGGTACGCTCGCCATTCAAACTACGTCAGGAGATGATCGGTTCCGATACACGCTAACCAACTTTATTCCCGGAATTGAAACACAAACAGGCCTTCACGTAGGAACGTGGTCGCCGCGCTTCAGCATCTCAGGACCGATTCGTCGAGGACGGGCCTGGTTCTCGCAGACAATCGATGCCGAATACAACCAGGCTGTGATTCCAGATCTGCCCGCCGGAGAGAACCGAACCACGCGAGTGCGTGGAGGCAGCATGCTGCATGGCCAGGTGAATCTAACTCCGACCCACCTATTGTTCGTCGATTTTCTGGCTGGGTACGAGAACGCCCCACGTTCGGGCATATCGGCGCTCGATCCTCGATCCACTACAGTGGATCGGGGAAGTACGCAATGGTTCTGGAGCATAAAGGATCAGATCTATTGGCATCGCGGCTTCGTCTTCGAAACCGGATTCGCTCAGTCCAGAGGCCGAGGTTACGAACGGCCGCAAGGAGATGATTTCTACGTAATCACACCGAACGGCCGCGGTGGCAATTACTTCGTCCATTCGACGCAGTGGTCGCAACGAGACCAGTTCCTGTTCAACATCTACCTTCCACAATTCGAGTTTGCCGGTGTCCACCACTTGAAACTGGGATTCGACGGCGACCTATTGGAATTCCGACAGCAGGCGCAGCGAACCGGATACGAACATTACGATGCAAAGGGACGCATGCTCAGCCGGACAACGTTTGTCGGCAACGGCTCTCTCCGGATACGTAACACCGAACTCTCTTCCTATATAGCGGACGCTTGGAACATCGGATCGCAAGTGAGACTCGAGTACGGACTCCGGCAGGACTGGGACGCTCTCGTCGACCGAATTCTGATTTCGCCACGCATAGGCGCTGCATGGGCTCCGTCGCGCTGGAGGAACACCAGGATCGCCACCGGCTATGCGGTTACGTATGACGCATCCAACCTCGCTATGTTTTCACGACCCATGGACCAATATGGCGTGACAACTTCTTACGGCGCGGACGGGACATCGATTCTCGGACCCGCGGTAACCCTGTTCCGTGCGCCTGCGAACGGTCGGCGTGCGCCGCGATACCACAACTGGACGTTCGGGGTCGAGCAGCAATTGCCGGCGCGGATGCGACTCAGCTTCAGTTTGTTGCGCCGGCGGCGGTGTAAATGGGTTCACCTACGCGAGCGATTCGAGTTCGATCACGGCTCTCACTCCGGCGGATACTGCCGCGTACTTCGGTTCAGGGGTCGATGCGATGTACGTTCTGACAAATCTTCGCCGGGATGCTTATGACTCGGTAGGAGTGACGTTGCACCAGCCTTTCGGCAAGGAGTATGAATGGATGTTGAATTATACGCGTTCGCGTGCCCTGTCGAACGCAGTGATCGATATCAGCATAGACCAGCCGTTCCAGGTACGAGACAACCTTGGCCGGCTTTCCTGGGACGCGCCCAACCGGCTCTTAAGCTGGGGTTACCTGCCAACCGGCCGGCGAAACTGGGCGTTGGCTTATCTGCTCGATATGCGCTCAGGTTTTCCCTTTTCAGTCCAACGTCAAACCGGTGAAATCGTGGGAGGCGTGAACTCCCGGCGATTCCCCACAAACCTAGATCTGAATCTCCATATCGAGCGACGATTCAAATTGGGTAGGCGCCGTTTCGCAATAAGGGCGGGTATCAACAATGTAACCAACTCGCTGAACGCGACCGGTGTCAATAACGTCCTAGATTCGCCTAACTTTCTGGCCTGGTATGGCAAAGAGGGCAGACACGCAGTATTCCGGCTTCGATGGCTTAATCACGAATAGCCAAGCAGAACAGCCGTCGCTTTTAGATCCGGCCTCTTGTAAGCTCACTCACTAAATCTCGATTTTTGGCACTTGACGTATTACGGAACAGGCATAAAATACTCCCAACCCATAGGAGATGACTCCTCTGGGGCGGGGAGTCGAGACATGCGAACAGGCTTTTTTTTGTTGTTGCTTGCGCTACTTCTCTGTGCAGTTCCTTCGACTGCGCAAACGACGTCCACCGAAGTTCTCGGCACCGTCACTGACGCGCACAGGAGCCGTCATCCCGAACGCCAAGGTAACGCTCCTGCGTGTTCAAACCAGGGAGCAAAGAGTTACGGAGACCGACGGCAGTGGAAACTATTCCTTTCCGCTGATTGAAATCGGCGACTACACTGTCTCGGTCGAG
Organism: Bryobacteraceae bacterium; assembly: GCA_963833675.1. Taxonomy (GTDB): domain Bacteria; phylum Acidobacteriota; class Terriglobia; order Bryobacterales; family Bryobacteraceae; genus DASQDN01. The sequence goes on along the minus strand of CAWHYW010000025.1, from coordinate 156,915 downwards.
AAGCAGGGCTTCAAGACGCAGACCTCAACTGGCATCCATGTGGAATATCAGCAGAAGGCTCGCGTGAACTTCAGCTTGATGTGGGCGCGACTTCCGAGCGGGTCGAGGTGATCGCGACGGGCGTGGAGTTGAAGACGGACGATGCATCGCTCGGCTCCACTGTCGATCACACACGTGTGGTCGAATTGCCGATCGTTAACCGCAACTTTGCCAGTCTGGTGGTGCTGACTCCCGGCGTGCAGTTCGGAACTCGCATGGGGATGAGCCCGTTGTCCACGGCCAGTGTCCTTCTTCCCCGGCGCGACTCAGGTGAGCGCAAACGGCCAGCGCGACGCCAACCAGCGCGTCACACTGGACGGGGTGATCGCCAGCGAGCCTCTGGTCAACACGGTCTATTTCAATCCCTCCATCGATGCCATCGAAGAAGTCAAAGTCCACAGCGGCTCTTACTCCGCCGAGTACGGGATGAACAATGGCGCCAACGTGCAGGTGGCGCTTGAAATCCGGAACGAACGATTTCCACGGCACGTTTTTCGAATTTCTGCGCAACGATGCCGTGGATGCGCAAGGACTACTTCCTGAATTTCCAGCTTCCGGCGGGAACGCCCCTGCAATCGAAGAACCGGCTGCGCCGCAACCAGTTCGGAACTTGGCTGGCTGGGCCGGTGCTGCTGCCCGGCTACAAAGGGAAGGACAAAACCTTCTGGAGTTTCAATTACGAAGGCACGCGCGAGACTCAGGAGTCCGTGCAGCAGGCCTTCTGGTATCCGCAGTCGTTCCGCAACGGCGATTTTTCGGAGTTACTCAGGCCGTTGATCCGCAATGGCGTCCCTGTTCGGGCGCCTACGATCATCTACGATCCTATAACAGGCGAGCCCTTCCGCGATTCGCGCAGGCAATATCACCAACATCATCCCGCCCAGCCGCATCAACAAGAACGCTCAGAACTTCATCAACAACTACCTGCCGCTGCCTCAATTCGCGCCCGGCGGACGTTCTCGATATCAACGTAATCAGCAGCGTGCCGAATATCCTTTATCAGAATCAATATTTCGCGCGCGTAGATCACCAGTTCAGTTCGAAGGACAGGATCTTCGGCCGCTTCGCCACAATGCACGGCGACTACGTGATCAATAACATCAACCCCAATTTCCCGAGCACGCAGACAATCCAGAACTACAATGTCGCGTTTCAGTATCTGCATTTGATCAGTCCGACGACGCTTGAACGAGTTTCGAGCTGGGCTTCAACAAGGTAAATAACGATCAGACGAGCCCGCGCAGCAACACCGACTTCGATGTCGACACCCTTGGCATCGGTCAGTTCCGTGTAGCCATGGATAACAACCGCAAGTTCCGGCCGGACGAAACGGGAATTCCGCCCACAGGCATGACGCGGATTCCCGGCGACGGTGGCGCGCGCTTCGATCTGAACGGCATCTATCAGTTTTCCGACAACTTCTCGTTCAGCCGCAACTCGCACAACTTCAAGACCGGCATGGAATTTCTTCGCTATGGCTTAGATCGGGCAGCGGCCAATGTTCCGCTCGGGAATATGTCGTTGCTGTCCAGGCGGTTATGCTGTTGGCAGGCTGGCTGATGGGTTATCCTTCGACCAGTTCCAGCGCCGAAGGCCTCACCTGGACCGCTCCGCGGCAGAATCGATGGGGCGCGTATTTTCAGGATGAGTGGAGAGCCACCCGCAAGCTGACCATCAACATGGGCCTGCGCTGGGACTTCTTCCAGGTTCCGCACGATGTCAACAAGAAGTGGCGGTCGCTGCGACTGGATATCCTGACCAAGGCCACCGACGGCCGCATGCTGCCGACCGTGGTCCCGGAACCGAACGCCGGACTTCGATTTTTACGCGACGGACAATCGCTATTTCATGCCGCGCGTGGGCTCGCGTACCGCGCTACGGAAAGTGGGTGATCCGCGCCGGCGGTGGTTGGTTCGCCAATGTGCAGCAGATGAACAATATGACGATTCTGGACCTGCAACCCCCGTACTCGGGAACGTTCGGCTTTAACCAGGTGGATCAGGCGGCGCTTACGCTTCCGATCAGCTATGGCGGACAAAACTACACCGCCACCACTCGCCGCTTCACTCCTGGCTCGCCGGTACTCACGCTTGATAACGCGTTCCCCGGCCAGGGTACAGCGGCCGCCCGGACCAACGTTCTCGCGTTTTCTCCCGACAACAAAGCCAGCAGCGTCGTGCAGTGGAGTTTCGACATCCAACGGCGAATTGCCTTGGGCAAACGATTCTTACAGTCGGCTACGTCGGAAGCAAGACCAGTCATATCGACAACACCATTGGAAACTTCAATTCTCCGCCTCCATCCACCAATACCGACTTCAACAGTCGCCGGCCGTACCAAGCCTACGTCAGCCGGGGAGAAGGCGATCAGGCGCGATTGCTTGGAAACATTCGTTATCTGGATAGTTTCGCCAACGCGAACTACAACGCGCTGCAGGTTCAAGCCCAGAAGCGCTACGGCCACGGATTCACTGCGGGGTTGGCGTATACCTATGGCAAGGCTTTGGGCGAGGGCTACGGACGAAACGATCCCTGCCGGAGGTGTGCAGTCTACGTATCAGGATCCGAATGACCGCCGCTACAATCGCGGGCGCTACGGTTTTGATGTTACCCACAATGCCGTAATCAATTACGTTTGGGAAATACCGATCTTCGGGAATGCAAACGGCTTCGTCCGTTCAGTCCTGGGTGGATGGCAAACCAGCGGCATCGTCACCTTGCGTACGGGCTTTCCTTTTTCCCTTGCGGGTGGGAACCTGAACACCAACTCGAGCACCTATCCCGGATCGTGTCGCCGATGGACGGTTGTTCGACCAGGCGAACCGGCAGCTTTGGTACGATCCGACCGCGTTCCGGCGTACGGAGTGTAACATTGCGAATCACCCGGAGCTTTGCCATTACGGCAACGCCGCGACCGACGTCTTGATCACCCCGGGGCTTCACAGCTTCGATCTCTCGCTTGGCAAGAATTGGGCATTCAAGGCGCTCGGAGAGCGGGCGAGGTTGCAATTCCGCGCCGAGGCATTCAATGCGTTCAACACGCCGCAGTTCGGACAACCGAACGGATTAGCTTTGCGACCAACGATTCGATCATTCCGGATGCGCCTCGGGTTGGTGAGATTCGGAGTTTGCGTCAACCGATGCGGATCTTCCAATTTGGCATGAAGCTGTATTTCTGAATCGGTCCCGCATTCTGCCGTATTAACGGCAACTCGGAATTAGCAACTCGCGTAAGTCCGTCGCGCACGCGCAAGACGGACTTGGAACTTCGCCGTTCAAACGAGCGACCGAACACGTAAGAATTGGATCTGTCGCTCCGAGAGCACTGGCGATCTGAAGCTTCTGACGTGCCTCAACCTTCTGTTCGGCGCGTTCAAGAAGGAGTCCGTCCGCCAGGTAAGGCCGGTCCCACTCAGGCCAGCGAGTTTCGACGGTCTTTAAGACTTGCCTGCGCATCGCGCGTACGATTCGCTAACGCAAGTAGGATCGCATGCGAGAACATAACATCCGGGCTATCCGGATTGGCCTTGGCAGCCTGAGTAATTACATTCAACGCTTCCATCGCGCGATTTCGGCTAAGCAGCCAAAGAGCGGTTTGTTGCGCCACATCCGGTCGCATCGATGACAAACTTAGACCTTGAGCAAGAAGCTTGTGGGATTCCTGTTCTCGTCCAGCCGAATCCAGAATGCGCGCCTTCATCAAAAGATAGTCGCCATTGCGTTCGCTTTCGGGCACATCCTCAAGCGCTTTGAGGGCCTCCTGCGGTCCGCTGGTGAACGCCAGCGCGATGGCGAGATCCAGCCGAGCTTCGGCCGAATCAGCGGCGGCACGCTTCAGAAAATCCACCGCGAGCCCATATTGTCTGGATTGCGCAAGCGACTTACCGGCCCGGCGCCACACGCCGCTATCTGCGTTCCTGGTGAGCAATTCCCGATACGCTGCAAGAGCTTCTTCTACCTGACCGTTATCCAGAAGCGCGCCCGCAAAGCTCAAGGCCAGTTCCGGATCGCTCGGGTGCGCGGCGGCGTCGCGCTGAAGCCGCTCGATCTGATTCTGTGCACGCTCGGCTTGCGACATCGTAGCGAGCTCGATCATCACAGGCTGCGTCAGAGGATTTCCTGTCTTCTGAGGACGGAGCTTGCGAAACTTATCAAGATACGTCTGTGCCTCGTCGGCTCGGCCTGAGGCGATTAATGCTCGGCCCAGGTGCATTAACACCTCTGGATTTTCAGGGGCCAAAGACATCGCGCGGCGAAGAACCTTCTCCGCTCCTTGAGGTTTGTCCAACGAGAGATAGGCGAGTCCGAGTTGATCGAGCGCCTTGACGTTCTTAGGCTCCAGTGCAACCGCCGCCTCGAGATGGGGAAGCGCATCTGCCGCGCGGCCCATTCGATAAAGTAGCCATCCATTCGCGAAGTGCGCGGGAGCAAACTTCGGATTGAGACGTAGAGCTGTTGTCAACTGCTCCAAAGCGACCTTGGGGTTGCTGTTCCAGATCAATTGAGCGAGGTAATAATGCCCAATCGGATCCTGAGCGTGCTTCGAGATGTATTGTTCAAGTTCCTGGATGCCTTCCTTCTGACGGCTGGCGATAAAGCCACAGACCCGCGCACGATCGCGGCGAACCGTATTCTCCTCCGGGCGGATCTGTAGATACTCGTCATAAGCCATCACGGAATCGCCGTAAAAGCCCGCGTCTTCTGAGGCCCGTGCAAGCGCGAGCAACACGTCCGGTCGGCCAGGAGCGAGCCTCCTGGCTTGCGCAAGAACGTAGACGGACCGGCTGTAATCCTGAAGCGCGGCGTAGACAAGTCCGAGTTCCAGCAAGGGGTCTACATCGGACGGACGCAATTTCACGGCGACTTCCAATGCCCGCTGCGCTCGAGCATAGTGTTGCGCGCGGGCAGCGGACCGGCCGAGATTCAGGAGAGTGCCGTAATCATCGGGACGATGGACCAGCACGCTTTGGAAAGCCGTTTCCGCTCGCTCATAGAGACCGAGACGGGCGGAGGTAAGGCCCAAAGAAAAAAGCACACGCGGATCCGAGCCGGATTCCGCTTGAAGCGAATCGAAAATACCAAGCGCAGCCGTATGGGCTCCTGCATAATACGAAGCCTCGGCGCGCAGAAGACGAATCGCAGGACCTGAATCCTTAACATGCGCGAGGTACTGCAGAGCCTGCTTGCCTTGCTTTTGTTCGGTGGCGAGCCGCGCTAGCTGAAGATTTGCGTTCGCATGTTCGGGATTTGATGCCAACAGACGCTCGAAATAAATCCGAGCCTTCGCCGGCTGAGCACAGATAAGATAATGATTCCCGACGTTGTTGAGAAGAGGCGCCGAGGCCGCCCCCTTCTCTAGAGCATTCTCGTATAAGCGCTCCGACTCGTCGCATCTCCCATCTCTGTCAAGCTGCGCCGCCCTGCGTAGTTCATCCTCCTGCGGATAGGCACACCAGGTCAGGATGAAAGGGACAAGAGACTCAATAACTGTATCAGCCGCTGCATAGGCAGGAGAGAGGCCAGTATGGCCTCTTCTGCCTAAAATTCTACTCGCAGACCCAATTGCGTTCGCCTGCCGTGCGTGTTCGTCAGAATGTCCGTCGATTGTCCGAACGTGCTTGAGTAGACATTGGTACTTGGATCGGCCCATGTGATGGAATTCAGCACGTTGAACGAGTCCATTCGAAGGGCAAATCGAAATCGCTCGGTGATGTTGAACTGCTTAACGAGCGATGCGTCTATATTGAAGTATCCCGGTCCCGTGAGCCCGGAATAGACCCAAGGATTGCTTCGCGGAGTATAGGCCGGCAGAGGCGAAAACACATCCGTATTGAACCACCGTTGGGGCGTTGGGTTGTCGATACGTGGATCTCCGTTCGCCACCATCCCATCGAACTGCAAAAACGCGCCCGACCTCCAACTGATGATCGGGCTTAGGTTCCATCCTCCGATAAGCGCATCAACGATTCGAGGACTCTGTGACGCGTACTGGCGTCCTTTCCCAAAGGGAATCTCCCAGCTGCCGGCCAGGGAGAGGCGATGACGTGAGGCCGGCGAATCGATCCACGTGTATTGCTGCGAATAGACAGCGATGTCGTTGTAGAGGCGCTCATCCCGCTCATTGTGGTAGTTATACCCGAACAAGAAGGAGTAGCCTTTGCTGTAGTTCTTCTGCAGCTTGATCTGTAGCGATTGATATTTCAAGTTCCCGCCCGGCTGGCCATCGACCACGTTGAGGTCGCCATACTGCGGATACGGTTTCATTAGAGACGAGATACTCACCGTCTCCTGGTAGCGAAGCGGGCCGGGGAACTTTTCGACAGGCAGGACATTGTAGAAGGGGTTCGGCACTTGCTGGTTAACCGCATCTTTGTACTTGTACGCGATGTTCGGATCGACCATGTTCACATTTCGGCTTGTGTCGAATACGAAGCTGCTGCGATTGAGATAGTAAGTGACATCCAGGACCATCCCCGTAGGCAGTTGACGCTGAATGGAGAAGTTGAACCGATCGCTCTTTTGACGCGGACGGTCTAACTGGTAATACGTGGTGCTGTCGCCAAGTTGCGTATATGCGCCGAGAGTCTTCTGATATGCAGGTTGGACCGGGAACGACGCCGGGAATGGGTTCGAGAGATGCATTTGCGGCACTCCCTGGACCAGAGGCGGCGCACCGGTGTAGTTGGTGTAGCCTGGTGTGGTCAGATTGTTGAAATCGGTGGTACCTGATATCCAAGGCGTTACATATCGGCCATAAGCTGCGCGCACTGAGGTCTTATCGTTGATGCGATAGGCGGCGCCAATGCGAGGCGACCAGGTGCCACTGCCCGCATTCCACTGGCCGCGATTGTTGCTGTCAGTAAACTGAAAGGCGCCGTTGTAAATCGTGGGACCCGTATAGAACTGTTTCACCACATCCGGAATCTTCGGAGCGTTTGCTCCCTGAAACTCAGGTATGGGTGTTGTCAGATCGAGGGGTCGAACCGACCGGTCCTCTTCCTCGCGCCAAGCCATCTCATATTCGTAACGAAGGCCGAGATTCAAGGTCAGGTCTCGGGTGATCTTCCAGTCATCGTTTAAGAATCCACCGTAGAAGCGGGTAGACGGAGTCAGGAAGTTAATCACCGGCATCGAAGTCGTGCTTGAATCCCAATCGCTTGGTCCGCCGTTCGTGGGAGATACAGCGCCCAGAAGGAAGGTAGCGAAACCATCCCCGGAGAGCAGAGTGTTCGGGTTCACGTAGGTGTCGCTGGTCGGACGCGCATCGAAACCAAAACCTGGGTTGCTCAGCACGATACCTTGCGGCGACCTGGTACCACGGGTTTCAAAGCCCGCCTTCAGGTAGTGTGCTCCGCGCTGTTGCGCGATTTTGGCAGCGAAGCTGTTCCCCGTAGGTTTTTGATTCCAGTATCCGCCTCCCGGCCCCATGTTGAAATTGCGCGTGCCGCCGTCTGTGCCGGTGATAGACATTCGCGGCAGTTGTACAGGAACGTTGGGGTCCTGGAAGACCAGCTTGTAAAAATCATTATTGGGAAATATCTTCCCCCATCCATCTACTGAGAACTGTGTCGCGTAATTCGACTGGTCGATGAAGCTATGGTAGTCGCCTCGAAGATTGATGACGGTGCTTGGACTCAGCATGTAAGTAACGTCACCCGTGACCGACTTCGCATCGCGATTACTCCCGCGGTCCGAAACGAAGTAATCCGAACCCGTTGGGTTGGAGCTGGTAACCGGTGTCTTGAACATGCTGAATCGACCGGAGACCCGCAGCTTGTCTGTTATGTTGTAGTCGGCGCGATCAGAGAAATTCTTGTACGGAAATTTTATCGGCAAAGCGACACTGTAGTTGTTTACGTGATACGGACCAATACCCGGTCCATTCGGCTTCCATAGGTTCGACACATAACTCGCGGCGACCGGGTCAATGCGATCTTTTGGAATGACATTTCCCGGAAACGGTGTGCGCGTAATCGTTTTGCCATCAGGGGACGTCTGTGTGCTCCAGGGGTCGTAGATCGTGCGCAGACCTCCCGCATTGTTCAGCGATTGTGAAAAGTCGCCCATGCGCTCGAGATCGGTAGGCAGAGTGTTCACCAGTGTCGCTGGATCCGTTTGCTGCCATCCTTCGTAGGCAACGAAATTGAACAGCTTGTTCTTGATGATCGGATGGCCCAGAGTCCCGCCGTACATGTGATTTCGGCCGAGATTGATCGTCCGGTACACGCGGTCCTCCAGAGCATTAGCCCATGGATATTGCCCCTGATAGAACGCTGTTCCATGAAATTGGTTCGTACCGGACTTCAACGTAAGGCTGATTGCCGATCCGGCGCTATGGCCGTATTCGGCGTCGACTGCATTCTGCTGAACGTTGACTTCTTGCACCATATCAGGAGAGGGCACATAGGAAGTTTTATAGCCGATTCCGACGGGAGCGCCATCCACTTGCAAATCTGCGGTGTAGGTCTGACCCCCTCCCACTTTCTGTGAGTTCGGGCCCCAGCTGTGGTAAGGCATCAATTCCGTTGATCCCGGATTCGGTTCGACGGCGGGATCCAATTGTGCCAGCAGGAACGGCGTCCGATAGAGTTGCGGCACCGAGTTCGTTAGCCTGCTATCCACCGTCGTTTCAAGTTTCCCGGTGTTGAACTGAACGACATTGGCCTCTGCCGTGACGGTAACCGAGTCCTTGATGTCACCCGCTCTCAAAATTGCGTCCACCGTCACATCGCCGCGTTGTTGAAGCGTAATATTCTCTTTGACGAACTTACTGAAGCCGGGATATTCCGCTGTCACGGTGTACATACCAGGGACCACCAAATCAAAAAGGTAATGGCCCGATTCATTCGTTTGTCTTCTGGTCGAGACATCTGTCCCGGTGTTGGTGATGATGACTGTCGCGCCTGCAATCGCAGCCTGCGTCGTGTCCGAAACATTACCCTGAATTCGGCCGCGGAATTCCTGTGCCGAAGAAGTACCAGCGAGCAGAATTGCTGTCAGCAGAAGAAAGGAAGCCTTGCGCCGCATACTTACTCTACCTCCATGCCCTGAGTACAAGCGTGGCGATTATATCACCGCTTCACGAGACTGGATTGTAAATTCACACCAGACTGTCGGTAGCATGTGAGTTGTCCGGCGCAATCAGCAAGTGAATTGTCCGGTCCAGGAGCGGGTGGGAAAAGCTGAAGGATGTGGAAGCCATCGAACAGCAGATACCGGCCGCAGAAATGGAGCGGATGATGAAACTACAGGAAGTGATCTTGAAGGCGATGGCGGGCAAGCTGACATGGATTGCGGCAGCTGAGATCATCGGAGTGACTGACCGTACGATGCGACGGTGGCGAGATCGTTGGCAGAAGCACGGCTACAGCGGTTTATGGGATTGCCGGAAGAAGCGTCCCAGCCCGAAACGAGCGCCGGTCGAGCAACTGCAACAGGTGCTGCAACTATACCGGGAACGGTATTTTGATTTCAACGTACGGCACTTTCACGAGAAGCTTGTCGAAGTCCACGACATCCATTTCAGCTACACATGGGTGAAGACAGCCTTGCAAGAGGCGGGGCTGGTGAAGAAGCGCAAGAAGCCGGGTTCCCATCGGAAGCGACGACCGCGGCGGCCGTTGCCGGGAATGATGCTGCATATCGACGGCAGTAAACACCGTTGGTTTGGCGACCAGCGCCAGTACGAGTTGATTGTAGTGCTGGACGACGCGACCAGCGAGATTTATTACGCGCAACTGATGGAAGCCGAAAGCACGCGCACGATCATGATGGCGTTACGAGAGGTCATCGAGAGCAAGGGTGTCTTCTGCTCGTTGTACAGCGATCGCGCTGGCCATTTCTTTGTCACCCCGAGGCGGGGCGAGCGGGTTGATCTGACGCATCCGACGCAGGTGGGGCGAGCGTTGCAGGAACTCGGGATCCGAATGATCCCGGCGTATTCACCGCAGGCGCGCGGTCGCATGGAGCGTAACTACGGAACCTGGCAGGGACGCCTGCCGCAGGAGCTGCGGCTGCGCGGAATTACTGACGTCCACAAAGCGAATGAATTTCTACGCAACGAGTACATTGCCGAGTTCAACCACAAGTTCATGGAGAAGGCGGCGCAGAAAGGCACCGCGTTTGTACGGGTGCACCGTCGCGATCTGGACTGGATCTTCAGCGTGCAACACGAACGTATGGTGAATCGAGACAACACGGTCGTGATCGGCAATCGTGTCCTGCAGTTGGAGAAGACTCGATGGAAAGATACCTTGGCCGGGCAAACAGTGACGGTGCACGAGCATTTGGACGGACGGGTGTCGATTCGCTATGGTCCGCAGCTCATCACCGAATATGCCGGCGATGGATTGCCACTCGCATCGCCGAGACGCAAACACACCGCTAAACTCTCGAAGCGGGTGGCGGCCTAACGCAATTCGGAAGAAGACTTGGATTGAAACTGGAGGCTCTGCCTCCAGACCTCCGGGATTTAACGCTTTTGGCCAGGATTGCTGGAAGCGGAGCGAGCCTTAAACTCGCTCCCGCAATCCCGGCCCTGAGTCGGCGCTCGAGTTGCTTCCCAGCAGCGCTCTGTTTTCCGCTCAGGTGACCGAAGCCTAATCGATCCCGGTAACCTATGGCAAGACCGGACAGTTCATTTGCTAATTAAACCGGACATCTTGACGTGCTCCCAACATAAATTCACACCAGACATAAAGTTAGGCTCTATGCTTCCGGATCAACACTCCAGTATTCTAGTCGTCTCGGTGGAAGCTCCTTTTCTTCGGGGAACGCTATCGCAGTCAGCGGCGACTCAGGCGTGTGGGTCGCAGGATCCACCACGTCCAAAGACTTCCCTCTTACCAGCAGCGCTTTCCAGAATACCTATAAGGCGAGGGATTTGATGTCTTCGACGCCGATAATTTGCTTCCGTATGGAGGCGATTCCCTTGTCATCAAAGTCGATGTCACGGGACTGCCGCATTTGCACGCAGGCTGTGTTGTAATGGCGCGAGCTTCGTCATGGGCGCGATTTCACCGGGCGCCATCGTATCGATCTTGGGTGATGGTATGGGTCCAGATGCAGGTGCGGGCGGGACTGTGACAAATGGCGTGGTGAATACTTTTGCTGTGGTACTCGAGTGTTGTTCGACGGCATACCGGCGCCAATCCTTTACGTGCGCTCCGATCAGATCAACGCAGTGGTTTGCAATGGAATCGTCGGCTCGACGACCAGTATTCAAGTTGAGTACAACGGGCAACGATCGAAGCCGATTTCGGCGCCGGTCGTCGCCGCGACGCCGTCGGCATTTACGGCGAATTCGTCCGGAGTGGGACATGCGGCTGCTCTCAACCAGGACGGTATCATCCGTCGCTGCTTATGTGAACGGTCTCGAGAATGAGATCTTGTACGCGGGCGCTGCTCCACAATTAGTAGCGGGAGCGTTTCAAATCGATATCCGAGTACCCGGTAACAGCCTTCCTTCAAACATGACGCCGGTGATGATTGTCGTATCCGATTCGCGCGGGGTGATCGTGGGCATTCAGGACGCAGTAACGATAGCGGTGCCATGAAAGCGCTGCGCTCTGCAATCTTGGGCCTGATCTCGGCGACCACCATTCGGCGACCACCATAGAGAGTCGGGTGTGCGAGCATCAGCTGGGTTCCGTATTCGTTCTTCTCGCCTCTTGCCGAGCATAAATCCTCGCGAAGCGAATCTACGTATGATCTTCGCAGCCGCGCTCGATACCGCAAATCGTGCAATATGCAAACCTAATGCTTCACTAAGGTTGTCGCCTCGTATGCTGGCGTTAGCCCAGACGAAATGATGCGAGTGTGGCAACAACGTCTCGTCCACCCAAATCGGGCCGGAGTGCAAGTTCGAGGATCGAGACAAAATCGAGATCGACGAAATAGTCTTCGATTTCGGTCGTTGAGCCTGTCGGGCTGAAATTCCATTGTTGCCGCACGATTTCCCTCATTCGGCCTGAACCAGACGACCAACGAATTGTGAACTCCTGTGTTCGCTCAAGTTCCGCCTCGTGGAAACAAAGCTTTATGCGGTGCACCGACAAAGGCACATCGAAGATTAAGCGGATCTGCTGTCCACCCGGTTCGGAAGCTCGCCAGCCTATTAGGCTTGTCGATCCGAACACTCGATCGATCGGAAACTCCGGATCTTCTGACGTTACCTCCACCGTCGCGATCTGTTCGATGTCAATCCAGTGTCGCTCCGGCTCGCCTCCTGGCGGCTCGTAGTGAAACTTCGTTAATCTCTTCCGCATCATTCCATCCTGATATCTGAACCGTTCTGCTGCAACTGCACGGGAACGCATAGCCAACCTGTGCATATTTCTGCACGGCGCAAGACGGTTAGGTGATGCGGTGATTGAAATCGCATCAGAATGTCGCTTCCGCTACACACTTGAACGTTCGCTGACACAGGGAAATTAACCGTAATAGAGGGCCTGTCGTAGCTTGCTTCTCTGTATACATTTGGTATACGATCGGCAGATCATCCCCAGTTGTAAATCTTCGGGAGGTCGCTTTTGAGCAAGCTATTCCATTGTTATCGAACAGTTCTCATTACTTTTTGTCTTGTTACTTCAATTGTTTACGGTCAGTTCGTTTCCGGAAGTGTCGCCGGGCGGGTGGTCGATCCTTCGGGAGCTCCGATCGAGGGCGCTGATGTTAGCCTAATCCATACCCAGACCGGCGCAGTAAGCCACGCTGCATCCAGTGCCATGGGCGAATTTCAGTTTCCGGCGGTGCAAAGCGGCGAATATCGAGTACAGATTGAAAAAACCGGTTTCCAAATATTCGAGAGAAGAAACACGAACGTAAGCGCAAATGAACGGCTGTCGCTCGGCGATATTACGCTCGCGCTGGGATCGGTTGCCGAAAGGGTCGTCGTTGAAGCCGAGAGCACGCCGGTACAGACCGCCAGCTCCGAACGTTCCGCACAGCTCACGTCGAATCAGATCAACAAAATCATGACACGCGGACGAGACGTGATGTCGCTGATGCGACTGCTTCCGGGCGTGGCATACACGGCAGACTCGGAGTCCGTCGGTGACAATCTCGGCACTGCGCTGCCCAATGTGCAAGGCGGCCGAAAGGAGTGGGGTACGTTCAATGTCGACGGCATGGCCGGCAATGATCTAGGGAATCCCGATACCGCCAGCAGTTCCACCAGCATGGACGCGATTGCCGAAGTGAAGGTGCTGCTCAACAACTATCAGGCCGAGTACGGACGCAACGGCGGGGCATTCATCAACGTGGTGACGAAATCCGGCACTCGCGATTTTCACGGAAGCGCTTATTATTTCAAGCGTCATGAGAAGCTGAACGCGAACGATTTCTTTAACAACCGCAATGGTGTCCCCCGCCCGGTGTACCGGCACGACATCTTTGGATTCACCGTGGGAGGGCCGGTCTCGATTCCCGGCGTGTTCAATCGCAGCAGAGAGAAACTGTTCTTCTTTTATTCGTTCGAGAATCTTGGAACCAAGAGCCCTCGCCCGCTTTCTCAGGTGAGCGTTCCCACCGCTCTCGAGCGGCGCGGTGATTTCTCCCAAACCTTCGACTTGAACCGGCAGATCATTCCGATTCGCGATCCGCTCACAGGCCAACCATTTCCTGGCAACGTGATTCCCTCAAATCGGATCAACCCCAATGGCCAAGCCCTGCTGAACGTGTTCCCCTTACCGAATGCCACGGATTTTGGGGTTACCAAGGGCGCCTACAACTACAACTTCCTGCAGAGTTGGGACATTCCGAAACGGCAACACATGATTCGCGGCGACTATCAGCCGACAGATAGAGATCGCCTGTATGTACGCGCCTCCTTGTGGCGCGCGGACAACCAGGGCTATGGCGCTCCTGCCGGCGCGACCGCCGCGTGGGACCTGCTTGCTACGCGATATCTGTTCAAGGATCAAGGCCTGATTGCAAACTACACGCGCACGTTCAGTCCCAACATTGTGAATGAGTTCATGGCGGGCGCTCGTCACAGCACGGAATCCGGCCCGGCGTTACGACAGTCGGATCTCGAGGCGCTCAGCCGGACAAGTTTGGGTATGACGCTGGGCCAGTTCTATCCGCAAAATAATCCTTACAACCTACTACCGATGGCTAGTTTCGGCGGCGTTCCGGCGGCTGCTGCGATCTCGTGGGATGGCCGTCTGCCAATGCGGGGCGCGGACACCACGTTCAACTTTAGCGACACGCTTAGCATCATTCGCGGCGCTCACACGATCAAGCTGGGGATGTTCGCCGATCGCGGCCGTGAATATGAGGGGGAGGACGGCACGTTTGCCGGAAGTCTTGCGTTCGGTCGCGACGTGAACAATCCGCTCGACGCCAATTACGCGTACGCCAATGCTCTGTTGGGAAATTACGGTTCCTACACGGAATCGACATCGCGTCCCGGATACAACGGCCGGCAAACGACGATCGAATGGTTCGCCCAGGATTCGTGGAAGGTCAGCCGAAAGCTCACGTTCGAATTTGGTATGCGCTTCGCCTGGTACACGCCGTGGACGCAGAAGGATGGAACGAGCGCAGCTTTCTCGCTCGAGCGTTACGACTTGACACAGTCGCCCGTTCTGTATCGCCCCGCGCTAGACGCAGCGGGTAAGCCCGCTGCAATCAACCCTGTTAACGGACAGATCGGACCTGCGATCCTGGTGGGAGCTTATGTCCCTGGCACAGGTGATCCGATTAACGGAATGGTCGTCGGGACCGACCCGAGTTATCCGGCAGGCTTCAAAGAACAACAGCCTGTGCAGTTGGAGCCGCGGTTCGGCTTTGCTTATGATGTAGCCGGCGACGGCAAAACTGCCATCCGTGGAGGATTCGGTGTGTTTCATAACACGCGGAGCGTTGGCGGACCTCCCGTGGTCGCTTCGAAGTTCAATCCACCACGACAGTTCAATCCCACGCAGTTCTACGGGAATCTCGATACGATGCTGAGCGCGTCAAACGTTCTTCGTCCCAGCGGAACGGTGTACGGATTCGATCGCAATGCCCAAACCCCGAGTCTCTACAACTACAGCTTCGGAATTCAGCGAGACATCGGTTTCCAGACTGTGCTCGATGTGGGCTATTCAGGAAACGTGTCGCGACATCTTATGTGGATTCGGGACCTGAATCTGCTGCCCTACGGAACTCGTTTTCTACCGCAGAACGCCGACCCGACGAATCCGAGCGTACCGTTGCCGGACAACTTCATGCGTCCCTATCCGGGCTATGGCTCGATTCGCTATTACGAAAACGCAGGCACGGCGAACTACAACGCTCTCCAGGTTGCTTTGAATCGCCGTTACGCCCGCGGCTTCCAGTTCGGCGTCTCGTACACCTACTCCAAGACCATGAATTACGGTGATAACGATCAGACACTGGTTGCCACGTATCGTCCGGTGGACGTGTGGAACTACGGGCTCGCGAGCTACGACCAGACGCATGTCCTGATCGCCAACTACATATGGGATCTTCCAAAGGCGAGTAAGCTCTGGAACAACGCAATGACTCGGACCGCGCTGGACAACTGGCAGGTTGCCGGCATCGCGAGCTTCGTGAGCGGAACTCCATCCACGGTAGGCTTCACGACGACCGATTCCGTCGATCTCACCGGCGGTGGTGATGGCATCCGGGTGAACGTCACAGCGCCGGTTCCGATCGAAGATCGAAGCTTTGATCGCTGGTTCAACACGAATGCGTTCGCACGACCCGCTAAAGGAGAGTTCGGCAATGCGGGACGGACTCTGTTCCGGTTGCCCGGCGTGAGCAACTTCGACATTTCACTGTTCAAGAACTTCCCCATCAAGGAAGCTGCCAGCGTGCAGTTCCGCTGCGAGATGTACAACGCGTTCAACCATACGCAGTACAGCGGGGTGGATACCACCGCTCGTTTTGACCCACAAGGACGCCAAGTCAACACTAGACTTGGGCAAGTCATCAGCACCAGAACTCCGCGTGTGATTCAGCTCTCACTGCGCGCGACGTTCTGATCTGCAACGTTTCCAACGGGAGGGGACATCGCTCCCCTCTCGTTTTGCATTTAACAATCACTCCGATTCTTCGGATAGAGTGTATACGCAAGTATGCAAAGAGTCCTCTTCCCCGCCCTTGTACTTCTTCCCGCATTGTTGATCGCCCAGGTTACCAGCGCCGACTTCGCGCGCAAGGCATACACTGCGATCCCGGTAGAAGAATCCTACACGTTCCACAAAGCTCTTTCCGAGTGGCAGGAGCCTCTACGACGCGATTCTGCAGCCAAGCCGAATTCATCCGAGGTCGCGATTCCAGCTGATGGTTGGCGCATTCTCATTCCGGGTGATGCGGGCGAAGTTCTCAAAACCGCAGCGGCGGAGTTCCACGATTATCTCGACCGTTCGATGAAAACTCGGATAACTGTGGAGACGGTCGCATCCCTGAAGGATTGGCAGAACACTCGAAATGCGATCGTCGCAGGAACCGGCGCGCAAATGCCGGGTTGCGGCACGTCATTAAAGGCCAGGAAAGATTATCGGATCGTCGCTTCCACGGAGCGTGTTGCGATTTGCGGCTTCGATGAGCGCGGGGCGATGTTTGGCATCTACGATCTGGAGCGGCGCATGAACCTGCGTGAGGCGCCATTCCTTTCCAGTTCGCTCGATTCAACACGCCACAGTCTCTACAAGGCGCGGATGACGCTCTCAGGCCTGGGCTGGGAGGAGTGGCCCGATCGGTATCTGGCCTTGCTCTCCCGGTATGGCTTCGACTCGATCTATGCCTCCGTGTACGTCAATCCGAATGGCGTGAATGGGCCGCCGCCGCATTGGGATCGCATGAAGAAGCAAGATCCGAAGCGCGTGCACGATCTGATCCGGCGCGCGGCACGTTACGGGATCGACCTCTACTGTCCCATCGTGTATCTCTACACTGGCGAACCTGAGAATGAGGCCGGCTTGCGCAGACTGGTGCGTGACATTGTCACGGAGTTTCCCGAGATTCGCGGCTACGTTCTGCTCACCGAAGGCTTCTTCTATCGAAGTTTCTTCGGCGCAGGTGGCGAAGGCAAACTCGATTTGAAGGATTGGGTCCGCAATTGGGCGCATGGTGTGGGCATCGTCTCGGAAGAGTGCCGCAAAATCAATCCGGCCATTGAAGTGCTGCCTTGGGAGTACAACATCAACTTCCGGCCGGAGATGGTCGAAACCAAGAAATTCGCCACTTCGCAGCTTCCGGTTGAGACGATACCTCTACTGACATTCGAGAACGGAAAGGCGTTCGAACGTGACGGCGAGCGCGGATCTCTGAAAGACTACGCCATCAACGAAGTGGGTCCAGCGGAGGTCACCATCGGCCAGATCGAAACGGCCCGTTCCCGAGGAATGCGGGGAATCTATTCCAAGGCGGACACATTCGCGAGCTGGCAGTATGGCACATTTCCATACCTGCCATTTCCCTACCAGTGGTACGCCCGCTACCAGGCGCTCGAAAAATACGGCATTGACGGAACGCTGGAGGCCTGGAGCTACGGCTTCAAGCCGAACTGGGTTGCTGAAATGCGAGCCTGGTACAGTTGGAGCGATTCGCCGCCATTAGAGGAACTGCTCAGCAAGATTGCTCGCCGCGAGTTTGGCGCGGGGAACGAAGAGTCTGTCCTCGCCGCCTGGAAAAGCTTCAGCGATGCAATCAAGCTGGTACCTGACACCGGACCGAACATGGGGACGAACAACTCGGTCGCTACGCCGCTCTTCTTTGAAAAGCCAAAGCCGCGCGCAATGACGCTCGATCATTCGTGGTCTGACCCGGCGATGTGGATAAGGACCTCGCAGATCAACCCCTACTGGCCGTATGTTCCAAGCCGGTTGATCCTTTTCCCGGACTTCACAAACACGACGAATGCAGCCGAGCGTTACACGCGCCCTTTCTCAATCGGCGTATTCAACAAATATCTAACTCTTGCGGCGGACAAGATGGAGGAAGGCTTACGTCTGTATCGCAAGGCGGCGCTCAATGCTCCCACGGCAAAGCAAGCGGGAGCGTTCCGGGAGGTGCTGCTTGCAGAGCAGCTACAGCGCATGATGCGAAGCGATCGCGCCGTCGTCGAATTCGAGGATCTCCGCTTCAAACTCGCTAAGCAACAGGACAAGACCGCGCAACGTGCGTCGCTCGAAAGCATGACACGTATTCTCAAGGATGAGATCGCCAGAACGACCGACTCGCTGGAGACGGCACGTCGTGACTCGCGACTCGGCTACGAATGGGAGCAGGATTATATCTACACACCGGACACGATCGACGAGAAATTGAAACTGCTGCGCGTCACGCTCAACGAGCAGATTCC
This sequence comes from Bryobacteraceae bacterium, assembly GCA_963833675.1. Classification (GTDB taxonomy): domain Bacteria; phylum Acidobacteriota; class Terriglobia; order Bryobacterales; family Bryobacteraceae; genus DASQDN01. The sequence continues at coordinate 138,561 of CAWHYW010000025.1, read as the reverse complement.
GGCATATCGCAAAAGGAATGGCCTATGAGGCGTCGCAGCTTCCTCGCTAGCACGGCGCTTTCTGCAGCATCTCCTTTACTTTTGGGTCAAGGTCCTGCGCCGTTGACAGAGGCGCACTTCCCTTCCCGGCTCCATCAATTTATCTGGCGGAATTGGGAACTCGCAAATCTGGACAGGATGGCCGCCGTAGTAAAAGGCGAATCATCAAAGCTGCAGGAGATTGGAGTCTCCATGGGGCTTCCTTCGAAGCCTCAATTGACAGACGAGCAGCTCCGGCGTATCTACATCACGGTCATCCGGCAAAACTGGCACTTATTGCCGAACGATCAGTTGATCCAACTGCTGGGTTGGACGCGCGACAAGTTCGAGTTCACGCTCAAAGAAGACGACTTCCTCGATATCAAGCTGGGTCCAAAGCCGAACTGCGATCCTGTCGTCTACAGAGAGCCTTCGGCGTCCGAACAGCATCGCTCTGCGGAGATGCGTCGTACCGTACAGGCAGCACTCGGAGCGAATCTCACGAGGCAAGGGGAGCCGGCGTTCGCATTCGTTACACGACTAAGCAGTTCGCAATACGAATCAAAGCGCGACACCGGCGCAAAACGACTGCAGAATCACCTGGACCTCAGTTCCTGCAACGTGAAAGCCGGTCAAGGTGTAGACACACGTCTGGCCGCTCGCCTCAGCGACTATATGCGGACGGCTATGGGCTCCCGGTTGGAATCCAATGGGAAGAACATCACACTCGAAGTTTCACCGGGAACGCAGAACACGTTTACCGTGGACGCCTCAGCTACCGGTGTACGCCTAATCGGCAATTCATCAGAAACACTGATGCGCGCTGTTTACTTAATGCAGGATGAGATGGAGTCGCTTGGAGGACCGTGGCTTCCGCAGGGCAAAACCGAAAAGCACGTGGCGTGGGACCCTCGCTATCTCTACTCCTTCTTCGCGCTGTACGGCGACCCTCTGCTCGAACCCGAGATCGATCCTTTCCCGGATGGATACCTCGAGAAGCTCGCGCGAACCGGACTCAACGGCGTCTGGATGCAATGCGTGTTGAATAACATGGCGCCCTCGAAGCTGTTTCCCGAGTTCGGTCGGCGAGCGGACGAGCGCATTCGCAACCTGAACAAGCTGATCGAGCGCGCCAAACGTTCCGGCATGCGCATCTTCCTCTATGTGAACGAGCCGCGCGCAATGCCTGCGGAGTTCTTCCGAAACCGGCCGGAGATAAAGGGATCGAGCAACCGCGGGCTGTTCGCGATGTGTACAAGCACTCCCACGGTCCGCCACTGGATCTCGGACAGTCTCGCGTATCTTCTCGAGCGGGCTCCTGAGCTCGGCGGTGTGTTCACGATCACGATGTCGGAGAATTTCACGCATTGCTTCTCGAAGTACCATCCTGAGACGTGCCCAAGATGCTCGAAGCGAAATAGCTGGGACGTCGTCGGCGAGGTGATAGATGCCGTTCGCGGCGGCGTCCGACGGTCGAGCAAAACGGCGGAAGTCATCAGTTGGGATTGGGGCTGGCCCGACGATCTGGCGCGCAATCTTATTCCAAGGCTTCCCAAAGACATCCGCTACATGGGCGTCAGCGAGTGGAGCATGCCCATCGAGCGAGGCGGCGTGAAAACGGAAATCGGCGAGTATTCCATATCTGTTGTTGGCCCCGGACCTCGAGCCAAGAGGAATTGGGGGTTAGCGAAACAAGCCGGCATCAGAACGATGGCCAAGACTCAGTTCAACAACACCTGGGAGATCTCCGCTGTTCCCTATATTCCGGTCCCGCAACTGATCGCACGGCATTGCACGAATCTCACCCAGGCCGGTATCACCGGGATTCAGGCGTCATGGACGCTGGGAGGTTATCCCTCACCGAATCTCGAAACTGCGAAGGAGTTCTACTACAATCCTGCCGAACCCGCGGATTCGGTACTGCTTCGCGTCGCGGAGCGCCGTTACGGGAAAGCAGCCGCGCCGCATGTCATGAATGCGTGGGCAAGCCTTAGTAAGGCTTTCGAGTTGTACCCGTACAGCGTTGCCATCTACACGATTCCAACGCAGCACGGCCCGGCGAACCTTCTCCGTTCGAAACCTACTCACATTCGGAACTCGATGATCCTGTTCCCGCAGGACGATTACAAGTCCTGGTCAGGCAAGTATCCACCCGAGATTGTTGAGCGCGAGTTCACGCGGATGGCAGATCAATGGGAGCAAGCCTTGACGCCGTTCCGGAAAGCAATAGAGATGGTTCCACAGGTCAAGAAACGCCAGGCGCTGGAAGACTTGGCCATTGCGGAGACCTGCTACATCCATTTCCGAAGCACGGCGAACCAGATCGCGTTTTATTTGGCGCGCGACGGTGCTCAAACTTCAGAATCGCTGGCGCGCATGCGCGAAATCGTCAAAAGCGAGATGGAACTGGCGCGAAGAATGTATCCGATCGCAAAGACCCATTCGGTCATCGCCTACGAAGCATCGAACCATTACTACTACCGCCCGGCGGATCTCGCAGAAAAGATTCTCAACTGCCAATACCTTCTCGATCACGATCTGAGGACCACGACAAATGGATAGAGTACGAATCGGCCTGATCGGCTGCGGTTTGTTTGGCGAGAGCCACCTTCAGGCATTTCGAGCCGTTCGATCCGCGGAGATCGCGGCTGTATTTGATACCGACACTGAACGCGCGCAAAGAATCGCGCAGGAATTCTCGATTCCGCAAATTTGCCATTCGATAGAGGAGATCTGCAAGCTTTCCGGTTTGCATGCGATTGATGTCGTCACTCCGGAAGAGACGCACCTCGAACCCGTTTTAGCGGCGATTGGAGCCGGAAAACACGTGTTCGTGGAGAAGCCCCTCGCCACCGACCTAGATGACTGCTCCCGAATGATTCAGGCGGCCGAGTCCGCAGGACGCTATCTGATGGTGGGCCAGTTACTGCGCTTCGAGACGAAGTACGCCATGTTGAAGGATGAAGTGGCTCGCGGCGGTCTCGGACGTATCGTGTCAATGCACGCGCGGCGCAATCGCCTGAAAGATCTGCTTCCTCGCTACGGACGCACGCACCCGGCGATCGAGAACAGCATCCACGATATCGACCTGATGCTCTGGTATACCAGCGATCGTGTGCGAAGTGTCCGGGGATACGGGCGCAAAGCGGTGGCCAGGAAGCACCACGATACCTTCTGGGGCGTTCTCGAATTCGAGAGCGGAGCGATTGGAGTTGTTGAAACCATCTGGCTGCTACCGAAGGCTAGCGGAATCATGTTGGACGACAACTTTCAGTTAATTGGCGATCGCGGCGTGGGCAACGTACACATTGAGCCTGGAGCATTGACGTTTTGGCGCGATGGAGGACCGGAAACACCGGACGTCGGCTACGATCCGCGCGTCGCAGGAGCCGCACGCGGCGCGTTGCGCGATGAACTTGCGTATTTTTGCGACTGCATCCTCGATGGTCGCCCCCCAGACGTGATCACCCCGATTGAAGCGAAACGCGCAGTGCGTGTGGCGCTCGCGCTGGTGGAATCTGCCACTACTGAACGCGACGTGAAAATCGAAGACTGGGACTGACCTCCAACTCATGGCCGACACGCTGATCCTGGGACTCGCGCTGGTGCTATCGGCGGGCTTCTTCCAAGGCAGCTTCATGGCCCCGAGTAAATGGATACGAGGCTGGGATTGGGAGAACTACTGGCTCGTCTTTGCGATCACCGCGTATCTAGTCTGCCCATGGCTGCTGGCCTTTCTTACGATCCCGAGGCTGTTTGAGATCTACATGGGATCACCATCCGCAGCTTTATTTGCTGCATTGATCTTCGGCGCAGGTTGGGGAATCGGGGCGGTGACATTCGGGCTCGGGGTAGAGGCCCTGGGACTTGCCTTGGGGTTTGCCGTCATCCTGGGCGTGGCAGCGACATGCGGAGCAGTGATCCCGCTCTTCTTCAGTCCAGTTGCGGCGGCACAGGTCTGGTTTATCGGTATCTCATTGCTGCTGATGCTTGCCGGAGTCGCCGTGTGTTCCTACGCAGGTAAATGGAAAGAGGACGCCGGAACTCCACATTCGTACCGGCGCGGATTAATTATCTGCATGATCTCGGGTGTGCTGTCGTCCTGCGGCAATCTCGGATTTGCTTTTGGTGGAGCCATTACGGAACGGGCGCAACAGTTTGGCGTAGCCGCTACGACTGCTCCGAACGTGCTCTGGACGCTGCTCACGTTTCCGCTTTTTCTTTGTAATGCAGGATTTGCTCTCTATTTGCTGCAGCGAAACCGTACCGCAACGAAGTACGCGACCAGAACGACGCGCAACAGCATACTGGCCGTGATGATGGGCGTGATGTGGATGGCTGGTATCGGTCTGTACGGACGAGGAGCGCGCTACCTCGGTCCGCTAGGCTCCTCTCTCGGCTGGGCAATCTTGATGGCGAGCATGGTGCTTGCCGCAAACCTGTTCGGCGTCTTCACTGGGGAGTGGTCGCAGGCTCCCGGGAATTCCAAACGTCTTTTGCGCAATGGTGTGGGCCTTCTTCTGCTTGCGATCGCCGGTTTAGGATACGCGAATTCGATCTCCTAGCTTCACATGCGATATAAGATAGGCAACCAGCCTTATGCGACGACTTCGTTTCTTGCTTGCCCTTGTGTCCGGCGTTGTGTTCGCGCAGACATCTCCCATAGAATCGGCGCTCTCAAAGCCGCTTCTCGCCCCAAATCAACCTCTGATTGAAGTTCAAGTCTATACCGCGGCGCATGTGAAATCCATGCCGTCGGTCGGAAGTGTCGCCCAATGGGAGCAGGTCTCAGACCAGATCCGCAATGATGTGTTGGATCGCGTGGTTCTTCAGGGTGAAGCGAAGAACTGGCTCGCCGCGAAGACACGTGTCGAATGGCTGGATACACTCACCGGCCCCGGATACCGGGTGAGGAAGTTGCGCTACGAAGCAATACCGGGCTTGTGGATTCCCGCTCTGCTATACGAACCCGAAAAACTCAGCGGGAAAGTCCCCGCGGTTCTCAACGTCAACGGTCATGAAGGAACCGGCGTGTCCACACCATACATCCAGCTACGCTGCATCAATCTGGCCAAGCGTGGCATCCTGGCGCTCAACTTCGAGTGGTACGGAATGGGCCAGCTCCAGACTGAGAACTTCCATCACTACAGATCGAACCAGATCGACCTTACAGGTACAAGTGGGGTCGCATTACATTTTCTGGCGCAGACACGCGCTCTTGACCTTCTTCTGGCACACCCGAATGCCGACCCGCAGAAGATCGCTGTAACCGGTCTGTCCGGAGGAGGTTGGCAGACCATCTTCATCAGTTCTTTGGATAAGCGCGTAAAGGTCGCGAATCCCGTGGCGGGTTATTCGAGCTTCGTAACGAGATCGCAGTTTCCTGAGCTGGATCTCGGCGATTCCGAACAAACACCCGTGGACCTTGCAAGCGTGGCCGATTACACGACGCTGACTGCGATGCTTGCGCCGCGTCCCACTCTGATCACCAATAACGCGCTCGACAACTGCTGCTTCCGAGGCGATTACGCTAACTCCCCGCTGATTTGGGCTGCGCGTCCGTTTTTCGAACTATATAAAGCCGCCGATCGTTTGACGTATCACATCAATTTCGATGCGGGCCACAACTACGGCCAGGACAATCGAGAGGCGTTCTACAAATTGCTCCGGGATAGCTTCTACCCGGGGGACAAGGATTTTCAGATCACCGAGATTCCGTCCGAGGCGGAAGTGCGCAACGCGCAGCAGTTGCGCGTGGACCTTCCTCCGGACAATCTCGACTTCCACGCTGTCGCAGTCAATCTCAGCCGAGAACTGCCCAGGAAAACAGGACGGTCTCTTGCCGATGTCGTGCGGGCAAAGAGCTATACGGTGACGGCCCAGGAGGTTGGTTCAGAAGCCGCGGATGGTGTAACGATCAAACGCTGGCGCCTCAGAATGGACAACGATTGGACTGTACCCGCCGTCGAGATGTCCCGCCGCGGCGACGCCGCTCCGGTGATCCTGATTGGCGATCAAGGACGATCGGCGCTCGCGTCCGAGGCGCAAAGATTGCTTTCGGAAGGAAAGCGAGTGATTGCGGTCGATCCGTTCTACTTCGGCGAGTCGAAGATCTCGAAGCGGGATTTTCTATTTGCTCTGTTGCTGTCGTCGGTAGGAGACCGGCCGCTCGGAGTGCAGGCAAGTCAGATTGCCGCGATTGCACGCTGGTTGAAAACTCCTGCAACAATCCAAGCCTTCGGACCTCGAACCAGCCTGATTGCGTCTGTCGCCGCTGCGCTGGAGGGGCGAGCGATTGCCGGAGTAGAGACTCATGACGCCTTTTCGTCACTGAAGCAGGTTATCGAAAAGAATATGAAAGTAGACGAAGCGCCTGAGCTGTTTTGCTTCGGGCTGCTCGAATCTTTCGATATCCCGCAGATCAAATCCTTGAAACCGATTGCGCAGAAATCTTATGACATCCATCGCGCAACATCGCCGATCAAGATCGATGGGAAGCTCGACGAGCCTGACTGGCAGAGGGCACAGAGCGTCGGCGATTTTGGATTCCCCTGGCCCAAGGAAGGAAAGAAGGAACAGACCGTCGCGAAGCTCCTTTGGGATGACAATAATCTGTACGTCTCCTGGTATGCCCGGGACGAACACATTTCCGCAGCGGTGACTCAGCGTCATGGGCCCGTATCGAAGGACGATTGCGTTGAAATCTTCATCAGCCCGAATCCCGACAAGGTTAAGAATTACTACACATTCGAGATCAATGCGATCGGCACAATGTTGAATAGGGCGCGAACGGATTGGTGGAGCGGCCCACCGACCTGGGAGCCGGAGGGCGTTCAATATCGCACAACTTTTCATGGCCTGACAAAAAAAGAAGAGTCGTCAGATGACAGCCACTGGATCGTGGAAGCCGCCATTCCTTTGAAGAACTTCGCGCGAGATGCAGCGCATACACCACCGCGGGATGGCGATGTTTGGCGGCTGAATCTTCAGCGGCTCGGTGGGATCACAAACGCTCAATCAAGTACATGGTCGCCTCTGCCCGAGGGTGTCCGCAGTTTCCATACACCGGAGGCATTCGGTTCGGTGCGATTCGTGAAAAACGATTCTCCGAGTTCTTCAGTGAGTCTTCGGTAGTACTCGCTTCGGAATCTTCACAGCCATCACTCCGCTCAGCGCGGCGACATCGTACTTAGCTTGATGCCCTATCAGCAGATGCGCCGCTATCGGCTCGATCCGATATTCCTCGACAAGCCAGCGAAGCATATCCGAATTCGCGATCGCCAGGGCATCGTTCAGGGAGTGACTAGTTGCCGTGCGAGCGCCGATGCTGATCAAATACTCCGAATTCTCGACGCGCGGCTCAGTCAGATTGGCTTTTTTGCGCAGAGCCACTGTGAATTGCACGTCGAGCGAAGTTTCAATGCCCGATCCTACAGCCTCTCCATCTCCCTCGAGCGCATGCCCGTCCCCGATAAAAAGATAAGCGCCGGGGACAAGCACAGGTAACATAACGCTCACTCCTTCGCGAATTTCCTTATAATCCATGTTGCCGCCGTAGGAGCCTGCGGGACCAGACGTTGGCGCCTCGCCCGCCGGAGCAACTCCGATGCAGCCGAGCATTGGAACCGCGTCGAATGTAAGGTCCACGTGATCGCTGAGCCGGTCCTTCGGACGTGCAGTGCGATTCTTCAGATCGATGAAAAACGGAACCAGGTCAGTGCGGCCGGGAAGAACGGCGCCCTCCGCGTACGGCTTGGGCGAGTACTTCTCCCCGGCTTCGGGAGTCGCGGCGCCCACGCGATACGCGGTGTAGCCAGTTGCGCGGTTCAGACGCACGCGGTTGAGTTGCACGACAACGGCGTCACCCGGCTCCGCTCCTTCGACATAGAAAGGGCCCGTCAAAGGATTACCATGAGTCTTCGTGCGACGGATGCCCTTGTAGTCGAACCCGGCAGAATCGACCGTCCTCGTAACAACGACATCACCAGGCCGCATGCGCGCAAGCACCGGATGCTGCGACGAAAACGTGTGATAATTCGTTTCGTTCTCAACCGTGTGAACTTCGGCGCACGCCATCGCGGCGGACAACACAACTAGAATCAGGAGCCTCATGGTCACTTGCGATACTTCGCTGGAATCCGAAACTCAGGCCCGGCATATCGGAATTCCTCGGCCTGCGCGTATGAGGAATCAGCGGCTGCGATCTTCGCCAGACCACGAACGTTCTGCTCAACGAGCGCATTGATCGACGACTCGTTCACGACATCGAGCAACGGCAATCTACGACCGGAAGACGCGAGCCGCGTTTTCAATCTCATCGCGTTCGATTGATTGATCGTCTTCAGCGCCTGCGCCGCCTTCAACTTCTTATCGAAGACTCGCGAGATGTCCACCGTTTTCGGCTGTGGAACGAACGTCGCTGTGCTTTCCGGGTCCCTTCTTTTCGGATCGACAGGTTGCGCGTAGTAATAAAGCTCGGGCGTGAGATGTGGCTTCAGACCTGCGGCGCTAAACGGAGGCAAATAATTGTCGAGCGATGCCGCGCGCCACGCATCCTCAGCCGCTCGCCCTGTGTAATAGCGGTCGAGCACGCGATCGTACTCCGTATACGGATTCGGTATGAACATCACGGTAGGACGGTAGTGGCGGATATAAACCATGAGGCGGTCGCGCAGAGTGGTGAACGGGACGTCCGCGAGTTCCGCGGCGCGATAGCCCATCGACACAAGCTCTTTGAGACCGAGGATCTTCGCCGCCTGCTCGCTCTCCGCGAGAGTGCGGCTGCCGGCCTCTTCCGGCGCCAGTTCCCACGCATTCTTATCGTCATTGGTCACTCGAATCCAGTACGCGACCGCTCCTCGGTCAACCATATCGGCGATGGCGCCTGCTGCCGACAACACAAAATTGTCTGTGTCGGCCGAGACCACCAGCACCACCGGCTTCTTGGCATCCTGAGCGGTAGCAAACCGACAGGCAAGGATAATCAGGAGGATCGCGGCTCTCATTGCTTCTGGATGTTCTTCCGCATGTAATCTTGCAAACCCGGTAGATGATCGAACTCGTCCATGAAGTAGTAATCCTCGGCGTATTTCACTCCGGCCTGCTTCCCGAAATGCCTCGAAATCCACTCCATGTACCACTCTTCCATTCGAACCGCGGCTTGCTGATCATCCATTCCTTCGAACTCCGGAATGTAGAGATTTGCCTTCGCCAGAGTGGCCTTCCATGCTCGAGCCGAGCTCGGATGAGCATAGACGTTTCGATGCGTCTGATAGGCTTCCTCTTTCTTGCGAACCTGATCTTCGTTTAACTCCACCGCGACGTTCGATGTGTGCCCCAAGCCCCAATCGAGCCTCGCCTTGCCGAAAAGATAGGCGGCCTGGTGAGGAGTCACTCCCAATTTCAACTGCTCCGGATTCACGTTGGCATAACCGGCCAACCAGTAAGCCTCGGCCATCGCGCGCCCGACATTCCGATGATCGGGATTCTTTTGATAGTGTTCCCACGGATCGTGCCCCACGACTACATCCGGCTTGTATTTCCGTATCAAAAAGATCAGTTGCGCTCGGAGTTCATTCAGTGGAATCGGACCGCTATAATCGTTGCGCCAGTTCAGGCTGATCACGTCCTTTACCCCGAGAACTTTGGTAGCAGCGACGGATTCCCGATGATTGATGATGTCGTTCTCAGCCGGTTTCGCAGTGCCGTCCTTTTCGTCGTTGGAGGCGCGGACGTAATAGACTTCATAGCCCTCGTCCACAAATCGTGCGATCAATCCTCCCATGCCGTAATCTGTCGTGTGATCGTCGTGATGAGGCTGGAGCACCAGCACAACCTTCCCGGGCGGAAGCTTCATGAGTGGCAGCAGATCGGCTGCGGAACAACCGGCCACCAGGAGGACAACCAAAGCAAGGGTCTTGACCATCGGCAGGTGTGGGCCATGTTATCACGGGGCAGTGATACACTTAGCGTTTTTCGGATCTTCTCCATGCGCTTCGCTCTGCTGCTCCTGCCCTTTCTGCTTACGGCCCAATCCTCTAAGAGCGTTCTTGTCATTACGTCCACAGCTGGTGACTATCTGATGGCTGCTGGGGGAACCTTGGCCATACTGATCGACCAGGGCTACACCGTTAACGTCATCCAGATCGGAAATGACGAGAAGAACTCAATCGGATTAAATCCCGCAGAGACCCGGCTCGCAAACAACCGCGAAGGAGAGGAAGCGGCGCACATGCTCGGGATCAAAGAGGTGTATCTGCTGAATCACAAGAGCGGTGAGTTGAGCCAGGTCTCCAGCAACGAAATTAGGAACCAATTATTCGGGCTCATCCGCCATTACAAACCTCAGATTATTTTTCATTCGGACCCGTGGATTCACTATGAACCCGACTGGGACCAGTTCTTCTCTGCGCGGCCCGCCGAAGAGTTCTCCTATGGCTCCGGCCAATACGTCGGCGACGAGTTCACCAAAATGGGCCTACCGCCTGTAAGCGTCAGCGAGACGTACTACTACGCAGCGAATCGCCCCTATCGACCCGGCGAAGGCGGTCATAACGGCGCAAAATTCCGGCCCGTCGACATTACAAAAAGATTCAATCTGAAAGTAGCTGCCCTGGAGAAACTCGAAACCGCCAATAGACGATACGCGACGCAAGTCAAGCAAAGATTGGAACTGACTGGGAAGCCGTCGCCTTTGCTGTCGGTGCTCAACCGGGAAACCATTTCAGCCTTGATTCGCGAGTATGCGACTGAACTGGCCGAAACGATCGGAGCCAAGCACGGTTTCCGCTATGGCGAGGAATTCAACTACCACGGACCGGCGCCCGGAATCCCCGAGTACATCAGAGAAAAAGCGAAGCCGATTCCTTAAGCGAGAATGCCTTCGACAACATTCCCGTGCACGTCCGTGAGGCGGAAGTCGCGGCCTGCGTACCGATATGTCAAGCGACGATGATCGAGGCCAAGCAACTGGAGAATCGTTGCGTGAAGGTCGTGGAAATGGACCTTATCGACTACGGAATAGTAACCGTAATCATCGGTAGAGCCATACGAAAGGCCGGCCTTCACGCCTCCACCGGCCATCCACATCGTGAACGCTTCGGGGTTATGATCACGGCCATCCGAGCCCTGAGCTGTGGGCGTCCGACCGAATTCCCCACCCCAGAGGACCAGAGTATCTTTCAACAATCCTCGCGTTTTCAAATCGTGTAAAAGGGCCGCAATCGGTTTATCCACCTCGGCGGCATTCTGCTGGTGGTCTCGCTTGAGTTTCTCGTGCTGATCCCACTTATACGTATGGCTCACCTGCACGAAACGCACGCCCTTCTCAGAAAATCGCCGGGCCATCAAACACTGGCGTCCGAAGTCTTCCGTGATGGGATTATCCAGCCCGTACAGTTTCTTTGTCGCCTCCGATTCCTTGCTCAGATCCTGCAAATCCGGCGCTTCCGTCTGCATCCGAAACGCAAGCTCGAAGGATTCAATTCGGCCCTCGAGCGCGTGGTCCGGGCCTGTACCTTCGAGTTGCTTGCGATTGAGCGCCTGGGTGTAGTCGATCTCCATGCGTTGGATCGCACGAGGCGTTTCGGTATTCGTAATAAACGGAATCCTGGCATCGCGAGCCGGAATGCCAACCGAGCCGATGGCCGTACCGGAATAGGGAGCAGGAAGAAATGCAGATCCGAAGTTGTTGGCGCCTCCGTGCGACTGCGTTGGGCAAATAGTCAAAAACCCCGGCATCGAAGAGTTCTCACTGCCCAAGCCGTATGTTATCCAGGACCCCATACTCGGCCGCACGAACGTATCGGAACCGGTATGCAACTCCAGCAGCGCGCCCCCGTGACGCGAATTGGAGCCATGCATCGACTTGATGATGCAAAGATCGTCGACACACTTTGCGATCTCGGGGAATAAGTCGCTCACCCAGGCTCCGCTCTGTCCGTACTGCTTGAAGCCCCAGGGCGACTGCAGCAGATTGAACGTCTCGCTCGAGACCACCTTCGGCCGCGCAAAAGGCAGCGGCTTGCCGTGATCGCGTTTCAGGAGCGGCTTATAGTCAAATGTATCGACCTGCGATGGGCCGCCATGCATGAAGAGAAAAATGACTCGCTTCGCGTGAGCCGGAAAATGGGGCGGCTTCACGGCAAGCGGATCGGCCGAGGCAGCGCTTGCCTGCTCCTGAGCGAGCAAGCCCGCCAGAGCCAAGTGACCGAACCCGGCGCTGGACACTTTCAGCAGATCGCGTCGAGAGAGCCTTTGATTCGAATACGAGTTCCAGTGCCGGTTCATATTAATTGATATACACGAATTCGTTGGATGCGAGCAGGGCCTTGCAAAAGCTCTGCCATGCCTTGGCCTTATCGCCTTGCCATTGTTGTTCTACACGGGAGATAAATGTTAGAGCCAAATCGATCTCTTCCGGTGTGGCGGGTCGCGAAAGAGCACGCTCGTACGCCTCGCGTATGCGCGCATTGTCATCCGTGTTGCGAGCCAGCAGATCCTCGGCCATTTTGCGGCTGTGTTTCAGAATCACCGAGCTGTTCATCATGAACAGAGCCTGGGGAGCAACAACAGTCGAATCTCGATCGCCGTTAGACGTGGACGGGTCAGGGAGATCGAATGCCTGAAACACGTCGTACATCGAACTGCGCACGACCGGAATGTAGACGGCTCGTACAGGACGGTCGTAATCGATATCGCCGCCCTTCGCTGTGTTCGCGACATATTCGCGATCTTTGTAGTGCAGGATGCTTCCGCCCGCATCGTAAGTGAGGCCGCCCGAAACCGCCATGATGCCGTCGCGAATCGATTCTGCTTCCAAACGACGGCGAGGCATCCTCCACAGGAGAACATCCTCCGGATCGACGGCCGCAGCCCGGGCATCGTACTCGCTGCTCATCTGGTACGCGCTCGAGAGCATGATCATGCGATGCATCGCCTTAACGGACCATCCCTTCTCAACAAAGCGTAACGCGAGCCAATCCAACAGAGGCTGGTTGGATGGCTTTTCTCCCAAGCGGCCGAAGTTGTCGACACTTGGGACGATCCCTCGACCGAAGTGACCTCGCCAAATGCGGTTGACCATCACCCGGCTGGTGAGCGGATGGTCCTTCTGAGTCATCCACTGCGCGAGTTCCAGGCGGCCGCTCTCTTTTGCGCTCAACGACACCTGACCTCCATCGGCGATAACGCTGAGAAAGTGCCGGGGCACTTTCTGGCCGAGTGTCCAGTGACTCCCGCGAAGATGAATCGGAAGGTCATCGATCGCGTCGTTTTCACATATGCCCATGGCGCGAGGAAAGTCAGGAGTCGCCTTTTCGAGAGCCCGCAACTCTCCATCCATCTTCGAAAGCTGTTCGCGAACCGAGGCGGCGTAATATCGCCGGGCATTATCAGGAGCTCGGAACGGACCGAACTTCTCTATGAGGAAATCGTAAAGTGCCTTGATCCCAGGATCGGTCGCGGTCCTGCCTTCCTTCAGCGCCTGCCGAAAAAGTTCTTCGTAACGCGCGGCGAGGGCTTCGGCCGTATTATCAGGCTTGCTTTCGAACAGCTTGGCCGCAGGCGAAGTCCAAGCGTTGCGAGGGGCCTTTGTACCGCGCGTTTCCCATGCATAAAGCACAGACGAGACAGCCCCGTTAGAGCGCTGAAGATAATCGACTAGTTGTTCAAGAAAGCTGGGGTTCACTCCGAACCGCTGCGCAATCTGGACACTGGTCAGGGGACCCTCGCCCAGCGTATTACGAGCCACCAGGATCTTTTCGAAGTATGGAAACTGCGACGCATGCTCGAACCGAATCGTATTCGGACCCTTAGCGAGCGGCACAATCGCAACATAAGACCAACCGCCAGCGTCAGGAGAAGCGGCACGATTCTGGACAGGGCCAGCGCCTCGTTTCATCCATACCCCGTTCACCCATAAATCAGGCGTACCGGCGCCTTTCTCCTGGTCGAGTACGTCGACTTGATAGTTGCCGGCAGCTGCAATCTCGACCACGTACTCTGCGAAAAACGGCCCCTTTGCCTCTTTGGCGACATTGGACTTCTTCTTTTCGAGAGTGCGGGGCACATTCCCCTTATCGAAAGACGACGCATCACGAACGACCGCTCCAGGAGCGGATTCAACGGGAGCCACGATGATCTGCTCGTCGTGTTGCAGCCGCGCCGCAGCAAGCAAATAAGCGCCAACTCGGCTCGTGGCCTCAGCGGCAAGCTTGTCATTTTCCGCCTTAACGACATCCCCAATCTCTTTCCGCTTGGCTTCAACCTTGGCTTCGTGGGCAGCAAGGCGGTCACGGTCAGCTTTCGGAGCCAGCACATATTCATGCCACTTCGCGACCACCTTGAAGTTCTCCATCGTCTTGGAGCTGGTGAAAATGCCGGCCATGCCGTAATAGTCGGCTTGGCTGATCGGGTCGAATTTATGGTCGTGACAACGAGCGCAACCGACTGTCAGACCCATGAAGGCGCGGGCCGACGTATCGAGCTGCTCATCGACGATATCCATCTTCATCTTCACCGGATCATCTTCGGCGAGCATCTTCGCTCCTAGCGAAAGAAATCCGGTCGCGGTCCAACGCTCATATTGAAGCTTCTCGTCGTCGGTCGCGGGGAGAAGATCGCCGGCAAGCTGCTCCTGAACAAACTGATCGAACGGCTTGTCCTTATTGAACGCGGCAATCACATAATCTCTGTAGCGATACGCGTTCTTGTAGACAAGATTCTCATCGAGTCCATTCGAATCTGCGTAACGGGCGACATCGAGCCAGTGACGGCCCCAGCGCTCGCCGTAGCGCGGCGAAGCAAGGAGGCGATCGATCACCTTGCCAAACGCATTGGGAGATGAATCGTTGAGAAAATCCTGAACCTCGGCCGGAGTTGGCGGAAGGCCGATCAGATCGTAAGTCGCGCGGCGGATCAGGGAACGCTTGTCGGCCGGTTTCGCCGGCTTCAATCCTTTACTCTCGAGCGATGCAAGAAGAAATGCGTCGATCGGCGAACGAACCCAGGATTGATTTACTTGTGGAACCACCGGTTCCTTCGGAGGAACAAAAGCCCAAAATTTCTCCGAAGCCGGCGAAACCGCAGGAGCACTGATCGAGCCCCACGGCGCTCCCATCTGGATCCACTGCGCCAGAAGCGCCGCATCGGAATCTTTCAGCTTCGGACCGGGAGGCATGCGGAGAGCGCCCGCGTTGTGCCGAACCGCCTTCAGCAGAAGGCTCTCGTTCGGATTGCCCGGAACGATCGCGGGACCCCGGCCGCCGCCCTTTAACGCAAGTTCGCGCGTATCCAGACGTAGCCCACCCATAACCGGCTTACTCGCGGCAGAGTGGCAGCCGAGACACTGCGCAACCAGCAGAGGGCGCACGTTTTTCTCGAAAAAAGCAGCGCCGTCTTCCTGCGCGGCGACTGGAGACACGCATAGTATCAGCGCTATGGGAAACCCGCGCAGCATGTGAGGATCGTATCATGAGGCGATGCTGGTCCGTTGCTCTGTTTTCCTGGTATGCGCCCCTGGCAATTCGAGCCCAAGCGCCTGACGTCATCATTCACAACGCGAAAGTAGTAACAGTCGATCCTCAATTCCGTGTTGCGCAAGCATTCGCAATACGCGGCGATCGAATTACCACCGTAGGATCCAACTCCGAAGTCCTGAAACACAGAGGACCCAACACTCGTGTCATTGATGCGGGTGGTAAAACCATCCTGCCGGGGTTGATGGATAGCCATGTCCATGCCGTGGACGCGTCCATGTACGAATACGACCACGAAATTCCGACGATGGAGACGATCGCCGATGTGTTGCGATACATCCGATCCCGAGCGGCCGTAGTGCCGAAAGGCGAATGGATTTCGCTCTCACAGGTATTCATCACCCGGCTGCGCGAACAACGCTATCCGACCCGCCAGGAGTTAGACTCCGCCGCCCCGGAACATGCGGTCGTGTTCGCGACCGGGCCTGACGCCTCCCTGAACACTCTGGCCCTCAAGAAGGCAGGGATAACTAGTGCAACGAAGCCTCCCGCAGGACAGGCTGGCAAGGTGGAGTTAGATCCGAAAACCGGAGAACCAACCGGTATCCTGCGAAGCGCGTCCCACTTCCTTAAAATTCCGAAGCCGGCGAAAAAGCCCACTGAGGCCGAGCGTCTTGGCCGCTTGAAAATGATGCTGGCAGACTACAACTCTGTGGGTCTCACGAGCATCGCCGAACGGGATGCATCGGACACAGACGTAGAGCTGTACCGAAAACTTCGTCAACAGAACGACTTATCCTGCCGCGTGTTCGTGAACTACCACATCGAGCCGACACAGCCTTGGGAAAAGGTCCAGGCGCAAATTCTCAAGGCAGCCAATGATCCTATGCATAAGTACGATCCGTGGCTTTGGCTGCGCGGGCTGAAATCTTACCTCGATGGAGGAATGCTGACCGGAAGCGCCTACATGCGCGAACCCTGGGGCTTAAGCAAGATCTATTCCATCACCGATCCCAACTATCGCGGACTTCGCTATATCGAACCCGAGCCGCTCTATCGGGCCGCGCGCTTCGCGCTCCAGAACGATCTGCAGTTCACCGCGCATTCCGTGGGCGATGGCGCCGTCCACGCGTTGGTGGACGCCTATGAGCGGGTGAACCGCGAGTTCCCGGTGCGCAATCAGCGTCCGTGTATCACTCACGCAAACTTCATGTCACCTGAAGCGATCGAAAAGATGCGCGACCTCGGCATCGTGGCGGACCTGCAGCCGACATGGTTGGAACGGGATGGAGCCACGCTGCGCGCGCAGTTCGGCGATGCGAGACTTAGATATTTTCAGCCCTACAAGAGCTTGTTTGCAGCGGGTGTCACCGTAGGCGGTGGATCGGACCATATGCAGAAAATCGGCAGCATGCGGGCGATCAACCCCTACAACCCGTTTTATGGCATGTGGGTGACCCTCGTCCGCCAGCCGCGATGGACGGACCATCCACTTCATCCCGAAGAGCGGATCACGCGAGAGCAGGCAATCCGCCTCTACACCATCAACAACGCTTTCCTGACCTTCTCCGAGAAAGAAAAGGGTTCGATCGAGGTTGGAAAACTGGCAGATTTCATCGTGCTTCAGCAGGACATCCTGACCTGCCCCCTCGATCAGGTGAAGACAATCCAGGTGGCGGAAACATGGGTCGGCGGCAAACAGGTATATCGGACGAAATAGACTAGCTTGCATGCCCTCTATCGTGATTCCGGACGACTACCCGGTCGTCATGGCGGCCAGTGGCGCCTACCGCAAATGGATCGAACACACCCCTGTCACCTACTACGACAGTCTTCCGGGAAGCGACGAGGTCTTGATTGAACGCATCCGAGACTTTGATACTGTTATCAATATCCGTTCCTCCTGCAAATTCACCTCTGCCGTGTTCGATGCCTGCCCGCGGCTGAAGCTGCTTTCGATTTGGGGAACGGGTACGGACAACGTTGATCTCGCGTCCGCCGCCCGGCACGGAGTGACGGTCACGAATACCCCGGGTGTCGCGGCGGTTTCCATCGCTGAACATGCGCTGATGCTCACCCTTGCCGTAGCCCGCCATGTCACCACGATCCACAATGGCGTCATATCAGGAGCGTGGCCGCGCGGACAATCCACGCAACTTCATGGCAAGACGATGGGAGTCATCGGACTTGGAGCGATCGGCCGCCAATTTGCGCGTCTCGCCCAAGCCATCGGCATGCGAGTTATCGCCTGGACGATCCATCCCAACCCTTCGTTAGGCTTCGAGCTGGTGGATCTCAACGAATTGCTTCGCTCCAGCGATGTCGTGAGCCTGCATTTGCGCCTCTCCCCTGAGACAACAGGCTTCCTGAGCCGCGCGCGATTAGAGATGATGAAGCCATCGAGCATCCTGATCAACACCGCGCGTGGACCAATCGTGGACGAATCAGCCTTAATCGAATCGCTACACAGCCATCGCATTGCAGGCGCCGGACTGGACGTGTTCGACGTTGAACCTCTGCCTGCCGGACATCCGCTAACCAAGCTCGACAATGTCGTATTGACTTCACACTGTGCAGGCATTACTCCTGAAGTTCTGGAAGCTGGATTATCATTGGCCATCGAGAATGTCAGAAGCTTCATCTCTGGCAGCCCTCAGAATGTTGTCGTGCCAGCCACTAAATGATCAAGCGCATATACCTCCTGATCACCGCTCTCGCGGTCACGTCATCAGCCGGGCAGTTGGCCGTCGGACTGACACAATCGGGAACTCTCATAGAAGCGGTGTCAGTTCCATCCGCCCTTGCGAACGCGCCTACGGTTCTCCTGATTGGAGGATTCTCCTCCACGCAATCGAGTGAGATCGTGCGCAGTGAGATCGCATCCTACACTGCCATGCCGGCGAATCGGAGGAAATTTCACCTGCTTGCGATCGCCGATGCGAATCCGCAGCATCTTACCCTGAGTTTCCCGCCAGGAGGCAAAGCCTATCGCGACGATCCCGAATCTCACTATCTGTGGCGTTGGACCGGACTCCAGGCTCCGGACTTGATCACCATCGTCGGCGAGGATTCTTTCGGCTTCGGCCAGGCTGCATCGACAAATGCAGTCGCCGGCATCGGAACAATTCCGGCGCGCTCTGTCGCAGCGAAGCCCGGTGTTCTTACTACGTTGAAAAACGTCGGCGCATCACCAGCACGTCAGGAGATCACACGCCGTCTCGCGCGGAGTCCTCTCGAAGTCGCCACGTCGCTTGAACCTTTTTATGGCCACGATTTCCAACAGCCGGTTTACATACCAGCCATGGCCCTAATCGCACGGACTCGCCTGGGCCATGTTGACGACGTGCGTAGTATTGTGGCTCCGTTCGTCATAGGTGAAAAAGATGGTCTGGCAGGAGCAACGGCCAGTCATCTTTCGGGTCATCTTATTTTCGGCGAGCTTGCCGAAAAGACTCACGACCCCGCCTACGTGTCTCTTGTGCGCCGAGCCGCCGATCTCGGCTTCGCGAGCGATGGTTCATTGAAAGACGCAATGCCCTTTCATAACGAGATGAGCGACTCCGTATTTATGGGTTGTCCCATACTCGCCAAAGCCGGTAAGCTCACAGGCGAGGCAAAGTACTTCGATATGACACTCCGTCAATTCAGATACATGGGAAACCTGTGTAGGCGCTCGGACGGCTTGTACCGGCATTCTCCGCTGAACGAGGCGGCTTGGGGCCGCGGAAACGCTTTTCCAGCTCTCGGGCTTGCGCTTTCCCTCACCGATCTTCCCAGGGATCATCCGGCCTTTGCAGAAATGCTGGTGGCATACAGGAGTCTGATGGCAGCGCTTTCGCAGTTCCAGGATGCGAACGGCATGTGGCGGCAGGTCATCGATAAGCCAGGTTCATACCCCGAGTTTTCCGCCACGGCGATGATTGCTCGCTCCATGCTCCTCGGCATTCGAAACGGATGGGTCGACGCGAAGGAATATCAACCTCGAGTTACGTCCGCGTGGCGAGCGATTGCAGCTCGCATCTCGAACGACGGCCAGGTAGTGGACGTATGCGAGTCCACGGGAAAACAGAAGAGTCTGCAAGATTACTTGGATCGGGAAGCCATACTAGGACGAGACCCGCGAGCCGGGGGCATGGCAATGATGCTTGCCGTCGAGATGGCCTCTTCAAACTGACTGCTATGAGCGAATCAACCTATTGGGATCGAACTGACAGCTTCGAAGAGAAGCTAAAAATGTTGGAGGCCGCTTGGAAGCGCAAAGACTTCCGCCTCACGCGGGCGCTCGCCCACTCCTTACGTAACACCGCCATTCAGGCGCAGTCGGAAGAGGAAGCCCCTGGTAAATCGATCCCGGAGAATCCTCGCGAGGAGACGGTCGATTCGCTGGCGGCATCCTGGCGCGCCTGGGTGCAAGGTTGGAAGCATTTTCAGACTGTCGTACTCGATGACACGATCGGGCAGCAGCGGCCGCCCGAGCCCGTGGAGTTGCTCCTGAGCGTTCCTGCCGACCACGCGACATCTCTCGCGAGAGAGGTTCGCGTCGTTCAGGTCGGCGGCGGACAATTGCGTGAGGTCCCCTGTCAAGTATTCGGAGAAGTCGTACGCGGAGATCGCCGAATCAGTAAAGTGTTGATCCTCGCCAGCGGCGCCGCCCATCAACGCCAGACCTATCTCATGTTGTACGGGAATCCCGACGCTGAGCTTCCGGCGTATTGTACAGACCTCGAAACGCGCGGCGAAGGATTCGCTCTCGATATCGAGAACGACTTCTTTCGCGCGTCACTCTCGCGTCAGATGGGGCAACTCGAGCGCCTCACAATCAAACGCGAGCATGGACTCGAACTCTTCGCTGGAGGCGAAGGTCATGGCGAACCGCCTGGAATCGATTGGGCGCACGACTATGTAACCTCCGGAAGAATTCAGAAAATGCGCATCACGTTATGGGAATCCTGCCCGGACTATGAGGTCGTACGCGGACCTCTGTGTACGATGATCCGTCGCTGGGGCTTCCCGTATTCGCCGGTTCATCCGATCTTCTCGCCCGCCCGTATGCATGTGGACGTCGAATATCGCTTTTACGCGGGCCTACCGTGGTTTCACAAGCTAGGAACAATGACGGCAACCAAGGATGTCGAGATCGATGCCTTGCGTGACGACGAGTGGGTATTCTCCGGACAGTCGTTCACGAATGTCGTATGGATGGGGCCGGATGGAAAACTCCGTTTCGGCGATGTAGATCCTCAGTTCAAAAACCAGATGTGGGCGGTCGGGTTCTGTAACGAAACAAGCAATGATTCGTTCGTCGGATTGTTCCTCGAGCATCATGGGGACGGTTTACCCGAGCTGAAGCATTCGGGCAATCCGATGATGTTCTACCGATGGCACGGACATGTCTGGAGCCGCTATCCGCTGCCTGGCAAACAGGTCCCCGCCGGAGCAGTGCTTCATCAGAAGAATGCCTATGCAGCGATTGCCTTCACGGCGAAGGACGGTCCCAGGCGCCTTGAAGAACTGCGACATCGCCTTATCAATCCGTACGCCGTCTCGGCAGGCGAACTAAGTCGTGCCAGTTCGACCAAAGACCAGCCCGGCCGGTTAGCCAGACCGGGCGAGGCAGGTGACAGCCCCATTCCCAAGAAGCTGCTCTGGGACGCGCTGCAAAACTGCAAAGATGAGCAGCTCTACGTAACCGACATCAATGTCGTCGATCTAGGTCTGGTCTACGATATTCGCGTGCGCGGGGATGTCGTGCACGTCTTAATGACCATGCCGCATCGGGGACGGCCGCGATTGGGTTACTTCACCTACGGCTCCGGCGGAAACACTACTCCGGTCAGACAGGAACTCATGAAGGTACCCGGCGTGCGAAAAGTAGTCGTCGAGCAGACGTGGGAGCCGGGATGGAATTCCAATCGGCTCACTCCGACAGGACGCAAAAAGCTAGGACTTGATACCTGAAGCGTCAAAGAACTCCGATTCTGAGTCGCCACGCGTAAGCGTGCGAAGGCAATCCGGCGCCTAAAAAAAGTGAAGTGAGTGACTAGCTCTTTTGTAGCGCAATAGTTGAATAACAAGCGTCGAATGATTTTTTAGTTCTGCGCAAAACGGCATGGTTTAGCAGACTTTACGTGTATCTTGGAGGCCGCTCGAGCGGCCTCCAGACACACGTATCCCTATGCGGTCGAGGCTTGAAGGTTTCGTATTCTGACCAAGTTGTATGCCGCAGCAGCTAACGTGAACATCCAGCCGGTTCGGTCGGGTCCCAGGAACCGGGTTTTGCGCTGCAGTGCCACTGTCTTCATCCAGCCGAACACTTCCTCGACGCGTTTGCGCTTTCGTTGGCTGATTGCATATCCGTCGTGCCGTGTCGTCCGCGCGTCTACCGCGCTGCGCCGATGGGAATCGTTCTGGGCCACGTGCGGCGTCACTTTCATTTCCCGCAGTTGTTTGACGAAGGCCGCCGTATCGTAGCCGCGGTCTCCGCCCAGCGTGGCCGGCCGCGATGCCGGTTTCCCGCTCAGCATCTCTGCCGCAGCGTCGCGCTCTGCTGTGCCGGTAGCTTGCGTCACGCGTACATCCACTACCAGCCCATTGCGGTTCTCCGTCAACACATGGCCCATGTATGCCAGCCTGGCTTCCGCCCCGCGCGTCTTTTTGAAAAGGCGCGCAAAGGGATCGGTCAGCGATTGATGCGTATCGTTCTTTCGCTTCTGCTTGTGCCAGTTGACAGTGGGATTGTTCCCCAGATCGCGCGGCGGCGGGTTCAGCTTGTCGTCTTTACCCTTCCTGCGCTGAAAGCTCTTCTGTCCAGCCCAGGCTTCGATAAGCGTGCCATCGACCGTGAAGTGTTCATCGGAGAGCAGCTGCTTTGCCCGCGCCTGTTCCACGATGAGCGAGAAGAACTCTTCGGAGACCGCCCCTTCCAGCAGCCGGTCGCGGTTCTTCGTGAATACCGTCGGATGCCACACCGGCTCGTTCGCCGACAGGCCAACAAACCAGCGGAATAGCAGATTGTATTCCAGTTGCTCCATCAGCATCCGCTCGCTGCGAATCGAGTAGAGCAACTGCAACAGCAGCGCGCGGAGCAGGCGTTCCGGTGGGATCGACTTGCGCCCGTCCTCACCGTAGATGGCGTCGAAACGCCCACTCATGTCCTGGAGCGCCGCATCCACCATCGCTGCGGATGGGCCGCAATGGGTGATCCGACGGAACCCGCTCTTCCAGCGATCCGTAGCTGAACAATTCGTGTTGTTGAAGGTCTTCTCCGCGCATGCTGAAAGACGCTCCGAACATTCTAGGTCACTTGTTTGGCTTAGAATTTCAGCAAAGAGTCTTCAAAAAAGCAATCAGAGCCTTCTTCTCATCGGGCTTGAGCCTCAAGCCGAACTCGTGCCCCTTCACGGAACGCGCGTCGCCGGAAGGACCGGCATAGCCAGTCGGCACGTAATCGCTGCGAAGCCGTGCCGGATCGAACCAATCCTCAAGCGTGGCAACCGACCCGTGATGTTCGAACGGCCCACGATACCAGACGCCCTTCAGCGAAGGAACTTTGTAGTATCCCGTTCCCTTGCGCGTCAGAAGAGCATAGCGGGGATCGGTGCCCACTCGCCTTTCGAAGACCGCGAATTTGGCCTTGTCTTCCTCCGATGGCGTGAACCCGTCAACCGGGATGAGTTTGTTGTTCGTGTACAGAGGTGGGGTATGACAGCCTCCGCAGCCCTCTCGCGCAAAGATCTTCTTTCCGCGCGCGGCCGTTGGATCAAAGCGATTCGGATTGGCTGGCGGGCGAAGCGAATACACATACATCGCAAGAGCATAGAGCTGCTCGTCGCTATAGCGCATTGCCCGCGCCGCGGACGGAGCCTCCGCATCGCCATAGCGGGCAAGACCTATCGTGTCCTGCACCAGTGATGAATAGCGCATCAAATCCCCGATGCTGTTCTGACGTACCAGCCCGGTGTGATCCAGGAACCGGCGCTCCTGAACACCGATCAGATCCGGGATCTGCGGTGGGAGAAACATGCTGGTATGGCTTCTCGCCGTGACCCCGGGCGGAATTGCACCGCCCGCGGCGATCAACTGCTCCAGCGGCATACTCTGCGCCAGGCGGTTCGGATCGTCGATTAGACCCGGCACTTCGAACTGGCGGGCAAATCCGCGGACCTGCGCAAGCACTTTCTCCGAAGCCCCGGCAGCAGCCGCACGGCGCAGCATCGCCGCTCCTTCCCTATCTCCCGGATTATTCCCCTGCGCTCCAGGGACTACAGTTCCGTCGTTCATCACGCGTGTGTGACACGTGTTGCAGCCCATGGAACCCAATTCCACCTGCCCCTTCTTACGAATCACCCAACGAGCAAACGGAATGGTGCCGTCCTTCGCCACGGGCATGCCCGTGCGTTCATAGAAACTGCGATCGCGAACGTCATTAGCCCCGAAAAAAACCGGCCCGAACGACACCGGCGAGTTAAACACGAGTTCGCCGGCCTTGATCCAGTCGGCTTCAGTCTTCAGCTTGCCGGCATCGAACGCAATCTCGGGCTCTTGCGTCTTCAGCCACTCCATGTATGCGGCAGGTTCCCGGTCCGGGTGGTAGACCGGGTAGGTCCGGTAAATAACGCGCATCGGAATTTTGTAATACGCGCTCTCTGTGATGTGGACGGGCGAATACTTCGGCTTCGATAACGGCACTTCCAGCGCTGCAACTGCTGCATCCGTCCATGTTCTCGGGATTTCAGGATGGAAGGAGTTCGCCGCAAGCAGCATTGCAAGGAAACACATATTGATGGCCTATTTGCATACTACAACCTCAAAGTCTACATTGAACAAATGCGAACTGGCCTGCGACGATGGATGCCTTGGATCCTGCTGTCTACACTACTTCTGATCGTGATTCTCACGCCCTTTTTCTTGTTTGAGGAAACCATGAATGCATGGGTGGAACGTCTTACCGGCCCTCACGCGCAATTAGGCATGGTGACAATCGCGGTAGTCTCGTTGCTCGCGCTGGATGTCGTCTTGCCGGTCCCATCGAGCGTTGTCAGCACTGCCGCCGGAGCAGCGCTAGGGTTCCTGCCCGGGCTACTCGCATCCACCGCGGGAATGACTCTTGGATCCATTCTTGGCTATGCGTGCGGTAGAAAGTGGGGATTGCCGTTGACCCGTCGCATGGTCCGCCAGCGCGATCTCGAGCACGTCTCGAATCGATTTCAAAAGGGCGCCGGTTGGGCTCTGGCCGTTATGCGTCCCGTGCCGGTGCTCGCTGAAGCGTCCTCATTGTTCGCCGGTGTAGCAGGAGTACCAATCCCGCAATACCTCTTGATTACAACACTGGCCAACATTGGAATCTCGGCCCTTTACTGCGCGGCCGGAGCGAAAGCGCTGCACTCCAGTTCCTTCCTGCTGGCATTCGCAGCCTCGATCGGACTTCCCGGACTAGCCATGGCGATTTCACGATTCTTTCGCAAACGTCAATCCGCTTAAGCTTCATCTGCGACGAAACGCCAGATACGTGAACGCGGCCAGTATGCACAGAGGCGGAATTCCCAGCACCAGAATAGCCTCGTTGAGGACTCGCGCACGCTCCAATTGCTGGGCGGAGGCGCTCCGAAAACACATCACGCACTGAGCGAGAAAAATCGGCATCTTCAACTCCAGAACGACAGGAAGATCAAAAGATATGCCCACAAGCCGCACAGGTAAACCCAGTAAAAGAGGTGCGAGCTTATCGAGGATCGGCGCCCCCGCCAAATCAAAAGGAGAAGCCCAGCCACTCCTGCCATCACGAATACCAGGAATGCCGCGCTGATCACGTGAATAAACGCCGTCGCCGGACCGATATCGCCGATAGAGCGCCAGGCCCATATCTGTAAAACGCAGCCGAGCACGCCAAGCGCAACGCCGGCGAATAGAAAACCCGCGACAGAACTGCGATGACGGGCAACCGCCAGAACCGCAGTAGTCCCTGCTATCGGCGCCAGGCTCGCATAAAGGAGTGCAGGCAGAGGCAACCTCACCCAATCCGTAGAAATTCCGCGCCGCACGACATAAGCGCTGGTAAGCGCCGCAAAGAGCATCGTTATCGCAGACAATGCCGCAATCAGACCTGATCTCGCTTCAGCCATTCCACTCGCGCGTCTCCGCGTTCCAAGGATTTACCGGCGGTATCGATCCGCGTCTCATGCTCCAGAACAGATTGAAAAGGAACACTAACTGAATCGCCGCGGTAAGAAATGCCGCCCACGTCATGAAACTGTGCACTGGAACTAGCGGCGAAAGAAATTCGAAGTTCGTGAAGTCCGCGTAGCGGCGTGGATTTCCTGCGAAACCCACCAGGTGCATTGGAAGAAACAACGCATAGACACCCGCAAACGTCCCGAAGAAATGAATCTTGCCGAGTGTCTCATTCAACGAGCGTCCAAACAGAATCGGGAACCAATAGAACGTGCCTGCAAAGATTCCGAACACGGCGGCGACTCCCATAATCAGGTGAAAATGCGCGACCACGAAATAGGTGTCGTGAAGGTAAAGATCCAGCACCGGCTGCCCGAGAAAGATGCCGCTCAATCCGCCGGTCACAAAAATCGAAACAAAGCCGAGCGCGAACAGCATTGCCGTCGTGAATCGAATTCGTCCGCCCCACAAGGTACCCAGCCAATTGAACGTCTTCACTGCCGAAGGCACACCGATGGTCATCGTCAGGACCGAAAACGCAATTGATGAGTATGGGCTCATCCCGCTTACGAACATGTGATGTCCCCAAACCAGCATGCCAAGGAAACCGATCGCAAACGTTGCGTGTATCATCATCTTCCGCCCGAAAATCGGCTTCTTCGAAAAGGTGGAGAGAATTTCGGAAATCAGCCCCATTCCAGGCAATATGGCGATATAGACTTCCGGGTGGCCGAAGAACCAGAAAAGATGCTGCCATAACAGCGGCGACCCACCTTTATGCGCGATCGCCTGATCGTTCACAAGAAGTCCTCCCGGCACGAAGAAGTTCGTCCCGGCGCTGCGATCGAGAAGCAACAGCGCTCCGGCAGCCAGCAAAACAGGAAATCCCAGCAAACTCAAAATGGCCGTCACAAACCAGTTCCAGCAGGTCAACGGCAGCTGCATCATTCGTAGACCCGGCGCGCGCTTATCGAGCACGGTCGCAATAAAATTCACCGCGCCCAGCGTCGACGCCACGCAGAATATCGCGATGCTGACAATCCACAACGTCTGTCCGGCCCCTTCCCCAGGACCCGAGATGGCCCCGATTGCGCTAAGCGGTGGATAAGCAGTCCAACCGGACAGGGCGCCCCGCCCGGCACGAAGAACGCCGCCAGCATTACACAAAATGCAATTGCCGTAAGCCAAAACGAAAGGGGACCCAGCATCGGAAACGCCATATTGCGCGCTCCGACTTGGATTGGAAGAAAGTAATGTCCAAATGCGCTCTGCGGAGTAACCGACAGCACGAAGAAGACCATGATCGTCCCGTGCATCGTCATCAAGGACAGATAAAGCTCCGGCGTCATCACTCCACCTGCCGCGCCGGTCGGCCAGAGCCGTTCGAAGAACCCGACCTTGGCGTCAGGGTATACGAGGTGAAACCGCATCAGCAGCGAAAGAACCACCCCGATCACGACCGCGATCAGAGATAACCAGAAATATTGCAGACCCACGATCTTGTGGTCCGTAGTGAAGAGATAGCGCCGCACTTACTGAGTCTGTCTCCGTTTCCATGCGTCGAATTCGCCCGCAGGCATCACGATCAGTGTCGTTCGCATTTGATGATGGCCCAGCCCGCACAGCTCGCTGCAAGGTATCTCATAAGTGCCGGGGGTATCAGCCTGAAAGTGCAAAGGAATCTTCATACCTGGAACCAGGTCCTGCTTGATACGCAGTTCTCTCACAAAGAAGCTGTGGATCACATCCCGCGAGTTGAGCGCCAAAATCACAGGCCGGCCCGCCGGAACACGAAGCGTGCTGCTGACCAGATCGTCCTTCGCGTCGGGATCGTTATCGTCGAGACCGAACGGATTGCTTGCGGCATCGTTCACCAACCGGAGATCCGTGCGTCCGTATCGCCCGTCCGCTCCCGGATAGCGAAAGCTCCACGCAAATTGGCGGCCCAGAACTTCAATCGGCTCCGCGTCACGAGGCGCCGCAGTAAACTGCACCCCGGCCCACGTCCGCGCGCCTAGAAGCAACAGACCAAGGAACAACACAGCCGTCGCGGCCATCCAGCCAATCTCCTGTCGCGCATGCGATCCCGAAGCCGCCTTCAAGTCGGAGGCGCCGCGAGCACGAAACTTCCACGCAATCGCAGCCAGCCCGATTTGAGCGGCAGCAAAGATCGCCACAGCCGCAACCAGCGTGCGCCAGAACTGTGCATCGTGTGCGACTGCATGGCCGGATATGCCGTTCGGAAGCCATAATCCATCCAACATGAGTCTTATCTAGTATCCTCTTCTCATGGGAAGAAGTCTCTTCACAAGCAGTCTTTTATTTGTTTTATTCATTTCAGGATGCGGAAAATCCAGCGAGGAGAGCTCGAAAGCGCCGGCTCCCTCCGCCGAGGCGCCGGGATTGACTCCCGATGTCGCCAATGGCGCGACTGTCTCCGGCAAAGTCAACTTCAAAGGCGACAAGCCGGTAATGCGCGAAATCGACATGTCTGCCAATCCGGCATGTCAGAAGACGCATCCCAAACCGGTCTTGTCCGAAGAAGTGATCGTGAACGGGAACGGCACGCTGGCGAATGCCTTCGTCTGGGTGAAGGAAGGAGTACCCGAAGGAAAGTGGGCCGTCCCTTCCAAGCAGGCCCTGGTCGACCAGCAGGGTTGCATCTACACCCCGCACGTCTCCGGGGTGATGATGGGCCAGCCGGTGGAATTTCGGAACAGCGACGAGACCAACCACAACATTCATCCGTTACCGGCGCAGAACCGGGAATGGAACGAATCGCAGCCACCCAAAGGCGACCCCAAAACCAAGACCTTCGATCACGAAGAAGTCATGATCCCGGTAAAGTGCAACATTCATCCCTGGATGCGCGCCTACATCGGCGTAGTACGCCATCCCGTTCTTCGCGGTGACCGGCGACGACGGCAGTTTCTCGATCGCGGGCTTGCCACCCGGCAAGTACACCTTGGAAGCCTGGCATGAGAGATACGGAAAGCAGGACGTGGAAGTGACCGTCGCGGCCAAGGACACCAAGACAGTCGACTTCACGTTCAGCCCGCAGGCCGAAAGCGAGCCTCTAGCGCTGTTACACAGGCATCGATGACACAGTGCGGGTCAGTTCCTGAAGATCCGCACTTGTGAATTCGCGCTCGTCCTGAAACGCAATCCCGACCACGCCGAGCACGTATCCGGACGAATCCTGAACCGGCAAGGCAACAGCCGCCTGAGCATTCACCGCCTTAGCCCCGGCTTCACGTTTCCCGAACGATCTTCCTGAAGATTGCAGGTCTGTACCGGCTCACAGCGCTGCAGAGCCAGCCCTGCCATTCCCTTGCCATTCGGCACCCAGGCGACGATCTGCTGTACAGGAGGCGGGATATTTACCGACGCAGCCAACCGCAATCCATCGTTTTCATGCAGATGGATGGTTCCGGACGTAGCCCCGGTCTTCGCGAGAATCTCCTGAAGCCAGTCTTGTAGCTGATTTGGACCGCTCACGCTCGCATAATACCGTACTGCCCGAAACTTACAAAGAGTGGTCAAGGAAACTCGTAAGCCGACGCCCGAACATCCGGCGGAAAATCGTGCTCGCAATCGGGATGAACCACACGAATCGCGCCAGCCGCATGAAACACATCGGAGTAGATGGGTTGAGCCGCCTTCACGCAATCATCCACGCCGGACACTTCAAAATTCGCGTCACGCAGAGGAGCATTGATGAACACCGCCCGCGGCGCCAGCACCTGCAAAATTCCGGGAAAATCGAACGGCATCTTCTCTGGCGATTTACCGTACGCCGAAGCAATCCGCGGCATGTAACCCTTATGACTCCAGCCGGTGAGATTGCCTCCGTAATACTTCGCGAACGAAGTGAAGCCGCAACTCGTCACCACAGCCTTCAGCCGCGGATCGAAAGCAGCCACAAACAGCGAATTGTGACCGCCGAGCGAGTGCCCGATCACACCGACCTTCCGAGGATCCACCTCGCGCATCGAGACCAGAAGGTCCAATGCGCGCCGGTGGTTCCGGATGCCCTTCATCGTCGCGCTGACATATCCCATCGAGTACGCGTCGATCTTGTAATCTCCGTAGCCCGGGTAATCCGGAGCCAGTGTGACAAATCCGCGTTCGGCGAGCTCGAGGGCATAGTGTAGATTTGGCTTGCCTCCGAGCCCTGCCGGTTCCGCCTTCCCGATCGCGACGGTCTGATGTAAACAGAGCGCCGCCTTTCTCCTGCCTTTGTCTTTCGGAACGAACAGGTACGCCGGGACGAGATCTCCGTCGCCTGAAGCAAACGTCAATTTCCGCCGGGTAAACTTCGGAAACGGCGTCTCCTCGAGAATCGACGTCTCCGGCACGCCCGCGGGCGAATCCGGCAAGGGACCCATAACCTCGCTCATACCGGCCAGCACCCGTTCCCGGAGCTTACGCCATTCCTGCTTGGTACGAATCCCCTCAGCTGTCGCCCCTTGGAGACGCATCGCGGCGCCGAGAACCACACCAGCGTATTCGCGCCGGGTTAACGAAGACATGAGCCTATTCTAAATACTCACCTCCGCCGGCAGTTCCCGGCTGCGTCCAAGCCGCGAATATCGCTGCAACAGACCATCCCACTCCAGGCAAAACACCGATCCGTTGCATTCGCACTGCGTCCTCCAATGCGAAAGCATATCCAGACACGCATGATCGATGTACGCCAAGGATTCGATATGCATGTGGACCTCGGTTCCGTTCGGCAGCGATTCCAAAAGCGATGCAAGTTTCGGCATGTTCAGGAATGTTGCTGCGCCTCGAAGGTAAATGTCTGCCCGGTTGCCGTTCCGGACCACACGTATGTCCAGGTGCGATACCTGATAAATCAACTTCGCAATCGACAACACGACACCGATCACCACACCGGTAAGCAGGTCCGTCGTGACAATACCGATCAAAGTGGCCGCATAGATCAGGACGGGAATCCGTCCGTATTGGGCCAAATGCCGGATATTTTTCACATCCACGAGCTTGTATCCGGTATAAACCAGAACGGCCCCCAAGCTGGCCGTCGGAATCATTTTCAACACAAACCCGAGCGCCATCGTAAACGCCAGCAGCCACGTTCCGTGCAGAATCGTGGATAATCGCGTCCGGGCCCCTGCCTGTACGTTGGTCGAGCTGCGCACGATGACTCCTGTCATGGGCAAAGCGCCCACCAGACCGCAAAGGAAATTGCCGACGCCCTGAGCTTTCAACTCGCGGTCGTAGTCCGTGCGAACGATGCTCTGCATGCGGTCGACAGCCGCCGCCGACAACAGCGTTTCAGCGCTGGCGATAAACGCCATCGCCAACGCAGATAGCAACAGACTAGGATCCCTCAGCACTGCGAGCGTGTCTACGGAAGGCCAGCGGACCGCGTCGAAGATATTCGCGGGCACATCCACACGCTGCACCGGAAGCCGGAACATCTCCGCCACTGCCGTAGCCAGCACCACGGCCACCAACGCGCCAGGCACAAGCCCAAGCTGTTTCGGCCGCCATTTCGTCCAGGCAAGCAAAGACAAAATCGTCAATGCGCCGATGACGGCGGCGAGTTCATGCTTACTGCCGTCGATCGGGAAAATGCCGCCCACAATCGCTTGCGGAATCGATAACAGGTTTGCGACACCCGATTGCTTCGGCTTATCGTCGAGCATCACGTGAAACTGGCCGGCGAAGATCAGTACTCCGATCCCTGCGAGCATTCCATGGATGACGGCCGGTGACATCGCCCGAAACCACTGCCCGACACGGAACTGACCCGCGATCATCTGCACAATTCCCGCAACGATCAGCACCGGCCCGAGCGCCCCAATTCCGTGGTCGCGAACCAGCTCCCACACCAGAACAGCCAGTCCGGCGGCAGGGCCGCTGACCTGCAGCGGCGCGCCGGACAGGAAACCCACCACCAGCCCTCCGATGACACCGGTGATGAGTCCAAGCGCCGGAGGAACCCCCGACGCAATTGAGATGCCCATGCACAACGGTAGGGCGACAAGAAAAACAACTACAGAGGCAAGGACGTCGTTCGTGTATTTACTCATGGGCGCCACCAGCTACTGAGCAATCGCTAAACGGCGAGGCTTCGGCATTTCGCCGCGCCATTGGTCAAGCAGAACGTAGCGCGATTCCTGAGCGTCCCATGCCCGCACTTCGCCCGAGCGGATGTTGTACACCCACCCGTGAAGCTGCAATTTGCCGCTGGCAACTCTCGCCGCCACCGAAGGATGCGTTCGGAGATGATTCAGCTGCGCCACAACATTCTCATCCGTCAATACCCGGAGCTTGTCGTCTTCAGAAATGTCCGGATAGTTCTCCTTCACCATCCGTCGCGCAAGCTCGCCATGCGAAAGCCAGCTCTTCACCGTCGGCATGTCCACCAGAGTCTCGGGATGGAGGATGCCCTTCATCGCGCCGCAGTCCGTGTGACCGCAAACGATGATGTGCTGGACATTCAGCACACAAACGGCATACTCGATCGTGGCCGAAACACCGCCATGAACTTCGCCATACGGAGGCACCATGTTTCCGGCATTGCGGCAGATGAAAAGATCGCCGGGCTCGGATTGAGTAATCAGATCAGGCACCACACGCGAATCGGCGCAAGTAATAAAAAGCGCCTCCGGATGCTGCTGTTCCGCTAACTCCTCAAAAAGATGCTTTCTGTACGGGAACACATCCCGCTGAAATCGGCTGACGCCGTCCAATAAACGCTGCATATACACCCCTTCCAGACACACGAATCCTGTACACTCGATCGCCAAATAAAACCGGATTAAGTGAGGATTGCGGATGGAGGAGGACGGCTGCGAAGAGCGCCCGTTCGATACTCAAAAGGCTTAATAGCCGCTTGCTCAGGCGCCAATCGCTCGGCCGCAAAATCCGTATTGAGAGCAAAGACATTCTCGGCGACTGCGACTAACCCTTCGCCGTTGACATCGCGCCCTGAGTTGTCGGAGCCATGATTGTGCCAGCGAGTATGGCTGTCGCTATCGTCAAGCCGGACGCTCCGCGACTGCCTGTTTCGGGTGGATTGCGTGCGACACCGGTGGTCCGGCGGATCAACCGCAAAAGCAGCCAACAGCAGAAGCAGCACGGAAGCTACTGTCAACTGCCGGTTGTGATGCGGGCTGAACATAATGTCGCTCGACACACGACGCCCACACTTCTGGCGCCATTCTTCTAGAGTAAAACGAGAAGCATTTCCATTGCAATTGTTTAATTGTTAAATCCACCCCTCGACCCATTCTGAAGTATTCTTGGATGCAGGAGTGAAACGATCAATGAGAAGACTCGAGATGCTCCTGCTTTGCGCGGCCGCCGTCGCATCCGCGCAGCAGGTAACCCCTCCCAAGACACATCTGAAAGTTGGCGATCCGGCCCCCGACTTCACGGTATCGGCTCGCATGAACACCACCGGGAAAGACATCAAGCTGTCCGACTTCAAGGGGAAGAAAAACGTCGTGCTTGCATTCTTCCCCGCCGCGTTTACAGGTGGTTGAACGAAGGAACTCACTGCCTACCAGTCTGGTATTGGCAAATTTGATGCGTTAGACTCACAAGTTCTTGCAATCAGCACTGACTTCATTGCCACTCTTGCTCATTGGTCGAAAGAACTGAACGCAACCTATCCCCTCCTCAGCGACCACGACCGAAAAATCTCCGAACTGTATGGCGTCCTGATGCCGCAGAACGGACTCGCCAATCGAGCGACATTCGTCATCGATACGGACGGGAAGATCGCCGAGATCACGGAAGGTAGCGCCGCCATCGATCCCACCGGCGCGGAGACGGCCTGCAGCCGCCTCAAAAAGAAGCCCTGATAACAAACGCGACAGCCACCGTAAGGATGGCTGTCGCCTAAAACGTCTTCAACTGAATATTTCGCACTTCCATCTTCATCGCCGCTGTGGTCACGTGTAGTTGGATCCCGATCTTGCCGTCCATTTTGCGATTCGCCGTATCGTCGTCAACGACCACGCTCATTACGCGCCCATTAATCAGATGAATGAGCGTGTTCCCCCTCGCGATGATGTGCATATCGTTCCAGTCGTTGTTCTTGATCAACGCCTTCAACTCATCCCCTCCCGTGGAACCGATATAGCCCACTTTTTTCCCATTCGGCACATATGAGATTTGCCCGCGCAGCGCGAGGAACCCGCGGCCTCTCTCCTCGTAGAGCTGGCCCGTGTACATCTGCTTCCCGTCGATATCGGCCTGATATCCCTTCAGCACCCACTTCCCCACGTCGGGCAGTTCCACGCTGCGGTACTGAATCCCGCTATTCCCTGTTTCGCCGGTCAATTTGTACTGCAGTTTCAATTCGAAATCCCCCGGCGATCCGCCCTTCCAGATGCAGAATATGTTGTGTTTGGGCTGATGGTCCGCCCGCGTCTCCCCTATCATTACCCCGTTTTCCGCGCGCCAGAAGTCAGGATCGGAATCCCAATCTTTTAGCGACTGGCCGTCGAATATCGATTTAAAACCAGTCTCTTCCAGCGCCGGAACCGGGTTCCGTTGCGCCAGGAGACCAGGCGCGAGAGCGAAAACGAAGCTGAAGGCGAGCGCGGCTACCTTACCGCGTGTCTGCTGAAGTCTGATCGGTTGCATAGGACTCAGGTCAGCATATCGCGTTTGGTAGAAAATAAAGGTATGCGCCGACTCTGGTTATTCACGACGCTCCTCTGCGCCTCGGCCTTCTGTCTGATGGCGGCCGAAAAACCGAAGCTGCCCGAAGCGCCCGGAAAAGCCGCGACGGTACGCCTCTGTGGCAGTTGTCATGCCGCCGAAATCGTGATGAGCAGGCGCGAAAGCCGCGACGGCTGGAGCGGTGTCGTGGAGGACATGATTCAACGCGGCGCCAAAGGAAGTGACGACGAGTTCGGCGAAGTCGTCGACTATCTCGTGGCCCAATTTCCCAAAGGCGCGCCCGTCCCCAAAGTGAATGTCAACAAGGCGGATGCCGACGACATCGTCGCCGGACTCGGCGTCTCGAACACCCACGCCGCCGCCATCGTCAAATACCGCGAAGAAAAGGGCGAATTCAAATCCATCGCAGACCTGCAGAAAGTCCCCGGCTTGGACGCCAACGCCATCGCGGCAAAGAAAAACAAAATCGAATTCTAGGCCATCGGCGTGAATCGGCGTTTATCAGCGGCCAATCGCCAACTCCGCCACGTCTGATATACAATCTGACGTTGCAGCCTGAATATCCTTGCAATAACCCTGCATCGCGATCGGTCCCACACGGTGGAACAAATCCGATGCGCAAAGCGAAGAGGTTTTAGACCATGCAGAAACGATACGCCATGATGGCGATCTGCGCCGGTTCCCTCGTCTGGGCCGCCGAGTGGCCGACCGATGGCGGCAATCCGCAGCGGACCGCGTGGCAGCAGAACGAAAAGATTCTTGCCAAAGACAACGTCAAGAACCTGAAAGTATTGTGGAAGCTGCAGCTCGACAACAAGCCGCAGGAGATGCACTCTCTCTTCGCGCCGTTGCTTGTCGAAAACATCAAAACCTCCAGCGGTCCGAAAGAGATCGCGATCGTCGCCGGCATTTCCGACAACATCTACGCGATCGACGTCGCCACCGGCAAGCTCCTCTGGAAGAAACATTTCGAGTATCGCTCCCATCGAGCGGCGTGGCAGGCCGGGCGATCCGCTTGTGCCCTCCCGGACAGACCGCCGCTCCCACCATCGGCCCTCCGCAACGCTTCGGGCGACCGCACCATCTACGCACTCGCAGGCGACGGCCAGCTGCATTCGCTCAACGTCGCCAACGGCGAAGACGTCATGGCGCCGTTTCCGTTCGGATATCCCAACGGCAAACATTATTCGCTGAATCTCTGGAATGACGTGATCTTCACCACGACGTCGCAGGGTTGCGCCGGCAATCCCAATCAGATGTGGGCAGTCAATCTCAAGGATCCCGACAAGAAGGTAATGACCTTCAATCCGAAGAGCGGCGGACTTGTGGGGACGGAGCGGAGCGGCCATCGATTCCACCGGAACGGCCTGGGCTCCCACCGGAGACGGCCGCTACGATCCCGCCAACCAGGTCTACGGCAACGGACTGATCGGCGCGCACGTCGAAGGCAATGAACTGAAGCTGAAAGATTGTTTCGAGCCGTCGAACTGGATCTGGCTGCAGAAGCGCGATCTCGACATGCAGGTCACTCCCGCCATCTTCAAATACAAAGGCAAAGAGCTGATGGTCACCGGCAGTAAGGAATGCCGCGTCTACCTGCTCGACACCAAGTCCGCGGGCGGCGATAACCATCAAACGCCGCTCTATCGCACGCCGATGCTGTGCAACGAGGAAGTCGATTTCCAGTCGGCCGGGATCTGGGGCAGCATGGCGACGTGGGAGGACTCGAAAGGAACTCGCTGGGCGCTCACTCCTTTCTGGGGACCCTCGCATCCGGACTTTAAGGTCCCGATCTCACACGGCCCGGTGAAGCACGGCGCCATCGTCGCTTTCAAAGTGGAAGAGAAGAACGGAAAACTGCAGTTGACGCCCGCTTGGATGTCGCGCGACATGGATCAGGCCGAGCCTCCGGTCATTGCCAATGGCGTTGTGTTCGCATACGGCAGCGGCGAAAACACGCGCCAGGCGTATCCGGACAAAGGACTCGCCGACTTCAGTCCGCTCCGCATCAAGGCCTCGACCAGCGCCGTTCTGTACGCGCTCGACGCCGAGACGGGCAAGGAGTTGTACTCCAGCGGCAATCAGATTACTTCGTTCGTCCATTTCGGCGCTCTCTCGCTTGCCAATGGACGCGTCTATCTTGGCACCGTTCGACAGTGTGTTGTACTGCTTCGGTCTTCCGGGCCGCTAAGCCACGAGGTTTACAAATGAGAAGAAGAGTTACTGCTCTGTTATGTCTCTCGATCGCGTTCGCGTGCGTAGCGACTCCACAAGGACGTCCTGTCGACTGGCCTTCTTACGGCGGCGATGCGCGCCGCACCGGTTGGGAGAAGAGTGACGTCCGCATCACCAAGCGACAACGTCAAAGATTTCCAGCTCGTCCTGAAAAGGAAACTGGAGAACCAACAGAGCGGCCAATATGCGCTAACGCCTCCGGTCGTCGTCGGACTGCTGATCTCCTACAGCGGCTTCAAAGAACTCGGTTTCGTCGCCGGTAGTTCGGGCAACCTCTGGTCGATCGACCTTGATGTAAACAAGGTGTTCTGGCAGAAGAATTTCCGTTCGGGAACTCGAGAAGTCCGCCGCCTGTTCCGGCAGGGTGACGGCCTTCCCTGCTCTCACTCCGCCGACCATCTTTGGTGGACGCCGCCCAGCCGCCCGCGAAAACCTCGCAATCGCCCGGTCTCCCCCCGACCCCCGCCGGCCGCAACACCGAGATGCCCGCCCGAGTAACTGGAACCGGCTTCGGCGCCCCTCGCCCCGTTTACGTTCTCACTGGCAACGGCCAGTTGCATTTGGTGAACACTTCCGACGGGAGTGATCAATTTCCACCGCTCCGTTCCTCCCCGCAAACGCTAAGGCCGCGCCTCTCACCATGCACGACTACGTGATGTATACGACCACGAATTCCGGTTGTGGCGGTGTGCCCAATGCTGTCTGGGCCCTGGATCTCCGCGTCGAAGATCCCAAGGCAGTCAGCTTCCCCCTGAATGGAGGAGCCGCCGGCGGCCTCGGCGGGTATGCGCTTGGTAATGACGGCACCGTCTATGTGCAGACCGGCCCCGGACCCTCGGACCCGGCTTCAAACAAATATTCGAACACTCTGTTAGCGCTCGAGCCGAAGGATCTGAAGCTGCGCGGCCACTTCTCTGTCGCTTCCGAAACCAAGGCTCCGGCCGAGATGAACGTCACCACTCCCGTCGTCTTCGAGTACAAGGGCCGTGACCTCGTCGTCTCCGCGGGCCGGGATGGTCGTTTATACGTGCTCGATTCGCAATCGGTCGGGGGCTCCGACCACAAGACGCCGTTATCCCAGACCGTACCTGTCGCCACCGGAAATGGAGGAGTTTGGGGTGGCCTCTCCAGTTGGGAAGATGCCGACGGCACGCGATGGGTCGCAGCGCCGGTATGGGGAGCTGTCAATCCGGAGTTGAAAGTGCCCGCCGCCAATGGCGCCGCTCCGAACGGCTCGATCGTCGCCTTCAAACTCGATGAGCAGAATGGAGCGCCCGTACTCGTCCCGGCGTGGATCTCGCGGGACCTCAAGTCGCCCGTACCGCCTGTGGTCACCAGCGGAGTAGTATTCGCGCTCTCCACCAGCGGTCGAGCCGTCCTTTACGGCTTGGATGCAACCACGGGCAAGGAGCTTTACTCCACCGGCAACCAGGTATCTGCGCCCGCCGCCCTGACCGGAATGACGGTAGCAAACGGTCGAGTGTTTTTCACGACTACCGACAATACGCTCTACGGATTCGGCATCTTCCTAGAGATCTGATCACAGGAAGGGTAAACTGTTAGTAGGAGTTGCACATGGATCGCCGGGATTTGCTGTTCGTTACGGGCATGCTCGTGAGCATATTTGTGAGCATATTTTTGCCGATGATCATTGTTTTCTCGGGAAAGCATTGGAGAGCCGCCGAGGAAAGGGCGCGTGCACGCCGTATGACTGAGCATCGGATGAACGCAAGACTCCTGAGATTCAACATCTGATTCGTTTCTAAAGGCTCTCCTCAACCTCTCGCAAACGCAAGGCTCGCGCCAGACGCTTGCGAGGAGCGTTGACATGATGCCAAACAATGACTCTCGCGTCACGATTCACATGGCGGCAAGCCTCGACGGCTTCATTGCTCGAAAAGACGGCCGCGTCGACTGGCTCGAGACGTCAGACGAGTTCGTTGGCGGAGACCGTCTGGACCCGGAATTTGTTGAGGCGTTCCTCAAGACGATCGACTGCTACGTCATGGGATCGCGAACTTATGAGACCGCGCTTGGTTTTGAAGCCAAAGGGTTGGGGTGGTCATACGGTGATAAACCGACCTTCGTTCTCACTAGTCGCAAATTACCGCGACATCGGGATGCCGTAGAGTTCTATTCCGGCGATCTTGCGGACCTCGTGAATGGGCGCCTGCGGTCCGCGTTCCGCACGATCTGGTTCGTCGGAGGCGGCCAGGTGTCTGGCGACTGCCTTCGTCTCGGGCTAGCCAACGAGATTCGTTATTCGATCTTGCCGATCCTGATCGGAGAGGGGATACGCTTCTTCGAGAAGCTCGACAATGACATCGCCCTCCACCTGGCAGAGGTAAAAGCCTACAAGAGCGGTATGGTGGCGTTATGTTACGACGTGCTACGGCATCAAAATGAAAGACGAAATGCGACCTAACATTCGAATTCAGCCGAGGCGCCGCCTGTCGTGATCCCGACCATCGCTGAAGTGTCTTCAAACGATCGAAACAGTCGGCAACTCGCAATCGTGAGCGCGTCACGCGCCACCGGAAATTCACTCAAGCGGGTAGCGCTCGAATACCCAAGCGGCCGAGTAAATGTCTGTGTACAATCGTACACAGATGGAGCCGGAGTGGGATCCAGCCAAAGCAAGAATGAATCTCCGCAAGCACGGTGTGCGCTTTGCCGACGCCGTTACCGCGCTCGAGGACGCGAATGGGTTATCGGTTCGCGACGAGCGCGCGGCGGAGGAGCGGTGGATAAGCATAGGAATGGATTCGCTGGGCCGTATTCTTGTGGTGGTTTATACGTGGCGCGATGAACGGGTTCGACTGATTTCGGCTCGCCTGGCGACTCGCGGTGAGGTACGTCAATATGAAAAAGGAATATGATTTCAGCAAAGGTCGACGAGGTCCGGTATTGAAAGCGCCGCCGGGAAAGACCCGGGTCACGATCCGATTGGATGACGACGTTCTGGACTGGTTCCGCCAGCAGATTGATGATGCTGGAAGCGGGAATTACCAGAGTCTTATCAACGTGGCATTGCGCAGGTTCATGGATCAGAAACAGGAATCCCTGGAGACGACTCTACGGCGTGTAATTCGAGACGAACTTCGCCGCGCCGGGTAGAGGATCCCGGTTCTTTGGGATGGGCGTTTTACGACCGAGTGAAATGGCTTGGGACTGTTCGACAACGGTTTAAACTATGGAGCACACGCGGGGAAAACGATGAGCATCTAATGTTCGGTCGTGAGCTTCGTACGAACAAGCTCAATCGAAACAGTCGGCCATCGTGGGTCACACGCCACCCGAACCCAACACTAACGCTCCAGCGTAATCACGCCCCACGGACTGCCGGAGACCGGAATCTTCTTCGTCACCTTCCCGCTGGCAAGATCGACGACCGAAACATCTTTCGAAGGGCCGTTGGCCGTGAACAGCGTCTTCCCATCGGGAGACAAAGCAATTCCCCAAGGCCGCGGACCCACCTCAACCGACCCAACCACTTGATTGCTCTTCGTGTCGATCGTAAATATTTGGCGTCCCCGGCCC
Organism: Bryobacteraceae bacterium; assembly: GCA_963833675.1. GTDB lineage: Bacteria > Acidobacteriota > Terriglobia > Bryobacterales > Bryobacteraceae > DASQDN01. The sequence goes on along the minus strand of CAWHYW010000025.1, from coordinate 98,458 downwards.
GTACTGACGTAAAGATGGTTGGCATCCGGAGACAAAAGAAGTCCCATCGGCTTGATCACGCCCGGCTGTCCCAGTTGGATCGCGCGCAGCGCCTCGTGCTTCTGCGAATCCACGATCACAACATTGCCATCGTTCTCGGCGTTGACGTAAGCGCGCGAGCCATCCGGCAAAAACGCAATATTTCGCGGCCGGCGCCCCACCTTGAACGTCTTGATCACCTTGTCCGCCACGGTATCAACGACCGCAATCGTGCCTTCCTGCTCGGACGTCACATACACGAACTTCCCATCAGGACTAACCTTCACGCCTTCGGGCTCTTCGCCTGTCTTCAGCGTCTCCCGAACTTTCTCGGCCTGAATATCCAGGATGCTGACTCCCGCCGCGTCTTCATTTGAGACGTACAGAAGCTTCCCATCTCTACTCAGATCGAAATTCTCAGGGTCCGAGCCGCTCTTGATCAGTTTCACCAGCTTGTTCTGTGCCACGTCGAACACACCGATTCCGTCTGCGCTTTTATCAGGAGGCGGCAGAGTGCTCTCGTCCACATCCGGACCCGCGATCGGAGAGCCGCTCAGCGCGACATAGATCGTCTTGCGATCAGGACTCGCATGAATTCCTCTCGGCCGTTTTCCGAGCGGCACAGTGGCAACCACCTCCAGCTTCGCCGAGTCGATCACGCTCATATCGCCCGACGTTTCATTCGTTACGTAGATACGATATGAGCCCGATTCAGCCGGTGGCGGAACGCTCTTCGAGCATCCGGCAATCAGAATTGCAAGCAAGCACGTCAATGTGCGCAAGGATTACTCTCCTTTGAATGTGAAAGCGATATTCGCGGAACCCGACGAAGCGAGACTGACGTGCTGTTCCTGAGTTCCCAATTTCTCCTGCCACGCGGCAACCGTATAATCTCCCGGCGGCAGATTCTTCATTTCGAACGTCCCATCGGCGCCTGTGACAGCGAAGTACGGATGCTGTACTGCCCCGATGTATGCGCGCATCCAGTGATGAATGTTGCACTTCACGGGAATCATGATCTCCTGGCGAATGAACCGGCGCGTCAGCGGAGGATCTCCTTGGGATTGACTATGGTTCCATTCCCGATTCACCTGCGCTAGCGGATGGATATTGTGCGTAACAGGATCTGAGTTGGTGACCTTCAAGGTCTGGCCGGTTTGTATTCCGATGACGCGCGGCCTAAACCAGCAGCCATTCTGATCGATCGTAACCGGCGCCGCGGGCGGCTCGAATCTTTTGCCTTCGAGACCGGTCTTTACATAAACGAAGACGTTCGCCAGACCGCCTTTAGAGTTCACCTCGAGCGACTCATCCGAAACCTCAGCGCCCTTGTGCAGCCGGGCGCACTGCGGATCTTCATCCATGTCGATCTTCTGCTTCGGGGGTTTTTTGCCGGTGAACTGAATCTTTCCCGTTAGCGTTCCTGCACTCGCAGGATCGACTTTGAAGTAAGATACAGCCGGCTCCGATGGGCTTTCGGCTTTCTTGGTGGTGCTCCCGGAACAGCCGCCCAGCGCGAGAGCCAGGATAATTATGTTCAACAAACAGCCGCGATACATGTCCGCTGTTATCTTACTTCGTCGGCGGAGGACCGATGTCAGGAGGCATTTCGCCAGTCAGCGATTCCAGGAATGCGACGAGGTCGTCCCGCTCCGCCCTCGTTAGATTCAGCGGCTTCATGTCTTTATCCAGGTTGGGATTGGAGTTGCCTCCGCCCGCGTAAAAATCGACCACTTCACGAAGCGTTTTCAGGCTTCCGTCGTGCATGTACGGCGCGCTCAACGCAATGTTCCGGAGCGTCGGAGTCTTAAATGCGCCGGTATCCGCTTCCAGCTTGGTGTGAACAAAGCGTCCCTGATCCACCAGTTCTCCCTCAGAGTTCACGCCAATGCCAAGATTGTGAAATTTACCGTCCGTGAATAGCGCATGCTTCGAATCGATCGTGTGGCATGTTGCGCAATTGCCTTTGTTCTTGTCTTTGAAAATCGCGAGCCCGCGGATCGCAGCCGGACTCAGCGCATTCTTATCGCCGCCATACTCGTAACGGTCGAATCGAGAATTTCCGCTGATCGCGGTCCGCTCAAAGCTCGCAATCGCCTTCTCGATCTTTCCCATGGTGATCGGCCCCGGCCCGAACGCCTTCTGGAACGCAGCCACATAAGCCGGGTCCTCGTTGAGCCGGGAGACACAGACTTCGTGCTTCTGATTCATCTCGATCGGGTTCGCGATTGGTCCGGCGGATTGTTCTTCCAGGCTCGCGGCCCGCCCGTCCCAAAACTGATTGGTCCCGTAGGCCGCATTCAGGATCGTCGGCGCGTTTCGCGTTCCAGTCTTACCCTCAACACCGGTCGAAACTTTCTGACCATCCGAAAATCCGAACTGCGGATTATGACAGGAAGCACAGGAAAGCAGGTCATTCGTCGACAGCTTGCGATCGTAAAACAGCTTTCGGCCGAGGGCCACGGTCTCTGCCGTCACCGGGTTATCCGCCGGAACTGGAACTGGAGGCAAACCAAGAGGAGCCGTGATCTGCACGGGCGCCCCGACGGGCCTCTCATTCGTGCGTGTGCACGCAACCGTAATCAGAGCGACGCCAAGCGTCCATATGATTCCGCTATGCCGCATTATTTCTGTGTCGCTCCAGGTTTCCAATCTCGCGCGAGATGCCGCGCCTCCTCAATCTGTTGAGGAGTCATGTGCGATGCGGCCGTATCCCGCAGTTCTACAATAGAATCCCGATCCGGCCCGGTGAGTCGATTGACGGAAAGCTGAAACCACATATAAGCCTGTACGTAATCCTGAGGCACGCCTTTCCCGAATCTGTACAACAACGCAAGACTGGCCTGCGCGAAAGGATCGCCTTGCTGGGCCGCCTCGCGATACCAGTGCTGCGCTTCGACGTAATCCTTCTTCAACCCGCCGCGGCCTGCCTCATAATTCTTAGCCAGCGTGAACTGAGCGTCAGGATCTCCCTTAGCAGCCCGCTCGCGCAAACTCGGCCGTCCGGCAGGAGGACCATCCTGCGCATACAGCGTCCCCAGTATCAACAAGAGAAGCACTCTGCCGCGTGTCCACGTCATGCTACACAACCATTATCCCGCAGCGAGCGCATCATCTCATTCAACACTGAATCTTTCTAACCACCGGAACGACCGACTCGGAGTCGCCAAGCGTAAGCTTGCGAAAAACTACACACAAGGATTCCGAACTTCCAAGCCAATAGCCACGAGCGAAATTCACTTTAGCGCCAATGTATCTGAACGCTAATCCGGCCAGCGCAGCAATTATGGAAGGCGCATCGTTCGTAGGAGTTGTCCTTCCTGCGTATCCCAGAGCTCAATCTCACCCTCCGCAGTGCCGAACAGAATTGAGGCGCCATCCAATCCGAGAATCAGATTGCTAGTGGGACGAGCCCCAGTCAGCAAACGTTCTTCCCCGCTCTGTGGATTCCAGAGCCGCACTGTTTTCCCGAAACAGGCATAGGCCGCCCATCCCGTGCTCGAAACGGCGATCGTATTCACGTATTCCGCATGTGCCGGAGACATTGCAATAAGTTTCCCGCTCGCGAGATTCCAGCAATACACCCGGCCATCTTGAGACCCCATGAGAATCGTGCCGCGCTGCGGATCGAATGCAATCGGACCAAATGTGTAAAGCTCCCGATCCTTCGTCAATCGGGTAATAAGCTGCCCTGAACGCGAGTCCCAGAGCCTGGGCCAATGACCTGCAGTGGCGATGCTCCGCTCATCCGGAGTGAACGTGACCTCACCATAGATCGTGGAGCAGCAGATGTTGAGTCGCATCGCTCCGGACTCGCTGTCCAGGACCTCGATCGTGCCTCTCCCCGTAATGATCAAAAGATTCTGTTGGTCATTGCTAAAACGAGCCGTACCGTAGTTCCGGCTATCGGAGCGAAGGAATCGAGGCCTCGCCGGCTGTTCCACCGGATAGAGGCTCAGATCTTTACCGGCAATGACAAGGAGCCGCTCGTCCGGGCTAAATTGGAGATCGTTCAACGGGCCTCTCGCAAATGCCCGCCATCTCACAGTGCCGGCCCAGCCGTTCCAAACTGCAATCAAGCCTTGTGAAGTTCCGGCCGCGATCCATGTACCCGTCATGCTCAGGGCGACGTTCGAGATTCGTCGCTCAATCGGCCGATCCCACGTGGTCAGAAAAAAGACCCAAACGCAACCCGAAATCATCGCAACTGAAAGCGCGATTATGACTGCTCTGCTTGCCGTGCGCACCAAGGCCCACCTTGTAGGACACCAGAGTACCGTCGCCGGTTCCAGTTATGCAGTTGTACCTTCGAAAACGGCGGGAGAATCGAGGAAGCGGTGCCCGCGCATGAAATACCAAGTGTTGGATACTGAAAGAGTAGATGCTGAAAGTCCGCGTTGCCGCTTTTCTGATCGCATCCCTGTCCGCCTATGCCAAAGTCGATTTTCTCAAAGAAGTCCAACCGGTACTCACCGCAAAATGCCAGGCATGCCACTCCGGCGATACACCACAAGCAGGTCTGAAGACGCACACCAGGGAAGACCTCGTCAAAGGAGGAAAGACCGGTCCCGCTGTAATTCCCGGCAAAGGCGCGGAAAGTCTTCTGATCGCAAAATTGGAAGGCAAAAACGGCCTCCGCATGCCGCCATCGGGACCTCCTGTTGCGCCCGAGATCATCGAACGCATCAGATTGTGGATCGATGAAGGCGCCAGGTTTGACGGAGCTGTGCAAGTTTCAGAAAGAATCGCGCCCATCGCGCCGCGCAAACCTGCGCTCCCGCCCGGTACTGCCTCAAATCCGATAGATAGATTTGTGGACGCCTACTTCCAGAAGAAAGGCATTCAACCACCGAAGATCGTTTCCGATGCGCTTTTCGCGCGCCGTTCATGGTTCGATATCTTAGGAATGCCGCCCACACCGGAAGAACTTCAGCAATTCGAATCCGGGAAACAATCCGAATCGCGCGCCAGCATCGTTAACCGCCTCCTCGCCGATCGCGAAGGCTACGCCGAAAACTGGATCAGCTTCTGGAATGATCTTCTTCGAAATGATGAAGGCGTCATCTACTACGGCGAGCGGCAATCCATCACGAAATGGCTGCTCAGCGCCCTCGAAGAAAATACTCCGTACGACGCAATGGTGCGATCGCTCCTGGATCCGCCCGCGAAGTCAGGCGCCGAAGGTTTCCTGGTCGGCATGACCTGGAGGGGCGTAGTCAGCGCCAGTCAAACGCCTCCGATGCAGGCTGCGCAGAACGCCGCGCAGGTTTTTCTCGGCATCAACATGAAATGCGCGGCGTGTCACGACAGCTTCATCAATCGCTGGAAACTCCGCGACACCTACGGTCTGGCGAGCATGTTCTCCGAGAAGCCGTTGGAGCTGGTCAGATGTGACATTCGTCTGGGCACGATGGCCGAACCGAAGTTTCCCTTCGCAGAACTAAAGGTCGACTTCGGCGAGACACTCGAATCGCGTCGCAAAGCCGCTGCGGATTGGTTTGTTCATCCAGACAATGGCCGCTTTGCGAGAACAATAGTAAATCGGTATTGGAAAAAACTTCTCGGACGCGGTATCGTGGAACCCGCCGACGATATGGACGCCCAGCCCTGGGATGAGGATCTCCTCGATTGGCTGGCTTCTGACTTCGTTGCCAGCGGATACGATCTGAAACATCTCGTCCGGCTGATCGCCACATCGCGAGCGTATCAATACGAAGCGGCCGCAGAGACCGGCACGGAAAAGGAATACGTATTCCGCGGTCCTCGCCTGCGGCGCCTTACCGCGGAACAATTCGAAGACGCCATCTCGGCCGCAACTGGTGACTGGCGTGTGAACAATCCTCGCAGCGAAAGATACGCGAGTTACACGCGTGAATGGCATCTGAAATCCGATCCATTGAGCCGCGTTCTTGGACGGCCGATTCGAGATCAGGTCTATACCGAGCGGAGCGCTGAAGCAACCACGCTCCAGGCTTTGGAGCTGACCAATGGTCCGCTGCTATCGCATCGGCTCGAGCGCGGATCGAAGGCTCTGCTCGGACAGTTGGATCCTGCGCCGCTCAACCTCTTCGATAGCAAGCTCCTCCGCAGCGGAGCCGTACGGGTTGACGTCGACATCACCGGAGCGCGTGAGCTTTGGCTCCTCATGGAAGATGTGGATTCGTACGACCCGTCGAAGGTCATTGCCGGATGGGCGAATGCGGAACTCGTTGGCCCATCCGGCATTGTGCGGTTGCAAAAGCTCCAGGCGCAGCAGCCGGCAAACAGCATCGAGCTGACGCTCAAAGAAGAAAAGGCCACCGCTGTTTCCGCCAAAATGTCTTCTCCGATGATGTGGAATATCGCGGACAAGGGCTTTACGCGTTTTCGAGCTCAGGCAGCCATCGACGAGCGAAGCCGGAAAAGCGACGTCGGACCCGCTGTCCGTTTCTTTGTCTTCACCGCAAAACCTAACCCGGAACAACTGATCCGTATCGAAGGATCACCGGCTTATCAGCCGCCCAGGAAGAATTGGACTTCCGCCGAACTGGCCGACAGACTGTACACGCACCTTCTCGCCAGAAAGCCCACGCCTCAGGAGAGAAGCACCGTTGAACAGTTGCTGGGAGGCCCGAAACCATCGGCCTCCGGAGTTGAGGACCTGCTGTGGGCTTTGTTGATGAGTCCCGAATTTCAGTACATTCATTAGTAGGGCGAAATGAAAGAACCAGATTTATTCCAAGGAATTACTCGCCGCGACTACATGCGCCAAACGGCAGTTGCGGCAATGGCTGCATTGTCCGGCGGCGCCCCGCGCCTGCTCGCCCAAACAACTAAGCCCGTTGCCACCGCCGACAGCATGATCCTGCTCTGGATGGCCGGAGGTATGGCGCAAACCGAAACCTGGGACCCGAAAAAGTACACTGCGTACGAATCCGGGATGGAAAGCAAGCGTGTCCTCAGCACTTTCCCATCAATCCCGACCGTAGTAGACAACATTCGTCTCTCGCAGGGCCTTGAAGAGATGGCCAAGGTGATGGATCGCGGAACCTTGATCCGCTCCCATCGCGTTGGCGATCTCGGATTCATTCTCCACTCGCGCCATCAGTATCACTGGCACACGGGCTACGAACCGCCTCAGTCGATTGCGGTCCCGCACATGGGCGCCTGGATCGCGAAACTGCTTGGCCCTCGAACACCGGAGATGCCTCCCTTCGTTGTTGCCGGGCAGAATATGGAGATCGGCGCCGAAAGCGATCCGCTCAAATCATTCCACACGGCAGGTTTTCTTGGCACGGATTCCGGGCCGTTCTTGATCGTCGATCCTCGTGACGCCGTAGCAAGCGTTCAGCCTCCGGCAAAGATGGGCGGAGGCAGGTTCGCCCGGCGTTACGAACTCTTCAAAAAACTTGCGTCCGAGAGTCCGCTCATGCGCGAAGGCAGCGACTACCAGCGCGAAAGTCTGATGCGATCTCTCGAGAACGCGAATCGCTTGCTCCAATCGCCGTCATCGAAGGCATTCGATCTGACTCTCGAACCCAAGGAGTCTTACGACGCATACAACACAGGACGATTCGGGCTGGGCTGTCTGCTCGCGCGTCGTCTTGTGGAAAATGGGGTTCGCTTTGTCGAAGTCACCTCCGAGTACATCCCTTTCCGCCACTGGGACACTCACGAAAACGGACATGTCCGAGCCGAAGCGATGAAGCAATCCATAGACCGTCCCATGGCGCGTCTGATTCGCGACCTCGACCAACGCGGCTTGCTCTCTCGGACTCTAGTCGTCGTCGCGAGCGAGTTCGGTCGCGACATGATGACGGAAGGAAAGCCTGGCAAGGAAGTAAAAGACCAGGTCAAACAGCCCGACATCATGACGTCGATGCAACATTACGGCATGCACCGCCACTTCACGGAAGCCGGCAGCGTGTTGTTATTCGGAGGCGGATTCAAGAAGGGATATCTCCACGGCGAAACCGCGCCCGAGCGGCCCTGTAGCATCGTCAAAGATCCCGTGACCATCACGGACCTCCATGCCACTCTGTATAACGCCTTGGGCATCGCCCCGGACGCGGGCGTGGAAGTGGAAAAACGTCCCGTCTACGTGACCAAGGACGGTAAGGGCAAAGTCGTGCGCGATCTGCTTTCCTGATAATCGGACGGGCAGGGCGGGCGCATCGTTAAACCACAAGTCCGGTATGGCGACTAATCGGAATCGATGAATTCCAGGTTGTCCCATGGACACAGCCGGCAAGTCTCGCGTGAGGCCAGGCGTTCCATGCCGCTAACTCTCTACGTGGTCATGGCTGAGGCCAGGCAATCGGGAGTCCTAATGTGCTCGGGGCGGACTCCAGTTCCTATCATCCGTCCTCGTATCCACCGCACCGGCCGGCTTGCATTGATCACCTGCTGAATCCATGGCGGCCTGTTCCGGTTGGAACCGGCAAGCACTCGTTCGACAAGCTGTTTTTGAATGATGACCTGAAACGTTTGAGTTACGCGCGTTGCGAAAGCTCGGCGGCGCTGAACCGCGGCAAGATGCTGGTCGCCTATACGATGGGCAAGTAAGGGAGCCGCCAATATGTTGGCAGTAGCAACCGCGTCCTGAATCGCAAGGTTTATCCCAACTCCTCCAATGGGCGACATTGCATGGGCTGAATCGCCGATGCACAGCAGACCGGTTCGATACCATCGCCGCAACCGGTCGATCCGCACGGTCAGGAGCCGGACGTCCTTCCAACCTTCCAGTTCCGTCAAGCGATTTCGCAGGAACGGTGCGACTTCGGCAATTTCGGCACGAAGCGCACAAATATGATTGCGCTGTAGCTCCTCCGAAGCGCCTTTCGTGATCACTAGCCCGCACTGCCAGTAGTCTCCACGGTCTGCGGTCGCCAGTATTCTGCCACTATTGAAGTGCAGAATCAGTTGCGGATCATTTTCTTCTCGCGAGAGCCGCAGCCACAAAACATCGATAGATGAGCCTACTTCGCAGACCGGAAGACCGGAAGCGCGGCGCACGGCCGAATGCCTTCCATCTGCGCCGATGACCAAGTCGGCGCGAACCTCCAGAGGCCCACCGGCTCCGAGCGCCGATATTCCACTGACGCGCCCGTTGTGCTCGATGAGCCCGGTCACTTCCGTTTGCATTCTCAAGTGGAACCCTGGATAGCGTTGCGCCCGCCTAGATAGAAAGTCAAGAAAGTCCCACTGCGGCATCAGGGCTACGAAACGGCAGCGGGTCGACAATCGGCTGAAGTCGGCCAGGATGATTTCCGTGTCGCCCATCTTGGCCGTAAACCGGGACAATCTACGGTGGGGCCGTTTCAGAAGCTCGTCCAGAATGCCCGCTTCATGCATTAGGTCTAGCGTGGAAGGATGAAGCGTATCGCCGCGAAAGTCGCGGAGGAAATCGGCATGCTTCTCCAGGACCACCACTTCTATGCCAGCGCGCGCCAAGAGGAATCCGAGCATCATGCCGGCCGGACCGCCGCCGGCGATGCAACAACCGGTCTCAATCTGTTCCGTCATTAGCGCGCCTCCCGAGTGTCTTTGTGGCACGGCAGTGTCATTACTACATGCTGGTATACTACGCCCCAGAATGGGAGTGAGTCAAGCGCAAGGACATTCCAGGCAGAAGCGACGCATGAGGGTGTTGCTGTTGCGGGCCGCAGCTGACTTGGTTGCTCAGGGTAAAGCGCCATCGGTCGCAGAAGTCGCCGACGCGGCGGATGTGTCCCGCAGGACAGCTTATCGCTACTTCCCCACCCAGGAGCAGCTCTTAACTGAAGTCTCTCTCGAACATCTGAGGCCACAGGTCGAAGGTGCCCTGAAGGTCGCTGCGGGGCGACGGTCGCCAGCGCACATTCTGGATGCAGCTGTGGGTGGCATGCAGCGCATCGCCATAAAGAATGAGGCTTTGCTGCGGGCGATCGTCCGGTTGTCGCTGGAAAGGCGCCTCGGGGGCCAGCAGACCAAAATCCCCAAATCACTTCCAGTCCGCGGATCGCGTCGGGTTGAGTGGATCGAGAGCGTCCTGGCGCCTGTGCGTCCGCTGCTCACGGTAGCGCGTTTTAAGCGGCTGGTGTCTGGACTGACGCTCTGTCTGGGCATAGAATCGCTAATCACATTGCAGGACGTTCGACAGCTTGCCCCTGAAGATGCCATCGAGATCTGCCGCTGGGCCGCCCATGCCATGTTCGAGACGACCCTGCGCGAACAGAATGATCCAGTAAGCAAGACTCGCCGTTCTTCCCACAAGCCCAAAAAGGCAAGCCCTCTCGCCCCTAGCAGAAAGGAACGACGCTAATCGTCGCGGCCCTCTGGCGGTTCCGAGCTCGAAAATTTAGTGGGGCAAAATGAAAGAGCCAGATTTATTCCAAGGAATTACTCGCCGCGATTACATGCGCCAAACGGCAGTTGCGGCAATGGCTGCATTGTCCGGCGGCGCCCCGCGCCTGCTCGCCCAAACACCTGAGCCCGTTGCCACCGCCGACAGCATGATCCTGCTCTGGATGGCCGGAGGTATGGCGCAAACCGAAACCTGGGACCCGAAAAAGTACACTGCTACGAATCCGGGATGGAAAGCAAGCGTGTCCTGAGCACTTTCCCATCAATCCCGACCGTAGTAGACAACATTCGTCTCTCGCAGGGCCTTGAAGAGATGGCCAAGGTGATGGATCGCGGAACCTTGATCCGCTCCCATCGCGTTGGCGATCTCGGATTCATTCTCCACTCGCGCCATCAGTATCACTGGCACACGGGCTACGAACCGCCTCAGTCGATTGCGGTCCCGCACATGGGCGCCTGGATCGCGAAACTGCTTGGCCCTCGAACACCGGAGATGCCTCCCTTCGTTGTTGCCGGGCAGAGTATGGAGATCGGCGCCGAAAGCGATCCGCTCAAGTCATTCCACACGGCGGGTTTTCTCGGCACGGATTCCGGGCCGTTCTTAATCGTCGATCCTCGTGACGCCGTAGCAAGCGTTCAGCCTCCGGCAAAGATGGGCGGAGGCAGGTTCGCCCGGCGTTACGAACTCTTCAAAAAACTTGCGTCCGAGAGTCCGCTCATGCGCGAAGGCAGCGACTACCAGCGCGAAAGTCTGATGCGATCTCTCGAGAACGCGAATCGATTGCTCCAATCGCCGTCATCGAAGGCATTCGATCTGACTCTCGAACCCAAGGAGTCTTACGACGCCTACAACACAGGACGATTCGGGCTGGGCTGTCTGCTCGCGCGTCGTCTTGTGGAAAATGGGGTTCGCTTTGTCGAAGTCACCTCCGAGTACATCCCTTTCCGCCACTGGGACACTCACGAAAACGGACATGTCCGAGCCGAAGCGATGAAGCAATCCATAGACCATCCCATGGCGCGTCTGATTCGCGACCTCGACCAACGCGGCTTGCTCTCTCGGACTCTAGTCGTCGTCGCGAGCGAGTTCGGTCGCGACATGATGACGGAAGGAAAGCCTGGCAAGGAAGTAAAAGACCAGGTCAAACAGCCCGACATCATGACGTCGATGCAACATTACGGCATGCACCGCCACTTCACGGAAGCCGGTAGCGTGTTGTTATTCGGAGGCGGATTCAAGAAGGGATATCTCCACGGCGAAACCGCGCCCGAGCGGCCCTGCAGCATCGTCAAAGATCCCGTGACCATCACGGACCTCCATGCCACTCTCTATAACGCTTTGGGCATCGCCCCGGACGCGGGCGTGGAAGTGGAAAAACGCCCCGTCTACGTGACCAAGGACGGTAAAGGAAAGGTTGTTCGCGACTTGCTTGCTTAACCAGGTCCCTACCTATTTGGATTGCATGAACTCGTTGGTGTATGTCGTCTGCAGGTCTATGCTGGCATTACGGGCGCGTGCGTCGGAAACGCTGAGAAACCTGTGCACGTTGGTCGGCCCGTCGGCTGGCATGATTCCATCAGGGGAAAATGCGGGCCGAATGTCGCGAATGGCCCCGAGGTACAGAGCGGGGTCTTGCCCTTTATACTCCCCCGGCATGGCCGTACTGATGTCCTCGGAAGAATGCCCCTGGAACGAGGCGAGGCCGCGCCGAGTGGCCCTGCAAAGTCTCCGTATGACCGCTGGATGCGCGCGTCCCCACTCCGGCCGAACCATCAACGTGCCAGAGGGAAGATTGCTTGTTCCGAGCGTCGCCTGCGCCCCTTCTTCCGTGCGGCAATCGGCGAGGATGACGGGTGGCGACACTTTCGAGAGCAGTGCCATTCCGAGTGGACCCGCGACGGCTGCGTCCACTTGGCCGTGTTGAACCGCGGCGGCCATGGAGAAGTTCACGCCCACGCCCACTGTGGTGACATCGGACAATGTCAAGCCGTTCCTCACCAGTACGTAGTTGAGGAACCGATGTGTCGAGGAGCCAGGCGAGGCTACGCCGACCACTCGGCCTCTAAGATCTTTGGCACTTCGTAGCGAAGCCGCAGACTTCGGCGCCACGACTATGCCGAAGGGCGGCCAGCGCTCCAGTACGGCAATTGCCTGGATCGGCTTTCCCTCAATGCTCATCTGGACGGCGCCGTCATAAAGACCGGCAACAACGTCCGTACTCCCGCCAAGGAGTGCCTGCAGTCCCTTCGCCGTGCTAGCAAGGTCCTGAAGAGCCACGTCTATTCCCTCGTCCCGAAAGAACCCCAGCGCAGACGCGAGATATACCGGGATGAAATCCAGAGCCGCCCGGCCGCCTACCGCGATGCGAACGGCCAGTCTTTGAGCATGTGGAGCCGATCCACAGCCTGCCAGAAGGATCCCGGGAAAGACAAAGGATCGCCTTTTCATGTCCGCTTAGTATAAGTTGAATAACGCGAGTCGCCGCTAACTCTGCTCCATGCACGATTCCGACTGCCCGTCACGGTTCCGGACTTGAAAATCTATATTCGTCCTCTTTTCAGACATTTACAATTTCACCCACCCGGTTAGCCCAAAACCGCTCTGTACGCTGGAATTAGGATGGCTACGCAGAAGCAGATCGAAGCAAATCGCCGGAACGCGCAGAAGTCGACTGGCCCCAAGACCGAAGAAGGGAAAACAAAATCAAAATTCAATGCCCTGAAGCATGGAATGACCGCCGAGGTCGCCGTTCTTCCCCATGAAGACAAAACTTCCTATGAGGAGATTCGTCAGGCTACCATTGAGAGCTACCAGCCTGCGAATGGAGCTGAGCTGATGCTCGTCGACCTCATCGCCATCAACTACTGGCGCTTACTTCGCGCCCGCCGCGTCGAGACCGTGACCCTCGATCTGCACATCCGCGCGTACAAACGCCGGCACGGAGTAGGCCCTTCCGCCAGCCTCGATGACGATTGCGGAATTGCGACAGCCTTCGCCGATCCCGGTAACGGTCTCGGCAACATCAATCGTTACCAGACCACCGTCGAGCGGGCCTACCTCCAAGCCGTCGAAACCCTCCGCAAGACACAGAACGATCGCCTGCGTCGCGAACGGCAAAATGGCTTCGTTCCGCCGGGAGGTTTAGAAGTAACGCCGGACACAGTGGAAAACACAATAACATATGCGCCAATTCTTACAAACTACCCTCACATTGACGATATGCGCCGGACTTCTTTTGGGCGACTGGAAAGCAATATCCAATATCGGTCAGGGTCACAAAATCCGGGTCGAAACATCTACAAAGAAATATAAAGGAGCATTCCTCACCATTTCGGATACGGCCCTAAAGCTCAATTTCAAGGACGGAGAAGTGTCGGTTCCGCGCGCAGAAGTGCTTCGCGTGTACTCCCAGTCGCAATCGCATCGTCTGCGCAACACGATCATCGGAGCGGCAATCGGCACTGCAATTGGAATAGCCCTTTACTTCACGCTAGGCGCATTGATCCGAAACGAAAGTGGAGAGGAAACTGCTCCGTACCTGATCGGCCCCATCGCGGCAGGCGCGGCGCTCGGGGCCGTATTGCCCACCGGCAAGATGGTGAAAATCTACGATGCAAAATCGGACCTTACGCCCTGATCCAACCGCTCTCGCCGCGCTCAAAAGTCTCCATAGCCACAGAACGGAACGAGCCGTCACTCGACATCGTTAGCGTCTCCACAGCGATTTTTCCCGGACGAGTCCGGACGACGTTAAAGGAATTGGGCTCGCCCCGTCCACGCGTGGAGCATGCTGTACCTGCTTGAACGAAAATCGCGGAGTACCCTCCGAAGTCGTAGCGCTCGGCAGTACGGCCGCAATGGCTCACGTGAAAATGCCCTGCCAAATAAACGTCAACACCGCATCGAGCGAAGCGAGACATAGCAGGCGCAGCTCTCTTTACCAGGTCGCGATGACCATACGTTTCGGGCAGATCGAAAGGATGATGCGTAACCAGAACCTTAAGCAGATGTTCAGGAGCGTTCCCGAGAGTCGACTCCACCCGTTCCATCTGGCGAACATTGACCCGCCCCCCTTTCATCGTCAGACTCCGCGCGGTATTCAAGCCTGCAATCGCGACTTCCTCGTCTTGATAGAAGGGCTCGAGATCGGGTGAGATGTGATGACGGTAGCGATCGAGCGAGCTTGCAAATCGCGTGATTGGGTTCGCCGGAACATCATGATTACCGGGAACGACGATCTGAGGACCGGGCAACATATCAAGAAACGCCCGAGCGCGCTGGAATTCTTGCCGTTTGGCGCGTTGTGTCAAGTCGCCCGAAACAGCGACAACGTCGGGAGCAGCCTCGCGCACGGCATTTACCAGCGCGTGAACTGTCGCGTCGTGCGTCCGCCCGAAATGCACATCGGAAAGATGAACGATAGTTCGGATAACCGCCTCCTAAGGAATGATCACCCGCAGGTGGTTGGGACGAATTCGATACTGCAAAGGAGGCTTCATCCAGGTTACCTCGCCATCGGTCGAAACACGAATCCGCCCACGGCGAACCTCAACGGAAGCTTCGGCCGTTGTAAACTCCTCCAGTTCCTCGGTCTGTCGCAAACGGCCGAAAAGCGCTCGAACGAAGAGTCGGAACAGGCCGAATCCGGTCATGGCGTGAGCTACCGCAACGAACAGGTATCCTCCCTTGAGCGTGGTTCGGGTACCGAGTTTGAACCCTTCCAGCTCGTATCGGTTGTTACCGATGAACAGCAATGGCGTTCTACGCTCAACGGTAACTCCGTCGGCGGTCAATCGCACATCGACCATGGGGAAGTTTCGGATTGCGGGCAATATCGCTCTAACCAGCGCCAGCCGTCTACTCCATCCGCGGCTTTCCTCATTACTTCGCAACGTCAACATCGCCGGATAAACCCCCAGGCTGGAATTGTTCACGAAAACGCGGCCGTTCACTTCCGCCACATCGATGCAATCAGTCTTGCGGCGGTTGATGACAGCGATGGCTTCTTCCAGCGCGAGCGGAATATTCAGGTCTTTCGCTAGATGATTCAACGTGCCAGTCGGAAGAATGCCAAGCGTGGCGTCCGATCCCGCAATCACCGAAGCCACAGCGCTAACCGTGCCATCGCCTCCCGCGGCAACAACCGTATCTATGCCGTCCTCGAGCGCGAGTTTCGCGGCCTTCACCGGATCTTCAGCACCATAGACCTGCGCCAGAATCCCCTGATCCGCGAATATGCGACGCAGGTCTTCCGCTCCTAGGCCCTGCCCCGCTTTGCTGTTGGCGATGAGTGCAACCTGTTGCGTTTGCGCGCGCACCTTGATATGACGCGCTAAGTAAGCTTGGTCTTTCCCATTAAATGAAGATCGATGGCGCGAGCCGCTTTGCGGCCTTCCGCGATGGCCCATACAACCAGCGATTGACCACGGCGTAAATCACCGGCAGCAAAGACGCCCGGCACGGTGGTCTGATAGTGCTCATCCGTCGCGACGCTGCCTCGCATGTTGAGCTCAACGCCGAGTTGCTCGACGAGTCCGTTGCGAACCGGTCCAGTAAAGCCCATAGCCAGCAGCACGAGATCGGCATCGAGCTCAAATTCGGTACCAGGTACTGCCTCGAACTTCGGTGGAGCTCCGACGCGAATCGCATGCAGCTTTTTCACATTGCCGTTCTCATCGCCCGTGAACTTGAGCGTATTCACGGCCCAATCGCGAACTCCGCCTTCTTCATGCGAGCTTTCGATACGGAGCTGAAGCGGCCAGAGCGGCCATGGAGTTGTCGAAGCGCGATCCTCCGGCGGCTTCGGCATGATCTCGAACTGCGTCACCGATTTCGCCTTCTGCCTGTGCGACGTGCCGACACAGTCGGCCCCCGTGTCGCCGCCGCCGATGATGATCACGTGCTTACCCGTTGCAAGGATCTGTGAATCGAGATGATCGCCCGCGTTCACCTTGTTCTGCTGAGGCAGAAACTCCATCGCGAAATGAATGCCCTTCAGCTCGCGGCCAGGAACAGTCAGGTTGCGCGGCTGTTCGGCGCCCCCGGTCAACAGGATGACGTCGAACTCCTTACGGAGATCCTCGACCGGAACATTGACACCCACGTGAGCGTTCGTGACGAACTTCACGCCCTCAGCGGCCATCTGTTCCATTCGGCGATCGATAGTCCACTTCTCCATCTTGAAATCGGGGATGCCGTAGCGAAGCAGTCCGCCGATCCGGTCCCACTTCTCGAACAGAGTGACATCGTGTCCGGCGCGGGCCAACTGCTGCGAAGCCGCCAATCCTGCAGGACCCGACCCGATCACCGCGATCCGCTTGCCCGTTTTCACTTCCGGTGGCTCGGGCTTCACGAAGCCTTCCGCAAACGCATGCTCGACGATGGACTTCTCGATGTTCTTGATCGTAACCGGCGGCTCATTGATCCCAAGCACGCACGCCGCTTCACAGGGCGCGGGACAGATGCGTCCGGTGAACTCGGGGAAGTTGTTCGTCGCGTGAAGCCTTCGTATCGCGTCTTTCCAACGCTCCCGGTACACGAAGTCATTCCAATCCGGAATGATGTTGTTCACCGGGCAGCCCGTGTGGCAGAAAGGTACTCCGCAATCCATGCAGCGCGCCGCTTGGGTCTGAACCGCCGACTTCGGGAACGGCTGATAGATCTCGAAGTAGTCGTTAACACGCTCAGTGGTGGGCCGGCGTTGCGGCATCTCCCGTTTGTATTCAAGGAATCCGGTTACCTTGCCCATCTAGGCGCGCACCTCCTGCGTTGTCTCACTTCCCTTCACCGCCATAGACTTCACCGCCTCTTGCGTCCGTGGCACGCCCATCACCCGCTTGTACTCATGCGGGAACACCTTGTAGAACTTCGGAAGCATCTCGGACCAGTTCTCCAGAATCCACTCCGCCCGAGGGCTGCCGGTGTACTCGACATGGCGCTCCACAAGGTTGCGGATCGCCTCCATGTCTTTCGTGTCCAGCGGATCGAGATCCACTCCAGATCGGTTGCAGAGCGTTGCAGCGAAGTCACCCGTCTCATCGAGCACGTACGCGATTCCGCCTGACATGCCGGCCGCGAAGTTCTTGCCTGTCCTTCCGAGCACAACTACGAGGCCCTTGGTCATGTACTCGCACCCGTGGTCTCCGACACCCTCGACAACCGCGGTTGCGCCGGAATTCCGAACCGCAAACCGCTCACCAGCTACACCGTTGAAGAAGGCCTCACCCGTAGTCGCGCCGTAAAGTGCGACGTTGCCGATCAGGATATTCTCCTCAGGCACGAAGGTCGACCGCTTGGGAGCATAGACAATCAGACGTCCGCCCGAGAGGCCTTTTCCAACGTAATCGTTGGCATCCCCTTCGAGAGTTAAAGTAACGCCCTTCGACAGAAACGCCCCAAAGCTTTGGCCGGCAGACCCCGTGAAGTAGAACCTGATTGTCTCATCCGGCAAACCTGCCGATCCGTACTTCTTCGCGATCTCACCGCTCAGCATCGCGCCCACGGTGCGATGCACGTTCTTGATCGGCAGCTTGAACTCGACCGGGATGCCATTGTCGATTGCTTCTTTCGCATGATCGATCAGCTTGAAGTCGAGCGCCTCATCCAGCCCGTGGTCTTGCGCAATCAGCTTGCGGCGTCCGACACGCGACGGCATCACCGGCTTGTAGAGAATGCTGGAATAGTCGAGACCGCGTGCTTTCCAGTGCTCGACCGCGTCGTCCATCTCGATCAGATCGACACGGCCGATCATGTCGTCCATTTTGCGGAAGCCGAGCTTCGCCATCAACTCGCGGATCTCTTCGGCGACGAAGAAGAAGTAGTTGATGACATTCTCAGGGGTGCCCGTGGAACTTCGCTCGGAGCTTCGGATCCTGCGTCGCGATGCCGACGGGGCAAGTGTTCAGATGGCACTTGCGCATCATGATGCATCCCATGGAGACCAGCGGAGCAGTTGAGAATCCGAATTCCTCCGCCCCCAGCAGCGCCGCGATCACGACGTCTCGTCCGGTTTGCAGCTTGCCGTCGGTCTGCACGATGATACGGCTGCGAAGATCGTTCATGACGAGAACCTGCTGCGTTTCCGCGAGCCCGAGTTCCCATGGAATTCCCGCATGCTTGAGCGAAGTCAGCGGCGAAGCGCCGGTGCCGCCGTCATACCCGCTGATCAGCACCACGTCAGCGTGCGCTTTTGCCACACCTGCAGCGACCGTGCCTACGCCTACCTCGGCCACGAGCTTCACGGACACACGAGCCTTTGGATTTACGTTCTTCAGGTCGTAAATCAATTGCGCGAGGTCCTCAATCGAGTAGATGTCGTGGTGCGGCGGAGGTGAAATCAGTCCGACACCGGGAGTCGCATGCCGGGTTCGAGCGATATTCTCATCCACCTTATGTCCCGGCAACTGGCCGCCCTCGCCGGGCTTTGCTCCCTGCGCGATCTTGATCTGAAGCTCATCGGCGTTCACCAGGTAATTCGTGGTGACCCCGAAACGCCCCGAAGCAACCTGTTTGATCGAACTCCGGCGGTTCGTGCCGAAGCGATCTTCGTCCTCGCCCCCCTCACCGGTATTGGATCTTCCGCCTAGCTTGTTCATCGCCATCGCAAGCGTTTCATGCGCTTCCTTGCTGATGGAACCGTAAGACATGGCGCCCGTAGCGAAACGCTTCACGATGTCGGTAGCCGGCTCGACCTCATCGATCGATATGGGCTTAGCGGCGTACTTGAACTTCATCAAGCCCCGCAGCGTGGCGTGCTGTCGGCTCTGGTCATTGACCAGATCGGAGAACTCTTTGAATGTGCTGTAGCTCTGCTGTTGAACCGCGTGCTGCAGTTTGCTGACCGTGGATGGATTCAGCAGGTGGAACTCGCCGCGTACACGATACTGATATGCGCCGCCTGTTTCAAGCTCGGTATCCGACTCGGTAACCGGCCGGAAAGCATAATCGTGCTTCATCTGCGCTTCGCGAGCGAGCACGTCCAACCCAACGCCTTCGATACGCGATGCCGTGCCGGTGAAGTATTTCTCGATCAGCGATTTGTTGAGACCGATAGCTTCGAAAATCTGCGCGCCGCGATAGCTCTGCAGCGTTGAGATTCCCATCTTTGAGAAGACCTTCAGGAGTCCCTTATTGATGGCCTTCTTATAATGCTTCAAGGCCTTTTCAAAGGTGACACCGGGAGGCAGCATGCCTTCCTGCGCCAGATTCTCCAACGTCTCAATCGCGAGGTAGGGATTGACTGCGCTCGCACCGTAGCCGATCAGGAGACAGAAGTGCTGCACTTCGCGCGGCTCACCCGACTCGACAATCAGTGCGACCTGGGTTCGTGATCCTTCGCGGATGAGATGGTTGTGTACTGCGGTGAGCGCAAGCAGACTCGGAATGGGAGCCGACTCATGGTCGACATTGCGATCGGAAAGAATCAGCAACGAATAGCCGGACTTGATCGCAAACGAAGCTCGCTTACACAAGCTGTCGAGCGCGCGCTCCAATTCCTGCTCACCACCGCTGACATGATAAAGCGCCGGTAGCGTCGTCGCGAGAAGATCTCCGGTGGAGACGCGCCGCAGTTTCTCGAGGTCCCAATTCGTCAGGATCGGATGCTCCAGCTTCAAGGTGTGGCAGTGCTGCGGAGTCTCATCGAGAATATTGCGCTCATTACCGATGTAGCTGGTCAGCGACATCACCAGCTCTTCCCGAATCGGATCGATGGGCGGATTCGTCACCTGCGCAAAGAGTTGTTTGAAGTAGTTGAAGAGCGGCTGCGGCTTGTCGGAAAGGCAAGCGAGCGGCGTGTCCGTGCCCATGGAGCCGATAGCTTCTTCCCCATTGACTGCCATAGGCGTCATCAATGCCCGGATATCTTCGTCGGTATAACCGAAAGCACGCTGCCGTTGGATGAGCGTCTCAAAATCGGTGCCGTGCACGCGTGACGGTGACGGCAGCTTGTCGAGAGTGATCTGATTCTGCTTGATCCACTCGCCATAAGGCTGGCGAGCGGCAAGACTGCGCTTGATCTCTTCGTCCGGAACGATTCGCTTCTGCTCCAGATCCACGAGCAGCATGCGGCCTGGCTGCAACCGACCTTTGTATTTCACGTCCTCCGGTTTGATCGGAAGAACACCGGTCTCAGACGCCATGATAAGCACGTTGTCATTCGTCACCAGATAGCGCGCAGGACGCAAGCCGTTGCGGTCGAGCGTCGCGCCGATCATCCTGCCATCGGTGAAAGCAACGGCTGCAGGGCCATCCCAAGGCTCCATCAAAGACGCATGAAACTCATAGAACGCTTTCTTATCCACGTTCATGGTGGTGTCCGCATCCCACGCCTCGGGAATCAGCATGGCCAAGACATGCGGCAGTTCCCGACCGGACATTCGCAGCATTTGCACGGCGTTGTCGAGCGAGGAAGAATCGCTGCCGTTCGGAGACACTACCGGGAAGATTCGATTGATGTCTTCGTAGAGCGGCGACTTCAAAACCAACTGCCGCGCGTGCATCCAATTCACGTTTCCCTTGACGGTATTGATTTCGCCGTTGTGGCAGATAAACCGGAACGGATGCGCGAGCTGCCAGGTCGGGAACGTATTGGTCGAGAATCGCTGGTGGACGAGACACAAGGCGCTCATCGCGTCCGGGTCCGACAACTCGGGGTAGAAATTCGCTATCTGCGGGGCGAGCAGCAGTCCTTTATATACGATGGTTCGCGAGGAGAGCGAAGGGATATAGAAGAAGCTTTTGTCTTTTACTTCGGGCGAAGCAAGCACTTCGTTCTCGGCCCGCTTCATTACGACGTACAGCTTGCGCTCGAACGTCTCCTGGTCCATTCCGGGCGCGCAACGCACGAAAAGCTGCTCGATATACGGCTGGCTTGCGCGCGCGACTCGGCCTATGGATTCTCCGGAAATCGGAGTATCGCGCCAGCCAAGTACGGTCAAACCTTCTTCGGCGGAGATTCTCTCGAGGATGCCCTCACAGACCAGACGCTGAGTATGTTCGACCGGCAGGAAGACCATTCCGACAGCGTATTCACCGACCGGCGGTAAAGTGAAACCAAGCTTTGCGCATTCGCGGCGGAAGAACTTGTCGGGAATCTGAATCAGAATCCCGGCGCCATCGCCGGTTTCCGGGTCGCATCCACACGCGCCGCGATGCGTCAGATTAATTAGAATTTGAATGCCTTTGGTGATGATTTCGTGCGATGGCTCGGCGTTAATGTTGACAATAAAGCCAATTCCGCAGGCGTCTTTTTCGTTGCGCGGATCGTACAGTCCCTGCTGGACAGGTAGGCCAGTCGGTGTTAGAGCTTGGTCCATCGTTCCCTCCCGGGTCTGAGATAGGGGCAGTATAGCACCTGCATCAGGTTAAGGCAATCTGAAAACTGTTCCCCTTTACTTTAAGTCTTACTTCATTTACAATATTCGAGGTGACTCTGGAGAACCTACGTCTTTTCCGAGATATAGCACAGACGCGGAGCCTATCGCGGGCGGCCGAGATGAGTGGAATCACGCCCTCAGCCGCCAGCCAACAGGTAAACGAGCTCGAGCGTTCTCTAGGAGTTACGCTTCTCGACCGATCGACGCGGCCGCTATCGTTAACCGCTGAAGGCCGCTTGTACTCGGAAATGTGCAAGGATATGCTGCGGCGCAGCGACGAATTTCGAGCCTCGCTGGACCAATTGAAGTCGGAAGTGGAAGGTACCGTACGGGTTGCTGCGATTTACTCCGTCGGACTTTCGGAGATGTCGAGCCTGGAAACGGAATTCCACCGGCGCTTACCGGCCGCCAAGTTAGAAGTGCAATACCTAAGACCGGAAAGGATATACGAATATGTCGGCGCGGACCGCGTTGATTTGGGCCTGGTAAGTTATCCTGAGCCGACACGCGAAATTGCAGTTCTGCCGTGGCGAAGCGAGGAGATGGTGCTTACGGCTGCGCCGACTCATCCGCTGGCGAGTCGTGAGTGTATTTATCCCCAAGATCTTAATGGCGTCGATTTCGTGACTTTCGACGATGACCTTCCGATCAGCCGGGAGATTAACCGCTACTTGAAGATGCATGGCGTCGAGGTGAATACCACGATGCATTTCGATAATATTCAGACGATTAAAGAGGCCGTGATTCTCGGCTCAGGAGTAAGTATTATTCCCCGCCGTATTCTCCAGACCGAATTAGCCGAAGGGCGCCTGAAAGCCGTGCCATTGTCGGCTCCGGGACTCTCGCGACCGGTCGGAATCGTACATCGAAAAAAGAAGCGTTTTCATCGCGCC
This sequence comes from Bryobacteraceae bacterium, assembly GCA_963833675.1. Classification (GTDB taxonomy): domain Bacteria; phylum Acidobacteriota; class Terriglobia; order Bryobacterales; family Bryobacteraceae; genus DASQDN01. The sequence goes on along the minus strand of CAWHYW010000025.1, from coordinate 75,848 downwards.
GCTCAGGCGTTCCTCGATCTGTTACAGGAAGCGCCGGCGAAACCGGCGAATGTTCCTGTGTTGTCGATCAATTAGGAGGCCGCCTCGCGCAGAAATTTTGCCGCTTCTTCCGGCGGAGTGGGGTTAATGTGCAGGCCCGTTCCCCACTCGAATCCGGCTGCGTTCGTCATTCTAGGAATGATTTCCAGATGCCAGTGGAAGTGAGGCATGGGCTGATCCTGAATCGGAGCCGAGTGCAGGATCATGTTGTACGGAGGATTTTCGAGAGTTGAATTCATGCGCCGCAGCAGCCCACGCAGGACGGGCGCGAGATCGTGAATCTCGGCATGCGACATATTTTCTGCATGAGAATTGTGGGCCTTCGGTATGATCCAGGTCTCGAAGGGCGAACGCGAAGCCCAAGGCGCAATCACCAGAAAGTGATCGCTTTCAAGAATGAGGCGAGCTACGGAATCGGATTCCTGCGCCACGATGTCGCAGTAGACACAACGCTCCTTGTAGTCGAAGTACTTGCGGGCTCCTTCGAGTTCCTCCTGAACGCGCTTGGGCACAATCGGAAGCGCGATGAGTTGCGAGTGTGTATGTTCGAGCACAGCTCCCGCCGCTTCGCCGTGATTCTTACATAGAAGAAGGAAGCGCAGGCGAACGTCGCGCCGCAGATCCAGCACACGATCACGATACGCCCAGAAAAGATCCTCAACTCGCTTCTCCGGCATATCGGCTAGCGTCTGGAAGTGATCCGGGCTCTCGATAATCACTTCGTGAGCGCCGACGCCATCCATCTTGTCGTAGAGGCCTTCGGCCTTGCGCGTCATTGTACCTTCGACCCGAAGCACCGGGAATTTGTTGGAGATTACACGCAGACTCCAACCCGGCTCGTTTGCCGCTCCACGGGTACGATAGGCGAGAATTTCCGGCGGCGTACGCAGTTCATTTCCGGGGCAAAATGGACAGAAGCGCACGCCCTTGATTTCTACGCGCTGCCGGGTGAAATCACTCGGACGCTTGGCTCGATCAGTGGCAATGATTACCCAGCGACCGGTAATAGGATCTTTTCGAAGCTCCGGCATTCTTAAGTAGAATTCGAATTATATCTGACAGGTAAATGCGTTTCGAATGTGATCGATAACGGGTTTGTTCCCTAACAGCACACTGATGATATCGAAACGCAGCGCTATTACCGGCACGTCGGCTTCCCTTGCGTAACGAGCGGCGGTGCGGACCAGATGTCGCCGCTTCTCGCGGTCGACCGCCTTCTCGGGTAAACCAAAGTCGGCCGATGCGCGGGTCTTCACCTCGACCACCACGAGCGTCGGGCCATCCCAAGCAACCAGGTCAAGTTCACCGGACCCGTCCTCCGCAAGCCAGTTGCGGGCAACCACGGTGTAGCCTAGTTTTTGCAGAAAGCGATGCGCCAGATCCTCACCGCGCGCGCCCCATGCATGGGCAGGATTATCTCGCCGCAGCAGCGCCTTGTGCCGGAGCCGATCGCTTAGAATCCACAGAAGCCGCATCTTCCTTAACCAAGCGCCATTCGATAACCTTTCCCCGCACGATGAAACAGAGGTAGTGTTCCCAAAACCGGCGGAAGCGTGGAAACGCGTTGACCAGGAATTCGAAACCCAGATAGCGCCATAAAGCTAGTAGCCTGACGCGAACGGATTTCTCACGGAATCGAGCACGGGAATAATAGCCGAAGCCCGCGTCATCGCGTCCGAAGTACCGGAGAGAGAAGCTATTCAGGTGCCAACGGTGCGTCGGGTCACAAAAAGAACTGAAATCCGTGTAATGGGGAGTGGCGATGTAAACTTCCCCGCCTCGCCTCACGAGGCGGTGGAATTCCTCCATGGTGCGAATGACATCGGATACGTGCTCGATCACGTGGACGGCGCGCACGCCGTCGAACGAGGCATCGGCAAACGGATACGGAAAGCGATCGAGATCGCAGAGCACGTCGGCGCGTGTTCCCGCAATACGATCAATACCAATCGCGCCCGGATATTTGTTTATCCCGCAGCCGACGTCGAGGACGCGCGATCGCGCACCAGAATGGTCAGACACTCTTCCAGTGTATCGACGGCCCAATCCGCCTGATCCTCGTTTATGATTAGCGGCGGACACAGGCGGATAGAGTTCTGCCCGCAACCGAGAATCAAGAGACCCCGCTCGAAACGCGAGCAGTTCGAGGCGATCACGCAGCTCGGGCGCTCGCTGTTTGATCTGCTGGTCGGAGACCAACTCGAAGCCGATCATCAGTCCGAATCCGCGGACGTCACCGACAATCGGAAAGCGGTTCGGCCAATCGCGAAGACGATTCATGATGCGAGCGCCGATTCGGGCGGCGTTGTCGATGAGTTCCTGTTCCAGCAACTCGATCGTCGCGAGGGAAGCGGCAATCGCAACGGGATTCCCACCGAAGGTGGAGGCGTGCGATCCCGGCGTCCAGTTCATGATCTCTGCCCGCGCGACAGTAGCGGATAAAGGCAGGCCGCTAGCGATTCCTTTCGCGAGTGCGATGATGTCGGGATCTGCATGGAAGTGCTCCGCTGCGAACATCTTGCCGGTGCGGCCCATTCCGGATTGGACCTCATCGAAGACCAGCAGAATTTTATGGCGTTGCGCGAGCGATTGTAGCTCATCCATGAATTTTTGCGGCGGCACCAGATAGCCGCCTTCGCCCTGCACGGGTTCGATGAAGATTGCCGCGATTTCCGTCGGTGGGGCGATGTGTCGCATTACGACATCTTCGATATGACGGACGCATTCAACTCCGCATCTGATCGGGTGTGGTTCCGTATGGGCAGCGATAGCAGTTCGGGTAAGGTACATGATGCACTCCGGGAACCAGCGGAAAAAATCCTTTCTTCTGGACGTTCTTGCTACCGGTTAACGACAGTGCCCCCATGGTCCGGCCGTGAAAGCCGCCGAAAAAGGAAATGAACTGCTGCGCGACCGGTGTGATAGCGGGCCATCTTCATCGCGGCTTCGATTGCTTCCGTACCGGAGTTGCCGAAGTAAACTCGTCGTGGTCCGCCGCCGGGCGCGAGGGCGGCGAGTTTCTCTGCGAGGACGACCATGTTCTCGTAGTAGAAGTCTGTTCCTGACATGTGCAGGAAGGTCGCGGCCTGCTCCTGTACAGCTTTAACGACACGCGGGTGCGAATGGCCAGTGGCGACAACGGCGATACCTGCGTTGAAGTCGAGGAACCGATTGCCATCGACGTCCTCGACGATGGCTCCTTCACCGCGAGCGATGACGAACGGATACGGGCGAGTGTATGACGGCGATAAGACTCCGTGGTCGCGCGCGATGATTGCTTGGGCGCGCGGTCCCGGTAATGAAGTTCTGAGTCGAGGAAGATGTGTGGGCATGTGAAAGAACCTCCGCTCCTTCTCAGTCGCGGCTCTGAAAGGGCGTTGAAGATCGGAGAGGGATGGGTTAGTCGGCGCTGAAGAGGGATGGGCGGGCTGTTGCAGGTCGAGCCATGCCGATTTCATTTTAGCTCAGAACGGCTGATCTGAGATCGAATGATAAGATCGCTTGCTTAAGCATGACAATTCCTATCCGTACTACGACTGTTGGGTCTTATCCTGTGCCCGAGTGGCTTGCGGCACTTCCAAGCGAGGCCGCAGTGGTGGATGCAACTCGGGTCGTATTCAATCTGCAACGGCAAGCCGGAATCGATCTTCCTACAGATGGTGAACTCTACCGTTTCGACGTAAACCATCCCGATACCAATGGGATGATCGAGTACTTCATCGGTCCGATGGATGGTATCCGGATGAAGCTGGGGCGCAGCGATTACGAAGCGTTCCGCCGCCTTGACCCGATGGGGTTCCGGCGGAAACCGGCAGGAGCAGTGGTGGGTCCGCTTGGAGAAGGTGGACTGAATTTATACGCGGATTGTGAGAGGGCGGCGAGCGTTGCGGGCGGCGCGTTCAAGTTCACAGTAACTAGCCCATACATGCTGTCGCGCACGCTGCTTGACTTGCATTATCGGGATTTCGGCAAGCTCACGCTCGCAATCGCAGATGTGCTCGCGGCGCAGGTCAGGCAGCTACCCTGCCAATGCGTACAAGTGGACGAAGCAAACATTCCGGGAAATCCCGAAGACGGTCCGCTAGCGGCAGAGGCGATCAATCGTGTACTGGATGCCGTTGATGTCGAGCGGGCGGTCCATCTTTGTTTCGGCAATTACGGTGGGCAGACGATTCAGAAGGGGCATTGGGCTGCGCTGCTTGAATTTCTCAACCGGCTACATACGAATCACGTGGTGCTCGAACTGGCGCACCGGCCGGTGGAAGATCTCGACGCTCTGAAGGACGTCGAAAAGCGAATTACGATCGGTATCGGCGTGATCGACATCAAAGTGAACCATATTGAGACACCCGATGAGGTCGCGCGCCGGATTGAGCTAGCCGAGCAGAAGTTGGGAGCCGGCCGGATCGGCTGGGTTCATCCGGACTGTGGTTTCTGGATGCTGAAACGATCGATCGCTGATCGCAAGATGGAAGCATTGGTGAAGGGAAGGGACAAATTCCTTGGCAGGTAGCGTCTGGCCGCCGGAGATCTCTAAGCGGCGCGATCGTGTTACCGGCTCGCCGATTCTTCAGGTAACGAATCATCCCTCGATCAATCATCCGACCTACTTTCTGCAGAGTTCCTTTCTGCCGGATGGATCAGGAATGATCTTTACGTCCTACCGCACGGGATCTCCGCAGTTGTTTGAAGCTTCGTTGCCCGATGGAGAAATACGACAACTCACTAGCGGCTCCGCCATTCATCCTTTCTCACCGGCGATTTTCGACGAAACCCTATTTTTCGTGCGCGGCGGATCGGTTTGTCAGATCCATCGTGAGACGCTTGCGGAAACCGAAGTGGTCCGCTTCGAGAATGCGCAACTCGGTGAGTGTTCTTTGAGCGCCGACGGTGAGTGGATTACGGCCGCCATCAAGCAAGGCGCACAAGCCGGCGTTGTGACCGGCAGAGCCGACGGGACGAACTGGAGATTGATCCCGTTCGGGCGCACGGTGATTCATCCGCAGTTCCATCCGCTGGAGCCGGAATGGCTGATCTTCGCCGGCGATCCGGCGCCCAGGATGTTTCGCGTGCGGCGAGACGGAACCGGAATGGAATGTCTTCACGAGCATGGCAATGACGAGTTCATCGTGCATGAGACGTTTCTTGGGCGAACCGGGGAGATCGTATTTACGGTGTGGCCGCGGCTCCTGTGCCGCATGGATTGGACAAGCCGTGAGATTCGCGAGATCACGCACTTCAACGCCTGGCATATCGCTTCGAACAAAGCGGGCACTCAGGTGCTTTGCGATACGAACCATCCCGACCTGGGAATTTTTCTGATCGACGTCAGGACGGGAACAAAGCGCCTGGTTTGCATGGCGGATTCGAGCAATGGCGGATCGCAGTGGCGCGAGTCGCGATACGCTCTGGCGGAAGACTTCGCGCGAGCGCGCTCGGAAGCAAAGACGGGCGGAACGCTGAGCTGGATGGAAGCATCTACCGACACAGTCTACGGACCGCAATGGACACATCCGCATCCATCGTTCTCTTTCGATGAGCGGCAGATCGCATATGCCAGCGATCGCACGGGAACGACTCAGGTCTACGTGGCTCCGTCACTGGTTTAATCAACGAATGCTTTATCGTCATCGCGTACTCGGCCTACTTTTTTTCCTGTCGATCATTACCTACCTCGATCGTGTCTGCATCTCAGTGGCCGGCCCGAGAATGCAGGCCGACTTGAATCTAGGCCCGGAACAGTGGGGCTGGGTGGTGGGACTCTTCACGTTGTCCTACGCGGCATTCGAGATTCCGAGCGGCGCCATGGCAGACCGGATCGGGGCGCGAAAGGTACTGACGCGCATCGTCGCGTGGTGGTCGGTTTTCACAAGTCTCACCGGCGCTGCATCGAACTATATCGTTCTTCTGTTTGTCCGCTTCGCGTTCGGGGCCGGAGAAGCGGGGGCATATCCGGGGAGTTCCTCCGCGATTTCCCGCTGGTTCCCCACAGCTGAGCGCGGTCGCGCCCACGGTATTGTTTGGATGGCCAGCCGCCTGGGCGGCGCGCTGTCTCCTCTGCTGGTGATTCCGATTCAGATAGCGTACGGCTGGAGGATGTCGTTTTACGTCTTCGGTATTGTCGGGTTGCTCTGGTGCGTTGTCTGGTACTGGTGGTATCGAGATCACGCATCCGAAAAAGAAGGCATTACACGCCATGAACTGGATGAAATCGGCGGCGGCGTCCGAGCGAGTCACATCAGTCTTCCGTGGGGGGAAGCGTTAAAGAGCTGGAATCTGTGGAAGATCATGCTGATGTATCACACGTATTGCTGGGGCAGCTATTTCTATCTCTCCTGGCTGCACACGTACCTTCAGAAAGGGCGCGGTTTCAGCGAAGGGGAGATGAAAGTTTACTCGATGCTGCCCTTTCTGGCTGGGGCTTGCGGGAATCTGTTCGGAGGATCGGTAAGCGATTTGCTGGTGAAGCGCTTCGGCTTGAAGATGGGGCGTATCACGGTGGGCGCAACGGGATTGTTCCTTTCGGCCATATGCCTTTTTGGCACGGCCACAACACCGAACAAATACTGGGCGGTTGCGTTTCTGACGTTCGGCTACTTCAGCATGGATTGCATGCTGCCCGTGTCCTGGTCCATTTGTCTTGACGTCGGCCGCCGATATGCCGGCGCGGTGACGGGCGCCATGAATATGGCCGGGCAAGCGGGATCGTTCGTTTCATCAGTCGCTTTTGGCTATATGGTGACGTATTTCGGCAGCTACCAGCCACCCCTGCTGTTGTTCGCGGCGATGCTCGCGGTAAGCGCCGCGATTTATACACGGATCGATCCCACCGAGCAACTGATCGCGGAAACGTTGCCGATCCCGGTCGAGGTGGGCGGGCACTGACCGACAGCGTTTCGCGCGCTGTTAATCTCATATCAGACCGATATGCGCCTGTTTACAGGAATCGATCTACCGGAGCCCGTTTCGAACAATCTCAATGCATTACTCGAGAGGTTGCGCCATACCGCGCATCTGAAATGGACACCCGCGTATAATCTGCATCTCACAACCAAGTTCATCGGCGAGTGGCCGGAAGAGCGGCTTACCGAATTAGTTGATCACCTTCGGCCGCTTGGCAAGCGTGCTCCGATTCCGATTCGCGTGGAAGGTATCGGTTGGTTTCCTAATCCTCACGCGCCTCGGGTGCTCTGGGCCGGTGTGAAAGCGGGTCCGGAACTCAGGCAGCTTGCGGAGGAAACCGACGAACTGCTTTCGCGATTGGGCGTGGCGCGGGAAACGAAGACGTTCTCACCGCATCTGACCCTGGCTCGTATAAAGGAAGCAGTTCCGCTTGCTCCCGTCCGGCAGGCGATCTCTCAATTGACCACAGTTGATTTCGGCAGCTTCGTCGCAAACGGGTGTTGTCTTTATCTGAGTAAGCCAGGTCCGAGCGGGTCCATATATACTCAGCTTGCGGAGTTTCCGTTTTTATCCGAATGATTCCATTTCTGGTTCTCGCTGCGGCTTACCTGATCGGCGGTATTCCGTTTGGGTATCTATTGGTGAGGCTTCGGAGCGGCGAGGACGTGCGCTCCATGGGCAGCGGCAATATCGGCGCCACAAACGTGCTGCGCACCACCGGCAGAGCGCTTGGTATTGCCACACTGCTCCTGGATATTGCAAAAGGCGCATTCGCGGTCTGGCTTGCCGACCGATATCTGCATGGGTCCGTGCGCTGGATGGCGATAACGGCATTGGTCGTCATGGCCGGCCATGCCTTTCCGATCTTTTTGAAGTTTCGGGGCGGCAAAGCAGTCGCAAGTTTCATCGGCGCATTCCTATATTTGACGCCGACGCCGCTGCTGGCGGTGCTTGTGGTTTTCGTAGTTACCGTTGCGCTGACACGCTACATATCGCTGGGCTCGGTACTGGCGGCGGGATTCTTTCCGTTCGCGGTCTGGCTGATCGACCATCCACCGCACATTATTGTGTTCGCCTCGGCTGTCGCGGGCTTGTTCATCGTGTATCGGCATCGCAGCAATCTGGAACGGATCCGCGCAGGAAATGAGAACCTCCTGTCGCTCAAGGGAAAGAGGCGTTGAGGAATCTTTCGATTCTGGGAGCGGGGAGTTGGGGAACCGCTCTGTCCATCGTTTTGGGTCCGCGATTCGAACGCGTTCGGTTATGGGCGCGCGATTCCGGCTTGGCGGATCGAGTGGGAAGCTCACGCGAAAATTCCGAGTATCTGCCCGGCTTTCGTCTTCCGAACAACGTCGAGTTGACCGACAGCCTGGGCGAGGCGTTGGAGGACGCGGAAATCGTCCTGTTGGTAATCCCATCGCAGCATCTACGCACCGTATTCCGTAATGCGGCTCCTTACCTCAGTCCATCGATGCTCTTTGTCAGCGCGACGAAAGGAATCGAAACCACGAGCCGTGCACGAATGTCGGAGGTGGCGCAAAGCGAGTGTCCGTTCCCTGCCCGAATCGCAACACTTTCCGGGCCAACATTCGCCCAGGAAATTGCCAAAGGAGAACCGGCGGCGGTGGTGATTGCATCTCCGGATCACGATCTGGCTTCGACGATTCAATCCGCTTTCTCGGGACCGACTCTGCGGCTGTACACCAATTCCGACCAGGTGGGTGTGGAGCTTGGGGGCGCACTGAAGAACGTGATCGCGATCGGAGCCGGAATCTGTCAGGGGCTCGGTCTGGGAAGCAATACAGTTGCGGCGCTGATTACCCGCGGACTCGCGGAGATTACACGGCTGGCGATGGCCGCCGGCTCGGAGGCCAAAACTCTTGCCGGGCTGGCGGGTTTAGGAGACTTGGTGCTTACCTGCACGGGTGAGCTGAGCCGCAACCGGCGTGTCGGGATTGAGTTGGGTAAAGGCAGAAGTCTCAGGGAGATCCTGGCATCCACGTCGATGGTGGCTGAAGGTGTGGAGACGACGTCCGCGGCGGTGGATCTTGCGAAGGCGTACCGGGTGGAGATGCCGATTACGTCTCAGATGTACTCCGTTTTACGTGAGGGAAAATCTCCGGACGCAGCGATACGCGATTTGATGGATCGCGCGCTGACGAGTGAATAGGCAGTTGTGCGGCGTTCTGCCGATGGAATAGGGAATGAAACGCGTGTCCCCGCAACATTCGCCTTCGGAAAGTGTTGATACGAATATGATGGCGGTCGCAGCCCTGGAACGGGACACAGAGCTGATGCTGAGGGTTCGTGACGGGGACTCCGCCAGTTTCGGGCTGCTGCTGGAGCGTCATCGCGGGCCGGTAATTCATTTCCTGTATCGAATGGTTCAGAATCAGGCTATCGCGGAAGAACTGGCGCAGGAGGTTTTTTTTCGGGTTTACCGGTCGCGCACGACTTATGAACCGACGGCTAAGTTCACGACGTGGCTGTTCCGGATTGCGACGCATCTGGCGTTGAACTGGATTCGCGACGGCAGGCGTGAGAAGGGTCACGAGCGCATCGACGGAGGAGAGGCTGCTGATTATCCGTCCCGGCAGTTTTCCGATGCGGCTCCCAGCGTGGAACAAAGGCTGGTGCGCCAGGCGAGACTGGCAGAAGTCCGGGCGGCCATCGAGATGCTGCCGGAGAAACAGAAAGCCGCGGTCCTGATGCACAAATACCAGGAAATGGATTACGCGCAGATTGCTTCGGTTCTGAGCTGCTCGGAATCGGCGGTGAAATCGTTGCTATTTCGAGCCTATGAAACTTTGCGAGCTCGACTGGCGCATATGGCATAGGACAGGCCAGGCAGAAAGGAATGGGTATGCAGTGTCCGATAGAGAATGGCGATCACGCCGAGGTGCTGCTCGATTACTGCGCCCGCAAGCTTTCGGGCAAACCGCTGGAAGAGTTTGAACGGCACCTGGAGGTCTGTCCCAAGTGCAAAGAGTTCTGCTCGCGGCAGGAGGCCCTTTGGAACGTACTGGATGTCTGGGAAGCCGAGCCTATCGGCGAGCAGTTCGATAGCAAGCTGTATGCCCGGATCGAATCGTTCGAGAATCGGAGTTGGTGGCAGCGGTTGGCCGGCAGACGATTCGCGTGGCGGCCCGCAGTCTCGTTGGCCGGGGCTTGCGCTGCATTGGTAGTAGCCCTGCTTGTACATGGTCCGGTGAATCAGCCTAAGGTCGCGCCCGTGAATGTGCACGAGAATACGCGCGTTGAGTCTTTGGAACCGGAGCAGATTGAGCGGGCGCTCGAGGACCTGGAGATGTTGAAGCAGCTATCTCCATCCAACTCACAGAAGCTTTGAAGTCGATGCATGTTCTTCGTCTAGTAGCGGCGCTGTTGATCCTTGCGGGAGGAGTGTCGGCGCAGCGGCCGGGTAAGCGGGTGGGTCCACCTCCGGCGAATGGTCTGATCGAGCGGCTTAACAGCATGACACCGGAGCAGCGGAAACGGGCGCTCGACCGGCTTCCTCCGGAGCGGCGGGAGCGGGTTCAACGGCGGCTGGATAACTATAATGCACTTTCGCCGGAAGCGAAAGAGCGTTTGCGTGAGCAATACCGAGAGTTTCAGAAGCTGCCCGTGGAAAGACAGGATGCGATTCGGCGGTCCTTCCGCCGGTTGACGGAGCTTCCGCAAGACCGACGGCCGATGGTGCGTCGCGAGGTGGTTCGATTGCGGCAACTGACGCCGGAGGAGCGAGCTTCGAAGATGGGTAGTGATGATTTCCGCTCGCGTTTTAGTGAATCGGAGAGGGAGATTATTGGGGATCTGGCGGGCTCGGATGGTCCGGGGCGGCATGGTCCGCGGTAGTGGACCCTTCGAGGTGGGCCTAAAGTTTAAACTGATTTAAGGTGGAGATGAAAACGATTACGGCAATCGACGCCAAAATGCGTTTTTCGGCGCTGCTCGACAGAGTGGCGAAGGGCGAGAAAATTACGATCACGCGGCGCGGAATGCCCACGGCGGTGCTGATGCCTGTGGCTGGCGCTGAAACGAAGTTGTCCCATAAGGAAATCGTAGAAGGCATGCGGGCATTACGTCGACGTGTGAAGCCCGGCAAGATGACCGTTCGCGAAATGATCGAAGCGGGCAGACGATTTTGACAGGAGTTGTGGTCGATGCGTCCACGGCGCTCGCGTGGTGTTTTCCGATGAGGCCAACGACTATGCGGATCGTGTGCTTATCGCGCTTGAGGAAAAGACTATTCTCGTGCCGTCGATCTGGCCGCTGGAAATTGCAAACGCCGTGCTGGTCGGCGAACGCGCCAAGCAGCTGCGACAGCCAGAGATCCAGCGTTTTACGGCATTGCTAGCAAGCTTGTCCCTGGCGCAGGATTCGCAGTCCGTTGGTGACCACATTGGAACCGTGCTTCCGTTGGCGCGAGTATACGGCTTGTCCGCCTATGATGCGGCGTATCTGGAACTGTCGATTCGATATGAAGTTCCGCTTGCAACTCTCGATCGCAAGTTGCAGAAGGCCGCGCAAGCCGCGGGTGTGACGGTATTCAGCACTAAAGAATGATGTCACTGGCAAGGCACGCTCACGCGTGATGCTTTACAACTTCCAGGAATGCCTTGGCGGCGTGGCTTAGGGCGCGTTTGGCTGGGTAGACCAGGCGGATCTTGCGATCTACGCTCAGTTCCGGGACTTTGATGTCGTGCAGCAGGTTCTGCTGAATCTCCTGCTCGACGCACATGCGCGGCAGGAAGGCGACTCCTTCGTTTCGCTGCACGAGTTTCCGGATGGTTTCCACGGTGGGCATCTCAACCTCCATATTGAGTGGCACGCGGTGGCGCTGAAATTCCCGAAGCACTACTTCGCGATACGGTGAGAGTACATTGTGCGCGATGAAGGTCTCCATTCCGAGTTCTGTAATCGAGACCGTCTCTCTGGTCGCGAACCGATGTAACGGCGATACTACGAACGCAAGATGGTCGGTGAAGATGATTTTCGAGATTAACCGAATGTCGTCGGGATCGTAGCTGATGACGCCTAGCTCCAGGTCGCCGTCGCGGAGTTGGGTGGGGATCTTACTCGACAAGCTTCGCCGCACTTGCACCTTAACCTTTGGATAGATCCGGCGGTAGCTCTCGATGTGCTGCAGGAGGTAGAGGGAGGTCGATTCATTGGCGCCGATGATAAGCCGTCCGGCGGAGTTGTCTCTCAACTCGGCGAGGGCGTTCTGCATCTCGCCTTCGAGATTTTCGAAGCGGCGGGCGTACTCGGCTACGATTCGACCCGCATCGGTCAGTATAGGCGGAGTGCTCGATCGATCGATCAGCTTTTCGCCGATGTCGGATTCCAGACGCTGGACCGCCAACGAGATCGCTGGTTGCGTGCGCAGCATTTTTTCGGCGGCGCGGGAGAAACTCTTCTCGTTGGCTACCGCCAGGAATACTTTCAGCGGGTAGAGTTCCATGGGTACAATGTCTATATTGAACCCTTATAAGTAGCCACGCAATTATTAATTTGCCAAATCTGACATCCTCTCTGATAATGGACAGGAAACGGAGGCAGGAACCGGAATGAGCAATCGAGTATACATATTCGACACAACGCTCCGGGACGGCGAGCAGTCGCCCGGCTGCAGTATGAACATGCCCGAGAAGCTTCGGATGGCAGCGAAGCTTGTAGAGCTTGGAGTGGACATACTCGAAGCAGGTTTCCCGATCGCTTCCCAAGGTGATTTCGAGGCGGTCGAGGCGGTCAGTGTCGAGTTTCCGTGGGTACAGGTTGCGGCCCTTGCGCGGTCGTGCACGCTGGATGTAGAGCGCGCCGCGAAGTCGTTGGAAAAAGCCCGCCGCCCGCGCATCCACACCTTCATCGCTACGAGCGACATTCACCTCAAGTACAAGTTAAAGAAATCACGCCAACAGGTTCTTGACGAAGCAGTTGCCGCCGTCGAGCTTGCGCGTCGTCACGTCGATGACGTGGAGTTTTCCGCCGAGGATGCGACTCGCACGGACCCGGATTATCTCGAGCAGGTGTCACGGGCGGTGGTGGCTGCAGGCGCGCGGACGGTCAATCTTCCGGATACGGTTGGATTTTCGGTACCTGACGAGTACGGCCAATTGATCGGCCGGATGGCGAGAGCGCTTGGAGACAGCGCTATCGTCAGTGTCCACTGTCACGATGATCTTGGACTGGCGGTCGCGAATTCGATTGCCGCGGTTCAGGCTGGGGCACGGCAGATCGAGTGCACGATCAACGGCATCGGCGAGCGCGCCGGGAATTGTTCGCTCGAAGAGATTGTGATGGCGTTCATCACACGCAACGATCGTTTGCCCTACCGCACGGGGATACATACGGAGCATCTGTATCCTGCGAGCCAGTTGCTGGCCAGTCTGATCAGCTTCGGTCCGCAACCGAATAAGGCGATTGTCGGGAAGAACGCGTTTGCGCACGAGGCCGGTATTCATCAGGATGGTTACCTGAAGGAACGGACTACTTACGAAATTATCGATCCGAAGACCGTCGGTGTGCCCGAAACCAAACTGGTCCTGGGCAAGCACAGCGGACGGCACGCGCTGAAAAGCCGCTGCCAAGATCTTGGATTCAACCTTTCGAAAGATGAACTTGACGCCGTTTACGTGCAGTTTACGGCTGCGGCGGATCGCAAAAAAGGCCTGATGGACGAGGAGATTGCGGCGATTGTACGGCAGGTCGCCAGCACGCTTGCACAGTCAGTTGCCGACTAAGATATGGACCTAAATGTATTGATCGTGCCGGGCGATGGCATCGGCACGGAAGTCACGCGAGAAGCCGTGCGTGTATTGGAGCACGTCTGCCAGAAGTTCAAGCATAAGCTGATCCAGCGCGAAGCATTGTTGGGCGGCATCGCGATTCATAAGACGGGGACTCCGTTCCCGGAGGAGACTGCCAAGCTGGCTGTGGAAGCCGACGCGACGTTGATGGGCGCGGTAGGTCTTCCGGAGTTCGACAACGTGCCGCCGGAGAAACGTCCGGAGAAGGGGCTGCTCGGGATTCGCAAGACGATGGGCGTCTATGGCAATCTTCGTCCGGTGCGAACGTATAAAGCGCTGATACAGTCGTCGCCTTTAAAGAATGAGCTGGTGGAAGGCACGGATATGATCATCGTGCGCGAGCTGACGGGCGGTCTTTATTACGGCACTCCGCGAGGGATCGAAGGTTCGGGTCCGGAGGAGCGCGGGACGAACACGATGACGTACACGCGGGCTGAAATCGAGCGCATTACACGCATGGCGTTTCATCTCGCGCGCAATCGCAAGAAGAAGCTGACGAGTGTGGACAAATCGAATGTGCTCGAAGTCTCGCAGCTCTGGCGCAAGGTAGTCACGGATGTCGCGCCGGAGTTCCCGGATGTGCAACTCGATCACCTGCTGGTCGATAACTGCGCGATGCAGCTTGTGCTGAATCCGCGACGCTTCGATGTGCTGGTGATGGAGAATATGTTCGGCGACATCCTGAGCGATGAGGGCGCGGTGCTTGCGGGATCGATCGGCATGCTGCCTTCGGCATCGCTCGGCGATAAGAAGCCGTCCGGCGCGTGGGTGGGTTTGTACGAGCCGGTGCACGGATCGGCTCCGGACATCGCAGGGCAGAATAAGGCGAATCCGCTGGGCGCGATCGGCTCCGCCTCAGCGATGCTCGAATACAGTTTCGGTTTGAAGGAAGAAGCCGCGGCCGTGAATGCCGCGATGGAGAAAGTTCTGAACAGCGGCCATGTGACGGCCGATCTGAGGCCCGCAGGCAAGCCTGCGACGACAACCGAGGTCGGTGAGGCAGTTGTGGCGGCGATATAAGGAGTTCTGAATGGCGAAACCACGCACTATTATCGAGAAGCTCTGGGACTCGCATGTTGTTTCCGAGCAGCCCGGCGCTCCGGCATTGCTCTACATTGATTTGCATTTAGTCCACGAGGTTACTTCGCCCCAGGCGTTTTCCGGTCTTCGCGAGCGCGGCCTCAAGGTTCGGCGTCCGGACCTGACAATCGCTACGGTGGATCACAGCATTCCGACGACGCCGCGGTCGCTGCCGATCGTGGATAAGATCGCGGCGACCCAGGTGGCGCAGCTCGAGGCGAACTGCAAAGAGTTCGGCATTCCCTGCTATGGTTTTCAAAGCGAAAAACAGGGAATTGTTCACGTTATTGGACCGGAGCGTGGGTTCACGCAGCCCGGCATGACGGTGGTGTGCGGGGACAGCCACACGGCCACACACGGAGCTTTTGGGGCACTCGCGTTCGGCATCGGCACGAGCGAAGTGGAGCATGTTCTGGCAACGCAGTGCCTGCTGCAGAGGAAGTCGCAAACTTATCAGGTCCTGGTTGATGGCCAGCTTCGTGAAGGCGTGTCGGCGAAGGACATCATTCTCAACCTGATCTCGCGGATCGGCATCGGCGGCGGTACGGGCTGCGTGTTTGAATACTGCGGTTCGGCTGTTCGCTCGCTGTCAATGGAAGAGCGCATGACCGTTTGTAATATGTCGATCGAGGCGGGCGCTCGCGCGGGATTGGTCGCGCCGGACGAGACGACGTACAACTTTTTGAATGGCCGTCCCGCTGCTCCGAAAGGCGCCGATTGGGACGCCGCTGTCGCTCGTTGGAAGCAGCTTCCGACGGACGATGGCGCTGTTTACGATCGAACGATCAGCATCAACGCTTCGGAGTTAGAGCCGATGATCACGTTCGGCACGAATCCGGGAATGGGGATCCCGATCACGGCGCGCATCCCCGATCCGTCGAAGGTATCGGATCCGATCGAGCGCGAATCGTTAGCGAAGGCGCTGCGCTACATGGATCTCCAGCCGAACGAGTCGCTGATCGGCCGCTCGGTGAATGTCGTGTTTATCGGAAGCTGCACAAATTCGCGCATGTCGGACCTGCGCGCCGCGGCTTCGGTGCTCAAGGGCCGTAGAGTCAGCCCGGATGTGCGTGTCATGGTGGTTCCGGGCTCGATGGAGATCAAGCGTCAGGCGGAGGCCGAAGGGCTCGACCGGATCTTCCGCGAATCCGGAGCGGAGTGGCGTGAAGCGGGGTGCTCGATGTGCATTGCGATGAATGGCGATCAGTTGAAGCCGGGTGAATATAGCGTGTCCACGAGCAATCGCAACTTCGAGGGCCGGCAAGGTAAGGGCGGACGCACGTTCCTGGCAAGTCCGCTGACTGCCGCGGCAACCGCGATAAC
The DNA here is from genome assembly GCA_963833675.1 of Bryobacteraceae bacterium. Taxonomy (GTDB): domain Bacteria; phylum Acidobacteriota; class Terriglobia; order Bryobacterales; family Bryobacteraceae; genus DASQDN01. Next base: position 59,694 of record CAWHYW010000025.1, on the reverse strand, counting down.
CGGCAAGGTAACCGATGTCCGCCAATTGAGGAATAACTAATGCGCAAGTTCACGACTTTCTCGAGCCGCGTGCTCCCGATGCCGGTGGATAACGTCGACACGGACCAGATTATCCCGGCGCGCTTTCTGAAAACGATCAGCAAGGAGGGGCTGGACAAGCAGCTCTTCTATGACTGGCGCTATGACGCTGAAGGCAATCCGAAGCCCGATTTCCTTTTGAACAAACCGGAAGCGAAGGGGGTCGAGATTCTGTTGGCGGGAGACAACTTCGGTTGCGGGAGCTCGCGGGAACATGCTCCGTGGGCGCTGACTCAGTTTGGATTTCGGGCCGTTGTCAGCACGTCGTTTGCGGATATCTTCAAGGGCAACGCATTGAAGAATTCCTTGCTGCCGATTGTTGTGCCCAGAGAGATTCACGGGGAACTATTCCGTGCCGTCGAAGCTGACCCGCAGTACACGGTAACGGTCGATCTGGCCGCGCAGAAGCTAGTCTTACCGGACGGCCGCGCGGTGGAGTTCCCCGTGGACGCGTTTTCGAAGCACTGCATGTTAGAGGGCGTCGACGAGCTCGGCTACATTCTGCAGCATGAGACGGAGATTGCCGCCTATGAGGCGCGTCGGCCGAATACGGTGAATACTCTCACCGCGGCTTAGTGTTACTTTGAAGACATGCAGGCCGCTACGCTCATCTCGGTTAATGAGTACCTGCATACGTCGTATGACCCGGACTGCGACTATGTAGATGGAGTCATCGAGGAACGTAACTTGGGGGAGACTTCTCACGGCATCTTGCAGACGCTCATTGCCGTATATCTGCATAATCAGAGAAATGCATCCGGAATTCGCGTGATGACAGAAGTAAGAATGCGGACGCAACCCACCCGCTTCCGCATTCCAGATATCGCGATCACGGACGGCAAACCGACCGAACGCATACTGTCTATACCGCCACTTCTTTGCATCGAGATTCTTTCTCCAGAAGATCGCCTGAGTCGAATTCAAATACGGGCCGATGAGTACCTCGCGATGGGCGTGCCTGAGGTCTGGATTATCGATCCGGAATCGCTGCGGACCTATATTTGCGATTCGAGCGGCTTGCATGAAGTGAGAGACCGCGTGCTCGTGACGAAAGACGGTCGCGTCCGGTTGGATTTGGATGCCATCGAGCAAGATCTCCGCGCCTAACTATCAAGCCTGTGTAAGGCGGGCTGTCGATTTTGTTCGCGAACATAGTCGTTCCTCTCAAGTGCTGGTGGTCGGGGCCACAACGGAAGCTGCGGCGGAAGTGGTGCGACTCGCCTGCGAGGACGCGGTGGTTGGCGCGCACGCGATCAGCTTGCGGAATCTCGCTCGTGTGGTGGCCGAGCCTCGGCTTTGCAAATTCGGGCTTACCGAGATCTCTGCAATTGGGCGTGAAGCGCTAATCGCGAGTATTGCTCCGAACGCGAAGCTCGAATATTTAGCTCCGATCGCTCACACACAGGGCTTTGCGCGGGCCCTTTCCCGGACGCTCCGCGAATTGCGGATGGAGATGGCCAGCGTCGCGGATGACCTTGCTACCCTTCTTGCCGCTTACGAGAAGGAGCTAGAAGCTCAGCAATACGCCGATGTTGCTACGGTGTTCCGGTTTGCGATCGAGGTTGTTCGTGAGCGTGGACACGCCTTTTGCGGGATTCCGGTGATCTTTCTCGATGTCCCGGCGCCACACGCGCTCGAACGGCAATTTGTGGACGCTATCGCCGGCTCGGCTCCGGAGGCGCTTGTGCTCACGCTAGACGGCGATTTCAAACCGCCGGAAGTCACGCTGTTCTCAGCGTCGAGCGAATCGCTGGAGTGTGTTGAGATCGCACGCCGGATGATGGAGTTCTCCGCGTCGGGCATGCCCTTTGATCGGGTAGCTGTGCTGGCGCGAGATGCCGCGCGGTTGCAGCCGCTTCTGGAAGAGGCGTTCACCCGCACCGGCATTCCCGTATATTTCAGCCGAGGGAGCGTACGGCCGAGTTCTGCAGGTCGCGCGCTGCTTTCGCTGCTTCAGTGTGCCGCAGAAGGACTGACGGCAACTCGCTTTCTCGAATATCTTTCGTTGGGTCAGGCGCCAAATGTTCGCTCCCATGGATGGGAACGTCTGATTGTAAACGCAGCAGTTGTCGGAGGAATCTCGCGATGGCGCAGTCGCCTGGAGGCGATTCGTATCGATTCCTCGGACAATGTCGATCGCGCAAAGCAGGTAGAAGAACTGGAGGCGTTCGCGCTTCCACTTCTCGAGAAGCTCGGTGATCTTACGAGGGAAGCAACCTGGGGCGAGTGGCTGGAGCGAATCGCTGAGCTGGCCAGGTCGTTCCTCCGCGCCAATCACACGATTGTTGAGTTTCTGGATGAGCTCACGCCTTTATCGCAAATTGGTCCGGTCAATCTGCAGGACGTGATTTCCCTGCTCGAACCGCATCTAAGAGCTTTTCGGGAACCGTCCGAGGGAACGCGTTACGGCAAGGTATTCATCGGCGGAATTGAAGATGCGCGAGGAATATCGTTCGATTGCGTGTTCTTGCCCGGGTTATGCGAGGGAGTGTTCCCACGTCCCTTTCGTGAGGATCCGCTGCTGCTGAATGAGAAACGCGAGCGCTATGGCATTCCCAAAATCGACGAGGATAACGAGCGCGAGTTGCTCAAACAGGCCGCGGCATGCGCAGATAAGCACCTGATCGCTTCTTATTCGCGGATCGATCTCGCGACAGGACGGGCCCGTGTGCCATCGCTCTACGCATACGATGTGCTGCGAGTTGCGCGTGGCCGGGCATTCGATCCGGCGGAGTTGCAGAAGCATGCGGAATCGAATGTCGAGACGACGCTCGCGTGGCCTGCCCCGCACAATTACAGCGATGCGATCGACGATACCGAATATGATCTTGCAGTACTGAGGGGACCGTTTGAATCTCATAATCCCGTGGAAGGTTCGGCCGCGTACCTCGCCAGAATCAATCCGCTCGCAGTCGGCGTGTTGCGCAATCGATGGCGGCGCTGGCATAGCGCATGGCATGCGACGGACGGCATCTTCGAAGAGATTGAGCCGCAACTCGCTCTGAAGACGCGGCGTTTGACAGAGAAGGCATACTCGCCAACAGCGCTTCAGCAGTTTGCGATGTGTCCTTACCGGTTCTATTTGGATTCGATTTTGATGCTGAAGCCGCTGGCGGAGGCTTCGGCAGCTCAACGAATGGATCCTCGAACGCGCGGCTCGATTTTCCATCGCGTGCAAGAGCGGATGATGCGCGAGTTGACCCTCCCTGCTGAGGATCTGCACGCCGCATATGAGGCGCTCCATGAAGCGATGCGGGCGATTGCTGCGGAAGAAGCGGCAGTAAATCCACCCGCAATTCCACGCGTATGGGAACAGGAACTGGAACGTCTTCATGCGGATCTACGGGGCTGGCTTGCCGAGTATGTCCGAATCGCGAAGGACTGGCGACCTGTGGCGATCGAGCAAAGCTTCGAGACGACCGTGTTTGGCCGCTACAAGATTTTGGGCGCGATTGATGTCCTGGAACAGCACGCGTCCGGAGCGCGCAGAGTAGTGGATCATAAGACCGGGACTCCGCCGAAAGACAAACCTCGCAGCTTAGGAAAGGGCGAGGTGCTGCAGCCAGTGCTCTACGCACTCGCGGCGGAGCAGGATTTTGGGCAGTCCGTGCCGATCGGACGCCTTTATTACGCCACGCTGCGGGGCAACTATCAATCCATCGACATTTCCGTCAACGAGAGCGCGCGTCATGAGATGGAAGGTCTCCTGTCGCATATCGATGACGCGATCGATCACGGCGAGTTCCATACCTGCCCTCGCAAGGACGCATGTGAGTTCTGCGACTATACTCCGATCTGCGGACCGTACGAAGAGGAACGGGCAGCCCACAAGCAGAAGCTGCATCAGTTGGAACTGATTCGGAGGAAGCTGTGAGCGCCGCGCCATTACCAGTTCCATCAGCGTGCATTCTGGATGCTTCGGCGGGCACGGGGAAAACGACGCAGCTAGTGCGCAGAATCGTTCATGCGATGGCTTCCGGAGTGCGGCCGGAGAACATCGTTGCGGTGACATTTACGAATGCAGCCGCCGGCGAGATGAAGCTGAGAGTTCGGCAAAGGCTTGAGGAAGAGCTGGCAGGTTCGTCGGACGAAACACGGCATAATCTCGAGACAGCCTTGGGCGAGTTGGAGCGCGCGTTCATCGGCACGATTCATTCGTTTTGCGCTCACCTTCTTCATCAGCGCCCAGTGGAAGCTCGCGTGGATCCGGCGTTTCAAGAGCTTGCCGCGCCCGAACGTGTGTTTGCGCGAGTATTCCGCGATTGGCTGGATGATCGATTGCGAGATGACTCGGCCGTACTGCGTAGATGCTTTGCGCGTCTCTCCCGGCTTGAAGAACGGTCTTCCGTCGCGCCAATCGATAAGCTTCGGTATGAGGCATGGAAACTGGCGGAATGGCGCGATCACGATGGCATATGGCGCCGCCACGCAATCAATCGTTACGGGAAGATTGATGAAGCGCTTGGCCGGATCGAGACATTTCTGCATCTGCGAAATCGCTGTGACAGAAAGGAACGCGACTATCTCTATCAATCCTTCCAAACGCTGGCTGATTTCGCAAGCCGCGTAGAGAAGGCTCGAGTGACCGGCAACGTTGATTACGACACGTGGGAAGCGGATCTGTTATCAGTTCCGCGAGATCATAGATGGCTCAAGCAGGGATTCGGTCCATATTCTCGGGCCTATCGCGCGAGCAACTCGTATTTGCGTGGGAGGAACTGCGAGCTCATATCGAAGACGTCCGGCAGGAAATCGATGCGGATTTCGTCGTCGATCTGCGCAACGAATTGTGGCAGGTGGTCGATCGCTACGATCAGGCGAAAGCGCGAGCCGGGCAATTGGATTTTTTGGATCTTCTGCTGTGTGCTCGCCGCCTACTTGATAACGAAGCTGCCCGCGATTACTTCCGTGCCCGGTATCCCTACGTTTTCATCGATGAATTTCAAGATACCGATCCGGTCCAGGCGGAGGTTCTGAGCCGGATTTGGACACATCCGGTGATTGCAGGTGATCGCAAGCAATCGATCTACAGGTTCAGGAGAGCCGATGTCCGGCAGTACGAGGACGTTTGCAAAACGCTGACCGAGCGGGGAGCCGCTACGGAGCAGTTGACAAATTGCTCGAGAAACACGACGCCAATACAGGATTTCGTAAATTTCTCCTTTGCAGGAATGACAGGCTACCTTCCTCTTGGTGGAGGCCGCGAACCGAAGGCGGGACAGCCGAACATCATTGCGCTTCCTATGCCCAAGCCTTATGGGACTCGCAATCTTTCCAAGGCGCGCATCAATGAGTGCTCGCCTTCTACAGTGGCAGCATTCATCGAGTGGCTGGTGAACAAGAGCGGCTATCAAGTATGGGATCGAGAGGAGAAAGCATACCGCAGCGTGCAAGCAGGCGACGTCTGCATTCTCTTCCGCCGCTTCTCCAATAATGGAGTCGATCTCACACAGGATTATGTGAGATCTCTGGAAGCTCGCGGTATTGCTCACATCCTGATCGGCTCGAAGTCTTTCCACCAACGGGAAGAGATCGCGAGTATCCGGACGGCCCTGCGCGCGATTGAGTGGCCTGAGGATGAGCTCAGTCTCTACGCTACGCTTCGAAACCTGTTTGGCGTTCTGGACAGCACTCTGTTTCAATATCGCGAGAAGTATCAGCGGCGCCTCCACTATTTCTCCGAACCTCCGGTCGAACCCGAGTTTGAGCGGATTGCTTTTGCATTCGATCTGCTCCGCGAGTTACACAAGCGCCGGAACACGCGACCGATTGCACAGACAATCCATGAGTTGCTGGCGCCCTTACGCGGCTTCACCACGTTCGCTTTCCGCAAGGGAGGCAAACGCGTGCTCGCGAACGTGTACCGACTTCTGGACATCGCGCGGTCGTTTGAGGTGGCCGAGGCGACCTCCTTCCGATCGTTCATTGAATATCTGGAGGAACAGGCCGAAGGCGGGGAGGCGAAGGAGGCGCCGATCCTCGAACAGGAATCGGACGCGGTGAAGCTGATTAACGTTCATAAAGCGAAAGGCCTCGAATGGCCGGTGGTAATCCTTGCCGATCTGACGGCGAACCTTGTCTCACCCGAAGGAAGCGGACGCTGGATCGATTCTGAACGCAAGCTTTGCGCACAACGATTGTTGGGTTGCGCGCCGCAAGATCTCCTCGACAATATGGACAAGGAGGATGCGGCAGAACGTGAAGAGGCGGTTCGCCTGGCGTACGTAGCTGCAACTCGTGCTCGTGACCTGTTGGTGGTCTCCGCCGTGGGCGACATCTCTTTCGTCAATAAGCCGGAATTCTTTGAGGCGAGCTGGCTCTCCCCGCTTTATCCGTCGCTCTATCCCACCGAAGATCGATGGCGTGTGGGCCGCGGCGTCACTGTTCTGGAAGCGCCGCCCGAGTGCGGGGACCAGATGTTTGTGGCTCCGGGCGTTCACTACGGCCGGGAAGGCGGCTGTGAGGTGTTGTGGTTCGATCCGAAGCTCCTGGATCTTTCTGCAAAGTCAGACGGGGGCATCGAAAAGGAATCGTTGCTTAAGGGCTCGGACGAGGCGGGGGTCCAGCAGTATGGCGAGTGGCAGGCGCTGAGGCGATCGCGCATTGAGCACGGGTCCCGCCCATCTTTCGACGTGATTGAAGCGACCAGGGCCAGGGGCTTGAAACTTTCGGAGCCGGTGTCGCTCTCGGTTCCGATGCCGCGTAAGGTATCGAATGCAAGACGGTTCGGCCGATTGGTGCACAAGCTGATGGAGACGGTGAATCTCCCGCTGCAGGAAGATGAACTTCAGCGGCTCGCCAGGTATCATGCCCGGGCGTGCGGCTGCATAGCTGAGGACGCAGGGCCGGCCGCGGCACTTGTTATCTCACTCTTTGATCATGAACTGCTGCGGACAGCCTCCACAGCGCGACCTTTGTTCCGCGAACTGCCGATTTCCGTGAAGCTGGACGATGGCCGGTTGGTGGAGGGCCGCGCCGACATGGTGTACTTCGACGGCGAAATGTGGACGGTTGTGGATTACAAGACAGGAAAAAGCGGAACTGACGAAAAACGCCAGGTCGCACTCTATGCCCACTCTCTGCAAATCGCCAAGAAACAGCCGGTCCGAGCCATTCTGCTCGAAATCTGACAGCACTCGGCGTACATTTTCCTTCGGATGGTTCAATCTCATCCCGAATTGCCGCAGGTCTGTATAAGGACGCGAAGCGAGTCTAATAATCATTCATGGGAGTGATGCCTGGAGGAATGAGCTTCTCGAAAGGGACGATTCTGACGTTGAGCCTTTCAGGGCTCGTATGTACGGCGTATGGGCAGAATATTTTTACGGTAGCCGGGGTCCCACGAGGCCATCGCAACGCTGTTGATGGTCAGCCGGCGTTGAGCGCCCCACTTAATTTCGTATACGGCTTACTCTTGGATAAGCCGACGGGACGACTGCTATTCCACGACGGAACTTTGGTGGAGAGGGTGGAACCAGATGGCTCGCTGCTGGCGATCGTTGGACGCGGCGAACCCCAGGACGGCACGATCGGGGACGGCACACTAGCCAGTAATCTCCGGATCTCGGTTCTGCGCGGGATGGCGGAGGATTCATCTGGAAATCTCTACCTGGCCGACGCCGGAGCAGGCCGTGTCTATCGCGTCGACCGGGACGGGAGAGTGTCTACGTTCGCAGGCGGCGGAGCCACGCCCGGATTCGAGACTGACGGCGGACCAGCGACCGCAGCGCAACTGGCGTCGCCGCGAGGCATCGTATTCGATTCGAAGGGCAACCTGGATGTCGCCGAAAGTCTCTGCGGTTGTATCCGCCAGGTTTCCCCAACGGGGATCATTAGAACCGTTTACACTCTGCCGAATTCCACAGGAACAGGTCCGAGACAGTTGGAGGGTCTGAGTATTGACGCCCAAGACAATCTCTACTTGACGGAATGGCTGGGCCATACGGTTCTGAGAATCAGCGCAAGTGGTTCCGTGACAACGATTGCGGGCAGTGGCGCGGCTGGATTCAGCGGCGACGGAGGTCCAGCGACGGCTGCCCAGTTGAATGGCCCCAGTGCGGTCGCAATTGCCGGAGATGGTGGTCTCTATATTGCCGACTCGGGCAACAATCGTATCCGCAAGGTTGCTCCGGACGGGACGATAAGCACGATTGCAGGCAGCGGCGCCAGCCTGGTGAATATTCTTCTGCCACCGTCCTTCCAAACGTGCGAATTTTCGGGCGATGGCGGACTCGCGACGGGCGCGCAGCTCTGCAATCCAGCACAACTCGCCCTCGACGGAGCAGGCGCCTTATACGTCGCCGATTTTGGGAACGCTCGCGTGAGAAGGATCTCGCCTGAGGGCGTGATTGCAACGGTGGCCGGAAGCGGACAGAGCGTTCCGGTTGGGCTAAGCGGTAACGCAATCGGTTATTCTCCCCAAAATCCATTCTCGAGCGGCGACGGCGGCCCTGCTATCCATGCGACATTCAACCGGTTAGGGGGAGCCGCAATCGATGCCGCCGGGAATCTGTATGTAAGCGACTCCGGAGGGAATCGTATCCGCAGGATCGCCATCGATGAAACGATCAGCACGTTTGCGGGAACCGGCCAGGCCGGATATTCGGGTGACGGTGGACGGGCGTCCGAAGCGACCATCTCCGGCCCCGGTCCCCTTGCCGTGGACCCAAAGGGCGACCTTTATGTGATCACCGGTGACAGCCGCATTCGTAAGATCACATCGAATGGAACTATCCACCTGGTGGCGGGAACGGGGGTTGGCACGGGACTCAATCGCGCGCAGGGCGACGGCGCTCCGGCGATAAACGCAACTCTGAACGAGCCCGGCGGTCTGGCATTCGATGCCAAGGGCAACATCTACATCGCAGATACTTCCAATGCACGATTGCGCCGGATCGATACCAGCGGCATCATTACGACAATTGCTGGTCCCGGTCAGCAGGGGATCGATTACTATAGCGCAGTCGCGGTCGATCCACAGGGCAACATTTTTCTAGCGTGGACGCGCGCCCTCCCAAATGCAATCACGGGAATGGTGATGCGAAGTGAATGCCGACGGATCTCTGACCCGGGTTGTGGGAAATGGACAGCCATGCGCCGCAGGACCAGCGGGAGCAGAGTTCGGATTCAACGGGGCGCCAGCGCTCCAAGCTCAGTTGTGCGAAGTTCGGTCCATAACGATCGATAGCAACGGCGTCATGTATCTGGCCCACGGCTCGCAGATCCTACGTGTGACAACCGATGGAATCATCCATACGGCAGCGGGCAGCGCCCTCGCGACGGAGCTCGGCGACGGAGGCCCGGCTGTCCAGGCGAGCCTTCACAGCGGCGAGGGTGGTCCTGGCGCTCCAACGTTCGATTCAAAAGGCAACATGCTGATCCCCGAAACAGGCATCGATCGAATTCGGGTGGTGACCGCGACGCCGTATCGGCTATCGCTGTCTCTGGATAGCATCAGCGCCACGAGCTCCCAGCCACAGGCGTGGCAGATCGCAACATCGGCTAACTTCCCTGAGCCGTTTCCGTACGCCGCCCACGCGAGCACAGCGGATGGCGCCTCCTGGCTGACCGTAAATCGATTGACAGGCCTGGTTGGAGAACCGTTCACAGTGAGCGTAACTTCAGCGGGTTTGGTTCCTGGCGCCTATCACGGCATAGTATCAGTGACAGCCAGTGGGGGAGTTACACAGCAGGTGAATATCCCAGTCACGTTATCTGTACCCTAGGCGCGCGGGCTCCAAAAAGGACTTTTCGGAACTTCCGCCGTCTCAACTTCGTATCGGTTAGAGAATGGCAAGAAACGGAAAACGCTCGAAGAAGTGGGTCGTGGCCACGGTGGTGGGCTTGCTTGTCCTCGGCGGGGCGGGTTATAAGCTTCGCGGGGCATTGAAAACCGACCCAAAGATTGATGCCTCCAAGCTCGTCACGGTCGAGAAGGGCGATTTGGCGCGATCGGTGGTGGCAACCGGCAAGATTCAACCTCGATCGAAAGTGGAAGTGAAGTCGAAGGCGAGCGGCATCGTCCAGAAGATCCTTGTCGATTACGGTGATTGGGTGAAGTCCGGCCAAGTGCTGGCCGAACTAGACAAAGAAGAATTGCAAGCTCGTGTGCGGGAGGCGCAGGCTTACCTACAGGCTGCCCAGGCGGCAGAGGACTCGGCGCAGGCCGCGTATGAACGGAACAGAGTGGAAGCTGAGGGTCCCGAGGTCGGGTTCCTCAAGACGGCTGCCGATCGAGCGAAGAAGCTGTTCTCGCAGGGACTGATCGCGAGCAATGCGTTAGAGGATGCGGATAAGCTTTACCAACTCGGCGTGCAGAAGCAAGCGGCGGCTGTGCGAAACGTCGCCGTAGCACGAGCGGATACAGCAAAAGCGAAGGCGCAGGTTGCGCAGGCTCGGGCGGCACTGGAACGCGCCGATGAGGACCTACGCAACTCGACGATTGTCAGCCCGATGGATGGTCTGGTGCTGTCGAGGAACGTAGAAGTCGGCGATGCAGTCAGTTCGATTCTCGTGCTCGGATCGCAGGCGACGCTGGTGATGACGCTGGGAGATGTCGGCGATGTTTACGTTTTGGGTAAGGTGGACCAGGCCGATATCGGCCGGGTATTTCTTCATCAACCGGCGCGCATCGTGGTGGAGTCGTTTAAAGATCGCAAGTTCGAAGGTCAGGTAACGAAGATCTCGCCCTTTGGAGTGGAAAAGGATAACGTCACCACATTCGAAGTTCGTGTATCCATCAAAAATCCAGGCGGCGAATTGAAAGCCAACATGAGCGCGAATGCCGAGATCATTCTCGAGGAGAAGAAGGGTGTCCTGATCGTTCCGGAGAACGCCGTTATTTACGATCGGCAGCGGAAGAGCTTCGTAGAAATCCCGGACTCGGTGGCCGAAAAGGGCAAGAAGAAAATTCCGGTACAGCTCGGGATCTCGAACGGTGTGAAGACGCAAGTGATTGCGGGCGTGAATGAAGGTCAGCAGGTAATCTTGCAGTGACGTTTCGTGACCTGTTCCTCGATACATTCCGAACTCTTTGGGCCCATAAAGTCCGAACCGCTCTCACCATGTTCGGCATTGCCTGGGGGATTGTTTCTATCACGCTAATGGTCGGCGCGGGCGAAGGTCTACGCGCCGGGCAGCAGAAGCAAACCGATAATCTGGGCAAAGATCTGATGATCGTTTTCGCGGGGCGCACAAGTCTGCAGACGGGAGGCGCGAGAGCGGGACGTAAGCTCCGTTGGCACGCCGAAGATCCGCAGATGATCCAGGCGGAAGCAACAGCATGCCGATATGTATTGCCGGAACTGGGATTGGGCGGAGCGCCGGTGAGAAGCGCGAACAATAGCGCTTCTCTGCTGGTTACGGGTTCCCTGCCCCCCTTCCAGGAGATTCGCAGCATCGACATCGGAGAAGGTCGATTCTACAACTGGGAAGACCAACGACAAGGCCGGCGGGTCGCAGTGTTGGGAACGGATTCGAAGAAGCAGCTATTCGGCTCGCGTAACGCAGTTGGGGAAACAATTCACATTCGAGACTTCCCCTACACAGTTGTCGGCGTGATGAGGTTCAAGGAGCAGGATTCCAGCTACGACGGGCGCGATGTTACGAAGGTATTCGTCCCGTTTGCCGCGATGCTGCGCGATTTTCCGAGCAAGCCTCCAGCCGACCCGGACAACATAGACCAGATGCTCGCTCAGCCCAAGTCAATCGAGGAGCATGAAGAATGCCGGGCGCAAATCGCGCGCACGCTCGGCCGTATTTACAATTTCGATCCTCGCGACAAAGAGGCGGTCCCCGTCTGGGACACGGTTGAAGGCCAGCAGCGATTCCGCGCCATGACGGATGGAATGAAATACTTTCTCGGCGCAGTGGGCGTAGTCACACTATTCCTCGGAGGAATCGGCGTCATGAACGTGATGCTGGTAGCGGTTCGCGAGCGTACGCGGGAAATCGGTGTCCGTAAGGCTGTGGGCGCCACTGCCGGATCTATCCTGACGCAATTCTTCCTGGAGACATTATTCATCGTGCTGTTGAGCGGAGGCATCGGCCTGGCAGTCGCGTATGGGATATGCGCGGCTGTAAACAAGTTGCCGATGCCTCCGTTTTTTGCCGGTTTGTTGCCGACTCCTGCCGCATCCATGCTGTCATTCACGCTTCTGGGCCTGATCGCAATCGGAGCGGCGATGTATCCCGCCAGCAGGGCGGCTTCTATCGATCCAATCGAGGCTCTGCGATATGAGGCTGGGGGATAGCGATGCTTCGCGATCTCCTCGTTGAGGCTTGGGACGCTCTCAAGCGTAATCCGACGCGAAGCTTTTTAACCATGCTCGGGATCGTATGGGGCATCGCCACTGTGACGCTGCTGATCTCATATGGAAACGGCTTTCGTTTCGTTCTGGTGCAGGGTTTCGAGGCGTTCGGCAAGAGCGCTGTGATTTGCTGGCCTGGACAAACCAGCGAGCAAGCGGGAGGCGAGCGCGCCGGCAAAAAGATCCGTTTCGAACAAGCGGACGTGGATGTAGTGCGTCAGGAGGCGCCGCTTGTAAAGCACGTCTGTCTGGAGACCGTCAGCAGACCGGCAATCCAGTATCAGGAGAGGACCGCAAGCGGAGCCGTGCGTGGGGTGTGCTCGGAATACGGTGAGATTCGCAATGAAGTGCCGAGTGAGGGCCGGTGGATCAGCCGCGAAGACTTTTCCGAACGACGGCGTGTCGCGGTAATGGGTGGCAAACTGAAGCAGAAATTATTCAGCGGGAGGCAAGCTGTTGGCGAGACGATCGCAATCTCCGGAGTGCGATTTACCGTCATTGGCGTAATGGATAACAAGCTGCAATTGAGCAACTACTTCAGCAGCGATGACGAGTCTCTCTTCATTCCTTATACGGCTGCGGGAGATATCTGGAACACTCGATATGCATCGGTGATGGTCTTCATGCCGGTGAGTCCCGTTTTCGAAGCCGACGCGATGATGCAAGTGCGGCAGGCGGTCGGAAAACGTCAGGGATTTCTTCCGACGGACAAGCGCGCGATTCAGATGTTCGGACGGCAGGAGTTTCGGCCGGTTATCGACGGAATCACGATTGGCCTGAAAGTGCTGCTTTTGTTCATCGGCATCCTCACACTGGGTATCGGCGGAGTCGGCGTGATGAACATCATGCTGGTGTCGGTCAACGAACGGGTTCGCGAGATCGGTCTGCGCATGGCTTTGGGAGCCAAGCGCAAGCACATCCGGTTTCAATTTCTGAGCGAAGCGCTGGCGCTGACGGTGGCCGGCGGCTTGATCGGAATCGGCCTGAGTTTTCTAATCGCGCTCTCTGTCGGGTCGATGCCGATGCTCGGACCGTTATTTGAGGATACTTCCGGTCGCGGGGACTTGAAGTTGAGAATTGATGTGACCACGGTACTGATCTCAACCGTGGTTCTGGTTCTTACGGGGCTTTTAAGCGGACTGATTCCGGCAATCCGCGCCTCGCGTTTGGACCCCACCGAAGCGTTACGATACGAATAGCCTCCATGACGCTGATAGGCTGTAGTGATGCATCTGCACTCAGCACTCCTGTTCCTCTTGACGGTAATGGCTATTCAGGGCGCAGATTTACGAATCGGCATCGTCGGCACGGACACATCCCACGCTGTCGCGTTTGCCAAGGCGCTGAACTCTGCCAATCCCTCGGCGACGTTCGCCGGCGCGAAGATTGTCGCCGCTTATAAGGGCGGCAGTCCGGACGTGGAATCGAGCCGAACGCGGGTGGACAAGTATGCCGACGAACTGCATACAACGTACGGGGTCGAAATTGTTCCCGATATTCCAACATTGCTGAAGAAAGTGGACGCCGTTCTGTTGGAGAGTGTCGATGGCCGCGTCCATCTGGAGCAAGCGAAGCAAGTGTTCGAGGGCAAGAAGCCGGTTTTTATCGATAAGCCGCTCGCAGCCACATACGCCGACGCGAAAGAAATTTCTAAGCTGGCGCATAGCGCCGGCGTGCCCTGGTTCAGCACTTCGTCTCTGCGCTTCGGTCCTTTTGCAGAGAGCTTGAAAGTTGCGGATGCTCGAGGAGCTTTTGTATGGGGTCCTGGCCCGACCGAGGAGCACCACACAACACAGCTTACGTGGTACGGGATTCACACCGTTGAGCTTCTTTACACGATACTCGGAGCAGGTTGCGAAAGCGTCTCAATGACTTCAGAAGATGAGGCCGATGTTGTGGTCGGCAAGTGGAAGGGGGGCCGGATCGGAACGATGCGGGTTATGCGGCCGTACGGACCATTTGGCGGCGTCGTTTTCCGTGAGAAACAACAGGTCCTGCAGAGCGATCCCAAACTCGCCAAAGTGGATTACCTTCCCATGCTCGAACATATTGTCGAGTTCTTCCGCACGGGCAAACCTCCCGTACCCGAGGCCGAGACGCTCGAAATGTTTTCCTTCATGGACGCTGCGCAGCGAAGCAAGCAGGCCGGTGGCGCTTTTACAAAGCTCAATTAAGACATTCCCGCGCCATTTAGCAGTTCCTTCAACTTCGCGATATCGTGACGCATCAAGGCGAGCAGCTTGTCTTTGGGCAGGCTGCTTTCTGATTTCCCGGACGCAGCTGTACCTAGTTGGGGATACTCCATGTGGAGCTGGAGCGGACCGGAAAATCCAGCCTGCTTCAGCATCGGCAGAAACTGCTTGAAGTTCACCATCCCATCGCCAAGCGGACACCAGCCCGGCGCCCAGTCGCCTTTCTCGTTTTTCTCCCACTTGAAGTCTTTCACGGCCACGCCTCTCATGTACGGCGCCAATAGGCGCGCGCTATGAATCCAACCGCCGTACCCGCCTTCCACGGTTGCGTGCCCGATATCGTAGTTGGCAGAGACGGACTCAGTATCGAAATCTTTCAGCAGCAGGTATAAGTCCCACATGGACGCACCCACTTGCGCCACACCGGAATGGGTGTGATACATCGCGCAAAGGCCGTGATGCTTATTCATTGCAGCGAGATCCTTCACACGCGCTTTGAACTCGGTGAGTTGATCCGGGATGCTTCGTTTCAGATCGTATTTGAAGCCTCCCCAGCGATAGCGCCGGATTCCCAGCGCCTGAAGGGTTTTCATGACGGGCTCTGCGTATGGCGACTTAGTATCGACGATATCGGTCGTCACCATGGGAAATTTCAGGCCCGCTTGCCCTATCACTTCGGCAGCTTTGGGCAGGTCGTCCTGCACGCGTTCCGGTAGGACATGGCCACCTTTGCGAAGCGTGAGATCGATGCCCTCATAGCCGAGGTCACGCATTGTCTGGGCTGCGCCCTTGACGTCTGTCCACTGAAAGTGTTTTGAGAAAGCGCAGATGGTAAAGCCGCGGTCGCTCGTGGCCGCTTTCACCAATTGCTGTGTAGCGATTGCGGCTGCCGCGCCGAATAGTTCGCGCCTGGAGAGTTGTGCCATGCCATACACAGTCTAATGGATTCTGCCTCTGCCATTAGTTCAGCACCTGGAGAGGATTGTTGCTTGTGGATCTAGGCAACTGGCGCGGGACCTGAAGATCCGGCATAGGCTCGGCCTGGAATAACCGGCGGGTCAGCTTAGCGATCCTACGAGCCCAAAGGTTGGCCCGTTCGCGCCGTGCACTGTCAGTGGCGATTCCGGTGCTAGCATACATCTGCCGATACAATTTCGAGATGAATACAAACGCAAGGCGGGCTTTAAGGTTCGGTGTACAGCGCGAGCGTTTCCAAACGGCGCCGATGCTGTAGAAGTTGTCCCAAACACCTTGCGTGCGCTCACGCATTTCTTCTGAACTCATCGTCGGATGCGGCATGAACATCTTGGGACGTTTCTCAGGCGGAATCAACCAGTATCGGGTGATCGGAATTCCCTCCACCTTGGGTGGATCTGCGCCGAGACTCTTCTCCCAACGCTCAAAATCGACAGTTCCACAGAACGGAGTGAGCATCACGAATTGAGCGAATGTCAACCCGGAACGCGAAGCCAGTTCTTCAGTGGCTTTGAAGGTGTCCTCGCGATCGGTCGGCAGTCCGAAAATAAAGGATCCGAGAACATGCACTCCGTGTTTTTGAAACTGCTGCAGACGCTCCACCAGGTTTTCGCCGGAAAGATTGAAGTCCTTAAATACGGCTTTCAGTCCTGCTTCCGTCACCGCTTCGACACCGACAAGGGCTCCCTTGATTCGAGCGTTCCGCATCGCGTCGAGAAACTCAGGATCTTCCGCCGATTCCATGGTGATTTGCGTGAAGAAAACCATGTCATTCGGCAGCTCGGCCAAGCGGGCCATCAGTTCAAATCGTTCTTCCCGGATCGATTTGAGTTGCGCCACTCTGGCGAGATTGTTTTGGCGCTCGGCCAGCTTGATGTCCGTGAGGGATACCGGATAGAAGTTGTCATCAGCGAGAGCGATGAAACGAAATCCCCGGCGCCGGAGCTCGACGATTTCTTCAATTACGGGATCCGACGGCCTCTGGCGCGGGCGCTGGCCATCGGTCCGCCACACGGAACAGAAAGAACAATGCTTGGCGCATCCACGCACCGTTTGGACTGACGCCCACATATAATGCGATTGTTTTAAGAGATCCCAACGCGCAACTTTGAACTGATCCGCCTCGACGCGCCCGCCTTCGTAGATGCGTTCCGTCGTTCCGTCAACATGGTCACGGAGCGCCTGGCCCCATGCCAGATCTCCGTCACCGCGAACCACGCAATTGGCGCCGCGATGCTCGAAGACTTCCTCAGGGTACAGCGTGGAATGAATGCCGCCGAACACCACGAATGCTCCGCGCTCTCTGGCTAAGCGACCGACAGCGTATCCGCGAAGCGCATTGCCCGTGTGAATGCCTATGCCTACAATGTCGCCCGCATTGATTGTAGAAGGATCAAGGGCTTCCACTGTCTCGTCACACAAGATGGGGTCGCCAAATTGGGCAGGAGTGGCAGCTGCCAGGACGAAGAGCCATCGCGGCGTGATGACCGCCGTACCAAAAGCGGTATCACTGGGATTTATTATATGGATTCGCAAATTAAAGCTCCCGCGCAGTTCGCCATTGTCAACGCGAACACGACGCGCGGATTGAGCAGGTAAACTCGCAAACTTGTCCTTTCGACTACACTACCGTTAACTGTCCCCCGATCATACCAGAAAGCCTTCGCCTCTCGACTACTGGCCAGCCTGTAGCTGCCGAAAGATTAAGAAAAGCCTATCCCACTCACGGGCCAACTCTGTTCCCCTTCTGAGGCTATCGTGAGTTTTCCGTTTCTGCGGCATCCTGGGAATGTAAGCGGCACAAAGGAATGACGCCGCCCTAAACAAGGAGACCACAACATGAGAATTGCTACCGCACTTTTAACTTTGGCCAGTTTCGGATCGGTTTTCGCCGTCGCTCAGACCCCCGCGGCCGGCACGGCCGATTCCACTAAGACGGCAAAGAAGAGCAAAAAGCAGCATCACAGCAAGAAGAAGTCCAGTGATGCGGCGACGGCTCCTGCAAGCAAATAGTTAAAAAAACACAAACGTCCTTTTTTTCCAGCCCGAGCGGATGACCTCCGTTCGGGCTGAACTGTTTTTGAGATCGTTCCCGTCGTACTCTAACGGAAGGCATGATCGACTATGGATATGTCCTGGTCTTCTTCGGATCGCTCATAGAAGGCGATGCTACGTTGATGACGGCTGCGTTCCTAAGTCATCAGGGGCACCTTAGTTTTCTTGGAGTTCTCGGCACCGCAGCTCTTGCGAGCACGCTTTTAAATGAGACCGTTTATCACCTCTCCCGAACGCGCAGCCGGCAGTATTTCGAAAGAAAGATATCGAAACATCCAAAGTACGGACGAGTTCAGGATTGGATTCGCAGCCGATCCGTGCTGCTTCTGTTGTTCTCGCGATACATCTTTGGCTTTCGACTTGCCATACCAGCGGCATGCGGCGTTACCGGGATGCGGCCATCGGTATTTTCGTCATTGAACGCTCTAGGCGCGGCGCTTTGGGTGATACCGCTAGGGTTCTTGGGATATGCTTTCGGAGCTGCTATGCAGCGCTTTTGGCATGGAGTTCGAGCGTACGAATGGCACATCGCAGTGGCCGCGCTAGCAATTGGGTGGACGATATTGGTTCTGTATGATCCGGAACTGCACATGGTCTCTAAGATGCTGCTGCGAACAAGACAGTTCGCGCTCTCTGAATCATCTCGACTACGTCATATGATGAGGCGCTACGCTACGATACGATCGTACAGTCGGTCACGATCATCAGACCCTCACGCACCAGTGGACTGATGGCGGCAACGATTTTTTCGATTTTGTCCGCTGTGTCGACCACCGAGATGACAACGGGACGGTCGTCGGAGACCCCGAACAGCCGCTTGCGATGTACTCGGCCATGTTTGCCGAAACCCATGATGCCTGCAGTCACGGTAGCGCCTCTAGCTTCCAGCGAAACGAGTCTGCGCACGATGGCTTCGTACAATGGCACGTCACCGTGGGTATCGTTTTCATCCACGTAGATTAATAGTTGCTGGGCGTTTGTCATCTTGCCAGCCTCCGTTCCTGACGCGCCGCAACCAGCGCGTACATGCTCGGCAGCGCCAGCAGTGTCAGAATCAGAGTAGAAAGCAAACCTCCGACCAGCACTGTCGCAAGCGGGCGCTGCACGTCAGAGCCGATCCCCGACGCGCGAGCAGCCGGAACCATTCCGAGCAGCGCGACCAGAATCATCATCAGCACGGGCCGCAGCTGCGCGAGTGATCCCTCACAATTGCTTCGCGATACCGGCATATCGGGATTCGATCGGCGCAGGCGATTGATTTCAGCGATGACCAGCACGCCGCTCATTACTGCCACGCCGAACAGACTGATAAAGCCAACTGCCGCCGACACGCTGAGATTGATGTGGCGCATATAGAGGAAAAGAATTCCTCCTACGAGCGAAAAGGACGTTCATCATCACCAGTCCGGCCCACACGGCGGAACCGAACATGAAGAACAGCAGCACGTAGATAATCGCGATCGTCACCGGAAGAATGAACGTCAGCCGCTTCTGCGCGCGCTGCAGATTCTCAAACTGACCGCCCCAAGTCACGTCATACCCGGCGGGAAGCTTCACGTTCGCGTTGAATGCCTTCTGCGCCGCCTTGACGAATCTTCCCTGATCGATTCCGCGAATGTTGGTTCGGACCGTGATCTGGCGGCGATTGTCGCGACGGGCGATGATGGTGGCGCCGTCCACGACTTGAATTTGCGCCAAGCTGCGACAGCGGAACTCGACCGCCGTCCTGCGTTGACACGAGAATGTTCCCGATTGACGTGATATCGCGTGCGCGCTTCGGGCATGTAGCGGACCGTGATGTCGAATCGCCTCTCTCCTTCGAACACTGTTCCGGCCGGCTGGCCTCCGATCGCCATTTCGATCACGTCCTGCACGTCACGAACGTTGAGTCCGTAATCGCGCCACGGCTTGCCGATCGATGCGAATTCGCGACTTGCGCCTGTTCCGGTTCCTGTTCGATCGCAGTATCCGCAGCGCCCGGAACTCTGCGCAGCAGCTCCAGGGTCTGTTGCGCGTGATCGGCGCAAATCGTGCAGTTCGGACCGGTGATGATGACCGCCAGGTCGGCAGCTGAACCGGTTACCGACTCGGTGACGTTGTCGATGATCGGCTGCGTAAAGCTGAAAGCCGCGCCGGGAATTTCGGCATTCAGCTTTTCGAGAGTTTCTCGATCGAGCTTCGTTTGTTCATGCCGTCCGGCCAGGTGTCATATGGCTTCAGAGCGAGGAAAAATTCGTTTCGATTTGGACCATAAGGATCCGTTCCGGCATCGTTGCGGCCCGCTTGCGAGCTGACCAGCTTTACTTCCGGATACTGCTCGACGATGCCGCGAATACGAGCTGGCCATGTCCGCCGACTTATCGAGCGAAATGCCCGGCGGGCAAATTCGCGCGAACCCAGATGACACCTTCATCCAGACTCGGAAGAAACTCGGACCCAAGAAGCCCTGCCGATGCCGAACGCGCCGAGGACGATGATGCCGGCATCCGCGACCACCAGGCCCGGTCTGCGCATCGCCGCAGTGCCAGGGCTTTGGCGTAGAACCTGCTCAATGCCGGACAAGCAGCCGGATTGTCCCAAGTTCTTGCGCCGTTGCGGAACAGATATGTGCGATAGCACCGGGAATCAGTGTAAGGGCCAGCAACATCGAACCCAGCAACGCGTAGCAGACCGTGAACGCCATCGGCGTGAACAGCCGTCGCTCCACGCGCTCCAGCGTGAACAGCGGGATATAAGCCGAGATGATGATCAGCAGCGAGAAGAAGATCGGCCGCTCGACTTCCAGTGCGGCGTCGCGAACGGCGCCAGAATCGCCGCCCTCGAACCAGAAGTCCGGGCGGTGCTGGCGATGTTCAATGGTGTGGAGTATATGCTCCACCATCACGAGCGTGCGCGTCCACGATGATGCCGAAATCGAGCGCGCCGAGGCTGAGCAGATTCGCCGGAATGCCGCTGAAGTGCATGCAGACGAATGCGAACAGGAGAGACAAGCGGAATCGTGATGGCAGTCAGCAGCGCCGCGCGCGCGCTTCCCAGGAACAGAAACAGCACGAAAATGACGATGACGAGTCCTTCGATCAGCGTGTGGATGACGGTATGCGAGTGTGTTGTTAACCAGGTCCGTTCGATCGTAGATCGGCGTCGATTCGAACGCCTTTCGGCAGACGCGTGGTGTTCAGCTCTTCGACCGCTTCCTTGATCCCGTCCAGCACTTCGGACGGGTTTTCGCCGCGGCGCATCAGCACGATGCCTTCGACTCCGCCGGTCGTGTCATTCACGCTGAAGATGCCCGTCTGCGGAGCGGCTCCGATGCGGACGTGACCGATATCGCGCACGAAAATGGGAACGCCGCCGGACTCGTTGACGACGATGTTCTCGATGTCGGAGATGTCTGTCAATCTGTCCGACACCGCGAATCACCATCGCCTGCTGCTTGTTGTCCAGCAGTGCGCCGCCCGCGTTGGTGTTGTTCGCCCGGACGGCTTGCGCGATCTGGGCGATGGACAGGTTGTATTTCGTGAGCAGCAGTGGATCGACTTCGATCTGAAACTGCTTGATCAGCCCGCCGAAAGGCGTGACGTCGGCGACGCCGTCAACCTGCAGAAATCGCGGGTGATGACCCAGTCCTGCAGTTCCCGGAACTTCATCGAGTCGAGTCCGCCGCCCGAAACGGTGTAGCGGTACAGTTCGCCGATCGGCGTCGACATGGGGCCCAGAGCCGGAACGACTCCGTCGGGAAGCTCGGCATCCCGCAGCTTTTCGAGCACTACCTGCCTGGCGAAGTAGTCGTTCGTCCCGTAAGAAAATGTCAGCTCCACCACCGACAAGCCGAAAATCGTTCTCGATCTGCCGCGCAATCACATTAGGAGCGCTGTTCAGAGCCCGTTCCATAGGGACGGTGACCTGCTGCTCGACTTCTTCAGCGGCTCGGCCGGGAAAGAGCGTGACGATGACGACCTGGGTATCGGAGATATCGGGATAAGCCTCGATCTTCAGTTGTTGAAAGGACCAGATTCCGGCGCCGATCAACGTGAGTCCGATCAGCAAGGTGATAAAGCGCTGCTTGAGCGCAAAGCGAAGCAGTTTCGCAATCATGAGCCGGAGGCTTCCGTACCTTCAGTTCCTGACCAGCAATACTCCATCGGTCACCACGTGATCGCCTGACGTTCAGGCCTTGCGACACGGCGATCTTCTCACCGAGCCGGTCTCCCGGTGTGACAGGAGTTTGTCGAAAACGGCCGGGCTGCTACTTCGCGCATGACATAGGATCCGGACTCGCCTTGCAAAACCGCCGCGACGGGAATGACCGGCCGCGCTTGTGTCCCGGAGATCAGACGAATGCGCGCGAACATTTCGGGCCGGAATCTTCCGTCGAGGTTTTGGATTTCGGCCCGAACTTTGATGGTTCTGGTCTGCGGATCGACGGTATCGGCGATCTGTGTGACGCGGCCGCGAAACACTTCTCCTGGATAGGCGGCCAGTTCGATCTCGACACGTTCCCCCTTGCGAACCATCCGAATCGAGCTCTCCGGCACATCGGATGTCACCCAGACCGTGCTCAGATCGGCGATCGTCAGCACCGGCGAGCTCGTATCGTTTCGATACTCTCCCGGCACGATCGTCATCTCGAGAACCTTGCCGGAAACCGGCGCCTTGACCTCGACGTGCTGGCCGAAAGCTCCCGGCTTTAAGTCCGAGAATCTCCAGTCGTCGTAGAGTCTGCTGCAGCGCGGCTTCCGCCTGCTCCACCGCGGCTTTCGCCTGCGTAGACATCGCTTCGGCGTTCAGCACATCTTTTTTCGCTACAGCATTGTTTTCGAACAGATCGCGAGTGCGATCCACGTCGGCCTGTGACTTTGCGGCGACCGACTTGGCTTGCGTAAGAGCGGCGCCGGCCTGCAGATAGGTCGACATCGCCAAATCGGCATCAGGACTCTCCAACTCCAGCAGGGTCTGACCCTGGCGAACCGCATCGCCGATCTTCACATAGACTTTCGCGATTCGTCCCTGCAGGGGCAGAAGAACGTGAGCCACACGGTTGGGATTCACTTCCACCTTGCCGGGCGACCCCACTTCGTCAGATGGAGCATCCGCTGTCGCGACCGTCTCAACTTTGATTTCGCGAAGTTTGGGTGAGTTCGAAGGTAAGACAACTTCGTCCGGGTTCGTTTTCGCTATCGGGGTTTTGGCCGCGACGGGATCTCCCTTCTTATCCGCCGCAACCAACAAACGTGATGGCGGCCAAAACGATCGACAAAAGGCAAAGCCTCATGGGGTCAACTCCGAAGAAGCTGGTCGCGTCCCGGCTAACGCATCCAGCAGATACAGGCTGCGTGCATAGTCCGCGCGCGCCTCGTTGTAGGTCTGCATCGTGTCGTTGAATGCGCGCTGGGCATCGAGAAACTCGACCAGCGTCGCTTCACCCCGGCGATAGGAATACTCGGTCGTCTTCCTCACTTGTTGCGCCTGGTCGATCATGGTGCTCTCCACCTGATCGAGCAGCGCTCGAGAACTTTGGTATCGCTGCCATGCGCTTGTAAGCTGATTCCGAATCGTGGCGTCCAGCGCTCGCAAACGCGCTGTGTTTTGCTCCGATTCGCGTCGAGCTCGTTCGATTTCGCCTTGATTGCGATTGAATACCGGGAGCGGCGCGCTAAAAAAGAAGCCCAAGGAATTGCCGGTGCCTGCGATTCCCTGCTGCCGGCGGTACTCAGAGCCTACGGTATAGTCGATCTTGCCTTGCGCAATTTGCAGACGCAGGTCTGCCTGAGATCTGGCCTGTGACGCCCGGATTGCCTCGAGATCGGGTCGCTGGCGGATGGCTCGTGCCGATAGCTCATCAAATGTCAACGGGGGCACTTCGCGCCGGAACTGACCCGAAACATCGAAGTCAGGCGATAATGTTGTTCGCCCGATCAGCAGTTGCAGGTGGTTCTTTGCTTCTGTGAGCCGGATGCGGGCCTGCTGAACGGCAGCCTGAAATTGCAACGCCGCAACCCGAGATCGAGAGAGTTCTACCTGCGCAAGATCGCCAGACCTTACTCGCGTGTCGTTCACGTTCACTATTTCCTGCAAGGCCTTAAGATTGCTCTCAGCGAGTTGCAAGTTCTCCTTCGCCGCCAGCACATCGAGGAAGGCGCTCTGCGCGTCGAAGACAACGGACCTGGCCGCATTCAGCACGTTCCAGCGAGCGATAGACTGATCCTGTTTGGCGAGTTCTATACGCGCTTCGCGTTTCGATCCGCGCTCCAGGATGAAGTCGGTCCGATAGGCATACTCCGGCGGACCTCCGTTGTTAATGAAGTTGTAACCGGTGCCCAACATATCGAGATGATCGGCGGAGAGGCTAACTACCGGATTTGGCCGCAATCTGGCGGTGATCATCCGTGTCTCGGCGATCGGCAGCTCGTACTTGGCCGCTAGCAGGTCGAGGTTCTTCTGCAATGCCTCTTGGACGGCTTGGTCTATGGTGACGGTTGGCGGGGCGATAGTCGACGGCTGCGCGTTCGCCAGCGTCGAAAGCAAGATGAGTAATGGAACGATTCGCATGAACACGACGCGTCAACTCATCTTCACTTGACAGCGGTTCAACTCGCACTAGCCCAGGTACGGTAAATACTCACCCAGGAGAGGGGTATGTCCTTATCAACGCTACTTTTCCATAGCCTTTGAGCCGGATATCGGAAAGGAAGGTTTCCGTCGATGCTGACTAGAATGGCCCTCGGCTTATCTCACACGGCCTCTGGTTACTCGTCTTACACTGAGAACGGTATCGTATTGTCTCGGCGTATCACTCATCGGAGCATCGCCTGGGTCCTTGTGGCCGGATTCGCGCTCGTCACTTTCCTGCTGCTCGCGGCTGCCGGTGTCGCAGTGCAGAACAATCGGGAAATTCAGTCCGACGCATCGGATCTGATTCGAGAGCAATCGTTGACAGCTCGTCTGATGAATCAAATGCGGGTTGAGCAGACGGCCTTGAACGCAGTCTTTTACCAACTCATCCGGGATCCCGAGGATGTCGACAAGGGAGAATTGATCCGCCAATTGGAAACTGCCGGGGACTCGCTGGGACGTCTCGCTCGCAATGCGGCAGCAACGCCGGAAGCGAAACTTTGGCAGCAATTGGATTTCTCGGCACAGTTATTCGCGGCTGAATCGAAGCGACTGATCATGTCCGATCACGTATCGGATGCCTCGATACGCGATCTCTTTAAACTGCACGAAGCGGTAGCCAAGGAAGTTCGAGATCTGGCGGCAGCAAGCTCGACCCGCGCTCAGACCGCCGAATCGCACATCACACAGCAAGCGCAGGAACTGATGGATAGGTCGATCCTCCTGCTCGCCGGGTGTTTTGCGCTTGCCGTGCTAGGCGCGCTGGTCACCCTTCGCTTCACGTTCGGCCTGCTGTCTCGAATGGAGATTCAAGCGCACGAGCTAAGTCGCGTTTCATGGCAGATGCTCCAAGGTCAGGAGGATGCGGCGCGACGGTTCTCGCATGAGCTTCACGATGAGCTGGGCCAGAGCCTGATGGCGATGAAAGCAAACATCACTGCCTTTACGCCGGATAATCTCGAGGTTCGTCGGAAGGACAGTCTGGCGCTTGGTCGATGAATCGATTGCGAACGTGCGCGAACTCTCGCAACTGCTACGACCAGTCATTCTGGACGACTTCGGGTTGGACGCTTCGTTGAAATGGCTAGCCGACAAATTCTCCGAGCGAACCGGTATTCAGGTTCGCTACTCCTCTTCGTTCTCCGGCCGTCTTTCTGATGAGACGGAGACTCACCTGTTCCGGATCGCACAGGAAGCGCTCACGAATATTGCGCGTCACTCGGGCGCTACAAAGGTGGATATTGAACTTACCAAGCGAGATGGTTACATTTGGCTCAGCATCGCCGACAATGGAAAGGGACTGCAGAAAAAGTCCCACACTCCCAAACCCAGTATCGGTATGGTGGGAATGCGCGCCAGAGCTCGTCATGCCGGGGGAGATATTCGGATAGAGCCATCCTCCGAGGGTGGGCTTGCCCTGGTCGTTTGGGTTCCGTTTGTGAACTATCCAGAATCGCATGCAGTCGAAAAAATATCGCATCCTGTTGGCCGATGACCACTCGGTGGTTCGACAAGGTTTTCGTCTGATACTCGAGAATCAGACGGATATGGAGGTCGTCGGCGAGGCGTCGAACGGCCGCGAGGCTGTGCACATCGCCGAATCGCTGCAGCCTGACGTTATAGTCATGGACGTTACGATGCCGGAACTTAACGGGATTGAGGCGACGCGCCGGATTGGTGAACTGGCGCCACGGGCTCGCGTGCTTGCGCTCAGTATGCACAAAGATTCGGTCTACGTCCGTGAGATCTTGCGCGCCGGCGCCAAGGGATATCTATTGAAGGACGCAGCAGGCAACGACCTTCTCGCCGCGGTCCGCGCTGTTGCACGCGGTGAAGGATATCTGAGTCCGGCCGTTTCCGATGCTGTGCTCACGGATTATCGAAAGCACGTTACAAATCCGATCGATCTCCTTACCAGCCGCGAGCGTGAAGTGTTACAGATGATCGCCGAAGGCAAGACTAACAAGGAAATCGCCAACTCCCTTCAACTCAGCGTGTACACGGTCGAGGCTCATCGAGGCCGCGTTATGGAAAAGCTGAATCTTCACAGCACGGGCGAACTCGTGCGGTTTGCACTGCGCAACGGCCTGATTGATTGATTGTCAGAACTTTGCCTGTATCAGGCGTGGACCACTGAACTGCAGTACCACGGAGTGGCGCGTGTCGTCTGCGGCGGCGCGATCGACGTCGACCGTGGAATCGCCGCTGTAGAGCCGCAACAACATCAACATGTCATATCGTTGCGCGCCAAACGGGTCCTGGACCACTAACACTCGAGCACCGCTCGGGATCCGAACACGTTTCGAATTCAGATCCTCCAAAACTGTTCGAATGATTTGCTGGCCAAGAATCGCCGGCCCGCCCATTCGCAGCCGCTGAATTCTATGGGCGCGCCACAACAGAGCCAATGTTAGGAGAAAGATGGCAGCCTGTCGCAATATTACCGGCTGCCGATGCAGCACGGCGCGACTTAGCGCGGCCAAGCCTATCGCGGCATAGAGACACCACCCTGCGAACGGTAGATAGAAAGCGAACGCCGGGCGAGGCGGAATGAGCGCGATCGGGATGGAGCCAAGAACCGCAAACACCCAGGCGAATCCGGCATTGCGAGATTTACAGGCGATTGCTACCAGCAGTGTTGCAATCAGGAAGGCGGCAGTATCCCACTCGGAGACAAACCACGAAGTATAGAAAATGTCGTTCAGATAGGCTCCGTAGGTATGGAGAAACTGAGTAGCGGAGAATTGCGGCTGATATCGTTCGAGCTGCGCAAATGGGCTCTGAGACTGTTGTTTGCCGATCACATACGGAATTGTCATGGCCGCGGATATCGCGGTCACTGCGAGATAGACACGGTTTGTCTTGTGATACAGAAGCTCATACGCGAGAAATAGAACAGGAAGAACAACTGCAATTTCCTTCGTATCCAGGGCGCATAGATAAAGCAGCAAGCAGCCGGCGACGGATTTCCATCCAGGACGTGCTCCTTTTGTGCGAGCTCGCAAGTACAACAAGAATGAACAACAGACAAAAGTGAAGCAAAGGATGTCATAGATGGTTCCGCTGCTCCAGTAGAGATCGACCAGACGCGGATGAAACGCAAAGATGAGTGACGTAAGAGCCGCAATGTGGGCCGATCCGGTGATTAACCTGACAACGGTGAACACCAACACGAGATTGGCCGTGAGCAGAATGAAACACACTATCCGAAATGGGAGAGGCGATAATCCAAAGCACGCGAAAAGCGGGCGATAAAAAAAGGCTCCCATCGGCCGATAGGAAGGGGAAAAGTACAAGATATTGTCACGCAAGAGTTCGAACCCAGTTCGCGACTGATAGCTGGTCATGTTCACCAGGTCGTCGGTAGTAAAAGAGGCATTGAGTCCATCGCCGGCGCCCGCGAACATCCAGGCGCATATGATCAACGCTCCAACAATTTGCAGCCAGCCGCTGCGCCGGACTCATCTTAGGGTTCCAGGAAACATTTCCGCTATCTTGAAGCTGTGTTGCATCTACTTTCCCCTGACGTCACTACCAGGGTTGGCGAACTCGCTGATCAGTTTCGAAATGCCTACCCATTTCGGCATGTCGTCATGGATAACTTCCTTGAGATGCCGTTTTGCCAGCGGCTGATCGCGGAATTTCCTGCCTTCGACAAAAGCCATGCCCTGAATGAGATGGGTGAGGTGGGACGAAAGGCGGCCATCCCGGATATCGCTTCTTTGGGACCTGCATACCGTGAATTTGATGAACTCATGCGTGAGCGCGGTTTCCTGGCTTTGATGGAGAAAATCACTGGCATTCCCGACCTTCTCTACGATCCGGAGTATGTCGGTGGCGGCACACACGAAAATCTAAACGGACAAGATCTCGATCTCCATGTCGATTTTAACTATCATCCACGACGTCTCACACATCGCCGCCTGAATCTGATCGTGTTTCTTAATCCGGTCTGGAGCGATGACTGGGGTGGACGTCTTGAGTTACACCGCGATCCCTGGCAAGAACGCGCTGAACCACCAGTATCGGTTTCTCCGATCGCTAACCGCACAGTCCTGTTTGAGACAACCGAACGTTCCTGGCATGGCTTCAATCGCATCAATCTGCCGGGGGATCAGCAGCATCTGTCCCGGCGTTCTCTGGCCGTGTATTTGTATACAAAGCAGCGGCCGGACTCGGAGAGCGTGCCATCTCATGGCACCGTGTACGTACCGCGATCCATGCCGGATCACATCGTTGCCGGTCACGTACTCACGCAGGCCGATGTAGACAATCTTTACATCCTGATTGAACGCCGAAATGCGCAATTG
This sequence comes from Bryobacteraceae bacterium, assembly GCA_963833675.1. Lineage (GTDB taxonomy): Bacteria > Acidobacteriota > Terriglobia > Bryobacterales > Bryobacteraceae > DASQDN01. Next base: position 31,164 of record CAWHYW010000025.1, on the reverse strand, counting down.
CGCTTCCTGTACCATCGTGAGCTTGAATTTTCGGAATCGCTGACTGCGATTACAAGGTCGCTTTCGTTCCGCATCGGACGCTTTTTGACGTGGCCCTTCCGCAAACTGCGTCGATAACGTTCGATGGGATAGCATACGTCCATGCGTTTATCCGTAGGCCTGCTCCTGGCCGTTACCGCTTTTTGTCAGGAGAAAGCCCCAGCTATCGAGACGATCCGTAGGGACGAACTGAAGATCAGATCTCTTTTTTCTTGCTTCCGATGCCATGCGTGGCCGCCTCACTGGATCGCCCGAATACAGTATTGCCGCGGAATGGATTGCGGCTCGATATGCAAGGCTCGGTCTGCAACCGGTGGCGCCTGACGGATCCTTCTTTCAGCGCTTCGATCTGATCCTTTCGCAGTTAGCGGACGGCAATAAGCTCGCCGTTTCCACGGGTTCCGATTCTCGACGCATCGCACGTCAGGGCGAAGATTTCTACCCGCTGATTTTCAGCGCCGATGCCGAGGCGCATGGCCGTGTACGGTTCGTGGGTTTTGGCATCCACGCGCCCGACCTCAACTGGGACGATTATCGAGGGCGAGATATCAAAGGCTCGATCGTGTTGATGTTCGAGGGTGAGCCGGCGCCGGATGATCCGAAGAGTCCGTTCGATGGGCTGGTTACCTCGGAATACTCGATCAGTCTTCGCAAGGTCCTCGCAGCACAAGCGCGAGGCGCGAGCGCTGTCCTTTTTGTGAATCCACGCTCGACAGATGCGGCTACTGACTCCTTCGCATCGGCCGCGCGCAGTTACTGGCCTGCAAAACCACCGCATGTGGAACGGTATACGTTGGCCAGGTACGCAAATCTCATCCATATACCGGTATTGCAGATTTCTTCCGCTCTAGCTGAGCAAATCCTTGGCCGCGGGCTCGCCCCACTGCTTGCGGCATCGACGCGCAGTGGTACCCCCGCGTCCTTGGACTCGGAGGTCACTATTGATGTTGCGTCTTCTCTCAAGCGCACCGTAATACCTGATCGAAGTGTAATCGCCAAGATCGAAGGCTCCGACACGCGGTTGAAGAACGAAGCCATATTGATTACGGCTCATTACGATCACAACGGCGCGGAGGGTGATCAGATCTTCAACGGCGCCGACGATAACGCCTCGGGCAGCGTCGCCGTACTCGACATCGCCGAGGCTTACGTGACGGCGATGCATCAGGGTCGAAGGCCGCGACGAACCATCATCTTCGCGATATGGGGGTCGGAGGAGCGCTGCTGCGGACCCTTGCTCGGTTCATGGGCCTGGGTAGAGCAGCCGCTATGGCCGCTCGATAAGACGGCCGCCGTGCTCAACATGGATATGATCGGACGCAGCGAAGAAGTGCCTGAGAACGGCGGCCCACGTTTTCGGGGACTGAAGGCGCAGACGGCGGCTTCGAACGTCAACAGCGTTCACGTTATGGGATCCAGTTACAGCAGCGATCTCGCGACCGCGATCCGTACCGCGAACCGCGAGATAGACCTGACGCTACGAACGGATTACGATAACAACGCTTCGAACCTGATGCGCCGTAGCGATCAATGGCCGTTTCTGCAGCGGCACGTCCCAGCCGTCTTCTTTCACACCGGATTGCATCCTGACTATCACACGCCTTCGGATCGGCCCGAGAAGATCGATTATGCAAAGGTGGAGCGGATAGCGCGCCTGGTGTACCAGACGAGTTGGGATCTCGCGCAGAGTGATTCACGGCCCAAGATGCTACAACCGAGAAATATCCCGGAACCGAGATAAGAGCTGATTGGAAGTGCAACTGCATTGCATTTCCAATCGGGCTTGCCTTCCACTGTATCGAATCCGACCAATGTTCTTGGCAGATTAACTGTTTCGGAGTGCTCACTCGCCGGCAGGATGCAACGTGGGATACAACGAAAGTGGTTGGCTTGCCGCGGATGAGCGTGGTTTCTCCCACGCCACTCGACCGGCCGAACCTTTATCGTGCCTCCATCGCATCAGGCGGGCAATGCCGTTTCCGTACGTGAATTCACGAACAACGCGTTGAATCACCACGATGGAATAATCTACTGAGCGGTTTGGAATGAACACCGACCCGGACGGCGATGGGTTCGTTAGTGATGTTACTCAAGCGGACATGACCGCTATTAGCCTCTATCAAGCAGCGATGCCCGTGCCTGGACGCGTGATCCCAAACGACCCGTATATCGAGCAAGCAGTGCTGACAGGTGAACGAGTCTTCGACAAGATAGGCTGTGCGCGTTGCTTTTCTCTGATCGAGTTTCTGAAGACACTACAGTTACTCCCACCTAACACCCACCACCCAATCGTGGACGAGCACTTTGAGCCCAAGGTCTGGCCGCCACCGCAAGAACGGCCAATTCGGGAAACCAATGTCCGAGATTGAGTGCCGGCATTGAAGACGACCGGAACCGCTCGGCCTCAAGACCGAAGCTTGGGCCGTGGCATTCTTAAATAGACCACGTTCATGTTGAAGATCGGCTCGATTCGGTGGAAAGGCCGCTGCCATAAGCACTCGGGATATAACCCGGAAGTGGACGGTTTGGGCGGAATTCGCGGCGGGTGCAAACGCTGCGAAATGCTGCTGGAAATCTATACGCAACACACCTCGCTTGTTCGCCTGATTCGCGGATTTGGAAGCCGCTCAGACAATCGGGCCAAACCACAGTCCAACGGTGACGCCGAGCGACAATTGTCGCTGCTCGACATCATATAATCACATGTCCGTTTTCGATGATCGCAAAGAGGAGCTAGAAGCTTTCGAGACGCAAATGGGAGTCGCCCGAGGCCGGCTCGCAGTAACGATGGATGTGCTGACGGATGCCCTGGTACTGGTGGGCCAGCATGGGATTTATTGCCAGAGTGCGCGGCAGCTCGGTAAGCCGAAGATGGACGTCCAGTTGATCTTGCGCGGAATTGAGGACGCCAAGGATCTTGTGTCGAGTGTCATGGAGGAGCTAAAGCGCGAAAAACATCGCGCTCCTAAGTAATCGCCCGCAAAACGGACCTCGTCCGGCATGGATGCTGGCGATTGCTCAACTGCAATGACGCCGGGAACGGGCCTTTGTGGGGCTAGTGCTCGATATGAAGAGACGTAAAGTTATCGTCTATCGCCTGCACACCGAACTTACTTCCAAGTAGCTGCCGAAGTCCTCCAAAGCACAGCCCTAGAACTAATGAAGCCACCATTAGGGCGCCGGCGAGAATGCAGATCGCGAGAATCATGTCGCCGGCATTCTCTCTTTTTGGCACTTTCTCACTCCATGTAACAGTCGGCTGATAGGAGATGGCGGAGAGCAGCTTTTCGGCGCGTTCAGGAGCATCCAAGACAACTCCAAGCATTGGTCCATAGCGCCTGGCTTTCCACTCGGGGTGTTTCTCGAACTCGCGAAACCGCTGTCCCGCGATCTGAGGAGTCGGATAGGACAGCAGCAGCACCTGTGCTTCTCCGGACGGCGTCTTATAGCGCGCTAGCTGGGCTTCGGCTCCTTTGTCGAATCCGGCAAGCTCAGGGGAGACACGAGGCTCGAATTGCGTCAGCGACACTGGACCGAGAACGTACCTTTCAGAGTTCCTGATGCGGTCGGCTGCAGGCAGCAGAGCCGGGAGGGTCGGATTTGCCGCGCGATCCACTTTCGGGAGCCTGGCTTTAAGTTGAGCCAAGTCCACTTCGGCGATCTGACCTTGCACGCGAAGCACGTAGTTCCCATGCTGGACCACACCCGGCTGAAGCCACTGCATCGCGGCGAGGGCGCCGGTAGTGTCCTTCATCTGCCAGACACTTACATTGACTTTGCGATCCCCGGCCGCGAAGTCTGCGCTTTCCGCCGTCTTGAAGCCGTATTCGTCCCAGACCGGCCGGTTCGAGATCTCCACTTGAGTTCTCGCAGCGCGCTTATATTCCCCGAATTGATCGGGAAGAACCGCTGCTCCCGATGAGGCGGCGTGGGCGAGCAACGCCAAGCAAATAATTAAGCCATTACCCCGTGACACTTCTTGTACTTTTTGCCGCTTCCGCATGGACATGGATCATTCCGGCCGACCTTTGCTCCCTTGACGACCGGCTGTTTCTCCGAACTCGAGATGCCGTCGCCGCCGACAAAACTGATATCAGCCAGCTCCTTTTCCTTCTTCTTCTGAATGTTCCGAGTGAAATCCTCAAAGGCTGTTTGGGCCGCGCGATGGTCGCCTGTTCCATTGGACGCGCCGTCGTGACCGGCGGTTAAGTCTTCTTCCTCATCCCACTCCTCGATCTCAGGATAAGGTAGCGCGCCCGAATGGCGATGTTCCTCGTAAGGCTGCATGAAGAACAGGAAGCGGATGGTTTCGTCTTCGATCCGGTCCATCATGTCCTGGAACATCTGGAAGGATTCTTTCTTGTATTCCACAAGAGGATCTTTTTGGCCATAGCCTCGCAGACCGATGCCTTCTTTGAGGTGATCCATAGACAACAGGTGATCTTTCCACTGGTTGTCGATGACGTTGAGCATCACCATCCGCTCGGTTTCACGCAGGATCGCTTCCCCGTCGGGTCCGAGCATTGCTTCTTTCTCGGCATACTTCTTCATGGCTTGCTCGGAGATGCGCTCTTCAATCTCCTCACGGTCGAGCTCGGCGAGCGCCGGGACGTCAAGCGTAACGCCAAACTGGGTAAGGACATCGTTCCCCAGCCCGTCGAGATCCCAGGTGTGCGGCTGTGATCCTTCCGGGATCCGGGAATCGATGAATGATCCGACGATTCCCCGAACAATGTCCGAGATCCGGTTTTTCTGCGCATCGCCCGACAGCAGCTTGTTACGCATGCCGTAAACGGCCTGCCGCTGCTTGTTCATCACGTCGTCGTATTCCAGCAGGTGCTTACGAGCGGCAAAGTTCTGCGCCTCGACCGCCTTCTGCGCGGCAGCGATGCGCCGCGTAATCAGCTTCGACTCGATCGGTACATCTTCTTCCATGCCGAGCCGGAGCATCAGGCCTTGGATCCGTTCGCCTCCGAAGATCCGCAGCAGATCATCCTGCAGAGAAAGGAAAAATCTCGATGCGCCCGGGTCTCCTTGACGACCGGCGCGGCCGCGCAACTGATTATCAATTCGCCTGGACTCGTGGCGTTCGGTACCGACGATACACAAACCGCCCGCATCCACGACTTCGTCATGCTCACGATCCGTCTGCTGCTTAATTTCCGACAACAGCTGCTGCCACTGGTCTGACGGCATTGTGTCGGGATCCAGCCCGGCTTTCCGGGCTTTATCTTCGCCGAGAATTTCCGGATTGCCGCCGAGCAGAATATCGGTACCGCGGCCAGCCATGTTGGTGGAGACCGTCACTGCTCCTTTACGGCCCGCTTGAGCAACGATGGACGCTTCGCGCGCGTGATTCTTGGCGTTTAGTACTTCATGCGGCACGCCCATCTTCCCGAGAATCCTGGATAGGACCTCGGATTTTTCAACCGAGATCGTTCCCACCAGAACAGGCTGACCCTTATCGTTCAATTCCTTGATGAACTTGGCGGCGTTGCGGAACTTCTCCTCTTCCGTTCGGTAGACGATGTCCGGGAACTCTTTCCGGATCATTGGCTTGTTCGTAGGAATTGCGGTGACTTCGAGCTTGTAGATCTTATAGAATTCGGCCGCTTCCGTCTCCGCCGTACCGGTCATACCAGCCAGCTTCGTGTACATGCGGAAGTAGTTCTGGAAGGTGATCGTTGCGAGGGTCTGGTTTTCACGCTCGATCTTCACGCCTTCCTTGGCTTCGATGGCTTGGTGCAGACCATCGCTCCAGCGGCGGCCCGGCATGATGCGGCCGGTGAACTCGTCTACGATGACAACTTGTCCGTCCTGTACTAAGTAATCTTTGTCGCGATGGAAGGAGACGTGAGCTTTGAGCGCCTGCTCGACGTGATGACGGACTTTCATGCCATCCCAGTCGCCGCTCTCATATAGTCCGGGCATGTTGAGCAGGCGTTCTACCTTCGATTGCCCTTCATCGGTCAGGGTGACCGTCCGCTGCTTCTCGTCTACCCAGAAATCACCGGTATAAAACTTCTGGCCGGGCTCTTTACCTTCGATCACCTCGCCGCGAATTAATTTCGGAATGATCTTGTCAACCCGGTAATACAGGTCCGTCTGACCTTCGCTGGGGCCGGAAATGATCAACGGAGTTCGAGCTTCGTCGATCAGGATCGAATCAACCTCGTCGACGATCGCGAAATTGTGGCCGCGCTGTTGGACAAGGTCCTCCAGCCGGAACTTCATGTTGTCGCGCAGGTAGTCGAATCCGAATTCGTTGTTCGTGCCGTACGTGATGTCGGACATGTACGACGCGCGACGCTCCTCATCATCCAGGTCATGCACGATGATGCCAACGCTAAGCCCCAGGAACTTGTAGATACGGCCCATCCATTCGGCGTCGCGGCGGGCCAGGTAATCGTTGACCGTAACAACGTGTACGCCTTTGCCCGACAGGGCATTCAGGTAAACCGGAAGTGTCGCGACAAGGGTTTTACCTTCACCGGTTCGCATCTCGGCGATTTTTCCGCGATGCAGAACGATACCGCCGATTAGCTGGACATCGTAATGCCGCATGTTGAGAACGCGGCGTCCCGCCTCACGAACCGTGGCAAATGCCTCAACGAGAATGTCGTCTAGAGTTGCTCCGTTTGCTAATTTCTGTTTGAATTCCTGTGTTTTACCGGCTAGTTGCTCGTCCGAAAGCGCCTGCATGCCGGGCTCGAGCTCGTTGATTGCCGCGATGATCGGACGCAAGGCCTTCATTTCGCGTTCGTGCTTCGTGCCAAAGATTTTCGCCAGAATTGCGTCGACCATAATGTGTGGGGTTCTACTTCAGTTTACCAGCGAGCAAGGCTCGCGCCGGGAGAAAACGTGCTTCTCTGAGATTTGGATGTGGCTGAAGGCGCAAGGGGTTCAATTGAACTTCGGGTTTCCGGGCTCGGGGTACGGACTGATCTTACCCGGGGGTACGGTAACTTACCCATAGATCTAAGCAAACACACGGGTTCTCCGAGCGAGAAATCCACAGGATGATGTTCCTGTGCGTGTCTCTGCCGCGTTCTTTTTCCTAGCCTTCCCGGCACTCTCCGCCACTATTCATTTGAATCCCGGAGCGGGACTTTCGGGCAATACGACTGCCCTGGCCGCCTTCACCCGGGCGGCCAGGGCGTGGAGTAGGTTTCTCACAGATCCGGTTACTATCGAGATCGATGCCGATCTGGCCAATCTTGGGAACACTTCGATCGTTGGGCAGTCCTCTTCGGTGTTGCTGAGCACAAGCTACACCGGGTTGCGGCAGCAGTTGCTCCAGGACAGCGCGAACGAGTCGGATGACGCAATTGTCTCGGCGCTGCCGACCGCCGCTCAGTTCAGCGCGTATGTCCCGAACGGCGCCACTGTCAGTCCCAACGTCGTTCTGACGAAGGCGAATGCAAAAGCGTTGGGCTATACCGGTCTGGACTTCGCCTCGGACGGATCGATCGTTTTCAATTCGTTATTTAACTTCGATTACGACAATTCCAATGGCATCGTAGGAATGGATTTTGAGAGTGTCGCATTGCATGAAATCGGGCATACGCTCGGATTTATCTCGGCGGTTGACACTCTGGATTACTATGGCCCACTGATGGTTTCTGTCTTCCCGCTGGATCTGTATCGATTCAGCGACGGAAATCTGCCGGCCAATGCCGCCGAATTTACAGCCACACCCCGCGAGCTTCGACCCGGCCAGAAAGCATCTACGAGCGACACGCGCAACGTATGGGAGATGTCGACCGGAGTCGGCCGCGGCGACGGACGCCAAGCGTCGCATTGGAAGGACGGCGCACTAACGGGCACAATCATCGGATCGATGAATCCCACTATCGGCCTAGGTCAGAGATTCCTGCTCACGTCTGCCGATCTTCGCGCGATGGATCTCATCGGCTGGGACGTGCAGACCGTACCCGAGCCCGCAACGACTGGCTTATTGGCCGTTGGATTAGCGGGCGTTTGGTGGTTGAGAAGGCGTCAGCCCCAATAATTGCGATCCAAGCTGCGATATTGCACAGCTTCTGCGACATGTTTCGCGGAAACGCTTTCTGACCGGCCCAGATCGGCGACCGTCCGAGCCACCTTCAGGATGCGATCGTGCGCGCGTGCCGACAGCCCCATGCGCCTTACCGCCATCTCCAACGTCCGCTCGCCGGCTTCGTCCAGTGCGCAGAGTTCCCGGAGTTGACGATTGGGTAGATGAGCATTGTAAAAGCCTCTCCGGTTCTGGAGGACTCGCGCTGCTTCCACTCGTTCACGCATCTCGGCGGATGAAAGTGCCGGAGCGTTAGAGCGCAGTTCTTTATAGGGGACCGCCGGTACTTCCATGTGCAGATCGATTCGGTCCAGCAACGGCCCGCTGATCTTGCCTAAATATCGTTGGATGATGGCTCCGGTGCAGCGGCACTCTTTTGTGGTGTCGCCGAAAAACCCGCACGGACAGGGATTCATCGCGCCGACCATCATAAGACGAGCCGGAAACGTTAGAGTCATAGCCGCTCTCGCGAGAGTCACCGAATGATTTTCGAGCGGCTGGCGCATCTGTTCCAGGACGTTCCGCGGGAATTCAGGCATCTCGTCGAGGAACAGCACTCCGTTGTGAGCGAGGCTGACTTCGCCCGGGCGCGGAATACCCGAGCCGCCTCCGATCAACCCGGCATCGGAAACAGAATGATGAGGCGCCCGGAACGGGCGCTCCCAGAGTAAGCCGGTTGCTTTCGGCAGACGCCTGCCACGCTGTGGATTTTTGTCGTTTCCAGCGCCTCATCGAAGGTCAACGCTGGCAGGATTCCGGCGAATCGCTTGGCCAGCATCGTTTTGCCGGATCCTGGTGGTCCAATCATCAAAACATTGTGACCTCCGGCAGCAGCAACTTCTAATGCACGTTTGGCCGTTGTCTGCCCTTTCACGTCAGCAAAGTCGAGCCCTGCGTCGAGATTGCGACTACTCGCCTGTCTCGGAGCTTCTATGGGCTTGAATACATCCGATCCATTGACCAGCGCCACAACTTCGGACAGATGGGAGAGCCCAAAGACGCGAACTCCTTCGACCACTGCCGCCTCGACAGCATTTTCAGCCGGGACGATGAGATTCTCGACGCCCAGCCTCCGGGCACAGTCTGCCACAGGAAGGCATCCTCGAACGGGACGAAGGCTACCGTCGAGCGAAAGCTCCCCCACAAGGAGAAATCGATCGGCCTGACCAGCGGTTCCCATCGCTCCGAGAATCCCGAGCGCCATCGGCAAATCGAACCCGGCACCCTCTTTGCGAACGTTCGCGGGCGCCAGGTTTATGGTTACGCCCTTGTTCGGAAACCCAAAACCTGAGTTGATAAGCGCCGATTTGATCCGTTCGCGGCTCTCCTTCACGGCCGTGTCCGGCATTCCCACCATGATGAAATCTCTCGGCGAACTGGCTGGGTACATGTCGACTTCAATATCGATCGGAATCGCGTCAATGCCGAAGATTGCCGCGCTCCGCGTTTTGTAGAGGGCCACGTGAGCTAGTGCGACCGAAAACCAATGTTTCTCAAACAACAATTCGTTGAGCGACAAGTCTACAATTCCGCGCGTTCTAGTTTATGAGCTGCGACGATTTGCTTACAAAGATGGATGAGTCGGAGAATTCCTATTTGCGTCTAATAGAGGAGATCGGTCGTAGGCCGATGATATGCTTAGGATTAGAGCTCTAGCGGAGCAGTCTTCTTTGACTCGAATCTCCATATTTTTCATAGCTTTTCTTACCGCCACCCCGATGTGGGCCGATTCCGACCAGTACCAGGGGTCGACCCTAATAGACAGGTATCGGCAGGCCCTTGCGCGCCAGCAAGAGGCCCTGCGCGATGTTTCCATGGAAGTTCACATGGAAGGTCGGATTCCGAAGCTGAAGAAAGAGGGCAAGCTAAGCGCTCTCCGCAAAATCTCCAGCTTGGGTAAGATCACTTATAAGGCAGTGAGCTTTTGGGGCGATGACACGGTCAAAAAAGAAGTTATGGCCCGCTACATGACGGCCGAGGTCGAAGCGACTTCCGAAGTCGCGGACGAATCAAGCCAAGCTCAAATATCGGCATCACTCCTGAAAATTACGAGTTCAAATATAAGGGACTGAACGAGCGGAACAATGTTCGCGTTCATGTTTTCGAATTGAAGCCCCGGCATAAGAGAGTTCGGACTTTTCAAAGGCGAGCTCTGGCTAGATCCCGACACATGCCTACCCGTGCACGAGGCCGGCCGGCTCGTGAAAAATCCCTCTGTTTTCATTAAGAAAATGGAGTTTGTCCGCTCCTACGAAATCAAAGATGGCGTCGCGTATCTGCGCCGCATGGAGACCAAGACCGAGACACGAATTATTGGTCGTGGCGGAGTTGAATATCGAGTACGCGAACTTTCATAAGCCGGCCGATACCGGCGAGGAGCCTGTCGCGGTACTGAGGGCGCGATAAGGCCCATTCAGCCGTCTCCTAGAACGTTTCCCTAGCGCTTTGTTGTGTAGAGTGCCGGACTTGCCGTAAGCTCAAAGGAGTCCCGATGAGAACGCTATTTCTGAATCCTCCGTCATTTGAAGGCTTCGACGGCGGCGCCAGTTCCCGCTGGCCCGCTTCTCGCGAGATCGAATCCTACTGGTATCCGGTATGGCTTTGCTATCCGGCGGGCATGATCCCCGACAGTAAAGTTGTCGACGCTCCGCCGCATGGGATCACGATCGAGCAGACGGTGGCGATGGCGAAGGATTTCGAGTTGCTCGTGCTGTTCACCTCGACACCAGGCTTTCACGTTGATGTGAAGATCGCGGAGATGATGAAGGACAGCAACCCGAAGCTGAAAGTCGCCTTCGTCGGACCGCCTGTCACAGTCGAGCCGGAAAAAGCTCTGGCGGAGCCGCCATCGACTTCATCGTGCGACGGGAATTCGATCATCAGATCGCCGCCTTCGCAAACGGCACTCCGCTCTCGGAGATTCCGGGGTCAGCTATCGCAAGGACGGACAGTATTGTGCACAATCCCGAAGGCGGCTTCATCGAGAATCTGGACGAGCTGCCCTGGGTCACGAAATCTATAACCGCGACCTTGATTTCAGGCGCTATAACGTTCCCTTCCTGCTGAACCCATTTATCTCGTTCTACACGTCGCGAGGATGTCCGGCGATGTGCACGTTCTGCTTATGGCCGCAGACGCACTCCGGCCATCGCTGGAGGCTGCGCTCGGCCGACGACGTTGCGGCCGAATGCAAGTACGCGTTGGAGAACTTCCCCGGACTGAAGGAGATCTTCTTCGATGACGACACCTTCAATTACCAGAAGAAGCGCACCCTGGAAGTCTGCGCAAAGCTGAAGCCACTGAATTTCACGTGGTCCTGCACCTCTCGCGTTACCACCGATTACGAAACGTTGAAGGCGATGAAAGAAGCCGGCTGCCGGCTGCTGATCGTCGGCTACGAATCCGGCGACCCGCAGATCCTGAAGAACATCAAGAAGGGCGCCACCATCGAGATGGCACAGCGATTCACCGAAAACTGCCACAAGCTCGGCCTGGTGATCCATGCCGATTTCATTGTCGGACTGCCCGGCGAATCCCGGCAGAGCCTTCGCAACACGATCGATTTTGCCAAACGCCTTGATACAGAAACTATTCAGGTCTCGATCGCGCACCCTTATCCCGGTACCGAGTTCTACGACTACGTCAAAACGAACGACCTGATCACAATCGATTCGATGACCGACGAAAGCGGACATCAGCTCCCGAATATCAAGTATCCGGGCCTCGATCGCGGCGAGCTGGTGGAGTGGGTGGAGCGCTTCTACGGCGAATATTATTTCCGCCCGAAGGCGGCTTGGCGTGTCGTAAGGAAGGCGATTGTTAACAACGATATACCGCGCTCTACAAAGAAGCACGTGAATATCTGGCCTTGCGTTCCAAGCGTAAGAAGTTCGTGAAGGAGCACAAGGCGGCAACCGTCGGCGCGAGTCAATGAGCGCGAAAGCCCGGCTGCTGACGCTCATCGTAATTTTGAGCAATGTCGCAGGCAATCTTCTGCTTAGCCTCGGACTGAGATCGCACGCCGGGCGTTTTCGCCCCTTGTGATTCTCGGTGTCGGTCTTCTGATTCTTTGGACGCTCTCGCGAATGACGCTCATGAGCTGGGCCGATCTCAGCTACATTCTTCCTGTTACTGCGATCGGATACGTTTTGTCCGCCATTGCGGCGCAGAGTTTTCCTCGCGGAGCAAATTTCGGTGCTGCGTTGGAGCGGTACACTCCTGATCGTGGCAGGTATTGTGCTTGTAGGCCGCACGCAAGCGGAGACACGCTGATGCAATGGCTTTTGGTGCTGGGATCGTTTCGCTTCACTACGGTTGGCGATCTACTCCAAAGCTTCGAGATGAAGCGGCATAAGCGGGCGAGTATTGGACAGACTCTCGGTTTCCTTCAGCCGCCCGCTCCTGCTGCTGAGCATCCTTTGCATGGCGTGTCGTTCTTCTCGTTTCTTGCGCTATTGCGCATGTCCGAATCTGAGTTTCGCGGTTCCGGCGACTGCGGCGACCGTGGTGGTTGAAACGGTGCTAGCCCGGCTCATCTCAAGGAAAAGGTAAACGGATTGCGCTGGGCGGGAGCGTTACTGGTCGCATTCGGCGTCGCGCTACTAGCTGTGTGATTCTGCTGGTTCTGATCTGCGCGGCCGCGGGAGCTTATCAATCTGCTCGCATTCGCCGCATGCGTCACGCATCTCTTGCGCCGGGACCGAATGCACCGCCACTCAGCCGGCAGTCTCGATTCTGAAGCCGATTCACGGAGCGGACGACCACTTCTGGCCGGCCATTGTGAGTCATGCCCGGATCGAATATCCAGCGTTCGAAATTCTGTTCGGAGTCCGCGACAGCAACGATACTGCCCTTCCCCTATCATTGAGCGCTTCAGTCGGAGTACCCCGAGGCTTCATTCGAGTTGTGCGATTGCTACCACCAGGCTCCAAACGCGCAAGGTCGGATCGCTGATTGACCTGCTCAGAGAAGCTCGTTATCCCTTGTGCGTCGTGAACGACAGCGATATCACCGTGCCCTCGAATTATCTGGACAAATTTCGCCGGCGCCTTTGGAAGACGTCGGTACAGGCCTGGTCACCTGTCTGTATCGTGCAGGAGCGGACAGCATAGCGGCGACGTTGAAGCGCTTGGAATCGCCACGGATTTTGTGCCGAGCGCGCTTGTCGCGCCGCTTGTTGGAGTGAATGAATTCGGGCTCGGTTCTACTCTCGCGTTTCGAAAGAAGACGTTGCAGCGAATCGGCGGCTTCGAAGCAATCGCCGATTACATTGCAGACGATTATCAGTTGGGCAAGCGAATCAGCCGACTCGGCAAGCAGGTGCTGCCTGTTGCGAATGCCCGTTGAGACGCATCTTGGAACGGTGACCTGGAAGGGCGTCTGGAATCATCAAGTCCGCTGGGCTCGAACGATTCGCCTTTCGCGCGGAGCTTATATTGGGCTGCCGATCACCAATGCTTCCTTATGGGCACTGATTGCGCTGGCGTTCGGGTGGTGGCATTTAGCAATCTCGCTGCTGGCGTTGCGCTTGATCGTAGGTATCACTTCCGGTCTGGCGGTGCTTCACGACCCGATCACGGCTCGTTTCTGGTGGATGATGCCGCTCCGGGATTTATTTGGATTCGCGGTTTGGGTAGCCGGGGCAATGCCGGGCGATGTGGTCTGGCGTGGGAAAAGACTGCGCCTCGATCGCGAGGGAAGGATCGTCGGTTAAAATAGAACTGCAATGCCCATCTACGAGTACAAGTGCGAAAGCTGCGGCGGCAGCTATGAACAGATTCGGCGAATGGCAGAGGCTGACAGCAACCTCGAATGCCCAACCTGCAAATCGCACGCAGTGAATCGCAGCCTGTCCTCTTTCGCGACTACCAGCGGTACGCCGGATCGGGCTTCCATGGGTGGCGGATGCGGCATGAATGCGTGCGCCGGTGGCCGATGCGCGTTCGGCAATAACTAAGCCTCTCCGTACGTACGATACAGCCAGCCCGGATCTTCCAGCATTTCACGGGTACGCTCGCCGTGATGGGCCATTCGGCCACGGTTAATCAACACGACGTGAGTCGCCAGTTCCAGGGCTTCGCGCAGTTGGTGCGTGGACATCAGTACCGTTTTACCGGAGGCGACTGCATCACGAAGAACGGACTGCAGCACAGCGATCGCTCGATCGTCAAGCGAAGTGAACGGCTCGTCTAACAGCAATACTTGAGGATCGTGAATAAATGCGCGAGCGACTGCAAGGCGTTGACGCATTCCGCGGCTGAACTCGCGGACCAATCCATTGGCGACACGGTCGAGACCCACTTTCTCGAGCCACCTCATCGCGGCCTCATCGATATTCGCGACGTCATACAGACGGCCGAAGAGGCGTAAATTCTCCATTGCGGACAGCTCGTCATAGATGCCGATTGCGTGACCGAGTACGCCCAATCGATAGCGAGTGTTCGACGTCCGGACGTCGTCACCAAAGATAGACACTTGACCCTTCGCCGCGCGGGAGAGGCCGGCGATGATCCGCAACAAGGTTGTCTTGCCGGCGCCGTTGCGACCGAGCAGCGCGGTGCAACTCCCTGGCTCGATCTGCAAGCTTATGTCACGAAGCGCGGCGTAATCGCCGTAGAATTTCCAGACCCGGTCGACCGCGATGGCCGACACTTCAGCGTTTTCCTCCGGAAACCGGAACCTCGCGACGAAACAGGATAATGAAACCTACCGCAAGCATAGAGAACACGAATGCAAGCACCCAGGGCAGACGTTCGTAGATCAGAGGCTTGCGCGCGTCGATCTGCGAACCTTCGTCTGAGCCGCCCTCCGCGCCGGCGGGAGCTGACGCGCGCAGGGAACCAGTCCCGGTGACGGTCAAGTCGAACTCGCGCCCTTTCAAGGTGTAGGCCATCGCCGATGTTCCCGGAATCTGGCCACCTTCCTCCAACGGCCCCGTCAGCTTCACGCCTGCCGGCGCGACAAATCGCACGGGACCGCCACCGTGCATAACCTTTCCAACGAATTTGGCTTCATTGCCGGTCATAGGCAACGTGTAGCTTACGTCGATGTTCGTCTCACCCGGTTTGATAGCGTACCGGATTACGTAGGTATTAGCGTCAGGACCTTTCTCGGCCGGGCGCGTGATCGGCATGCCTTGCGGACCCTGAACCCGTACCTGCACCGGACCGGTCACTCCCGAAGGCACAAAGAATTTGATCGTTCCGTTCGGGTCCTGAAAAGTCAGTTTGGCGGTATTCGTAAATACAATGCGCTCGCTAACGACCATCTCCGAACCGGTCGGCTCCAGCAGGAACATGTCCTGACTTACGTCAGCGCCTTTCACCTTCGCCGCCGAATTAAAAACATCTACAGTGACGCCGGTTCCTGGACTACCAGGCGGCAGCATGCGATTGTAGTTCACGCCTTCGTATTGAGCTTGCAGAAGGTAGGGCGTGCCCGCCTGCAGGTCCACACCGAACGTGAACTTTCCATCGGCTCCGCTCACCACTGAGCCAACGTTCTTCATGCCCGACCCCAGTTCGATCAAGGTAACCGTCGCGCCACCCTGCGGCTTTCCTGTCGTTTGATTCGTCACGACGCCGTCAACAGCGCCGAGCGCGATACATGCGCTGATAAGAAATAGCGCCGCGATTCTCATGCCGTCTCCGCCATCGCTTTTCCACATTCGCCACAGAACTTCAATGGCTTATCGAACTTGGACCCGCAATGCGGACACACGCTACCGGCCTCTGCCTTTGGTTTGCGGCTCGTCTGCGGAACGGGCGCCGCTTTCGCTTGCTGTATCGAATCTATTTCGCCGAGCACTGCAGCGAGTTCCGCCTGCATTTCCTTTTTGGTCCGCTGATAATCGTCATCGGATAACTTGCCGACACGATATTCGAACTGCAGGTCGCGCAGATTCTCGTATATTGCAGCTTTGCGCGTTTCGAGATGTTGCACAGGGCTGTCGGAAACGGCCGGAGGCAAATCCTTCGATCGCACAAACAAGGTAAAAAGAATCACTAGAAATATGATCGCAGCCGCTATCAGAACGAAATTCACTCGAGCTCCTCAAGCTCCTTATCCATGCGCTCCTGATATCGTCGATCGATCTCCGGCAGCGCCGGCGCTGACGCGGATTTTCGGCGCATGAACCGTTTGAACCAGAGTGTGACCACAGCCAAGCCGAATGCGAGCCCAATGAACGGCATCACCCAGCCGATCAGATTGAATCCCTCCGCCGGAGGAGATGCCAACGCAGACAGGCCGCTTTCCTTTACAAAAGCCTCGACGATCGTCTGATCGGATGCTCCGGCTTTCTGCATCTCAGCGATCTTCTCGCGCGCGGGCAGCGAATAATGACACTCGAGCATGGGACATGTCCCGACGGTGTTGTTACATGCGCCGCATTTGCATGCGAGTTTGTCGCCTACGCGCCGGACTTCCGATGTGACGTATTGGGTCGCAGTCTGCGGCAGACAGATTGCCGCAAGCGCCAGAACAAGCAGCAACCTACTTTTGCGCTGGAGCATATTCTTTCGACGTAACCCCTACGACCTGGGTTCGCGCGTATTGCAACCTGACCTTACTAGGAACCAAACAGATGACAGTGCCGCTGAACAGGACCCAGAAACCGATCCAGATCCACGAGACCAGCGGGAAGATGTATGCCTGAATGACAGCTTTGTTCGTCCCTTCCGCGGAACCGGCGAAGTTCACGTACACGTCTTCGTTCAAACGCCGCCAAATCGCAACTTCGCTGGTAGGCTGACGGCTGGCCTTATATCCGCGGCGCTCAGGCTCGAGTGTTTTAACCACGTTGCCGTTCTGCAACACATCAATTTTGGCGTGCCTCCAGGAATAGTTGGCATTATCCCCGTCGACAAGTTCGCGGACCTTCATTTCGTAGCCGCCTAGCCGAAAGCTCTCACCGATCCCCGCCTCGACGGTCGTGTCCTTATCGAACGCTTTTCCGGTGAACCCGATGAACATGAGAACGATGCCCATATGGATCAGATATCCACCGTAGCGCCGGGTGTTGCGGTGCGTCAGCTCGACTGCGGCGAGCGCGAGATTCTGACCGGTTTTCGCGCCGATTGCTCGCGCCCCTTTGTAGAACTCGGACAGAATGGTCCACGACACAAACAAGCAGAGCGAGAACGACATCAGCGCATAGAAATGATGAATCCCTGCCGCGACCAGCCCTGCCGTCAGTATTACCGATCCGATCAGCGGCCAAAGGAACGCTTTCTTCAGACTCTCTAGTGAGCTGCGCCGCCAGGCGATCAGAGGACCGACACCCGTCAGGAACAGCAGGAATAACCCGATCGGTACGTTGACCTTATTGAAGAACGGGGCATCGACCGAGATCTTCTCGCCCGTTACGGCTTCCGAGATTACCGGGAACAACGTGCCCCAGAGCACCGAAAAACAGCTCGCAATCAGGATTAGATTGTTAAACAGGAAGGTGGATTCGCGGGAAACCACGCTCTCCAGCCGCGACTCCGATTTGAGGTAGTCCAGACGGCTGACAATCAAATACACCGTCGCGGTAATGCCGATCAACAGAAACGAAAAGAAGTACTTGCCGATGGGGGATTGCGCGAACGCGTGCACCGAGCTTACGATGCCGGTACGTGTAAGCGTTGTACCGAAGATGCAGAGGAAGAACGTGGCGGATACCAGGACCATGTTCCAGACCTTCATCATGCCTTTCTTTTCCTGCATCATGACCGAATGGAGAAAGGCCGTGGACGTCAGCCACGGAAGCAGAGAGGCGTTCTCCACAGGATCCCAGCCCCAATAACCGCCCCAACCGAGAACAGCGTAAGCCCATCCCGCGCCGAGCAGAATGCCCGCGCTCTGGAAGAACCACGTCACGATGGACCAGCGGCGCGTGGTGTGAATCCATTCTTCGCCTTTCTGTTTGGATATCAGTGACCCCATCGCGAATGCGAACGGCACAGTGAAACCGACATAGCCGAGGTACAGGATCGGCGGATGTATGACCATCGTCCAGTACTGAAGAAGCGGATTCAGACCCTGTCCATCGCCGACATCCACGATGCCGCGGCCCTGCAGCAGTACTTCGAAAGGGCTCACGCTGAATGCGATCAGCATATTGAAGAAAAGCTGAACGGACATCAGAATCGCCACCGTCCACGGCATCATGTCGCGAAACTTTCGGCGGTTCTGGAAGACCACGATTGCCGAGTACAACGAGAGAAGCCAAGCCCACAACAGAAGCGAACCAGCCTGTCCACCCCACCATGAGGCGAACTTATACGCGAAGGGCATGGCGCGATTGGAGTGAGCAGCAACGTAAGCCAGCCGAAAATCGCCAGCAATCAGGCTGTACACCAAAATGCCCGATGCCGCGGTCAGCAGCAGGAAATTGGAATAAACCGCGCGCTCGGCGCTAAGGATCAGAAAGGGATTCGATCTCCACTTTCCCGCTACGCTCGCGACAACAGCGTAAACCGAGAAACAAAAGGCGAGGAGAATCGCCAACGCGCCAAGATTTTCCATAAGATTACCGCGAGTAGTCTACAATGCCGCCTTATTCTGCACGGGCGCGCCCTGCACCGGAGGACTTACTTTGTATCCGGGCTTCCCTTCATACTTCGATGCGCACTTCGCCTGTATCTGCTTCGCCTCGAAGACACCGTCGGCGCGCATCCTGCCATCGGCGAGCGCTTGCGATCCGTCACGGAAGGTGTCCGGCAGCGGCTCAGTGCCGACGTAAACGACGGGCAGCGTTAAATTGTTCTGGGTGAGTACGAATCGCACTTCCTTGCCGTTGCGAACGATCGAATTGCTGGCAACATCGCCGCCCACCCGGATGCGCTTTTGCAGCTCATCCTTGCTCATGGCGTTGACCTCTTTGATTTCTTTGTAGTAGGTCTTCGTCTCTTTGACGCCGGTAGCGGCAAGCCACCCGAGCGTGCCAACGATGGCGACCACAAGGATCGCAAATTTGGCGTAAGGTTTCATGTGACCTCGTTGTTCCTTCAGTATAGCGCTGAGATAGGGTCGCAGGGGTACCCCTGCCCTCTAACGCGGCGCCGGCAAGGAAAAAGGCCACCTCCGGAGATGTGGCCTTTTGTATTTCGAAAATCTTCTACTTACGTTACCAACGCGGATCGCGACGACCGCCGCGGTTGCCACCACCGCCACCACCGAACCCGCCGCCTCCTCCTCCACGATTTCCACCCCGTCCGCCGCCACCGCCGTATCCACCGCCACCGCCGCTTCGCTGCTCACGAGGACGCGCCTCATTGACATTCAACGTCCGGCCATTCATTTCACGACCATTCATCGCCTGCATGGCGTTCGCGGCTTCGTTCGGATTCGTCATTTCCACGAAGGCGAACCCTCGAGGCTGTCCTGTGTCTCGATCGCGTACCACGGTCACCCGTTCGACCGCGCCGTAAGCCCCGAACAGAGCTTCCAACTCAGTTTCGGTGGTCTGGTAGGAAAGGTTCCCTACAAAGATATTCGTCATTCAAAATCTCCCTGGAAGTTGTGATCCACACTTTTGCATGCACTGGCGAGCTAGTCTAAGCCGGAGGTATGTAGCGGTCGAAAGTAACACGCAGAGGAGCCACTCAGTACTGCAGCACAGGGGTACTATACCACATTTGCGGTATACGGGCACACCCTTGCGGGGGTAAGCCAGATTTGAGCTAAATGCTTATTTTGAAACGGAATTCACCCGGAAAGTGTCCTGAATCGAGAAGGAGATAGTTGCATGAGAAAAATACTTTGGTCGGGATTTGTCACGGTCGGCCTGCTCGCCTCGCCCGCGTTCTCCCAAGGCGCTGCGGAAAAAACCAAAGATGCCGCCAAGAGTGTCGGTAAAGCCACCGCAGATAAAGCCGAAGATGCCGGTGACGCAACCGTAAAGGGAGCGAAGAAGGCCGGAAAGGCAACTAAGAAAGCAGCCGATAAGACAGTGGACGGTACGAAGAAAGCCGCCGAGGTAGTAGGGGATAAAGCCGAAGACGCCGGGGAGGCTACAGCGAAGGGCACTAAGAAAGCCGGCAAAGCAGTCAAAGACACCGTCGATCCCAACAAGTAAATCATCTAACATCACTCGATTACACGGACAGCACCAGGGGTGTACACTGTCGCCTAAGTACATCCCTATGAAATACGGCGTAAATACGCTTCTCTGGACGGCGGCGTTCGATCGCTCGCATTTTGGACTGCTGCCCCCAATTAAGGAAGCAGGATTCGACGGTGTCGAGATTGCCCGCTTCGAATTCGCCAGCTTCCCTGCATCCGATGTACGCAAAGAGACCGAAAACGCCGGCCTGGTACCGATCTTTTTGTCTGCGCTGACGGGGGATGCCAGTATCCTGACCGATGACTCGGCGGTTCGACAGAAGTCTCTATCGTTTCTTAATGACGGCATTCGTGTTGCCGCTGAGGTTGGAGCTAAGATCTTTGTCGGACCTTTTCTTTCCGCCGTTGGACTTAGCTACGGCCGGAGGCGGACTTCGGACGAGTGGAAGCGCGGCATCGAAGGCCTTCAATCGCTCGGAGATTCGCTGACGAGTTACGACATAACGCTGGCAGTCGAGCCTCTGAACCGGTTCGAAACCTTCGCCATGAATACTGCCGAGGATGCCTTTGCGCTCTGCGAGGCAGTCGGCCATCCAAAGATAGGCATCCTGTTCGACACCTTTCATGCGCACATCGAAGAAAAAGATACAGGCGCCGCCATTCGACGCTTAGGCAAGCACGTGAAGCATGTTCACACTTGCGAGAACGATCGCGGCACTCCGGGCACTGGACAGGTTCAGTGGAATCAAGTTTTTCCGGCTCTCTCCGAGATTGGCTACAACGGTTGGCTCGTCATCGAATCCTTCGGGCAGAACGTTCCCGAGATCGCGGCCGCAGCGTGCATCTGGCGAGATCTTGCGCCGACGACGGAAAGCATCATGATCGATGGCATCAAATTTCTGAAGAGCCGCGCATGAACTCGCTCATTGTTGGATTCTTGCTGTTCGCGAACTGGCTCACCTTCGACGGCAAGGGAAAACATGTTGTGCTGGTGGGGGGCGATGAGGAATATCGCTCCGAGGAGGCGCTGCCGCAACTCGCTCGCATTCTTTCGAAACATCACGGCTTCAAGACCACCGTGTTGTTCGCAATCGATCCCAAGGACGGGACGGTGAACCCGGATCGCACCGATAATATTCCCGGCCTCGAGGCGTTGCAAACGGCTGACCTTCTCGTGCTCTTTGTTCGCTGGCGCGATTTGCCGGATGACCAGATCAAGTACATCGTCGATTATGTGGAATCGGGAAAGCCTGTTATCGGCATTCGCACCGCCACGCACCCTTTCGCGCTGAAGACCAGCAAGACCTATCAGCGCTGGAACTGGAACAGCAAGGAATGGGATGGCGGCTTCGGCCGGCAGGTGCTCGGCGAAACCTGGGTCGCGCATCATGGTAAGCACAAGGTTCAGAGCACACGGGCGCGAATCGTGCCGGGTCAGGAGAATAATCCGATCCTGCGGGGAATCGGGGATGGCGACATATGGGTTCGTACCGACGTTTACACGGTCGCAAATCCTTTACCGCAAGACTGCGTGCCACTTCTTGTAGGCGAGGTGCTGGAAGGAATGCGACCGACAGACAAGCCCGTATCGGGTCCGCAAAACGACCCGAAGCTGCCCGTTGCCTGGACCAAGACATACAAAGGCGCACGCGTCTTCACTACGACGATGGGCTCTTCTCAAGATCTCGAGAATGAGGGGTTCCGCCGGTTGCTGGTTAATGCTACGTACTGGGCGCTGGGAATGGAAAACAAAATTCCGGCGCGTGCGAACGTTGACATCGTGGGAAAGTACGAACCTCACGCCTTCGGATTCGGCGGATATACCAAGGGTAAAAGACCAGAAGACTTCTGAAATTTCTTTACGCCTACCCTCATTCGCGAATTAAAGTAAGTTCTGGGATTTAATACCCGCGCATGATACCCACAAATGCGGCGCCCTCGTACGAAACGGTAGTACCGAAGCAATAAAACAGGGCCGTTTCTCTATTGACCGCTTTGCCTTCGTAACTCACAATTTAGAAACAATACAGAAAATTCTGTATGTAACGGAGGCGATTCAACCGTATCATGTTGCACTTTTTTTCTGCTCGTCGACTTGCAGCTCTACTCTTTGTTGCCGCGTTTCCGCTCACGATGCCGGCAGCGACCGATGTCTCACTGCAAGGGACCTTCTTTAACGACGACAACCTGGCGTTGTTCTCCATCCAGGTTTCGACGCCGTCGTCAGTGTCGATCCGAACGCTATCGTACGCTGGCGGTACGACAGTGCACGGCGACATTGTTACCCGAGGCGGGTTTGATCCCGTTCTCTCGCTCTTCACTGGTTATTTCGATCCCGCGGGACAGCAAATTGCCGGAAACGACGACGGTGGTTGCGGGCAGGTTGGTACCGACAGCCTGACCGGACAATTGCTGGGACGCAGCTATCGTCAATTTCGATCTTTTACCGGGTGTTTACACTCTGGTGTTGAGCCAAACGGGAAATACTCCGGCCGGCCCGACATTCGGTGATGGATTCACGCGCATCGGGAGCCTCAGCTACACGGGCAAGGATTTCGTAGGCATCAACGACCGCTTCTGGGATGCTACGCCCTCCAAGCGAGACGGTCATTGGGCTCTGGATATTTCCAACGTCGATTCGGTGGCGCAAATACCCGAACCCGCCACTTTCGCCATCGTTGGAATCGGCTTGGGCGCTCTCGGAATGGTCCGCAGGCGAACCTAAACACACTCGGCGACTGGCTTCACCGGTCGCCATTTCATTTCAATTTACATAGCTAATACAGGAGATTATTCATGTTAGGACACGTGTGCAAACGCGCGCTGCTAGGGATCATGTTGCCTCTGGCTGGCGTGCAAACCGGCTGGGGAGCTTCGGCTCCGGTGGTCGCAGATACATACATCAGCAGCTCACTTCCGACAAACAACTTTGGGACGCTCGCAAATTTAAATGTGGGAGCCGGCGCCCAGGCATTGATCAAGTTCGATGTCGCAGGCTCACTTCCAGCCGGAATCGATTCCAGCAAGATCTCGAAAGCGGTCTTGCGGCTCTGGGTGAACAAAGTTGGAACGGCGGGTTCAATCGACGTTGCCGCCGTCACCACTCCGTGGGCGGAGACTACGGTGACTCAGAACACTGCTCCTGCAGCGGGAATAACTGTTCCTCTCAATGCGGTGAATGCAGCGGGGTATTACCTTCTTGTGGACATCACGAATCTGGTGAAGAATTGGGCGGACTTCCCGGCGCAGAATCAAGGATTGCTGGTCTCCGCAAGTCCTTCGACCGCTACCTCGGTATTTATTGACAGCAAGGAAAACACGACTACAAGCCATGCGCCTGAATTGGAAATAGCAGTGGAAGGACCGGTTGGTCCGCAAGGCGCTGCCGGAGCACAGGGTCCAGCAGGTCCCGCAGGTGCTCAAGGTCCGGCAGGTCCGGCGGGCACACAAGGCGCGACGGGTGCTCAGGGTCCGGCTGGAGCGGAAGGTCCAATTGGTCCTGCAGGTCCGCAAGGGGCTGCAGGTGCGACAGGTCCGCAGGGTCCAGCGGGTCCCAAGGGAGACACGGCGCGACTGGCGCGACTGGTCCGGCAGGTTCGCAAGGACCCGCAGGATCTGCAGGCGCTACCGGACCTATGGGTCCTCAGGGACCGCAGGGACCACAAGGTCCTCAGGGCGTACAAGGAGCACAAGGGCCGGCGGGCACTGGCTCGGTCGGTACAATCTTCGTTGCCAATCCCACCGGATCAACCCCGTCTCGGGTTTGAATGTCGCGGTGAGCGGAGCTCGTACCGGGACCCTAAGTCTGACAGAGATAGTTCTGCCCGCTGCGTGCACGGCTGACTCGCTCTATGTATCGACCTACGGTGTGGCTCCCAACAGCAACTTAACTGTAACCCTGTATAAGAACAGCGCGTGCGCCATTGGCGCGCCGCACGCCGCCATGCTCGCGCTCGACCTCGCGATCTTCGACGGCGGCGCCGCCCGGCGATTCCTCGCCGCCCGGGGCCACCTGCTGCGCGAGGACGAGCGTGCCCTGCTGGGCGAGTGGCTGGCCGAGCCGGTGGACATGTACGAGGTGAGTTCGGTCAGGCCCGGGTCGGAACTGTCCCTGCGCAGCCTGGTCGGCGGGCCGCAGCGGGTGCCGCAGCGTGACCGGTGTTCTCGCTGTCGGTCCGGCGGCTGGACATCATGATCGGCCGGCTGCTGCCGGACGGAGCCCGGCCGGAGGGCGGCGGCCGGCGCCTGCAGGCGCTCGGCGGGATGGGCATCCTGCCCCGCGACCTCCGCGAGGCCGCCGAGGGGCTGTTTCCCGGCGGTCCGGTCGCGCCGGGAAGCGTGCCGCTGTTCGGCGAACGGCTGCTGTCGCAGTTCGCCGGGCAGTCGTCGCCGGTCTTCCAGACCGGCGACGGCGACGAGTACCGGTGGTGCGAAACGAGGATCGAGGTTGGTTCCGCTCGGGAGGTCTGGCCTCTCCTGATCCGGCCCTGCCTGGAGCCGCCCAGCCCGCCGATCAGGGACGCGGACGGCTACTACGCCTATCTCAAGTCGCTGCCCGGGCGCTTCTGGACACGCAATACGCCGGACGAGATCGAGTACGCCGGCGAGATCCAGCCGGGTCGGCTCACCAACCTCGGGACCATCCGGCGCGGCGTGAAGGGTTTCACGGTGAACGCGAATTCCGTGCGGCGGGCGGCCGACCTGGAGGCTGTCGTGCTGGCGGCGGCTTCGGCCGCGGGCTGCCCGGCCGACGTGACGCGACGCAGCGCCCTGACCGCGGAGGAGCTGGCCGGTACGCCGCCAGAAGCCGGGGACGGGCCGGACAGCCGCGAGGCCACGTGCCGGCGGCTCGGCATTGAGGGCGTGTCCTTGCCTGAGCAACGGCGGCTCATCCTGGAGGGGTACTTCCTGCCGGTCGAGCACGGCTTGGACGACGTCGCGCGCGAGATCAACCGTGAACTCGGCTACCTCTCGGTGCTGGAATCCCGCGACGAGGCCGGCATGACCCCCGCCGAGGCGGTTGCCGCCGGGGGCGCCGCGCTGGACCGGGTGCTTGCGATGATCGACGACTGCGAGTGGCGACTCCGCCGTGCGGAAGCCGAAGGCAAGGACACCGGCATGCTGCCGGACCCGGGAGAGCTTCGGCGGCGCCTGGGGATACCTGCGGGCTCACGGCCGTTCCGGCCCCGCTGAATGGTCCAGCTCGATGCCTATGACACGGTGGATGATCACTGGCCGTGCGGCCCCCAGCGCTCGCGAAAGTACTGGATGATCCTTTCGGCCTGTTCGTGGCTGACCTCGACGAGTTCGTCAGCAAAGTCGCCGTGCTTCCACTCGACGATCACTGGGGTGAACTTCCCAGCTAAAGTCCTTCCTGCAGGCCCTCGTCGGTGAACCCGTCGCCATCGAACTCCAGTCGTCGTACGAGGCCGTACGGGTTGTCGATCGTCCGATCCTCGCCGATGACAGCATAGTAAGTGATCTTGTCCGGCACCTAGAACCCTTTCTTCTTGAAGTCCGGGATGTCTGCGGCGCCGTCTGGGACCTTTATGTAGGACGACACCCTCACGCTGGAAATCGCTCGAGCTCGCGGACGTTCCTCGTCGTGGTCTGCGGGTCTATCGCGGATCCGTTCGTATGCTTCGTGGGTCACGCTGCTCCTTGGCGTGGAAGCTCTCGGGTGTGTGGAACTGCACCTCGAACCGCTGTCCCTGCTGGGTTATCCACCGCGTGTTGATTCCTTTGTACTCGGGATCGCCCCAGTAGTTCGTGCTCTGGTACATCTCATGTCCTGCGTCCTCCAGCCGTGTCTTCATGTCGTAATAGCCCCTGCTGTAGTTGTCCGGCTCGAAGCAGCACGTGAAGCGCAAAGCGTCTGGGATTTTCCGCAGGATTGCGGACGATGACTTGTCCGGCTCGGCTGCTGCCTGTTCGGCCACCTTCTCCTTCAGGCGGTCATCGCCCTTGATGCGGCGGTCGAAGCCTGCCAGCCAGCCGCCGCAGGCATTTTCCTTCTCGACCGCCTGCATATCCGCTGAAATCGACGGCTCGGTCTCTCGCATCTGGCCGATTGCCCCGACGGTTTCGGCGTGCCGTTCCGGGTCCAGCTTGAAGCCGCCCCTGCTGCGGTACGTCCCCGCCAGATCGGCCGAACGGTCCGGTTCGGCAGGGGCCTGCCGCTCCGGCCAGCGTCTCTGGTGGTCTGCCCACATCTGCGTGAACCTCGGGACCTCGGCCCAGTAACTCCCGTGTTCGGTCGTGTCCGCGGAAACGTGCGCCCGCGCTGCCTCGTAGGCCCGGCCGCGCTCATCCGGGTCGGGCATTTCCCGCATCTGGGGCCGGGCCGCGCTGGCGTCGCGAGCACGCTCGGCGCGGTCAGGTACGTCTGGCTGGTCCGGCAGGTCCACGGACCCACGGTCCTCCATTACGGGACTTACTGTGATCGAAGGATCATCTTAGGTGATATTGGCTGGCCAGCCGTCGGATAAAACGAACGACTTCATTACATCGCGATTCCTCGGTCCAGCGCGGCGTCCCGGCCGGGACGGGTTCGGCCGCAGCCGCATCAGATCCGACAGGCGGGGCCGCAAACCCCAGTTCAGTATCTTCTCGGCGTTTCCGCGGAAACCAGCGTAAGAGGAAGTTTGTCAAGCGCTACCGGAGGTCTTCTGCGTTATTTGCGGTGATGGTCGCTGGCCTGGGTGGTTCTTGCTACGGCGTGGCGCCGGTGCGCGTCGCCGGGCCGCGGTCGGTCGCGGCTGGGGGCCTGGCTGCGGGCATGGCGGAGTTCCGCGCCGGGGCGATGGTCGTCGTGCGGCGCGGTCTGCGGGTGCCCGTCACCCGGGTCTTCTCGCTCTACGTAGTGCAAGCGGGCTCGGCCTGCCCGCGGATGCGGGCAGGCCTGCCCCTACAGCGTTCAACCGGGCTGGTGAGAAGCTCCGGGCGACCGGGGGAGAGCTGCCCAGGGTTTCCCGCGGGGTTGGTCCCCGACGGCGGTGGCGGGCTCGCTCTCCCCCTCATCGGGGAGGAAGGTCTAGGGCACCCGTGCGGGTGCGGGCGATGAGGCGCTGGTCAGGCGGCCTCCGCCTGGTGGCGGGGCGTGCTGGCAGCTGGCGGCGCCGGAGGCGACCGCGGGATCCCAGCTGGTGCCGTGGACGACCATGGAGTAGATCCAGCGCAGCAGGGAGGCGGCGCACGCGACCCGGGCCTTGGCGCGCCGCGCGCGGGCCGCGGCCGCGCCGCGCTGGCCTGCCGCGATCCCGCACCGGCCGCTGCGCGGCGTCCGCCGCGGCGGCGGCGGCCCCGGTCATCGCCGGCGTACTTGGCGGCCATCACGGGGTTGAACCGGAGCATCGGCCATACCGCGCGCCAGACGGCCAGCCGCAGGCCGGGCCGGCCGCGGCGGGAGATGTGCGCCTGGCCGGAAAAGGCGCCCGAGGCGTTCTCGGACGGGGACAGCCCGGCGTGCTTGACCAGCGAGGACGAGCTGTCATACCGGCGGGGGTCGCCGGTCTCGGCCAAGATCGCCGCCGCGCCGACAGCGGTCAGCCCGGGGATGTCCGCCAGCCGGGACAGGCCGAGCTCGCCCAGCACCGCGGCCATGTCCGCCTCCACCGCCCGCAGCTGGGCCCGGGTCCGCTGCAGGTCGCCCAGCTCATCGGCGAACCGGCGCAGCAGGCCGCGGCGGCAGGAGACGACCACGCCCTCGGTGTCGGTCAGCGCGGCGAAGACCCGGCCGGCAGATCGGGCCCCAGGCCTTCTGGCCGCCCCAGCCGCGGCCGGGCGTCGCGGACCAGCGGCGGTGAACGCCTCCGGCCCCATCGCAGCCAGCCTGCCCGGCTGCCCGCCGCACCGGCGCGTCACCACCTGCAGCGCCGCCAGCCAGGTCGTCGACTCCAGCGGATACGCGCACGTCTCGGTCACCGTCGGCCACGCCACCGACAGGAAATCCCGGATCCGCTGCGCCGACGCCGTCGCCGCCGTGATCAGCTGCGCCCGGCGCCGGCCCAGGTGCCGCAGGTGCGCCCACGTCTCATCCAGCTCCTCCGGGACATAGCAGTGCAGCTCGACCGCCAGCCGGGCGATCATCACGCAATCGGCCTCATCAGTCTTATGCGTCGTGTAGTCCTGCTGCTCCCGGGCGATATGCGACACCAGCGGCTGGATGCACACCAGCGGCAGGCCCCGCTCCGCGCACAGCCGCTGCACCTGCAGCCACCGCGGCCCGGTCGGCTCGCACGCCACCGTCACCCGCGCAAACCCCTTCGCCCGGGCCTGCCCCACCGCCCAGTCCAGCGCCTCACCCAGCCGGAACGCCTTCACCCGCACCGTCTTACGCGCCAGCACCCGCACATCATGATCGATCACCGCGAGCGCCTGCTTATCCTCCGCCAGGTCGATCCCGATCACCGCGCCATCGCGCGGCAGCAGCCCCCGCAGCCGCTCCCGCCGCGCATTCCGCCGCCGGTCCCCCCGCGTCGTGCCGTGCCGCTACCCTTACCCACAGGACGTCCTCCTTGCTGCGATTGGGACACCAAGCCCGGACTATCGCACCAGGAGGACGTTCCTGTATCAACCACATCCCTGCAGAACAACCGCCTCTAGCGCGTTGTCCTATTACTACGGCTTGTGAAATCGCGCACAAAGCGCTTCCGCGGAAACGTCGTGGACGCGAGCCGACGCCAAAACGACCCGGGCTGGCCCTGTCCGCATGCATGAGGGTGCGGTCTGGTCGCTGGGCATTACTCTTACAGGCGATGGTCAGCGTCCTGTTGGAATCGGGCCGACCGGGGTGCGGGCGGCGCTAGCTGGTCAGGGGGCGGGGTGCGGGCGCCAGCTGGGCTGCTGGGGGTGACCGGGGAGCTCAGATCCTTTCACCGGCCCACTGCAGCGCGGTCCACGGGTCGGATTCGGCCAGGTCGGCGGGGGCCTGCGGGAAGATGCGTTTCAGCACCGCGGCGGCAGACGTCGCGCGAGCGGGTCCTGAGGCCAACACCAGGGACTTTAGGTGTTTCAGGCTTCCTGGGGTGTTATCGGTCTTGTGTTCCGTGTCTGTCTTTGAGTCTGTTTCCGCGTGATGCGCGGGCATGGTTTCTGCCCGCGTGTCGCGGCGGGGATGGCGCGCGGTTCCACGGTCCGCGGCCCCGCCGGCGCGGGGCGGTTCCTCCTTCCTGGCGGGTCCGGTGCCTGGCGGCGGGCTAGGAGAAGCCGGGCGCGAATACGGTGACCTGGGGTTTCCCGGTGACGGTCTGTCTTGGTCGCGGTGGCGTGCGGGAATTTCGGGCGGGCTTTCTGCGCGCGCTCGGAGTGGCGCTGCCGTCCGGGGACGTTCAGGGTGTGCAGGGCGGCGCGGGCGGCGGCGTCCGCCGCGGCGGCGAGCGCGTCCAGCGACGATGAGGCCGTGACCTGGGAGGATGTCATGGAGCGGATCGCGTGGTGCCGGACGGCGGTGAAGGATTCCTCGTCCGCGGTGACCGGGGCGTGGTCCTTGCGGCGCAGGGCGCGGGCCGCGGCGGCCTCGGCTGCGGAGCGCGGCGGCGGCGCTGGCGCGGACCAGCTGGGTGGCGGTCAGCCAGGCCCAGGCTTCCTGGATGACCAGCCGCGGGGACCCGGACCGCAGCACCGGGCCGGAGGTGCGGTTCCCGGCGCCGGTGATCGTGGTCTTGTCCTCGCCGAACGTGGTCTCCGACGCGCTCCACCTGGTCAGGTACGTCTCCCGGACCGCGTCCGCGGGCGCGGCCTGGTGGTCCAGGAGGGTGGTGATCACGGTGCAGGTCTCGGAGACCTCTCCTCCCCGTCGCCGCAGGGCAGGACCGCGTTGTGCTCGGCGGCGCGGACCGGCAGCCGGTCTGTCTTCTTCCCGGACGGGGCGTTCAGCCAGGTCAGGCGGGATCCGTCGGGCAGCCAGCCGCCGCCGGCCCGTCCTCGAGGGCAGGCTGATGCCTTCCTTCACGCGGGCGATGACGTGCCCGCCCGCGTCCAGGATCGCGGTGATCAGGTCATAGCCGGGAAAGTTCCGGTCGAAGCAGATGACGCGGCCGGCGAACAGGTCCGGGCGGCGGCGCACCAGCCGCTTCAGCAGGGTCTGCTCCCCGGCCCGGGCCCGGCCCAGGATCGCGCCCGAGCATGGCGCGGCCGGCGCGGGCGGTCAGCGCGACGATCCTGAGCTGCGGGAACGGCGCGGACCTCGCCGTCCGCCGGTGCCCGTGCAGCCGAACATCGCCCGGTTCGCCGGCGTGTCCGCCAGGTTCACCAGCATCCCGTCGGCCGCGCACACCGTCATCCCGGCCAGCAGCACCGCCGACGGCTCGTCATCGCCGATGAGCGGCCCGGCCGCCTGCCAGAACAGGGCCTCCATCACGTCCGCCGGCACCAGCAGCCGCCAGTCCGTGACCACCTTCTCCGTCGGGACGTGCCATTCCAGGGCGAACGGGACGTCCGCGAGCAGCCCGGCCAGCCGGGCCAGCGCCTCGCAGTACGACGCGTCCGGCATCAGGGTCATCGCGATCATCAGCCGGATGACCAGCGGATACGACATGATCCGCCGCCGCTGCCGCTGCCTCAGCCGCCCCTCCGCGAGCGCCGCGTCCACGATCGCCTCGATCACCCCGTCGCCGAGATGGCGCTCCAGCTCGCCCAGCCGCACGAGATCCGGCAGCCACGCGTCCGCCAGCACCGTCCCGTCCCGGCGGACCACCGCCGGGGCCGTCACCACCGGGCGGCAGAACACCGCCAGCTCGCCCGCCGACGGCACCGCATCCCCCGCCGTGACCGTCCCGCCGCTGAACCCGCAGGCCAGCGGCCCGCACCACGACCGTCCCCGCCGGAGTCCCGGCAACCGGGAACTCCGCCGTCCGGCTTGCATCAGCGACGTCAGGCAGATAAGAAAGCACAAGGGCTCCTGGACGGGCGTGGACTCAGACACCCAAACGCCTACCAGGAGCCCCTCTCCGTCTCCAAACCACCGCAAAATACCAGGTCACAGCCTCATCGAAGCGGCACGCCTTAAGTCCGTGGTGTTG
>CAWHYW010000024.1:0-15375 GCA_963833675.1 Bryobacteraceae bacterium | reverse complement strand
CACCAATTGCTCGTTCTTTTCTCCGGCACTCCGGCCATGCTGCCGCTCTGTCTCTTGGATGCGCAGTCTGCTTCTGGCTTGGTGTAGTCTCCTTCGTTCTATCGCGGAATTTGTTCGACCCGTCACCTTTGGCCGACGCGCAGCTCACAGCCTGTCCGATCCTGGTGTTGTGGCATATACTGCCGACCTCATCACGGATGGGATGGCTCATCGAAGCCCGATCTGATTGCTTTCCGCCCAATGTTGCTCTCGGCAACGCAAACGGTGGTTTCCAGCGGAGCGTTCGTTCCGTGGTGGAGCGAGCGGCAGCGAGAGCGAATCAGACCGCATTCAGCGAAGGTTCCCACGTGTCCTCCTCTCCCTCCCGACCTGAATGTCCTCGTGCATGACGTGCTCAGCAACGCGAGTCCGGCATTGGCTGCGAAGATCCCGAAATTCTCTCGACTCCACGATTACTAGGCTCGAAACCGGAAGAACGGCGTCGGTTGTTCTCGATCTCGCGCGGGCCGGCAAGAGATTGAGAGAAGCCTGGTACCTGCTTTTCGCCATGGCGTTCGGTCTTCAGGTTCTCGCTGTCTGGTTGGCTCCCGATCGCAAACGAGCATTGGCTCGTGCCGGCGTCGGCCTCATCGTGGCAGGTCTGGTTCGATCGGCCTGGTCGCAATCAATCCCCTCGCAGGTCTCTGGGTTCATGACGCGAAGGAGCTTGGTCTCGTCCGCGGTCTCTGGCGCAGTTATCTGGGTGATCTCACTCGTTGGGGATTTCTGTTTATCGGGCTCGGCGTATTGATCACTTCGGGCGCTTCATCGCTGCTCGAGCGCGTCGATCCCTTCCAGCAACTTTCCAGTGGCGCGCGCACGCTGGCGACGCCCCCTAAGACGCAATGGCGGCGTTTTCTTTGGGGGCTCTCGCTTTTTCTCGGTGGCTGCCTCATCTTTTCTTACCCGGCTCTCATGCTGGATACCGTCGCGGTGATAGCCGGTATTTGCATCGCGTACACCGGCAGTCGTGAATTATTTCGACTTTTCGTGGACACGCTCGAGAAGAAGGCAGTTCACGACACGCAGGCCGAATTCAGCGCGCATCGTCTTTCTGCAATTGCGATCGGATTACTAGTGCTGATCCTCGGAGGGGCCTGGCTAGTCTGGCGCAACCCGACCGCGACTCCGCTTCGAGCCGAATCCTCAATCGTGGCGTGTAATGGTTTTCCCGAACTGTGCGACCGCCGCCTCGATGAGGTCGTCTTCGCCGGCGCTCACAATGCAATGTCCAATCAGGATGCGCCGGGCTGGATGTTCCCTCACCATGAGGCGGGAATGCCTCAGATGCTGAAGGACGGAATCCGCGCGCTGCTGGTGGATGTTCACTACGGTTTCGCGGGTGGCTCGCGGATCAAGACCGATATGCGTATGGAACCCAACGCGGAAACGATCAAGCGCGCCACAGGCGCGGACGGTTACGCGGCCGCCATGCGGATCCGAGACCGGCTCGTCGGCGTCGATGAATCACAGCACGGGCTCTACTTCTGCCACGGTTTTTGTGAGCTGGGCGCCTATGCCGTCGAGCCTGCTCTCCGCGAGATTCGGGACTTCGTCGTGGCTCATCCCGATGAGGTCATCATTCTGATTGTTGAGGATTACGTCACACCCCAGGAGTTGGCGTCCACGTTCGATAAGGCTGGTTTCGCAGACCTTGTATATACGGGCAATCCGGCGCCTCCATGGCCCACGTTACGTCAATTGATCGAATCCGGCAGGCGCGTGCTGGTCTTCACCGAGTCGGGCAGACCCGGTGTGTCGTGGCTTCATCCCGCGTTTGCGACTTTTCGCGAGACTCCGTATAGCTTCCATAAAGTCGAGGAGTTTTCCTGCCGGGCGAATCGCGGCGGTGACGCAGGCTCACTTTTCCAAATCAACCACTGGATCGACACAACACCAACTCCGAAGCCTTCGAATGCGGCCATTGTGAACGCATATCCCTTTCTCCTCGCTCGCGCACAGCAGTGCGCGGCTGAACGGCATCACATTGCCAATCTCATCGCTGTCGATTTTTACCGAACCGGTGATCTCTTTTCGGTCGTCAATAAACTTAACGGTGTCGCCGAAGCTGATTCTTCAGGGCCGTCTGGCGGTTTCTAATCCGGTTCTAGCTTCCGCGTAATCGGGTTTGAGGGAAAGAGCTTCCTGGAAGGCCTTGGCCGCCTCACTCTTTCGCCCCGTAGTCATCAATGCGACGCCGAGGTTGTAATACACGGCCGGATTTGTCCTGTCGACGCTGAGCGCGGTTTGGAGTTCGGCTACGACACGATCGTGCCGGCCGAGTTGGGCCAGCGCATCGGCGAGGTTATAGCGGCTCTCGAGATGCCCTGGACGAAGCTTCAGAATCTGCTCATACTGATCCACAGCGCCTTGCCAGTCTTGACCGTCCATCAGGATCGCGGCTAATTCCGAGCGGGCGGTTAGCAGTTCCGGGCTTGCCTGAATGGCCTTTCTAAACTCTTCGGCCGCTTCTGACCGGCGGCCCTGCTGACGATAGATGCCGCCAAGATTGTAGTGAACATCCGCAAAGTCCGGCTTCAGCTCGATAGCGCGATGGAACTCGCTTACGGCAGTCTGGAGGTCGCCTTTCCCGGCTGCTGCGATTCCGGCGTTGTTTGCGGTTTCCGCATTCTGCTGGATCAGGTCTTGCTGGCGCAACTGTTGGGTAAGGGAGAATTCGGCTTGAGCGGCTGCATCATTCCCAGAGCGCTTTAGGGCTCGGGCAAGCGCGTAATGATAAGACGCGTTCTCCGGCTCGACTTGAACGGCGGAGCGGAATAATCGAATTACTTCCTGACCATCAGCTTGTTCCGCGATAAGTTGTCCGAGCCGGAATGCGGCTGCGGCGAGCTTCGGGTTGCGCTGCAATGCGCTGCGGTATGCGGTAATCGCGTCTGTGTTGCGGCCGAGGTGCTGATACGCACGTCCGAGTGTGAGATAAGGGTCAGCCCACTGCGGTCGAGCCGCAGCAGCAGCTTTCAACTCAGGTACGGCTGCTTCAAATTGTTTTGCCGAGACGAGCGCTATGCCCAAATTGTGTCGAGCTTCCGCATATGCGGGGCGAAGGCGCAAGGCAGTTCGGAATTGTTCGATAGCGCCAGCGTAGTTTCCTTGCTGCTCATAGATCAGGCCCAGAGCGTTGTAGGGTTGTGGGTCTTGGGGACGGAGAGCGACAGCTTTCGTAAGGGCTTCGATGGCGGGTTGCGCTTGGCCCGCGCGGTGGAGGAGCGCGCCGAGATTGAACCACGCATCGCCCAGCTTTGGATCGAGCCGGACCGCAACTTCCAACCGACCGATGGCTTCCTGTGTCTCACCTCTGTTTGCCAGCGCTACTCCCTCCGCCAGCCAATTGACAGCCGAAACGTTAGCAGAGGCAAATAACAGGAGGACCGCTCCGACCATTCATCCTGCAGTATATTCAATTGGTGGTCCGCTGGGCTGTCATTGTTGTACTAGGGGTAGCATCAGCAGCTTCTCAGCAGCCGTCTGCTGAAAGTGTGTTTGCCCGAGCGATTGATTTGCGGGATTCGGGTAGGCAGGTCGAAGCGCTCCGCGAGTTTCGACGCGCAGCTCGCTTGAACCCAAAACTTCGTTTCGTGCACCGTGAGATCGGCCTGATTCTTTTGGAGCGGCGTGACTTCGCTGCGGCGGCCTCTGAATTTCAAATGGCTGCGCAGCAGGATCCGCAAGACAGGGACTCCCGGTATAATTTGGCGCTTTCGCTCGCAAATGCAGGCCAAAGACAACGGAGCCTCAAAGAATTGCGGGCTATTCTGCAGGGATCGCCCGACTGGGGTCTCGCGTGGTTTGGCTTGGGGCATGTCTACGCGATGTTGGATCGAAAAGTAGACGCAGAGCAGGCCTTTCGTAAAGCGGTGCAACTTGATGGACAACTATTCCGCGCTCATTTCGAACTCGGCAAAATTTTGGAAGAGAAGGGCGATCTCGATGGAGCCATCGATGCGTTCGGGGCAGGTATCCGGGTTGCGCCGGATTCCGCTGCCGCACGATTTCGTCTCGCGAAACTTCTCCGGCAGGCCGGCCGTCAGGAGGAAGCCTCCGAGCAGTACCGAGCTACACGCGACCTTCGAGATCAGCGAGGGCGCGGAGAGCAGGCGGCTGCGGCTTACGCAAGAGGCGTAGCGTTGGTGGAAGGCAAGCAATATGCGGCTGCCATAAAAGAATTGAAGCAGGCGCTAGAGCTGCGTCCCGACTTTCCGGAAACACGCGCAGCCCTGGCCGAAGCCTACCAACAACAGGCAATCACGTTTGAACAGGCCGGAAAGCTCGCTGAAGCGGCAGCCGAATATCATTTGGCGATGGAGCTTGCGCCTTCACCGGAACTCGCCAACCACATCGGCGTTCTGTTGGCCAAAGTGGGCCGGACTGATGAGGCGATTGCGATGTTCCGACGGGCCTTGGCCGACAGGCCGGGGTACGCCGCCGCGTTGACAAATCTCCAACACGCGCTCGAGTTGAGCGGCGCTAGTCGCTAATTGTCGAACGACTAATCCGATCAGAAACTAAGCCGGAGCGCGACTTGATTCTCACGCGCTGCCTTGGCGCTAGTGATCGTTCCAAACGTCCCGCTGGGAAGGCTGCTCGCAGGATTGTTGAACTGCGTGTGATTGAAGATGTTGAACGATTCCCATCGGAACTGGAGTTGGCGGCGATCGGAACCCAACCGGAAGACTTTGAAGAACGACATATCGAAGTTGTTGATCCCGGGCCCGTGCCACAGATTCCGCGCCGAGTTACCGAATGTGCCTGGCGAAGGTATCGCGAAGCACGAGGTGTCGAAATAACGAAGACGTGTCCGCTCGTCACGCGGCAGTTGACCATCGCAGAGACGATTGGCGGTGACAAACTTCGCGTCCACATCAGGGATGCTGGAAGCTACGGTCACGCCGAATGGCACGCCCTGGGAAAAGACAGTGATGCCGTTCATCTGCCAGCCGCCCACGATGGCATTGACGAAACCGCCCGCATCCGGAAGGAATCGCTTGCCGCGTCCGAAAGGCAGCTCGATGCTATAACTCGCAACGAAGCGATGTCCCACATCGAGCGCCGCCAGACTGCGGTACGACTTCGCGTCGCCCGGCGCTTTGATGGGGTCGCTGCTAATGTCGGTGCCGGTGTCCAGCGTTTTGCTCCATGTGTACGCAAAGAGGAAGTTATACCCAGAAGAGAAGCGCTTCTCCAACTTTGCCGTCAGTCCGTGGTAACTGGCGTTACCCATACGATCAAACATGTTGATCGTTCCGAAGTTGGGGTACGGCCGGCGGCTTTGCAGCGGCTGATTCTGGAAGGGTATGTTCGGGTCCGGCAGCCGGGCCTGATTGTAGTTCGTGAAACGCAGGCATGTGATGCGATTGGTTGCCCATATAGCCCACTTCCATCACGAGATTGGTCGCAAGGCTTTGTTGAATATTGAAATTCCACTGGCTGGTATACGGCCGCTTGAAGTCCTTCTGAACTGTGAAGAATGAGAATGACGGACCAGACGGGAGATCGGTACCTGTCGGCCGGCTCGGGTACAGGTCGCTGTTGAAAAACGTCGGCGTCAATTGCGAATTCGATTCGGTTCGCTGGGGGTTATAGACGAAAGGATAGAACAGGCTCATGCTTTGCGTGAGCTGATTGTTGTTCACGTTGTTCCAGTACCAGCCATGGCCCGCCCGAATTACGGTGCTCTTCGTCAGCCGATAGACCAAGCCCAACCGGTCCGCCCAATTGTTGTATTGCGGGTCGATTGATGGATCGGCGCACGACGTCACCGGCCTCCGTGCTGGTGCGAAACGCGAACGGGTCTTTCAGTACATATTCCAATTGCTGGGTTTGGAAGTTGAAAACAGCCATATTATTGCGCGGCTGCACCCATGGGCTGTTATATTCCCAGCGAACCCCGAGCGTCAGACTCAGCTTAGAAGTCACTTTGAAATCATCCTGGAAGTAAAGGCCCGGCTGTATCATCCGTCCATCGAAGCCGAGTTCTTCCAACTGCACCTGCCAGAACCCCGGTGTTCCAAGCAGAAATCGGCGAGCGCATTCCCACCCGCGATACCAGGTCCGGGGTTCGTGAAGTTGTTCTGATACTGCATGAAGCCGCGTGGATCCTGGGCGGACCGCTGCTTGTATCGCAAGCGGCGGAAATCGACGCCCGCTTTCAGGTTGTGCCGGCTGAGCGTATAGGTGAAGTCGTCAGCCCACTGGAAGCGGTCTGTCTTGTTCATGATCGTGGGCGAGAACGAGCCGAACCCGCTGTAGCCGGTGACGGAAACACTCGGGATGCCGAACTCGCTGGGATCGGTCGAGGTGTTTTTCAATCCGATTTGCGCCGCCAGGTTCTCGCTCACGGGCTCCTGCGAGTAGCTCGGCAGACGAACGGGAATAGGCGAACCGAAACTCGTTTACTGCGCGCGGAGACAAGGATGCGTGTGTACTGTAGCACCGCGCCAGTGCTGAGCACCGGAGACACCTGCCCGGCCAACGGCGCGTACATTGCCCGGAAGAACGGCTGATCGATCAAATTGTATCGGCCCATTATGCGGTCTTTGCTGCTGAAATTGTGATCGATGCGTGTCGTGACCTGGTCGTAATCGATCTTCTCCGCAGCAGTGGTATTGAAGTTTGCGGCATTGCCC
The DNA here is from genome assembly GCA_963833675.1 of Bryobacteraceae bacterium. Classification (GTDB taxonomy): domain Bacteria; phylum Acidobacteriota; class Terriglobia; order Bryobacterales; family Bryobacteraceae; genus DASQDN01. Next base: position 8,692 of record CAWHYW010000024.1, on the reverse strand, counting down.
GGGAGGTTAGGTTCGGGCCAGTATTTCAAGAGCGCTTTCGAGATTGGGTCGATTCGGTTGGGCGGAATGATGTTGTTCGGAAACGGCTGGCGACGGCCTGTAGCGGGATCGCCCGACATCGGGTCGTAGATCTGGCCGCCGAGCGTGCTCAGATCGCCGTTCCGCTGCGCTACGGTCGGTACTGTCGCTATGGTGGTGGTTTGCCTGCGCCGACGCTGCCCTTCGTAATTGACGAAGAAGAAGGTTTTGTCCTTTCCCTTATATCCAGGCAGGTAGACAGGGCCGCCCAGACTACCTCCGAACTGATTCAACCGGAATGGAGGAACCGTCGCCGCGGTCAAAGAAGTTGCGCGCATCGAGTTTGTTGTTCCGCAGAAATTCGTACAACGCGCCATGAAATTCGTTGGTGCCGGAGGCGGTTACGGCGGATACCAGGCCGACAGCCTGACCGTACTGCGCGTCCACGAAGTTCTGTTGCACCTTGAATTCCTGAATGCTTTCAACCGAGGAGAACTGGAAGGTGCCACCATAGCGCTCGTCGCGAGTCTCCGCCCCATCCACCAGGAAACTGACGTTGATGTCGCGGGTACCCGCAAGAGAAACGCCTGTTACACGCCCCCAGACCACCGATGAGAACGTGGTCCCTTGCGGCGCAGCTCCGGCCGACAAAAGAGCCAGATCGAAAAATCGCCGGCCGTTCAATGGGAGTGTCCGGATGTTGCGCGTATTCACCACTTGGCCGAGGGCGTTCGTGTCCGATTCCAACAGTGTTGCCTCGGCCGTTACGTTTACCTGCTCCGTCACCGCGCCAGGCTGCAAGGTTGCATCGACGCGCGCACGCTGATCAACGAGTAACTCGAAGGGCGCCACCGCAACGGTTTGAAAGCCGGCAGCGGAGACATTCACTTTATACGGACCGGGCGGAAGTTGGTTAAAGATGTAATTGCCCAGACCGTCGGAGTTGGTTTCCCGAGTCCAGCCTTGCGCGGCGTTGGTCGCGACCACTTTCGCGTTCGGTACGACAGAGCCGCTCGTGTCATAGATAGTGCCTAAGATGGTCCCGGTTATGCTCTGGGGCGAAGCGGGAATTGCGAGAAGAATTGCGCTCAGAACCAGCGCGGGAGCTTTCCAGGTTGCCATGCATACTCCTTGCATACAACGTGTGTACCCTCGTTGCAGCATCTTACGGCGAAAACAGGAACTTTGTCAATCAATAACAGAGGGGCCTATACTGGCACCGTGAAACTCTGTCTCGTATTTCTAGCCATTTCACTTGCTTATGCGGAGACGAACATCGTCGATAGTCGCTGATCAAATCCGGATTTCAAACTCTACCATCGAGGCTTTAATCCGCAAGCAGGGTTATGTAAGCGGCATTGCAGGCGGATCTTTTTTGGACCGCAAGACCGGATTTCGAGACATGGGGTTCGGATTGGACATTGTCGATTGGCTGATGGAGCCGGGCAGCGATGAATCGTATCGCGACCAGTTACCGAAGGATCTTCGCTACGAATTCAATAACCTGTTTCATGGCCGCATTGCGAAAAAGAGCATTGAGGGCCCGCAGATCTGCACAAAGGCCGGACGGGTCGAGCCTGTAGTAATTCGAGGCAACAATTTCGTAGGCGTCAAAACGAAATACCAGTACAAAATCGCCGCGCCAGGACGGAGCACCGGGTCTGAGTGGGAGCAGACGATTGTATTTCCGGAAGGCACTCGCTATTTTGTTTCGAGCGACCGGATTACTACTGTGAATTCGAGTCCGGCGATGTTCCTGCGCCTCGATATGCCAGGACACATCAAGCACGATCACGGCAATACCTTCTCGGAAGTATTTCTTAGTTATCAAGGCCGGATTCCGGCGAGTGAATTTTCGCGGGACTTCGCTCCCGATGAGAAATTTCTGTACCGTCGCGGTCAGAAAACGACTCCCAAGCGATTCATTCGCGCGTATCGGCTTCGCAATCCTACGACTGGCGCGGCCGGACCGTGGCTGGCAGGAATGACATTGAAGCCCGATGTAGTGTCCGAGGCGTGGTGTCATCAGCGCGGGTACGTATGCATGATCGAAGAGTTCGGTGGACGCCCAGTAAAGTCGGGTGACGCTTTCAGCGCCGCATTCATCGTTGGCTTCTTCGACTCGATCGAGGAGATGGAGAAAGTCTACGACAGGTATTCCGGAGCCACTGGTCTACAAGTTTCCGCGTCGGGCTGGAAGTTCACGAAGTGATTAGTGTCCGATTCGCTTCCTGGCGTCCTGTAAAGCTGCGTGCGCAGACTGATCCGCAGGATTGAGGCGGACGGCTTCTGTAAGCGAATCGATTGCGGAGTTCCATTCCGCTTTCAGCATCAATGCACGACCAAGATAGTAATGCGCATTCCCCTGATTCCGATCGAGGCTAATCGAATCCCGGAGCTGTTCAATGCCTTCATCCACCCGGTTCGCGAGGAGCAACGCAACACCATAGTTGTATCGTGAGATTGGGTCATCGGGCGCGAGGCTCACTGCCGATGCAAGTCGCTCCAGGCCTTGTTTGAGATCTCCCGATTGCAGCAGCTTGTTGCCCTCGTTATTCAACGACTTTGCACGAATCGCATCGCGTGATTTACGATTTTGCTCTTCGGCAATGCTCAGTTCCGACGCGGATTCCTGCTTTCGTCCCAGCCTGGCTAGGGCGCGTCCGAGATTGTAATGGACGGCTGAGTCTTCGGGCAGGATTTTGGAAGCTTGTCTTAGGGCCGCAACTGACGCTTCAAACCTCCCTTGTCGATAAAGATCAATGCCATAATCCCGCGAACAGTAGCCGAATGTTCGAACGATGTCGCGATTGGAGGGAGCGAGGGCGGCTGCCGTTGTCAGTTCCGACACCGCACTCTTGAAGTCGCCGACGCTGTGAAGCGCCGACCCAAGATTACTGCGGATGCGAGCATCCTTCGGAGCGATCTTTGCTGCGCGGCGCAACACTTCCACAGCGGCTGCGAAGTTCCGCTCACGTTTTAAGGTCACACCAAGGTTGTTCAGCACTTCTACATTGTTTGGATCCTCATGCAACGCTGCCCGAAAACGCTGCTCGGCTTCCCGGGTCTGATTCGCATCGAGCAGGCGTAAGCCTTCCTCATTCATGCGAGAGGCAGCGGCTTGGTCCGCGTATGCAAGTGAACCAAAAGCCGCTGCGAGCCAGACTGACAAAATCCGGATCAGAAAATTATCTTAGCGCCGAACTGCAGGATTCTTGGGTCCTTCGCCGAAGTAATCCGTCCGAAGTTGCCCGAAGTGCGAGTGGTGTTCGGGTTATTGAAGTTGACGTTGTTGAACAGATTAAAGAACTCGGCCCTGAATTGGAACGTGGTCCGTTCTGTGATTCGTGTGTCCTTCAAAACCGAGAAATCGGTGTTAAAGAAACGCGGTCCACGCAGAATGTTTCGGCCGGAGTTTCCGAACGTGCCGGGCGCATTCACCACGAATACTGACGTGTTGAAGAATTGTTGAATCATGTCTGCGTGAGATCGGCCTGAATTCCCGAGGTCCGCCTGGCCGCCAATGTAATCAGCCCGGTTGCCATTGCCGGTACCTCCCGTAAACGAGTTATCGATTCCGCTGTTGACTGACATAGGGAATCCTCCCTGCCATGTGAGCAGAGAGTTCAGAGACCAGCCGTTTACCAGTCTTCCGCTAATACCGCGCAGAGCGGTGGTTGGAAATTGGTAGACGTTCGCGAAGTGGAATACGTGCTTTACGTCATCGTCTGCCACGGCATAATCGAACGCTCGATTGAATGGATTCGTCCATCCGACGTCATCCATGCGCTTCGCCCAGGTGTAGTTAGTGACAACCGAGAATCCGTGACTAAACCGTTTTTCGAGGCTCAGTTGAAGGGAATTGTAATGAGTGTCGTTGCCGGAATCCACGATGCCGACATTGCTGAAGTTTTGATATGGCCGGCGTTGCTGAATGTTGGCTAAAGTCGAATTCCCGGGCACGTAAATCGCTGCGTTGAGCGGCCGGTCCGGACCGGACCCGTTCCCGTAAAAGTGCGTTCCTTTGTTTCCGAAATAGCCGACGCGTGCGAGCCAATCACGAATAAATTCCCGCTCGATCATCAAATTCCATTGGAGCAGTTGTGGGATGTGATAACCCGAGGGAAACGTAGCTCTGAGGTCACTGGGCACTGTAAACTGCGCCTCTGGTCCCGGTGTTTTCGGCCCATATTGCGCCGGGAACGGGTTGGGGATACCGACGCTACCGAATGGATCTGTGAAGTCCACGTCATTGTACGAGTACGTCGGCGCAAACGGAGCGATATTCGCGAACGGATTGTAGATACTCGCTTGCGGCGGAGTGTAGTAATAACCGGCGCCGCCTCGAATGGCCGTCCTGCCATCGGAAGTGAGACGATATGCAAATCCGATCCTCGGAGCGATGTTCCACCATTCAGACTCCGTTCCGGCCTTGGGACAGCCTTCGTCGTGATTCTCACCACCGTAGATTAGGCCGACAGGAGCGTTGGGATAGCGCGTGGATTTCTGTCCGGGAGCGAAACAAACCACGCGACCTTCGCGATCCCAATATGGGAAGAACGGGTCCCAACGCACTCCCAGATTTAATGTCAGGTTTTGACTCACGCGCCAGTTGTCCTGGACGAAGAAACCCCACTTCGTTCCTTTCAGGTTCTTGAACTCGCCTCCCCCTTGTTTGAAGGCAGAGGCGCGTCCGAGCAGGAAGTCTGCAACAGCATCGCCTGATAACTGGCCATTAAATGTAAAGCTCCCGGCCATCTGAAACGTGTTGATGATATGGTTCGTCAGCCGAACCACCTCCCCGCCGAACTTAAGCTCGTGGGCCCCGGCTTGTTTTGTTGCCACTTCGCGGAACGTGAAATCGCTGCGATCGAAATCGCCGATGTGACTTGTCCCGATGCTGAAATTTCCGGAAACAGACATGCTTAGCTCGGGAGGATCCGGCGCAGCAATCTTGACGCCGGCATCCGGGAAACCAAATGGCGCGCTCGACAGCGACCCGCCGCGCTGACGCGCGAGCCCGAATGTGCTGACGAAGAGCAGCGTCGGAGAAACCATGTATGTATGGTTCACGGAAACGTTTTGCACGCGCACGCGATTGCCGCTGCCAGTTGACGCGAGCACATTGCCCGTCGGAATCACCGGAGGGCGTTTGTAGTCGGTAAAGAAATAGCTGCCGGTAAGTTGCTGTTTTCCGAAGTAGTAGTCGGATTTGATCAGAAACTGATCTTCAGTCTCACTGCTCGGAGTGCCGACATAGTTCAAGTTGCGTCCGGAGCCATTTGGTAGCGGAATCTGCTGCAAGAAATATTGTGCAGACTGATTGAGACGAGCAGCGGGAATCTGATTGCCCGGGAATGGCTGCTTACTTACAGGGTCGATGAGTTGGGTGCTTAAGCCCGAGAAATTTCCCGCCCTCTCGGCGGCTGTCGGCACCTGCTGGATGACACTTCCGGGAGCACTGGTGGTTCGCGTGCCCTGGTATGTACCGAAATAGAACAATTTGTTTCGAACAATGGGACCGCCAATTGTGCCGCCGAACTGATTGCGCTTTAGCGTATCCTGCGCCGGAGCAAAGAAGTTTCTGGCATTCAGAACCCCGTTGCGCAGGAATTCGAAGGCGGTCCCGTGAATATCGTTTGTGCCCGATTTGGTGACGATATTCACGATGCCTCCGCCGGCATTTCCGTATTCCGCGGTGAAGTTGCTCGACTGGAGATTAAATTCCTGGAGCGCATCGGGATTCGGAAACGGGAGATTCATGTTGATGTAAGTATCGTTGTGGTCAGTGCCATCCATCTGGTAGTTCACTTGAGCCGACCCGGCTCCGTTGACGCCAGCGACTTGCTCGCCGGGATAAACTCCACCATGGCAATCAACACCACAGTAGCGGCCCGTAAGATTGACCGTTCCAGGAGCGATGAAGACGAGACTCTGAGCGCCGCGACCATTGAGGGGCAGGTCCACAACGAGGCGTTGATTCACAAGTTGACCACCGGTAGCCGACCGGGTGGTGACCAACTCGGCATTGGCTTCCACTGTCACTTTCTCGGTGACTTGGCCCACTTGCATCGTGACCGTTTGATTGGCTGTCTGATTCACGGTGAGTTGAATGCCGGACTGAACATACGTGGTGAAGCCGGCCTTCTCCACCGTGAGTTGGTAAGTTCCCACCGGAAGGCGGGAAAAGAGAAACGCGCCGGCTGAATCCGTGTTCACGGTCTGTGTCAAACTCGTGTCAACATTGCGAACGGTTACTTGGGCGCCTGGCAAGGAAGCTCCCGACGAGTCCAGAACTGTTCCGGCAAGACTCGCAGTAGTGAACTGAGCGAAGGCGGAAACAGTCATAATGAGCGAAACGAAGACAAACCGCACAGTATGCATCATCAATTAACGACCTCCTCCAATTGTCGTTATTGTGGTACAACAGGCGGAAAGGTTCAAGAATTACTTTCAAGTATCGGTTAGAATCGAGCGCCAGAATTCTAAAGAAGTCGATCTGAACGTAAGAAGATGCATTCTTTGCTTCGTGGCATACTCTTTTTGTGTGTCCCAGCGCTGCTGGCGATTGCGGGCTCACTCATGTCGCTTTATTTTGAAGATGAAACCGTTCGCTCCGCGATTCGTTTTCAGCATGCCGCATCTCACACTTCTGAGAAATACCTATTGGAGACTATGGGCGCCGGCGTGGCGCTTATCGACTACGACGGCGATGGGCTGCTCGACATTTTCTTCGTGAACGGCGCGACGCTTCCGAAACTCGACAAATCGGACTCGCGCTTTTGGAATCGACTTTACCGGAATTTGGGAAATGGGCAGTTTAGGGATGCAACTGAGACCGCCGGTCTGAAGGGAGCGGGCTACGGCATGGGAGCCGCCGTTGCCGATTACGACAACGATGGCCGCCCCGACATATTCGTTACCAATTACGGTTCAAATTTGCTCTATCACAACGAGAACGGAACTCGTTTTCGCGATGTAACGGCCGAAGCCGGAGTTGCCACTGGAGGCTGGTCTACAGGTGCTGTATTCGTGGATTACGACCGGGACGGAAAGCTCGACTTATTCGTTGCCCGATATCTCGAATGGAAACCTGAGGACAATCCGTGGTGTGGTCCGGAGAAGGCACACTTGCGCGGGTATTGTCATCCAAACGCCTTTCGGTCGACAACCCATCGGCTCTTCCACAACGAAGGCACTCACCGCTTTCGAGATGTCACCGAACAGTCCGGAATCGCAGCGCATCCGGGAAAGGGACTTGGCGCCGCCATCAACGATTTCGATCTTGATGGGTGGCCGGACATTCTGGTCGCAAATGACTCCGAGCCACAGCAGCTCTTTCGGAATAATCGCGATGGAACATTCACCGAGGTGGGCCTGCAGGCAGGCATAGCGTTCAACGCTAACGGCCAAAGCTTCGCCGGCATGGGCGTTGACTTTGCAGACTATAACAACGACGGAAAACCGGACATATTTGTCAATGCGCTTTCGTTGCAGAGCTACGCGCTTTTCCGCAATGCCGAGGATGCGTTTGAAGACGAGTCCGACAGAAGCGGCATTGCACGCGCGAGTGCGCAGTTCAGTGGGTGGGGAACGAGGTTCGTGGACTTTGACAACGACGGGTGGAAGGACTTGTTCGTAGGGCAGGGTCACGTGATGGACACGATTTCAATCGACTTCCCGCAGATCTCATACAAACAGAAATTAATGCTGCTTAGAAATTTGCAGGGTAGGTTCACCGATGTATCAGGAAAGGCTGGAGTTCCGTTTCAAGCTCCATTGGCGGCTCGGGGCGCTGCTTTCGGCGACATTGACAATGACGGCCGAGTAGACGTCGTTGTAAGCACCAACGATGGATCACCGCACATCCTGATGAATCGCTCCGAGACTCGCGGTCACTGGATTGAAGTTAAGCTGACAGGCTCCCACAGCAACCGGGACGGCATCGGAGCACGCGTCCGAATAACTACCCTGCCAGGCCGCTCTCAGTATGGTTATGTCTCTACGGCCTCGAGCTATCTCTCAGCGAGCGATGTCCGTCTGCATTTTGGGCTGGGCGATGCTGTTCAGGTCCGCGAGATCGAAGTAAACTGGCCAAACGGACGTGCGCAGAAGTTATCAAACGTTCGCGCGAATCAGGTGATTGTGATCACTGAACCGGATAGCCGGCCTTAGTGGCTCGTTTTTACGAATTCGAGCAGGTCTGCCATCTGCTGAACTCCAATTTGCTTCTCGAGATCGGCGGGCATCGCCGAGAGGTTCGCCGCATACATGTTCTTGATGTCCTTCCGTTGTACGACATCCTGCTTACCCTCTTCGTGCTTCAATGTGATCGCGGTCGACGTTTGCGGTCCCAACACCCCATCCAACGTGACTCCTGAAGCTGTCTCGACGACATACGCCTCGAAGCCTTGCGACAGCGACTGACTCGGATCCAGAATCGCAGTGAGCAGCACTTGCTTTGGTTGATGCCGGACGGTGGCGAGATCGGGTCCGACATCTGCTCCCATGCCATCCAGCTTGTGGCACTTCGCACAAATGGATTTAAAGACTGCTCTTCCATTCTCGAGGTTCGCGGGCTTTGCCAGTGCGGGCTGGTACTCTGCAATGACCTTCGAGCGGTCGCCATGGGCTTTTTCGAACAGCTGCCGGGCAGCTTCCCGGATCTGGGGGT
>CAWHYW010000023.1:0-228934 GCA_963833675.1 Bryobacteraceae bacterium | reverse complement strand
CGGTTCACGATCGATCGCCACGTAAGCACGTTGTTGGAATCGGCGATCCAGTTGGCCAAGGCGGCACGACGAGCACCCTCGTCCGCGGGATCGGACAGATTGAATTCCGCTTTGAGGCCCGGCACGCACGTGAGTCCTCCGGCATGAGCCGGCTTACCCGGAAACTGAACACTGCCTCGTGTCAGGACGTAAACGGGGCGGGGCTGCAAAGACGGACGAAACGTCCCTACTCGCGGGAAGTAATTGGCGCCCGCGTAAACGTAGTGAGGCGGTGGAAGCTGTTTGATCTGCTCATCGATCGGCTTCAACTCGGATTGGAGCCGTTCAATGGAGGCGTAAGTTTCCGGTCCGACGATAGCATCCACCAACCCCTTCTTCCGCTTCCGATCGACCTCCCGCCTCGCCTCCAACTCTTCCTTCAGTTCAGCGTCTGCTTTCGTTTTCGGATTCGGACCGATATGAGCGATCAGTAGACTCGCGTCCTGAATACTGGAATCGAGGTCTACAATTTCCGGGCTTGTTGCGAACTCCACCTTGTCCAGGAAGGGCTGCAAGCGGATCTGGACGGCGCGCTTTTGATTGAGAAGTAGCTGACGATTGTGGTTCGTCGCCGGATCCTCGTCATAAGGCCGATCAGCACGATCAACACCGGCGAAGACTGCCTGCAGGTTGTAGTAATCCTGCTGAGGTATCGGATCGAATTTATGATTGTGACAGCGTGCGCAATGAGCCGTCATGCTGGTGAACGTAGATACGGTGGTCGCGACCATATCGTCGCGGTCCAACAGACGGGTATTCTCCTTATCCGTTGTTCCTTCTCGAAGCTCCTGATGACCAACAAAGTCCCAGGGTCCAGCCGCTAAAAATCCGGTCGCTACAAACGCATGAGGGTCATCCGGATACAGGACATCTCCCGCAATCTGCTCCTGTACGAAACGCGCGTACGGTGTGTCCTCATTGAACGCTTGGATGACATAGTCGCGATAGCGCCATGCGTTTGGACGAGGCTTGTCCTTGTCATATCCATGAGAATCGCCATAGTGGATCACATCGAGCCAGTGCCGCGCCCAGCGTTCGCCGTAACGGGGGGATTCCAATAGACGGTCGACCAGTTTCTCATACGCATCAAGCGTGTTTGTCATTGACGAAAGCCTCAACTTCTTCGGGTGTGGGAGGTAAGCCATGCAGGTCGTAGTAAACGCGTCGAGCCAAGGTGCGCCTGTCTGCGCGTGCCGATGGTGTTAATCCGCTTGCCTGAAGTCGCTCGATCAGGAAGGCGTCAATGGGATTCTTCGCGCTTGCGATGTTCGGTACTGCCGGACGTCGAAGCGGACGAAGCGACCACCACACTTCCTCGGCGGGCGAGTCCTTGCTTGCATCATCGCGTGCCCCCTGTTCGATCCAGCGTCGAATGGTCGCTACTTGCTCGGTTGTCAGGGGCGCGCCGAATTTCGGCATCTTTGGCTTAGCCCCGCTGATGATCTGAATGAGAAGGGAGGAATCTGGCGATCCGGGCTGTAGCGCCGGACCGGAAGCGCCTCCTTTGAGGAGTGCGGGTACAGAGCTTACGGAAAGTTTTCCACTTGCAGTCGAGCTATTGTGACAGGGCTGGCAGCGTTCCGCCAGTATGGGCCGTACGGAACGTTGAAAGCTGGTCTCCTCCGCAGCCTGAAGCGGCAGAGTCAACAAGACGATAACAATCGTAATCCACGGCACGGATTCAGCATATCAACGTTAGATAAGGCCGCTCTGCCGTCCGAATCTGAGCGCTTCAATCGCAGCGCCGCGAGCTCCGGCTGTGTCGCCATTCGGCATGACGTGAATCGGAATATCGGATTGCTCCACCCGCTGAACCGGCATTCCCGCCCGAATCTCGCTCAGGAACCATTGCTGAAAATCCGCTTTCGTTTCCAGGGCGCCGCCGCCGACGACCAACGCGTCCGGGTCAAACGTATTGATCATCTCGTCGAAGAACAACCCGAGCGCATGGGCCTGCACACGAAAGATCTCTCTACACATTGGGTCACCACGTTCGGCAAATCCTCGAACCTGCTTGGCAGCGCGTCCGAGTTCACCGGATTTACCCAATTCGTGGCCGGGATAACGGCTGAGAAAGAAGGGCAAAAATGTCCTCTCGATTGCCGTAAGGGAGCACAGCGATTCCAGATCGCCGATGCGGCCGCAATTACATTTTGGGACTAATCCCTCAATCCCGGAGATATTCTGATACGGAACTAATACGTGACCCAACTCACCTCCGAAGCCTGCCCGGCCCTTGATCACGTTTCCTTCCGTGATTACTCCTCCGCCGAGACCCGTACCGATAATCGCGGAGATCGAGGTCGCAGGACCGGCGCTACCGAAAATTGCGAAATGCCCCCAGAGCGCCGCAGCATTGCCATCGTTCAGGTACATAACCGGCTTACCCAGTTTCGTCGCCAGACCTCCGCGGATATCGAACCCTGCCCAGTTGGCATGCACGAAATTTGTAGACCCGAGGGCGCTCAATACTCCCGTTGCACTCGCCGGTCCCGGTGTATCCAACCCCACTACAGCTACGTCGGCGAGGGTCAGTCCTGCAAGCTCGACCGCTATCGCCAGCCCATCCTCGATCTGTTGGAGACACACTGCGGGACCCTCTTTGGAGCGCGCGGGATGCTCGCACAACCCCTCAATCAGGAATTCTTCCTTCCCATTCACTAGCGTGTAGTTGATGGCGGTTCCGCCGAGATCCACTCCAGCGACTACTTGCACAGTTTTCTCCCTTTCAGCGAGTCCAGTATCGAAATCTCACAATAGCAGGCAACCCGTCGAGCCGTTTGTGGATCTCATAATATGATCGGAAGCGCTATATATGCGCATCCGACGCGATCATTTTATGTGTTTGGCTTCTGTTTCTCTGCTTCCAGCCAGTCGGCTGCTAGTTGGAACGTTATTGATTTTTGTCTCCGTCTCTTCAGGCCAGAACACGCCACTCACTCTCGCGGATTGCCGGCGGCTCGCGGAAAGTGTCCCATCAAACGTGACGATAGCTCGTCTTGACGCGCAAATTGCGCGCGCAGGTATCAACGTTGCTCGTGCAGGCTTTCTACCGCAACTGGGCGTGGTACCGGCCTATACGTACAACAGCCCACACGCAGGAGAGGGATCATTTGTTGCCCTGAACGGAGTTCGTGAATACCAGGCGTTCGCCGCGACAACTCTTGAGATCGACACATCGGGACGATTGCGCGCCGCTCTTGCGCGTGCTCACGCTGATCGCGACATTGCTGATATCAATGTCACATTGGTTCGTCGAGATCTTCGGCGAGCCGTGGCGACAGCGTACTACCGCGTTTTGTTGGCGAGGCGTCTGGTCGAAGCAGCCGAAGGTAGCCTCATGGAAGCCACCAGCTTTCGTCAACGGGCGCAGGCGCTCCTGGCCGGGGGCGAGGTGGCTCGCGCCGACGTAGTGAAAGCGGATAGTCAGGTCGCGTTCCTTCAGCAAACCGTAACGGCAGCGGAGTTGGAAGCTCAACTCGCGAACCAGGAACTCGCGAGTTTCTGGACGGCCGATGTCAATACACGGCTGTCGCTGCAAGATACCCTTACAGCGCCGGTGCCGCCTGAGCAGCCGCCCCCTGGACAAGCACCTCCCTGGTTGCGACGCCCCGAACTTAACTTGCTGGAAGCGGAAAAACGAGGTTTCGAAGCTGATTATCGACGGGAACGCGCAGCATTTTTCCCACAGCTTGGTCTTGTCTACCAGTACGGCCTGGATGCGCCTGCCCTGAATTGGAACGAACGCGGCTCTGCATTCTTCGTCACGATGAGTTTCCCGATATTCGATTGGTTCCGCATCCGGAACACTGCCCGGCAGTTCACGCTTCGTTCCGAACAGACCGATGCCAACCGCGTAGTAGCCACGCGCGCGTTCTCGCGAGAATACGAAACAGCCCTGGCGAGACTACGCCTGATGTGGCAACAGATCGCAACGACAGATCTCCAGGTAAAAACGTCGGAGGAGAATCTGAAACTCGCACGTGTCCGATATGAGGGCGGCGAAGGCCCGGCGCTTGATGTGGTTGTAGCGCAGCAGCAACTGCAACAGGCCCGAACAAACTATTTCACATTACGGGCGGAATACGCCAATGCGCGAGCGGACTTGGAGGTCGCGAGAGGACAGTGACGAAATACGGATCCGTTCTTATTCTCGCCTTCTTGATCGTTTCGTGTGGCGCGAAAAAGGACAATGAAGACGAGGAAGTTAAACCCATTGTCGAAGTGACGCTCGAGCGCGCTACAGGCGCAGATATTCCTCTTACGATTGACGCTCCTGCCACCGTATTCGCACGGGAACAGGCGAATATTTCGGCCAGGGTCCCAGCCCCAATAAGAAAGCTTCTGGTTCGCAAAGGAGACAGCGTTAGCGCCGGGCAAATTCTTGCCGAGTTGGAAAACCGAGATGTGCTAGCTCAGCGAGCAGAGGCGCAAGGAGCAGTCGCAAACGCGCAAGCGACGCTTCAGAAAACCGTATCCGGCACGCTGCCTTCCGATATTGAGCGAGCGCGGGGACAGGTGGATACCACTCGCGCGGCGCTGAATCAGGCTCAGCAGATCTTCGCCAAACGGCAGGCGCTTTATGAACAGGGCGCAATCCCGCAGCGTGATTTTCTTCAGACGCAAACCGACCTCACGACTGCTCGCACGAACTACGAAGTAGCGCAGCGATCGTACGATTTACTCGTCAACCAATCGCGAAGCCGGGATGAGCAGATCGCCAAATCAAATGTTGAGCAGGCAGAAGCGCGATTGCAAGGAATGAATGCTCAATTGCAGTTCACACATTTGCAGGCCCCCTTCTCCGGCACGATAACCGAGCAATTTCAATATCCGGGTGATATGGCGCAGCCCACGAATCCGATCTTTACCGTTGCAGACTTATCGTTGGTGAATGCGCGTGCTCAGGTGCCGGAAGCTTCGGCCGGCGGAATCCGGCGTGAGCAGTCGTGTTCCTTCCATTCGATCGATCAGGAGAATGCTCTCATTTCGGGCCGCATCACTGTAGTTAACCGCGCAGTGGACCCCCAGCGGCGGACCGTCGAGGTCTGGTGCGAGATCGTTCGACCTCCGGCTTGGGTGCGAGCGGGAACCTTCGGGACAGTGGCCATCCAAACCGGTCAACTCCAAAATGCTGTGCTTATCCCGAAAGTGGCGCTGCAACGCGAAGAGGGAACCGATCATGGAACGGTCTTCGTGGTCGACAAGAACAAGATTGCTCACAAACGGGACGTGACAGTTGGGATAACCAGCGGCGACAATGTCCAGATCGCTTCGGGGATCAAAACTGGTGAAACAGTCGTTGTCGAGGGAGCTTATGGCTTGCCAGATAACACTCAAGTTGTTTTGAAGGGAGATCGCAAGGCCGAGAAGAAGGAAGAAAAAGAGTGAGCTCGGCACTCGCCAGATTCGTAGAAACGCACGGGCGAGCCTTGGTGTTGATGGTGATCAGCCTTGCGGTGGCAGGACTGGTCCTGATGTTCCAGATCCCGATTGCGATTCTTCCACAAACGGACTTTCCCCGTATTATCATTCTCGCGGACAGTGGAGTTCAGCCTGTCGACGTGCAGATGCTAACGGTCACGCGTCCGATTGAAGAGGCCGTCCGCCTGGTACCTGGTATCACCGATGTACGGTCAATCACGACACGCGGCAGCACAGAGATCAACATTTTCTTTCGATGGGAGACCGACATCAATAACGCCCTGAATCTGGTGCAGGGTCGAATCTCTCAAATATCGGCATCACTGCCGCCGAACACCGGGTTTTACATCAACCGGCTCACGTTCTCCGCGTTTCCGACGATTGGATTCAGCCTAACTTCACCACGTCGCACTCAGTCCGAGATGTATGACCTCGCGTACTACCAACTGGCCCCGCGACTCTACCGGCTTCAGGGTGTCGCGCAAGCTCGTGTTACGGGCGGGCGGCCTCCAGAGATGCACGTGTTGGTACAGCCCGAAAAGCTCAATGCATACAATCTTCCACTCAATGCGGTGGTCGACGCGATCCGCAGCAGCAGTCTCATATCACCTTCAGGACTTGTTCAGGAAAATCACCATCTATATCTGACGACCGTTACGGGATTGCCTCGCGACAAATCTCAAATTGAGAACACGGTTGTGACGGTTGTCAATGGCACGCCGGTCCGCGTCGCCGACATCGCGAGTGTTGAGCCCGGTGAAGCGCCCGTATATCAGATTGTGACTGCGAACGGTCGACCCGCCGTTCTTGTCAACATTCATCAGCAGCCGGACGCAAATGCGGTGGAACTGGCAAATGCGGTGAATCGCGAAATTACAGATATTCGCAGGACGCTTCCGGCTGATATCGAGCTCAAAACCTTTTACGATCAGTCGTTGTTGGTGCGCGATTCCATAGGAGGCGTCTCCGAAAGCATCATCATAGGCTTGTTTCTGTCGGCACTCGTTCTTTTAGTGTTCCTTCGCAATTGGCGCATCACACTCGTTGCCAGCACGGTTATTCCGGTGGCCGTGCTCATCGCTATCGTCGTCATGCGTCTTTTCAATATGAGCTTCAACCTGATGACGCTCGGCGGTATCGCTGCGTGCATTGGCGTGGTGATCGATGACGCGATCGTGATCGTCGAGAACATCATGGTTCATTTGTCCGAAGGCCAGACCGCGGCGATTGCATCGGCAAACGCAATAAGGGAATTAACACCTGCGCTAATAGGGTCAACACTGACGCCTGCTATGGTGTTTCTACCCTTGATTTTTCTTGGTGGCATCACAGCGGTATTCTTCCGAGCCCTGGCGTTGAGTCTTGTTACAGCGTTGCTCGCTTCCCTGATGCTTGCGGTGTGCTTCACGCCGGTTCTGGCGCGCAACTTTCTTAGACCCGGATCGCTGAAAGCTCCTGCCGAAGGGGGTTGGATTCGGAAACTTTCGGCACATTACGACCGTTTTTTTCGGTGGTCCCTGGATCGGAGCGGTGTCGTCCTAGGAGGCGCGCTTGTCATTCTGATCGGAACTATCGGCCTTTACTATTCCCTGGGTAGTTCCTTCCTGCCGGAGATGGACGAAGGATCGTACGTGCTTGACTACATTATGCCGGCGGGGAGTTCGCTCGAAGAGAGCGACCGGGTTCTGAAACACATCGAAAGCTTTATCGAGCAAGCGCCCGAGACGGAAAGTTATTCCCGACGAACGGGGACCCAACTAGGTTTTGCAGCTACCGAACCAAATGTGGGCGATTTCCTGGTGAAGCTGAAGTCCCATCGATCCCGCTCCGTGGAAGAGGTTGAAAACGATTTGCGGCAGAAGATAAAGGAAGCGGAGCCATCGATCGACATCGAGTTCGTGGGGATCGTAGCGGATCTGGTGGGCGATCTCGTATCTTCCCCCGAGCCGATTGAGATCAAGATTTTTCATCCTCGAGATGAATCCTTTAAACAGGCGGCCGAGCGAATTACGGATTGGCTCCCGAAAGTCAAAGGAGTCGTAGATATTAATAATCGGACCGTAGTCATCGGACCTGCCGTCAACTTCGTTGTCGACCCGTCACGAGCGGCACGTGCGGGCTTCAAAGCGCAGGACGTAGCGAACATCGAGCAAACGATGGTGGAAGGTCAGGTAGCTGCGAACATGATCCGTAACAATCGGCTGGTCGGCATTCGAGTTCGATATCCACCAGCCTACCGCGACAGCATCGAAAAGTTGAACGCCACGCTCCTGACGTCGCCGACAGGCGCCACGATTCCACTTTCGAGCATTGCTACCGGGCACATTGAACAGGGCCAAACAGAAATCCGACGGGAAAATCTTCGTAACATGACGGCAGTAACTGCGAGATTGTCGGGACGGGACCTCGGATCGGCTATTGATGAGATCCGTTCACGATTGTTCCGCGAGGTCGCGCTCCCGAGCGGCACCGAAATCGAGTACGGCGGCCTGTATCAGATTCAGCGCGAATCCTTCCTTGGACTTACAAGAGTCTTGTTTGCATCCGTGCTGCTTATCTTTATTATCCTTGTTTTCGAGTTTCGCTCTTTAGCTCATCCGATCGCGATTCTTGTAGCAACGGTCCTTTGTGCTTTCGGATCTTTCCTCGCCTTGCTAATCACAGGACACACTCTGAATATCGCCTCATTCATGGGCGCAATTATGGTGGTCGGAATCGTTCACAAGAACGGTATTCTGATGCTCGACTCGGAGCAGCATTTCACTGAACAGGGCCTGCCACTGCGCGAAGCTGTGTATCAGGCCGGGCATCGCCGTTTGCGGCCCATCTTGATGACCGCTCTGGCAACGATCTGCGGCATGTTGCCCCTTGCCTTAGGAGTCGGGTCCGGCGCTCAATTGCTACAACCGCTGGCCATCGCGGTGGTCGGTGGTGTTGCTGTTTCGATGGTCCTGTCCCTTGTCGTCACTCCTGTGCTTTTCTGCAAGCTGCGCGAACGAGGCTGGTAGCATCGCACTCTCGAGAAACTCTGCGACTCCCTAAAAACTGTTAAGTTTCTGCCGAAGTGGTTGGTTCAGCGTCCACGGGTTGAGAGCAGAAGGAGAGCCGCGCATGCAAATGCAACGAGAATGGCAGACCAATAGCACACCGGAACAGACTCAACACGTGAACGGCAAACAGGAAAGACTCGCAAACGGATTAGGGTGGTTTAGTATCGCCCTCGGACTTGCCGAAGTCGCCGCGCCCGCCAGAGTCGCGGAACTGATCGGAATCAGAGATGAAGACGGGGCCCGATCGCTGATGCGTTTTTACGGAATGCGTGAGATCGCGGCCGGGGTTGGAATTCTTACCCAGCCGCAGCCGGCCGGCTGGCTGTGGGGCCGGGTTGCGGGAGATATGCTCGATCTCGCATCTCTGGCTTCCGCGATGCGATCTGAAGATAACGACAAACCTCGGATGGCGATGGCCACCGCCGCGGTCCTGGGTGTCACAGCGCTTGATGTGATGTGCGCCCAGCAACTTACCCAGACCGTTTCTACAAACACCCAAACTGAGACTTCCCGAGTCTCCAAATCGATTGTCATCAACCGTTCGCCCGAGGAAATCTATCAGCGTTGGCGTCAATTCGAAAACTTCCCCAAATTCATGAGCCATCTTGAGGAGGTCCGCACGACCGGGGACAGGCGGTCTCACTGGAAAGCGAAGGCGCCGGCAGGAAGGACCGTCCAATGGGATGCCGAGATCACCGAAGATCAACCCAATTCGATGATCGCCTGGCGCTCGCTGGAGGGCTCTGACGTCCGCAACTCGGGATGCGTTCGATTCGAACGCGCAACCGGTGGGCGAGGGACCATCGTGAGAGTGGAGATGGAATACGCAGCGCCTGCTGGAGTCGTCGGCACGACTGTGGCGAAATTGTTTGGAGAGGAGCCGGGGCAACAGCTTGATGATGACCTCCGCCGGTTTAAACAGATTATGGAAATCGGTGAAGTGGCCAAATCCGACGCCAGCATTCATCGTGGCATGCACGCTGCCCAACCGCCGGAACAAGCTCCGGCCATGTAGGCGAAATACGGATAGCGGAGGAAGACATGAAAGCAAATTGTTGGAATGGAAAGA
Source organism: Bryobacteraceae bacterium (assembly GCA_963833675.1). Taxonomy (GTDB): domain Bacteria; phylum Acidobacteriota; class Terriglobia; order Bryobacterales; family Bryobacteraceae; genus DASQDN01. The sequence goes on along the minus strand of CAWHYW010000023.1, from coordinate 219,352 downwards.
AAGATGTTCGTATAGAGCAGGTTCCCGATCCAAAGCTTCTCAGCCAGCAGGATTGTATTGTGAAAGTAACCTCAACAGCAATCTGCGGCTCCGACCTCCACCTCTATAACGGCTTTGTTCCGAGCATGGAAAGTGGAGATATTCTCGGCCATGAGTTCATGGGAGAAGTGGTTGAAGTCGGACGAGACGTGAAGAAGCTGCAGAAAGGTGACCGAGTCGTCGTACCGTTTCCGATTGCGTGCGGCCACTGTTTTTCCTGCGAACGGGGAATGTTCTCGTTATGTGAGAACACGAATCCAAATGCGTGGATGGCCGAGAAAATGTGGGGCCACTCGCCGTGTGGAATCTTTGGTTACTCGCATCTATTGGGCGGTTACGCGGGTGGTCAGGCGGAGTATGCGCGAGTACCATTCGCCGATGTCGGCCCACTTAAAGTTCCCGAAGGCCTGAAAGACGAGCAGGTACTTTTCCTTTCTGATATATTTCCCACCGGCTATATGGGCGCTGAAATGTGCAACATCCAGCCTGGCGACACCATCGCCGTGTGGGGCTGCGGTCCCGTGGGTCAATTCGCTATGAAGAGCGCGTTTCTGCTGGGAGCGGAGCGGGTTATCGGAATTGATCGGTTCCCCGAACGGCTCCAGATGGCCCAAAGCAAGGTAGGCGCGGAAACGATTAACTATGAAAACGTCGATGTCTATGAAGCGCTGAAAGACATGACGGGCGGACGCGGACCCGATTCGTGCATTGACGCGGTCGGAATGGAGTCTCACGCTCCAGGCTTGGCGTATGCATACGATCGGGCTAAACAGGCAATGATGCTCGAAAGCGATCGGCCTCTTGCGTTGCGTCAGGCGATTCAAGCGTGTCGTAACGGCGGCACTGTTTCGGTCATCGGAGTCTACAGCGGTTTTATTGACAAGTTCCCGATGGGATCGGTGATGAACCGGTCATTAACCATCAGGACTGGTCAATGCCATGTGCATCGCTATCTGCGCCCGTTGCTGGAGCGGATCGAGAAGGGTGAGATCGATCCAAGCTTCGTAATCTCTCACACTATGCCGCTCGAAGACGCGCCGCACGGGTTCGAGATCTTCAACAACAAACAAGACGATTGCATTAAAATCGTGCTTAAGCCGAATCAGGCCGGACGGGTGCACTAAAGCTGTCCGCCCACAGGAATCATCTCTGCTCCACGAATGCGAGTGGCGGCTCAAAGGCCGCTCTCGCACCGTGGCATCGCTGAAGATAGAGAGATGGATGACCTGAAAGGACGAGTCGCGCTAGTTACAGGATCGAGTCGAGGTATCGGTCGCGCTATTGCAATTGCGCTCGCCACCTCCGGGGCCGACGTAGTCATCAATTTCCTGAAAAGATCCGAAGAAGCGCGGGCCGTCACGGAACAGATCCAAAGTCTGGGACATCGTTCGATCACCTTGCAAGCCGATGTCTCCGTAGCATCGGACGTCGCGAATCTCTTCTCAAGAACAAACGAACAGCTCGGATATGTAGATCTGCTCGTGAACAACGCTGGAATTGCAAAACCGCAGTGTGTCGAGGAGATCAGTGAGACAGACTGGGATGAGGTGATCACTGCCAATTTGAAGTCTTGTTTTCTCGTAACGCAAGCGGCGCTCCCTCACATGCGCACACGCAGATGGGGTCGCGTGATTAACGTGTCTTCGGTCGCTGCACAAGTCGGCGGAATAGTTGGCCCACACTACGCGGCCTCAAAGGCAGGAATGATCGGTATGACCCACTTCTACGCGCAATTGCTGATGAAGGAGGGAATCACGGTTAATGCCATCGCTCCTGCCCTGATAGACACCGACATGGTCGCTGCGAACCTTAAAGCGGACCCGGCAAAGGTTCCGGTCGGACGTTTCGGTTCACCGGACGAGGTTGCCGAGGCGGCCGTGATGCTTGCCCGCAATGGATACATAACCGGGCAGACAATCAATGTCAACGGCGGCTGGTATATGAGTTGATCTATCGAACGGGCGCCTATCGGAACTGTTTCTTATAGATAAAGTTCAGGCTGACAATCCCGTTTTCATCGCGATTCGCTATTGCCGACCAGCGCGGGTTAAATGCCCACTCGATGCGAATGACCTGTGTGTTGGGGTCATTCAGAGCAGTCACATAAGTGAATGTGACATTGGTCGCGACTTGCTGCTGCAATGTCACCCTGGCCTGCGGTAGATCTGAGCCACTCGTGAAAGTAGGATCGATCTTGAGTTGACTGACGCCGAACACGCGTTGGAGACGACTTGCCACCGGATCAGCGATCGCCTTGCTGACGATAGCGGTCTCACCCATCTGCTGGAAACTCTGCTGGGGTTGCGATGGCTGATTGGCAAGCAGCGTCGGATCCGATGTCGGCGCTTGCCTGACGCGAGCAAGGCGACGATCTCCTGAAACTGTAGCGGTGGATCCGACGTGTAGCTCAGCTTCATGTTGTCGATCGGACCGGTGACAGTGAGCACCACGTTAACGCCCTTGGCTTGCGTCTTCAACGTGACGTCAAGAACCGGCTCAATCCGAACCGGGTTGTAGAATGTGATGTTTCCGGAGGTGACCTCGTACTTGGATCCGAAGAATACGAGATCGCCCTCCGTGATGTTGACTCGCCCGAGAATACCGGGCCTCGAGGCGCTGCCTCGCACTCGAAGGTCCGCGTCTACTTGAATGTTTTGTGCAACCGATGCTTGAACCGAGGTCGCCGCTGTGGTGCGTACGCGAACGTCCAAACGCATGTTGTCAAGCAAGGGATTGGGAGCCGACGGGGTTTGCACTGGCGGAGCCGCGCGCGTCAGGATCGACCCGAAATCACTTTGTGGCGTGTATGTTATTCGGCTGACGTTGATTACGCCCGAGGCGAGACTGGACTGAGTGGTGCCCGTCAAATTGAGAAAGGCGTTCGCGACGACACTGACACCCTGTTGCAATCGGACGCGTACGCTATTTGCTGTCGCGCGCAATCCCAGCCGGAGTGTGTCGGTATAGCTTGCGAATCCGGAGAGCGTTACCTTCCCTCCTCCGGATTGGGCGGTCATATTCCGGACTGTAGCAGTGTTGCCATTAAAGACAACCAGGCCATTTGCATTCTGCAGCCCGTTAGGGAAGTCAGCGTAATTGACTGAAGCATTCTGTAACTCCAGGCGTCCGTTAACGAGCGGCTTGCTCATCGTTCCTCGTACGTTTGCCGATAGAATTACATTGCCCGACGAATAGATATCCTGACTGAAATTTTGCAGTAGGCCTATATTCGTGTTCGCGGCGATATCCAACTCCACGGGTTTGCCTGCAACAAAGAGGCTGTGCCCTTCGCATTGATGTCGGTTTGCGGTCCGACCAGGTGAGCGCTATCGATACGGACGATTCCATGATCGAGGCTTACAATGATCGGGCTTTCATTGTGAATGGTCACAGGTCTACTCGCAGCGCGCGCTCGCGAACTTGAAGTCAATTGAAGAACCGGTACTCGCAAAGAAGCCTGGAGTTGCTCCGTTTTGAGGAGAGGCCCGCGAACGACTAACTGACCTTCCGTTGAGACATCAAACGGACTCGGCTGGCCGCTTGAGGAACCGATCAGCGGCTGCAGACGACTCCACATCACATCTTTGAAGTTCAGTTCCGCATTGACTGGATATTCGGTCGTCAGTTGCGCATCTCCGTGAGCTTCGACGGCCGCTCCGCCCAAACTTGAATTGAGTACGACGCTCAGACGGCCTGCATTCGTCGTTGCCTGAAGCCTCAAACCTCCGAGATCTTTTCCCTGCGCCGATACATTGCTGGCGCCGACGTCGGCGTTGAGTTCCCGCAGGAGTAACTGCGGAGTTCCCTGCCGGACTGCCCCACTTCCGGATGCCGCGATTTGCAGGATGCCACCGAGACCAGGACGCAGCTTTTGCACATTGCGAATACGCGCCAAATCGATTCGGTTACTATTCAAGCGAAACTGAAGATCACCCGTACTCAGGGAATTGGCCCCGTGATCATACCGGCCGGCTAGCTCCATGCGGGAAGGTCCGGATATGATCTCAAACATCGGGACTTCGACTCGCTGAGTCAGGTAACTCAGCTTCGTACGTACGTGATCAATCGGCTCGTCGTAGACGACCGCATTCGCCAGATCCAGATCTACGTTACCCTGAGGATCCTGCATGGTTCCGGTGAAGTGCGCCGTACCGGAGAGTGCTCCGCGCAGGGGAATATCGGTTCGTTTGGCAAGCACCAGCATTTTTTCGATAGGCAGACTACGAAGGTTCGCATTTGCATTCGTAGGGTATCCGACAACGAGTTGCGTGTTACCGGCAACTTGAATGTTCGATCCAGCAAAGTTCGAATCGATGTTATAGCTAACGGTCTGGCCTGCCGTCGAGGCTTTCGCCGTGATACTGCCGTAGCTCTGGCCGTCAAACCGAAGGTCGCGAGCGCTGGCAGCCCCATTCACGCTGGTTAGCAGGAACTCCGTCTCGTCATTCCCGTTCTTCTTTGTCTGCGCCAACATTTCCTGTAACGTCGGCATTCAGGTTCACCAATCCCGACGTATTCGGTCTCTCTTTCTGCAGAGTGCGGATCTGGGCCAGATTCACTTGGTTGCTCTGCACACGCGCGTGCAGTCGTCCTCTCGTCATACTGTCGCGTGGGTGCTGGAACTCCGCTGTCATATTGATTTCTGCAGGTCCGGCAATCAACGATGCAGTTGGGACCGCGATCAACTGATCGGACATGTTCACTCGAGCTTGAAGACGATCGAAAGGCTCGGCCTTCAGTGTGCCATTTAGAACTTGGAGATCGGCTGTTCCCGTGGGATTTCCAATCGTGCCGCTCACATTCGCGTTCATGCTCAGAGTTCCCGAGTATCCGCCAGGCGGCTGGCCGGCCAGCACCATCACGTCCGCAAGATCGCCGTTGCGGACGCTTGCTGTTGCCTTTCAGCGGCTGATTCGGCTTCGGTGACCAATTCTGCAAACCGGCGGTCCCGTCGAAACTCGCCTGCATGGCACCTCGCTGCAGCAGACCATTGCTGACACTCGCGCGATTCTTTGCGGCTGCCATATCGGCGCCAAGCGAGTCGAATTGCCGCCCCTCGACAGCGAATCGACTTAAGGCAAGATGTCCGCTAATCTGCGGCGCATTCAAACCACCGGTCACGACACCCGTAAATCGCGCTTGCCCGCCGTTGAGCGTAACCGCAGGCTTGCTACCCGGAGAAATAGCTGCGAAGATATCGTTCAAATTCTTAGAGTTCAGTTCCAGATTCAGCTGATTGTTCAATGAACCGCTGAGGTTAAGACGTGTATTCGGAAGTGCAATGTACGAATCCGCAACATTGATGTTGTCGGTCGCGCCATTGTATTCCGCATTAATGCGACCGGAAAGCGGTATCCCCCGAGTACCTGGAGCGATCGAAAGCTTCGCGCTTGCGGTCGATAGCTTAGACTTCGCCGCCTTCAGATCGCCTCGCGCCTGAACAGGACCGGAGACTACGCCGTCGTAAGGCAAGGGTCTCTGTCCGAGCGCAACTGCGGCGGTCCGGACATCCAGGTTTCGAAGGTTTCCATTCAAGTTGTAACGCGCGAACTCCTCTAGCGACACATCGCCATCGAACCGTCCCCCAAGAGCCGACAATCGCAAGCCTTTCAGATCCAGTCTTTGCGAATCGAAATTGACGGCAGTAAATAGATTTACATTGCGGATTCTCTGTGCGCCCTGCGAAAAGGCAAGGTCGCGGGCTTCGACATTGCCGGTAACGTGATAGTTATTAGAAGAGTCCAGCTTCGCGGTACCGTTTGCCACAACAATCCCGCTCGGTCGAGCGCTTACTTTCGCCAGTTGCCCGAGTTCCTCCAGCACAAGACGACTCTTGAATTCCAGAGACCCTCGCCCTGCGGATCTTTCAGCAAGCCCGAGGCTTCGATATTCGAAGCCCCAATTCCGATCCTGAGTCCATCAACGGCAATCCGATTATCCGCGATCGAGGCGTTTCCATCGACGTTGATCGAAGGCAGGCACGTTCCGAGCGTTCACATCCAGCGGGAGGTCGCCCGACATTCTTCAGATCAACGATCGCAAGATGCCCGTTTACCCGAGCCTTGACCTTTGGATTATTCAGATCGTCCAAAGTACCATTGATGGTCAGCTCAGACGCAGCGCGTGGATATCTTCGCGTTATCCAGGCTGACGCGAGTGCGTTCGATCAGCACAGGAAGCGTGACGGTGAAGACGACTCGGAGTGTTCCTTCCCGAAACGACATACAAAGGCTGCAACGATAGCTGCCCTTTGTAGCTTTGCGTCAGAAGGTTATACCAAAGCTGCGCCCGCAGATTATTTCCTTTCACATCGATAGGCTGCTTCTGCGAGTTGTATGCGATCATGCCGTTGCTGATCTGGAAATAATCCACCGCCAGGTCCACAAGGCTGTCGAGAACGGTCGTGTCTGACTTCGGCTTTTTCTCTTTAGGCTCCGGAATATTCGTAGTGCCGTCTGCAAAGGTGATGAGGTTTACCTCGGGCTTCTCAACTCCAAGAAACGAAATATCGACCAGCCGGCGAAGACTGGTAAGAAGGCGTAGGTTTACTTGTACTTTCGATATTCGAACGAACGGAGCAGCGCCCGCCGGCTCCTTGCCGTGAATGATGAAATCTGAAACGATAGCTTCGAGAGCGCGCGGACTGAATGAGAAGGATCCCACTTCAACACGCCCGCCGGTTCCTTCCTCCGTAGCCGCGATGATCTTCTCACGAACGTAGTTGCGAAACCAATCCGTCTGCACGATGAGAATAGCCGTAACCACTACGACCGCAATTAAGCCGGCTAGCCCTATGCCAATATTTCGGGCGATGCGCCATGGTCTTGTCATCGTGATACTCCACTCGCGCCGGCCGCATCCTTGAACGCCGCGTCACGAAACTCAATTCGAGTGCGCCGGCGAGTTTCATCCAGCCACTCTTCGAAATTCGTGTTGACTCTTTCACCAGTCAGGGTCTCGCGGATCTTTGTCCTGCAGTGCTTCGAAGCTATTGTTCTTAGGATTGGCTTTCTGCAACTCAGCGCGATGTTCGTCGTAGTATTCGCGAACCTCGTCCTCAGTGACGAGGACACCCGGACGGAATCGTTGATCGATAAATCGAAGCACGGTCAACTGCCACTGCAGATATTTTTTTAACTGCTCTTCCGAAAGACCATATCGTGATCAGAGCAGCCTTAAGCTGAGCGTCGGATCCATGAAATCGATCTCGCTTGAGCTGTTGCACGAACGCCGCAACATCTTGCGCGGAAGGCTGAGCGTAGACTCCCGTTGTCGATCTCCTGACGGATCAGTTCCTGCTCAACAAGTCGTTGAGCCGCTTTCTTCCTTGCTTCCGTGCTCACGTCCAGAGGCTGCGAATTCAGGAGTTCCGAAGCTCGAAGATCGCGTTCAATGTCGCTGGTTTTCACAGCCCGATTGCCGACCACAACCGCGACGCGGTCCAGTACGACCGCCCCGCTCAGAACAGTTGCGAACGCAAGAACTATGGGATTCGGGATCAGCATCAAAACGTCTGTCCAATGGAAAAGAAAAATTGAAAATGACTGATTCGCTGACGTGTAGGCTGGCAGAACGGAGGCAGTGCTGAAGGTGGCCGGCTGGGATCGCATTGCAACAACTGTTCGGTCGTGCCACCGAATCCGAGATAAGAAGGCCCATTGATGCTATATGCGAGATCACCTCGTATCGGCCCTACCGGTGTACGGTATCGCACTCCAAAACCTACCGCATGAACCATGTAATTGAAGTCTTTGAGATCGCGCTGCTTGAAGCGAAATGAGACGTCGCTTATCGTGCTATACACATTCCCCATATCGTGAAACAACACACCTTGTATGTTCGGACCCAGAAACGGAAATCGAAGTTCGACATTGTTGAACAACAGAGCATTGCCTCCAAGCGGAAATCCAGTTGGCTGCGAGGAAGGCCCTCCAGGCACTAGCGGCTCGCCAATGTCGCGAGGTCCGGCTTGATTGAAAGGGAAGGCTCGAAGCGAATCAGCGCCGCCTCCAAAGAAACGCTCAGGAAGAGGCACCGCCTGCGGCTCGGGAAGTCCTGACTGGCACCGCAAATGGACTGATTACACCGAATTGCGTTTGGCGCGCCAACACGGTGTACCTTGTGAGCCGGTAATACGTGGCGTTTCGAATCAGGAGGCGTGTAAAACTTCGCTCGGACCCCAGGAATCGCGCAGCCACGCTGAGTTCTCCGGTCGTATAAATACCCCGATGGGGATCGGCGGAATTGTCTCGCCGGTCCTGCGCAATGTTTGCCGACAGCAAACCAAGACGTACTGGCTGCAACAACTGAGGGACTAACAAAACCGGAATCACAACATCGCTGACGCTGTCTCGGCGATACGCCAACCGGAACAAACCGGTTGTTGCCTTCGTGAACCGCTGCGAGACCTGTATCGCAGCCTCCTGCCGTCGCGAGGCGAAGGTGCGCACATCCCGAGATTGATCATAGAGAAGCGTAGCGGTCACATTGCGACCCTCAATGTCACGGAAGCGAGGCGCCAGATAGCTGAGAGAAGCTCTTTTCTGCAGGCTCGAGTAGACTCCTAGAAGCGATACGGTGTGACCTCGTCCCAGAAAATTTAGCCGGCTCAAATTCACCGAAGCCTGGGGACTGAAGCCCGTGGTCCCACCCGGCGAGCTAAGAGAGGTTGAGCTTGGTGAGCCGAAGCGACCTATTTGCGCGCCTAATCCTAGCGCGAGCGTGTAGCGATTTGCTTCCTGGAAGTTGTACAAGACATATTTGTGGTTTGTATCGCCCTCCGGATTCTCAATTGCGGTATCGACACGTGCAAAGACACCCATATCGTAGAATCGGCGCTGGATTGCGCTTTGCTCGAGAGGAGATAACGGCTGGCCCGGCGCGAGAGTGATGCGCTTATTCACAAGATCTTGCCGGGTTGTATTCAACCCTGTAGTGATTACGTCGCGTACGAACTGGCGTTCGCCCTCGGTTACCTGGTACCGGATATTGGCGTGATTGGGAGTATCGCTTTGATCCCAGGTAGCTCTGAAATCCGCGAGAGGATATCCATGCGAGTAATACCAGGTAAGCACGTAGCTGCGGTCCGTAGCCATGTTCACTTCCGAGAACGGCTGACCGGCGAGCGACGCCAGGCCGGCCTCAAGCGCTTGTCGATCTCCCTTATCGACTCCGTCGAGAGTCACGTTATCGACGATCCATTGCTGCCCTTCCTGAATCTGAACCGTAACTGCAACCTCTCCCGTCTTGCCGCCGAAAGATGGATCGACGATTGAAGTCACATTTACATCGCGAAAGCCGTTTGACCTGTATAGATTGGCGATGTTCTCCTCATCTTTTTTGCGAAACGCCTCACTGTACCGGCCTCGCCGCCTCATGAACGTTGCGGCCTCCATGAACATTCGCTCGCGAATATCGCCCTCGCTGAAGTAGTTGTTTCCACTGATTTCCAGTTTTGCCAGCTTGTAACGCTGGCCTTCTGCGATGACGTATTCGATAATCTGCTCATCGTCCACCAGCGGACGAGTTCGGAAATCGACATCGACATCGTAATAACCCTTGCTCTGGAAATAATCGCGAAGATTTCTCGCCCCTTCGACAAGCAGATCGTTGTCTACAGCGCGCTCCTGAAAAATCGGAACATAGCGCTTTAAGACACGTTTCGGCACCTTCGCTTCAACGGCCTTGACGCGAATCTTGGGGCCGGCGTCGATTTTCAGATTCGGATGGACACGTCGCCGCTTCGCGTCGTAATCGAGCTTTTCCAGTTCCACTCGCGCCGATAGGCGATCCTGCTTCTGATACTTGCCTAAAATACCCTGCACTCCACGCCGAGTGCGTGCATCGGTCACATGTCGCCACCAGTGGATTACGGGAACCCGCCAGCCCGTAGCCCGGAGGATGGCGCCATCTGACAGCTTCGTCTCACCCTGGATGACAGGCACAGCGTATTTAGCTCGTTTTCCCGTGTTAACTCGAAACGTGACGAATACCTGCTCTGCATAGGCGCTCCTTTGGATTTCGGGCGTGACCTCAGCCTCATACAGGCCGTTCGACGTGAACAGCCGCTTAATCCTTGTCACAGCCCGGTCCACGTCCTCCTGGTGAAAGACCGAACCGAGAGTGAGACGTGCGGTGCTCGTTACTTCGCCGCGATTCGGCGATTCTAAGATTTTGCCGGCCACCCCAACGCCGCCGATAAATAAGGCCGGCGTGGTCACGAATCGGACAATAACCCCGTCGCCGGACGGCTCGGCCTCCGCAGCGATATCTTCGAAACGTCCAGTAGCGAAGAGCCGGTCGATAGCGTCACTCACGTCCTGCGCGCGAAGCACTTCGCCCTTTTTAAGGAGTTGCACTTCCTCGAGATCCTTCGGAGAAAGCACTCGCAAGGGACTGTATTGGATATCTACAATCTGCCGCCCGATCAGATTCGGGTCCTCGGCGTAGCAGCCCACGGAAAACCCGCCAAGCAGAAAAAGATGCAGGAAGACCCTGTGTGGCGAACACGTCACGTTGCTAGGACACTTGCAGAGGCAAGTTGTTTCGCTTCTGACGGTACCAACCCAGGATCTTAAGTTACAGGCTCATGTAATCAACAATTTACAATTGAGACCTATTCTTCCAAGATAGTTTGATTTCGCTCGGATTTGCGGAACGCGAGCGCTCGATATGCCCAGTAATAGGCATTTCCGCGCAACACGTATTGGCGGCCTTCGAGCATCATGCGACGCACGATTCGAACGGCGCGGGACTTCGGAGGAGCTGGCAGACTCAGCGGAAAGTATCCGGAGGATTGCTTGCAATCGTCAATAAACGTGAGCACTGCCAGCCGGCCATCGGTGATGGAGCCGCCGCGGTCCGGAGGGCGCGCCGCTTCAGGCCGATCCACGTAAGCAGCCGGTTCGACACAGCCGGTAAAAGAGAGATCATTCACCACTTTCGATCGTTCCGCATCGATCGTACGCTGGATGTGGTGCGTGAAGGACATCGCGGACGAATCGAAGGCGATCCCAACATCGTGGGTAGCAGCGCCGAGCCAGATTTCGCGCCCGCCCATATCGTAACGCCAGAGGCGAATGTGATGCCGTTTCGAAATGGTGTTCAGCGACTTCTGAAATACTACGTCGGGCTCAGCTTCCTCATACAATAACTTGGAAACGGGCGCCGAATGGTAACCTCGCTGCGCTGTGTAAGCCTTGTATGTCTCCGAAAAGGAGCGGGCATTCAGACGTTCCGCGTCACTCCAACCTGCCAGGCCGAAAGCCTGTGTCAGATCTTCCCTGGACCCAAGAAAGGCGACATTGATGATATCGGCAACCGTTGCGCCGCCGGGTTTCATGACATTGAACGGCTGCCGCGCAAGTTGCAGCCCAAGCTCGCCGCCGATGGAACCCGGCTTCTCGGGTTCCATCGATGGAGCACCCTCGTCAAACCGGGTCACCGCTATCTTCAGCTCAGTTCCTTGCGGCAAGCGGATTTCCGGCTCAGGCAGACGCACAATTGCAAGCCGTGCGGCGAATAAAGCCGCTGCGCCTATCGGGCCCATCGAATAGCTACTGAAATATTTTTCCACCCGTACCCGTAAGGCCCACGAAGGAACGGGGCAACATATCCAGTGTCGGCCTGTGCCAAAGTCCATGAATGAGGCTATGCGGACCGTTTGCTGCAAGAATGCCCCTGATCTCTCCTTCAGAATTGACTTGCTCGCGAGCATTGTCGATCGCACGCAGATAGCCATGCAAGGGAAATCGGCGGCCATCGGGGAGTTGGTATTCACGAAAGGCGAGTCGCAAAGAGGCGCGCTCTCGCTTGATGCCCAGGCCTACTCCCTTGCTGCTCAAAATCGAGCCGTACACAATTGTCCCGGATGGGAGAAAGACGCGTCCTTCGCGTTCATATGGAGCGATCACCACGCCCTGAAACTGAGAACCCTCTCGCGAATCGTAACTCGTGATTGCCGTTATTAGCCGCAAGTTCAATGAACGTTGGCGCGTTGGCGCGCCTTCCATAAGCCCTGCGGCCAGGCAGAAAACCGGAAGCCACGCCGGGAACCTACGCATATCGATCCAGCACTTCGGTGACGCGCCAACCGGCAGCAGTAATTAGGATGCTCGCCAAGCCGTCAGCCGCGTAATGATACCGGCAATAGATGGTAGCGGTGAAAACGATGAATGCGGCAATGAAGGCTGACAGATAAACCCAACGCTCTTCCGGAAGTGCTCGCAACAGCCCGAAAGCGCACGAGAATGCGACGGCCACATGGCCGCTCGGAAATACGCTGGTCGAGATGTCGCAATGGTCCAACAGCCACGTATTAATGGCCCGGAAGATGCTCATGTGCTCGGGTAGATCCTGCCCGGGAAAGGCAAATCGCGGAGACAAGGTCGGAAAGTGCGGAAGCAATACGTAGGCAGACAAGGTCCCAAGGAAAAGCATCGTAAGAAACCGATCGATCCTGTCTCTCCGGTGCTCTACATAGAGCACTCCCATACAGATCGGCGGAATGGCGTACAGACATAAATAGGAGGCCTCCAGAACCGATGGCAACAGCCCGCCAAGCGCTCCGATTGCGCGGCTGAGACCAGCGTCATGCAATAAATACCGGTCCCAGCCGATCCACGTCTGCTGCCAGGAAACCTGCGTCGACACGCTTCCTAGCCAGTCCACTTGCCGGTAGGCGATCAGAATAAGCGCGAGCACTGCCCAATCGCGCGTCACACGCTGACCAGCTACTCGAATATCGGGTTTCCAATGCCAGAACTGTACCTGCGATGAGAGGGACCGTCCATGCCAGAACGCAGCGCGCCAGGGGCTGTCGATAGAGTCGAGACCATCACAGCCGTATAAACAAAATAGGCAAGCGCAACCTTTTCCGCGTTCCGTAGTAAGGCTGGTCCAGAGGTTAGATTCCAATTGATCGGGCGATTTTCAGTGGGAGTGCTAACGAGGGCTGTCTTCACGAACCCTCGCAGATGGAACAAGCAGCATGAAGATAGCAATTAGATCACAAAAGATCGCGCCATCATAGAGCCTACAAATGGGGAGCGCCATCGCGATAGACGCTACTGGCCCGTTAATTAGAGCTACTGCGCGACGCGGCTGCTGAACTCCTCGTACCCTGCACGGCCCATCAGCCCGAAGGTAAACTTCTTACCGAGTTCGACTCCTTCCTGGTTGAACGCGTCAATGCCCAGGAGTTCGCCCGCAAACGCCGTTTCGAACTCCATCATCTGCAGGAAGGCGCCGATGTGCTCCTCGTCAACGCGATCGAGTGTGAACGTGCAGTTGGGCCGGCCATTCTCCGCAAGCGCAGCCGCAGTGGATCTCCGTTCGGCATCGATCAGCTTGGACAAAGTTTGACCGGTCAGATAGTCGAAGCTCTCAAACCCGGTCTTCGCCTTCGGGATCTTGCCCTGAGAGTCGAACTTATCTACGGCCCAAAACGTAAACACCTTGTCGTTTGGGCCTTCCATATAAAGCTGGACCTGCGAGTGCTGATCGGTGGTCCCGAGCGCCGCCACCGGGGTTTGCCCGACGTTTACGAGATCGCCGTTGCGATTGCGAGCCTTTCCAAGCGATTCAGCCCAGAGTTGCCGGAACCAGAATGCCGTCCCCCAAAGCTGATTCGAATATGGAAACGCGACCTGAATCGTCTTGTTGCGCTTGGTCCAAATTAGATAGTGCAGGAGCGCCGAATGGAGCGCGATATTCTGCTGCAGGTTCGGCTGCCAGGAAGTGTTGGTCATTCCAGCGGCACCTTTGGCGATCTTGCGAATGTCAATGTCCGTGAGGGCGGCCGGAAGCAGCCCAACGGCAGAGAGGACGCTGAAACGGCCGCCAACGTTCTCCGGCAAGTGAAACGTCGTGTACTTCTCCTCAGTAGCAAGCTTCTTCAGGTCGCCTCGACCTTCTGAAGTCACCACCGAAATGCGCTGCGCAGCCTTCTTCCCCAGCTTCTTCGTCATCCAGTCCCGGACGATGAGAAACGTCGCGATCGTTTCCGCCGTTGACCCCGACTTCGCAATCGCCACCACATGCGTCTTCTTCGGATTCATCGAATCCAGCGCCAGTTGCGTGAATACCGGGTCCACGTTATCCAGCACAACGAGCCGCGGGTGAGTTTTCGCCTGCACTGGATGCGGACCGTGCATCGCGCAGTCGAGCGCCCACGCGCCCAGCGCGCTTCCACCGATGCCCACCACACACACCGTGTCGTGGTTTCCGCGCAGGTCCTTCGCATAATCGCTGATCGAGCGAATGGTTGAGGTTTGCAGAGGCAACTGAGGAAAACCATAGTGCCCCTGTTCACTGGCCTTTTTGAAACTGCTCAACCCATCGAGGGCGGCCGCAGTTGCTTCGTTGATTTCTTCGGAAGTGAGGCCGTTCTGTTCGCCGACACGCGAAGCGAGGAGGTTTTTCTCGTCGAGGTGGATGCTCACCTAAACATCATACGATCAGGTGGCGCAAATTCGACTAATAGAATCGCGGCGTCGGGAAGGTTTTTGACATATGATCGTGCCATGTAAGCTGTTCTTCGTCGACCATAGCCCAGATCAAGCCAATACCAGCGGCTATCGCGCCTACGAATCCGCCAAGCAGCCTGTACCAGCGTTGTTTACATGACGGTGCCCGGCCATCGAAGTCGAGAACCCGCAGCCCGGTCCAACGCAGACCTGGCGTGTCCGCATTCGCAATGCAGAATAAAACGCGATAGAACAGCAGAATCAAAGCGGCGGCCAACCCGTAGAATGGCAGAGTTTCTTTCGCGAGAATGATCTCGGCTCCTGCTAGCTTAAATGTAGTCAAGAATACACCCATCGCCACCAAAGATAGGAATCCATCCACTCCCGCGGCCATCATGCGATGACTCACAATCGCGACCGGAGCTCCGCAGTATACCGACGCAGTGGCGGAGGGCAGTGAGCGAGTTTCGGGAAAATCGAAAGTCTGCTGGCGCGATGGATCTCGCCGAGGCCGCACTGATTTTTTTGTCGCCGGCGGCGCCTGATTGATGTTCGGCCGCTGCGCTTCGATCGGTCCGAACAGGTTCGCTTGAAACGCTGGCTGAGAAGCCGTCGCGTCGTTTCGCTTCGGGGGTGGTTCCGTGACCAGCTGCGGTCGTAGAGGAACCGGCGCCGGAGCCGGCATCTCCACCGTTTCCAGTTCCGGAACTGCTGCCGTCATCTGAACCGGAATGCGATCCATGGTCTTCCGTCCGCAGCGGCTGCAACGGTGTGCGTCGTTATCGATCTGGGCCCTGCAGTACTGGCAAGTCATGGTTGCGGCTACCTCCGATGTCATGCTACGGTCAACGATTGAAGCGACCGATACTTCCCCAGCTTTTTCATAACATTTTCTCCCGGAAATGTCACGTACTTTGTTGTGCAGCCTTTGCTGTATCCGTCGTAAATACTTCTTTTGGACAAACCCGAGCGGATGCTCCGGATAGTCAACACGTGCTGGTCCGCGCCGTGACCCAGGAATCCGAAGGCACGTTCCACAAGCTTCGAGGAGCTGCGGTCGTGGAAACGTCGGAAATGATCATCAAGGCCGATGAGATCGATTACGACGAGAAGAAAGGTTACGCCGAAGCTCGCGGCAATGTGAAGTTCGACCACTTTGCGGCGGGCGAACACATTGAGGCCGACAAAGTGGAATATAACCTCGCGGACGAGACAGGAAAGTATTACAACGTTCGCGGATACTCACCTGCGAAAATCGAGTCCCGGCCAGGCATCCTCACGACGAAGAACCCCTTTTCATTCGAGGGCAAGTGGGCCGAACGCCTGCAGGATCGATACATTCTGCACGATGGTTTCGTCACCAACTGTAAACTCCCGAAACCCTGGTGGATCCTCCGCGGCTCGGCCTTCGATATCGTTCCCGGTGAACGGGCCATCGCGCATAACAGTATCTTTTCGGTTCGCCGGATTCCTATCTTCTACACCCCGATGTTCTATAAATCGCTGGAGCGGGCCCCCCGAAAGAGCGGCTTCCTTACTCCGAATATCGGCAACAGCAACCGTCGAGGCATCATGCTCGGCGCGGGCTACTATTGGGCCATCAACCGTTCTTACGACGCGACCTACCGTGCCCAGCTTTTCACGCAGCGAGGCGTAGCGCATCACGTCGATTTCCGAGGAAAGCCGAACGCCAAGACAGACTTCAACTTCATCCTCTACGGAGTGAATGACCGTGGACAACTCGTAGATGGCGAGCGCAAGGACCCTGCCAGCGGATATCTGATGAGTTTTATCGGCCGCTCGGAGTTGAAGGGTGGCTGGAGCGTGCGAGCAGACGTAAACTACCTGAGTTCTTTCAAATTTCGGCAATCGTTCACAGAATCCTACTATGAGGCGATCTACTCGGAAGTGCATACGACCGCAACTCTTTCGAAGAATTGGGAAACCTATACCATCAACGTAGTTGCCTGGCGCGGAGAGAATTTCCTGAGCACGAACGAGAATGACAAAGTCTCGATTCGTCGCATGCCCTCGGTCGAATTTCGCAGCCGTGATCGTCAAATCTCGGACCGAGTACTTCCGATCTGGCTATCCTTCGATAGCAGCGGATCGTTTCTGCGCAGAAATGAGCTTGGAAATGCCACTGCCCAATTTGTGGATCGATTCGATTTCGAGCCGCGCGTCAGCACGGCGCTTCGCTGGAAAGACATCCACCTGATCCCATCCTTCTCGATTCGGGAAACGCATTATGGGAGCAGTAGAGATTCGCAGGGCCACATCACCGGAAACGGCATACTGCGGAGTTCGCGCGAGTTTTCCGCAGAGCTGATTCTTCCCTCTCTCGCCCGAATCTACGGTGGTAAACGCAAACACGTCATTGAACCGCGCGCATCCTACCGTTATGTGAGCGGAATCGACAATTTCAGCAGCTATATCCTCTTCGATGAGACCGAATTGCTGTCGAACACCAACGAGGTGGAAGTCTCGCTCACCAACCGGCTCTTCACCAAACAAAAAGATGGAAGAGTGGAAGACACATTGAGTTGGAGCTATCGCCCAAAGGCGATTCTTCGATCCGACCTTTGGCGGAGCTGTCGTAAATGGCCAGCGGAATGTTCTCCTGAGTTCAGCCACCCTGACTGGGTACGCCTTCATTGATGCCGCGAGAAATTACTCGCCGATCGTTTCCGTGCTCCGGGCGCGGGGCTTCTCAGGCATATCGTTCGAATGGCGCGCCGATTACGATCCGAAGCGAGGGCACATGACCAATAGCACCTTCACCGGCGACAAGCGATTCAAGAACAACATATTCATCTCCGGCGGACACAACCAGGTGCGAAGCGAGCAGTTCCTGACGCCGCGCGCGAATCAGCTCTATACTTCGCTCGGATATGGGCAGGAAAACGTAAAAGGCTTCAGCGCTCGCGGATTCATCGTCTACGACTATCAGAAGCAGATCATGCAGCACTCGCAAGCACAGGTTTCTTACAACACCGATTGCTGCGGATACAGCGTGCAATATCGCAGGTTCAGCTTCGGCGATCGAAACGAGAATCAGTTCCGGGTCGCCTTTGCGATCGCGAACATCGGATCCTTCGGAACGCTGCGACGCCAGGAGCGAATGTTCTAGCCGACAGTTTCAAGCTCAGCCGAAACCTGCTCCCAGTCGCTCATCAGCTTCTCGAGCGAAGCTCGCTTCTCTTCGAGTAGCTGCGTCACACGCAAAGTCTCCTCCGTGCTCTTGAAATCGCCGAGTTCCCCTTCGAGCTTCGCGATCTGCCGTTCATGCGAAGCGATATCGGCCTCGAGAGCGCTGCAGCGGTCCTTCAGTTTCTGCACCTTCATCGGATTCACGCGCTTGGCGGTCTTATCGACCGACCGGCTCAACTGGCGCTGCCGCCCCATTTCCGGAAGACGCCGCCTGAATCGGCAAATCGAGCGGCTTCCCGGATTTCCGCCACAGATAATCCTCATAGTTGCCGGGAAAAATTCGAACTTCCCCATCCTCGATTTCAAAAACCCGCGTTGCGAGCTTGTCGATGAAATACCGGTCATGAGAGACAAAGACGACTGTGCCAGTAAAGTCGGCCATCGCCTCCAAAAGTACGTCCTTGGCTCGCATATCCAAGTGATTCGTCGGCTCGTCCAACAGCAGGAAATTCGATGGCGACAGCAGCATCTTCGCCAGCGCGTACCGGTTACGCTCACCACCTGAGAGCACTCCGATGCGCTTGAATACGTCATCCTCGCTAAACAGAAAGCAGCCGAGCAGCGTCCGCAATTCCGTCGTCGTCTTGCGCGGAGCATCATTCGACAGATCGTCCAACATCCGAGCGTTCGGATCCAACTCCTTATATTGATCCTGCGCGAAATAATCGACCTGAGACGTTGTGCCCGAGCTTATATTCACCGGACGACAAAGGCTCGGCCCCTGACAGTAGCTTGATTAGAGTCGATTTTCCCGCCCCGTTGACACCGACCAGGGCAACCCGATCTCCTCGCTCGATGACAAAGCTTGCCTTCGAGAAAACATGCTTCGGACCGTAGGATTTGGATACGTTCTGAAACTCGGCCACGATGCGTCCGCTCGGCTTCGGCTGCGGGAAAGAGAAATGAATCGTCTGCTCCTCCGGCGGGATTTCGATTCGCTCAATCTTGTCCAGCTCCTTTATCCGGCTCTGTACCTGTTTGGCCTTCGTCGCCTGCGCTCGGAAGCGATTGATAAACGACTCAAGCTGCTCGATACGTTCCTGTTGGTTCTTGTACGCGGCCTCAAGCTGCGCCTTTCGCTCGGCTTTCTGCGAAAGAAACTTCTCGTAATTGCCGGAATAGAAGTGGACCCGCTTGTTCCACAGCTCGGCGATCTTATCGACTGTTACGTCGAGAAAGTACCGGTCGTGAGAGATCAGCACGAACGCAAATGGATACGTCGTCAGATATTCTTCCAGCCAGTTCCGAGCTTCCAGGTCGAGATGGTTCGTAGGCTCGTCCAAAAGGAGAATATTCGGCTGCTCCAGCAGCAGTTTCGCCAGAGCGATTCGCATCTGCCAGCCGCCCGAAAACTCTTCCGTGCGCCGCGTCCAGTCTTCCTTTCGAAAGCTGAGACCATTCAGTACTGTCCCGACCTTGGCCTCTATCGTGTAGCCGTCGCGCGCACGAAACTCGCTATCGAGCCGGTGAAATCGATCCGCGACTCGAATGTATTCCTCGCTTGCCGGGTCGATCTCACTCATCCGGTGAGTCAACGTCTCCAGTTCCGCTTCGATGTCCCGAAGATCGGCGAAAACCGACATGCACTCGGCAAATACGGTTCTTCCTGATAGCGTCAGCCCGTCCTGGGGAAGATATCCGGCCGACACGCCTTTGGCGATCGTCAGCGACCCGTAGTCCAGATGCTCGAATCCACCGATGATTTTCAGCAGTGTCGATTTCCCGGTGCCGTTGCCGCCGACAAGACCCAGGTGGTCCTTCGACGTAATCATCCAATTGAGATCTTGAAAGAGGAGTTTGTGGCCGAATCGTTTTCCGGCTTCCGTAAGTTGAATCATTAATGCAGCCGGACCACCTTCCCGGCACGAGCTTCGGTTAACTTACCGTTCTCAACCGCTACCTTCCCGTTCACGATGATCGCGTCGAACCCTTCGGAGTATTGATGGGGATCGGCAAACGTGGCCTTGTCTTCCACCCGAGCAGGATCGAATAAAACGAGATCCGCAGCCATTCCCGGCTTGATCAGCCCCCGTTCTTTCAGGCTGAATGTACGCGCAGGCAGCGATGTCATCCGCCGAATCGCATCTTCCAGCGTCAGCACGTTCTTCTCACGCACATAGCGAGCCAGAACGCGAGCGTTCGTTCCATAGGAGCGTGGATGCGGCTTTCCGACACCAAACTCACGAATGCTGCCGTCGCTTCCGAACGCCGTGTTCGGATATCGCATAATCCGCTCCACATCTTCATCTCCCATCGAGTGATAAACCATTTGCGCGCCGCCCTGATCCATCATTTCCAGAATCGTGTCGATCTCGCCTCGAAGCGTCTTCGGCTTCCCCTTCATGGCCGCGATCTCAGAAATCGTTTTCCCGTCATACGAGCGGTCCGCCTGAAAGCTGGCGACGGTCGCGTACGAGTAATCTTTCTGTCCGATGGAAGCGAGCTTCGTTTGCATTTCATCGATGATGCGGGACCGCATCTGCGGGTCGGCCAGGCGTTTGCGGATCGCCTCCTCACCATCCGCAAGCGCCCAACTCGGCAAGCGTAATGCCGAGATTGGTACTCGACCGCTCGTAAGGATATTGGTCCACAACTACGTCAACACCTTCCCGCCGAAACTTCTCCACCAGCGCGAGCGATTTCGTACTTGAGCCCCAGATGCTCTTGTTGTCGATCTTGAAATGAGAAAGCTCAACCGGCACCCCGGCTTCTTTCCCAACCGTAACCGCCTCCTCAATCGCCTGAATCACCTTCGAGCCTTCGTCGCGCATATGGCTGGCGTACACCCCGCCGTATTTCGCGGCCGCCTTGCGCGAGTGCCACCACCTCTTCCGTATTGGAATAGGTACCCGGAATATAAATCAGCCCGGTAGAGAAACCGACAGCTCCATCGCGCATCGCCTGCTCCACCAGCGCCTGCATCTTCTGAATCTCCTCGGGCGTAGCCTGCCGGTTCGCAGTACCCATCACAGCTTCACGAACCGAGTTGTGCCCGATAAGCGATCCAACATTCAAGCCAAGTCCGAGCTTATCGATCTTCGAAAACCACTCCCCCAGATTCACCTCGGACCCGCCGCAATTGCCGGTAATTACCGTCGTGACTCCGTCCAGAAGATAGTTGTCACCGGTCGGAATCTTCTCCACATCGCCCTCAACATGCGTGTGCACGTCGATAAAACCGGGCGCTACCACCCGTCCGGCCGCGTCAATCGTACGATATGCGCTCTGTCCTTCCAAGCGCCCGATCGAAGCGATCCGGCCGTCGCGAATCCCAACATCCGCCCGAAACCAGGGGTTTCCTGACCCATCGATCACGCGCGCATTTCGTATCAGAATGTCGTAATCAGCGGCGTGCAGGCACACGGCAAACAAACAGGCCAGAATGGAGCGAGACATCTAATTTCATTCTCACATGATGGAATTAACTCCCGTCTGCACGGTGACACACAGTTAGCAACTTCTGCGTCTAAGAGGCGTGAGGGAACTGTTTCGAAAATTCGCCTGCTGGACGGCCGACCGATGCGGAGCGCCGGGCACCTTTGTGCTGGGTGTGCTCGTCGTGGTCGTCTGGGCGCTCACCGGCCCGATGTTCCACTACTCCGATACTTGGCAATTGGTAATCAACACCGGGACGACGATCGTAACGTTCCTCATGGTTTTCCTGATACAGAACACCCAGAATCGGGACTCGAAAGCAATGCAGCTCAAGCTGGACGAGTTGATTCGTGTGATCGGCCACGCACGTAACAAGCTGGTGGATCTGGAGAATTCCGACGACGAAACCATCGAAAAGCTTCACGAGGAGTTCAAATCGATGCGCGAGAAGATCGATGGCACAAAGCACCGCCGCGAGCGCGCTCCCGCCAACAAGGCATAAGCACCGTCCGCCGCCTGAAGCGGTAGACACCCACACACAGCGAGCAGGCCTCCAGGCTGTAGCGGTATTCGAGGCGATCAAGGGGTTAGCCGTTTTAGCCGCCGCCTTCGGCGTCCTGACCCTTCTGAACAAAGATGCGGTTGAGATAGCGGAACATTGGGTACGAAAGCTGCACATGGACCCGGAAGGCCACCTATCGATGGTTTTCCTGCACGCCGCAGGGAAGGTGACAGACACCAAGCTGTGGGCGGCTGCAGCGGGAGCGCTCGCCTACTCTACAGTTCGCTTCGTCGAAGCGTATGGCCTATGGAACGCCCGTGTATGGGCCGAGTGGTTTGCGTTGTTGTCTGGATGCCTGTACTTACCGTGGGAGATTTACGAAGTGATCGCCCGCCCGACATGCGCTCAAATATGGATTATTCGCTGACCAATCTGGCAGTGGTGCTCTATATGCTTTACGTGAGGATTCAGGCAAGCCGGCCGGTACCGGATTGAAGAAAAGGGCCGGGTTTCACCCCGGCCCTTCGAAGGTTTACCGCTAGAAATAATACTTCAAGCCGAATTGGATGTTCCGCGGGTTCTGCACCTGGCTGGTGATCTGGCCAAATGCGCCCGGGTTCGTGATGTCACGTCCCGGAGCGCCCCAGCTCGCATGATTGAACGCGTTGAACATTTCCATGCGGAAATCGAGATACTGCCGCTCGGTAACGTAGAACTTCTTACCGATCGACGCATCCAGATTGAAGAAACTCGGCGCGCGGAGAGTTCCGACACCCGACGCTACCCAGCTGACCGTCCGCCGGCCTGCCGAAAGCGCAAGTGCCATTGTCCACGCCCGCGGCGCAGAAGTTTGCAGCAGTCACCGGACCGAAGAATGCATCGACGGTCTGGCTTGTGATCATCATACGGCCGGTAAGCATTCGCGCGCAGGTTGCCGCGAGGCGTCCTGCCACCGCTGTTCGCTGCGCTCGCAAACACGGTCACCGGGAAACCCGAGTGCATGTTGGCGAAGAAGTTCACATTCCAGCCGCCCAGGATCAGATCCACCGCCTTATTTGCAGTTGTTGCCGAACTTCTGGCCCTTGCCGAACGGCAGATTGTAGAGGCCACCGAACGAAGCGTTGTGCTGCGCATCGAAGCACGAGGGGCCGCGATTGCCGAGCCGGTTGTAGGCATCCTGCCAGTAAGCGCCTTCCGAGTTGACGGATCCGCAGCCGTAGTAGCCGAGGTTCTCCATCATGCTCTTGCTCCAGACATAGAAGCCCGTCATTTCAAGACCGCCCGACAGACGATGCCGCGCGCTAACCTGCAGCGAGTTATAGCTCATGCGAGCGCTCGATTCCGTTAGCGCAATGTTGCCGACGTTGGGAAGCGACTTCGCGAGAGGACGACGATCATTGGCGTTGATCCACGTCGATACCGGTCCAACTCCCGCCACAGGGTTATTGGCTTCATGCGGAACGACGAGGTGCGTGCCAAGCTGACCGACATACGCAACCGTCATGGAAGTAGAAGTATTGAACTGATACTCGATCGCCGCGTTGTATTGCTGGGTGAACTGCGGCCGAAGCTGCTGGTCCCAGGCGCGACCCTGATAGAAGGGCGCCGCGCCAGTCCGAGGTCCATCGAGAGTACCGGTAGCCGACACGTCCGAGAAGCCCAGCCCGATCGTGCTCGGCGTGCGAACGTCGTAGTTCACGTTCGACTCGAGGAAGAATGGCGGATTCAAAGGCAACCTGAGGTTCGCGCCCGTGCCTTCCATGAAGGTTGAGATCGCGTAGCCCGTCCGGAACACAAATTTGGAGATCGGGTTCCAGGCGATGCCGATGCGCGGCTCGAACGCCTTGTAGTAAGGATCGTAGAGCGCGCGGCTGTTACCATCTTTACCCGCATACAGCAGTTTGCCGGTGAAGGTATCGATGTTCACCTGCCGGTCGGCAACTTCGTAAATGGGCTGCGTATATTCCCAACGCATTCCCAAGTTCACCGTCAGAGTTCGCGCCGCCTTCCAGTCATCCTGGAAGAAAAGACCGTCGCGCCAGTGGCGATGCCCCCACTTGCCTGTGACAGAACCCCGGCCCTTGGTGGTAAGCTGATCCAGCAGGAAGTCGGCATACGGCAACTCCCGTGACCGTACCATCGTAGGTGAAAAAGCCGAGAGCGCCGTTGTTGCCGGCATAATAGCGATTCTGACGATAACGAACCGCCTGGCCGCCTATCTTCAGCAGGTGAGCGCCCCTCTGCCAGATAAGATTCTCGCTGAATTGAATCTTGTTATCTACCGTGCTGCCGATCGCGCCGCCCGACCCAATCGCGCTGAGGCTGCTATTAATGTTCACAGCTGCTCAACCCGGCGAACGGCTGACCGCCGGCGATGCCGAACTTGCTGTTGCCGTCGGTACCCAGCAATCCGCTCCAATCGACAGGCACGCCTTCGTCAATCCCGACACGAGAGTAGGACAAGCGGGCTTCGTTCACGATGGTCGGCGAGAACGTCCGCGTCCAGTTCAGAACTGCACTCTGCGTAGGAGCAAACGTACCGCTGGTCATGAAGACGGGCAAAGCTGCGCGGCTTCCGAACGATTCATAGTTGCTGATCGACCACCGCATCATCAGGTTATCTTTGTCGGTAAGACGCAGATCGCCCTTTACGTCGCCCTGATGATTCGTTAGCGTGTTGGCTGAGCTGGACACGTAATTATTCGTGACCCCTAGAGCGCCAGTGCCGGCATTGTTCGGCAGTGGATAAAGATCGGGACTGCCGAAGAGCGTTTTCGCGACCGGATTCGTAATCCGGGCGGCAGGAATGATATTACCCGGGAAAGGAAGACCGGTTGTCGGATCTTTTACCGTCAATCCGCTCTTCGTCTGGAAATCGGTCAAATCGCCGGTCCGCCAAGCTGCCGGCGCAACGCTTGCATTGGCCGGACCGGAGTCCCGCTGCTGCGTGCCTTCGTAATCGACAAAGAAAAACGCTCGATTCTTAATAACCGGACCGCCCAGAGTGCCGCCGAAGATGTTACGTCGCAACGCGCGCTTCTTATTGCCCGCGCGATTGGCAAAGAACCCATTGGCATCAAGCTTGTCATTCCGCAAAAATTCGAAAACGTTTCCGTGAAACTCGTTCGTGCCGCTCTTCAGCGTCGTGTTGACGATCGCGCCGCCAACGTTTCCGAACTCCGAAGAGCCGTTACCGGTGATCACGCGCACTTCCTGCAGCGCATCAACGTTCGGCTGATAACCGATGCGGTTATCGATCGAATCGTTATTATCGGCGCCATCCAGAAGGAAGTTGTTCGTCTGCTCGCGGTTGCCGTTCACCTGCGGACGGCTACCCGATCCCTGATAGCGGCCCGACGTATTCATCGCATTCGGGCTCGTGGAAATCGCTCCCGGAATCAACATCGTCAAGCTCGCGAAATTGCGGCCGTTGAGCGGGATGGATGTCAGCCGTTCCGATGTCAACGTGTCGCCGGTTTGCGTCGACTCTGTCTGCAGAATCGGCGCAAAATCCCGGATCTCCACCGACTGCGCCGTATCGCCCACTTCAAGCGAGATATCCACGCGCGCGATCTGGTTCACCTCAAGAGTGAAGGGACCCAGAACTGTTTTCTTGAAACCTTGGGTTTCCGATGAAACCGTGTACTGACCGACGGGAAGAAATAATAGGTTGTAGACACCCGACTCGTTCGTGCTGGCTGAATAAGTAAGGTTGGTTGCGACATTCGTCGCGGTCACCTTGACGCCTGGTATTACAGCGCCGCTCGGATCATGAATCGCGCCGGTGATGGATGCTGTAGTAGTCTGTGCGCTCAACGAACACGCCAAAAGACCAAACAGTGCCGCCAGCGCCGAAAAGGTGCATTTCATGCACTAACCTCCTGAAAAGATACTTCGATTGTAGTTCTAATCCGGAACGGTGTCTATATAATGAATTTTCGATGAGGATAGGCCGGACCTTAGGCGGCCCTACAGGTCTGTTCAAAACGAGAACTTCACGCCAAACCGGCCGACGAAGCCGGTGTTAAACAAGTCCGGAAGTCCGTAACGCGGGTCGTAAGCGCCGCGGCCCGACAGTTGGTCTTGCGTGTTGTTCAACAGCATCCGATAGTCGTAGCCATTGAACAAATTTAAATTGTTCAAGTTGATTGCCGACGCCTCCTCATCGACCCGGCGCCGCGATTGAGTGTGAAGAATCTGTTGCGCGCCGTCTTTTGATTAAACAGGTTCAGCGCATTGAACTCCAACCGGATGCGCTTCGTTTCGGAAACCTTGAACTCATGACCGACCAGTAGATCCGTCTGCGTCAACCATGGAGTTCGGCCCATGTCGCCCCGACCGTTAACGAACACGCCGATGCTGTTTGACGTCACCACGTTCGTCGTCAGCGGCGTTCGGCTCCCGCCATAGAAGAACAGGCCGATGTCGCTGGCATTCCGGCTGCCCCAATCGAAGGTCTTCGATCCATACAGCTTGAAGACATGCGGACGATCCGTGGCAAGTCGGCCTTGCACGTCGAGATGGCCTTGCGAATCGAACATATACTCGGCCAAATCCCAACCTCGCGTCGTGTTGGCTCCCGGACGAGCAATACTACCGCCTTGCTGCTGTGCCGTCGCCGAGGTCACACCAGTCGTTGGTGTCAGGATCTCGTCCGAGTTCGCCAAGCCGGCATAATTTCGATACAACCGACTGCGAACATAACTAGATCTGGCGAATGTCTTGCTGCTGAACCGCCGGCTGATCGTCAGTTCCATTGCGTCATAGACACGCTTCGGCTTCGGCATCGCGAAATTCGGCTCGCCGGAATCGGCCTGTTGCAGACTGCGGACTGACTTTTCGGGTCCCCAACTGGTCAGGACTACTCGCTTTATTGAGCCGTAGACCACCAGCGCGCCGTGGGTGGCGCGTTAGAACATCTACTTCGGCTCGTGGGATCCAGAAATTAAAAATTGCTTACCCCAAAATTACAGATTCAGAGTCGCCACGCGTGAGCGTGCGATTTATACAACGAATAAGTCTTAAGTCCAATTGATCCAATTGCTTCATTCACGCGCACACGAGCTACAATCGCGATAGTGAAGTGGTTTACGTTTGTTCTCCTGACCTCGTCAGCCTGCTCCGCCGCTCCCGATCTGGTTGGCCTTTGGCAGGGTGGATTCACAGCCGAAGGCGGCGAAAAGCGAAGTCTGGTTGTCGCTTTGCAAATCGACGGCTCTGCAGTCGAAGGTGAGGTGGAAACGCCAACCCGGGCTGCCCGTTTAGTGGAAGGCAAGTTACATCCAAACGGCTTTTCCGCCGTCGCGCAGAGCATGTGGGATGGCAAACTGGCGCGCCGTCCGATCTCCGGCCACCTTTCCGGAGAAATCCTGAAAGTCAGCGTTCAGCAGTGGCCGGGTGGGCCAATCGCGAACTATGACTTGCGGCGAATTGCTCCATCGCCAGTCATCCCCAAGCCCCGCGCCATTCCGGTGATCGCGTTGAAGGATCTTCCATACAACGGACTCGCCAAAACACCGCCTATGGGCTGGAGCAGTTGGAATCGATTTGGATGCAAAATAGACGAGCGGATGATTCGCGAAACTGCCGATACCCTGGTGTCCACCGGGATGAAGGACGCCGGATACATTTACTTAAATATCGACGATTGCTGGCAAGGGCGCCGTGATGGCAGAGGCGTTATCGGGTCCGATCCAAAGCGCTTTCCGGATATGAAAAAATTAGCTGCCTACGTGCACGGCAAAGGATTGAAGATCGGCATTTACTCCTCGCCCGGGCCAAAAACCTGCGCTGGTTATGAGGGCAGCTACGGCTACGAGGAGCAGGATGCCAGGACCTATGCCGCGTGGGATATCGATTATCTGAAATACGATTGGTGTTCCGCCGGCAAGCTCTATCAGGAGTCGGAGATGAGACCTGTCTTTCAAAAGATGGGCGAGGCGCTTCAGCGGGCTCGGCGGCCGATGGTCTATAGCCTCAGCCAGTACGGACTCGCGAACGTTTGGGAATGGGCTCCCCGGACGGGCGCCAATCTATGGCGAACCACGGGCGACATCGGCGCAAACTGGGCGTCGATATCCGAAATCGGTTTCGAGAAACAGTTGCTCCTCGCGCCTTTTGCAGGACCGGGACATTGGAATGATCCGGATATGCTCGAGGTCGGCAACGGCAGTCTTACCGCCGATGAGCAGCGAACACACATGACGCTTTGGGCCATCCTGGCAGCCCCTCTGCTGGCGGGAAATGACCTGCGCTCGATGACCCCGGAAGTAAAGAGCATTCTTCTGAACCGTGAGGTGATCGCCGTCGATCAGGATCCTCTTGGAAAGCAAGGGACCCGCGCTCTGAAAACCGGCCGCAACGAAATCTGGACAAAGCCCATGCAGGACGGATCGACCGTGATCGGGCTTTTCAATCGCGATGCCAAATCGGATACGGTGGAATTTGGATGGCATCAGGTACGTTTGCTGACGGCGCCAAGACGGATGCGCGATATTTGGCGCCACGAAGATGTGCCGGTAAAGTCTGGCGACCGCCTATCGATGCGTGTTCCAGGGCACGGCGTGATTCTACTGAGGGTCTGGAAGTAAATAAATGCTGAACCGCCGTCGCGGTGTGGCTCTCGTACTTGCTGTCGCTATCGGGGCTTTCCTCGCGACACGACGCTACTCGCGCACTCCGGACGGCGATCCCCATACGGTCGTAAGTCAGGTGCGGCAGTTGAACCAACTTGCGACAGTTCGCTATACGGTTCAGAAGATTGTCGGAATAAAGGAAGACAAGGATCCCGTAGGATCGGAGTCGATTTTACTGGTGATGCAGGCACGCGTAGAAGCCGGTATCGACCTGACCGGCCTGCGTGAGCAGGACGTATTCCATCGTCCTGATGGGGCGCTGGTCGTACGCCTGCCCGAAGCAAAGATCCTGAACGTGGCCGTCGACGAGAAGCAGACCAAGGTCTGGGATCGCACCAAGACCTGGTGGACACCATGGGTGCCCTTCAGCATCGACTTGGAGCAGCGAGCACGAATTCAAGGCCTCGAAGCCATCCGCCAAGGAGCGCTCGAGATGGGCATTCTCAGAGATGCCGAGCGCAACGCAGAATCCTCAATCCGCGGCCTCCTCGGATTGGCCGGCATCAAAGCCGTAGTAATCCTCCCCGCCGGCCTAACCTGACGGAGCCGCGACTGAAGTTCGCTTTAGCGCAAAGGAGCGGAGCTTCTATCCCAACGGCGTCGCGCGATACAACAAATGCAGAATATTCCCTTCCGGATCGGTGAAGAACACCGTACGATTGCCCTTACTCTCCTGCGGCTGGCTCAGAAACGATACCTTCTTGTTCTGCAACTGCTCGTAAGCAGCATCGAAGTCCGTAACCGTCAAAGCGAGATGCCGCAATCCCGGAGTCTTCATGCTGTGCGCCGGTCGGTCTCCTTCCGAGTGAATGATCTCAATCATTGACCCATTCGAAGCCTTCACAAAGATCGCATTGGAAGAGCGATAATTCACGACGAAGCCGAGTACGTCCACGTACCAGTCGGCGAGAGTAGCGGCATCGGCTGCCGCGATAGCAGTGTGTTCGATTCCTTGGATCACGTAAACCATTTCAACATGACCGGCTGCTAATCCCCGCGTAGAGTGAATCGAAACACCGAGCCGCCGCCAGGAGCGCTTTCTACCCAAATCCTCCCGCCATGCCGCGTCACGATCGCGTGGCAGATTGCCAGGCCGATCCCCGACCCGGATGCGGCAGCGCCCTTCGCCCGCTTGAAAAGACCAAAGATGCGCTCACGGTCCGCGCGATCAATGCCGATGCCGTTATCCCTGACAGAGATCAACCAGCGATCGTCATCCCGATCTGCATCCACTTTGATCACGGGCGGGCGATCACCGCGATATTTAATGGCATTGCCGATCAAATTTTGAAAAAGTTGAAGCATCCGGTTAGGATTGGCTCTCAGCGTCGGGAGTTCCCCGCAAGTAATAGTGGCGCCCGTGCTCTCAATCGAATCTTTCAGCGTCTCGCTCACGAAGTCCACCACGCGCTTCAAAGAGACGGGCTCGAAAAGCTCCTGGTGATCATGTAGCACGCGCGAATAAGCAAGCAGGTCTTTAATCAGTCCGCGCATCCGGCCGGCGCCCGCATGAACATATTCCAGGAATTCGACGCCCTCCGTGCCTAGCTTGTCTGCGTACCGTTTCTTGAGCAGATCCGCGAAGGAACTGATGGATCGCAACGGCTCCTGCAGATCGTGCGAAACCGTGTAGACAAACTCGCGCATCCTCTCGTTGGAAACGTTCAGTTCTGCAGTGCGCTCGGCCACCCGTTTGTCCAGTTCTCTGTTCAAACGCCGCAACTCGGAAACGGCCTTGTGTTGCTCGGTCACATCGAGCATCGTCGATCGGATGCCACGAATCTCACCCGTGCCGGAACGGATCAGATTTTCGTGGATATACAGCAGCAGACGCTTGCCATCATGCCGGGTATATTCGCGAAGAAATGGCGCCAGGGGCTGTTCTCCAGCCAGTTTCGCGATAACACTTTCCCGACTCGCTTCCTGTTGTTCAGGGACGACCAGTTCCCACACGGGACGCCCAAGCACGTGCTGCTTCTCGTAACCCAACAACTCGCATTCCGCGCGATTCACTTTGATCAGAATGCCGTCCTTGTCGATTTCGTGGTACGCCACCGGCGCTTCTTCAAACAGCCGCCGGTAATTTTCGTTCGTCTCCCGAATCTCCCGCTCGATCTCGAGACGCCAGGTAACATCTTGGGCATGGCCGAGCACGATCGGCGGCTCGCCAGCCTCCTGATAGACCTTGTTGCGATAAACCCACGTCGCTTGTTCCCCTGTCCGCGTTCTTAGATAAAGATACCCGCGAGCAGTTCCATATCGAAACACGTGTGCAATATAGGTATCCACCCGGCGATGGAATTTCGCGGGAGTAAATTCGCGCAGGTTATGCCCGACCAAGTCGCTAATTTCGTAGCCCAAAGCGTCCGCCGCTGCCTTATTCACGGTTAGTAATTTCCCATTCTCATCGTGCGTGCAGATAAGGCCCAGGCTGTTTTCGATCAAGTCGCGATATAGCTTCTCATTTCCACGCAGCCCTGAGTCGTTCGCCGGCTCAGGGCGATCGGAAGGCGGAGCTTCGGTCTTGTCGCGCATACGCGGGCAATGGATTATTGTAGGCTACGGAGTCGAGGTGCCGCGCCTAAGGCGGATTATGAACGATAGCGTAAGGTTCTCGCCGGTGAATCCTTAAATCCTTCTGCGCTCATTTCTCTAAATCGATGCTTAGTACAAATAACGAATTGATCTATAGCAGGTTCTATTTGCGTAGCGTATAAAAAGTTGTGGCGCTAAACGACATCAGTCAATCCGATTTGTATGACTTGGACGACTCCGCTTACCGCGATTATTCGCGGTCCCGTCTGGCTCGCGTGCGAAATCACAGGGTCCAGAATTGGCGCGGACCGGTCGATCTCGCAATCGCCTTGTTTCTCTTTATGATCGTCGGAGTGATCGTTTTGCACGAACGCGGCATTCTTTAAGCGCAACAAAAAGGGATGCAGACCTCATCGTCCACATCCCTGATCCAACACGAATTGTGCGCGCGTTTATACTTTCGTAGGAACTACAAAGGGAGCCCGATACTGACGCGTGAACATCTTGTTGGCTTCGGAATCTCCAGTTACCTGCATCTTGGCCGCATCGAAATTCAACGTACGGCCGAGCCGGTATGACAGATTTCCGAGATGCATCAGGACAGCGGAGATTGCGCCTTCCTCGATGTCGTTATTCTGCTTGGAACGGTCTCCGGATTTCACAACTTCAATGAAATTGCGCCAGTTGCTGCCGCCCTCGGTTTTGGAAGGACCTCTCTCGAGAGAACGTCCGCCTTTGCCCTCAGCCGGCTTGCCGATCCAGCTTTCGTACTTGTTGTAGCCGTCAATCGCGAGGTATCCGTTCGAACCATAGAACGTATTCCCCACAGTATTGAGGTTTTTGCCGCCGTCCGGGCCGCCGATGCCTGCTTCGTGATTTGAATCCCAGTGGCGGACTTCAAAGACCATCATTTTGTGCTTGCCGCCTTCGTTGAATTCATAGGCGACGTTCAGTGTGTTCGGTGTCTGTTGATCGTCATCAAACATGAAGTGACCGCCAATGGCCGAAACTTTGGTCGGATACTTCACCCCGAGACCCCACCGCGCGATGTCCAGTTCGTGAATGCCCTGATTGCCAAAGTCGCCGTTTCCGTAGTCCCAGAACCAGTGCCAGTTGTAATGGAAGCGGTTCTTCGTGAACTCGGTCTTCGGAGCGGGGCCCAGCCACAAGTCATAATGAACGCCGGCAGGTACCGGTTCGGGTTTGGCGCGGCCGATCGTATCGCGGCGTTTGAAGCACAGTCCTCGCGCCATATACACATCGCCGATGAGGCCGTCCCGCATGTTCTTCACGGCTTCGATCGGACCGCCGCTGGATCGCGCATTCACGCCCCCCTGCACAATTTTGTTGTATTTGCGTGCCGCGGCTACAACCTGCTTTGCCTCGAAGATATTGTGCGTCTGCGGCTTCTCGCAATAGACATGCTTGCCGGCCTGAATGCCCCAGATCGTCTGCAGCGCATGATTGTGATTGGGTGTCGCGATGGAAATGCAATCGATATCTTTTTCTTTATCCAGCAACTCGCGCAAGTCGGTATAGCGAGCGGGTCGCTTGCGGCCGGACTTCTCCACCTCGCCTAAGCGTTGATCGAGGATGTTCTCATCGATATCGCACAGCGCGGCGATCTCCACATCCTTCATGCCGGAGTAGGCCTTGATGTGAGAATTGCCCTGCCCTCTGGTCCCCACCACGGCAACTCGGACCATATCATTCGGTCCACCAAACGCATTCGACGCAAACGTAGCGCCGGCCGCGGCAGCCGAGCTCATCACAAAGTGTCTTCGATTCATAGGACTGTAATTACTATAGCGATGCCGCTCCGCGGCTGGTTACACCAAGCTGGCGACTAGAGGAGCCCTGGCGCCGCAAGTAGAAGAACGGAATCCCTGTCGCAATCAGACCGACTCCGGCCAGCGAGGTCAGAGGAGCGGTGAAAAAAGTGCTGCCAATGAACGCAATAGCTACCAGCAGAAAGCAAATCGGCGTGTACGGGTAGCCCCACATCCGATAAGAGGAGATTACTTCCGGACGCCTGTTCCGCAGGATCAGGAGGCCTCCTACAACCATCGCATAGAAGATCCAGGCGCCGAAAGTGCAGTATGAGAGCAGGACCTCGTATGATCCTGTGAGCGTAAGAACAACCGCCCAAACACATTGGTAGAGCAAAGCTCGGGAGGGTGTGCGGTATACCGGATGCAAATGGGCAAAACTTCGGAACAATAGACCGTCCTGGGCCATTGCGAAGTAGAGTCGCGGAGCCGCCAGGATCGTCGCGTTGGCACAACCGGCCAGAGATACCAGCATCGTTATCGTTATGATCACGCCGCCCACGGAGCCCAACGTCACCGTCGCTACATCAGCCGCAACAGCATTGCTCGTCACAATCCGCCCGACAGGCAATGCTTTCACGAAGGCCGAGAACGAAACCAGGTAGACGAGGAGAACGACTATAATCCCGTAAGCTAGCGCTCGCGGGATGTCACGCTTTGGGCTACGGACTTCGCCTGCGACGAAGGTAACGATATTCCAGCCTTCGAAGCACCATAAAGCCGGAACCAAGGCTGCGGCAAACTGATACGCGGACCAATGGTTCGGCCAATTCCAATCGATAGAATTACTCGTCGGTTTCAGAGCAACCGCGCCGGCGATAGACACGATCCCCACAACCTTGGCGATCGTCATCAGGTTGTTTACTCTGGCGCCGGCTTTTACCCCGTAGTAGTTCAACGTCGTGAGAGCAACCAACATTGCCGCTGCGCAGAGCTTCGCTTCGAATTGCCCTAAGCGGAATACCGAATCTGTGAGCGCCGCGAACCCGCTGCAACAGCCGCCAGACCGCCTGTTTGCGTAATCAGAAAATACGCCCAACCGCAGAGAAATCCCCACAGCGGCCCCCAGGACTCGCGCAGGAACACGTACTCACCTCCCGTTGCCGGGAAATCCCGGCGAGTTCGGCATAGGCAAGAGCGCCGAAATAAGAGAGCACGCCTGCGAATAGCAACACTAATATCGCGGCAAGTGGCGAAGAATTCGCCTTCAGCAAAGTCGAAGGAATCAGGAAGATCGCAGAGCCGATGACGCTTCCTACAACGATCGAGATCGCATCGAACAAAGATAATGTCCGCGCAAGTCCGCCGTTGGCCGAAGGCACATGCGGATCATAGCAGCGTTCGTAATGATGTTTGAAGAACTTCGTCGAGATGTCCGGCCAGAATTCAACGAAAATCGATCCGATAGCGCCCTCAGCTGTCACGACAAAAGCGCGTTGCACGGTGAGCGCGGCGCCGCGGTCAGATGCCGGATAGTACAGATTGGAAATCCCACCTGCCGCGAGATTCCCAAGGATGTTGGAATAATTATAGGCATCCATTTGCCTTTGTCGCTCTTCGCTCGGAAAGTGGTCGACATAGCATAGAAGACCCTCGGCATAAACCGAGCCCGTACCCTTGCGGAAATATCGCGGGTCTTGATGCAACAGGCTGGGAAACACGCCCCCCGCGAGCATCGTGCCGTTGAAGCTGTCGCGTACGAAGCGCCGAAGCGCTTTGCATAGCCCTGCATGCCTTGACCGTAGTCGTGAAAGCGATCGGACATCTGGCTTGTAGCTGCGTCTATGGCGGAAACACCGAACGTCATCGGATCGATTGCTCCCCGGAACGCGAGTCGGAACTTCTGCGATGAACTCAAGGGGGCAGGATTCGATACGTAGGAAGCGTTGAAATTCGGGAATATGCCGAACATTCGCTGACGCTTTTGCTGCTGCAGTTGTTCTTCGGCGATCTCGCGCTCCGAAGTCTGAGGATATGCAACTCGAAGCGCAAAAAAGACAAATAGAACGGTTCGACGCCGCAAGACATGTAGTTGTTTAGGTGTTTCGAAGGCTCTCGCGGTTACAATCGTTTGCGCATCCTTTCCCGAGAGTAACCCTTTTACATATGACATCTCAAGAAGCCCGCATCATCGTAGAATTTTGCTGCCCCAAGTCGAACAGGAAGTCCAGACTACGGCCAAGGTTCTCGCCGCCGTCCCGGAAGACAAGAAGAGACTACATTCCCGAGTCCAAGTGCGAGACGAAATGCATGACAGGCCAGCGAACTGGTTAAACATATTGCCAGTTCAGACCTCTGGTTTCTCGAAGGGATCATAAACGGCGAGATTTGCGCCCGAATCTGGGGCAATGGAAGGGTCAGTAGGTGAAATCGCAAGCAAATACAAAACCCGGGCCGCCGCCTTGCTCGAACAAATAAAGCGGCTGCTTCACCGCCGAACATATGGCTAAAGACGTTCAGTTTTACTGGAATCTACCCGAATGCCACTTATTTGCAATTTATGCAGAAGCACAGCGTGCATCACCGTGGCCAATTAACCGCTTACCTGCGACCCATGGGAGCGAAATTACCCGGCATCTATGGCGGTGGTGCGGACGAGCCATTACAGCCAGCCGCATAGGCGAGAGAGATTTGGGAACCCCCGCTACTCCGTTGCGTGGCTCTCATCTCAAAGGTAGGCCTGGCCCAACGGAATGTGGGGCTCCCCGCGATAGGAGATCCCCCCGCTATTCCGTTTGGTTCCAGAAACTTGGCCGAAAGCGCACTCCTTGTGAAGGTCCGGCCAACCGGTGGGTCGCGTGTCCTCCGAGCGACCCGCCGGTTTTTGTTTCTCGCCGCCGCAAGCGGTTGAGCTGTCCGCCGAAGAAGCCGAGATCTATCACCACAGCGACAATCATCACAACCAGATAGAACGCATCCACCGGGTAGCTGTATTTCGTCAGCCACGTATACGCAACCAACGTCACGGGCATGAAGTATGAACCCGAGCAGCGGAATCAGAATTGTCGTATACGCCGCGGAAGAAATTCGTCAGCAGATACAACAAGATGATCGCGATCCGCGGAAACGCTAGCACGAGAATGGCAAGCAGACGGACATCAGGACTAGCGGATGAAGCCGATCTTCCGAAGCCCGGTCGCCGGATCATCACCTTCGAAGTGAGGGAACGACTCTTTTTGACGGCCGTTCTCAATCGCCACTCCGTACGGCGGATCACCAAAAGGGAAGATCTTTTTCAACATCTGCAAGTCATTAGAGTTCGGCGCCTTCAATCCTGTTTCCTGCATAAATCCCGGAGCAAACTGCGGCTGCGGAGTCGGGATGCCAATCACCTTTGTACCCTGCCAGTCATAACCCGCCATCGTCTTAGCGGCCTGATAACAATGTGAACATTAGGATGAAGAAATAGAGGAAGAGCTTGCCGTGCTGTAAAGAGTACGGCTTCCCATGACGGTAGATCGTATCCGGAGCTTTCCTCCGGTTTGCCGCGCGTAGTCACCCCAAACGATACGAATGCAAACACCGTCACCGCGCCGAGAATGATGGCTGCGGTCCGCTTGCCCTCCGAGGGTCGTGACCACCAGCCGGCTACGATCGCCATCAAGAGCATCGCGCCATCGAAGACGAAAAACCCAGAGACCGACGGCCCGCTTCAGCCAAGGAAAGCAGCTACATTCCGCTCCACGCAGCACGTTGTAGTAGTAGCCGATGTAGAGCATGAACGCGACGAGCAGAAGGCCTGTCAACCATGCGCCCCACCGGCGGAAGCGAGGATCAGCAACAGCACAGCAGAAAATGTCTCGGCAATACCGAATCCAATGGCGGCGGTCAACCTCCCAGGTCAGCAGGGATCTTTGCTTGAACCATTCGGCTGGCGGCGTCGAACGGTTCAGTAATCTTCCAGACGCCGCGCAATCCAGGAAAAGCGCCGGCCAGCAGAACAGCGGCAAACAGCTACACACTCGCCACAGTCTTCCACGCAGGCACTTCAAGCGCACCGAGCGCGCGGCGGCGCCTGTGTCAATGCTCTCTTTCCATGCCTACCGTTTTAGCCCCGTTTTGGCGAGGCGGATGGTGGAGCTCCGTCGCCATCCTGCGGACCTATGGGGTTGCGCGCACAACCCGCCGATTGGATTATCGAGAACGCGCACATCTACACCGGCAATCAGCAACAAACGACCGCGGAAGGCAATTGCCATGCAGCGCTCCGCCTAATCTATGTTGGCGACGGACCTTCCAGCTACGTCGGGCCGGCTACTCGTCGCCTCGACCTGAAAGGGGACACCTAGTTCCCGGGGATGATCGACTCGCACGGTTACATGGCAGGCCTCGGAGATCTGCTCGAGTCTTTGAACCTTCGCGGCGTGCGGTCGGTGGCCGAGATCGCGGAGAGGGTCAACCACGCAGCATCTACTCTGCCGAAGACGAGTGGATCCGCGGGCGCGCCTGGGATCAGACCGAGTGGGGGCGGTCAGTCCCCACTAGCGAACCGCTGGATAAGGCCGCGCCGAATCGTCCCGTCTACCTCAGCCGAGTTGATGGTCATGCGGCCTGGGTGAATCGCCGCGCACTCGCACTCGCCAGGATTACATAAAAGCACGCCTGATCCTGCGGGTGGCCGCATCGTTCGCGATAGCTCAGGCGAAGCGACCGGCATTCTGATCGACAAGGCGCAGGCGCTGGTTTCATCGAAAATTCCGGCCCGAACTCCGGACGAGATCGAAGAGGGACTGTATGTCGCCGCGCAGGAGTGTGTTCGCAGAGGACTCACCGGAGTTCATGACGCCGGCGTCGGACCGGGAGAGTTGGAAGCTTATCGCGGACTGATTAAGAAACGGAAGCTGCCGATCCGGATTTACGTGATGGTCGGCGGAGCCGGCCCGCTGTGGGACTCCTATTTAAAGAGGGGTCCTGAAATCGGCGAACTTCTTACCGTTCGGAGCATCAAGCTTATGGCCGATGGAGCGATGGGCTCGCGAGGGGCAGCGTTCTGGCAGCCCTACTCGGATGACCCGAAGAACAGCGGCCTATTGATGCTTACCAAGGACCGTATCGCCGAGATAGCCCGCCAAGCTGTCGAGCATGGATTCCAAGTCAACACACATGCCATCGGAGATCGGGCGAACCGGACGGTGCTCGATGCTTACGCCGAGGTCTTGAAAGGTAAGAACGATAAGCGGTTCCGGATCGAGCACGCGCAGATTGTCACACCTCACGATGTGCCGCTATTCGCGGCGAATTCAGTAATCGCGTCGATTCAATCCACGCACGTAACCAGCGATATGCGATGGGCTGAATCACGACTGGGTCCGGATCGAATGGCTGGCGCATGGCTCGCGAAGACTTTCCTCAACGCCGGTGTTGCCATCACCAACGGTTCCGATTTCCCAGTGGAAGAGCCCGACCCGCTCCGAGGATTTTATGCGGCGGTAACTCGCCAGGATGCTTTTGGCAATCCGTCCGGCGGATTCCTCCCGAAAGAAAAGCTCACCCGAGACGAAGCTCTACGGAGTTGGACTCTCGGCGGCGCATATGCGGCGTTCGAGGAGAAAGACAAAGGTACGCTCGAGCCCGGAAAGCTCGCGGACTTTGTGGTCCTCTCGAAGGATATTTTGTCCGTTCCTCCGACCGAGATTCTGAAAGCCAGGGTTCTGATGACCGTTGTAGGCGGCCAGATCGTCTATGAAGCGAACTGATGCTGCTGCTTGCGCTTCTCGTCATGTTGGCCGACTCCGTGGTTAAGGTACCTCCTTCACATTGGACGGCTATCGACTTGAAGATTCCCCAAAACCGGATGACGTTGAACGTGTCCTTCGCTGTTGAAAACGGCCCCAGGGTTCAGGCGATCGTACTCAGCCGCGAGGAAGCGGAACGCTTCAATCGCGGCAAGTCGATTCGGCCGCTATTGATGTCGGGTTTCGAGAAGTCAGACCAGTTCCGGGTCTTTGTTCCCGATGCGGGCCAATATGTACTCATTCTCGACAACCGGATCGAAGCCCGGTTTCCTGCGGAGGTCTCACTTCGCGTGGAGCTCGATGCTCTCTCATGACACTCAGGTGAGAACGGTGCCACCGGAGCGTCAGCGGGCGACGATTGCGCTGAGTCTCCTCTTCTTTGGAGCGGTGGTTGTTTTCTCGGCGGTTAAGTTCTTACGCTCTTGAAGAACTCCCTGGCGGTGTTCACGGTATACTGCACATCTTCTTCCGAGTCGGGCATAGGAGACGAACCCCGCTTCGAACTGCGAAGGCGCAAGATACACTCCGTTCTCAAGCATGTGGTGAAAGAAAGACTTGAACTGGTCCGTGTTCGATTTTTTCGCGCTGTCCCAATCAATTACGGGCATTTCTGTGAAGAAAAACGTAAACATCGAACCGACTGGTTGACGGTAATTCCTTCAAAGGGCTCGGCACAGAGCGCGGCGGTTCTTTTTTCTATCGCTTCATAGACTTGCGGATTATCGCGCAAGTAACTTAACATCGCGACGCCCGCGCTTACCGCCAACGGATTACCGGATAACGTCCCTGCCTGATAGATAGGTCCGAGGGGCGCTACCTTGCTCATAATGTCGGTACGTCCGCCATACGCCGCGATCGGCAGACCGCCGCCAACGATCTTGCCGATTGTCGTGAGATCAGGCCTGATGTTGAATAACTCTTGTGCTCCGCCGAATGCGAGACGAAAACCCGTCATTACTTCATCGAAAATCAGCAGCGCCCCGTAGCGCAGCGTGATGGCGCGGAGGCCTTCGAGGAACCCGGGCAGCGGAGGGACGCAGCCCATGTTGCCCACCACCGGCTCGACGATAACGCATGCGATCCGGTCTCCCTGTTCAAGAAACGCTTTCTCAACCGCTTCCAAGTCATTGAACGGGAGCACGATCGTTGTTGCAGCAAAACTCTGCGGCACACCGACAGTGTCGGATATTGCCAAAGTTGCCATGCCCGATCCGGCCTTTACCAGAAGCGAGTCGACGTGACCGTGATAGCAGCCCTCAAATTTGATTGTTAGATCTCGTCCGGTGAAGCCGCGGGCGACCCTGAAGCGCGCTCA
Organism: Bryobacteraceae bacterium; assembly: GCA_963833675.1. Classification (GTDB taxonomy): domain Bacteria; phylum Acidobacteriota; class Terriglobia; order Bryobacterales; family Bryobacteraceae; genus DASQDN01. Next base: position 179,712 of record CAWHYW010000023.1, on the reverse strand, counting down.
TGGTTGCCTCGGTGCCGGAGTTCACCAGCCGCACCAGTTCCATGCTCGGCATGGCTTCCCGGATTAATTCGGCGAGTACGATCTCGCGCTCGGTCGGCGCGCCGAAGCTAGTCCCAACTTCCAGAACCTGCTGCAGGGCTTCGATCACCGGCTTGGGTCGATGACCCAGCAGGAGAGGTCCCCAGGAACAAACGTAGTCGATGTACGAGTTACCGTCGACATCAAACATGCGGGAACCTTCGCCTCGCTCAATAAACCGAGGTGTTCCGCCGACGCCTCGAAAAGCGCGAACGGGAGAATTGACTCCTCCCGGAGTGACCTTCTGAGCACGGGCAAAGAGCTGTTCGGATCGGGTTGCGTTCACGACTGTTATTATCGCGAGCGCTTAACGGCAGATGATAGTCGCGTCCTCTGCGATCTTCACCCCCTCGATCCAGACCTGTAAGGTGAGGCGGCCGGTGGGGACGTAGCCGCTCGGAACGACGATCGTTATTTTGCCCTGATTCGCAGACGTGATTTCCGCCGCGATGCCAGCAATTTCGACATAGATATCCGCCTTCATTTCGCCGGCCGTGATCAAGGCGATCTCGCTTCCGCGGATGGCTGCGCTGTCTGGGCTATTCAGACTCCCGTCGGAATTCTCGATCCGCAGAATACGAAACGAACCCAATTTGTCATCCGGAGGTGGGGCGGAGACAACGGGTTCTTTGTCAGGTATGAGGCGTCGAATCCGAGAGTTGCCCGTGTCAGAAACCAGGATCGAGCCATCTGCTTCCGGCAACATATCCGTGGGAGAGTCAAAGGTGGCTTGAAGAGCGATGCCGTCATCCCCGGAGTAGCCGCGCTCACCGCTTCCTGCCAGGGATTCCCATTTACCCTCTGGCGTTACCCGGATTATCCGATGAGCGCCGGCGTCTGCGATAAGTAGCCTTCCCTGACTGTCGAAACGCAGACCGCGAGCGTCCAGGAGGGGCAAGTCGGAAAAAGTCGTGATCTTGCCGTCGGGTGTGAGTTTTCGCAGCCGAGTGGTTTCGGTGAACCAAACCGTACCGTCCGGAGCTACTGCAAGCCCGCGGGGATTGTTGAGTTGCAAGGTCATGGCGAAGCCATCCAGTTCAGAGGATCCGCCCCCGGCGATTGTCGAAACGAAGCCATCCGGGGTGACTTTGCGAAGCAGGCCATTTCCCGTATCGGCAACGTAAAGATCGCCGCGCAAATCGAAGCCAATTCCGGAGGGCGATCGAAATGGTTTGGCCCCGCTCCCTCGCGAGTAGACTTGCAATTTTCCGGAGCGATCAAAGGTATAGACGGTCCCGCTCTTGGCTTCCGAGAAGTACAACAGGTTTGCACTGTCGAAGGTGAAATACGCGGGCTGCCCGAGAGCAGCAGAGACCGTTGAAAGCGTTCCATCCGGAGCAATCCTCCGGACACCTCCGTTCGCCGTGTCGGCAATAAACAGATTTCCTTGCTGATCACGTGCCAGGCCCGTCGGGCCCTGGAACCGCCATTGCGTTCTCGGGGCACCATCGCCAAAATACGAACCGAACCCATTTCCGGCCAAGATTTTCGTGTTTTCTTTGATATACGAGCGGACCTGACGGTAGGCGACGGTCAAGATCCGGCCTGTGGAATCAACAAAGATTTCGTCAGAGGGTGTGTTCAGGGACGCCAGTTCGCCCCACGGAGCGATTACAGCAACACGATCGCCGGCGGAAGCGTAAAGGCGGCCGGCGGAATCAAGAGCGATCGAGGTAACTACTCCGAAATCCGTAATCACCGAATATGCTGTCCCGTTCGCGATTTTTTGGATTCGTTGATTGCCGGAATCCGCGACGTACAAGGCGCCGCTGGCATCCACGGCCAAGCCTGCTGGATTTCGCAGCCCGGTGTCCACCCAAACCGAGAGGATCCCATCGCCCGTAACGCGGTAAATGCGGTTCGCACCGAAGTCGGAGAAATACACGGTCCCGTTGGAATCGACCGCAACATTTCGCGGCCGATCGAGCTTCGCTTCCGTGGCCTTTATGGGTTTGCCCTGCTCCGGAATTTTGTCCCCGCCCCCGGCGAATGTCGCCGCGGCGCCATCTGAATTTACGAAACGAACCCGATTGTTCCCCAGGTCGGCGATGTATATTTCGCTATTGGGACCAACGGCAACTCCGTAGGGGGTACGCAGATCGGAAGCGACTGTGGAAATCAGTCCATCCGGCGAAATACGACGAACCCGGTTGTCTCCGGCATCCGCGACGATGATACTCCCATCGCGGTCGACGGCAAGGCCTTGCGGCTGGACAAGAGGCGCAACGACTGCGGATAGACCGTCCCCGGCATAGTTCGATCCCGCGAAGTGCTCGACGCGATAGAGCGATTCGGCCTGAATGCTTAGCGCAAGAAATCCTACAACTAGAAAACGCACACGGCTCTCCCCACGACTTTGTGCATTTGGGGTAAGAAAATTCTCAAGAGCGGTTCCGCCGGGCCGAAGAGCCTCCTGTGAAGGCATTCGGAATTGCAATCCTGGCAGCGCTCACCTTGCGCGCGGACTCCTATATGGTTGTTCGACTCAGTGATCCTCAATTAAGAGATGTTGTGGCTCAATCCGGAGCCATCGAGGTCACGAATCCGGACTTACGCCCGGACGAAGTTCTGGTGTTCGCCACAGATAAGCAATTGGAATCGCTCACCGAGAAACCCGCGGTTGCATTGATTTATCCGGCATCGGAGGATCTGATTGCCGGGGTACCCGCGAGCGCCTGCTATCGTCAAGAGCTTCCGTCTGCCGGTGAGTACGTGATGCCTCCGGGCACGGGCTGGACGGAAGGAGCGCGAGGCTCCGCGCATCTGACGTATTCGATCGGAACTGTTTCTCCGAAGCTCGGGCGGGATCGCATGCTGCAAAACATCCAGCGGGCTCTGGGGGAATGGTCCCGATATGTCGAGGTAGATTTCACACTGATAGACCGAGCTGACGGGCCGCGAAACCTGAACTTTGCCTTCGCCACAGGTAACCACGGCGACCCGCTTCCGTTCGATGGACCCGGAAAGACTTTGGCCCATACGTTTTATCCGGCAGACGTCAATCCTGAACCGATCGCCGGGGATCTTCACTTCGACAATGCCGAGAACTGGCAGTCGGGTGTGAATCCCGATTTCTACGCCGTCGTGTTGCATGAACTGGGTCACGCGCTCGGGCTGGGACATACGAACAATCCGAATGCGGTCATGTATCCGTACTACCGCAAGTTTGATGGCCTCCAAGCGCTGGACATCGAGGCGATTCGACAGTTGTATGCAACTCGCGCGGCGACGGTTACGGAGCCGGCTCCGTCGGCACCCTCGATTCCGTCGACTCCGCCGAGCGCGCCCGGGAATGTTCAGGATAAATCTGCTCCCACTCTTCGAATCACTTCGCCCGCGACGACGATCATTTCCACTTCGGCTTCAACTATGCGAATCAGCGGATCGGCGTCTGACAAGGTGGGTGTGTCCAAGGTCATTTGGACGGCCAACGGAGGACGGTCCGGTGTTGCGAACGGACTGACTTCGTGGGTTATCTCGGATTTGGAGCTGCGTGTCGGAGACAACCAAATCGTTATCCGAGCTTACGATGAGGCCGGAAATTCTTCGTGGCGGAGTTTGACGATTACGCGACGGTGAGGCTCGACGCTCAAATGCGTATGCCTGGCGGACATTTGTGCGGGAATACTTCCGGCAATTGCAGTACTCCGAGCGAGTGCTGCAGACGATCTTCACGGAGACGATCTCCGTTGGGCTCCGTCCATTGTTCCGTCAGATAGAGGAGCGCGGCTCCTATATCACCGCCGGTTTCCGGGTCATGGTGGTATTCGACTGCTCTGATATAAGTCTCCGGCATGCACCAATGCCGCAGGACGTCGGCGCCGGCCTGACCATGGGTCGCGCCGAAAATAAGCAGCTCGGCTACTGACCTCTCACATCCGGCCGCGACCAACTCGTGCAGGTTCGTTCGCGCTTCGAGTGGGGTTAATCGGAGGAGAAGTTCACCGACATCATGCAGGAGGGCCAAAACATATGCGCCCGCGGGATCGAAGAGTTTCGAACTGAACGCGAGTTTCTGCGCGACGGCAGCCGCTTCGAGAGAATGCTCCCACAATTTTTGGTGGCCCACAACGGCGAGGATCGGTTTCATTGCCGCCGCGACCAATAGCTGGGCTGCCCGAATTTCACCGAGATGCATGACCGCCTGCTTCACCGAAGTGACTCTCCCCGACCACGAATTGCTTGCAGAATTGGCTGCCTGAAGGAGACCACCCGCAAGCACCTGATCTTTACTTGCGAGGCTAATCAACTGCTCGGCCGTCAAGTATCCGCGACTGCTGGCACGGATAACTTCGGCGGCGCAGACAGGAAATACCGGTAGTTGCGGAATGAGTGCACGAAGTTCGGCGCGTCGTATGGCGGGATCCGGCACGACGGCGTTTGCGCTTTTAGAGATTTGGTTCCGATTCACCGAATACCTTTAGTGGCGGGATGGCACGAGATATCTCATTTGAGTTTGGAACCTCCGCTCCTTACCAGTCGCGGCTCCGCTTCGGTGCTTATAGAGTCATAGATCGCTTCTGAATACCCGGATTTCTTTTCGCATGCTGACGCATGGCGACTCTGATTCGGATTTGGTGGATTAGTCGGCTCGGTGCTTGTAGAGTCATAGATGGCTGCCGAATACCCGGGTTTTCTTCCACATGCTCTTAGCCGGCCAGGAGTTTTGCCAGTTTTGAGCCGGCCAGCACCATGGTCTCGTTGCGCTCCGGTCCGGTGGAAACACAGCCTATCTCGACTCCGGTCTGCTTGTGGAGGAAGTCGAGATAATCGTGCGCCTCGGATGGCAGATCTTCGTATCGGGAGATGCCGCGCGTGTTTCGTTTCCAACCTTTCCGGCGCTCGAGAATGGGCTGCACGCGTTCGAGATCGCAATGACGGGCGGGCATTTCGTCGATCTCACGCCCATCCAGCTTGTAACCAATGCAGACTGGAATCTCAGCGAGATCGTCGAGCACGTCCAGCTTGGTAACGATCAGGCTATCGAAGCCGTTGACCATCGCTGTGTAGCGGAGAAGCGGCACATCGAACCAGCCGCAGCGCCGGGGCCGACCGGTAACGGAACCGAATTCATTCCCCGCCTTTCGGATTCGGTCTCCGAGTTCCCCGTGTTCTTCGGAGGGGAAAGCGCCACTGCCGACGCGCGTGATGTATGCCTTCGATACACCGATAACGCCGCTGATCCGTGTCGGTGCGACACCGGTACCGATGCACGCTCCGCCAGCGCTCGCGCTCGAGGACGTCACAAAGGGATAGGTTCCGTGATCGACGTCAAGCATCGTGCCTTGCGCGCCTTCAAATAAGACCTTCTTCCCGGAATTAATTGCGTCATTCAGCAGTTTGCAGGTGTCGGTTACCATCGGCGCGATGCGGTGCGCAAACTCCTTGTACTGCGTCAGGATCTGGCTGAAGTCGATGTCGTTAGCGATGTGAAAGGCTTGGGCGATCGTTGCCTTATCGGCGGCGAGTTCGTTGTAGAGGGCGTCGAAGCCTTTCGGGTCTAAAAGATCAGCAATGCGAATACCACGACGACCGGTCTTGTCTTCATAGCAGGGACCGATTCCACGGGAAGTGGTTCCAATCGGCACGCGATCGGAGCGATCCTCCGAGATTTTCTCTGCCAGGCGATGGAAGGGAAAAATGACATGGGCGCGCGTACTAATGGCTAGTTGCGATTCGACGGGAATTCCGGCTGCCTTCAGGGATGTCATCTCATCGATCAGCGCTGCCGGGTCGATGACAACGCCGTTCCCGATTACAGCTTGAACGCCCTTGCGGAGAATTCCGCTTGGAATCAGCTTGAGAACGAACTTTTTCTCACCGATATAAACAGTGTGCCCGGCATTATGGCCGCCCTGATATCGCGCAACGATGTCAAAGTGCTCGGAAAAAAGGTCAACTACTTTACCCTTTCCTTCATCGCCCCATTGAGCGCCAAGCACGATCAAATTACTCATTCGTTCTCCGCATTTGTCCAAAACCTTTGATTGTACCGTAGGCGAAAGGCTGTGATACGCTCGAAAAGATGCAGCTTTCGGACATCTTTCTGGCGCTCGGCGAACCCGCGTTCCAGCAACTCATTCGCAACGTATCAATCGGTAAGCTGAAGACTTATCAGCTTTATGAGCGGGTGAAGATGCGGTTCCATATGTCCAAGCTCAATACGGAGACACTGCGAAAAGTGACCCCGCGCCTGTGGGCTCGGATCGCAGAACACGACGAAGAGTTCGCCACGGACGTCGCGCAAACCATTCTAGTATCGCACCTTGACATGATCAAGGACGTTCTCGACCTGCTTGGCATTCCACACGAGGATGGTTTTTTCGCGAAGGACCTGGATGCTTCAGACAAGCTTACGGAGGGCTGGCAACAGCGCGTCTACGAAGCTTTCAAAACGAAGTATCCCGAGGCGCTGCTGGTTTTTTATATCAATCACCTGGATTGGGAATTAACGAAATCGGGGCAGATATTCAATCCGATGGCTGCGGTCACCGCTGGTTAATGCTTGTAGACAAACTTTTACAATTACAGACGGACGCCCGCAAACGCATCGAGCTTGCCGAAAATCCCGAGGCACTGGAAATCGTTCGGATCGAAGTGCTGGGACGCAAAGGTTCGCTCGCAGCGATCAGCAAGGAGATGGGCAAGCTTACGCCGGAGGAGCGCGCCAGCGTAGGCAAGCTGTTGAACTCTACAAAACTGGCGCTGGAATCGGCTTTCGACAGTAAGAAAAGCGGATTTGAGAGTGAAGCTCTTGCAAAAAAGCTTGACGCTGAGTGGGTTGATCTCACGCTGCCGGCTCCGGGCACTCGCCCAGGAAGCCTTCATCCGCTGACGCTGATCCAGCGCGAGATTGAAGAAGATTTCACGTCGATGGGTTTCGCAGTGCTTGGCGGTCCCGAGGTGGAAACCGAGTACAACAATTTCGATGCATTGAATATTCCACCGGATCACCCGGCGCGTGACATGCAGGACACGTTCTGGCTGGAAGGCGGGCGCCTGCTCCGCACGCATACTTCACCCGTCCAAGTTCGCGGCATGCGCAAGCTGGGCCCTCCATTGCGAATGATCGCTCCCGGACGCGTGTTCCGCAACGAGGAAGTGGACGCTTCACATGAGCACACGTTTTATCAGCTCGAGGGCATGATGGTGGATCGCGACGTCTCGGTTGCGAACCTCATCTACTTCATGAAGACTCTGCTTAGCGCGGTGTTCAAGCGTGAAGTAACCGTGCGCCTCCGGCCCGGCTATTTTCCTTTCGTGGAGCCCGGATTTGAGTTGGACATTCAATGCCTGATCTGCGGCGGACCAGGCTGCCCGGTTTGCAAGCAGAGCGGTTGGGTCGAGTTGCTACCTTGCGGCCTGGTTCACCCGAACGTGCTTCGCATGGGAGGTATCGATCCGGAAGAATGGAATGGATTCGCCTTCGGACTCGGCCTCACGCGTCTGGTGATGATGCGGTACGCCATTGACGATATCCGCCTGCTGCAAGGCGGCGACTTACGGTTTATCTCGCAGTTCTAAATACCGATGAAGTTTTCTTATAACTGGATCAGCGAACTGGTCGACGGGCTCGATGTACCCGCATCGGAGCTATCGAACCTGATTACCGTCAAGACGGCCGAGAGCGAAGGAGTGGAAGATTACGGCCGGGGACTCGAAACAGTCCGGGCGGCTCGCGTGCAGTCTGTCACAGCGATCGACGGCAGCAAGAATGTCAAAGCTTTGATCGACGTGGGACCGCTGGGAAAGAAGACGGTGGTTTGCGGCGCGCCAAACTGTCGTCCGGGTCTGGTGACAGCGTATGTGCCGGCAGGCACGACGCTCAAAGACGGACGCCCAATTCGAAAGGCCGTCATTGGCGGTGTTGAAAGCGACGGCATGCTGGCGAGCGGCGCCGAACTGGGAGTGAATGGAGACACGGCGGGCATTCTGGAATTGACCGCGACTCCTGGGGAAGGCATTGGCGCGCTTCCGGACCACATCATCGAGATCGACAACAAGTCTCTGACGCATCGTCCGGATTTATGGGGTCACCACGGCATGGCTCGCGAAGTTTCAGCGATTCTGCGCAAGCCTCTGCGCGATCCGGTGGACACGTCACTCTTGCCGAAGGGCGAGGCTGCGATCGGAGTTGGTATCGAGGACTTCGCTTTGTGTCCACGGTACAGCGCGCTCGTGATCCAAAATGTGACGGTACAACCATCGCCGTTGTGGCTGCAATATCGCCTGGAGGCGATCGGCCTGAATCCCATAAATAACGTAGTCGATGTCACGAACTGGATCATGGCCGAGATTGCGCAGCCGATGCACGCGTTCGATGCCGACAAACTACACGGAAATATTCGCGTTCGTTCCGCTCAACCGGGTGAACGGATGGGGGCGTTGAACGGCGAGACATACGAGCTGAACGCTTCGAACCTGGTGATCGCGGATGATGCCGGCGCGATTGCGCTTGCTGGTGTGATCGGCGGAGCTGACAGCGCGATCAGCGCGACTACAACTCGAATTGTGCTGGAAAGCGCGTGTTTCAATGCCACAAGTGTGCGGCGGACGTCATCGGCATTGCGGCTTCGAACAGATGCATCGGTGCGGTTCGAGAAATCGCAAGATCCGGAGAATACCGTTCGCGGACTTGCGCGAGCAGTGGAATTGCTTCGCATCGTTTCGCCAGGTATACGCGTCGTGGGCGGTGTCGCGGACGTGAGTCGAGCATTGCCGCAGCCGGAACCGATCGAATTGCCGCTGGCGTGGTTATATCGAAAGCTCGGACGGGAGATTCCGGCTAGCCAAGTGCGAGAGATTCTCGAGGCGCTTGCGTTCAGCGTGATTGAGAAGGCTCCCGGCGTATTCTCGATCGGCGTGCCTTCGTGGCGCGCCACGAAGGACATTTCAATTAAAGATGACCTGGTGGAAGAAGTAGGCCGCATGATCGGGTACAGCTCGATTACACCGACGTCTCCTCTGCTGCCGGCGATCGTGCCACCGCAGAGCGAGGAGCGGAATTACCTGTACCAATTGAGGCAACTGGTGGCGGCACAGGGCTTTCACGAGGTGTACAACTACTCGTTTCTAAGTGAAGAGACGGTGCGGCAGTTCGGCGCCGATCCAAGCGAGTACGTGAAGGTGTTGAATCCGATAGCTGAGGATCAGGGCTTGCTTAGGAAGTCGCTGATTCCGGGGATCTGGAAGAATATCGTCGATAACAGCCGTTTCTCAGACGAGTTTCGATTGTTTGAAGTGGGCCGCGAGATTCACAAGACTGCCGGAGAGCTGCCGGATGAAGTGAATCATCTTTGCGCAGCGGTGTATCGCAAGGAATCGGGCGCTGAGGGGTTGTTCGATCTGAAGCGTCTGGCCGAGTGCGTCGCTCCGGAGTGCGAGGTGAGGCCAACCACGGCTCGGGCTTACGAACATCCGGCGCGCACGGCGGAGATTGTGTTCGGTGGGGAAGCTGTCGGCAGGTTGTTCGAGTTTCATCCGTCCATGGTCAAAGGGCGCGGCAGCGTATTGGACCTCGATCTCGATGCTTTGATGCGTTTGACTCCGCATGACAAAAAGTATTTGAGTATCCGGCGTTTTCCAACGGCTGCGTTTGACCTGTCGGTCATCGTGGGAGAGCGGGCTCTGGTTGGGGATTTGCGGCGGCAGTTGGCGGAGTTGGCCGGTCCGGCATTGGATCGCATCGAATATATTCGACAATACTCGGGCGCGCCGCTAGCGGAGGGCACGAAGAGTGTGTCGTATCGATTGACCTTGGCCGCGCGCGATCGTACGTTGTCCTCAGATGAGGTCAGCGCGGTCCGGTCGGGGGTAATTGAGGGGATGCGGGCGCGGGGTTACGAGTTGCGGGTGTGATGCGACCGCCGGGCACGTACCGCTATGCTGCGGTTCGCGGCAGCATTTGTCTCTCAAGCTGCCGACGGTCGGCCGATTCCAAATCGTACGCAACGCACGCGCGAGTTCGTTTAGGCTAACGTCAATTTCCTCGAGTTCGTCCTTGAGCAACTCTCCAGGGTGCATGGGCGGTAGTTTCCGTCTTTGTGTCATTGCTTCAATGGGCCATCAGTTCTCGGTTGTCACGAATTCCAAAGGTATACCCCTTTGGCGATGCCGCAAGTAGCCTTGTGATAGGCCTTCGGCCTTTTTTAGAACGATCACTCGATCTCTTTCGGCGACTGGGAGGAGTTTGTTACCGTCCTTCACGCCAAGGGCTTGTCTCGGCTCCCGGGGTATTACAATCTGATTCTTCGCGGAAATAGTCACTTCGGCCATCGTTTGATATTTCTGCAAAAGGTAAAGCCTCAAGCCAGCAACCCAGCTGGTTGGAGCGTAACGTGCATGATTCGCGTGCTTCGCAGCCAACGGAGAGCGATATACGTTGTGATACGTTATCCAGCACGACAGGAGCCAAAAATGTCCTTGAACGGTGAGTTCCTTAAAAATCCGATAACTTTCCTACGCACATACGCACTTTCTCCGCCAGACGGAACGGCCGGCCAGGTGATCAAAAGCTGGACTGTTCCCAACGCCGGCAACATTTCGAGCGGAGCAAATGGACTCACGAATTCCACCGTCAGTTTCAAGCAGACGGGCGGAATCTCGAAGTCTTTTTCCAGCTTCAAGCCACATGGCCTTTTCCCGGAATGTCTGACGGTATCCGTCTCGCCAACGCGCACTTCTGACGATGACTTCGTGCAGTACTGGCTGCCCTGGGACAGCCTTGCCATTACCAGGTATAGACTTCCTCCCTATCCGGCGGCACTTGTGGATGATGACGAGGATCTGGAAGCATTTCCGCGTTTTTTCATGACGGCGGGGATCAATGGCTGCTCGATATTTGTGGACGGACCTGCCACGCAACCAACCGTCTACCATGCCGGAATTACCGGTACTTTGGCGAGGTCTGCGGAAGCCTTTTGGAAAGAGCAACTGGAAGAGTGTCTCCGTGGCACGGCAAGAGAAGGCAGTCAGCCCGCCGGGCAAGTACACAGTCATGAGTACATGCAAGCGGATGCGCCTGTAATTAAACGCTACATGGAATGGGCCCAATCGCGGAATCCGCAGGGTTTTCCCATCGAGGTGCAAAGCTGTTTTGGATCAGTAGTTGGAGTTCGGTTCGGCAGAAACTGGTCATTTTATCTTCAGGAAAATGTGATGATTCAGGATCTTCAGATGATGAAAAGCTCGCAGCTGAACAGCCGGGAAACAGACACTGGAGAAATGTTTTACAGCACGAAAGATAAGGGCGAAAGGGTTGAGCGCCGTGTGATCACGAAGGAACGCAAGTATCTGCCGGATAAAAAAACCAAGATTTTCGTTCGAGCCGTCCACGCGCGCTGCAAGTGCGTCAGGGTGAGTGAAATCTATCCCAGCCGCGCATTTGCCGGCGAGTTGAAAGACTTCGAAGTTCGCGCGACGTAGGCACACTGAAGCGCTTCTTTTTCGGAGGGGATACACTAGAAGCGCTCGCTATGAAACGTCGTCAATTTCTTGTCTCAGCTGCTGCCGCCGCGCAATCGTGGGCGGCTGCAAACGATCGTGTGCGCATCGCTATCGTTGGAGTCGGATCGCGCGGGTCGGCTCATATCAAAGAGATTCTTCCGGTGGCGAATGTGGAAATCGCCGCGCTGGTGGATGTCGATGGCCGGCGGACAGAACAAGCCTCCTCGGTGGTTTACCAGAAAACCGGGAAGCGTCCGAAGATCGACTCCGATATGCGGCGCATCTTCGAAGATAAAGAGATCGATGCAGTCACGATAGCTACCACGAACCATTGGCACACACTAACGGCCATCTGGGCGATGCAGGCGGGCAAGGACGTTTACGTCGAGAAACCCGTTTCGCACAACGTCTGGGAAGGCGGCAAGCTGGTGGAGACGGCCCGCAAGTATAACCGCATCGCGGCCGGTGGCACGCAGCGGCGCTGGTGGGGCCGGTACCGCAAAGCCGTGGAGCTGATCCACTCCGGCGCGATCGGCGATATTTATCAGGCGAATTTCTTTTTCCCCGGACATCGCGATTCGATCGGCTTCAAAGAGCCGAAAGAGCCGCCAGCATGGCTGAATTGGGATTTATGGGTCGGTCCCGCGCCGATGCAGCCGTATCACGAGAATCTGGTGCATTACAACTGGCACTGGTTTTGGGATTTCGGAAACGGTGAGTTAGGGAACAATGGCATTCACATGATCGACGTCGTGCGTTGGGCGATGCAGAAGAAGCTGCCTGTCCGCGTGCAGGCTTCCGGAGGACGTTTCGGTTACAAAGATCAGGGACAGACACCGAATACGCAGAATATAACGTGGACCTACGAAGATGGTTCGATGATCGTGGGCCAATTGCGTGGACTGTATACCGCGGAGCCGATGTCCTGGGACTTCTTCGGGACGAAAGGACACATGCACATGATGGATGACGGCCGTTTCCACATCACGATGGGGCGCAACAAGCAACCCGAGCCGGAGCCGGAATATCCGGCGAATATCAATCATTTCCAGAATTTCACGGATGCGGTTCGCGCGCGCGATCGAAAGCTTCTGCACGCCGAGATCGAAGAAACCTATTTATCGACAGCGCTTTGCCACCTCGGCAACATTGCGTATCGAGTGAACCGCGACTTACGGTTCGATCCTTCGCGCATGCAGTTCACTGGCGATCCGGAGGCAAACAAGCTACTAACGCGCGAGTATCGCAAACCTTATGTCGTTCCCGAACGCGTATAGTCGATGACCGTAACCGTGAATCGCCGCATTGTTCTCGCCGCACATCCGGACGGAGAGCCGCGCGCCGAGGACTTCCGGCTCGAGGAAGCTCCGGTGCCCGAGCTTCGAGAGGGTCACGTTCTTCTGCGCACGATTTATCTCTCGCTCGATCCTTACATGAGGGGCCGGATGAATACCGGGCCTTACTTCGTGCCTCCGGTGGAATTAGGCAACGTGATGGAAGCCGAGATCGTTGGACAGGTTGTCGAATCGAAGGCTTCGGGGTTTTTGCCAGGGGAATATGTGCTTGCCTATGGCGGCTGGCAGGAATACTCGACGGCGCATCGCGCGAGTCTGGAGAAGTTAGACCGGAAGGCGGCGCCGCTATCCACGGCTCTGGGGATCCTCGGGGTACCTGGGTTGGCGGCTTATACAGGTTTACTGAATATTGGCCAGCCGAAGCCGGGAGAGACAGTGGTGGTCGCGGCCGCCTCCGGGGCCGTGGGCTCGGTGGTCGGTCAGATCGCCAAGCTGCGAGGCTGCCGGGCCGTGGGTATCGCCGGAGGCGAACAGAAATGTAAGTTCGTCTTAGAAGAACTAGGCTTAGACGCGTGTATCGACCATCGCAGTCCGGGATTCAGCGAAGAACTGAAGGACGCGTGTCCGAATGGAATCGACGTGTACTTTGAGAACGTCGGCGGGAAGATTTTCGAAGCGGTGTTGCCGCTGCTCAATCTGTTCGGGCGAGTGCCAGTCTGCGGCTTGGTCGCTCAATACAATACGAAGGAATTGCCGCCTGGACCAAACCAGGTTCCGCTAGCGATGACCACCATACTTCAGAACCGGCTCACCTTCAGAGGTTTTCTGGTGGGAGATTTTGCGTCGCAAAAACCCGAGTTTCTTCGCGAAATGGGCGCCTTGCTTCGCGAAGGCAGAGTGAAGTACCGGGAAGATATCGTAGACGGGATCGATAACGCGGTACGCGCTTTTCAGGGTCTGTTGCGTGGTGAAAATTTCGGGAAGCTCCTGGTGCGAGTCGCTCCAGAAGCCGTTTGATCCTCAACACCGCTGCATCGCACATCACGATTCTACGTTTCGGCCCAGGTTGAGCGATATGCTTTCCTAGGGACATCTGAAAATGAATCGAAGGTTATTTCTGAACACGCTGGCTGCTACGTCCGCGACCAGCTTTATTCGGCTGCCGCTCGCGCAAGCGGCGCTTCCAAAGATGAAGATCACCCGGGTGCGGATGTATGAACCGCCGAACCCGAATCCACTCTTCAATCAAAGCGACATGGTGGTGACGGTCGAGACCGATGCCGGTATCACGGGTATCGGCGAAGGCGGATCGCCCGATACATTGAAGCAGAGCGCAGGCCGTCTGATCGGCCGCGACCCACAGTTCATTGAGCGGCTCTGGCAGGACATGACGCGCGCATTCTTCTATCCGCCCGGCCGCGAGAAGATCGGCGCGATTGGCGCGCTCGATCTCGCGTTATGGGATATCAAAGGCAAGGTACAGAAACTGCCGGTACATCAACTGCTCGGCGGGATGGTGCGGGACTTCTGCGAATGCTACAACACGGCGGGAATCATCCCTGGAATCACGAAGGGCATGGGCATCAAGGAAAGAGCTCAGGCAACGATGGAGGCCGGGTATCGCTGCTATCGCATGGATGCGTCTCAACGCCGATCAACACGACGTACAACACTCACGAGCGTGTGAACCAGATTCTGATCGACTGTACGCAGGCGCGCGAAGGCGTCGGCAAGAACGGCGATTGGTGCATCGACTTCCACCAGCGGTTCGATCTCGCGGACGCGTTGCGAGGATTGGACCTGATCCAGAATCTGGCTCCGTATTTCGTCGAAGATCCGGTTCGGACTGAGGCGTTTCTTGAAGATTTGCCGATCATTCGACAACACGTTAAGGTGCCGCTCGCGGCCGGCGAGGAATGGGGGTACCGGTGGGAGTTCAATAAGCTGGTCGAGAATCACACGATCGACTACGTTCGTGCAACTCTACCGAACGTCGGCGGTATTACAGAGATGGTGAAGATCGCGGCATTATGCGAGACGCATTTTGTGGGAATTGTTCCACACTTCACAGGACCGATCGCGACGGCGGCGCTGGTGAATACGCTCGGAACGTTCTCCGGTCCCGTGCTGATGGAGTACAACTATCAAGGCAAGACGCTTCCGCATCTTCCGGTGTGCCTCGATTTCAAGAATGGCAAGTTGTACGCGAACGAGCGGCCGGGCCTGGGTGTGGAATTGGATATGAAGCAGCTCAAGCTGGTTGGGGAAGTCACGCAGCCTGACTAACAACCGGGCACAGACGTATTTCCGGCCCGACGGCTCGATTACGAATTGGTAGGGAGTTCGAGAGGGTACCTATGTTGGTCACGATGACTCGCAGAAATCTCTTGTTTGGCGGTGTCGCGTTGGCGCTCCGCCAGAACAAGATTGACGAAGCCCTGCGCCTGATCGAGGCGAAGACTGCGACGGGCGAAGTGGCGGCGGCAGCGATCGAAGTACAGCAAGGCGATAAGGTGATCCGGAAGTCGTTCGGGAAAGCGTCTACGCCGGATGCGGTATTCCTGCTCGCATCGATTACGAAGCCGATGACGGCGACAGCGGCGATGATTCTGGCCGATCGAAAGGAACTGTCGATTGAAGATCCGGTCCGGAAATACCTGCCGGAATTCAAGGGGGGCGATCGCGATCGCATGCTGGTGCGTCATCTGCTGACGCATTCGTCGGGCTTGCCGGACATGCTGCCGGAGAATACGGATCTTCGAAAGCGTCACGCTCCGCTTAAGGATTTTGTAGCGGGTACGGTTCGTACTCCGCTATTGTTCGCGCCTGGGACGCAGGTGAAATATCAAAGCATGGGAATCCTGCTGGCGGCGGAGATCGTGGAACGTATAACGAAACGCCCGCTGCGGGATTTTCTCCATGATCAGGTGTTTCAGCCGCTGGGAATGAACGCGACTTCGCTTGGCCTCGGCCGCCGTCGAATCGAAGATACGATGCTGTGCCAGGTTCCGGACGATACGGACTGGAACTGGAACAGCTCGTATTGGCGGAATCTCGGCGCGCCGTGGGGCGGCGCTCACTCCAATGTGGGCGACGTGACCCGGCTGCTGCAATATTTCGGCAAACCGGATAAGCGCGTGGTCAAGCCGGAAACAGCAAAAGCCATGATCACGAATCAGAATGTCGGGCTAAATCAGCCCTACGGAATCGGCTGGGCATTGCCCGGAACGAGATTCGGACATGGCGGATCGACCGGCACACTGTGCTGGTTCGACCCGCCAAAAAATCTCAGCTTCGTTCTGCTTACGACGAAGCCTGCGGCCGAATCGCAGAAGCCGCTTCTGACTCCCGCATCGGACCTTGTTGCCGAAGCGACGAATTCATAACGAGGTATGCGGTTGGGTTAAAACACGAACCGGAGCGCCATCTGAATCTCGCGCCAGGGGAACGTGCTGGTTATGGTCCCGAAGCTGTTCGAGGATCGATCGCTGTTGGGCGCCATGAAGTTGGTCTTATTCAGGACGTTGAAGGCTTCGGTCCGGAATTCGATGCGGCTTCCTTCGGTGACGCGGAAATCCTTGTGCAATCCGAGATCGAGCTGGAAGAAATTCGGCGCCCGGACGATGTTGCGGCCCGCATTTCCGAAGGGTCTGGATGGGTCTGTCGGAATTGAGACCGTGTCCCTGTTGAGGTAATTCGACGGGCCGCGCTGCGCTTCCGGCGCCAGCGGGTCGCCGCTGATGTTTGGCCGGTAGTTCGGCGCGCTGCTCACCTGCAGCTGGCTCGACGGCGCGTAGGTTAAGTTGACAGGCAAACCGCTGGTCATCGTGTTGATGCCGGTTAACCGCCATCCGCCGGCAACCGCGTCAAGAATGGGATTCCAGGAGGAGCCGAACTTGCGGGTGCGTCCGAACGGCAGCTCATACGTGAAAGACGTGGTGTTGTTGAAGGGCTGATCGTAACCGGAGAGTCCCTTTTCATTGCGAAGATCGCGAATGTTCACACGAGAGTTGTCGCCATTGGCCGTCTCGAGGTGTCCGGACGCGTTGTCGATCGCCTTAGACCAGGTGAAGGAGTTCAGTAAGTAGAGTCCGGCACTATAGCGTTTCTCGAGTTTGGCCTGGAACGCGTGGTAGTTCAGGAATCCGCCGCCCCAGGCTTCCTGAATGAAGCCGAGGTTTTGCACGGGACGGCGAGCCTGTACGCTCAGGTTCTGGCCTGGGTTGTTGGGGACAGCCTGGTTATAGTCGCCCAAGATCATCAGGCCGACGCCGCGAGTTCCCACGTAGCCGAGGTCGAGCACGAGATCCTTCGCCAACTCCTGTTGAATGGTGAAGTGCCAGCTCTGGACATAGCTGGTGCGGTAATCCGATGGAATGTAGTTGGTGCGAACGTTCCGCGGGTTGATGTTCTTGAGATCCATGAAGCCGTTCGGGTATCCCTGCTCGGTTGGCCGGAAGCAGGAGGAGGGCGGATCATCCAAGCTCGTGCAGAGCGGCATGCCGCTGGTCGGCACAGTGGGCGCGAGCTGATCGACGATCGGATTCAGGATATTCGGCAGGTTATAGGCGAGCAGGTTTTCCCCTCCCATCCGGTTAAAGTGGATGTAGCTGATGCCATAACCGGATCGGATGACCGTTCTGGGAAGCACATTGTAGGCAAAGCCGAAACGCGGAGCCCAGTTGTTACGATCCGGGCGAACAAGGGCGCGATCGTAGATGGATCCGTCTTTCGCCTGAATCAGCGTGTTCGTTACCGGGTCCAAATTTGAGAGCAGGTTATCACGCTCGTACTGCGGGGTAGCGAATTCGTAACGTACACCCATGTTCAGCGTGAGTTTCGGCGTGATCTTGAAATCATCCTGCAGGTAGAAGAAGTGCATCCGCTGCTGGTAGTGAACGATGGCAGGTGTGGCCAGCTCGTAATGGCTGCGCGCGCCGAACAGGAAGTCAGCGAGGAACTGCACGTTGTTCGTGGCGGTTCCTGGCGCCTGGCTGAATCGGCCTGCATAGTTGTCGGTGCCGTACTTCGGAGCGAAGTCGTCGATTTCGGTGTTGATTGCCTGGTACTCGTATCCCGACTTCAGGCTGTGTTTACCGATGATCTTCGAGAAGTTTACCTTTGGATTCAGCACATCCGGGTTCTGATATTGCGGATTGCTGTTCTGGACACCGAATGCCGTGTAGCCGTTGATCGCTTGTCGATAAATTCCGCCGGTGAATCTGGGATCGCTCGGAACGTTCGGGATGTTGAACTTCTCCTTCACCCCCTCGGTTCCGAGGAAGATCGGAAACTTTCCTCCGTCGGTTCGTGAGTAACCGATACGGAACTCCAACATCGACGTCGGAGAGACGGTGAAGTTCGATCCGATCGCAATTTGTTTATTGTTCACGCGCACGTTACCGTTCGAGTCGCCCCCGGAGGGTCCCGGAATGTTCGGTGGAATGAACTGATTGAGCTCGCGGTGGCTGTATCGGGCGAAGAGGTTCACTCTCGAGCCAAGGTAATGGTCGTAGCGGACATCGCCTTTATTGCTGTCGTCAGTAGTCGCGGGTTGCGACTGGAAGTTGTTGGCGAGACCGGGAAGATTCGGGCGCAGGCAGACCGGCGAGGACTTCGCGCGCAAAACGGGTGATCTGCGATTGCGGAATGACTCCATCCGAGTAAACTTCGCCGGTATATGGATTCCGGATGGGCATGCCCAAGTTACCGAGACGCTGCTCCATTGTCGGCAAGGTTGAAAATACCGGTCGCTTTTGGTTTCGGCGGAACCCCTCGTAATCCATGAAGAAGAATGCTTTGTTTTTGATCACGGGCCCGCCGAACGCCGCGCCGAACTGATTCTGAATCAGGACGGGTTTCTGGTTGTTCACAGGTTTGAAGAAGCCTGTCGCGTTTAGCTCTGTGTTGCGGAGGTACTCCCAAACCGATCCGTGGAATGCGTTCGTGCCGCTGCGGATCGTGGCGTTGATGACTCCGCCGCCGGCGCGGCCGAATTCTGCGCTGTAGTTCGTGGTTTCGATGCGGAACTCCTGCACGGCGTCAGGCGATAGCTGGACTACCTGATTTGAAAAGCCCTGGTTGCTGGTGCCGTATGCGTTATTGTCAACGCCGTCAACGACAAAGTTGTTGAGAGAGCTGCGCATACCGTTGACATTGAAGGAGGCATCGCGGCTGCTCGCGATACTCGATTTACGCACGCCGGGCGCCGATAGAGCAAGATCGGCGTAGGATCGTCCGTTCAGCGGCAGATTTACGATCTGATTCGTGCTGACGACGGTGCCGCGCGAACTGGTGTCGGTTTCAAGTGGGGTAGCGGCGTCAGTCACCATGATCTGTTCCGCCACATCGCCGACCTGCAATGTGAGATCGACACGCTGGCGCGCGTTGACTGTGACCGTAAATTCTGCTGCAACCGCCTTTTTGAATCCTTGCGCTTCGCCCGACAGGCGATACGTACCGATGGGAACGTTGAGAATCTGAAAATTCCCGGAATTATCTGTGTTCGTGTTCTGTTGGATTCCAGTCTTGACGTTTTCAAGCGTGACTTTCGCTCCGGGCAGCGAGGCGCCACTGGAGTCACGGACCGTGCCGAGCACAGACGCGCTATCGAACTGCGCGTAAGCCGGTGTAAATGTTAGCAACGCAAGAGTTGCCAGGGCGAATCCAGCACGGATTCGCCATACGTGTGGTGTGTTCATGAAAAAGCTCATTTTGAAGCGGGGTAACTTGAAGCAGTTTAGCGCACGAGTTTTTCGATTCGGTTGCAGGATCGTTTCATTGAAATGCTATAGGCCCTAAGTCCTATGGCCTGATTGACTCGGGGGCCACACCTGGATTTAATAGTCGAATGCTTCTTCGCCTTGGCGTTCTGGTTTGTTTACTTGGGGCGGTCGCTGAGTCCGCTGTTCAACGCATCTACCTGAAGGAACGGTCCGACCTGGCCGGGGGCGCTTCGTTCGGAACGGCCGGCCCTTACGAGCGTATTGCAGCAACGGCTATATTTCGCATCGATCCGAAGCTCAAACAGAATCAGGGCATAGTGGATCTGGACCTCGCTCCTGTAGGTCCGGACGGGATGGTTGAGTTCACGGCTGACGTGCTTGTACTCAAGCCTCGCGATCCGGGTAAGGGAAACGGGACGGCGCTGATTGATGTGGCAAATCGAGGCCGGATTCTATCGATCTCAATGTTCAATCGTGGAACGGGTTCGCTCGATCCACAGACCGCGCAGGAACTCGGAGACGGCTTTCTGATGCAGCAGGGCTTCACGGTGGTGTCGGTGGGCTGGCAATTCGATACTCCCGCGCTCCCAGGCCGTTTGGGATTGAAAGCTCCGCGGCTTAAGGGAAACATTACCGGGCTGGTTCGCGGTGAGTTTGTTCCGGATAAGACAGTCAGCCGGTTCTCCCTGGGCGATCGGGATCACGTACCGTATCCGGTTGCCGATGAGAAAGACCCGGCGAATCGTTTGACGGTGAGCAATGGACCCGGATTGCCGAGGCGCGAGATCCCACGAGCCAAATGGCGGTTTGTCGACAAGACTGCGGTTGAACTCGATGGGGGGTGTGAACCGGGGAAGATCTATGAGGTTGTTTATCGCGGGACCGGAGCCGTACCAGTGGGACTTGGCTTCGCTGCCGTACGCGATATGGCCTCCTTCTTGAAATACGGGACATCGCCGTTTCTGCTGGGAGATCAACAGCAATTCATCAAACAAACGATCGGCTTCGGCGTGTCGCAAACAGGCCGTTTTCTGCGGCATATGATATACCAGGATTTCAACGAGGATGAGAAGGGCCGCAGGGCCTTGGACGGTGTCTGGGCTCACGTCGGAGGAGCGGGTCGCGGCGGATTCAATCTGCGTTTCGCGCAACCATCGCGCGACGGTCAGCCTTTGCTGCATTACTCGTGGCCTGTCGATATGTATCCGTTCGCAGACTCGGCCGTTCCGGATCCGCTCACCAAGGCGAGTGATGGTCTACTAACTCGGATTAAGACCGGGAAAGCAGCGCCAAAGGTTTTCTATACCAACGGCTCGTATGAGTACTGGGGACGTGCGGCATCTTTGATCCACACGACTCCGGACGGTACGCGCGACGTGGCTCCTGACAAAGAAACGCGCATCTATCTGCTGGCGGGAGCACAACACGGCGCCGGCAGCCTGCCATTGAAACGAACCAATACGCAGAATATCGGCAACCCGCTCGATCAGCGTTGGATCATGCGAGCCCTGCTGGTCGCAATGAACTCCTGGGTCAAGGACGGCACAGAACCTCCGGCTTCCGTTTATCCGCAAATCGGGAAAGGCGAACTCGTCGCCGCAGGCCAGGTTAGGTATCCGGAAAACGTCCATGCGCCGAAGTATTTAAGAGTTCCGACGGTCCTCGATTTCGGCCCGGAGTTTCTCCCAAAAGGAATCGTTTCGATCGAGCCGCCAAAAGAAGGCGCGAAATATACGGTGCTGCTTCCGCAAGTTGACCGCGAGGGCAATGAGCTCGGCGGTGTCCGTATGCCCGACCTCGATGTACCACTCGGCATCTACACCGGTTGGAATCTGCGCGCGCCCGCCATCGGATCAGCGGATCGGATGATTGCATTTACCGGCTCTTTCTTTCCATATTCAGATATCAAGCAACGCTACGCGAGCAAGGATGGTTACCTGGACAGGGTAAAAACGGCCGCGGCGGCGCTCGCCTCGCGACACTTCGCTTTGGAGGGTGACATCGACAAGATGGTCGCACGAGCGGGCGAACTGTGGGACGCCGTAGCGGCTCAGCACTAGGCCCGTTTGCGTGTGCCGATGTCCGGAAGGAAGGCCGTCAGCAGTCCGATCATAGGGAGAAACGAACAAATCTTGTACACGAACATTATGTTCGTGTGATCGGCGATCTTGCCGAGGACCGCAGCTCCGAGCCCTCCCATCCCGAAGGCGAACCCGAAGAAGAGTCCGGAAATCATGCCGACATTTCCGGGCATTAGATCCTGCGCATAAACGAGAATCGCGGAGAATGCCGAAGCGAGTACCACCCCTATGATGACGGTGAGAATCGCGGTCCAAAAGAGATTCGCGTAGGGCAGGATCAGCGTGAAGGGAAGTATCCCGAGTATCGAGGCCCAGATTACGTACTTGCGTCCGATCCGGTCGCCGACCGGGCCACCGATTACCGTGCCTGCGGCCACCGCGCCGAGGAAGACAAACAGCAGGATCTGGGCGCGAGTCACGGATACACCGAACTTTTGGATCAGATAGAACGTGTAATACGTCGTGAGGCTCGCGAGATAAAAATACTTTGAGAAGATCAGGGCCATCAGAATTGCGAGCGAGACACCGATTTTCGGCTTCGAGAGATTGGAGTGGCTCTTATGAATGGCCGGAGATTTGGCCTTTGCAATCAGTTTTCGTTTGTACCAACCTCCGATCTTCGTCAGCAGGGCTATCCCAAGAAGCGCGAAGCCGGAGAAATAGGCGACGCTAGCCTGTCCTCGGGGAACGACCACGAAGGCCGCAAGCAGAGGACCTAGAGACGATCCAGCATTTCCGCCGACCTGAAATAGCGATTGCGCTAAACCGTACTGTCCGCCGGATGCGATTCGCGCCACCCGCGAGGATTCAGGATGAAAAACGGCTGACCCCAGGCCGATAACGGCTCCCGCGATCAACAAAATGCTATATGTGGGCGCTATCGAAAGCAGGAGCAGTCCGAGCAGCGTAAAGCCCATGCCGAACGCCAGCGAGAATGGTTTTGGCCTGCGGTCCGTATACAGTCCAATAACGGGCTGCAGAAGAGATGCCGTAATTTGATTGGTGAGCGTAATCAGTCCGATTTGTCCGAAATCCAGGTGAAACACGACTTTGAGGACGGGGTATAGAGCGGGCACCAGAGACTGCACCATATCGTTCAAAAGATGGCAAAAGCTGATTGCCGCCAGAACGTTAAACGCGGTCCGGTCGTCCTTCCCAGAGCTTGGAGTCGATTCGAAACTAGCTACGCGCGAGGCCATAAACTATTTTCGTCTGTGAAATGCCTTTCACTACATTTGAGAGGGACTAACAAAAACCTGTCCACAATGCGTGCTGGTCTGGTACAATAGTACTGTCTTTGCCCGCCTCCGTCTCATTCGCGAGTGCCTTCTGGCTGCCTTCGTTCCGCTCCCTTTCCGGTTCCGGTTCTTCAGTGCTGTCTGACAGAGACTAATTCACCCTATTCGAGGATTTCAATGACGAACATCTTTGTTGGTAATCTCAGCTACCAAACAACCCAGGACGAGCTGTTCAGCGCTTTCTCAGCCTATGGCAATGTGGAGCGTGTCAGCATCGTTACCGATCGCGACAGCGGTCAACCCCGTGGATTTGCCTTTGTCGAAATGACCGAAGCTCGCGACGCAGAAGCTGCCATCGCGCAGCTCAATGGCGCGCAACTTAACGGCCGTGCACTAAACGTAAACGAAGCTCGTCCGAAGAGCGAGGGTGGCGGCGGCGGTGGTCGCGGATTTGGCGGCGGTCGCGGCGGCAATCGTGGCGGCGGCGGTGGCCGCGGTCAGCGCTGGTAAACCTTGCAGTTTGAAGGAGGACGTCCAGTCCTCCTTCTCTTCCCATTATCCGCTTTTGAATGATAAACTTTCGGCGAGATCGATGTTCGCCGAAAAGTTCTTCCTTCTGGCAGTAATCCTCCTACCTTTCGCGACGGCTCAAGAATCATATAGCTCCAAGCCCGCAGCATCTAACAGTTATGAAAAGGATTATCCACGGGTCCATGCCGATGGCCGGGTGACGTTCCAATCAAACTCCCTTCTGCACATTCTGTAGCAATCGCGGGCCGAGCTTCGGATACGGAATGAATGGAAACACTCCGTTTCGGATGAAGCGGAGCGAGGGACGGCTCACGTCCGTCCATTGCGCAACGATTCCCGCACCTGGCCAATTGGTCATCTGGGCTTGTGCACCCAGGAATACTGCCATCCTGCGGCCACGGTGGTGAAGTTGCCACCGACTCTGGCGACCGCACCTCTGCTCGCGCTGAGCTTCAGAGAGTGATGCTTCGTGAGTGGCAGTGCCAATGTCCCTCCTATTCGGGAGTTCCTGGCTCGTCGTTATTCTCCACGCCATTCAGAACCGTATTGCCTCTCGCCCAGAAGTTGGAATCGAACGATACCCACATCCTTGGTCGCAGGTAATAGCCCAGATGGAATTCGAGAGACGGCATGACCTTCTGTACGCGCACACTAGTGCCTGGGTAGAACTTTGAGTTCGTACTGAACAACCACATACCGGCGTAAGCATCGAACGCCAAGCGCCCCACTCGTCGGGCGAACCCCATCTCCGGCTTAACGGCCCAGCGGTTGGCGCCGGGATGATGAGCCGCGCCGGATCGTACTGGCCAACCGGCGCCACCACGGTGACGCTGGCGCCGATAATGAGGCGCTCCTGGTGCTTTACGACTCTGGCACGGTCATAGCTGGGCCGCCGAGGAGGTTCACTGAGACGCGGATCCGACTGTTAGCGAGACCGGATCGGGTGATGCGAGTGTCATTGCCCAGCACGAGTCCGCGGAAGTGCCCGTAGCCATAAGGCATAACGACCGCCACGTTCGCGGAGCGGGAGAAGAAATTGAAGCTGTGATAGAAGCTGAGAATCGGGACATGGATCTGCGCATTCAGGTCCTCGATGGGAACAGTGGGATCCAGAAGAATTTCGCCGTTGTTGTACACGTACGACAAGATGACCGCGTTCGAGCTAACCGGCGTGATGACGTAGGCCCGCGGCGTAAGGTCCTGTGCGGTCGCATTGAGCGGCAGCCACATGGCCAGCCACGTGAGCCTCGGCAGTTGTGCGAGCATCCCGCAAGTGCACTTTGACATCTTCCTTTTTTCTCTTGCCCCCTCGACTCGAAAACCTGTTTTTGCTCCCTAATTGCCTTTCCATGCGGTCGCGACTCCCGACCAGCGGGACCAGAGAAACCGTTCGAACGCACCCTCGTCGGCGCCGCCCGGATGACCTTGCCGTGGAAATGGTATTCCAACCAGCATGACGTCAAGTTGTGTCGGCGATCGATTGCGCCACCCGCCAAATGTTCACGGGCGTAGAAGATGAGTGATCGGCCGAACGCCGCTGCTGCAGTCAGCCTCAGAGGTCGAACTTGTCTCACAGAGCGGAGTCCACCGATAAGCGGAACGCTTCGAGTGATTTCGGACGGCCGGTTATCAGCTGCCGTCCCTACAAAAAAATACGCCTATTCGATTAGAACTTGCATCAAAGCGGCTGACGTCGATCATTCCAGACCAAAGGGCTCATGAAACAACATCACCGCGTACGCAGCGGCGGGGGGAAACGTCCGTCGTCCCGCTCCCGGTCTGGCTGGCTGCTCCTTACGCTAGTGACGGTGGCGCCTTTGACTGTACTTGCACTGCGGGCGTCATGGTCCCGGCAAGCGTCCCAGTCTTTCGCAACGACGTCTTCCCGTGATTTGCGGCAACCCTCACGTTCGGCGAGCTTCGCGCCAACCATCCGGAACACGGCTGGCCCGTCTGGCCCGGCTCCAGCCGGAATGGTCTGGATTCCGGGCGGCGAGTTTTCCATGGGTAGTCATGTGGAGAGTGAAGCCCACTGCGCGCGGCCCGGCGTGACCCGCGATGCGCTCCCTGTGCATCGCGTTTACGTGGATGGCTTCTGGATGGATGCTACTGAGCTCACGAATGACGAGTTCGCCAGATTCGTTCGGGCGACAGGGCACATCACGACCGCAGAACGCACGCCAACGGCTGCCGAGTTTCCCGGAGCGCCGCCAGAGAATCTGGTGGCAGGGTCGACGGTGTTCACGCCGACCGCCGAACCGGTTCCGCTTGATGACCATTACCTATGGTGGCGCTATCAGAAAGGCGCCAACTGGCGCCATCCCGAAGGACCGCGAAGCACGATCCAAGGCCGGGAAAAGTATCCTGTGGTCCACATCGCCTTCGATGACGCACTCGCCTACGCAAAGTGGGCGGGCAAGCGCCTGCCCACTGAAGCCGAGTGGGAGTTTGCGGCGCGGGGAGGCCTGACCGGCAAATTGTACGCCTGGGGCGACGACTTTCGTCCGGGTCAAACGCCGACAGCCAACACGTTTCAGGGACAGTTCCCCATGAAGGACACGGGCGCCGACGGCTTTGCGGGCTTGGCTCCTGTCGCATCCTTTGCGCCAAACGCATATGGACTCTACGATGTCGCGGGCAACGTGTGGGAGTGGGTCAGTGACTGGTACCGGCCGGATTACTATGCACAACTCTCGGGTCGCGGCACCGTCGCTCGCAATCCGCCCGGTCCTGACGCACCGCTCGATCCAGACGAACCGGGCGTCCAGAAGCGGGTCCAGCGAGGCGGCTCATTTCTTTGCACCGATCAATATTGCACTCGCTATATGGTTGGCACGCGCGGGCGCGGAGAGATCAGCACGGGCAGCAGCCATGTCGGCGTGAGATTGGTCAGAGATGCGAACTTCCGCCGGTAAGCCACTTCATCCCCTGCACTGTGGGAAGAAAGGCAACCGTCCGGAGTGGCGCCGCGCAAGAGCTGGTTTTCCAATATCCATACGGTTTTCAAAAAGGACAGCATGAGAAAAGAAATCGCTGCCGGCGCCGCCGGGATTGCGTTGACGCTTGCGGTGCTCGGCGGCTGCGGAGCGCCGCGGCAGGACGCCAAGTCGGCCACAACTGACGTGGGAGGGGCGGCGCCGGATCGAACCATCCTTCCCATCGCGGAGCCCGATTACCCACGGTCCACTGAACTAGACGCACGCAACGCCAAAGCGCCAGCCAGGTTTGAAGTGAAAGCGCCGAAGGGAGCACCGAACGTCATCGTCTTCCTCATCGATGACATCGGGTTCGGTCACGCAAGTACGTTCGGCGGCCAGATTCCCATGCCCACGCTCGATCGTCTCGCGAGCCAGGGACTCAAATACAACCGCTTCCACACGACGGCACTCTGCTCTCCCACTCGCGTGGCCCTGCTGACCGGCCGCAATCACCATACGAACAACGCAGGAGCGATTATGGAAGTGGCGACGGCATTCCCGGGCAACACGGGAGTACGGCCGCAAAGCGTCACGCCATTGGCCGAGATCCTGCGCCAGAACGGCTATAGCACCGCCGCTTTCGGGAAGTATCACGAGACGGCGCCGTGGGAAGTCAGTGTATCGGGCCCATTCGACCGGTGGCCTACGCGTTCGGGATTCGATAAGTTCTACGGCTTCATCGGCGGCGAGACGAATCAGTGGGCACCCTTGGTGTACGACGGCACTGTGAAGGTGGAAGTGCCGCACGACCCGAACTACCACTTCACGACTGACATGACGAATCAGGCGATCCGGTGGATCCGGAGTCAGCAGTCGCTGACACCGGACAAGCCGTTCTTCACGTATTTCGCCACCGGCGCCACACACGCTCCGCATCACGTGCCGAAGGAATGGATCGCGAAGTTCAAGGGCAAGTTCGACGGTGGTTGGGACGAGTATCGCCAGGAGACTTTCGCGCGGCAGAAGCAGTTGGGAATCATCCCCCAAGACACGAAGCTGGCGCCCAAGCCCTCGGATATCAAGGACTGGGACAAGCTGACGGCTGACGAGAAGAAGCTGTTCGCGAGGCAGATGGAGGTGTTCGCCGCATTCGCCGCTCACACCGACAACGAGATCGGCCGCGTGGTGCAGACAATCGAAGACATTGGCGAGTTGGAAAACACGCTGATCCTGTACGTGGTCGGCGACAACGGCGCCAGCGCGGAAGGCGGCATGATCGGCATGTTCAACGAGATGACCTACTTCAACGGCGTAGCGGAGGACGTGCCGGGTATGTTGAAAAATATCGACAAGTGGGGCGGGCCCGAGACCTTCCCGCACATGGCTGCAGGCTGGGCTGTTGCAGGCAATGCGCCCTTCAAGTGGACCAAACAAATGGCCTCCAACTTCGGCGGTACGCGAAACCCGCTAGTCATTAGCTGGCCTGCGCGGATCAAAAACAAAGGCGAGATGCGCAGCCAGTTCCAGCACGTGGTTGATATCGGCCCAACCATACTCGAAGCGGCGGGTCTGCCGGAACCTAAGACGGTGAACGGCGTGAAGCAGACGCCGATGGAAGGGGTGAGCATGGTGTACACCTTCGACGATGCCAAGGCCCAGGAACGGCACAAAACGCAGTATTTCGAAATCTTCGGGAACCGCGCGATTTATGACAACGGTTGGGTGGCCGCCACAGTACACAAAGCGCCGTGGGAAGCGGAACCAAGACGCAAGCTCTCCGATGATGTTTGGGAACTTTACAACGTGGTTGAAGATTTCAGCGAAGCCAATGATCTAGCGGCCAGCAATCCTGCCAAGCTAAACGAACTCAAAGCCCTCTTCATGAAGGAGGCCGAGAAGTATCGCGTGCTGCCGATTGATGACCGGGCAATCGAACGGTTCGATCCTGCCATGGCGGGCCGGCCTGATCTGATGGCCGGACGGAAGTCGCTCACGGTTTTTGAAGGCATGACAGGAATGATGGAGAACGCGTTCCTCAACGTGAAGAACCAGTCGGTGACGATCACGGCCGACGTCGAGGTTCCTACAGGCGGCGCGAATGGTGTCATCCTTTGCCAAGGCGGCCGCTTTGGTGGGTGGAGTTTGTACGTCAAAGACGGCAAACCGGCCTACACATATAACTTTGTGGGTCTCCAGGAGTACACGATCAACGCCAACCAGCGGCTCACTCCCGGCAAGTCGAGACTCAAACTCGACTTCACGTACGACGGCAACGGCCGCGGCAAAGGCGGAATCAGCACGATTTCGATTAATGGCAAAACGGTAGCATCAGGACGCGTCGAGCGAACGAATGCGAACATCTTCTCAGCCGACGATGCTGCCGATGTTGGCGTGGACGAAGGAACCAATGTGAGTTCGGCATACAAGCAAAGCGACAACAGGTTCACGGGCAGGATCGAGAAAGTGCTGGTGGAGGTCAGGTGAAGAAATCATATCGGAAGGAACAGCGGACTCGCGTCTGCTCCCGCCTGTGCGGGCTGCTCGAAGCGCCTTTGGCTGGATTGTGATCCTGATGTGGTTTCATAGGCTCAGCGGACGTAGAACTGTAGCGCGATTCCAATCGCATTGACAAACCTCGGAACACTCCCCCAGTCGTTCTGGCGGAGAAAGTAGCCTTCCAGAATAATCCGCCGGCTAAGGGCCCATTCCGTCCCTGCAGCGTATCGGAGCCGCGTCCAATTACTCTGATCCGGGCTGTAAAAGGCCTCCGCATGTCCGTAAGGAGTGAACTCGACGTGTTTGGCGCGGAATGTCCGCTCCAGTTTCAGCCTGTTGCGGTAGCGCCATCTGAAGTCGCCGTTGAGCCAGCGGAGGTCGATCCGACTGCGGTCGCTCAGCAACAGCGATACGGGCAGATGAACCCTTCCCGTCGCTTCCGAGGTGAACATATGCTCCGTAGCGGCTCCGGAGTTGTTCTTTGGACGGGAGAAGAGATAACCTGTTCGCAGTAATAATAACTTCGAGCGAGACGAATCTGCATGTCCGATCAGCCGCCCGCGAAATGGCGGTAGTGCCCAGAAGTCGAAGTAGATTCCAGTCTGGCCGTCAGCATACGTACCGAGGTTCTCTTGTCTGGTGGCAGTGTACATGGCGAAGATGCGCGACCTCTCGCTGAGGTTGACGAATACATTGACCTCAGGCCAAAACTCATTGGTGGAGTCGGACTCCTGACCATTCGCGCTGGAAGCGCACATCACGAGTAACAGAGCGAAGAGATTATAGGCAGAGGGCAAGCAAGTGCGCAATGTAGTGTCCTGCCGTCAGTTTCGGTCCACGAATTAGCGGCGGCAGCGACCTCCGGAGGGAGGAACGGTTCGGGCCCTCACCGCGAGAAGATCGGGATGTCCAGCCGCCGATCACGTACCTTCCCCAATGTGCAGCACCGGACCGCTGCTCCGAGGCGAAGAGACCCACGCGCGCCCTTTCATGCAGTGCGACGATGTGTATCGGAGCCGCCGTGGCGCAGAATATTGGGTCAGTGATCCATCCCCCTGCTGAAACGAAGTCCGTCTCCGGAGCTGCTAGAACATCGCACGTCCGTCCATTGCTGAACGATTCCCGCACCTGGCCAATCGGTCATTTGGGCTTGTGCACCCAGGAATACTGCCATCCTGCTGCCACGGTGGTGAAGTTGCCACCGACTCTGGCGACCGCACCTCTGCTCGCACTTAGCTTCAGCGAGTGATGCTTCGTGAGTGGCACTGCCAATGTCCCTCCTATGCGGGAGTTCCTGGCTCCGTCGTTATTCTCCACGCCATTCAGAACCGTATTGCCTCTCGCCCAGAAGTTGGAATCGAACGATACCCACATCCTTGGTCGCAGGTAATAGCCCAGATGGAATTCGAGAGACGGCATGACCTTCTGTACGCGCACACTAGTGCCTGGGTAGAACTTTGAGTTCGTACTGAACAACCACATACCGGCGTAAGCATCGAACGCCAAGCGCCCCACTCGTCGGGCGAACCCCATCTCCGGCTTAACGGCCCAGCGGTTGGCGCCGGGATTGATGAGCCGCGCCGGATCGTACTGGCCGACCGGCGCCACCACGGTGACGCTGGCGCCGATGATGAGGCGCTCCTGGTGCTTTACGAACTCTGGCACGGTCATAGCTGGGCCGCCGAGGAGGTTCACTGAGACGCGGATCCGACTGTCAGCGAGACCGGATCGGGTGATGCGAGTGTCATTGCCCAGCACGAGTCCGCGGAAGTGCCCGTAGCCATAAGGCACAGCCACCGCCACGTTCGCCGAGCGGGAGAAGAAATTGAAGCTGTGATAGAAGCTGAGAATCGGGACATGGATCTGCGCATTCAGGTCCTCGATGGGAACAGTGGGATCCAGAAGAATTTCGCCGTTGTTGTACACGTACGACAAGATGACCGCGTTCGAGCTAATCGGCGTGATGACGTAGGCCCGCGGCGTGAGGTCCTGTGCAGTCGCATTGAGCGGCAGCCACATGGCCAGCCACGTGAGCCTCGGCAGTTGTGCGAGCATCCCGCAAGTGCACTTTGACATCTTCCTTTTTCTCTTGCCCCTCGACTCGAAAGCCTGTTTTTGCTCCCTTATTATCGCCTTTCCCGGGCGGTCGCGACTCCGGAACCAGCGGCACCAGAGAAACCGTTCGAACGCACCCTCGTCGGGGCCGCCCGGATGACCTTGCCGTGGAAATGGTATTCCAACCAGCATGACGTCAAGTTGTGTCGGCGATCGATTGCGCCACGCGCCGAATGTTCACGGGCGTAGAAGATGAGTGATCGGCCGAACGCCGCTGCTGCAGTCAGCCTCAGACGTCGAATTTGTCTCACAGAGCGGAGTCCACCGGTAAGCGGACCGCCGCGGAACGCACACATTCAGACACTGCTTCGAAAAGCGCACCAACAGAAGGATCGCGCAGGACCTTCGGGCTGCCGCGCGGGATGTCAAGAACATTTGCAGTAGTTGAAGACTTTGCTCTGGTTGGACAGATCAAGTGTACTTACTCGCCAACGCTACTTTTGAGCAGGGGGTTTTCCCGCTAGCTCCCGTGCATGGCGCGATTTCGCTCGTTGCTCTGTGACCATGTTGTAGGCAAGATAGTATTTGTAGATATTGCTGACGTATTGGACCGTTTCCCTGCCGATCTCTCGCGAAGCGATCAGTTCGACGTTGTTAAACCAACGGTTTGGGTCGAGTCCCTCGTCCTTCGCTTTTCTTCGCAGGCTGGCAATGCGGGCGGGCCCGGCATTGTAAGAAGCCACCGCGAACAATCCCTTGTTGGTCTGATCCATCGGTTCGTTCTTGTAATAGCGATCCACCATGTATCGCAGGTACTTTGCTCCCGCCTGAATATTCGCATCAACAAGATGAACGTTGGGAATACTGATCGGAGGGTCAGCCGCCGTGGTTGGCTTGATCTGCATCACTCCGACAGCGCCTACGCTGCTGCGTACACTCTGGTTCAGACCGGATTCCTGGTAGGCCTGAGCAGCCACCAGGAGGTAAGGCAGATCGTATTGTTGACCGTACCGTTGAAACAGAGCCACCATTTGGCCAAACTTCTTGAGTTCGCCTTCATCCAGCGAGTTTTTCACCCACTTGGTGTCTTTTAGATATTTATTCAGGACCATGTTTCCGTAGGTTGTCCCCACGCGATGATCCTTAACAAAGTCATTCAATGCGGCCACAAGCTGAGGTGTGTTCTTGCGGACTGCAAAACCGGTGGATTCTCCGGAAGCGACCACGATGTCCTTGCGAGGCTTAGTGTCTGTATAGACCTTCGACCAGAAATCCGCATATACATCACGGGCCACAGTTAACCCGATCAAGCCGGCGTTCAGCATCTCCAGAACGTCGTCTTCACCAAGGTTCGGGTCGGCCTCTTTCACGATCACCGGAGGTCTTCCTTCTCCCTTGAAACGATCGTTCAACTTTTGGATGGCTAGATATAGCGCACTCAGTTTATGGATGTAGACTTCCTTCCCTGACAAATCCTCAACCCTGGAGATGGTTGGTGATTTGGGCCCGGTGACCACAACATAGTTGATGTTCTCGCGAATCGGGTCGCTCAAATCGACGTATTTCTTCCATTCGTCTGTGATGGCA
Source organism: Bryobacteraceae bacterium (assembly GCA_963833675.1). Taxonomy (GTDB): domain Bacteria; phylum Acidobacteriota; class Terriglobia; order Bryobacterales; family Bryobacteraceae; genus DASQDN01. The sequence continues at coordinate 147,263 of CAWHYW010000023.1, read as the reverse complement.
ACCGGCTTCCCGACGATATCGCCCCGTCCTTCAGCCAACGCCTTAGCTACGTCGTCACGATCAACCGGCACAAAGACCACTGATACAGTGGTGTTGCCGGTCTTCAACTTCCGATTTAGTCCGGCCTCGAATTCGCGAAACACATCGTACATAATGCCCCGCATTTGAATGCCATCAAAAAAGATGTAGGTGCGATCGGACACCACCAGGACACGAATAACGCGCCGCTTGACCATTCCATCGAGATCGCCGGTGAACTTCTCACGGGTTACGCGCTGCGTCAGAGTATCCGGCGGCTGATCTTTCGCCGATGTGGCGGCCGGTACCTCGGCGGTTGGCGCCGAGCCCGCAGCAGGGGTGTCCTTCGGGGACTCCTTGCGGGAACAGCCAGCGGCCAACACTGCGGCTAGAAAAACGACGTGTAGGAGTGAAAACACAGACCGCTGTGAAAAACCGTGTGACTTCCGCATGTGACCCCTCGGTTAAAGCGTGCTGAAAATGTCCTTGAGGCATCGAATGGCCGCTTGGGCAACAGCCGCAAGGATGATTCTTCATTCGGTTACCACAATCTTTTGAGCGGATTGTGGCATTTTTTGCAACCCTGTTCCGCCGGGTTGTTGATGCTCGTACTTGCATGCAGATGCATTATTTTTTGGACCAGCGGAAGCATCCGGCGAATCACTCGCTGCCGACGCGCTGCTCGTTCCAGGGATGGTTCAGCGAGGCGAGCACCTGCGCCTCGCGCTCGAATCGTCGTCAGAATTTTACGGATCTATCAACACTTCGACGCCGGGCACGATCGTTAATGATGGCATAAAATTCGGTCAAAGTGGACGCTCCGATCGAATGCGACACTCCGATGAATCTGTAACACTGCTTAGATCGCAGACTGCAACGGGAAAACAACAGCACTTTAGGCTAAACGCGCTTCGCGCGCGCGTACAGTATAGGAATCTAGCCCTAACGTAAAGACCGAAATGCACGACTTCTACCTAACTCAGTCGATCGAAACGCCAGATCAGGAGTTCGTCGAAGCAGCCGCGCCGAGCGTCCGCCATGAGTTCTGCAAGCGCTGGCCGACGTCAGCAGTTCTGCTGATCCTGTCGGAGTATACGCGCGTGACACTCCAGCCACGCCTCTCGACGAATGTACGCAGCGGGAGCGTGCCACATTTCCTGCAGATTGTGACTGAGATGGGGCACCTCGGAATTGCTCTCGTCGCACGAGCAGAGCCTTGACACAAGAGAAGCCTCATTGCGGACGGCCGTGTGCTAAAGCATAGCGATTGTCGCGTCTTTGTCTGTTTGTAGAATGAATAGGTTGCCGCGTCTCAAAGAGGTGGGATAGTTCGTGGTCCACCAGCTCAGGACCGGATTGCAGCCGTATGAACCTCATTGGCACAGGCATCGCGAGTAGCGCAGCGATCAAAACTGCCTTAAACAACTGGTTCGCCGTACCCCGGAACAGATCAATTCCGAAAGCCTTTAATAGGGCGTGCAGCACAAAGAAGCCCACGAAACTGACTCCGCCTAACGATAGGCCTTTATGAGAGATCCTGAGATCGGCTCGTCTCATAAAGTATCGAGTCAAAAGATACGCGGTACCGAAGGAGCCGCCGGTAACAAGCACTATGGTGAGCCAAACAGGCATGGGAAGACTCGCGCCATTGTAGTGATTGGCGCCGTGCAATCGTTTCATTATTATGGAAGCACCAATGCACCGACGTCAGTTTATTTCCTTGCTGCCTTCTGCTGCTGCGGCGTTCGGTCCAGCAGCAACAATACGGGAAGACGATCCTACTAACACGAAGATCTGTCATCGCATCAATGCTCGCGAGATCTCGGACGACGATTTGCTCCTTCTGAAGCAGATTGGAATGCGATATGGGCGTCTGGAATTTGGCTCCGGAGACACACCGTTCGATTACCTGAAGGCGACGCAGGAGAGATTCGCGAAATACGACATAAAGATTCTCTCGGGGGTGCACTATTCGTATCGCACGGTGAAAGTACAACTCGGCCAACCAGGACGAGACAAAGATATCGAGACCTATCAACGTTTCCTGCGTGATTGCGGGAAATTGGGAATCCCGATTGCTTCATACGATTTTCATCCGGCAAATACATACACCACCTCGGAGATCCAGCGTCGCGGATATAAGACGAGAGTGTTCGACGTGGATGATTTTCGCAAGCGCGTTGAGAAGCAGGCGTTCGAGCGGGAATACTCGGCTGAGGATATGTGGGCGAGCTATACGTACTTCGTCAAGGCCGTGCTGCCTGTGGCCGAAGAGGCCGGGGTACGGCTCGCGCTGCATCCGGACGACCCGCCTCTCGCGAAGATGAACGGCGTGGCGAAGCTGTTCACGCATTACGACGGGTATGCGCGCGCGGAGAAGATCGCAGGTGGCAGCAAGAACTGGGGACTAACTTTCTGCGTGGGCACGTGGTCAGAAGGCGGCGACAAAATGGGTAAAGACGTCTTCCAGATGATTAAGGATTTCGGCGGCCGGAAGAAGATTTTTGAAGTTCACTTTCGGAACGTGAGCTCTCCTTTGCCGCGCTTCGAAGAGACCTTTCCTGACGATGGATATATAGATATGTATCAGGTGATGAAGGCTCTCCGTCAGGTAAAGTTCGACGGCCCTGCCGAACCGGACCATGTTCCGGGGCTGGTCGGCGACACCGGCATGCGCCGCGCAGGTACGGCTTACATCATCGCGAACATGAAAGCGCTGCTGCGACGGGCCAACGAAGAAGTAGGGTGAATCTTAATTGAGCGTTCAAGCGCCGCGTTCGAGGGAGGCGCGATCCCATTTGCCCAGATTGGCCGCGGCTTCATACGTTGTCTGGAGAAATTTGAGCAACGTTTCATCGGGAGACGCGGACTGCCGCACAACGTCATAGGGCAAGATGAACTCGCGAAAATCGGCGCTGTAGGAGGCTTCGCGCGGGCTAACAGGAGCCTTGGAGAACCCGTCTGGTTCAGGATAAGCGTACGAATAAAACGCGGGATAGGAAATTGCGCCTCCACCGGGCCAGAATCCACAGCTACTCACTTCGTGAGAATATGCATCGCGTGTCACCCGGTCCGGCAGATTAGGTATGCCGCCGGGATGAACAGGAGCCCGCCGTCCCGAGAACCTTGTAACAGCCAGATCGAGCGCTCCCCAGAAAAAGTGCACAGGGCTGCACTTACCAATAAACCCGCCGCGGAATTCCTTGAGAATACGATCGGCCTGAACGAGAATGCGCCAGAATCGATTCGCATAGTCCGGATCGTACGCCCGGTGTGTTTCGTCCTCATCGAATCTGATGGGATCGGGAACTTCGTTCGGCTTCATGTGGATGTCTACATGGAGATCGAGCCGATCCATCTCCTCCATCAGTCGTCGATAGAACGTCGCTACGGATTGAGGTTGGAGGGGCAGCTTTGCCGCGCGTCCGTCGCTGGCTTCGACTTCGAGTTCGTGACTGAGAAAATCGAAGTCGAGCTGAAATGTGCGATCGCGATCGGGAATCGGGGAAGTAGTGAGTCCTCTGGAGGTCACGTAAAGTGTCGAGTTCCAACAGTGATTGACCCAAGGAGTATTCGCCAGGCGAATTTTGCCTACGATCTGAACCCACATATGCAATGTCTCGCGGGTGTCACTCCAGGATTCGACGGGTAGGCTCGGCCATTTCTCCTGAGTTGAATCTGCTGCTCGCATGCTACCAACATGATTACATTACTGGGATGCTCTTAAGAGGCCTATTGCGACATGGACAGGTTTTTGAACGATTCCCGGGCTGAGAATTCACGATCGTTTCTCATCGCGATCGTTTCACTGGCAGTTATCTTTGCGGGTGTCGCCGGCATTAATCTCCGGCGTTACACGGTTTCTGCTTCGGCGGCCATCGGCATCTATTTCGCGTTCACGCTGCTGCTCGCCCTCAGTCTGGCGCCTGCATGGCCGGGCATCTTCCGCGTGAAGCAGCTGATTTCGCGATACAGTCCTCTACTCGTGCTGCCTCCGATTTTGTGCGCCCCTTATTTTCTCTATGCCGCGGGCACGGGGGACTTCCGTTGGATGGCGGTGCTGAAGCTTTTAGTACTGGCGGTGTTGCCCGTGTTCCTGTACAGCCGGTTGCCGCCACGAAATCTGCGTGCGTTTTGTTGGCAGGATGGCACGGTGGCCGTTCTGTTCGTAGGATTCGTGCTTTCAGGTCAGTTCAGAGGCATCTGGAATGTTCCCAGGAATCTCGACTTCATGAGCCGGCTGTTTCTCATTTCGGTGGCATCCTGGTGCTGGACCTTTGTCCGCGCCGTACCCGATCTCGGCTATTGTTTTCGCATTTCTCGCGGTGTGTTAAAACAAGCAGCGAATAACTTTGGGCTATTTGCGATCATCGCTCTCCCTTTGAGTCTGGCAATGCATTTCACTCGATGGAATCCCCGCTGGCCTGGAGCTTTGTCGTTCTTCCTGGACTATCTCCAGATTTTTCTCTTTATCGCGGTTCTTGAAGAGCTCTTCTTTCGGGGGTTCCTGCAAAACCTGCTCTCGAAAACGATGCGGTCGTGGGTCGCCGGCCAAGCGCTGGTGTCAATTCTGTTTGGGTTATTCCATATTCTCCATGCGCCTTTTCCGAACTGGCGCTATGTGGCGCTCGCGTCGGTAGCAGGGTGGTTTTATGGATCTGCTTATCGCGTAAGCGGCAGCCTGATGGCCTCATCGCTGGTTCACGCCGCGGTCGATACGGTTTGGCGCACCTGGTTGTCGGCGCGATAGCGCGGGTATCAGAGCTTTCGGGAAAGCAAATATAAAGTGGCGGGCCGCATGCCGTGCTCGACCACTTGAAATTTGGCTTGCTGAAGGCGATTGGTCCACCATTCCGCGCCATGGGTCCCATGGTGGAGCAGTAGTGGTCCAAAGGCGAACTGAAGCCATGGATCTTTCCCAATTACCATCAGGAGGAATTCTCCATTGGGCTTCAGAACCCGAGCGGCTTCAGAGAGTGCTTGTTGCACTCCTGCGCCGTTCAGATGATCGATGGCGTAAGAGCTGACGATTGCATCGAATGCGGCGCCTTCGAAAGGCAGTTTTCGCATGTCTCCAGCTTGGATCGTCGCCTGGCGTTCGACGCCGGCGACCTTAAGATTCGCTAGCAGCCTTTCTTCGGGACTTATCCCACGGCCGAAGTGTTGGACGTACGAATCACCGAATAGATCCAACGCAACCAAAGTCGTATTCGGGCGCGCTTCGAGGACCATGATGGATGATCTGCCGGTACCAGCGCCCATGTCGAGAACTCTTCCGGTACCGGAGCGAAGGAAATTCTCGGTCGGCAACGACGCACGCCCGTTCACGTCCATGAGAAATTTTGTCGCCAAAAACGCCGTAGACGACCAAAGGACAAGAGCACCCAGAGGTACCATACCAACTTTGGACCATCTGCGCTTGTAAGCGATGAGGAACAGAAAGATTGTAAGACCAGCCACAATGAGGTGACCGTAGCTAAGCCACCACGGATATCCGAAATGCAGTTGGGCATTCATAGATGCGGGTTGATCTATTGTAGTGAAGCCGATCGCTGAAAGGGCAAGGAACGGAAAGGTATCGTCAAACAGTGGGCCTACCTGAATGACTGGAATTGGAGAAATCGAACTCGTCTTTCTTATTTTGCTGCTGTTTATTGTCGTTTTTGGACTTCTCGCGCGAAAGCTCCGAACGCCATATCCAATCGTCATGGTGATCGGTGGACTGATTATCGGCTTTCTTCCCGGAATGCCGAGCATCGATCTTAATCCAGACCTTGTGTTCCTTGTTGTTCTGCCGCCATTGCTCTATGCGGGCGCGTGGACGACCTCGTGGCGCGATTTCCGGTACAACCTTATCAGCATCCTTCTTCTTGCTTTCGGCCTGGTTGGATTTACCGTTGCAGGCGTGGCCCTGGTTGCGCCGAACGTTTTCGCCGGATTTGATTGGCGTCTCGGCCTCATTCTCGGCGCCGTCGTCGCCCCAACAGATGCGATCGCCGCCACTTCTATCGCCAGGCGAGTGGGACTACCGTCGCGCATAGTGGATATTCTCGAGGGAGAGAGTCTCATCAACGATGCTACCGGACTGCTCGCGCTTCAGTTCGGAACGGCCATTCTGGTACAGAAGCAAGTGCCCACGATCGCCAGCGGCGTTGCGACGCTCGCGTGGTTGATCGCTGGAGGCATCGGCCTGGGCCTGGTCGTAGGCTGGATCGTCGATACTATCGAGCGCCGAATTGATGACGGTCCGATCGAAATCACGCTAAGCATTTTGGTCCCCTACACTCTTTATCTCGCGGCAGAGTTCGTTCACACTTCCGGGGTCTTGGCTGTTGTAGCCTGCGGATTGTTCCTTTCGCGGCGTAGCGCCACGTTCTTCACACCATCGGTCCGTATTCAGATCTGGTCTGTTTGGGAGTCCTTGAATTTCGTTCTGAATGGATTGGTCTTCGTCCTTATTGGACTACAACTCCCGGCGATCCGGGCCGCTATCCGAGGATATCGCCTGCCGGAATTGATCATCGAGGGCGCGATCTTCAGCGCCTTGCTGATCCTGCTCCGTCTCGCTTGGGTCTTCCCTGGAGCGGGGATATCCTGGTTCCTACGAAATCATGTAGCTCATCACAACGAGAGGCCACCCCAAATACGCCAAACTTTCATCATCGGGTGGACCGGCATGCGAGGAGTGGTGTCCTTGGCAGCGGCCCTCGCGCTTCCGGCAGTGCTGGCCGATGGCAGCGATTTTCCTCACCGAAGTTTGATTGTTTTTCTGACGTTTTGCGTCATTTTTGTCACTCTGGTATTGCAGGGCATGACACTTCCGCCGCTTATCCGAGGGCTCGGTCTCGCGGCAGCAGCCGGGCCGAACTGTGAGGAGCAGGAGGCGCGGCGCATTGTTATCGAGGCCGCTATGTCTCATTTGGCGAACGCGAGACAACGTGACAACAAAGAATCCGCCCCATTTTATGAGCACTTGACGCAGCATTATCAGCAACGGCTTGCGAGCATGAATCCTGACGATGGAAGCGACAAGGGATCTGATCAAGATCGTTATCTTGCGCTTGCGTTAGAGGCTCTTCGGGTGGAGCGTGCGACCGCAATCCGTTTGCGCGACGAAGGACGTATCAACGACGAAGTGCTACGCCGCATCGAACGAGAGTTGGATCTGACCGAATCGAACATTGCCGCGTAGCACGATCCTTAACCGATGGCCGGGCCATCGCGCGGCATGCCAACAACTAGGGCGTCCGATAAGATCGGCAGTGAAACGTATGCGGGCCGTTGTTATATTAGTTTGGTTGATGGCGTGCGCCGTGTCGTTGGGCGGGCAAATCACTGCGACGCTCAATCACCTTCCCGATGGCGCGAATGAAGTCAGGATTCGGAACGATTCCGCAGGCAGTTTAGTTGCATTTGTCATCACGATGAGCCAGACGCCTTCAAGCGCTGCTACCAGCCGTGCGCCATTGGTTTTGTACTCCGATCCATCGATTGAGCCGCTACAAAAGCCTCTCTTGACCGGAGAAGAGCGAGTGGTCCTAGCGAGGCATCGGGTACTCACAGCTCTCGCTCACCCGCCGATCCCCGCTCGGACCGAACCCGTCGCGAGCCACGAGATAAAGCCGATCTGTTGCGGCGATCGGAAGAGGACGTAAGAGTACGGCATCGATTAGCCGGAACGTGGCGGTGCAAGCGCCAATTCCGAGACCCAACGACAGAATTGCCGCGAGCGACGTGACTTTCCGTTTGATCAGTTGCCTCCAACCGAAAACGAAGTCAGCACGCAAAAAGTCGAGCCAGACTGCGAGTTGGAAATCGCGGATCTCCTCTCGCCACGATGACGTCGGTTTAGGCATTCTGAGATATCTCAATTAGCTAAACGCCACACACACATACCGGTTAGTCTAAAGGGCTTAAAAACAATTTGGATTGCAACGGCTTATCAGCGTACTTCCCCTTTTAAGTAGGCGAGTCACCCCGTGCACAGGCTATAGCCCGATACTCCGCCAAAGTTCACAATAGAGCGAACATCCATATTTAAAATGTCATCTCTCCGCCGTTTGTTCCTCCAAAGTATATTTTGTGCCGCGGCAACTCTTTGCTGGACAGGCTGCGGGAAGCACGAGGCGGCTTCCGCAGAAGAAAAACCAGCCCCTTCCCAGCCACGTGCGGCTAATGGGGAGGTTTCTCTTGGGCCTGATGCTCCCGAACTCAAGCAAATGTCAATAGAACCGGTCAAAACTGTTTCCGTCGCCGCGGATGAAGTTACGGCGCCCGCGAAGATCGAGGTGAACCCGAATCGTGTGGGACATGCTGTGCTCCCGGTGCCTGGTCGCATTGTGCAGGTGATGACGAAGCTTGGAGATTCGGTTGAAAAGGGCCAGCCGCTGTTTTTGGTGGAAAGCGCAGTGATCGCAGAGGCGGAATCCGGCTACGTCCAGGCTCAGTCGTCAGTGCGGCAGGCGGAGCTGGCCCTAGCGAAAGCCGAAGCGGACGCAGCTCGCCTAAACGATTTATATGAGCACCAGGCAGTGGCGCAAAAGGAAGCGCTCGCGGCCAAGACCGCTGAAGCACTCGCGCGATCCGGTCTTGAGCAGGCCCAGACGGCACGAGAACAGGCGAGACGTCGTCTGGAACTGTTGGGATTGAAGGCGGGCCAGTTCCAACAGCAGGTGACCGTAACAGCGCCGATATCGGGAAAGGTTCTAGAGGTTAGCGTGGTGAGCGGGGAGTTTCGAAATGAAATCAATACGCCGCTGGTCACAGTTGCCGATTTGAGTCGTGTGTGGGCGACCTCGGATGTACCGGAGAGTCAGATCCGATTCTGCAAGCTGGGCGGTACTGCGGATCTGGAGTTGCTGGCGTATCCGGACCAGAAATTCAAGGGGCGAGTGACGCGAATTGCCGATACCGTGAATAGCGAGACTCGCACGATTAAGGTAACGGCAGAACTCGATAATCCGGGTGGGCGATTGCGTCCGGAGATGTACGGCCAGCTTCGCTATGCGGATGGACTGGTTCCCTCTCCGTGGATACCTGAAGGCGCTGTAGTTCGCAGCAGCGACAAGGATTTCGTTTTCGTGGAACAGTCTAAAGGCCGCTTCCTATCGACTCCAGTGAAATTGGGCAAAGCTCACGATGGCGGATTCGCGGTCGCTGGCGGATTGAAGGCAGGTGACCGTGTCGTCACGAAAGGCGCCATCTACCTGAAAGCCGCACTCTGAACCGATGCTCCGAAAAATTATCTATTTTGCGGTTCACCAGCCGCTATTCCTGTTCCTCGTTTTAGTTTTATTTATAGGCGTAGGAATCTTCGCTTTCAAAACACTTCCCATTGAAGCGTTCCCGGATGTCACCGACATCCAGGTGACAGTGGTCACACTCTTTCCCGGCCACGCATCGGAGGAAGTCGAGAAGCAGGTCACCATCCCACTGAGATCGCGCTGGTGGGTCTGCCACATTCCTTGCGTGTTTTTTCCCACACGCAGTATGGTTTGTCGTCCACGTACATTACCTTCGACGATGAAGTAGACAACTATTTTGCGCGGCAGCAAGTTCTAGAGCGCGTTCGATCGGTCGAGTTGCCGGAGGGCGTACAGCCGGATCTTGCGCCCCTGTCCAGTCCGATCGGGGAGATCTATCGCGTTTACTTGAAATCGGATAAGTACGACGCGATGGAGCTTCGCGACACTTTCAGATTGGGTCGTCGATCGGCATCTGAAGATGGTACCTGGCGTCGCGGACGTTGTTACTCGCGGCGGTTTCATCAAGCAATATCAGGTTGTTCCCGACATGACCCGGATGAGGTCGCATGGCGTGACAATGCAGCAGATTTTCGCCGCACTTTCACGGGGCAACATGAACGCCGGAGGCGGCTACATCGAACAGGGTGAGCAGCAGTTCATCATTCGAGGCGTAGGGCTTCTCCGCCAGACGGATGACATCCGAAATGTCGTCATCGCTGAGCACGCAGGTATTCCAGTGTTGGTGCGGGATGTGGCCAATGTGAATGTTGGTTTTCAGCAACGCCAGGGAATGGTCGGCATGGATGACAAAGATGACATCGTGAACGGCACCATCCTGATGCGCAAGGGTGAGAATCCCAGTGTCGTTCTAGAAGGTGTGAAGGCAAAGATAGAAGAGCTGAACAAGAGCATTCTGCCAAAAGGTGTCGAACTGCTGCCGTATTATGATCGTGCCTGGCTCATCGACAACACTCTCAAGACCGTTTTCAAGAACCTCGGCGAGGGGGCAATTCTCGTTTGTCTTGTGTTGTTCTTGTTTCTTGGAAAGTTCCGGCCGGCTGCGATCGTGGCCGCCATCATTCCGCTCGCGCTGCTCGGCACCTTTATCGGCCTTCGGATCAAGGGAATTCCAGCGAACCTGTTATCACTCGGCGCGATGGACTTCGGAATCATTGTGGACGGGGCGGTAATCGTAGTCGAGAATATCTTCCGGCGGGTCTCTCACAGCGCAGGCGACCCGAGAGCCTTCAAGGAGATCGTCGCCGAGGCGGCGACGGAAGTGGGCCGTCCGACCTTCTTCTCGATGCTGATCATCATCATCGCGCATATTCCGATCTTTACCCTGCAGCGGCATGAAGGTCGGATTTTCGCTCCGATGGCGTACACGATCACATCCGCGTTGATCGGATCCTTGCTCTTCTCGCTGACATTAGTTCCGGTCCTCTGCGTGTATCTGCTGAAGCGCGGAGAAGAGGAAAAAGAGAACCTCATCGTCCGTGTCGCGAATCGAGCGTATCGCGCAGTGCTTCAGCCGGCGCTGGCCCACCCTCGGATAGTTCTGCTTGTGGCCGGTATTGCGCTGATCGGAACGTTGACGCTGGTTCCGCAATTGGGCTCGGAATTTCTCCCCGAACTGAATGAGGGCAGCATTTGGGTGAATTTCACGCTTCCCCCGGGAATCGCTCCTGGCGAGGTGAATCGAACGCTGCACCGAGTTCGGGAAGAGCTATTGTCGATTCCTGAAGTCAGCCGTGTCGTTTCACAAGCAGGGCGCCCGGACGATGGAACGGATCCAAAGCCAATCAATATGGTGGAAGTCCTGGTCGATTTGAAACCGGATACTCAATGGCGGCCAAATGTGACCAAGGAGGATCTGATCTCCAAGATGGAGAAGATGCTCGACGAAATGCCGGGAATCAACCCGAGCTTTTCGCAACCGATTCGAGACAGTGTGCTCGAGTCGATCTCACAGATCGATGGACAAATCGTTATCAAAATGTTTGGAGATGATTCCGACCTCCTAAAGACGAAGATCGGCGAGGTCTTGAAGCTGATCAATCCGGTGCGCGGTGTGGGCAGGGCGTTCGTCGACCGGGCAGGTCGTGTTCCACAGTTGCAGGTGGAAATCGACCGGGCGCGCGCGGCCCGCTACGGACTGAATGTCGCTGACATCCAGGATGTTATAGAAACTGCGCTGGGCGGGCGGCCGGCGACGCAGATATGGGAAGGAGAGAAACGATTCGGAGTCGTCGTCCGCATGCGCGAGGAGGAGCGTAGCAACGTAGACACACTTCGAAACCTACTGCTCGATGCCCCTGACCATTCGCAAATACCATTGGATCAAGTTGCGAAGATCAGCGTTCAGGATGGCGTGATGAATATCAGCCGTGAAGCAGGACGGAGCACCGCCGCGATCGGCGTCTTCATCAGAGGCCGGGACATGGGAAGTCTCGTGCAGGAGATGCAGGATGTGGTCGCAAAAAACCTCAAGCTGCCTCCGGGCTACACGCTTACCTGGGGCGGTGAGTTCGAGAATCAACAGCGGGCCATGGGGCGCCTGCTTCTGATTATTCCGGTGAGCATTGTTTTGATTTTTGTGCTCCTCTTCGAGGCGTTCAAAACGGTAAAGAGCGCCGCCTTGATCATTCTGAACGTACCCTTCGCCCTGATCGGGGGCATACTGGCGCTATATTTCACCGGGATTCATCTCAGCGTATCTGCTGCAATCGGGTTCATCGCACTGTTCGGACAGGCAGTGTTGAACGGAGTCGTCATGGTAAGCCACTTCGACCATTTGCAACAAGAGGGCGTTGCGCCGCATGCCGCGGTTTTCGAGGGAGCTCAGACACGGCTTCGCACGGTGCTGATGACGTCGCTACTGGCTATGCTGGGGCTGTTACCAATGGCTCTGTCGCATGGGATGGGCTCGGAAGTGCAGCGACCGCTCGCAGTCGTAATTATAGGTGGGCTAGTTTCAGCAACGGTCCTGACTTTGATTGTGTTGCCGGCCTTGTATCTGATGTTCCACGCGGGTCCGGATACGGAAGTACTGTAAGGGCTCAATTAGAAGGTCCAACCGATCGTTGAACTTGCGCCATAGTCACTTTTACTGGTCGAGCGTGGAGGGTGACTATCGTAGTTCAAATAGACGTTCAAATTGAAAGTCAGGTCCTTGATCAGCTTGAATTTGATGCCGGCGTTGGCATCCGCGCGAATTCGCCCCGGTTCGGTAAAACTCGGATAAGCGTAGAAATTCAAAAAGTAGTTTTGCTTGGTAAAGCGAAAGTATTGGAGTCTCGCGCCGACGAGTCCCTCTGCGCTATTGAAGTTGGGGGTACCTGCCTCATCGGTTGTGTACTTCTCGTTCGTCCAAACTGCTCCGCCGAGTACGAGAATCTGACTGCGATCGGTGTTCACAAGGATCTTACCGAGGCCACCACCCGCGATGGTCCGAAGAGCTAATTGTTGTTCGTCACTATGTAGGAAATCTGCGATGCCGATGCCGAAGTAATTTCTCTCATTCAGCAGCCGCAGCGAATACAGGCTTAGTTCGTTGCGAAGGTTGTTTTTGGCCGAAACGGAACCGGCGAAGGAAGATTGAAAATCAGCTCCAGAAGACCAATACTTCCTGCGATAATCGACGTTGCTGCTGAAGTTGTACTGAGTCTGACTCTCACCTTTTGTGAAGTTTACGCCGCCGCTAATGCCTCCGTGCAACCCATTCCAAAACTTCAATTCGGTTTGTTCGATGGAAGAAATGTCAGTTTCGGGTATGGTGGCTTCCGAAGGACCGCTTCGAATAATGAGCGTTGGTTCCTGATCGGGACGAGTTGCCCTGGTGGAGAGTCCGCCAACGTATACCCTCCCATTGTGATCCAATATGACAAATTGCTGTGGGCTCTCAATGCTGACAACCTCACCCCAATCGACCTGTACAGTTCCGTCCACGTAATCCAGACCGACAGACAAAAAGCCATGATCGAGCTTTTTAATCTCGCAGGTCCATTTATCGCCATTCCTGAAACGAATGATGTCCTTCTTCGGACGCGCGTCAAGGTTGGCGACCTCAAGGAGGGCTAGGAAAGCAAGAAGTCGGCTAGGACTCAAGATCGAGAATCTATGCATGAGTGTGCAGTAGGGAATAATTCGCCTCGGCCCTCATTAGTGGCGCTGCCGGCTTTTCGATTCCGATTCGACCCGGTGCGTTGTTTTTTTTGCGGTTGAGGCTGAGTGCGGAAAATTCTACCAATGAGCGAGCCAGGGAGCGTTTCTAGTTCGTATGTCGTCGGCCAAACTTGTGCGCAGCCGGCTGGCCGCGTCCAATATAGCTTCGCAAGTCCTGCCCTCTATGGGATCATCCGGGCGAGCGGCGCGAGATTCATCGTCCATGACCTGCTGCAGCCGTTCTTTCAACAGGAAATATGGCGAGCGGCTCCGTTTTGAAAGATAGATTCCGCCCTCTCTGAAGTACCACTCTCGCGTTTCTTCGGCCACGCCTTTCACGATGTTGTAGGTCAGTACAAAACGTGGCGTGAATCGTGCCAGCGGCGCTGTCCTCGGCCAGAGTTCCTTGTAGAGTTCCAGCCTTTTGTCGTGCAGCGCTCTATCGTATGTGACCGTCATGTCCAGCCGGATCTTTGAGCGCGTTGTGAAGTACGTCAGAACCGACGATACGACTCCGCTGACGAGACCGATCAACAAAGACGATATTGAAATTTCATCCATTTCATCCGCCGCCTTCCGATCGCAACCATAACGTCAGTTTCATTCCAAAACGGGTAACTGCACCGAGGACGGATTCTTGCCAGACCTATAGATTCGCTGTGTGGCCTTCTGAAAGTCCTCCGCGCGTGCTTGCGAGATCTTCATGAATTTTTGCGGATTGCGATCCACTAACGGGAACCACGAACTTTGCACGTGAACCATGACACGATGCCCGCTTCGGAACGCGTGATAGATATCCGGCAACTCGAACTCGATCTTTTCTACCTTCCCCGGTGTAAACGGCTCAGGTTTTTCGAAACTGTGTCGAAACTTTCCACGGAAGGGCTCTCCGCGAACGAGTTGTTGATAACCACCCATTTTCACCGGCCGCTCGTAAACCTGGGTTTGCCCTGGAATCAGGAGCGGCGGCTCAGCGTCAGGGAAGTCGGGCGGGTAGACATCGATCAGCTTAACTACCCAATCCGAATCGGTGGCGCTTGTGGAGACATACAACGTGACTTTGAGCGGTCCTGCCACACGTAAATCTTTTTCCAAGGGTGGCGTTTGATAGACCACGACGTCGGGCCGTGACGATGCGAAGCGTTGATCATCGACCATGTAAGTGGTAGCCATGTTCTGCTCAATATCGCTGGTAAATGGGACAGGCTTATTAGGATCGCTCACGTACTCGTCAAACGCTTCTGCCGAACCGGTGGGAGACTCTGCTGCGAGTCTACCGCCGTCCCCCAGATAGAAAGTTGCGGGCTTGGCAGCTTTAGGGGGCCATTCGGTGTGCTTGTGCCATTCATTACGTCCGGTCTCGAACATGTAGGCCTCGGGCAGCTTCGGTTCGCCCTTGCCCTTGAGGTGATAAAGGAAGAAAGGAAATTCAATATTCTCCCGATAGAAGACGCCGGTCTTGGAGTTGAATGGCACAGGGCCCAGATGATCCCCATCACCGCGAGACCAACCGCCATGAACCCACGGACCCATGACCACCATGTTCTCTGCGCCGGGACTCTGCTTCTCAGCTGCGCCATAAAGCCTGAGCGCGCCGAATAGATCTTCGGCGTCAAACCATCCGCCTACGGTCAACATCGCCGGCTTCACCGCCTTCATATACTGCCGTATGTTTCGCGCCTGCCAATAAGGACTATAGGTGTCGTTGTCCATCAATTCGTTCCAATACTCGATCTTTCCGTGGAAGAATCTTTCGTCGAAATTCTGCAGTGGACCAGTTTTGAGATAGAACTCATAACCGTCCGGAGTTCCGTACTTGAAGGGGACCACGCTAGGTGAACCAGGCTCATTGCTCGGACGGATATCCTGTCCGAAAGCTGAAAAGAAGCGAAAGGCGTGCGCAAGAAACAATGCGCCATTGTGGCGGAAATCATCCCCGATGAACCACTCTGAAACCGGGGCCTGAGGAGAGCTCGCTTTCATCGCGGGATGGGCATCGATTGCGCCGTTGGCGGCATAAAATCCCGGATACGAAATGCCATAGATGCCTGCTTTACCGTTGTTGTTCGGCACATGTTTGATCAGCCAGTCAACGGTGTCGTACGTGTCACTCGACTCGTCAATGTCTTTAGCTGTTTTCTTATTCGGATTATGCGGTCTGACGTGTACGAACTGTCCTTCAGAGCGTCCCTTGCCGCGCACATCCTGATACACAAAGATGAAACCTTCACGAGCGAACTTCTCCGAAGGTCCCAAGGACGCCCGGTAATTGTCAATGCCGTAGGGCGCCACGGTATAGGGTGTCCGATTGATCAGGATCGGAAACTGTTCGCCGTCGAGTTTGGGCGTATATACCGAGGTGAAGAGGCGCACGCCGTCTCTCATCCGAATCAGGAATTCATGCTTCGTATAACTCGCCTTGATATACTCCCGCAAGTCTTTTGCTGTCTTGTCTTCTTCGTTGGACTGAGTGAGTAGTTGATAAATTGTTGCCGGCTGATTTGCCTGGGCCCACAGAAAACAGAGCGATGCCGGGACTAGGAGGACAAGTTTCTTCATACCTGGATAATTATGCTACTTGATAACATCACACTTGCGTGATTTGCACTATTCTATGCGAACCAACATACATATCCTCCATCTTGCGTTCGTCCAGGCTACGGATCTGCAACGTCCACAATTCCGCTCCGGGAGCTATCGCCGCAATGGGACGTGATCATCGTTGCTTTTTCTACACCGGATAAGAACGCACCGGAGGGAACAATGCAATTTCACGTACCTACAGGGCTCGATACCGACCAATTCGAAGCGGAAATTGCCCATCTGAAAAAGCAAGGTAAGACCGTCCTGATCTCACTCGGTGGCGGCGGCCAACACTTCACGCTCGCCGATCCGAAACGGGTTCCGAACTTCGTCTCATCGGTCACCAACATTGTCAAGGAATATGGCTGATGGGATCGATATCGATTTCGAAAGTCCGTCCCTGTCGATCGATCCGCGCGACACGGATTTCAGAATCCCACGACACCATCCATCGTGAATCTCATCTCCGCGGTCCGCCAATTGCACGATCACTTTGGATCAGGTTTCAGGATCAGCCTCGTGCCCGAAGGTACGCAAATCCCATCTGGATACCCGAGCTACGGAGGCCAGTTCGGCTCCTATCTGCCAATTGCGTATGCTATCCGTGACATCCTTACCTTTATGGATGTGCAGGACTACAACACACCTCCGCTCCAAGGCCTGGACGGCCAGATCTATCAGCCCGGATCGGTGGATTACCACGCCGCCATGACAGAACTACTTCTGCATGGCTTCCCTGTTGGAGGCGACCTCAGTCAGCTCTTTTCCGCCCATACCCGCCGAGAAGGTTGCAGTCGGTTTTCTCACCGCAGACACGACGCCCGAAATCGTTAGTCAAGCAATGAACTACATCATCACAGGCAGGGCGCCTGCTGGAAGCAAGTACAAACTGCGCAATCCCAACGGATATCCAGGCATGATTGGCGCCATGTTCTGGACCATCGATGCCGATCATCGAGCGAACTACAGATTCTCAACCGTCATTGGACCGCAACTCCATGCGTATCCTTTAAAGAAGTAGTTATCGATCGCGAACACTTCACAATAGGATTAGATGAATCGTCGACAATTCCTCTTCACTGCTCCGGCCCTGCTAGCGAAGGGGCGTCAACGTATCTTCATTTTCCTGATCGACGGTTTGGGAGAGGACTACATCAATGCCAGTCCGATGCCCATTCTGACGGCCTGGGGCAAGAAAGGGATTCGGAAGACGGTGCGCGGAGTCATGCCCTCCGTAACGAACGCTAACAACGCGAGTCTTTGCTGTGGCTGCTTTCCGGAAGAGCACGGCATAACAGCGAATTTCTTTCTCGATGAGGACACCGGAAAACAGCTCTACATGGAAAGCGCCGACCTAGTCCTGCGCCCGACAATCTTCGAACATGTGGCCGAAAGCGGTGTGAAGTCGGCGCTGCTCTCATCGAAGAAGAAGACAATCAGTCTGCTTCCCCGGGGCGCCAGCTTGGCTATTTCTCCTGAAGAACCCACGCCGGAATGGATCCAGCGGATCGGATCTCCGCCCCAGATCTACAGTCCGGAGATCAACTACTGGCTTCTGAAAGCCGCCATCTGGATAGCCGAACATCGTCCAGATATCGGGCTGATGTACATTCACACGACAGACTACCCCATGCACATGTGGCCTCCAGAGTCAGGCGAATCTCGACGTCACCTGGGCACGCTGGATGCTTTATTGGGCGATCTTGCCCACGCCGCGCCCGATGCCGCGATGCTGCTGACAGCGGATCATGGTATGAACCACAAAAGCCTCTGTTGGGATCTGGAGAAAGCTTGCCTTGCAAGGGGATTGGCGCTGAGGGCGGTCATCTCCGCTGAACAGGACAAATACGTCAAACATCATCGTGGATTCGGCGGCTCTTCTTGGGTCTATCTACGATCGGCAAAGGACACCGATAAGGCGGCAGAGCTCATCAGTGGACTCGAAGGAGTGGAGCAGGTACTCACGCGGAGTGAGGCTGCCAAGCGGTTTCGAACGATGGCCTCACGAATCGGGCACTTAATGGTGTTAGGTGACCGACAAACCGTTTTCGGCAGTCTCGACAAAGAATCGGAACAGCTTCCTCCCGAATACCGCAGTCATGGCGGTCTATCGGAAGCGACAGTCCCGATAGTAACTTTCAATACCGACGCGGTTCCAGCCGCTGATTCCTTTCACCACAACCTGGACTTGACGCGCTGGTTGTTTTAAAGAACTAGCCGTTTGATGAAATTCTCCGAACTGATTCGTAGTCAATGTAAACAAGACGGAGGTTCAATGAATATTCGAGCTGTTATGTTTGGACTTGTCCTCTTCGTGGGCAATTTGCCTGCGCAGCATCTCGATTTTGGTTTTGGGATCGGAGTAAAAGGCGGATTCCCGTTTACCGATCTCCTCGCCAGCAATATCCCAAACTCCACGGCAACCCTCACCCAAGAGGGAAACTATCTCATTGGTCCAGTAGCCGAATTGCGCATCCCTTTCGGATTTGCCTTCGAAGTGGATGGACTATACCGGGGAACTAATTACGAGGTTGTGAATGCAGCAAGCGGTCTAACCGCGGTTAAGTCAAGTTCCTGGGAGATTCCATACCTCGCAAAATTCCGCTTTCCGATTCCGGTCCTCAAGCCTTTCGTTGCAGCAGGAGGCGCCTATCGAATCTTCAACGATCTACCTCCTGGGGTGACTCCGACGCATAACGCTTTTGTGGGCGCTTTCGGCCTCGAGTTGCGGCTCAATAAGCTTCGACTCTCCGGTGAAGTTCGATACTTACGTTGGGGAGAACCACCGTCAACCGACCTCGCGCGACTTACCAGAAGCCAGGGCGAGGTATTGTTCGGGGCGATCTTCTAACTCGGCTACTTCAGGAAGTCCTCGGCGAACTCACTATCCTGTGTGTCGCTCATCTCTGTGAGATCGCCGAGTACCCACCTATACCGAAATTTGGGTCCGAGATCGACTATCCTTCCCATCCAATTCGTCGGGTCTGTCCACAGCGCAGGCCGGTCACCCATAGCTTGGATGAGGCTCTCCAGATCCCAGTGCAGCGCAAAACCGTAGATCGCTGCATCATACAAATTCGTATTCACGGTGTTGTGCAGCGCCTCTGAAAGGCTGTACGGAGTCTTATCCAACCATATTTTTTGAATCCGTGAATCGAAAGCCGCGGCTAACAGTAGCCAGATTCCTTTGATACCTTGACCGGCGGCCCGAATCGACGTGGGATCCACATCGGGCCGCGCGCATAATAAATCGACTCCGCGCAGAATGTCGTGCGCTCGGACAGCAGGCAGGCTGACTCCGATCTGCTCGGCGCGCGTATTCGCCAGCCAATCGCCAACATAGGGTCGCCGGTCATCGAGCACGTCAGAATGTCTGGGTTCAAGCTTCAGCACAATGCGCCCGTTCTCCGTGATTTTCTCGGCCAGATCATCGGCAAGTTTCCCGGCGAGAAGAACGACGGCCGGCTTTTTGCCCTTCGATACCGGGATGTACAGCCTCGCGTCGATGTCGATGCCGGGCTCGCTTTCAAAGAGAATATGAAGGTTCTGAAAGCCCTTGCCAGTGGACTGATCCAAAAGCTTTATTGGAGGAGCGGAACCATCGGTAGGTATTCGAAGCCTCCGCAACTCAGATAGCAGTTCTGCCGGACTTTCTGGTTTCTTCTTCTCTTGAAAGCGGTCCAAGATGAGCTGATACAGCTTTCGACTTCTGGGTTCATCCTCTACGCGGCCTGTCCTGGTGACCAACAGTTCGTGATTCGTATAGCTCCTGACGCGAGTTTCATGGAAGTCGCCTTGGCCATCCTTCAGCCAGCGAATGAACCAGCGATATATTGCCTCGCGACTAACAAGCGGTGTTCCATGCGGGCCTGGGCCGACGAACAACGCAATCTTCTGCTCCGCTCCGTACAGCTTGTACCAGCGCCGAGCCTCTTCATACACGAGCTGGGCTCCGCGGGGCGTAAAGTAGTCATCCTCCGTCGCCTGGAGCAGCCACGGCGTCGGAGCAGACAACTCGACGAAATCGGCGGTATCCAGGCCGGAGGAGAGATGATGAGGAAGCGTCATCTCCGAATGTGGATTGCTCCCGGAAAACAAAACTCGATATGAGTTAGGAAAACAGGCCGCGGCAACGGCTTTGATTCGTGAGTCCAGAGCGCCCATGAATGTGGTTAATGCGCCGCCGCCGGAACAACCAGCCGCTCCCAGCCGCTCCGGGATCGACCTCAGGCCGGGTGAGCAAGTAATCGATAGACCGTTTCGCATCCCATAAAAAGTATCGGCCCACGCCCTCTCCGATCAGACTGCTTTGTGCCCCTGCATGTATGTGTTCATTGACTGACCAACCCGCCGCCGGTCCCTTCAACTGCGGATCGTAGGTTTGCTCTCTTTCTCCCTGCCCTGCCGGATCGAATGCCAAGGAAACAAACCCTTTCAGGGCCAGATTTGCGGCCAAAACTTGCGGCTCTGCCTTGCCTTCCTGCGTGTGTCCCGCCTGTAGAAGGACACCCGGATATCGACCGGGCTGATTCGGCCGGTATAGATTAGCCGTCACATAATAACCAGGCAGACTTTCGTAAATGATTTTCTCGATTACATAGCCATTGGCTTGGATTTGCCCTGTGACTCTGGCATTGAGCGGTCCGTTGTAATCCGGCAGCCCGCCCAAGGCGTCGAGGATCTTACCGCGGACGATCTTCTTACGCTGTTCCGCATCAGCGACGGTCCCGATCGCGGCGATTGCGTTCTCACGAGCTTGTAGCTGCTGTTGCGCAATCTTGTCCATCCAGCGCAGAAGAGCATCCGGAGGCGTCTGAGCCACTGAGGGCGAGGAGCCGAGAAGCATGGTCAACGCCATCGACGTCATTCCGAATTTCATATGCTCGAAGACTAGAGCACGCGCAGCAGGACGATTGTAATGTCATCGGCCTGCTCTGCGGCGCCCATGTAATCATCAGCGGCTTCGATCAGCTTGCCAAGGATTTCAGTCGAGTTCTTATGCCGGTTGTCACGGAGAATTTTGTCAATGTCATCCTCTTCCCACATTTCTCCACGGCTGTTTCTAGCTTCTGTGATCCCGTCGGAGAAGCACGCCAGCAGGTCCCCTGATTCGAGACGAATGTCAGCCTGTTCATAGTCAGCTGAATCGATCAGCCCAACTGGAAAGCCACCGCGATCTAAGAGATCCAGTGTGCCGGTAGACCGTAGGAGCCGAGGATAGATATGACCGGCATTGACATAGGTCAACGTCCAGTTGAAGGGGTTTAGCCGCGCACAGAATAGAGTGCTGTAACGCTCCTGGCCAAGCAATGAGCATACGGCCTGATTCAAGTCGGACACGATGTCGGCAGCCGAGCTAGGCCGACCATTGAGTTGGGTACGCAAGGACGCCTGCAGACTTGCCATCAGGACGGCCGCCGACACTCCTTTGCCCGAAACATCACCAACTGTAAACCACAGTTCCGAGTCCGGCCGGTAAAGAAAATCGTAATAGTCCCCACCGACCAAATTCGCTGGCCTGCAATACGCGGCTATATCCAAGCCACGAATAAGAGGCGGATGCGGTGGAAAGAGCCGCTGCTGTACGTCCCGGGCGATTTCCAGCTCGTGAAAAAGAAGACGCGCCGCTTCCGCTTCTTGCCTTAGCTTTTGGGCCACGAGCGCAGACGCAGAAAAGGAAGCTGCGAATGCCAGTAGCTTCACATCGCTGTCCTGAAAACCACCAGGTTTGTTTAGCACTTGCAAGGCGCCAATTACATCCCCTTCATGGGATCGCAACGGCAGAATAAGGACTGATTGCGTGACATAACCGCTCGAACGGTCGACACCCTCATTAAAACGAGAATCCTTCGAAGTATCGTTCACTACGATGGCTTCGTTTGCAGCGATGCAAGCTCCCACCAATCCGTGCCCTTCTGCAATTCGTATCTCCGGAAGACCGTGTGCGATCTTTGTCCAAAGCTCGCCGGAGGAACTGTCGCGCAACCAGATACTGCATCGGTCCGCTTGCACGAGATCCCTAGCCATATCAGCATTTAGCTGAAGGAGTTTGTCGGGATCAGCCTCGCTTCCGATCCGCGCAGCATAGTGAAAGATCACACGCGAGAGCCGCTCGGCTTCCTGAGACGCTGTCGCCGGTCGTGCGCCTGAAAATTTCATCCAAGCACTCGCAGATTACACAGATCCCTTCACTTCAATATCCAGGTTATTTGCTGGCCGCCGCCATCGATCGGCGAGCTTCCAAAATACCCGAAATGCGCAACCACCCCGAGACCGTTACCGGTGTTCGAGTTGTCATCGGTCGTGCCAACAACGAGCACCGTATCCCCGATTTGCAGATCAGAAACCCTGATCATCGCCAGTCTCGACTCATCAAGTTTCACCGCGCCGGAGGTATCTTTGAGTTCGGCTGTCGTGCGATACGCCAGTGTAGATGGGATCGACATGGCTAGCGTTCGGCCGGTTCCGTATTCGCGTATACGCACTTGCGCGCCCCCTACTTCGAGCAGAGTCCCTAAGATCGCGCGCATGCCGCCTTTGATCACGAGATTGGCATCTAGTATCGGGGTTCCGGACATTCGCCGCCCGCGGATATACACCCGGTCGCCGGTCTGTAAATCCTCAAACCGAATCGGACCCGCATCATTTATTCGCATCGCTGTGGAAGGATAGGTTCTGAATAGAACTTCGGCCGGAAGGTTAATCTCCGTGGGTGAAGGGGAACTCTGCGCAACCATCGGCATTACCGTGAGCTTGCGCGATGCAGCGTCAATCGTCAGTATCGAGCCGAAAACAGATTCCGATTGCCATTTCAGAGCGAAATTGCGTTGAGACTGCTCCAATTCGCCACGCGGAACGACCGTAGCCTTCGACAGCTTTTTGGCGTCAATATCACCCTCGATGCACAACGAGATCATTCGTAAGGATTTCTTCGAACTTCATACGAACCGGCGTGGATGAAACCTGCCCTGCTTCCGTCATTTGCAGCTTCCATATGGGAAGCTCCGAAGGTAATTCAATCGATGTTAGATAACCCGTTCTGTCCTTCAACATCAGGGTGCGTCCGAGCGGATCTATGCCGAACACCGCCCCGCCCTTCGCGCAACCTGCCGATTTATTTGGCTCATTCTGGGCATATGAACTAAACGCTAGGATGAGGAGATAGAACGCGCAGTTGTTCCACAGTCCATTCTTCATAGATCACCGCACAACATAGACATCCGGTTGAGCGCTTACGGCTTAATATTTTCTTGGCCGAGATCTCAATATTACGGCCGGAAGGCGGTCCAACATACGATCGCGCCGACAAACGTCATCGATAGCCCCCATGCAAGCAGCCGATTGAATAGCTTTCGCGTATCCGCATCGATCGGCGCCGCCGCGATGCAGAGTGCGCCGATCGTCGACAGCGGTGACATGTCTACCAGATGGGAGCCGATATTCATCGACAAGGCGATCGAAACCGGATCGGCGCCGCCAAGTTGCGCGGACAGGCCGGGTACCGTCGGCAGGAAGGCGGGCAATACAACTCCCGATGTGCTGCTGTAGACCGAAACGACTCCGGTGAGGAACGCAACGAATCCAGTGACCGATTCTTTGGTCGAAACTCGCGCCAGAAGATCTGTGAAAAGGGCCAGGCCCTGCGTCTTCTCTAGTAGCGCGATCAGCACTGTGACCCCACTTACCATCACTATGACGCCCCAAGGGATCTTGCGCAGGGATTCGCCATGATCGGCCACACGCAGCAGACCCAGAATCCCGGCCGCAGCAAATGCGCCCATGCCGACATTGATACGGAGACAAATGACGCTGTTAACAATGAGACGATCACGGCGAGAGTTATCCAGTTGCTCCGGTCGAGGGAATAAGTTGCCGCAACAGTCGGCGCGGGGCAGTTCTTCGCTCAGGATTGCGCGGAACGCAAACAGGCGCGACCCGCCAAACAATAAGTAGGCGACAAGAGTTACTCACAGCATGAGCCGCGAGGTTGGTCCAAAAAACCGGCCAACCCAAACCGAACATGCCGATCTTCGCCATCGAGTCCGTTCACGATAATCCCAGTAGGCGCGAAATGGCGATAGGATCCGGCATTTGCGCCATTGCCAACCATGATCGCCATGAGGAACGCCGGAACCTTCGCGCGACCGCCAACTGCCATCGCAAGCGGAGCCATCAAAGCCGCTGAGGCGATGTTGCCCGGGTCCCATCGAAGCAAGCCCAACGGCCACGAAGAAAAACATGATCGGGATAACGCCGGCGTTGCCCCTGCAGACACGCACGGCTTTATGAGCGAGTTTGTCTAATGTGCCATTCACCTGGGCTTGCGAAAACAACAGCGTCATCCCAACTAGGGTCAAGAACAGCTGAACAGGAAATCCGGACGTGATTTGCTCAACGGATAATCGCCCGCCGTACACACCGATGATCCATGCCATTGCTATCGCAAGCACGCCAACGTTCAGTTTTGTGACGCAACTCAGAAAGACCGTAAAGAACAGAGCGAACAACGAAAGCGCCGCGAGGCTCATTGCGCGCTCACCAGCTTGGATTGCAGTAGAGTCGCCGGATGCACTGCCGTCGCGCTTGTGAAGTCTCGGATCTGATGCCTGCACGAAAATCCAGGCGCGACAATCGTGGTTCCCGGAGCGCTGCTCCGAACTGCGGGAAACAGTCGCCGCTCGCCTATTTGTCGAGATACGTCGAAATGCTCGACGACTATAGCCGAAAGAGCCAGCCATACCGCAGCAGCCCGCATCAGGATCTACGATCGAGGCTGAAGGAATCCGAGCCAGCAACTTCTTTGGTGATGGGAGCGAGGCCCATCGACTTCTGATGGCAGTGGGCATGAAACAGAATAGGCCCTTTCGCTTCGGCGAATTTCAGATCGATATGGCCTGCGGCTAACTCGAGTTCGAGGAACTCCTCGAATAGCATGCAAGCGCGCGCAACGATTTCAGCCTTACGTTGCTCCTCTCCTCTCAGAGAGGGAAGGCGCATCCTCTCGGACAGCCGACAGGCAACTGGGTTCACAGAATACGATACGCTTTCCCGCCTGTGCTGCCCGAAACAATATCTTCACATTCTCTCGAGCACGGTCCTCGAGCGCGCGCCAACAATCCTTTGGAGATGAGAGGACGCCCGCAGCATACGTTTTTTGCGACCCGACCCGAAGTCCTCCAGCCTCGCAGGACATCCATAGCGGCAACTCCGATTTCCGGATTGTAGAAATTCGTGAAAGTGTCATTGAAGATGAGCACTTCCGGGTTGGGAGCATCTCGATGCGCTGTCAAGTCGCGGAATGTACGCCTGCTCCATCTCGGGAGGCTGCGACGGCGGTCGATGCCGAAGAGCCGCTCATTCATCGCTCGAACTGCTCCGAGTCCCGATGCGAAGATTGGCCACACTCGCCATCTTGCTGCCCCATCTTGCGATTTCATGCGCGCCCCGAGCATCCGGGCATGCGCCGGAGTTCCATGCCGCTTCCAATAGTCGGCGAGGAACTCGCTCTTGAATCGCGCTACATCCACGCCAACCGGACACTCCGCTTTGCATGCCCGGCATTCGAGGCAAAGGTCCAGCACTCGATACACGCCCTCGTCTCCCAGGCCGGATTCGCCTAGACGCCCGCTCATTGCCAGACGAAGAACGTTCGCTCGTCCGCGAGTACTGTGCGCCTCCTCAAGAGTCGCCATGTAAGAAGGGCACATCGTACCCTCGAGCTTCTTGCGACAGGCGCCCAGACCGCTGCACATTTCGACAGCGCCACCCATGCCCCCATAATCCCGGTAATCAAAATACGTTGGAGGATCAGGTGTTTTGTACCCTGCCCCAAATCGCAGATTCCTGGTGATCGGCGGGGCATCGACGATCTTTCCAGGATTAAATATCCCGTGAGGATCGAACGTACTGTTTAATGGTGCAGAAGGCATCGTACAACTTGGGCCGAACATCTTGCGGATGAAACGGACTTCGT
The DNA here is from genome assembly GCA_963833675.1 of Bryobacteraceae bacterium. Lineage (GTDB taxonomy): Bacteria > Acidobacteriota > Terriglobia > Bryobacterales > Bryobacteraceae > DASQDN01. The sequence goes on along the minus strand of CAWHYW010000023.1, from coordinate 121,280 downwards.
ACGAGCCCGTCTCCATGTTCGCCGGACAGAGCGCCACCGAACTCGAGCACCAAGTCTGCTACCTCATTTGCAATCGTTTCGAAAGTCGCAATGCCCTGCTCCGTTTTCAGATTGACGACGGGCCGTACGTGCAGGCAGCCGACTGAGGCGTGAGCGTAGACGCCGGCGGTTGTGTTGTGTTTACGAAGGATGCCAAGAAATTTTTCGATGTAATCGCGCAGCCGCTCGGGCGCTACGGCCGTGTCCTCAACGAACGAGATCGATTTGGCCTCATCCTTCATTGCCATGGATAATCCAAGCGCCGCCTCGCGCAAGCTCCAGATGCGAGCTTGCTCACTAAGCTCCAAGCGCTCTATGGAAGTAATAGCCAAGGCCTTTGGACCGCAACTCCTTTTCCAGAGCATCGATTCGTGGTGGCAAGTTTTCCGCTTCATCGTCATAGAACTCAACGCACAGTAAAGCTCCAGGATCGCCACTAATAAAGCTTTGCCGGATTCGATCCAGCGATGCGCTTTGTTTGGTGTGGCTCAGGATGAAGGCGTCCATCACTTCCACAGCAGACGGACGATGCTCGAGTATGACGGGTGTGGCCGCCAGCGCTTCGAGCGTTTCGGCAAACTGAATGGTGAGTACTGCTTTCGCTTTCGGTAGAGGGACTAAGTTCAGCTTGGCTTCCAGCACGACGCCTAATGTGCCTTCCGAGCCCACCATCAGTTTCGTTAGATCAACAGGAGCTCCGGGCTGGACAAACTCATCGAGATTATAGCCGCCGACACGCCGAAGCACTTTGGGGAACCGCCGTTCAATTTCTTCTCGACACTCTTCGGCAACACGCAGAACCGTCCGGTAACATTCGGCCTCGAGTGAAGTCACCACGGGCAATCGACTCCGCCTGCTGAAGGCTGATCGGATGAAACTGAACCACCGATCCGTCCGAAAGCACCACCTCCTGAGCCAGCACGTGATTGATCGTCTTGCCGTAAAGCACCGATCGAGCGCCGCTCGAGTTGTTGGCCATCATGCCGCCGATCGTGGCGCGGCTCGCAGTCGAAATATCAGGAGCGAAGCGCAGGCCGTGTGGTTTCAATTGGGCGTTCAGCTCATCGAGTACGATGCCTGGCTGCACGCGAACCCACCGCTCTGCGACATTCAATTCGAGGACCTGGTTGTAATACTTCGACGTGTCTACCTGCAGTCCTTCACCGATCGCTTGACCCGCTTGTGAGGTTCCGCCGCCTCGCATCGTAAGAGGACAACGAACTTTGCTACAGATTTGAACCACGCGAATGATGTCCAGGCGTGACTTCGGCACAACTACACCAAGCGGTTCGATTTGATAGACGCTCGCGTCGGTTGAATAAAGAGCGCGGGATACTTTGTCGAAGCGAACTTCACCTTCGATGGACGCTCTCAACTCGCGTTCGAGAGTAGGGACATCCACTCGCTGCGCATCTGCTCTCGAAGAAGGTGAGGATGTTGTGATCGAAACAAGGTTCATAGAGTGCGCAGACCTTCTCGCAAACGCTCAAGGCCACGCGTCAGAGTGTCTCCCCCGCTCGCAAATGAGACGCGAAGCGTACCCTCCCCTGCTTCGCCATAGGCTCGCCCGTGCACGACGACAACTCCGTGCTCGTGAAGTAAATGCCGGCGGACGTCATCGGAGCTTCGCCCGCAGCTACCGATATCCAACATCGTGAAAAATCCGCCCTCGGGATTGATGACATCTATTCCGGGCTGACCGCTAAGAGCATCGTTAGCGAGCCGTCTGCGTTCGGCATACGTATTCCGCATCTGCAACACGCAATCCTGAGGTCCGGTGAGAGCAGCCACACCTGCGTCCTGGATGAAGGTGGCCGGACCACGGCTTGATTGTTGGAGGATCAGAAGCATTGATCGCACAATGTGCACAGGGGCCGCACAATACCCAAGCCGCCAGCCGGTCATAGAGTAGGTCTTCGAAAGGCTGTTCACAACAACGCAACGCTGCCGCATCTGAGGAGAAATTGCGGCGGGTGAGACATGCACATGACCTTCGTAAGTAATCGACTCGTAGATCTCATCGCTGATCACCATCAAATCGCGGCTTGCCGCAAACTCCGCGATGCCAGCCAACTCTTTGCGCGTTAAGACTGTACCAACCGGATTCCACGGAGTGTTGAGCAGCAGGGCACGGCAACTTGGCGTCCATGCGGCTTCCAAGGCCGCGATACCGATCTGGAACCGACCTCCTTCACGGCTGCTCTTCACTGGCCGCGCGCGGGCTCCGGTCAGACGTATCGGCGATTGATACGCATCGTAGATGGGATCTGGAATCAGGATCTCATCTCCCGGTCCGAGCAGTGTCATCAATGCCGCATACAGGCCCAGTGTCGCGCCGTCGGTGATTAGGATTTCAGTGGCGGGATCATATGTAAGTCCATTGTCCCGGCCAAGTTTCTCCGCGACCGCATCTCGCAGCCTTGGCTCGCCACGGTTCTCCGGATAGGAAGTTCGACCTGACCGCAATGCGGAGATGGCCGCCTCAACGATGTGCGGAGGAGTGGAAAAATCCGGCTCGCCGCGCATAAGACTGACAAGAGATTTGCCTTTGAGCCTTTAACGTCCCGCACTTCCGCAAGAATTGCGTTGACCGCGGTGGGCTTGAGTTGAGAGAGACGATCCGATTCTCGCGAAAGTTCAGTGCTCATGATACCGGTCCATCACTGGCCATATTTCCTCAACTTCATCTCCGCGACATGCGTAAATGCGATCGTAAAGGTTCACGGTCGGATCGCAATGCGGAGGCACGAACTTCACACGATCTCCGAGCCGAAGCCGGTTGGAGGCGTTTTCGAAGAAGATATACCCGAACTCATCGCCAGCCCACTGATAACGCGCACTGGAATTATCTTTCAAGTCCGGACCGAACGGACGGTCAGTCGCAAAAGCTTTGAAGCCCGCGTCCACCGTGACTCTGTCAGGGTGATTTGCGCTTACAACAGTACCGAGGACAGTTAGCGCATGACCGAATTCCTTTATCCCGATGCGGGCATAAGCTCCGTCCATCAGAGCGTACGATCCGGCTTGCAGCTCTGTGAGATAAGCCAATTTCGAATCGTCGGCATAACTTCCGGTGCTACCGCCGGTGATGACCGGCGTCGCGATGCTGTGCGATTCCAGCATCTGCTTAGTGTGCAATGCGCACTCGAGGGCTCCGGAGTTATATGACTCCCGACCTTCCGCTTCGCTCATGTGGGAGGCGCGAACCGAGTAAGCCTGCAATCCGTGAAACGTAAGACTTCGATTCGACAGAATCGCTTTTACCAACTCGAAAGCCGGCTCTCCAGGCGGAACGCCGGTACGATGATCGCCCACATCGAGGTCGACCAATATCTTCAACGTACAACCCGCGTCGTTTGCGCTTCTGGCGTACAACTCGACCTGTTCGGGATGATCGATCGACGACGGCGACGTCCGGTACAAGCCTACAAAGCGCAACCATCCGCTCGCATTTTGCGAGGTCCGCAACCGGGCTCGTTAAGAGTAGGCTTTCGATCCCCGCACGACCCATTAGCTTCCGCCTCAGGGACAGTAGCGACACAGATTCCGGCAGCCCCGGCCTCAATTTGACGGCGCGCAATCTGCACGCATTTGTGAGCCTTGACATGAGGCCTGAGTCTTTTGCCGGCGTTTTCGGCGTGCGCCGACATTCGCTGAATGTTCGACTGTAAAACATCGATGTCCACAAGCAACGCTGGTGTTGGCAGTTCCTCGACTCTCATGTCGTCGGCTCATTCATTGGCGGAAGAAGATGCTTTTGCACTTTACCCAATGCGGTGCGCGGTAAACTCTCCACTCGAACGAACGCACGAGGGACCTTGAAGGAAGCCAGCGAGCTACGGCAGCGAGCTTCGAGCATTTCCAAAGGAAAATCCGATCGACAAACAACGTAGGCAACGGCAACTTCTCCCCGCACCTTGTCCGGTACACCGGCAACCGCCGCCTCGGCGACCCCGTCCTGCTCAATGAGGAACTCTTCGATCTCACGCGGGTAGATGTTGAATCCACCGGAGATGATTAAGTCGCTCCTACGGCCCTTGAGCGTGTAGTAGCCGTCCGGCGAACGTTCGCCGATGTCCCCGGTGCGGAAAAAGCCTGCGCTAAATGCGGCGTCAGTCGCATCTGTGTTCCTCCAGTAACCTGCAAATACGTTCGGGCCGCGCACGAAGAGTTCGCCCGTCTCGCCGTCGGGCAGAACCTTGCCGTCCGGATCGCGGATCTGAACCGAGACGCCTGGCAAAGGAAAGCCAACGGAGCCGGCGCGGCGCTCGCCGGCATACGGGTTGCTGATGTTCATCATCGTTTCCGTCATCCCGTACCGCTCGAGTATCCTGTGGCCAAAGCGGGACTGAAAATCTTCGAGAACTTGAGCCGGCAGTGGCGCTGACCCGGATACGAAGAGTCTCATAAACCTGCCTATTTCGCGAGCGGACGATTCAGGAATTTCGAGGAGCCTCACGTATATGGTCGGCACACCGAAGAAGAGCGTGGGGCAAAAATCAACGAACATCTGTTCCGCAGCGCGTTGGTCGAAACGCTCCAGCAGTCGCATCCTGCAACCGGAGAGAAGCCAGCAGTGCAGGCCATTCCCCAGCCCATGTACATGAAAAAGAGGCAGGGCAAGGAGAAGTCGATCTGCGCTTGTAATTTGCCAGCAAGCGTTGAGGTTGATCGCGTTCGCCGCAAAGTTATTGTGGGTGAGAACGGCGCCCTTGGAAGGGCCGGTTGTTCCCGAGGTGTAAATGATAACTGCCGGGTCGTCGCCGTCGAGAGCTATCGGACGATCAAACGGAGCCGAATTCAGAGCCTCCGCCGCAACGTCAGTTACATGCCAAGTGTCGGCCGCCACGGGAAATGCGTTGTCTGTGACGATCGCGGCGGGATCGGCATCCCTCAGAATGTGGCCGATTTCCCGCTCCTTGTAAAGGATATTGATCGGAACAAAAATTACGCCCAGATTCAAGCACGCGAGATAAAGATCGATCATCTCGATGCGATTCACGAGATAAACGCACAACCGATCTCCGCGCCTCAGTCCCCGGCCATACAGCACAGACGCCATCAACTGACTGCGTCGATCAACCTCTCCGAATGAAATAGAATTCAAGCGCGAGTCGCTGTCATAAAACTCCAATGCAGATTGATCAGCGCGCGTCTTAAAGGTCAACCCAAATAGATGATTCAGATTCATCGCCGCCTAGACATTCTATCCACCACCTGCGGCGTACACCGAAAGATCGGCAAGATTGATTCGTTAGGCTAAGATCTCGTCTACGACACGCCCGTGAACATCGGTCAGGCGGAAGTCTCGTCCACTATAGCGATATGTCAGCTTCTGATGATCCAAACCGAGCAGGTGAAGAATCGTTGCATGCAAGTCGTGTACGTGGACCTTGCCGTCGACAGCTTTCCACGCATACTCATCGGTTTCGCCATGCACGAACCCTTGCTTGACGCCCGCCCCGGCCATCCACATCGTCCAGCAGTACGGGTTGTGATCGCGGCCGGGACTGTCGCCTTTAGCGCCCGCTAAAGATTGATCGAAGGGAGTGCGTCCAAACTCGCCAGTCCAAATGACAAGCGTATCGTCGAGCAGTCCCCGAGCCTTCAGGTCAGTTAACAGACCCGTCAGAGGCTTGTCGATCCCTCGCGCGCTCTTACGCAGTAGTTCGCTGATTTTTGTGTGGTGGTCCCAGCCATTATCCGTGACTTGAATATAACGAACGCCCGCCTCGGCGAGCCGCCTGGCCATCAAACATTTCCGCCCGAAATTGTCGGTATCCTTCTCACCAATGCCGTACAAGTCAAGCGTCTGTTTCGACTCCTTCGTCAGGTCGAAAACGGCAGGCGCCTCCATTTGCATACGAAACGCCAGCTCGTACGACTGCACGAGACCTTCAATGTTGCGATCCTCGCCTGAGACTTCCTGATCCATCCGGTTACGCGCCTGGATCAGATCCAGCTGTTGCCGCTGCAGTTCCGACGGTATGGTGGAATCACCCAGATAGCCGATTTTCGATTCCTTGACCGGTGTGCGCGCATCCCCGATCCGCGTCCCTTGATACACGGCCGGCAGAAAAACATTGGAGTAATCAAGTGTGCTTCCATCGTCCCCGTACAACATCGGACTGATGACGATAAAGCCCGGCAGGTTCTGGTTCTCCGTGCCGAGACCGTATAGAATCCACGAGCCCAGGGACGGCCGCACGAATTGGAGAGATCCGCTCTGAAACAGCCGGATTGCGCCCGGGTGCGCTGGACTATCGGTCTGAAGCCCCCGAAGGAAACAGAGTTCGTCAACCTTCTGAGCAAAGCTGGGCATCATGTCGGACATCCACATCCCACTTTGGCCAGTTTGCTTGAAATTGGCGACAGGGGGCATCAGACGAGCCGTTTTTTCAAACCGCTCGGTGTTGGAGTTCAGCTTGAATGGGACCTGTTTGCCCGCTTCGCTCTTGAGTCTCGGCTTGTAGTCGAACAGATCCATCTGCGATGGACCACCTTGCATCCAAAGCAGAATGACGCGCTTGGCCTTCGCCTTAAAGTGCGGCGTCTTGGGGCTGAGCGGATTCTGTGTTCCCGCCATCATGGCCTGTTCCGCCGCCATCGCTGCCATTGCGACGGAACCGAAGCCGCCACCGATCGATCGCAGAAAACCACGTCGCGTTCTCGGAAATGGCTGCATCGAATGGAACATGATCGCTACCTCCTATACAGAAACTCGCTCGAAACTAGAATCGCCTGACAATATCGCGTCCACGCTTCCCCCGCAGTATCGGTCATCTTTTCAAACTTCGACAAGCCGGCCCTAAAATCCGACAGGAACTGACGAGCTTGCTGCCGCTCCCGCTCCTCAGCCGGACGATTCAAGGCCGTCAAAATGATGCGCGACACTCGACCATCATCATCCAGCGTCGCATCTTTCAGGACAGTGTCGGCTAGCGCGCGAGACGCGTCTTTTATCGCAGGCGAGTTCAGTAGATAGAGTGTCTGCGTGGGCACCACAGTTTGCGCTCGCGTTCCGACTACCTGATCCGGGTCCGCGAAATCGAACAGGTTCAAAATGTCGATATCCGTCAACTGTCCGCTTCGCATGATGGGCTGGTATACGGTGCGACGGTACTTCACGCGGTCCTCGACGATCGAGTCCTCTTCGAGAAAAAACGGCGCGATCGTGTGGACATTCTGCGCGATCAATGGAAGGGAAGGTCCGCCTCGGCTACGATCCAGACGGTTGCTGACCTGGAGAAGTGTGTCCCGAATCGCCTCCACTTCGAGCCTGCGCCGGTTGGCTCGCCACAGAAGCCTGTTATCCGGGTCTACGCCGTTGCCTTTGGAATCAGTGGAGCTCGCAAGCTGGTATACGTGACTCGTAACAATATCGCGGATCAACTTTTTCGTGGACCAGCCGTTCTCAATGAATTTCGCAGCGAGATAGTCGAGGAGTTCGGGATGACTCGGCGCCTCTCCGCGATTCCCGAGATTCTCGGTGGTTCGTACGATGCCATCACCGAATAGATGATGCCAGATCCGATTTACGTAGACGCGGCCAGTAAGCGGGTTCTTCTCATTCGCGATCCATTCGGCGAGTTCTTTCCTGCCGCTTTTGACGGGCTCGATTTCGGGCGCCGGCCCATACATAGCGGCGCTGAGAAATCCACGCGGGACGGAGTCTCCGAGTTGATGCGCATCTCCTCGCACCGTCATTCTCGCATCTGCGGGGAAGTCCATGTCCTCGGCTGCGTAGACTTCGGGCAGTCGAGGCCTCATGTATTTCGTGAACGGGAGAACCTGTCGATCGCCCGCGCTTCCACTTTTTTTCTTTACTGCGGCAATCTGCTCTTCGGCCGCTTTAATTGCGGCCTCCGTCTCGGGACTGGCGGACTGCTCTTTGAGGGTGGTTACTCGTTTCTTGAGATCCTCTAATTCTTCCTTGTTTGCCTTCTCGGCGACTTCGAGTTCGGCAACTTTTTTCTCCCACGTATCGAGTTCGGCGGCATAGCGCCGGACCTCATCGAGCGTCTCCGGCAGGCGCACCGTATTGATACCGCCATCCAGGTTGCTGGCGGACAGGGTCTTCGTGCTCATGAAGATCCCCGCCATCGCAAAGTAGTCTTTGTTCGGAATCGGGTCGAATTTGTGATCGTGGCATCGAGCGCATCCAACTGTCAGACCGAGAAACGTTCGTCCGACAAGGTCCACTTGAAGATCGACGACATCGACGCGAAGTTGTGTACGGTCATATGAAAACCAAGCCCATGGTCCGAGCACGAGAAATCCCGTGGCAGCCTGTAACTGAGGGTCACCACTCGATTTCTTCTTTTCGTCGTCTTTGGGTTCTTCGGGTCCCACTATCTGCTCACGAACGAAACGATCGAACGGTTTGTCTTGATTGAATGCATCGATAACGTAATCCCGATATCGCCAGGCGTGACGTAACGGGATACGTCGACCAACTCCGGTGGTGTCGGCCCAGTAGGTCACGTCGAGCCAGTGCCGCCCCCATCGTTCCCCGTAAGCAGGGGAGTCGAGAAGCCGATCGACGACGCGCTCGAACGCGTTTGGAGAGGAGTCTTTTTGGAAGGATTCTATTTCCTCAGCAGATGGGAGCAGCCCGGTCAAATCCAGAGTCACTCGTCGAAGGAGAGCATACTTATTCGCATCGCCGACTGGCGAGATACCGGCCTTTTCAATTCGTGCGAGGATGAACCGATCGATATCCGTGCGAGGCCAGGCCTGATCCCGAACTTCAGGCGGATCCGTTTTTCTAACGGGAACAAACGACCAATGAGTCGGAGCATCCGAAAGCCGACTCACGACCGGCGTATCGGGCCAGACAGCGCCTTCACCGATCCATCGCTCGATCGCTTGAATTTCATGATCGGCCAACTTCCCGTCCGGCGGCATCTTGATTTTGCTTCCATACCGGACCGCTTGAACGAGCCGGCTTGCAGAAGGATCACCCGGAGTCACCACACCGGAGCGGTGGAGGGCTTCCTTGGAAGTAAGTTGTATCCCGGCCATCTGCGCCTTATCCCCATGGCAGGAAGCGCACCGCGCGATCAACAGCGGTCGAACCTTCGCCTCGAAGAAATCGGCTCGGCTCGCCGTCTGCGCCTGAACGCAACCAAAGGAAAGGAGGAATCCAAATAAAAGCCGCATGGATATACCGTCAAGCAAGAATCTGCTTGACCACCTCCCCATGAACGTCGGTGAGCCGTTGTTCACGTCCGCTAAATCGATAAGTGAGCTTTTCGTGATCGAGACCAAGCAGACGGAGGATTGTCGCATGTAAGTCGTGAATCGTGACGGGATCCCTTACGACCTGATTCCCCAACTCATCCGTTTCTCCATAGGTGACTCCGCCTTTGATTCCTCCGCCCGCCATCCAAATGGTGAAGCAGTCAGGGTGATGATCGCGACCGTTGCCGTTGCCTGTGTCCGGAGTGCGCCCGAATTCGCCGGCCCAAATTATTAGCGTTTCGTTGAACAATCCGCGACGCTTCAAATCCTGAATCAACGCCGCAGCGGCCTGATCGGTAACGAATGCGTTCGTTTCATGTCCCTTCTTCAGATCCGTGTGCTGATCCCACGTGCCGTTCATGCCAAAGAGATTCGGACAAGTCACCTCGACGAAGCGAACGCCGGCTTCGACTAATCTTCTCGCTCTCAGGCATTGAAGGCCATAGAGACGCTTGGGCTTATCCTCCGAGTCCAACCCATACAGGGCCTTCGTGCTCTTATTCTCTTTGTCAAGATCGAGAACATCGGGCACGAGCGCCTGCATCCGGTAGCCCATCTCGTAGTTCGCAATCGCGGACGCTACCGCGTCATCACTTCCCATCGTCTTCAGCAGATCCCGATCCTGCTGAAGCAGCGCATCGAGCTTGGCGCGCTGGATCCGGGTATCCGAATCCGCCGGTGTAATGTTGTCTACCGGAACGCCTTCGTCACGAATGTGTGTTGCCTGATGCGTACCCGGCAGAAAGCCATTGGAGAAGTTCTCGATGCCACCCGGCGGTATCGATGCGTCGCGCAGCAGAACATAACCGGGCAAGTTCTTGTTTTCGCTTCCCAGCCCGTACGTAATCCAGGAGCCAAGGCTGGGATAGCCACCAATATTGCGCCCGGTGTGGAGAAAGATATTGCCGCGAGCGTGCAGAGGAAACTCCGACTTCATCGACCTGACAATGGCGATGTCATCGACACACTTGGCCGTGTGCGGAAACAATTCGCTTACGGGCGCTCCTGACTGACCATATTGCTGAAAGTTCCACAGCGGGCGAAGCCATTTTCGGTTCGGACCAGCGACGTAATTTTCGAGCTTGGCCGGCTTCCCGTCCAAATCCGCCAGTTTTGGCTTAGGATCGAAGCTCTCCATGTGGGAGACACCGCCCGGCATGAAAAGAAAAATTACGTTCTTTGCCTTCGGGGTGAAGTGTGGTTTGATTCGCTCGACAGAACTTGAAGACGAATCAGCCGCAGCCAAGGCTGAAAACGCAAGATATCCGAAACCGTTCGATGCGAGTTGCAGGAGATTGCGTCGCGTTATTGGTGTGGCACAGCCTGGGCATCCATCGTGCGGACCGAGTTGGCTGCTCATGACTCTTCCTCTCCTACTGAACGTAAATGAATTCTTTCATATTGAAAATCGTATGGGCCAGATCTTTCCAAACGGGAAGACTGTTCAATAAATCCTCACGCGAGACCTGATGCAAGCTGGCGAGCTCTGACGCCAGTCCGCGGAACCGATCCCGTTCTATCGAGCTCGGCTCGCGCCTGAGGGCGATCGTGAAAAGCTGTCTCACGCGCGCATCCACCGATTCGGCCGGCTTACTCAACAGATGCTTGGCGCACTCCTCCGCCTCAGAGACCACGAACGGGTCGTTCAAAAGTGTCAGAGCTTGCGCTGGAACGTTCGTGACGTCCCGATTCCCGCGAGTTGCCATCGGAGTCGGGTAATCGAACGATTCCAGAAAGCGGGTGCCTTCCATTCGCGTGACTTTCAGATAGAGACTTCGACGACCGTTGCCGTCGAGCGGACCTGAAAATAGCTTGCGGTAATCCTGCGGCTGATCGCGATGAGGATTCGTACTCGGCCCGAATAGGGTTTCATCCAATTTCCCCGATGCGCTCAGTATTGAATCGCGAATCGACTCCGCCTCCAGCCTTCGTACCGGATAATGGTGCAACAACGCATTCTGAGGATCCGCCTCTTTGGCCTTAGCGTCGATCTCTCCCGACTGGCGGAACGTCTCGGACAGCACCATCGAGCGGATCATCTTCTTAATAGACCAACCATCCGCAACAAACTGCTTTGCAAGGTAGTCGAGCAATTCAGGATGAGTGGGTTTGTCCCCTATGACTCCAAAGTTGTCCACCGTCCCGACAATTCCCCGACCGAAGATATGCTCCCAGATACGATTGACCATCACACGAGCAGTTAGTGGATTGTCAGGACTCGCAATAATCTCTGCGAGCTCACGACGCCCGCTGCCATTCACCGTGGCTGGAGATTCGCCCAAAATCGTCCCCAAGAACCGTCGGGGAGCCGGTTCGCCGTACGTCTTCGCGTTCCCGCCAATCAGAACCGGAAACTCCGTCCCGGGCCCCTTATCCGCGAGCCCTTCGACCACCCTGGGAGTCGGAATCTCCGACTCAATCGAGCGATACCCGGCTATCAATCGCTGAAGGTTCGGAGATGCATCCACAGTATTTGAAAGGAGATTGTTCTGTACCATCCAGTCGAGCCATCGGACGTCATCCTCGGTCGAAGCGCGATTAGCCCAACGCTCTATGGCCTGCTGGATGCGCGATTGATAAGCGTCGGCTAATGATCTCCATCGGGAAGGCACACCGCGCTCGAACAGTGGAAGCATGTGTGACAGCGTTTCCCGAGGAGTTTCGGGCCCATCGTGGGCTACGGCCGCGGTAATTCCGAAGTAAGATCGGGGACCATCAAGTAGCTTCGTCTGATGCGGTTTTAATACCTCGGGTCGATCGGGCAAACGTGGATTATCGGAGCGTGTGACCATCTCGACAAACACCGGAAGACGCTTTTCCTTCGCGAACGTATCCAGCTTCACCCAGGTCGGGCCGGAGTTCTCGAGAATCTTGTAATTCTCACCGATCGCGCAATTGTCGATGATGGTTCGCCTTGCTCCCAAATTTCCGCCCATCACACGAACGCTGACAAACTTCTTGTCCTTCGACAGATCCGGTGATCGAAGAGCTCCGTTGAGCTGCCCCGATATCAGGTTCGTATAAAAGCCTTGCGGCACGATGTTTGTGATGGCCTTTTGACCTTCGGGGCTGATGATGAAGTCTCCGGTGGAGGAGAACGCATCGGCAACACCCGTCCCCTCCGCAGTCCAGCCCTCAGGCATCTTCTCGTCGAACTTGGCGAGCTGCTGAAAGTTCTCGCGGTTGAATGTGTCCCTCGCAACTGCTTCTCGTTTGTACCGTGCAGCGAGAGTTGTCGCTTCAGTACCCAGATACTTCTCCTGTCCTGCCGTGCGACACATTAGCGCAGCCCAGGGATACGAGGGCTGCTCCATGGCATCGCCCGCTAACGCTAGAGCTTGGCCCCACGACTGGAGAAGTACCGGATTCAGATGCGAGTCCGTCGATGGAGATCGTGAACTCATCATGTAATCCGCAATAGTGCGCGATTCGCGCTGCCAAAGCGACGCAAGTTCCTCACGAATTTGCTGCTTCAACAGCTTTAGCCGGAGAATCCGATCTGCGTTGACCTGGGGAAGGTCGATGGTGTGAGTGGCTACCCGGCTGCTGTTCAGGATGCTATAAAGCCCGTAATAGTCCTCCGTCGGTATCGGATCGAGCTTATGATCGTGACAGCGAGCGCAGGAGACGGTCAGGCCCTGGAAAGTCTTGGAGAGCGTGTCGATCTCATTGTCGACAACGTCCAAGGCGATCTCTCGGAACATGATGCAATCGTCGTGCCCGGCCTCGCCTAACCGATAGAATGCCGTTCCTATCACTGACTCGTTGATCCCGGCTCGGGAATCGATCCGGGGGCGTTCGAGCAAATCTCCTGCAATATGCTCCCGCACGAGCTGGTTATACGGGACATCTGCGTTGAATGCTCGAATCAGGTAATCGCGATAACGCCAGGCGCCGATTATCTCGTAATTCCATTCATACCCGCGCGTCTCGCCGTACCGCACCAGATCGAGCCAATGGCGCGCCCAATGCTCGCCAAAGTGCGGTGACGCGAGTATGCGATCGACAAGTTGAACATAAGCGTCCGGAGCTGAATCCGCAACGAACCGTTCCACTTCTTCCGCCTTCGGTGGTAAACCGGTCAACACATAACTTAGCCGGCGTATTAGGATTCGCTTCTCTGCCGGTTTAGCCGGATGCAAGCCTGACTGCTGAAGACGGGCGAGAACAAAGCGGTCCACAGCGGTTTTGGACCACGCCGAATCGCTCACCACCGGGGGCATCGATGCACCTACCCGTTGGAATGCCCAGTGCTCGCGCGCGAGTTGCTGATATCGCTCCTTGCGCGATCCCGTTTTCGCGTTGGGAGCGCTCGGCCACACCGCGTCATTGCGAATCCATTCTTCGAACGCGGCTATTTCGTTGTCCTTCAGGCGCGAGCCGATCGGCATCTTTAGACCGTCGTGCCTTATCGCCTTCACCAGCAGACTTCTGGCAGGGGAGCCTGGAACAATTGCCGGCCCCCTCTTGCCGCCTTTTAATAGCCCATCGCGACTATCCACCCGCAACCCGGATTGTTGCTGGTCCGGCCCATGGCACGCATAACAATTCTTGGCCAGGACGGGTCGAACCTTCGCCTCAAAGAGTTCTGAATCCTTGGCTGAGGCGGCGCGGCTGGTTTCGGGATTGGAGAAACCAATCGAACCAGCGGTAATAATCGCGATTAAAAGAGGAGTAACCGATCGCAAGGCCAGCCCTCATTGGTCGTTGTATCCAAGACTACGCTTCCTAAGTTAAGACTATCGCTATTTAGGGCCCGATACTGGCGCAGCCGCCCGATAAATGTAGCCGTTCACACGCTCCATATCGGAGCTCGTCAGATAAAGGTGGTTGCTATCTGTGCCACGTCCAAACTTCGCATTCGTCAGTGCTTTCTGAGCCGTGGTGATTTTATGCGTGATCTTACCTTCGGGATTGATTCGATATGCGGCGCCGAAGCTGTAACAAGTGAGCCAAATCCCGCCTTCGCGATCCACTGCCATTCCGTCGGCTACGCAGTCATTGACCGTCGCAAGTTCGCTCATCTGTCCGCCTGATCCATCCGCCTGCAAAGGCCACTTCTCAATCTTCGAAGTCGCTTTCGCTACGTTATGCGCAACGTACAGAGTTTTCTCGTCCGCGCTCAAGATAATGCCGTTCGGTCCAGTGATCGCATCGCTAAAAACCGTCGTTTTTCCTTTTGGATCGACACGATAGATGGTCCCATTCGGCGCATCCCCGTAATAGCCATTCGGATCGGTGAAATAGATCGTGCCATTGCTTGTTACGACCAGATCGTTCGGTCCTTTGGCAACCTTGGGATCCTTCTCGAAGCCTTTTACAACCGTGATGACCTTCTTCTGCGGCGTCACCTTCAGAATGCGCCTCTCGTCCGTAGCCGTGAGATAAATGTTGTCGTGATCGTCCACCCATAGACCTCCCGGACCGGCTTTGGTAGCGACTGCGAGGTATCGCTTTGCTCCATCCTTCTCATTCCATCGGACGATTCCTTTATAGGTTCCTCGCGAACAAAAGTAGAGATTGCCCTTCGAATCGATGGCAGCGCCTTCCGTATTTCCCCAGCTTCCGTCGGTAGCGATCTGCTCTGCGACAATCTCGGGTATTGCGGCCGGCTTCGCCTCAGACACAGGCTCCGGCGACTTTGCAGGCTGCGTAGAACAACCGGCAAGGAACACCGGCAATAACCATATTGGCGACAACTGTTGAAGTTTAGTCATGATTGTAAGTAGCAGTCATTATCTCTCTTGCTTCCACCGCGCTGCGGAACTTGCGGAGTCCGTCCAGGAACACGCCGATATCACTGCCCAGGCTTATTGCGCGAAACCCTTTCTGAATCCAATGAATCGCGGACTCCGCTGTCGCAGGAAGGAATCCGGGAGCGACGCGATAACGGTTGCAGGCGGCAACTAACGCATCCATCGCTTCGAGGAACCGGGGGTGCTCAAACTGGGCAGGAATCCCCATCGAGACCGTCAAATCGAAGTGACCCATCCAGGCCACATCTATGCCGGGAACGGACACGATCTCGTTAAGGTTTTCGAAGGCCTTCTCGGTTTCCAGCAAAAGGATAACGGCAATGTCTTCGTTCGCCTGAGGGAAATACTCGGCTCCTCCCGCTCGATATAGATCGTGCGCAATTCCGAGGGCCACGCCGCGCCTGCCTTCTGGGGCATACTTCAGTTGGGAGACAATCTCCTCTGCCTGAGCTCGGGTTTCCACTCGGGGAACCATCACTCCTCGCGCTCCGATGTCGAGCACGCGCGAAAGCGGATGATAGTTGCAATCCGGCACACGAACCATCGGAACCAGGTCCAATCCCCGGCAGGATGCGATCATTTCGGACACAAGAGCGATGTCGCAACGGCCGTGCTCCATGTCGTAGATCACGAAATCCATCCCGGCCGCTGCCAGCATGGGACCCAAACCCGGCGTAAACAGCTCCAGAACCATCTGACCGAAAACGGTCTCTCCGTCGCGCAACCGCTGCCTAAATCGATTCATTTGCGCTCTCGCTTCATCTATTCAACAATGCTCTCCTGCGTTTCGGCTCGCTTAATAGCGCGTGATTTTCTAGCCTCCACATAACATTTCGCCATTTCGGCGAGATGGGCTTGCATCGCCGCGCGGGCTTCCGCCGCGTTTTTCTTCGCGATGGCTAGAAAAATCGATCGGTGATGATCGAGAGCTTTTGCCGCTATTCCTTCGAGTTGAAGTGTCGAGCCGATCCAATCCTGGAGCAAGTTGCGAATCAGATGCAGAGCGTTCAAGAGGATGGAATTGTGCGCAGCCTCTCCGATCGCCAGGTGGAATTCAATATCCGATTCGAGAAACTCGGCGGAGGATTGCTCCGAGGCTTCCATCTTGTCCAGATGGGCGCCGATACGCCTCAGATCTTCAACACTGGCGCGCTCGGCAGCCAGGGCCGCAAGTTCCGCCTCGATTAAGCGGCGCGCTTCGACCAACTCCTGTACTTCCGTCTCCGAACTACTCGTGATTGCCCACAACAGCGGACGCGAGAGGAATTCAGACCTCTTACAGACGTATGTTCCGTCACCGAGACGCGTTTCAATCATTCCCATGATTTCGAGCGCCTTCAACGCTTCGCGCAGTGACGCCCGCCCAACTCCGAGTTGTTGCCCGAGCAGGCGCTCGGGCGGAATCTTCTCGCCAGGAACCCATACGCCGCGGATGATATGGCCGACCAGTTTGCGGTAAATATCTGCGGTCAGAGTCGTGCGGACCACAGGTGTGAGTTGGTCGTCTTCCGTTCTCATTTCACGCTCCATACTATACATCAGATGGTCGGACATCTTATCTTGTAAGCATGTCAGGCAGACGTATCGCGCGGTGGTTTCTATGTTTGGTGCTCGCAGTTTTCCTGCGGATCAGCGAAGCTGAGCCTCTTACAACTCCATCCGGATAACCCACGCTATCTCCTTTTCGAAGGAAAGCCCGCCTTTCTCCTGACGGCATCTGAGCACTATGGGTCGGTGATGAACCGTCCTTTCGATTACGAGAGATACCTCGATGATGCGGTCGCCCACAAGATGACAATGACGAGGACATTTCTGCTGTTTCGTGAACAGCAAAGCGCCAGAAATCCCTCGTCGCCCGCCAAGCCGGAGTCACCCGACTACATCGCTCCATTCCCGAGAACAGGGCCGGGAAAAGCGCTCGATGGAGAGCCCATTTACGATCTCGATCAATGGAATCCGGAGTACTTCGAGAGGCTAAAGCGATTCCTGAGCGCCGCAGCGAAACGGCACGTCATTGTAGAACTCACGATCTTCAGCAACACGTACGGCGATTCGGTTTGGGCGCTCAATCCCTTCCGGGCAGAAAACAACAAACAGCACGTCGGACGTCTCGGCTGGCAGGAATATACCTCCTTGCGCGATCCGGAGCTCGTGCGAAGACAAATCGCGTTCGCACGCAAAATCGTCCGCGAAACGAGTGAGTTCGAAAACGTATACTACGAAATCTGTAACGAGCCTGGCGGAGCGATTCCGGACCACCCCTCCTCAGCCGATGTAGACGCATGGCAGGAGGAGATCGGCCGAGCCGTCCGAGACGAAATGACAAAGTTGAAACACCCTCATCTGATCGCCGGTCAGCAAGCATTCGCCTACAAGCCAAAATTTCGCTTCCCGCTCGACCAAACCTATAGCGGATCGCTCTTCGAGATCGTCAATGTACACCCGCTACCGGATACCGAGCTTGGCGGAAAGCTCTTCCAACTCGGGAATTTCATGTCTAAAGAGCTACGTTTATCCGACATGCAGGAGTTCACGGCCAAAGCGTACGATCGCGGCAAGCCGACGGTGATGGACGAGGATAACGCTGCGAGCATGTATCGGGACGAAGTCGGTTGGACGATTCACCGAAAACGCGCCTGGACCTCACTTCTCAACGGCGCTCATTATGATTTCATCGACTTTTCCATCACGGTCGGAAGTGAGGGCGGCACGGAAGCTTCACGTAAAGCCATCCGAAGCTGGTTCAAACACCTCTCCGATTTCATGGCGAGTTTCGATTACATCAAAGCAAAACTTAACGTCGAGTGGATTCAACAACGGCCGGAACATCTCGTTGTGTCCGGGCTTGCAGTGCCGGGACGCGACTATGCCGTATATCTGGCCGATTCGCGCGAAGTGACGGACAATGGGCTTGGCCAACTCATCAGCGGACAGATTCGATTAGCGCTTCCCGCGGGAAGGTTTTCTGTTCGTCTGTACTCGCCGGTTTCGGGTCAGTACTCTCCAGGATGGATTGTAGAAGGCGGTAGGCCAATCGAGCTTACTCTCCCTTCGTTTCAGCATGATCTGTTAATTCGTGCCACGCGTCTTGAATAGCTCGGTTCGAAATGCGTCACTTCCGTTCCAGCGCTTTCAGTTTCTCGAAGAGCTCGCGTTCCTTTTGGGCTTCCGCGGTTCGTCCCATCTTCCGATAGAGCAGCCAAAGCCGGTAATGCGGCGCGGAGTTTTCCGGAGCCAGTGCGACTGCCTTCTTAAGGTGCAGGATCGCCGTCGCGGAATCCCCCTTCGCACTCGCAATTCGTTCCATTGCGAGATGGGCTTCCGTGAGATCGGGAGAAAACTTCAAAGCTTGCAGGAAATGTTTCTCTGCGTCATCAAGTTTGTTCTGGGATAGCAGGATATCGCCCAGTTCGTAGTGCGAGTTTGGGTCTGCCGGATTGACCTTCAGTTCCTCTCCGAGTTCAACCAAAGCCTCGTCCATACGTCCACCACGCCAGTAGATATTGCCGATCGAGAAATGGACCGTTTGCAACTCTGGTTTTATCTTCAAAGCCTGGCGGTATTCGTCAATAGCTTCATCAGTCTTGCCTGCGGCTTCCAACGCTTCACCGCGAAGTTCGTGCGCACGATACGAATCGGGATCCGTCTGCAGCACCCAGAGTGACGAAAGAAACGAAAGAGCCTGATGCGCATCGGCCAGCGCATAGAGACTCTCTTCCGTCTCGGTTTTTCGTCTTAACACTTCTTGCGACCGCTTCCGTTCAGCAGAATACGCTTCCAGAATCTTGTCGCCAACGGGCGGCGTGTAGAGATAGCGCGTAGAGCCCGACAGGATATCCTCTGGCGGAGCTGCTTCTGTTTGCCCTCCCATGCGCTGTTTCAGCCATTCGAGCCTCTTTTTCAACTCGGGCTTGCCCTTGTCAATCTCGACCGCTTTCGACAATTCCTGGCTCGCCTGCTCCCAATTGGCGCCAGACTCGAAGAAGTGGCTTCTGGCGAGCGCAGTATGAAAAGAGTTCGGCGACCCGGTCTGCAATTTATCGAAATACGCTTTCGATAACTGTGCATGCAACTTGGTCAAGTGATACCACGCATCGAGGTTTTTGGGGTCGTTCTCAATCACGCGATCCAGGACTTCCGCCGCCTCTTGATAGCGCTTCTGCACGTAGAACGTATACCCGATATACAGAGGCGCGAGCGTGTTTGAAGGCTCCAGCTGCTCCGCCTCTTTCAGGTACGACAACGCGTGTTCAAAATCGCGCGTATTGAAAGCTAAGACACCGAGAAAAAAGTGTGGCGCCGCAAGCGATGGCTTTAGACGGATGGCCTTCTTGAAGGACGCGACAGCCTTATCGCGAAGATCCTGAACGTAATACAAGTTGCCAAGGTTGGCATGGGCTTCGGCCATGGTTGGCCGAAGCGAGACAATGCGCTCGTATCGTTGGGTCGCCACCTGATAATTCCCAGCCGCTTCAGCCTCGCGAGCTTCCGTATATAGTTTGACCAGAACATCATCTTGCGCGGGGGCGGCCGCCGCACATACAACCAGCGCGAGCAAGGCTCTAGCGAACTGCTTCATTCGTTGTCTCCGTTGACTCACGCTGATAGACTGATGCTATTCCCGTGGACCTACCTCGTCAAGTCTACAGGCGCGTTGTTCCTCTATTCGGCGTTTGTGCGCTTCTGTCCTACGCTGCCGCCGGCGATCCACTTGCCGAGGCCATTCAACTGATCCGTCAGAGTGAATGGAAAAAGGCGGAGGCCGCGTTGGACCAGATACCTTCCACCAATACTGCGGCTTTGTACTGGAAAGCGTATCTCTTATTCAGAACTGCCCGTTACAAGGAATGCGCCACAACAGCAACTTCCTACCTTGAGCATAAATCGGATAGCTCATCCGGAAACAAGGTGTTGGGCCTGTGTAGTTACATGCTTGGGCAATCGGAAGCAGCCGAGCGATCGCTTAAACGAGCCACAGAGATTGATCCCTCCGACAGCGAGGCGCTTTACTACCTTGGCCGGCTCTATTTCACGGGTCACAATCTCCCGGAGGCTTTGGCGCTTTTCGAGAAGCTCACTGTCATAGATAAGTCGAGCGTGCGCGGCTTCAACCATCTTGGTCAAACACTCGAAGGTTTGTCTCGATTTGAGGAAGCCAAGGCCGCCTATCAGAGGGCAATTCAAATCGAGCAAACTCAATCCACGAAATCGGAGTGGCCCTATTACAACCTGGGTGTGTTGTATCTCAAGGAAGGTCGCGCGCAAGAGGCAGTCGGACTGTTGCAACAGGCGCTTACGCGGAACGTCAACTGGCAGGAGGGAAAGATACAGTTGGCCGTTGCGCTGTTCTCCTCCAATCACGACGAGGATGCTCGCAACATTCTTACCGACGTTCTCGCGGCCGATCCAAAGAATGCCGATGCCCACTATCAGATGGGCCGGCTGCTGCTCAAATCCGGCAAGCAGGACGAAGCGCGTCGCCATCTGCAACAGTTCGAGGCTTTAAGGAAGCCGCATTGAAGCAAGGAATTTCTCTGCTTGCGGTTTGCTTGTTACTGCTCGCCGTGCAGGAAGCTCCCATCCGATTCGAGGACACCGCCGCAAAAGCCGGGATACGAGCGAACCTGCAATGCGGCGGACCCGAGAAGAAATGGATTCCGGAAGCCAACGGCAGCGGATGTGCCGCGTTTGACTTCGATAACGACGGCTTGCTGGATCTGCTGATCGTCAACGGCACGACGATGGACCGCCTGCGTCAGATCGTACAAGGGCGTATTCCCACAAGCACCAACTCTGGAATCTACCTCTACCGCAATCTGGGAGAAGGGCGCTTCGAAGATGTGACCTCGCGGGCCGGGCTGTCTAACCCATATTGGGCTACCGGCGCCAACGCTGCCGACTTTGACAACGACGGCAACATGGATATCCTCGTTACTACGATTGGCGTCGACCTGTTATTCCGGAACCTCGGTAACGGCACATTCCGCGAAGTCGGTAAACTCGCGGGTCTCAGCCGCCAAATACGATGGCATACCGGGAGCGCGTTCGGCGATTACGATAACGATGGATATCTTGATCTCTTTATCGCAGGGTACGTAGACATCAACTCCGTGCGCCTTTCCGGCGAAGCTCCGGTTTGCAATTATCGCGGCCTTCCGGCATTTTGCGGCCCCCTCGGTCTAAAAGGGGAGCGCGATGTTTTGTATCGCAACAACGGCAACGGAACATTCACCGATGTTACGGAATCGGCTGGTGTGAGCGATACCGATCTTCGTTACGGATTTACAGCGGTCTTCAACGATTTCAATGAAGATGGCAAAATCGATCTCTTCGTGGCTAACGATTCGGGCGCCAACTACCTCTACCTAAATCGAGGGAACGGCGCCTTCAAAGACTCGGCGCTCTCGAGCGGGGTAGCCTTCAACGCGGATGGGAAAACACAGGCGAATATGGGTGTTGCTGTCGGTGATTACGACAATGACGGCCGAGTCGACCTGCTGACGACTACCTTTTCCGAGGATTCCTTTCCGCTTTTCCGGCAGCAGTCTCGAGGACTCTTCGAAGACGTAGCGAATCAAGCCGGCCTGGCGCTTCCCACAATTCCGCTGTTAGGTTGGGCTTGCGGATTCGCAGACTTCAACAATGATGGCGCTCGAGATCTGTGGCTCGCGAACGGGCACGTCTATCCGAACGCCGATCAGCTTGGCAGCACAACCTATCTGCAACCAATAAGCATCTTCGAGAATCGAGGCGGCCGATTCGTTCCCGCGCCGACTGCGATTCCTGGCCTGGCCAAGAACTCGTTTCGCGGTGGTTGTGTGGGTGACTTTAATAATGATGGCAAGTTGGACATTGTTGTATTGGCGATCGCAGGCTCACCATCATTCCTGCTGAACCGGACAGCCGACCCAAACGCCTGGATCGGTGTTTCCTTGCGTGGAAATGGCAGTAACAGGGACGCAATCGGGTCCAAAGTTCGGATCGAATCGTGCGGCCGGACGCAATTTGAGAGCGTGGGTAATGGAGGCAGCTATCTATCGCGCAATGACTCTCGTGTACATTTCGGATTAGGATCGTGCCCCGCGGTCGACCTTGTGGAAGTGATCTGGCCTAACGGCATCAAACAGACGATTCGCACACCACTCGTGAATCGCTACCTTGAAATTCAACAGGCGCAGGGACGTGAACGCTAAAGAGGTTCTTGCGTCAGTCTTTCTCCTCTCCTTGCAAGCCGTGGGGGCTCCGGCCGCGAATCCCTGCGCGGCGTGCCATCCAAAGCAAGTCAGCGGTTACGCGCAGACCGGGATGGCAAACTCCTTATCTAAGCCCAAAGGGCAGCCTTCCGGACGCTTCACTCACGCTCTGTCAGGCACAACCTTTTCCATTCGTTCGACCGCTACCGGAATGCGGCAGCAGATTGAGCGCAACGGCTTCGAAGGCGAGTTTCCGGTTGACTACGTGATCGGTTCAGGCAACCACGCCTTCGGTTATCTCGTAAGGGTGGGCGACTTTCTGTATCAATCGCCGCTCTCCTGGTATTCGAAAAAGAAGATCTGGGATGTAGCTCCCGGATATGAGGGAGATCGTAATCCTGACTTCACCCGGCCCGCAACCACCGAGTGTCTTCTCTGCCATTCGGGAAAGCCGCTTCCCGTCCCAGGAACCCTCAACCGGTATGAGCGTCCTCCCTTTGCCGCTGAGGCGATCTCCTGCGATCGATGTCACGGTCCGGTCGAGGCGCACCTTCGCGCTCCTTCGACTCGGAACATCCTGAACCCAGCCAAGCTGCTCCCCAGAGCCCGGGACAGTGTCTGCGAGCAGTGCCATCTTTCAGGCGAGGTCCGTATTCCAAATCCCGGCCGGCGCATCTCTGACTTCCAGCCTGGACAGGCGCTCGAAGATGTCTTCTCGGTCTACGTCGTAGAAAAACCCGCGGGTCTGGGATTGAAAGTGATCAGTCACGCGGAGCAGCTTGCCCTCAGCGCGTGCGCGCGGATGAGCGGCGGCAAACTATGGTGTGGAACTTGCCACGATCCTCATGGGAAGCCCGCAAACGCAACAACCTTTTATCGAGAGCGGTGCCTGAGCTGCCATGGGGATACTCTATCAAAGACTCATCCACAACCCGCGCTGGATTGCGTGGGTTGCCATATGCAGCGGCAAACCGCAAAGGACGGAGGCCACACCGCCTTCACGAACCACGACATTCGAAAACGACCTGACGCTCCCGACAAAACGAACCCAATTTCAAACCGCAAACTGGTCGCCTGGCGCGAGCCGGCTGAATCTCTGGTCGAAAGAAACTTAGGTCTGGCCAACATCACGTTGGGAGAGCGTGATGAATCCGCGTTCCACATGGATGCCGGATATCGTCTGTTGTCGAACGCCTATGACAGCTTCACCAAGGATCCGGCCGTGCTCACGGCGCTCGGCCTGGTGCTGATCCGCAAAAACCGTCCAATCGAGGCCGCCAAGCTCTACGAGCAAGCACTAAGTCTGGAGCCCAACTACGCGCCGTATCACGTCAACGTCGCTACAGCTTGGAATCAGGCAGGCGACTCGGCAAAAGCAATCTCACACTTGGAAAAAGCAATCGCCATGGACCCGTCGCTGGAGACTGCCTACCGGAAACTCGCAGAGATCTACTCGCAGGCAAAGCGCCCGGAGAAGGTTCGGGAAATCCTCAAGCGTTATCTGGATTTTATGCCTAATAACGTGTCCGCCCAGATTGCGCTGGATCAACAGTAAACAGGCGTATATATCAGACCATCAGGCCGTTTTTCGAGCTGTCCGACGACCTGAAATAATGTCAACGCATTAGCTAACCGTTTCAAATCGATATCGTATGGTCTGATGACTGATTGACAATAACAATTTTGTTTGATAAACCTAACCGAGTTCAAAGAAAGGCAGACCATTCATGAAACGCTCTCTGTTGATGGTGTCGGGTTTAGTCTTACTGATTCTTACGAACATTCTTTTTGCGCAGACCGACCGCGGCACGATCCGTGGAACAGTCGAAGATACTTCCGGCGCAGCGGTGGCCGGAGCCGATGTTACGGCAACAAATATTGAGACCGGCGTACAAACAACCACCCAATCAACAGAATCCGGCAATTACAACCTGCCGAACCTGCCGCCGGGCAATTACAACGTCACTGCGGAAAAGCCGGGGTTCAAAAAGCTGGTTCGCCCGGCTGTGCGTGTCGATGTGGCGGGCATGATCGGACTCGATCTCCAACTCGCTGTCGGTGACGTTACGGAGAGCGTCACGATTGAAGCAAGCGCACCGCAACTGCGGACCGAGTCGAGCAGTGTAAGTACCGGGGTCAATCCTAAGACCTTTATCGATCTGCCGCTAAACGCTTCTGGTGGACGGGCGGCGGAGAACTTTATCTTTCTAGCGCCGGGTACAACTGGAAATACCTTTGATGCGCACATCAACGGCAGCCAAACTCTATCAAAGGAAATCCAGATCGATGGTCTTAGCGCCACAACTGCGGAGGTGGGCGGAGATCCAAGAGTAATGACGATGCCGCCGGAGGCAATCCAGGAGTTCACCCTCGTAACATCGAATTTCTCCGCCGAATTCGGGAACACGGGCGGCGGCGTCGAGCAGTTCGTGATCCGCTCGGGCACGAACCAGTTCCACGGTGTGGCCTATGAGTTCCTTCGCAACGACAAACTCGACGCCCGCGGCTTCTTCAACAGCACTCGATCAGTTAACCGGCAGAACGAATACGGCTGGAGTTTAGGAGGACCTGTTTGGATTCCGAAAGTCTACAACGGGACCAACAAGACTTTCTTCTTCGTCAACATGAACTGGTTCAAGTTCCGCTCCGGCCCCGTAAACCAGATCGCTTCGGTGCCGACCGCGGCATTCCGGAACGGCGATCTATCCCAACTCCGCGATGCGAACGGCCTGATTCAGATCTACGATCCAAAAACAACCAGGCCGGACGGTAGCGGAGGTTACATCAGAGATCCATTCCCTGGAAATATCATTCCGCCGAACCGAATCAGCTCCGTATCGAAAAATATCCTTTCTTACGTCCCTCTCCCGGCGCTTCCGGGCATCCTGAATAATTACCCCGCAACGGGCAATAACCGCACGGATAACCGCAACTTCACGATGAAGATCGATCAGAATTTTTCGAGCGCGCATCGATTGAGCGGTAGCTGGAACAACGGACACAACACGGATTCCGGTCCTTTTGCTCCACTCCCCCGCCCTGTAGCGAACAATCGTTACGGCGTCCTCGGACCCGGACAAGACACGGTTCGACTCACCTGGGATTGGGTCATCTCGCCCACATTAGTTAACCACGCTTCGGCGGGTTTAACTCGGCAGCATCAGCTCCTTGCGGCTCCGGAGCAGGGCCAGGGTTGGGGACAGACGCTCGGTCTTACGGGCGTCAACAACGGGCCGTTCCCTGTGGTCTTTACTGACCCTTTCACGGCCTGGGGTCAAAACCAGGATTATCTGCAGACCATTTCCGCAACCTATCTGTATGCCGACAGCTTGAGCTGGGTGAAAGGAAAGCACAACCTCAAATTCGGCGGTGATTTCCGCAAGCTGCAAAACAATCTGCTGCAGGGAGCACAGAGCGGTTCGTTCACATTCAGCCGAAATGAGACGGCCTTTCCGTCAGCCGCGTTGCGAGGTTCTACAGGATACGGGTTTGCCAGTTTCCTGTTAGGAGAAGTCGATAGCGGCAACCTTTCCATCAACGACGTTACGCGCGGTATGCGCCTCACTTATTTCGCGGCGTATATTCAGGACGACTACAAGGTGAGTCCGCGGCTGACGTTGAACCTAGGTCTTCGATGGGATCTGTACACGCCCATGAGAGAGGTCAACAACGCCTACTCGATCATGGACGCGTCCTTGCCCAATCCCGCGGCAAACGGCCGGCTCGGCGCGCTTGTTTTCGCCGGGCGACGGTCCGGGCCGCTCCGGGAAAGAGCGCCTGACCGATGGGACAGCTTATCTGAACTTCGGTCCACGTATCGGAATGGCGTGGTCGCTAACGAAGAACATCGTACTCCGCGGAGCATACGGTATCAGCTACTACCCGACTGGCGCGCAAGGCGGCGGAAACGCAAAGCCTCCAGCAACCGGATTTATCGCCAATCCAACCTTCTTCTCTCAGGATCAGGGTCTCACGTCAGGCTTCAACTGGGATAACGGCTTCCCGCAGAACTACCAGCGGCCGCCTTTCATCGATCCCGGATTCGGCGTCGTTCCCGGCACCGCCCCCGGCACGACGACATGGCTCTCAAGCGCCAAGCTGCCGCAATATACGCAGAGCTTCAACTTCGGCACTCAGTGGCAGCTTCAGTCCAATTGGCTATTAGATGTGGGCTGGGTGGGTCAGAAGTCGACTCGACTCGCTACCGGCGTTTACAACGTGAATCAAGTCGATTCGACAATATCTCCGCATATGGCGACCTGCTCACCAAGCCGATAGACGATCCCGCAGTTATCGCTGCCGGATTTAGGCGTCCATACGCGAGCTTCCAGGGAAGCTTGGCGCAAGCTCTACGGCCTTTCCCGCAGTACGGCGGTGTCGGAACGAACAACTCCGCAAACGTTGGCAATTCGACCTACCACTCGCTCCAGGCGAAGATTGAAAAACGTTTCTCGAATGGATTGTTCCTGCTCTCGTCCTACACCTGGAGCAAAACGCTTACCGACGCGTCCTCAGCGCTCTCCGGATTCTTCTCAACCAGCGCTCGTGACCAATACAACCGCCGCCTCGAAAAGGCCGTTGCCCAGTTCGATATTCCCCACCGTGCGGTACTGGCATTCAATTACGAGTTGCCATTTGGTCCCGGCAAGCCAGTGGCGAACGTCAAAGGAGCAGTTGGAAAGCTGATTGGAGGCTGGCAAATCAACGGCATCATGGCATATCAGTCCGGCGAGCCGATCGGCGTCGGAATCAACAACACTCTTCCGATCTTCAACAGCCGGAATCTTCCCAACATGGTTTCGGGGGTGAATCCTGTACTTCAGCAGGATCATTTCGATCCGGCCACGAATGTCTATCTGGACATCAACGCTTTCGCGCTTCCCGCTCCTTTCACGTTTGGGAATGCGCCCTCCCTTCTGTCGAATGCCCGAACCTTTAATAATTACAACGAGGATTTTGGCATAATGAAGCGCACAGGTATTACAGAAAGAGTAAACCTGGAGTTTCGGTTCGAAATGTTCAATGCTCTGAATCGTGTCCGATTTGGAGCGCCTGCGACAAATGTTAGCGATAGTTTCAACTTCGGCAAGGTGACATCGCAGGCGAATACTCCTAGAGTCGGTCAGTTTGCGTTAAAACTTAACTTCTGAATCAAGGGGCAGGCTTCCGGGCCTGCCCCTTTTCCGGCTCTTCGATGGTGAGGATTTGATCCACCTTTACCTGCTCCAATTTCTGAATGGCTCCGCTCGGCCATGAGATCTCAATCAGCTTCACCGATTTAGCGGATCCGAGACCGAAGTGAGCCCGCGAGTCGCTTGACGACATATAGCTGCCCGATGCCGTGACGTAACATCGCTGTTCCGAACCATCTTCCATCACCACCCGAACGCTCGATCCGATCCCCTCTCGATTACTAACGCGTCCGATTGTGCGAATGGTCAACCAGTGATTCTCGCTTCCGGATCCGTCGTTACGCAGGATCACTGCCCTGCCATCCTTCACGCTAAGCACGACATCGATCCACCCATCATTATCGAAATCGCCGAACGCAGCGCCGCGAGCCGCAAGAGGTTGCTGAAACACTGCTCCGCTCGCCGCCGAGACATCTGTAAATTTGCCTCGGAAGTTGCGGATAAGTTGTGGCGGCTCCTTATAACGTAACGCGGGCTGGGTCAGCTCGATGTTATCCATGACGTGCCCCTGCGCGACAAACAAATCGAGCCAGCCGTCATTGTCATAGTCGATGAACTTAGCGCCCCAACCCGAATGCATCTGTGTGATGGACCCGATGCCGCTAGATCCGGATGCATACTCGAAGAACCCTTTGCTGTTGCGGAACAACGCATATTTCTGGTTCGCAAGAGCATTGATGAAGGCGTCCGGCCACCCATCCCGATCGTAGTCACCTGCATCGACGCCCATGCCCGCAAAGGGCTTCCCGTCATCGTCATAACCAAGTCCTGTGACAAGCCCCACCTCTTCGAATGTGCCGTCGCGACGATTGCGAAATAGCTGCTGGGGAAATGAGTCGTTAGCGACGAGTATGTCCGGCCACCCATCGCGATCGAAATCATTCACCACCACGCCTAACCCTTTGCCGGGACTGCGCGCGATGCCGGACTTTGCGGAGACATCCGTAAATGTCCCGTCGCCGTTGTTGTGGTACAGAAGATGGGAGATTGGCTTGAATTGATCGGGATGGCAGTACGCCCGATAGTTCTGGCGCTTTTCGCCGCAATACGGGTTGTGTTCAAAGTCCCACTCCAGATATCGCGTGACAATCAAATCCAGTTTGCCGTCCCGGTCATAATCGAGGAACGCCGCGCTCGCTGACCATCCGCCTCCCGCGACACCCGCGCGGTCTGTGACGTCCGCAAAAGTGCCATCCCCGTTATTTCGATAAAGGATATTGCGCCCGAGGTTGGTGACGTATAAATCCGGATGGCCGTCATTGTCATAGTCGCCGGCCGCCGCGCCCATTCCGTACATCTCTCCTGCCACCTTGGCCTTCTCGGTGACATCCGAAAATGTACCGTCCGGATTGTTGTGATACAGGCGGTTCCAATAACGTGGATCCGACTTGTTGGGACGCGCGCCGGACGCCATGGGATCGGACAGCGCTGCGCCATTCACAAAGTAAACGTCCAATCGGCCGTCACCGTCATAATCGAGGGCCGCGACACCTCCCACCATCGATTCAGGAAGGTATTTTTGACTGGTTGGACTCGAGTTTGACTGGAACTGGATCCGAGACTTTTCTGTGACATCCAGATAACGAACCGGGCGAGGTGTGTTGAAGGGCCACAAAGTCCAAACTGCAACCGTAGCCATAAACACCAGTGCGCAGGCCTGCCTCATCTCGTGTTGAGTATATCCGGGCGTGATACGAGACCCCTGCTTCGGCAGTATCATGATGAAACCATGCCGACTGGACTCGACCGCAGACTCTTTCTCGCATGCCTGACCACGGGAATCCCGACCGCGCTGACTGGGCAGACAAGCCAGCCCTACGTGCCGAAACAGAGCGATCAGCCACAACCGATAGAAGGCGATGAGCCGGGCTTCCAGTCAATCTTCGACGGTAAGACCTTAAACCGTTGGGACGGAGATCCGAAATACTGGCGAGTCTCCGATGGCGCCATGGTCGGCGAAATAACTCCGGACACAATCATTAAAAGCAATACCTTCATCATCTGGCGTGGCGGCAGCCCGGAGGATTTCGAATTGAAGGTGGACTATCGCATTACGTCCGGAGGAAACAGCGGTATCAATTACCGCAGCGCTGTGGTACCCGACAAGGTGACCCCCGACAACAAGTTCGCGATGCGAGGCTATCAATGCGACATCGACGGCCAGAACCGGTATACAGGCAACAACTATGAAGAGAAAGGACGATTGTTCCTGGCGTTGCGAGGGCAGGTAACGCATGTGACAGGCACACGCATTCCGACCGTGATCTCCGCTGTAGGGGAGAACAAAAGTCTCGCATCGCTGCTCAAAAGCGACTGGAATTCAGTCCACCTGATCATTCGCGGCGGTGTTCTGCTGCACACCATCAACGGACAATTGATGAGCGTTGTTACAGACGACGATCCGAACCGGTCTAGAAGCGGACTGATCGGCGTTCAGGTCCACGTCGGCGGACCGATGAAGGTAGAGTACCGGAACTGGAGACTGAAGAACCTCTAGCCAGTGACCCACATTCCAATGCTCTTAGGATGAGAGAAAATTAGCAGCAGGAGGCCCACGATGATGATGCAACTACTCGTGGCGGTGTGGGTTGCAATTTGTGCCGCGTTTGTGACCGTCGCATTGATGCGATTGATCATCGGCCGGCGCGAAGACGACCACCTGCATTTCGCCGATGGTGAGCAACAACTCGTTAACACGCAATCCGGTATAGCCCATAAACTCGCTGTTCTCGATCGATGGAAGGCCGTGCTGCTAACAGCCACGATCGTTCTGGCGATCATTATCGGCGCGATCCACTTCTATATGGTCTGGAGTTCATCGAGCACGAGCGGAGTTAGTTAAAGCTACGCCTGAGATAGACTGGTTGGCTTCTCTCTGCGACACGGGATGTACGCCCGGAGCGCACCTCTGAGGGGTCGCTGTCTTTTGACGTGTCGATCACGTTCGATTGCTAAAATGAACTCGCGAATGAAGAATGCGAAGGCGACCCTTGCGCTGTTTGCGTCTGCGATATGTCCGATGCTCATGCCGGGGCAGTCGGAGCGACACGCAATCCAACTGCCCGACGGACCAGGCAAAGACATAACGCAGAAAGTCTGCGGTACCACCTGCCACGGACCCGACATCGTCGCCGGGACCGGCCGCACGCGGAATCAATGGACCGGAGTCGTGAACTCCATGGTTGCGCGTGGCGCGAAAGCATCCGAGACCGAATTGCGCCAGATCGTCGATTACCTCAGCTCTCATTTCGGACCGGATATGGCTCCCATTCCCGGAGTCGCTCGCCCCAGCGGACCAGGCGCAAGACCGTCGCGCGGCGCCCTCGGAAAAGGCCCAGGACCGCTAGGTGGCGGGGCCGCCGATTCCCACGTGGTAGACAACCAAAGTGCCGACCGAGGCAAATCGGTTTACATCGCCGAATGCATAACCTGTCATGGCAACAAAGGGCGCGGCGGGAGCGAGGCATTGCCGCGAAACCAACGCGGTTCCGATCTCATTCGTTCTGTTGTTGTGCTTGCATGATCGTTATGGTGACGAGATTGGACCGTTCCTTGCCAAGGGTCATCCACTCCAAAGCGGTAAGCCCGGTTCGAGCCTGACCGCGCAGCAGGTCGGCGATCTCGCGAACTTCCTTCATCGTCAGGTTTACTATACGCTCCGCGGCGGCCCCGATCTGGAAATCCAAAACGTGTTGACCGGAGATCCCAAAGCAGGGCAAGCGTACTTCAATGGCGCGGGCAAGTGCAACACATGTCATTCGCCTACCGGCGATCTGGCTGGAATCGGCAAGAAATACGATCCGCCGACTCTGCAGACAAGATTCCTGTTCCCGCGTACAGTCGCTTTCGGGCGAGCGGGCTCAGGGACGTCAAAAGCCAAGCCGGTTACCGTAACCGTCACGCTGTCATCGGGCGAAGTGGTCGAAGGAGTGTTGGACAAACTCGACGATTTCAACGTCTCTCTGCGCGATGCGCAAGGCGACTATCGATCGTTCAGCATCACCCCATCTGTGAAAGTCTTGAAGCACGATCCTTATCAGGCCCACGTAGAGTTGCTCGACCAATACACCGACAAAAACATGCACGATATCGTCGCCTACCTGGAGACGCTGAAATAATGCGGCCGAAAATCTGGCTTTCCGCTTGTCTGCTGGCCGCCTCGCTCGCGAGCCAATCGTTGGAACCTGCAAAACTGATGCAGCCGCCAACGGACACGTGGCCGATGTTCAACGGCGACTACTCGGGCCGGCGATTCTGCACCCTGAAAAAGATCAACGACTCCAATATCAGTTCGCTCAGCTTTGCATGGGTATATCGAGCCAGTGTGGGCAATGGAGGCTTCGGTGGCTCAATCAAAGCAACGCCTCTTGTGATCCAAGGGGTTATGTACTTCACGATGCCGGACCATGCCTGGGCAATTGACGCGCGCACCGGGCGGGAAATATGGCGCTATACGTGGCCATCCAAGGGAGGCATTCACATTGGCAGCCGCGGAGCGGCGGCTTACGGGAACACGCTCTATTTCGAAACCCCGGACTGCAATCTGGTGGCCTTGAACATGAAAGACGGCACGAAGAAGTGGAGCGCGCCGATCTGCGATCTCGATCAGATGTATTTCGGAAGCTCTGCTCCGCTTATCGTCAAGAACCATGTCATCACGGGCGTCAGCGGAGACGATCTCGACGTGCCCGGTTACATAGAATCCCACGACCCGGAAACGGGAGCACGGCAATGGCGCTGGTATGCGCATCCGCAGCCTGGCGATCCCGGAAGCGAAGACCTGGCCGAGTGTCGAAGCGATGCTTCACGGCGGCGGCATGACATGGGGCTCGACCACCTACGATCCGGAACTCAACCTCATTTACTTCGGTACGGGCAACCCGCAGCCCGTCATTGCGGGTAAAGGTCGCGAAGGCGACAACCTATATACCGAATCGATCATCGCCCTGAATCCCGACACCGGAAAAATGGCCTGGTATTTCCAGCCTTCGCCGCACGATACCCACGACTGGGATGCAAATGAAGACGCCGGTGTTAATCGACGGCGAGATCAATGGCCAAAAACGCAAACTGGTCGCGCAAGCTAGCCGCAACGGTTATTTCTTCGTTCTCGATCGCACGAACGGGAAGAATCTGATCACGACGAAATTTGCGAAGGCCAACTGGGCAAAGGGACTCGACGCGAAAGGCCAGCCGATACCGGACCCGGCCAAAATGCCTCAAGTGGATGGTACGCTCGTCGCGCCGAATCAGGCTGGCGCGGCGAATTGGCCGCCTCCGAGTTTCAGCCCGGCGACCGGACTCTTTTACGTAAACGCCACGGACGCATACAGTGTCTATTACATCTTCGATCAGGATGAAAAACCGGAAGGATGGGGCGGAAACGATCGCGGCGGTTGGTCCGAGTCCACTCTTCGAGCGATCGACTACAAGACCGGAAAGATCAAGTGGGATCACAAGTGGGAAGGCACGGGCGGTCCAAGGTCTGGCGTGCTGTCCACCGCCGGCAACCTTGTCTTCGCCGGAGATCCCTCCAACAATCTTGTCGCGCTGAATGCTACCACCGGCGAGCCGCTCTGGCATGCCAACCTTGGCGCCGGTATGAGTAACGCGCCGATTACTTATGAGTTGGACGGCACGCAATATCTGGTGGTAGCTGCGGGCGACTCGCTGTTCGGTTTTGCGATGTTGGCGAAATAATCCAGCCTCTACTCAAAACCAGGATCGATCGGTCTCCCCCCCCCCCGGCGGAGACCTGGATCTGAGCAATGGCGTATTGGGTTAACTCGGCGGGAGTCCTCAGGCCCAACTCCCCCATAATTGCCGCCTGGTGAAATTCCACCGTCCTTATCGAAATACCGAGACTTGCGGCGATTTCTTCGGCGACTTTGCCTTGGGCGATAAGTTCTAGGACCTCCCGCTGGCGCGGCGTAAATGATACCGGCTGGCCCGTGCCTGATACGCCCGCAGGAGCCGTTCCCTCAAAATCCGGAAAGGCCTCCGCAAGCGATCGGGATATGTAACATCCGCCCTGAAACACTTGACGAAGAGCGCCAAGCAATTCTCCTGCGGCCGATTGTTTGAGTAAGTAAGCCGATGCGCCCGCCAGAAACGCTTCCTGCACGTAGGCTCTATCCGATTGCTGCGTTAGAAATACAATCTTCGCATTCGGCGCCCGCTGGCGGATTCGACGAGCAGCCTGAATGCCGTTCAGGACCGGCATACTGATGTCAAGGACAATCAGATCGGGTTGAAGACGCGAAGCATCGGCGACCAGTGTCCCGCCATCCGCCGCAGAACCGATCAATTCATAGTCGTTCTCCAGCAGCTTGCGTACCCCTTCAAGCAAAATGTTGTGATCGTCCCCCAGTAGCAGCGTTGGCCTCGCAATTCGATCCTGAGTAGCAGCGGTTGAAGAACGATGGTCCATATTGGCGATTACTTCACTAAAGGAAATGATATCCGAAAGCTGGTACCGGCCGAACTCGACTCAACATCCATCGTGCCGTGTAACTGCGCCACCAGAAGGCGCAGCAGCTCAAAGCCGGTGGAGTCTGAATCTTCAAAGAAGCCAGCTCCTTCGGGTAGACCGAAACCATCGTCGGAAATACACAACTCGGCTTCTTCAGGAGCCGTACTCCGGTCCGACGCTGCTACATATCTAAGTCTGATCGTCACAACCCCGTGACGGCCTCCGGGAAACGCATGCCTAAGCGAGTTGCTCAACAATTCGTTGCTGATTAAAGCTAAAGGAATCGCATCGCGGATATCGAGCGCAAGATCGTCTGAAACCAGATCGACTCGAATCCGATTGCCGGAATCATATAAGCTTCTCAGGTCGCGTAACAAATGGTGCAGGTAAGGTCCTAAACTGATCGTTCCAAAATCCTGCGTCGCGTATAGGCTCTCGTGCACGGCGGCGATTGCTCGGACACGGTTCTGAGTCTCCTGAAGAGCGGTCCGAGTCCCTGGATCGGAAATCCGGTCAGCCTGCAGGTTAATCAAACTCACAATCATCTGAAGGTTATTCTTTACCCGGTGTTGAATCTCTTTGACGAGAGTGGTGCGTTCGCGCAACGTCCGCTCGATCTGCTCGCGTTCCTGCTCGCGCACAGTCACATCTCGCAGCACCTTGGCAAATCCCAGAATCGCCGCCGCTTCTGCCATCCTTTAGAGTTGTCAGCGTGCCGCTCGCGCGGAAATGGCTGCCATCTGATCTCACATGCCAGCGCTCGTCTTCGGCTCGGCCTAAAGCCATAGCTTTCGCCCTTTCCTGTTCCGGTACTCCGATTTCCCGGTCCTCAGGAGTGAATATCAGATTGAGGGAGTGACCAACCATTTGATCCGGACGTGTACCAAAGCATATTCTCGGCGCCCGCATTCCAGTCTGTAATGTTCCCGTCTAAATCAACGAGGATAAACGCGAAATCTGGGACACTGTCAGCTAAAGATTCGCCAACGGTCGACGGAGCGAGGATCCTCACTTCCCATACGACCTCCAGCGGACCGGCCCGAGCCCAACCATGATAATTGCCGGTATCCTGTAGACGCGCCGCCGGGATTTCAGAGTCTCGGAAATAAGACAGTCGAAACCGCGAAAACTGATTGACGTTACGGCCGGGTTGAGTCAATGTTATGAAGACCCGAGATGTGCAAAGTTCTGATCGCCGAAGATGAGCACATAGTCGCCCAGGATCTGGCCAAAAGCTTGGGCGGAATGGGTTACGATGTCGCCGCTTTCGCCGATACGGGAGCGGACGCCGTACGCATCGCGGAGCAAGTGTGCCCGGACGTCGTTCTGATGGATATCCGGCTTCGAGGAGATATGGATGGCATCGCTGCGGCGACAGAAGTCTGGGAACGGTGGAAAATTCCAGTTGTATTCATCACTTCTCACAGTGATCCGGAAACCGTCAAAAGGGCGACTAACGCAAGCCCGTATGGTTATATCGTAAAACCGTTTCGAGCAAATGAATTGGATGCGACGATCCGTGTTGCCGTGCGCCAAAACCAGCTTTCGCGAGAGATATTCGCCGAGAAAGATTGGTTCCAGGTTTTGCTGACCGAGGTTAGCGATGGAGTGATCGCCACCGACTGTGCCGGCCGTGTGCAGTATATGAATCGATTGGCCGAAAAGCTGACTGGCTGGACTATTGCACAAGCCGCTGGAAAAGAGATTGAATCAGTTCTCAGGCTGCGCACCTTGGGGGCGCAACAATTCCGACATTCCAGGTTCACGAAGCGCTGCGAACCGGCAAAGCAACTCCAAGAGAGAGATTTTCCCTGCTTCCGCAAGAAGGACGGGCTATCGCAATCGATGAATCCGCCTCGCCCATTCACAATTCCCGTGGTGAAATTATCGGCGCTGTCACCGTTTTCCTCGACGTTACGGTAAGCGTTCAATTAGATGAAGACCGGGAAATGCTGATTCGTGAGCTCGAGCGTTCAAACGAAGAGCTATCCGGCTTTGCCCATGCTGTCTCTCATGACCTGCAGGCTCCGGTGCGAGCTATCAAAGCTTATACGGAATTACTCGCTCGAAAAGCCCAGGACAGTCCGGCTGATATTGGAGAAAACCTGGTCTCCACGATAACGCGAGCCGCCGATGAGATGGATCAGCTCATTCGATCCTTATTAACTTACGCCCAAGTCGGTCAGCAACAGGTGACGCCAGAGCCCGTCTCTCTGAAATCGTTGATAGAGACCGTTCTCCCTGCAGTCGAACCATTGCTGGCTGACGCCGAAGCTACGATCGAGTATGATGACTTGCCTACGATTGAGGCTGACAAGGTACAAATACAACAGCTAATACAAAACCTGCTCACAAACGCTGCGAAGTATCGCAAGGCGAACCGTCCGCTTCACGTTCAAATCAGCGCTGAGAGCAAAAGAAATCGATGGCTCATAGCGGTTAAGGACAATGGCCAGGGAATAGCGCCCGAGCACTTTGTAGGGATCTTCGAACCGTTGAAGCGACTTCATGGAAGAGAAGTCCCTGGAACGGGTATAGGGCTTGCGATGTGCAGAAAAATCATGGAGCGTCACGGAGGTCGGATTTGGGTGGAGTCGGAAGGAGTCGATCGGGGAGCGACATTTTATTTCGAGCTCTATAAAGGCTCCCGGAATGCTAATCCAGGCTGAAAGACAGGCGCTCCTTCAAGACTCTGCGAAGCGCTTCGGCCTGTAACTCTCGTTGATGCGCCTCTTCCTGAAGACGCTGGCGCATTTCCGGATCAAATTGGTTAGCTAAGGTTTGCGCGAGCGAAGCCCCTTCTTCCAAGGCGACGATCGCTGCATAAAGAGCTTTCTCCTGGGCTGCGAAATGTTCGGACAGCATACTCCGGGGCGAGAACGTGTGGCCGACGCGGCAGCGATACTCCCTTCCTTTCCCACGTGATACCTCCCAGATCGTACCTCTACAATCCGGGCATGTCAGGTCGGTAAGTTTCGGCGCCATTTCTATACTCTCAACTGCAGTACGTTTCTGTTCCCGTTTTCCCGATGCGAGGCGTGACAACAACTCCCCCATCTCCTGGATGCTCACCGTGTAGTCAGCTTCTACATCGCGCAATGCGCTTAGTGGCATTGACGGGAAAGTTGCTTCCTCCGGATGCTGGACGACAGCCACTCCCCCTCGACGCTTGATCTCCCAGAGACCCGCAGCCCCGTCGTCAAGCTCGCCTGACAGGATGACTCCCGTTACGCGATCGCCATAAGCCAATGCAGCCGAACGGAACGTAACGTTGATACAAGGTCGGTGGTGCTGTTCTTTAGGTCCCAAACTTAGGTGCACGTGATCGTTCTGGATGATCAGATGGTGATCCGGAGGCGCCACATAAATGCGTCCGTACTCAATTGGTGCTCCGTCTTCCGGATGTGCCGCCTCAAGCTTGCCGGATTGCCTCAGGATATGAGGTAGGAGACTTTTGGATCTCGGAGATATGTGAACGATCACGAAAATCGCAGCCTGGATGTCAGGCGGAAATTGACAAACAAGCTGCCGCAACGCATCGACCCCGCCGGCCGATGCGCCGATCACGATTACGTCATGTTTAGCCATTTACTGTAGGATCGATCGTCGCATCTGACGTTTCTTTATTCCCCGATGATCGAAGCGGCACACTTACCGTAATACTAGTGCCCTTCCCCAATGCGGATTTCACCTGCAAGGTTCCGCCGATCAGACGCGCACGCTCTTCCATGCTGATCAGCCCCAGACCGGAACGTCCGTCGGCTGGATCAAACCCCAGGCCCGAGTCCACAATCTGCAGTTGGATCCCATCTGATATTCCGCGTAGATACACTTTGATATGCGTTCTTCCTGCATGTTTTGCTACGTTGCGGAGGGCTTCTTGAGTGATGCGGTAAAGATTGGTGGACACCTCAAGTGGGATCGCCTCCGGAACGTCGTTTTCTGAAAACGTGGTGATCATCCGCTCTCGTTGTCCGAACTCTTCCACGAGGGATCGAAGAGTAGCCCGCAATCCCAAATCTTCCAGCATCGATGGGTGAAGCCGATGCGACACTCGGCGAACTTCGGCGGCGAGTGCTTCCAAATCGGAACGTAACTGTCTGAGCTTTTCCTTGGCCGATTCCGGGTCGCTATCAATTTGCGCTTCGATGGTATTGCTGTCAAGGTCGATTGCAGCCAGGCGTTGGCTGATATCGTCGTGCAATTCACGAGCAACTCGCCTTCTCTCTGCCTCCTGAGCCGTAAACAGCCCTCCGGTGAGCGCTCGCAGCTCGTGCTGACTGCGGTCGAGTTCCTTCGTGGCTGAGTCTACCTTATTGGCGAGTCTTTCCCCTTCTGCTTTCAGTAGCCGTTCGATTTCTTTATGTGCCGATATGTCTTCGAAAGTCAGCAGTAGGAACCGCTCACCATCTGGCTGTAGAGTGCGCGCATCGACTTGAAATACTCTTGCTTGTTCGCCTGGGATCCGACATTCTAATCCGAAATGGTCATCTCCTCCGGTACGCAGTTCATTCAGTCGGGACTGAAATGGTTGCTCTAATCCCCAAAGAGCCGCCGCCAGGTCGGGAAAGAATCGGTGCTCGAGTAGTTGATCGGTAGAACCCGTCAGTCCACAGAAAGCTTCGTTAGTGAATCGAATCTTCAACTTTTCATCGAGAACGGCCAGGGGCAGCGAGATGCCTTTGATAACCGACCTTGCAAAATCGCGCGCATCTCTAAGCTCCTGCTGAACCCGTCGGAGTTGGTCGATGTCCACCAACACGACGACCAGTCCTTCGATTTTGTGATCCGTAGTACGATACGGCCGGACTCGCAGCAGATACCAGTGTCCATCGCGGTCTTGCACCTCAATTTCCCTGGGCGCGAGGCTCTCCAACACCTCCGTGAAAAGCGGCTCCAAATCATCGATGTTTAAGTTAAGGCGGATGTCCCCGAAAGGCCGCCCTATGTCCGAAGACCGCAGGTTCATTAAACGCTGGGTCGGGGGGGTGAAATGCCGTATGTTGAATTCGTTGCTCAACATCAGCACTGGAAGATTGACGCTATTAAGCAGGTTGGAAAGATCGTTGCTTGCCTGGCTCAGGATTGAGTTGCGGTTCTGCAGTTCGTCGTTGACGGTCTGCAGTTCCTCATTAGAGCTTTGCAGTTCCTCCTTGGTCGTCTCGAGTTCCTCATTCGTACTTTGAAGCTCTTCATTTGCGGACTGAATCTCCTCGTTGGCTGACACGAGTTCCTGATTTTTTCCATCGCGCTCTTCCAGAAGCGATCGTAGGTAGAGCTTCGTGGAGCCAAGATCGTGTCTCAACTGAGAGATCAGTCGGTCCTTATCCTCAGGAGGGATTTGGGCCAGCTGCTCTGCGGACGGGCTTACAGTCAGTGAGATCGGTTTTTCTGAAGGTACAAAAAGGACAAGGTAGTACCTCAATCGCGAACTGAGGCTTGGTATGGGCAGGATTTCGAGGGTCGTGTCGCCGATGTGTTCAGCTTCAGGAAATTCCAGTCCCTGTACCTGGACAGGAATGTTCTCTTCGATTGCCCTGCGAACGGCCGCAGTAACTTGGGGAGCGATGCTTTCTCGCGCCATTCTAGTTACTTGCAACGTTGCAGCGCCCGGAGCCATCTGGAGAAATTGGCTGGTCTGTCCGCGCGACTGTAGTATTTCCCCGGTTTCATCTATGATTACACCGGGCGGTGCATAACGAGCCAGGACAATCCGGTCTGCCGCGCGCTGCAGTTCGATATCACCCCGAGGTGGTCCTTCCCTTTGCCAGTGCTGAATCGTGGGAACGGTCTCAGGGAAGAACAGGCGGGGAACTGCTTCGGTCAATGCTCGTCCTGCACTAGCTCCGATCTTTGAGAAGATCTTATTCCGTCGATCGGTTAAAGCAAAGAGATCAGTAAACTCCCGGATCGTCTCTGAAGTACCCAGCAGCAGAAATCCGTTCGGCCGTAATGCGTAATGGAACGTTGGGATGAGTTGCTTCTGCAACTGCGCTCCGAAATAGATCAACACATTGCGGCAGCAGATGAGATCCATCCGCGAGAAAGGCGGGTCATGACACAGATTCTGCCGCGCAAAGATACACAAATCGCGCACCCGCTTCGCAACCTGGTATCCCTTCTCGTTCCGAATGAAAAAGCGCCGTATGCGATCTGCAGAGACTTCGCTCACAATTGCTTCCGGATAAATTCCGGCGCGAGCCCTCTGGATATTTTGTTCGCTCGCATCCGTACCAAAAATCTGAATAGTTGGCTCCACCGGATTTCCGGTCAGGTACTCGAGCAGGCACATGGCGATCGAGTAGACTTCTTCGCCCGATGAGCAGCCCGCGACCCATATCCTGACCTGCTGGTCAGGCTCGCGATCCTGGAAAGTTTGCGGAAAAACAACGTTCTTCAGCGCCTCAAACACTTCCGGATCTCGGAAGAAGCGCGTAACGTTGATCAAGGCGTCTTCCTGAAGGTCCCGAATCTCTTTGGGATTTTGCTGAAGAAATCCGACATAATCGGTCAGGCTGCCGATACGGTGCAAAAGCATGCGACGGGCTATCCGGCGGCGGATCGTCGACGGTTTATACATCCGAAAATCGACGCCGGATACACCTCTCAGCAACGTGATGATCCGCGCAAGTTGCTGCTCGTCGCTGGGAGGCGCTCCTTCCTCCAGCAGACGAACGTCCGGTGTTTCGAACTGGCGGCTCAGCTGGGCTAACTCAAAAGCAATCTGGCCCGGCGGCAACACGATATCTACGTGATCGGCGGAAATGCTGCTGCGGGGCATGTCGGGAAACTTCGCCGATTCCGGACTCTGCACCATTGCAATTCCGCCCTCTCCCTTGATTGCTTTCAGACCAAGAGCGCCGTCTGAATCCATCCCGGAAAGGACAATTCCTATGGCACGGTTCTTCTGGTCAGTTGCGAGCGATCGAAAGAAGAAATCGATTGGCCGCGGAGCCCCATCCTCAACACGGTCCTTCAGGTGGAACACCCCCCGCTTAATCGAAACTTGAACCTTCGGAGGCAGAAAGTAAATACGGTTCGGCTGTGGCCTGAGACCATTCTCGATTTCGATGGTGTCCATTGCGGTGTGACGAGCGATAATCTCCGGCAGGAAGCTCTTAGCATCCGCAGAAAGGTGAGGAACCACAACGAAAGCCATGCCGGTATTCGTCGGCAGGTTCTGGAAAAGCTCTATGTATGCTTCCACTCCCCCGGCCGAGGCGCCTATTCCCACTACCGGAAAAGGAAGCTGATGTGGCGCTTCAGTTTCGTCGGGGTCGTCGGTTGTAACCGGCGCCATTCGCTCATCTATGAGCGCCCTATCGAGCCCGTTCATGAGGTCGATTGGCAGGAGATTTTGGGAATCTTCTTCGGGTTTGGGGTACTCTGGCTCAATTGCGTCGGACATGTTAATACCTCGGATTCAATTCCATGCCGCAGTTCGCCTTGTCCGGCCCGCTGGAGGCCACGATTATCCCACTTCCTGAACCTGAGCGGCGTTCTCTCTCTTAAAGGATAGACGGGGCAGGAAGTTTAGTTGTCAATAGCGGCGGCGACTGCATTGGAGACCAGGCGAAGAAGGCGGCCTTCATCGTACAAGCGATCGGTCAAAATCACGCAGATCAGCTGAGATTCCGGATCCGCCCATGCTACGGTTCCGGTCGCCCCGGCATGACCGAAGGTAGAAGGGGAGATCAGATCGCCGAAAAAGTTCCAGGCAATCGAGCGCCCGAGCGCCCAACCAAGTCCCCAAGGGGCATGTACCTGCGTATTCTGATCGGATGTCATCGCTTTGACGGTAGCGGGGCTGAAGATACGCTTTCCACTATAAGCGCCCCCGTTGAGGAACGTCTGTAACAGGATCGCGAGGTCGCGAGTCGTGCTGTGCATCCCTCCCCAAGGATGCCCCATGTCGCGCCAGTATTTACTATTGGCTCCGAATCGCTCGGTGTCTTGTGGATTGGCTTTGGGAGACTCCCAGGCTTGTACGGTGTCTGGAATCCGTAGCGAACCCAATCCGAGAGAACTGTGCTGCATGCCCAGCGGTTCGAAAATTTCCTTCTTTTCGAAATCGCGCAGCCGCATCCCGGAGACTCTCTCTACGATCTCGCCCGCAAGCAGAGTCCCCATGCTTTGATAGCGAAAACTCGTCCCCGGAGTGTAGAGCAAAGGAGTTTTGAGGGCTCCCTCTACAAACTTGCTGAGAGGAACGTTCGCGCGGCGGAGCGCTACATTCTCCGGCAGCATGTCAGGCATTCCGGATGTATGCGAAAGCAGGTCGCGAACCCGAACCTTGTCGCGCTCATCACCAGTGAATTCCGGCAGGTATCGCGACACCGGATCGTTCAGCGAGACTTTACCCCGCTCCACGAGAAGCATCAGCGAGCATGCGGTCACCGGCTTCGTGATCGATGCGAGAAGGAACACCGAATCCGGAGTCACCGCGGTGCTGCCTTCCTGTCGCGACAAACGCCCCAGGCCTCTATGCAGCACAATCGTGCCGCGCCGTGCCACCAGGATCGAAGCGGCTCCGATATTCCCCCGCTGTATCTCCGATGCCAGTATCGAGGCCGCATTTTCTAAGCGCTCCGGAGACATACCGACGGAAGATGGAGAACCTGCGATCAGGACAGCGTGCGCCAGGGCTGCGAATATCATTTCAGTACGTGCGAGTCCCGTTCACTTTAGTCGTGGCCACTCGATAGACCGAAGTGCGCGCGGTCACGTAGAGATTCTGGAATCCGGCTCCCCACGCGCAGTTGCTCGGCGATTCCGGCATGGCAATGGTCCCGAGATGAGCGCCCCTGGCATCGAATACCCAGATTCCGCCCGGACCCGCTACCCAGATGTTCCCGGCTTCGTCCGTCTTGAGTCCGTCCGGGCCGCCTTGTTGATCCGTTTTAAGCTCGCACAGCACGCGACCGCCTTTCAGGCTGCCATCTCCGTTTACGTCGTAAATCCGTATGTTTTTCTGACCGCTGTCGGCAACCAGAAGGTGCTGCTGATTCGGCGAGAGCGCCACGCCGTTCGGCCGCTCGC
Source organism: Bryobacteraceae bacterium (assembly GCA_963833675.1). Taxonomy (GTDB): domain Bacteria; phylum Acidobacteriota; class Terriglobia; order Bryobacterales; family Bryobacteraceae; genus DASQDN01. The sequence goes on along the minus strand of CAWHYW010000023.1, from coordinate 78,346 downwards.
AATCGCGGGAAACAATCCGAACTTGTCCTTTCCGGGTAATCTGACAGACCACGGAAGAATCGAGCGCCGAAGTATTTTGTGAAGCGTTCCGCGATCGGAGCACCGTGAAATAGATACTGCCGTCAATCGCGTAGACAAGATCGTTCGGACTGGCCAGAGTCTTGCCATCGATATTGGCCGCAAGTTCCGTGATCTTTCCGTCTTTTTCCGTTCTTGTGACCCGGTTTTGCTCGCACGTCAGCAGGCGACCCTGATGATCGAAAGTCAACCCGTTCGCGCCATTGCTGTTCTCACGGAAGACGGACGGTTCCGATCCGGGCTGCCATTTCATGATTCGATTCTTCGGAATATCGGTGAATAGCAGATATCCGATGCGGCTGAACACGGGACCTTCCGTGAAGGAAAAACCTGTCGCGATCTTGTCTATCTTGGGGCTGGTTCCTACAAGCGTTTCGATAGCCATTACGAGCCCCTCCCGGTCGCATAGAAGGAATGCGTTGGCGCCTTGTAGCTCACCTTCAACATAGGCGTCTCCAGGCGCTTATGCCCTTGGTAGGCGGATTCCATCAGGTAGGACAAAGCTCCCGTCGTGAGAAGTGTTCGCTCCACCGGGTGCGACGGTTTCCCCGTGTTGTACATTTGCGCAATCCCGTGCACCAACATGCTGAAGTTGTTCGAGTTCTCTGTAGGAACGTAACAAAGCGTGCTATCGATTTCCGGGCGGCCTTTGACGCGGAAGGCGACGAGAAACTCATTCACGAGTCCGCCTAACATGAGCACCGCCGCGCGGAATCCGTCGTTATATTCGAGTAGGCATAACACCGGATGCTTGACGTCCTCCGGCCTTCCTGTTCCCAGCTTCTCTGCACGGCTCAACGCGGCCTTCATCAAATCCTTCGACCAGCGTCCTTCTTCCGCAGCTTTCCAGACTGCCTCATTTTCGAGGTGATGCACAGCGCGAATGCCCGTTTCCCCGCCCTTCCTTCTCTCCACAAAACACTGCAGCGTTTCAAGGTTGTGGAATACGCCGCCGTCGGAAACCCATCCGCCGCCGACCATCAGCGCGTCCTCAAACTCGACGCCGAGAGGATAGTCCAACTCCGGCCTGCGAAACGTGACCGAGACGGACGATCCCGCCATAAACGGAAACTTCAGCTCACGCGACCAGTCGTACATCTGTTTCGCTTTCGACCAGTCGTAAGACAGGTGCTTGTCCGAAAATACGGGAACGGAACGCCCCGACTTTCGAAACACATTCACGATCTGTTCGAAAAACTCGTATCGCGGATAGAGTTGCTGCTGCTTGTCGTTGAACGGATAATTACCGTGCTCGGCGACCATCAGTACACCGTCCACCGCGAGCTTGTCTGAGCCCAAGGTGAGAGCGTCCGCAATCGATTTGGTCACACGGAAGTCATATGCCGTCGACAAACGGACCCCGATGTCGGCCGGATGGATCTGGTCCATGTACAAAGAGACGATATCCGCCGGAGACGCATAATATTTCTCGTTCAGCCAATAGCCCTCGAGGAAGCGGGTCACGAAATTGTCGGTGTGCGACCGTACGTGATACGTCGTCGATAACGCTGCAATCTTCTTACGTTGCTGTCCCGCTGCGGGCAATGCGCATACCGCCGCCGCAGCGCCTAATTCCAGGAAGTCGCGTCTTCTCATTTTGTTGTCGCTGCCATTCTTTTTGCCACAGCCTCGTTCTCCCTCATCACTCGAAGCATGTTCAGACCGGCAATCTTCCGAATGTCTGAATCCGGGTAACCAAGCTGCATCAGTCCCTTGATCAGCTCCGGATATTTCGAAACGTCTTCCATTCCTTCCGGAGCCATACCTGAAATTCCATCGAAGTCCGACCCGAACCCGACGTGATCGGCGCCCATCACTTTCACCGCGTGATCGATATGCTTCAGCACCGCCTGCCGGTCGACTGTCGGCAATTTTTGACGGTATTTCCTCTGAATCTCGCGCCGTAATTCGAATCGTTCGCGATTGGAGCCATACTTTTCCATCATGGCTTTGATCTCTGCGTCTCGCGCGGACCGTAGTGGGTCGAATATATCGTATGCGGCTCGATCGAGGTACGCGGCGTTGAAATTGATGAACACCACTCCGCCGTTCTTCGCCAAGGCACGCAGCATATCATCATTCATGTTTCTCGGGATATCGCACACGGCGCGCAAGTCGGAGTGTGAGGCGATGACCGGCGCCTTCGTCGTTTCGAGAACATCGTAGAACGTCTTATCCGACACGTGAGAGATGTCCACCATCATGCCAATCCGGTTCATTTCACGGACTACTTCGCGGCCAAAGGGAGATAAGCCGTTGTGCACTGGCTTGTCTGTCCCGGAGTCCGCCCAGTTATTATTGCGAAAGTGAGCGAGCGTCATGTAACGAACGCCCAACCGGTAGAAATCGCGCAGCACGGGGAGGCTGTCCTGAATGAGGTGGCCGCCTTCTAGACTAATCAGCGTTGCGATTTTCCCGGAACGCCGGATGCGCTCGATGTCATCCGCTGTGTAAGCGATCTCCATTGCGTTCGCGTTGCGTTTGGCTTCCTGGTGAACCGCGTCAACCCATTCGAGCGACCGGCTGAGCCAACGATCGGGCGGGAAATCCTGAGGCTGAACATAGACACCAAAAAACACCGCGCCTACGTTGCCGCGCTTCAGCCTCGGTATATCGGCCTCGTAGTATCGATGTTCCTCGGCGAGCTGATAGCCTTCATCGACAATGTAGCCTGGCGTATCGACATGACTATCCAGAATCAGCAGGTCGCGCATCAGCGCTTCGAACCGCTGTTGCGACCCTTGTTGGGAGGCCTGCGAGTACGCCGTCCATGCAGCCCCTAGACCAAGCGCGGCCCCCGCCAGGACCTTCAGATGAGAGTATTTCATTCGAGCCCGAATCAGAATTTACGCCAACAATTCTTTCACAGGCTCACCGGTCCGATCATCCAGCGAATTGGCGATCTTTATCGGTCGGCCTATCGGGCTCATGTACTCTTTCTTCCAATCAATCCCGAGCGTCTTGTAAATCGTGGCGTACAGATCGCCCATAGTGACGACGCGTTCGGCAACATTGTAGCCGCGCTCGTCGCTAGCGCCGACTACCTGTCCGGTCTTTATACCGGCGCCCGCAAGCGCCATCGACCAGCAATTCGGCCAGTGATCGCGGCCGAGAGCCGGATTGATCATTGGCGTTCGTCCGAATTCTCCCATCGCGACAACCAGAGTCGTGCTCAGAAGTCCGCGTTCGTCGAGATCTTCCACAAGCGCTGTCAACGTGCGATCGAGAGGCGGAGCGAGACGATCGCGATGCCCCTTGTCGTTGTCACTATGGGTGTCCCAGGAGTTCCCGTGATAGCCTGCCGCCGTGACGAAGCGGCTGCCAGCCTCCACTAAACGCCGGGCGAGCAGCGCCGATTGTCCAACGGCATCCTTGCCGTAGCGCTCCTTCATCTTCTCCGACTCTTTGGAAAGATCGAAGGCGTCCCGAACAGCCGGCGTTAGGATCATCTTCCAGGCTTGCGCCGTGAAAGCATCCATGTTGGTATGCTGCGCAGTCTCGTCGAGTGTTCTGTAATGGCGGTCCACTGCCTTCAGAAACGCTGACCGGCTCTCGACGGCCGCCTGCGAAACATTCTTGGGAAGGCTCAGATCGGTAACTTCAAAACCTGGTTTACTCGGATCCGGAATACACATGGGATCGTACTCGCCGCCGAGGAATGCCGCTCGGAAATACTCCTCATATTGCCGGCTGCGGTCCCACTTCGGTACCAGCACATGAGCAGGCACGGCGTTTCGCGGTCCCATCTCTTTGGTGATGATTGACCCGAGACTCGGGAACTGCATTGCCGGATTGACCTCATGTCCGGTAATCGCGTAATGGGTCGCCTGCGGGTGATCCGTGCCTCGAGTGTGCATCGAACGGACCAGCGCAAACTTGTCCATTCGCTTCGCCATTTTCGGAAGCAGCTCAGAGATTTGGATTCCGGCAACATTGGTCGAGATCGGCTTGAAGTTGCTGTTGGTCTTCGGATCCCAAGTATCGATGTGGCTCGGACCGCCCTCTAGCCAGAAGAGAATGACGGAATTCGCCTTACCCGTTGCGGGCGCTTTCCCGGTGGATGCGGCTGCAGCCGAAAGGTATTCGCTAAGCGTTAATCCAAGGAATCCAAGTGAGCCTACGCTTAGGAAGCTCCTTCGGGAGTGCGGGTGTGGTGCCCAAGATTGTTCCATCGGTCCCTCTAATGATTCTCCGCGAATTCTCGTGAGCTGATCAAGGCCCACACAAATTCGCGCAACCCTGCCTCGCGGTCACCGCGTTGCGCGATCAGCCCTTTTAACTCTTGCACCTCGTCCGCCGCTGGAAATCTGCCCAGCGCAGCGAGGTAAAACTCTTCGAAGATCTTCTCGTCGGAGGCGCCGGATTCCAGCAAGCGGGAAAGCCGGCTATTCCGCGTGCTCAGGCGATCTACATACGTTGCGCCGGCCAGCACATGCAGGGCCTGGCCGAGATTCGGCTTGTCATTGCGCTCAGGAATCGCGCCCCGATTAGACCGGCCGTAGAGTTCCAGAAATCTGGAGAAGAATGTGTCCGGATCGCGCAGTTGAATCGCACGCGTTCCCGCTGGAGCCTGACCGACGGTAGCGCCATCGGTTATAGCCGTAGAGAACGTCTCCGGTATACCGGTCACGTCCGCCACCGCATCGAGGAGAACCTCGGCATCCACTCCGCGCGCCAGCGAGCGCGAGTAATTCGTGACATCGCTCCGGTTTGTCTCATTAGGCTGATGCGAAAGCTGGTACGTACGAGAGGAAACGATCGTCTTCATCAAGTGACGAAGATCGTAGCCATGCGTTCGGAAATCCGCTGCTAGCGCCGCTAGCAGTTGAGGATGTGAAGGCGGGTTAGTCGAGCGGAAATCGTCAACCGGGTCCACAATGCCGCGCGCAAAGAACTGACCCCAAATTCGATTCACCGCCGCCTCCGCGAAGTATGGGTGCGAGGTCATCCAGCGGGCAAATTGCTTGCGTGGGTTTCCATCCGGAGTGATGGCGAGTTTAGAATTATCCAGCAGAGCGGGCTTAACCGGAAGCTTCGTGCGCGGATGCAGCAGCTCGATACTTCCGCCGACATCCTTAGAACTCAGGTCCATATTGGCCGGATGGTCGATCACCACCGGACCTATTTTGAAGAGCCGCGAGAAGTACGAAGCCATTCCCCAGAATTGGTCCTGACTCCAGTTTTCGTACGGATGATTGTGACACTGCGCGCAATCGAGTCTCCGTCCCATGAAGACTCGAATCTCTTCAGCCATTGTGTCGCCGGCGCCCCCGATTTGGTTGTATGGCAGGAAATGCCGCGTTGCAGGGCTGTACCCCTCCGCCGAAATACGTTCCTGGGCGATCTGATCGTAAGGACGATTTGTCTCAACATTGGAGCGGATCCACTCCCAATATTCTTCACTCCACTTGGGCGATAACCCGTTTGCAAAAATCGAAACCCGAAAGATCTCCGCAAACCGGAAAGTCCAATAGTCGACAAACTCCGGCGATCCGATCAGCGTATCGACCAGCTTCTCCCGCTTGCGGGCATCTTTACTGGCAAGGAACTCACGCACTCGTCCAGACGGCGGCAGTGTCCCGGTAAGGTCAAGACACACACGCCGGAGAAACTCGGAATCGCTCGACAGATCTGACGGAACGATATTGAATTTCCGAAGTTTCTCAAACACGTAGTCGTCGATGAAGTTCGATCGCGCGACTTTCGGGTAGTCTGATATCGCCGGACCGACGACGCCAACACCGACACTCGCCACTTGACCCGCGGCCCGGACGAGAATCGATGTTTCTCCAAGGCGTTTCGCGCTTACGACTCCGTCAGCGCCTACCGTCGCAACTTCGCGATCGTTCGAAGTGTATACAGCTTGATGAGTGTAGTCTTCCGCATGCTTATCGCTGAAATAGGCGGTGATGAGGAGACGATGTGTTCCTTCGGCGGATAAAATCGCCACCGGAGGATACACCTCCAAACGCGAGACCTTCGGCTTCGGCCGATTCCGATCCGTTGCTATAGGGCGCGCCGTTACGAATCCAGCCGATAATCGTTTTGTAGTCATCGGAGTCCACGGAGAAGCGCTTGCCGCCTCCGTGCGCCACTGCCATCGTCGGTTTCAGCAGGAGCAGGCTCTTCTCCGGGTTCGCAACATCGATGCGCGGTATTCGCTCGCCCTTTATCTCGGCGGTAAGAACCTGATAAGCTCCGCCCTTCATGATCCAGTTGTAGTCATCATCCGGATGAAGCGCGTTTGCCGAGAGTTTGAGTCCTCCCTGGCCTTTGACCCCGCCATGACATGCCGCGCCGTTGCAGCCACGCTTCGTCAGTATTCCGGAGATCTCGCGAGTAAAAGTGACAGGGCGAACTCGCGTAGCTCCTTCGATACTCACCGAGGAGCTCGCCTGATGGCCATCCGCCACTGCGGTGACGGAGAGCGCCCCGTCCGTTACCGGCGCAATTCTCGCTGTGGAAATGAATTTCGCGGATGCCGGCTTCGAAAGACGCCATTCTGCTTCCGACGTGACGTCGCGCTCCGAGCCGTCTGCATACTTGGCGATTGCAATGAACTGCTGTGTCGCATCTGCCCCTTTCAAAGCAGTCTGCGCCGGAACGGTGCGAATAGACACGATGGTTGACGCCGGCCATGCGGCGATTGCGATCACAGGAACTGCGAGCAGGAATTTCACGGCTTTTGAACCACCATTACGTAGATCTCTTTTGTCGAAAGGACGTTGCCGAGTTTGCCATCCACCAGCGGACGCGCCGACAAACGCGCGCGATATGGCTGGGCGCTGGGAGCCGCGTCGGAACTTGCGGACAGAACGACAACCGCTCGTTCCGTACGCGGCAGATAACGCTCCTTCTTGCCGACCGCAGCCGGAGCATCCTTATCGGGCTCGAAATCCGCGCCAACGGCGGCGGAGACGCCGGCGGGAAGCGATTCCGCAAATACGGTCAAGGAACCCTGATAATCTTCTTCCCGGTCGAACAACACACGTATCGTCTTCGCTTCACCCGGCGCAAGATTCAGATGATCGGTGTCGATACGCACTTGGCCGATATGAGGTATCTGCGGGCGGACCTGAACCCGATATTGAAAATCAGGACTGGCAAGATCCGCCGTGGCATCGCGGATTTCTAACGTGTAATCTCCGGGATCCCGAATCGGCACGATCACCTTGGATTGCGCCGACTTCGTCATCGCTCCACTGCACGCGCCCTTTCCGGCGAAGATATTCGTCGCCACCTCTTCCCCTGAGCTATTTAGGAGACGAACGATCGGATTGAAAAAAGGAGGCGCTGCCGAAGGTGTTTCTATTTCCAATGCGAGATCTGCAGGGCCGTCGAGATGAAAACGCGACCGGTGCGTCTCACCGGGGCTCACGAGCGCTCCTTCGATCGTTCCCGGAAGCTTGAAAACTGACGGCTCGGACGCCGCACGATATGTCTCGATGGACTTCTGAGTTTCAGGTTTTCCCCCACGAGAGGAAAGCTGATTCAGGCGATTCGAATCCAGTCGCCTCGTCCACGCCCGTTCATCCCAACCTGTGCGCTTAGACGCAGCCTCTAGGGGCGCCTCTCCGGGCGCAATCTTCAGTTGATAGCTGTAGTCAGGCCCGCCTTGCCCGGCAAAAGCTTCCACCCGTAACAGGTAGGTTCCCGCTTTCGCAAATCGGTGCACAAGATGGGCGTCTGTCGGTTTTCCGAAAACCCATACCGGTTCATCGTTATATGCGATCCGCTTCAGACGCTTCGGATCGAACCAGCTTCCTTCGGAGTCATAGATCGAAAGGGAAGGATCGAAATTTGCGACCGTCGCGGCGGACCCGGCGGCGGCGATCTGCGGAAGTCCCGAGATCACATCGAATGTCATTGTCTGCCCGGCTTCCGCGTGAAACGAATAGTAGTCGGCTTCACCTCGGGTCGAGAGACGCCCATTGAATATGACTGGCGTTGTCGAGACGCTTATAGCGGAATCGCGAGTTTGATGAGCCCCGGGCGGTTCGACCGTTACAGGATTGTCGACAATGTAAACACTCACTGCATTCGATATTCCACCGGCCGTGATCAGACGGAGCGGATAACGTCCCGGCTTCGCGTCGGCAGCAACCTGCATCCGCACGGTTACGAGATCCGTGGGTGCTTTGTTCTTGCTATTGGGATTAGCCGGCTCGGATTCGGATTTTTCGATTTGAACGCTCAAGACGTCCTTATTTACTACCGCGGCCGCTGGCGCCCGTCAATCCTGATCCTCGAACAACGGCGGTGACTGTCGTCCCTCGTTGGCCCGAAAAGGGATGAATAGACGTGACTTTGGGATCGGGATCAGGCGCTGCGACCACCTAAAACAGACGATTAAGGCGAGCGCTGGCAGGAGCACGCGCATAGCTACCAATGGAGTTTATCGCATTCTGCTAAGGTGTTGCATCCGCGAGATTTTCGTAGACTTTGCGAGCCTCGCCGAACTGGCGGAAAACGTGTTCGCGCTCCTGTTGCGATCGCCACCAGGGCCAGGCTTCCGCCATCGCTCTCAGTCGGTCAATCCAGCGTATGAAATATTGCGCAGACTCGCGGTTCCGGATCTTCTGGTCTCCAACATAGACACGAATCGCATTGGTTCCGGCTTGCGGCATGCGCACATCTAATAACTCCGAGTACGGCCCTTCAGCGTAGAGGGCGTACCAGCCGCTGTCCTTTACATCGATCTCGGCTGTCAACTCCGCGCAAGGCTTTCCGCGTCTGCGACGCGACCGGCATTTCACGAAATTCTTCGCCATTGCGGTAAATGACAACTTTTGAGAGCGGAGTTATCGACCATACCCGAGCCCGCAGCGTCACTCGACCGCCAGTGGAATTTAGCCTGATAGCTTCTCCCGGTCTCTTACCGTCGAATCGAAAACTCGAGCAGCGGTCCGCTGGTAAAGAACGTGTTTCCATTTCGAAGCGAGTTCAACCATGCGCTGGCAGTGAAGTCCGAGCCCAGGTACGCATATGTGCGCATACTTCCCACGGGCTTCGAAATATGCATGTTGCTTATAGAGTCTTCCCCGCCCGTCGGAGTCACGCGTAAATCGTTATTCAAGGCACGATGCCAAATGCGCATTTGCCCTCGACTCGCGTTCGACCATTCGTAAGCGTCTACCAGGCCGAGAGCCAGGTCGACAGGAAATCCCTTACCGACTCCGAGGTCGCGATCGAGCGGATCGGTATCGTAGGACCAGGGATGAACGTAACCAGTAACGGCCCCCTGCGCCCGGCCTTCCGGAGCATGTCCGAATTGCTGGGATAGAGACTCTCGATTCCGGTGCCTTCATATCCGGTCGTGAATGGCGAAATCAGGTGCTCGCGTAAGCCGAGGAAGAACATATGACCATAGAAGGGCGGTCGATACTCTTCCCCCACCAGCACAACAGTACTCGGGTCATTCTTTGAAATCGAGTGCTCAGCGCCACCGGGCTCGAAGTACATCCAGTCCAGGATGCGATTATCTTTGTTCGCAACCAGTTCGTTGAGAATATCCTGATCTTCCGCCCGCGACATGAACAGGAGGTTCTCGAGCGTATTGCGATAGTTGCCGCCGTAATTCATGTGGACGTGCGTCGATCCGCTGTGCCAACCCTCACGCCGCAGATCCACGTAACGCTTCAGAGTGATTCTTACCGACGCCGGTTTCTTCCCCACGACAACCTCTCCCTGCGCGGGCCAATGCTCGAAGCCTCTGATTGCGGTCAGCTTCAACACACCTTCCGGCGCCCACAAAGTGGATTGGCCATTGGTGTGAAAGAAGGGCTGTCCCTGCACTCCAATGCGCGAATAAGCATCCATAGGAGGGTAGAACTTCCCATCAGCCGCGACTCCCTGCACCCGCGCCGGGATCAGATGACCGGTCTCGTCAACGACCTCCAAGCTGCACCGGAGTCATCCGTGTTTTCCATGCCTTCGGCCGTATTTCGACCCGTCGCTTTTTGCCGCCGTATGTGTCCATCACGACGAGCGACGGCAACCCGCCTTCGTTCGATATGTACGCGATGCGTTCTCCATCCGGCGACCAGCGGGGGTGAAAATCATCGTGATCGCCGAACGTCATCTTGTACGGAGCGCCGCCTTCAACCGGAAGCACGTAAAGATGATTGAATTGATCCGCCGCGCCCGCGGTTGAGGAGTATATGAACCGTCGGCCATCGATAGATACATCGGGACGGCTGCGATACAACGTCTGTTCCTTCAATACCGGATGCGCTTGTGTGATGCCGTTCTCGACCGCAGGCATAATCCAGACATTTCCCGAGCCCAGGGGCACATCACGGTTTGAGACAAACAGGATGCTCTTCCCATCCTTCGTCCATGCCGGTTCGATGTGCCCATCGAAGCGGCCTACATAAAGCCGGTCCGTGCGGTAGGCGTGATCGCTGGTCAGCGCAATCGGAGGCCCTGACCAAGCGCCGTTCTCGATAGCTCGCACGTAAATGTTGAAATGACCGTTCGGATAGGTCGAGACGTACGCGACTCGGCGGCCATCGGGGGAGAAGACTGGATCGAGATAAAGATGATCGTCGTCAGTCAACGTGCGCGATTCTCCGCTCGCGACGCTTAGAATGCGCAGCTGAATCCGTCGATTGTTGTCATCGGAAGTGTAGAGGATCCACTTGCCATCCGGAGACCAGTTGGGCGAAGAGTGATACGTCTTGTCATAAGTCAACTGGTCGGCATCGCCCGTGTCCGGATTCACCTTCCAGATAGATCCGAGTAATGAGATCGCTATCGATTTTCCGTCCGGAGCCCAACTCGGCGACCAGGGATAGGAACTCGGAGCGGGCGGCAGGTAATAGTTCTGCATGTACGTGCCACCGTCCTTCGCAGCCGGATAAAGTTGACGCTGGCACCAAATCAGCGGGGTGACAGCTAATGTGAGGAGTACTGCACGCTTCATCTAAGCGAACAGATTGCGGACTGATTGAATTCCTTCAGCCGCCCTATCTATATGAGCCGTTGTGTTGTAGATGTGAGGACACAACCTGAGTCCTCCGGTCCCTGCCCCGGAGATACCCCATTTCTGATCCAATGTCTCGTACGCTTGTTTGCCTTTGTCTGCGGACGCGCGAACGACCACAACGCCCCCACTCATCGCCGGATCCAATGGCGTCACAAGCGGCAGCCCTAGCTCCTTGATCCGAGACTTCAACCGGCCGGACAGTTCCAGCACGCGAGCTTCAATCTTTTCCGGACCGATCATCTCGTGAAAGTCGGCTGCGAGGCGAAGCGCCGCAAGCCGTGAGTCATCTCTTTGACCCAGCGACTCGAACTTACGCGCGCCAACCACGTCCGGTATCGCATCGACACCCCATCCCGGAGCGACAGTATTGGGCCAAATCTCCGAAATGCGTTCTTTGCGAACATAGAGGATGCCGACCTCTCGCGGCACCCAGAAACCACTTGTGGGCGCTCGCGCTATATGAATCGCAGCCCAGTTCGTGGAGATTGATGCGGAGAGCTCCCCAAGTTTGAGCCCCGTCAACGTGGAAATACAATCCCTTTCTTCGCGCTATTTCGCTCAACTCTTTTACAGGTAGTCGAATCCCGCTGACGTTCGACAGGTAAGTAATCGCGAGAACTCGTGTTTTCGGAGTGATTGCCTTTTCAAAAGCAGCAACGAGACTATCAGTAGTGACTGGCGCTTGGGGTGTCGCCACTCGCTTTACTCCGATGCCAAATCTCGCCGCTCTTACGTCCCAGGCGACGTTGTTCGTTGGATGATTCTCCTCCCACAGCACTACCTCGTCGCCGGCCTTTAACGGTAGTCCGTTATTGACGATGTTGTTCGCTTCGCTGGTGTTGCGTACCAGAGCAATCTCGTCCGCCGATGCGCCGAGCTGCCCGGCGATTCGCGCCCGCGATTCTTCCTGGAACTTCTTGAACTTCTCCCGGTTGTGAAAGGAGCAGTCCACGTCAATGTCACGAGTCAACTCGGCTACCCGTTCGGAAACGGCGCGAACGGAAGGACAAAGATTGGCGGCGTTCATCGGCACTCGCGATTCGGTGAACGGGAAGTGGTTCCTGACCAAGTCCCAATACGTATCGCTGCTATTCGCCGCTTTTAGCAGCGCCGGTAAGCCGAGAACCGCGCTGGTTAAGACGGCTCGACGTGAGGCAACCAGTGACATCGTGAATCCTCCTGACTGTTGAAATGAGCATAACGCATCGTAGTTCGCATAATTCGTGTATACGGATAGTACTCTGCGGACGGATGAAAAATTCTTAGTGGAATCGTGAACTTTTCGGCGGCTGATTCGTCTGGTAGTGTATGGGCGCCACGCAAAGTCCCAATTCGCAGGTTACTCCCACTTGGCAGCGTTATCGGCAGGCATTCCAGAACTATCGAGAAAAGGTCCGGAATGTACAGAATCTCACGCTTCTCGAAGACCGCAATCAGGCCACAATCGACGCCGTTGTGCTGGAGATGGAAATCGCGAAAGAGGATTACAGCAGCGCTCGCGATGCCCTCTTCTCAGAGATGGTTCCGCTTGCGAACGGTCATATCTCCCAATCCGAGAACGTCCCGAGCGAAAAGGAAGTTCGAGAACTTGCGGAGCTCCTATGGGAGTTGGAAGGCAGGCCGGAGGGAACAGCCCTGGATGATTGGTACCGGGCGGAGAACATATACCGCCGCAGCTTCCGCGCATTCGTTTAGAACGACCTGATAGCATCTTGTCCAACGGGCTAGTCTCGGTTCGACATTATGCTTTCCAAATTCCTGGCATTTCTCATCGCGTGCAGCCTTGCATGGGCTCAGTCTAATCAAGCATCGATCAGTGGCGTAGTTGCGGATGAACAGGGCGCGGTAATCCCCACCGCCAAAATAATCGGCGGTGAATACCGCCACGCAGCTACGAACCGAGACGGTCACCAACGGATCGGGATTCTACTCTCTACCCAATTTACCTATTGGCGTTTATACAATCACCATCGAAAATCCGGGGTTCCGCCGTACGGTGCGCGACGGGATAACGTTGACCACCGGGCAGGCCATGGAGCTGAATATCCGAATGGAGCTGGGACAGGTGACCGAGACCGTCAATGTCACGGGCGAAGCGCCTCTGATCGAAACGCGAAGTTCCGATGTGACGCAATTGATCGAGTCCAAGAGTATCGAGAGCATGCCGCTCGGCAATCGTCGAACGCTGAACGTGATCAACCTTACCGGCGCCGCGGTTTTCGTTCGATACAACAACACGCCCGGAAACGCGAATCCGGATTTCAGTCTGGCCGGCGGCCGCACGCAAAGTCAGATGTTCTGGATCGACGGCGGAGCAGGTCAGAACCTCCGGATCGGCCAGGGACAGATCAACCTCGATCCGCCGGTGGAGACGGTCGCGGAGATTCGGATTTTGTCGAACAACAACGCCGCCGAGTACGGCGGGTCGGCGGGCGGCATCATCGTCGAAACGACCAAATCGGGCACGAACCAACTTCACGGCAGCGCTTACGAGTACCTTCGCAACGATGCGATGGATGCGCCAGGGTTCTTCGCCCCGGTCGCAACGGGAACCAGAAGATCAAGCCGAAGCTTCGGTACAACGTTTTCGGGGGAACGGTCGGGGGGCCCGATCATTCACGACAAAACGTTTTTCTTCGGCGCATACGAAGGACAACGCCTGCGAACCGGCGGCGTCGATACGCTGACGGTTCCGACCGCCCTGCAGCGTGCCGGAGACTTCTCAGAGACGGTCAACGCCCAAGGCCGGCAGATTGTTATCTACGATCCGTCGACAACGCGACTGGTAAACGGAGTTAACGTCCGCGACCCATTTCCAGGAAACCGGATTCCTACCGACCGGCTCGATCCGGTTGCGGTTGAATCTGATGCAGTTCTATCCGCTGCCGAACCGCCTCCCTGACAACATTACCGGCGCGAACAACTTCCGGGCGAACTACGTCGCCTCTTCGGACGCGAACTTCTATATGGCGAAAGTGGACCATAGCCTGAGCGACAACGACAAGCTGACCGGACGCTACTTCTTCAACGGAGGCCCGACGCGGAACTCAAGCGTTTTGCCGGACCCTGGAGCGGATTCGCGAAACGGCGCCGACAACCGCCAGCAGTATGTTTACGGAAGCTGGACGCGCACCACTCAGCGCCACACTGGTGAACGATCTACGTTTCACGTATATCCGCAGATCCTTCCACTCGATCAGCGCAGGTCTGGGCGGCGACTATCCCTCCAAGATCGGCCTGAAAGGTGTTCCCGATAATGCATTCCCGCAATTCGCTCCTGCCGGCTTTACCACCCTGGGAACGAATGCACAGGAACGGCAGCAATTTCCGATCGAGCAGCAACAGGTCGTCGACAACATCACCAAGATCATCGGCGGACATACTCTCAAGTTCGGCGTTTGAGGCGCGGCGATCCCGGAATCACGAGTTCAATTTCCAGACCGTCTCGGGCGCGTTCGCATTCAGCACCCTGCCAAGCGGTCTGCCCGGAAACGCGGCCACGGGCAGCGGACTGGCTTCCTTGCTGCTGGGTTCCCGACAAGCTTCTCGCAGCTGCAGACGCAGGAGCTCGACCGGTCGAGCTGGTATCTCGCGGGCTTTGCTCAGGACGACTGGCGCGTGAACCAGTCCCTCACGTTGAATCTCGGCCTGCGCTGGGAAACGGATACGCCGATGGTCGACAAGTCAACGACCGCATGAACAGCTTCGATCCGACATCAGATCAATCCTGTTTCCGGCACGCCGGGCGTCGTCAAATTCCTCGGGCTGAATGGATATCGCACCAACTCCGTATGACGGCGACTGGAACAATTTCGGGCCGCGCTTCGGCTTTGCCTGGAAGCTCCTGGGTTCCGAAAGCACGGTGGTTCGCGGCGGCTACGGCATCTTCTTCGCGCATCCCTTCGACGCGGGCGTACCGAATGCGGTGGCGCTGGGATTCAGCGTGTCGCGCGAGCTGAATAGCCCCGATAACGGCATCACTGCGCCGTTCTATCTGCGCGACGGAGTACCGGCGGCAGCTACGACCACTCCGAAGCTGGACGATACGTTTCGGCGCGGTTCCGGTCGGTACGAATGCGAATACGGCGGTCACCTTCTTCGAGCAGAATCGGAGAACCGGCTACTCGCAGCAGTTCAATCTCGGAGTCCAGGGCCAGCTTTCGGAGTCCTCGGTTGTGGAAGTGACTGTGCTCGGCAATCTTTCGCGCAAGCTTGCCAGCACACCGCTATCGATCAACCAAATCTCTCCCGACTTGCTTGGTCCGCAGCACCAGTCACAGCGCGATCGTCCGTTCCCGCAATTCAGCAACGTCACGATTCAGTCACCGACGCTGGGGCTCGCCAACTATTACGGCGCGATGGCCGCTTTCAGAAGCGGTACTCGAAAGGCCTGATCGTGGGAGCGAACTACACATGGTCGCGGTTCTTCGACAATACCAACGAAGTTGGCGCGACGCTCGGCGACAACGGCGGCCCGTATTCGAATTTCTATGACCGCTCTCGCGATTATGGCCCGTCGGCCAATGACATCCGTCATCGCGCAGTGATCCACTTCGTCTATGAGCTGCCTTTCGGGACGGGAAGAAAGTGGTTGAATTCGAACCCGCTGCAAGTATGTCGTTGGCGGATGGTCGATATCCGATGTGACCACTCTGCAGTCGGGACCGCCGTTTACGGTCACCACGCAAACCAACTCCACGAACGCATTTTCAGCCGGTGCGCTTCGGGCAGATGTGCTGCATAATCCCAATCTCGATTCGAGCGAGCGCAGCGTTCAGCGCTGGTTTGACACGGGCGCTTTCGCCCAGCCTGCCGCATACCAGTTCGGCAATCAAGGCGTTGGCTTAGTGCGCGGCGCCGGAGTGATGAACTTCGACGTGTCGCTGCTAAGGGAATTCCGGTTCACGGAGACGACTTCGCGCGGAGTTGCGCGGAGAGTTCTTCAATGCCCTGAATCACACGAACTTCAACATGCCGGGCCGAGTGTTCGGCGGCGCCGGTTTTGGTGTGATCAGCGGCGCCGGGCCAGCACGCCAGGTTCAGGTAGGCGCCAGGATTACTTTTTAGCGGAGTAACAAATGACCAGACGCCATTTTCTTTCTGTCGCAGGCGCAGCCGCAACGTCAATTGCGGCTCCTTCGAAACGTCCGAACATCCTGTTCGCGATCGCCGACGATTGGGGATTTGGACACGCGGGCGCATATGGGTGCAAATGGATCAATACACCGTCATTCGATCGCATCGCGCGCGAAGGTGTCTTATTCACGCGAGCGTTCACGTCGAACCCGAAGTGCAGTCCTTGCCGGGCCACCATTCTCACGGGCCGCAACACCTGGCAATTGAAGGAAGCGATCAACCACTACAGCATCTTCCCGAATGAATTCGCTGTCTATCCAGCCGAGTTGGAGAAGGCCGGGTATTCCGTCGGGATGACCGGCAAAGGATGGGGACCCGGAGACTTCAAGTCGACCGGTTTCGCCCACAATCCCGCCGGCCGCGAATACCAGGAGCATAAGTGCGACCCACCTTATAGCGGTATCGGCAAGATCGACTATGCCCGGAATTTCGAGGCATTCCTGAAGGAGAAGCCCAAGGATCAGCCTTTCTGTTTCTGGTTCGGCGGTCAGGAACCCCATCGCGTCTATGAGCCCGGCTCCGGCTTGCGTTCCGGGAAAACGCTGGCATCGGTCACGGTGCCGCCATATCTGCCGGATAATCCGACTGTTCGAGGAGATCTGCTCGATTACGCCCTCGAAGTGGAATACTTCGACGGCCACGTAGGACGCGCCCTTAAGAAGCTGGAGGAACTCGGAGAGCTCGACAACACGCTGGTTGTGATGACTTCGGATCATGGCATGCCGTTCCCTCGAGTAAAGGGACAGATTTACGAGCCCGGGTATCACATTCCGCTGGCGATTCGTTGGGGCAAGAATATTACGGCTGGCCGCGTCGTCGAGGATTTCATCAACACTCGCGATTTCGCGCCAACCTTCTTACAGGCCGCGGGCGTGCCAGTCGCGGGATCAATGACGGGGAAGAAGCTTTCTCGATGTGCTTCGGTCGGAGAAAGCAGGTTCGGTGGATGCATCCCGCAATGTGATGTATATCGCAAAGGAACGTCACGATATCGGGCGTCCGAATGACTGGGGTTATCCTGTTCGTGCGGTCCGTACCCGAGAATTCCTGTATGTACGGAATTACGAGCCCGACCGCTGGCCTGCCGGCAATCCCGAGACCGGTTACACCAATGTGGATAACAGTCCGAGCAAGGAGTTTATCCTTTCGAGCTTCGACGATTACTATCGCCTGTCGTTCGGTAAGCGACCCGCGGAAGAGCTTTATCTGATCGATCAAGACCCCGACTGCATGAAAAATGTAGCGATGGATGTAAAGTACGCGCAGACGAAACGCCAACTGCGCGAGCGGATGGAAGAGTTCCTGCGATCGGAAGGCGATCCCCGGATGCTCGGGCGGGCCGATTTCTTCGACACCATCCAGTACACCGGCCCGATGAAGCATTCCTACGATAACTGGCTCAAGTACAACAAGGCTCCCCAATGACATCCAGACGCGACTTTCTGGCCGCAGTTTCGGGAGTGTTGGCTGCGTATGCCGCGCCATCGAAGCGTCCGAATCTCGTACTGATCCTGCCCGATCAGATGCGCGGGCAAGACATGGGTTGCGCCGGCAATGCGCGAGATCCACACGCCCAACCTGGACCGTCTTGCGAGCGAAGGAGCGTATCTGCCGAACACCTTCGCCAATACGCCCGTGTGCTGCCCCGCGCGAGCGATACTCATGACCGGCACGTATTGTCACGTGAACGGCATGGTCGCCAACGATCTGCGCCTTCGTGAATCACAGGAAACTATTGCGGAGTGGCTGAAGGCGGCTGGTTATCGTACCGGGTTTATCGGGAAGTGGCACCTGGACGGAGGACAGCGGCTGCCTGGTTTCGTTCCGCCGGGACCGCGCCGTCAAGGCTTCGATTATTGGGCGGCGAACGAGTGCGATCACCGTCCATTCAAGACTCACTACTTTCGCGATGACGACAAGCCCATTCCACTGGACAAGTTCGAGGCCGAGGGCTGGGTCGATCGGGGAATCGAATTTCTCGAACAGTCGCGAAACGATAAACGGCCATTTTGTTTGATGCTCTTCATGGGTCCTCCGCACGATCCGTACACGGCGCCGGAGAAGTACCTTCAGATGTATTCGCCCGAGCGAATTACGATGCGTCCGAATTGGCACGGCGAGGGAGGGGTTCCCGGTCGCAAAGAAATCGCGGCATATTACGCTGCAATCACGGCGGTCGATGAGCAAATCGGACGGTTTGTAAAAGCGCTGGATGATTCCGGATTCCGAGATGACACGATCCTGATGGTGTCATCGGATCACGGAGACATGCTTGGGTCGCAGGGTCTGCGGCTGAAACGCAAACCATGGGAGGAATCCATTCGCGTTCCCGGCATCATTCGCTACCCGCGACAGATTAAACCAGGCAAGCGCGACGCTCTGTTCAGCCATATCGATTTCGTTCCAACGATGCTCGGGCTCTGCGGTGTGAAACAACCCAGGCAAATACAGGGCACGGACTTGTCCGGCTATCTCACCGGTCGATCGCAGAAAACACCGGATTCGGTGTTCTTTCAGATCTTCGGCCCATTTCGAGGCGATGGGACGCAATTTTCATGGCGCGGAGTCCGTACACATGACCACATGTACGCGCGCACCGAGAATTCGCCGTGGGTCTTCTATGATCTGAAGAAAGATCCGTTCGAGATGACGAATCTGGCGACGGATTCTGCGGCCGAGATGGCTCGCAAATCACTCGATGGGCGCCTTCAAAACTGGATGCGGACCACCGGCGATTCATGGAAGTTTAACTGGACCGACCTCGTTGAAGATAACGGGCGACTCTATAAGCACCAGACGTTCTACTCGGTGGATGAGTATCTCTCATGGGCTCGGGAGCATCCGGAGGCTTCCACTAGCCCCTGACATGATCGGGCACTTCAAACGGTTCATCATGGCTCGGCAGCGGCATCGCATATTGTGTTAGCGGTAATTCGAGTTCCTTGCGATCGTTGTACGAAACGAAGCCAACGGGCAGTTCGGTCTCGGCGAGCGCCCGTTCTTTCTGAAGCTTCGAAAGCTGCGCCATTGCCTTGTAGTAAGCGTTCTGCGCGGCTGCGACATATCGATGCATGCGCGACATCTCTTTCGATTTTTCGAGAAATGCGACAGCAATGGCTTCGTCTGGGTCTGCGGCGCCTTCGACGAGTTTGGCCAGGAATGCGGTCTCTACTCTTTGGGCGCGCATGAGTCTCCAGGCGTTCGCGGCGATCTGGTCTACGAGGATGCGCTCGGCTTCTCCGACTGGTTGATGTGTCTCGTGCAGGCCTTGGCGAAGCTGCTCGTAGGCGGCGGCGTCTTCTCCGGGGATGACGATCTGTTTGCTGGTCAGTCCGTGCCGTGTGGCGTTGCGGCTGGCCGTGGTTTTTCCTTCCGGTGTTTTCGGTCCGGAGCTGCTTTGCGCGTTCTGGCGATTGGCGAGGATTTGTGCGGGTGATGCCATAAGTTCCTATTCCCGTTTTACCAGGCGGGTCCTAGATTTCAGGGGTCCATTTGTGAGGAATTCGCCCGTAAGTGGTTGGTTTGTTTGTGTATTAGGAAAACTTTGTACTTGTGTGAACACCCATTGCCGGAGGCCGCGATCGGGATGAAACCTGGAAGATGCAGGTGATTGATTGGGTGTGTTGCGTTTAAGTAAGATCAGCTCGACTAACCCTTAACACGGTCGTCGGATCCACTCGCGAAGCTCGAACAGCGGGAATAAAGACCAGCCGCCGCCCCGGCGATTAGTAAAACCGTGACTGTAATCGCGAACGTCAGCGGGTCTGTGGGTTCAAGCTTGTAGAGCAGCGACTGCGCGAGACGCGTCATTGCGAGCGCAACCACAACTCCGATTAGTGATCTATCGCGCTTGACAGCTACTAAGACAGCTATATACTAAGACTGCTTAGTATGAGAAGGACCGATTCCCTCCAGGGCTCTATCGACTTGCTGGTGCTGAAAATCCTTTCCCGCCGGCCGCATCTGCACGGTTACGCAATCATGAACGCTATTGAGGAGATATCGGGCGAGGTGTTGCAGGTCGAAGAAGGCTCCCTCTATCCGGCTTTGCACCGGATAGAAGAAGCAGGTTGGATAAAGGCGCAGTGGGTCACAAAGGATACGGGACGGAGGGCCCGGACTTATGAAATAACTGCGGCCGGCAGGAAGCAGCTTTCGACCGAGGAATCCCGATGGCGGGCAGTGACTGATGCAATCGGACGGGTATTGAGGATGGCGTGATGTCAATCTGGTCACGTTTTGCGAACATCTTTCGTGGCGATCGAGTCAATCGTGAACTCGATGAAGAGATCCAATCTCATATCGACGAGGCGATTGCCAACGGCCGTGATCCGGATGAGGCTCGACGGACTTTCGGTTCCACTCTTCGCGCACGCGAGTACAGTCGCGATGTGAAGTTGCCCGTTTGGTTCGATGCGCTTCGCGCCGACATCTTATTCGGATGGCGGCAACTGGTGAAGAACAAAGTGACCGCGGGAGCTGCCGTCTTATCCCTTGGACTCGCGATCGGCGCGTGTACGTCCGCGTTTCGCCTTATCGATGCGGTCCTTCTTCGGCCTCTTCCGGTGAACGATCCTGAGCGGCTTTACTTCCTTACCTACCAGATGACGGACGGGCACAGTAAGCCCGATACAGGTGACAGCTTCGAGTATCCGCTTTTTCGTGAGCTTCGAGATGTAGCGAAGGACCAAGCCGCGCTAATGGCGATCTCGTATTCAGGCAAGATCGATCTCACATACGGTTCCGATCTGGATATGGAAAAGGCTTACCGCCAGTATGTGTCCGGATCGGTGTTCCCGGTGCTTGGCATCACGCCTGCCGCAGGGCGGCTGCTCAGTCCCAATGACGACGTGAAGCCGGGCGCGCATCCTTATGCCGTCATCTCCTACGATTATTGGACCCGCCGCTTCGGTCGAGATCCTAAAGTCATGGGACGCAAATTTCGGGCAGGCAATGACTCGATCGAGATCGTCGGCGTCTCTCGCGAAGGATTTACCGGCACCGAAACCGGGACGATGACCGATATCTTCATGCCGACGATGATGAATTCGAAGGCCATCAGCAACAGCAACTGGTCCTGGTTCCGCATATGGCTCCGCCTGATGCCTGGCACGAGGCCTGAACAGGTTCGCGAGAAGTTATCCGCAGCCATTACACATTTCCGCCGGGAGGCTGTAAAGACCTGGCCGCCAGGCGCGCCCAAGGAAAGGCTGGAGCAGTACGTCAACGCGCCGCTTTCCTTGGAAGGAGCCGCTGCAGGCGTATCGGGCATGCAGAAGGATTACCGGAGGTCGCTCGTGATCCTAGGCGTCGTAGTGGCCCTTGTGCTACTCATCGCCTGCGCGAACGTGGCAAATCTCATGACAGCGCAGGCCGCTTCTCGGTCGCGTGAGATGGCGCTCCGTGTTTCGATTGGGGCCGGTCAATTCCGATTGCTTCAGCTAGTCCTGGTGGAGAGCGCGTTGCTGGCCCTGGCCGCATCTGTGTTCGGATCACTATTCGCCTGGTGGTCTGCGCCGCTGGTCGTCCGTATGATCAACCCGCCGGACAATCCCGCGCGATTATTACTTCCGGCAGATTGGCGGGTGCTGGCGTTTTCGGTTACTCTTGCGATTCTGGTAACGGCGCTTTTCGGGATCGCGCCTGCGGTCCGGGCATCGACGGTGAAACCGATCAGCGCGCTGAAGGGCGGAGATGATCCGCACGCACGGCGGCGGTTGATGCACGGCCTGATCGCGGCGCAAGTGGCGTTCTGCTTCATTGTGCATTTCATCGCCGGGTTGTTCGTCGCGACATTCGATCGACTCTCAAGCCAGCCAACCGGGTTTGCTGTAGATCGAGTATTGACGCTCGAGACAGTCGCCAGAGGCGAGCAGCCCGTCGCCTATTGGGAACAGATTATTCAGAAGCTAAAGACGGTTAGAGGCGTTGACTCTGCCGCCGTGTGCAGTTGGGCGCTGATGAGTGGCAATGGTTGGCGTTCAAACATCTGGATAACCGCCGACACTCCGCAAACCGATAATCCTTACTTTCTTGCCGTAAGCTCAGGTTGGCTGGACACAATGCGGATTCCTTTACTGGGCGGACGCGACTTCGTCACCAACGATATTTATCCCGAGGTCGCGATCGTGAACGAAGCGTTCGCGAAACGATATTTTGACGGCCAGAATCCAGTAGGCAAATCTTTCGCCACTGAAACGGACAAGAAGCGCGTGCGAACCCAAATTATCGGGTATGCGCATGACGCGCGCTATCAAAACATGCGGGAACCGATTCGACCAACCGTCTACGTTCCCTTCAATTCGATAACAGACAAAGGCGGATTACGCAACAAGGATTGGGGCACAATTGTCGTACGCACTGCCGGCGAGAACCCGAGTTCGCTGGCATCGATCCTGCGACAGGAAGTGCCAAGCACGCGATCCGAGTTCCGGGTCAGCAATATCCGAACACAGAAGGAACTGGTGCAGCAACATACAATCCGGGAACGACTGCTGGCGATGCTTTCTCTGTTCTTTGCGATTGTCGCGCTGGTCCTTGCGGCAATTGGCCTTTATGGGGTCATGACGTACTCGGTTTTGCAGCGTCAGCGCGAAATCGGCATACGGATGGCCCTTGGCGCGCAGGCGAGAGATGTAGCAAGCCGCGTCATGACACAGGTTTTCGGAATGTTACTTTTAGGCGCCTCGCTAGGCTTAGTCGGAGGAGTTGCATCCGAAAGGTACATCCAGTCATTGCTTTACGGTGTGAAGACAACCGATCTCACCATGCTTGCGCTTCCTGCGCTGACGATCTTCACGGCGGCGCTCGTCGCGGCGCTCCCCCCGGTTCTACACGCCGTACGAATCGATCCGGCTGTTACGCTACGGGCGGAGTGACTCAGGATTTAGCGAACACGCCGCCCAAGAGTTGCGTATATCCTAATGACTGGGCAAACCGATGAGTATTCGCGACTTTCTCAAGAAGCAATTTATCGACGTCATCCACTGGACCGAGCCGGAGGATGGCATACTCGCGTGGCGCTTCCCGATGCAGGACATGGAAATCCAAAACGGGGCGAAGCTGACCGTGCGCGAGTCGCAAATGGCAGCGTTCGTGAACGAAGGCCGGATGGCGGATGTGCTCGGGCCAGGCCTGTATACGCTCAACACCAACACCCTTCCCCTGCTCACGAACCTGATGAACTGGGACAAAATGTTCCAGTCGCCGTTCAAGAGCGATGTGTATTTCTTTTCTTCGCGTCTGCAGACAAATCAGCGATGGGGAACGGCTCAGCCGGTAACCGTTCGTGACAAAGACTTCGGCGCGGTTCGTTTACGGGCATTCGGCATCTACTCGTGGCGGCTGACCGATCCTCGTACGTTCCACACGAAAGTCAGCGGCACTAAGGAACTCTACCGGGTTGAAGACATTGAAGGACAGCTCCGAAATACGATTGTCGGCCGAATGTCCGACACGTTTGCCGAGAGTCAGGTGCCGTTTCTGGATATGGCGGCCAATCAGATCGAACTTGGCCAACGCATTGCGGAGCATCTCAGACCTTCGTTCGCGGAACTTGGCCTGACGCTCGACAGCTTTGTTGTCGAAAATCTGTCGCTGCCCGAAGAGCTGCAGAAGCGCCTGGATCAACGGATCGGCATGAACATGATCGGCGACATGGGCAAATACACGCAATTCCAAGTTGCCGAGTCGCTTCCGATCGCTGCTGCCAACGAAGGCGGAGGTTTGGCCGGCGCCGGAGTGGGTATCGGGGCAGGCTTTACTATGGCGCAGCAGATGATGAATGCCATGCGCCCGGATCAATCCGGCGGTCCGACGCCGCAGACGCCTGCGCCTCCCGCAGCTGCTCCTCCACCGAGTGCTCCTCCAGCGGGACCATCGGCAGCAGGGGGAACTCCGGCCGAATCCCCGGCGGCGGAGACGAAATTCTGCTTTAATTGTGGCAAATCGATCCCGAAAAAGGCCAAGTTCTGCCCTGAGTGCGGAACCCAGCAGTAGCTGTGGGCAAGTATCGAGGCGGTTGTGAGTGGGTCGTCGAAGCGCATGGCTGCGACGAAAGCGCGCTCTGCGATATCGCGCGATTGCAGAGCGTTTTCTCTCGCATCATCGCTGAAGTAGGCCTGCATCCTCTATCGGAAACGGTTTGGCACAAGTTTTCGGGCGCCGGTGGCGTCACCGGACTGGCGATGCTCTCCGAGTCACATCTGGCATGCCACACATTTCCCGAGTATGGGTCAGCTTGCCTGAATCTGTTTTGTTGCCGGCCACGGCCGGAGTGGGAATTTGACGCGCGACTGAAGGAGATGCTCGGCGCCTCCGCCGTGAGCGTAAGGCGAATCGATCGACCTTACACGACATGAGAAACGCCTTCTGCCCGAGCTGCGGGGCTCCGGTGAAATTCCAGTGGTCAAGCGCGGTGCAAACGGTCTGCCCGTATTGCAAATCGATTCTTGTCCGCCACGACGTAAATCTGGAAGCGGTCGGCAAGGTTGCTGATTTGCCGGAAGATCCTTCCCCAATCCAAATCGGCACGGAAGGTGTTTATCGAAACAAACCGTTCGTGGTGATCGGACGCATTGTGTATGAATATGAGCAGGGCGGATGGAACGAATGGCATCTGATGTTCAGCGACAGCGCCAGCGGCTGGTTGTCAGATGCGTCGCTGGAGTATGCAGTGTCCTTTCTCCGTCCTCTGCCGTCGAAGGCGCCTCCCGCACATGAGATTCCGCGCGGCTGGACGCAATTTATCGATAACGTCAAGTTTGAAGTCACATCCGTCACGCGCGCGCACTATAAGGGCGTAGAAGGAGAACTGCCCTTCCAATACTGGGGCAAGCAGGACGTCATCTTCGCGGATATGCGTAGCATCGACGCGCGCTTCGCCACGATCGACTATAGCGAGGAGCCGCCCTTACTGTTTGTTGGCGAGTCGCTCGAATTCGAGGATTTGAGGTTCAAGAATCTCAAGCAGATCGAAGGCTGGTCCGGATGATTCGTACCCTCGAATGCCCTAACTGTGGCGGCACGGTGCAGTTGAAGTATGAACGGACTATCAACGCGGTTTGTATTCAATGCCTCTCCATCCTGGATGCAACTACGCCGTCGCTGCAGATCCTGCAGAAATTCCAGGGCAAGCAGCGCTATCAACCCAACATCCCTTTAGGCACTCGCGGCAAGCTTCCGAGCGGCCAATACGAAGCGATCGGCTTTCAGACGAGGTATATCTATGTCGACGGTGTCACGTACACATGGGCGGAGTACCTGCTTTACAACCCTTACAAGGGCTACCGGTATCTGACCGAATACAACGGACACTGGAACGATATTCGCACTCTTCGCGCTTTGCCGGCTTCTTCGCAAAAGAACTCCAAGCCTGCCGTGGTCTACGGCGGTAAGACGTACACACATTTTCAAAGAGCGGATGCAACAACCAGCTTCGTGATGGGTGAGTTTCCCTGGCAGGTTCGTGTCGGTGAGACGGTACAGGTCGAACGATTATATTGCGCCGCCGGAGGTCATCTCGTCGGAAGAATCGCACGGCGAAGTCGTGTGGTCGGCCGGTACATACACGCGGGCGCTCGATATCTGGAAAGCCTTCGGCTGAAAGGCTCGCCGCCTCCCACGAGAGGTATCTACGCGAATCAGCCATCCCCGTATCAGGGGAAGGCCGGCAGCGCCTGGGCTGTTTTCGTTCTCCTTACGCTTTTGTTGCTGACGACGATGATGGTTGTCGCGATCGCAGCGCCGAGGCAAAAGGTCTTCCAGCAGCATTACACATTCGCGTCGGGCGCGGGCGAACCGTCGTTCGTCACTCCTGTATTCACTTTGGCCTCTGGTAAGTCAAACGTCGAGGTGACGATTGACACCGATCTTAACAACGATTGGGCGTTTTTGAGTCTTGCTCTGATCAACAATGACACCGGCGTCGCTTACGACTTCGGCAAAGAGATCAGCTATTATTACGGGCGCGACAGCGATGGATCGTGGAGCGAAGGCGGACGCAGCGGAAGCGTGTCTCTTTCCGGCGATACCGGGAGGAGCCTACTATCTTCGCGTGGAACCGGAGATGGAAAAGGATGGCCGCGTGCACACGTTGTCTTATGACTTGATCGTGGAACGAGGAAAGCCATCGCTATTTCTGGTTTCTAATTGCATTTTTGGCTGCTGCTGATTCCGCCCATTTATACTTCGATCCGCGCCTTCAGCTTTGAAAATGCGCGTTGGGCGGA
Organism: Bryobacteraceae bacterium; assembly: GCA_963833675.1. GTDB lineage: Bacteria > Acidobacteriota > Terriglobia > Bryobacterales > Bryobacteraceae > DASQDN01. The sequence goes on along the minus strand of CAWHYW010000023.1, from coordinate 51,916 downwards.
GAGCGATTACGGCGCCTACATCAAATCCAGTTCGGGAGGCGATGACTAATGTTTCGGCATCCGATTTTCGCGCTTTACGGTCTGCTCGCAATCGGCGCGGCGAGTCTCGCCTCTTATCGCGGCTTGAGTTTCACGAGCGTCAGCACGGTACGAGGCGTGCCGAAATCCATTCGGGATAATCCCGGCGCATACCGGTCCATCTATAGCGGCTATCACAGATATTCAGGAGGAAAGTAAATGAGCGACTTCCATCCCGGTTATATTCTGAACGCGGTCGTTTACGCTGTGTCTCGGGATCGTCATCTTCAGTTTCGCGTTCATCTTAATCGACAAGATGACGCCCTATGATCTCTGGAAGGAGATCTGCGAACAGCGCAACGTCGGCGCTCGCGATCATGGTAGGCGCGATGTCGATCGGGGTGTGCATCATCATCGCAGCGGCGGTGCATTAGAGCTTTGCCTGTCGTACTCTTCCTCTCCGTATTCCTGATCGCGGCCTGCGGGCTGATCTATGAGCTCATCGCCGGCACGCTCGCCAGCTACCTGCTCGGGGACAGCGTGCTTCAGTTCTCAACAGTTATCGGCAGCTATTTGTTTGCGATGGGCATCGGCAGTTGGCTGTCGAAATATCTCGCCCGCGGGCTTGTGGCGCGTTTCATCTATATCGAGCTGATGGTCGGGCTGGTTGGCGGCTTCTCGTCGTCGCTGCTGTTTCTTGGCTTTCGCATGGACGGAGAGTTTCCGGCTGGTGCTGTACCTGATTGTTACTGTCGTCGGTATTCTGGTGGGTCTCGAGATTCCGCTGCTGATGCGCATTCTGAAGGAGCGATTCCAATTCCACGACCTGGTCGCGCACGTACTTACATTCGATTACCTGGGCGCGCTCGGCGCATCGCTGCTATTTCCGCTGTTGCTGGTCCCCCATCTTGGGCTGGTGCGTTCGGCGTTGCTGTTCGGAATGATCAATGCCGTCGTTGCTCTGTGGTCGACGTTCCTGTTTCGCGAGTCTCTTGGACGGACAGCCGGCCTCCGAGCGGTTGAGCGCAGTCGTACTGCTGGCGCTTGGAGCGGGAATGTTTCGGCGCGGACGCAATCGCCGCGTCAGCCGACGACAACCTTTACGCCGATGAAGTCATCTTCGCCCGTAATACGCGATATCAACGGATCGTGCTGACGAAGTGGAAGAACGATTTGCGACTTTTTCTTAGCTCACATCTGCAGTTCAGCTCGCGCGACGAATATCGGTATCACGAGGCGCTGGTGCATCCGGGACTGGCATCGCTGCCGGGGGCGCGCCGCGTGCTCGTTCTTGGCGGCGGCGATGGCCTGGCTGTGCGGGAAATCCTGAAGTATCCTTCGGTGGAGCAGATCACGCTCGTGGACCTGGATCCCGAGATGACGAAGCTCTTCAGTACAAATCCGGTGCTGGTCGACCTTAACAAGGGTTCGCTGAAATCGCCCAAGATTCACGTCATCAACGACGACGCTTTTCCATGGCTGGATCGGAATCAGGACATATTCGATTTCGTTGTCGTCGATTTTCCCGATCCGACGAATTACTCTCTGGGCAAGCTGTATACGACAGCTTTTTATCGTCTACTGTCGAGACATGTCAGCACGAATGGGTTCATAGTGGTCCAGAGTACATCGCCTCTTTTCGCGAGGCAGTCCTATTGGTGTATCGTCAACACGCTGAAGCAAGCGGGGCTGAAAACGTGGCCCTATCACGTATATGTGCCATCTTTCGGCGAGTGGGGATTTGTGCTGGCAGGCACTGGAGATTACGAACCACCGATTCGCCTGCCTGACGGATTAAGATTTCTGGCTGCACAGAATGTTCCTGAGCTCTTTCGCTTCGCGACGGACATGCTGCCCGTCGACGCCGAGGTCAACCGTTTGAACGATCAGGTCCTCGTACGCTATTACGAGCGCGAATGGAAGGATATCGCTCATTGATGAATCGCCGGCGTTTCCTGAGCGCCGCGCTGGTTGGTCTCAACGCGAAAGCGGAGCGCAAGATCGCAGGCGGTTTCGTGAATGACGGCTTTCCGCTTGGTCACAAACTGCGGGATCGTACGCTTTCTCTAAGTCCGAAAAAGACGGTTAAGATTCCGATCGTGATCGTCGGAGGGGGAATCTCCGGACTCAGCGCGGCATGGCGGCTCGACAAGCGCGGTTTTCACGACTTCGTACTTCTGGAGATGGAGCACGAGGCGGGCGGCAACTCGCGATCGGGACAGAATGAAATCACCTCTTTTCCGTGGGCCGCGCATTACATCCCGGTTCCAGCCAAGAATACGACTCTAGTGCGCGAGCTGCTGGAAGAATTCGGCGTACTTCGAGATGGCGAGTGGAACGAGCGATATCTCTGCTACTCGCCGCAGGAACGCTTGTATCTGCATGGGCGCTGGCAGGAAGATATCGAACCGCTCGATGGGACTACATCACGCGATCGCGATCAGATGAAGCGATTTGGGGACCTGATGCGGGAATTCGAAGGTACGCGTCAGTTCACGGTTCCCATGGAAACGGGAGCCGCTCCGTCGCCTCTCGATCGCATTTCGATGCGCGAGTGGTTACGTCGAAACGGGTTCGATTCGCAGTATCTGAACTGGTACGTCAACTACGCCTGCCGTGACGAGTACGGCGGATCGATGGAGGATATCTCGGCGTGGGCGGGCGTGTATTACTTCGCTGCGCGCCGCGAGCAGGATGACAAGGGTCCGATTACGCAACCGGAAGGCAACGGCTGGATTGTCAAGAAACTCGTGGCAAAGCTGAATCGATATATCCAACTGAATTCGCCGGTGGGGGCAATTCGCAAACAAGGCCGCAAGCTTCGAGTGCTCACGCCGGACGTCGCATACATCTGCGATACCGTGATCTTTTCGGCGCCCTCGATGCTCGCGAGATATCTATTGGAGGATGCGCCTGCCGTTTCCACCGAATATTCTCCATGGGTAACCGCGAATATCACGCTGGAACGCTTGCCGCGGGAGCGCGGTCTCGACCTCGCCTGGGACAATGTCTTTTATGACTCGAACTCACTCGGTTTTGTGGTCGCCACGCACATGACACTGCGGTCGAGAATCGAACGCTCGGTTTGGACCTGGTACACGGCATTAACCAAGGGCACACCGCAAGAGAATCGCATCGCACTGCTTAATGCGAGATGGGAGCACTGGCGGGATTACATACTCGACGACTTATCTCGCGCATACCCCGATATCCGGCAATGCGTCTCGCGTGTGGACGTGATGCGAATAGGCCATGCGATGGCTCGACCGACACCTGGTTCCGTGTTCTCGGATAGTCGTCAACGGCTAACGAAGCCACATGGTCGAGTGCTGTTCGCGCACTCCGATGTCAGTGGATTTTCGGTCTTCGAAGAAGCCCAATACCGCGGGGTGAAGGCTGCCGAACACGCGCTGCGTATTGTGTCTTAGAGCTAAGTTCCGCGAATCACCTCTCGTAGTCTCGATACGAGCTTCGGGACTACCGTCCGCGGTTCTTCGGTCATCTCATACTCGATTGCCAAATAACCTCGGTACCCGGATTTGCTAAGGATTCCGAGAATACGCGGCCAATCCGCATCCTGACGCTGGCGGTCGATCTGGACGTGCGATTTGAAATGCACGTTGGTCGCATAAGGAGCGCAGAGTTCGATCTGTTGGTAGGCGTCGTTGACAAAATTGCCGACATCAAGATTGATGCCCACCCAAGGCGACGCAGCTTTCGTCACAATCTCCACAGTTCGTTCAGCCGTGGTCGTGATGCCACCGTCATCTTCGACACCAAGTGTGATCCCCTTTTTCGAGGCCTCGTCCGCGCACCGCTTTAATGTCTCTACAGCCCAACGGACCGCTTGGTCCTCGGTGGCTCCTTTTGGAATCGCTCCTCCGAAGATGCGGATGTGACCTGCGCCCAATCTCTGCGCAATGTCGAGCCATTTGCGAACTGTCTCGACTTCCTTCGTCTGCAGTTCAGGGGTGGGCTGAGCCATTCGAGCGCGGATGCCAACGGTGTAGATGGCGATCGATGACTTGTATGCCAACTTTTTCAACGAAAAGAGGGTTGCATCTTCGGTATCCGGAAGCCAATAGGAGGTGAGATCGACTCCGTCGGCTCCGGTATCGGCGGCCATGCGGATGACGTCCGCGTATGTCATCGATTTCTCTTCGAGTTGCTTACGGAAAGAATAGGCGCAGATCGCCGGACGAAAACGCGCGATAGCTTTGGTTTCAGCATTCACGCGCGGCAAAGCGAGGATACTCGCAGAGAGAGTCTGGAGGCATTGGCGGCGGTTCATGTCGATCTCGCGAATGACCAGCGTAGCAGAACGGCATCTTGCCGACAGCCGGTTGCGTTAGGATGACTTACAAGCAGCATCGAAAGGAGACTCGGCAGGATGCAATCGAACGCAACGAGGCGAATGTTCGTGAAGACAGGGGCGGCGGCAATTGCCACGGCGCGCTTTCCCATCCTTGGCGCGAACGACAAAATTGCGGTCGGGGTTGTCGGTTTGGGCGGCCGGGGCCGCAATCACATAAGTTACTACAGCTCACTCGACACGGATTGCCGCATTGTCTCCGTTTGTGATGTGAATCAGTCTGCTCGGGAGCGCGCTATCGCGCAAGTCCGCAAGTTGAAAAACTACGATCCCAAAGAATACACGGACATGCGCGCGATGTTCGATTCCAAGGAAGTGGATGCCGTGTCTCTGCCGTTGCCGAATCACTGGCACGCTCTCGCGACAATTTGGGCTTGTCAGGCAGGTAAGGATGTCTACGTAGAAAAGCCGGCGAGTCACAACATCTTTGAAGGGCAGCAAATGATCAAAGCAGCCCGTAAATACAACCGCATGGTGCAAGTAGGTTCGCAAAGCAGATCCATCACTCATAAAACCCGAGCGATGCAGCTCTTGCGAGATGGGGTGATCGGACAGGTGTATCATGCCCGGGGGCTATGCTTCCGAAGGCGATTCTCGATTGGCCACACTCCCGACACGGCTGTGCCCTCCGGCCTCGATTGGGACCGCTTCCTGGGACCCGATCAACTCAAGCCGTACAGCTTGAATAAATTTGCTTACAACTGGCACTGGTTCTGGGACACTGGCGATGGCGATATCGGCAACCAGGGAGTTCATGAGATGGACATTTGTCTCTGGGGACTCGGCCGCGGAGGCTGGCCCGAGTCCGTCTCTTCCAAGGGCGGAAAATTTGTCTGGAAAGACGATCAGGAGACACCCAACACGCAACAGAGCACCTTCGACTTCGGCGATGCGCAGGTCACGTTCGACGTGCGAAACTTGCCGACACCGCCGGAGGGATTGGTCCCGCAACGCGGCCCCAACTACACGGGAAATCTATTCTTCGGCGACCTCGGCTATATGGTGGTAGACCCGGATGGATTCCAGGTCCACAAGAGCACGGCCGGGAATATTAGCGGGGAGCAGGCGCGCGGCTCCGGCGCAGGCCGCCTGGAGAAATATGAGAAGACCATGGATGAAAAGGCAGTTGAGGAAGACGATGCCGCTACAGTTCCTCACATGAAAAATTTCCTCGATGCGATTCGCGCCCGCGATCACAAACGGTTGCACGCGGACATCGAAATAGGGGCGCGAGCAGCCGCTTTCTGCCACTTGGCGAATATCAGTTATCGGGTCGGTCGCACCCTGCGGTTGTCGCAATCCACTGGCCGATTCCTCGGCGCTGACGATGCGAACGCGCTGCTCACACGTGATTACCGGGAGCCCTATGTGGTCCCGGTGCAGATCTGAAATTCTAGGCTCGAGCTGCCTTCGCGAGAACTTGTTGCAGGCGACGGCCTACGATCAAATCCTCACCCGGTTGTAGCATCCAGACGCCGACAACAATCGTATTAGCATCCGCGGGCATGCCGGCCGACCCACCTCGTCTGCTCCCAGTAGCGGGATTCAATTCGATGCTCGGAGTACCTTTACGAAGCTCGGCCATAACGTCGCGAGGAGAGATCTTTACTTTCTCCTGGTCATAGCGAAGCAGCAGATGTGGGATGTGGTTCGCAACCGGCGGAATGACCACTTCGGAGGTAAGCGTTGGAATCGATTTGAGCTGGGCCGAAATTCTTGCCGCCCGGCGGCGAAATTCGGTTTCAAAGCTTGCGTCAGATTGGCTTAGAAACCAGTCCACTGCCGCGACCATTCCGACAATCTGTTCTTTCGCTACCTTCATTCCCCGCCCGACACCGTCGTGCGGATTGTTGCTCTTCTCGGCGGCTGCAATCAGGTCTTTCCTGCCTAGTAAGAGGCCTGCGTTTTGCGGTCCGCGAATTCCCTTCCCTCCCGAGAAAGTAACCAAGTCGAATCCCATCTGCGTGTAGTTCCAAAGATTCGAAATCGGCGGCACATCGGCGGCAGCATCATTAAACGTTGGGATCCCGTGCTTCTTCGCAACGCGGATCCAATCCTCCCGGCCGATCTCTCCTTTTTCAGAGGCATTGAAGAAATGCGCCATCACGGTCTTATCATTAAAAGCGGCCTCGAACTCCTGCATCGTTTCGACTTCGACGAAACGAACTCCACAGCAGAGAATCGCCTGATCGTAGCCGTAGCGATGGCCCTTCTGAATGATGACCTCGTTTTTAAGATGCGGCACTTCATTCGGGATATCGCGTATACCGCATTTATTAGCAAGCATGACGCAAGCCGCTGTCCCCAGGGTCAGGGCGGAGGCTGCTCCCGCGGAAACCAGGGCGGCTTCACATTTCAATTTCTGGGCCAGATACTCGCCGGCCTTTGTCTGCAGTTCAGACAACCGCACGGGGTTTTTGGCGGCCCTCGCCACAGCAGCCTGAACGGAAGGCGGCATAATCGATGCGGTCAGCGCGGTGTACGTGCCCGCAGCGTTGATAATCTTAGTCACTCCGAGCTTGTCGTAATAGTCTTCCGGCAGGGGAGAAGACGCGTGAGCTTCCGTGGGAGCCGCTTTCAGAAACGATTGGCTGGCAAAGCCGCCGGCAGCGAGAACGTTCCTAAGAGTTGCGAAGAATGTCCTGCGGCCATTGATTGAGTTAAACATGATGTATTCAGTTATAACTCTCTAAGCGCATCCTTTGCAGAACATTGCTGCCAGGGTGTCATACGGGCGCTTCCAAACCGGAGAATCAGGCTCCTAATACAGCCCGATTTCGACGCGTCATGTTCTTCTTCCAATGCGCGCGGAGGGATGTCGAAGGATCGATAATCGCTTTAAGGGGGCAGCCCAATGCTCCAGGCGAAGCAACACCATTAGAGCTTGTCTGACGAAGGCCTCTACGGCATCCTGATCACAAAGCCAGTCGCGCCGGAGATTGTATGGTAGGCGTGCTCGCCCAGACTGTCTTCGGGTAAATGCACTCCGGCCGCTCCGCCTTCAGCCGCGACGGTATGACTTCGCATCGGGTAGACCTTTTTTTAAAATGGTGTTAAAAAAATCAAGGACTGTCACGGCCAGTTGACGATCAACGCGACCAGCGCGAACATACCCAAAGCTGTGAGCATATAGGCTACCGTCAGCGCCAGGCTGAAGCTGACTGGTAGACCTTCATTGCGCCATTGTCTCAATGACTCGCGATGCTGATAGATCGCTATGAGGAGCGAAAACACTCCCAGTGCAACAAGAGTCAGTCCCACAGTGCTGGGCGCCCACGTCCGCGCCATCGGACCTCTAACCGGCATTCGCTGCTCATGAGCGAGGTACTCAAAGAATTTCGCCAGTGTAAAGCCAAAACTGATCATGGAAAGCGCCGTACGGATCCAGGCGAGAAGTGTGCGATCCGCTGCCAATGTATTTCGCTGCATGTTGAGCAGAGTGCCTGGATCGGGACTCCTGCCGGAGGGGGCGCCGGTAGTTTGGCCCATGTAATGTCCTTGGAAGCTTGATGGCGCCATCACCGGCAACGGAACATATTTTCTTTCGGGTTCACAGCGTAGCCGAGCTTACATACGTCTGCTCAATAGAAATAAAGTCCCAGATGGCTGAGATTTCGTCTGAACGGGCGAGGTAGAAATCACTTGAAGTCAAGCCCTCTCGCCCAACGATGGTCCATTTTGGTTCTCTTAGCCGTTGTGCCTCTAGTTGGCCAGGATGCTCCGGGAACGGAGGAAACGCGTGAAGTGAACCTGAAAGCGTATGTCGATTTACTGCGAAAAGACTTAAAGAAAGACAAAGTTTCCATCATCACGCAAATGATGGAACTCGCGCCGGACGAAGCCTCGAAATTTTGGCCAGTGTACAACCAATACGACCAGGAACTAACGAAGCTCGGAGATGAGCGCATCGCCTTTATCCGAATGTATGCCGAGGACTACGGTACATTGACGGATCACAAGGTCACCCAAATCGCGAACGGGCTGCTCGACGTTGACGGAAAGAGGAACGCTCTCAGTAAGAAGTACTTCCAAAAAATGAGCCAGGTGTTGAACCCCAAGCTGGCTGCCCGGTTCCTGCAAGTTGAGCGCCAGATTCTTTTGCTACTCGATTTGCAGATCTCGGCGAGCTTGCCAATTGTCGAGTAACAGAGAGGTCGAGATGAGAAACCGAATATTCTCCTTCGTCATTGTCTTCGCTGTGGTGAATCTTGTCCGCGCTGATGTTTTGAAGTTGAAACAGGGAGGAGGCGTCCAGGGTGTCCTTGTGAGCGCCAACTCGCAGCAAGTGTCGTTCATGGGAGTTGATGGGACGGAGAAGGAATACCCAACCTCAGCCGTGCGGGGGATCGAATTCGCTCCTCTACCTCCCCCGCCTGCGCCGAAACCTAAGGCAGCCGCAGCAAGTGCCGTCATTCCGGCAGGTACACAGATCTCTGTGCGGATGATTGACAGCATCAGCGGGAAGACCGCTGCCGCGAGTCAGCGCTATCGGGCCAGTGTTGACGATCCGGTCGTGGTTGGGGATCGAGTCCTTATTCCGCGCGGCGCCGATTGTACCGTTCAGGTGGTAGAGGTAGAGGGCGGTAAAGGATTGGATGTGAAATTGTACGATGTCACCATCGGCGGCAAACCGCATGCCGCATCTACCGACTATGCGACCGTAGCGGCCGAGGGTACCAGCAAAACGAAGAAGGCGGTGCGGCGCGGCGTTGGCTTGGGTGCTATCGGCGCAGGCATCGGCGCGCTCGCAGGAGGAGGCTCGGGTGCTGCTATCGGAGCTGCGGTTGGTGGCGGCGCAGGCGCTATCTCGGCTGCGGCATCGAAAGGCAAACAAATCGAACTGCCTTCGGAATCGCGTCTTTCCTTCACATTGAGGTCGGCGTTACCAGTGGAATAGAACGATGTCCTGGCTGATTGGGAGGAGTAGAACGTGACTCGGTCTCTTCTATTCATAACCGTTGCCGGATCGATCTGTCTGGCCCAACAGGATGCTGGCGCACGGAAACAGGATCTCCAACAAAGATTCGCTGAAATCAGGCAGTCAGTCGCTCAGAACCGGGAGCGATTGCGCCATTATGCCTGGGTCGAGTCGACTGAGGTCCGCCTCAAAGGTGAGCCAAAGAAGATGCAACAGAACAACTGCAGGTACGGACCTGATGGAAACATCCAAAAGGCGCCGGTCGGAGAGTCCTCCGCTGCAAAGAAGCCACGTGGCTTGAAGGGGAAGATTGCGAAAAACAAGATCGAGGACATACAGGGTTACATGGATCGGGTCGGGAGCCTGATCAGTCGTTACGTTCCACCAGACCCTGAGGCAATGCAGTCAGCTTTTCGAACCGGTAAGGCCTCGATTGAGGGATCAGGAGGCTCCGGGCCTGTTTCCCTGGTTCTCCGCGATTACGCCAAACCCGGCGATTCGGTAACGCTCATATTTGATACCGCCACTCGAAAGCTTCGAAGCTTTAAAGTTGGCACATATCTGGATGAGCCCAAGGATGTGGTGAATCTCACTGCGGACTTTTCGACCTTAGCGGACGGCACGAATTATGTGCAACAGTCCGTTCTCGATGCGACCGCCAAATCGATCCAGATCAAAACTACCAATTTTGGTCACCACAAACTGAACTAGTTCGGTCCTCGCTCTGCGAAACTACCACTCCGCGACCGAACCGTCCTCGTGAAAGACGCGGGCCATCGGTCGCGTTCCCCCGAAAGGATACTTGGCCAGCGCTTTCTCGTTCATCTCGAATCCGAGTCCTGGCTTGTCGAGCAGCGGGAAGCGGCCATTCACCATCCGCATGGCCGGGAAGCCCAGCCACTCTTCCCAGACCTTCTCTTTCGTGTCCGGCTGCACGCCGCTGCAAATCTCTTGTACGAGAAAGTTTGGCGTAGCCGCATCGACATGTACTGTAGCCAGTCCGCCAATCGGCCCTTCGCACGCATGGGGCGCCATGGAGATCCCCGATAATCCCGCCATCTGTCCAACTTTCCACAACGCCGTGATACCGCCGACATGATTGATGTCGGTCTGAAGAATATCCACCACGCCCATTTCGATCAGCTCACGACAGCCATAGTGCGCGATCAGCCGTTCACCCGTGGCAATTGGCGTAGTTGATCGTTTGGCAATCCGCGCCATTGCCGCGACGTTTTCAGGCGGGCACGGCTCTTCTACGAATAACAGGTTCAACGGCTCAACTTCTTTCACAAGAATCGAAGCCACGCTGGGACTCGTCTTCGCATGAAAGTCGATTCCGATATCGATGTCTGGTCCGAGCCCTTCGCGCAGTAGTTGCATGCCTTTTACGGCGCGATCGATCTTCTGATGCGTTTCAATCCACTCGTAATAGCCCGGGATTCCGGATTTGAAGCATGAGACGCCCTGCTGGACGGCCGTTCCGCGCAGTTTCATGAGTTCATCCTTGGTTCGCGCTTGCGTGTGATAGTAGCCGCGCACGCCGCGCGGGTCCACCGGACCGCCTAACAACTTGTACACAGGCATCCCAAGTAGCTTTCCGCGAATATCCCACAAGGCCTGATCGATGCCGGAGATCGCGGAGCCCATGACAGGACCCGCACGATAGAAGCTGTGCACGTACATCGATTGCCAGTGATGCTCCACCTGCGCCGGATCCTTACCAATGAGAAACTCCCGGAAATCCTCGATACAGTTCATCACGGCAGCGGCTTTGCCTTCAAGCGTGCCTTCACCCCAACCAACCACGCCCTTATTCGTTTCGAGTTTCACGAAAACATACGGACGGTCGGAATCGGGTGTGAGCGATACGCCGTAGACCTTCATTCCTGTGATCTTCGCGTTGGATGAGACCGATGCCCACCCAGCATCGTCCGGCGCAGACGCTTGCGCAAACAGGGAACAACCGCACAAGTCGGCGACCGCTGTCCTCCCCGCCAGAGCGCCACCCCCTAGCGCTCCGCCCAGAAAATGACGTCTCTTCATGCCGCCGCCTCCTTGTATTTTTCGAGAGCACTTTCGTTGACTTCGATTCCAAGTCCGGGTTTGACCGGCAGCTCGGCGAAGCCATCCATTACCGTTTCGATCGGTTGCGATACCAATTCCAACCGCATGCGCCGGTCACGCTCATCGAATGGCCAGGGGATGTTCTGAATGAAGAAATTGGGAAGTGTGGCCGCCAAGTGCAGGGAGGCTGCCGTAGCGATTGGGCCCCCGTCGTGTCTGGGCGCCACGGCCACATAGTACGTCTCAGCCATCGCCGCGATCTGACGTATGCGGCTGATGCATTGCGTATGAAAGTCGGGGCGCAGAATGTCCACGAGGCCTTCGCGGAGTAAGTCCTGAAACAGGGAAGGCTCTGTCACGCCGCGCCCGAAGCCGAGCGGTGTAACACTTTCTCCGGCTATCTTTCTGATGGTCTGCAGGTTCGTGACTGCACACGGTTCGTCGAACCAGAGCAGATGAAAGCGCTCCAGCGATGCGGCTACGCTGCCGGCGTCACCCGCGGTCAGAGTTCCATCCGAGCGCAAGACGAAATTTACGTTCTCCGGGGCGTGGGATCGCAAAGCTTCCATGCGAGCTCTTACAGACTTGTCGAAGGCTTGTCCCTGATTCCGCCATGCGGTCGCGGGCAGAGGCGCCTCGAATGCGCGGTAGCCCAACTTTATGCCGGCCGCCAAGGATGAGGCAAGCTCGGTATCTGTCTCACCATGAAGCGCTGCCAGTGCCCGCACCTTGAATCGCGTCGGACCGCCAAGCAGGCGATATACAGGCGCGGAACAAGCCTTGGCCGTAATGTCGAGCATGGCCGAGTTTAGGGCTGGATCAAGCGCGGTTTCCGTTCTGGTCACCGCGTATGCCGTAGCGGGTCGACCTATGAGCCTTGCTCGGGCCGCCTCGACGTCAGCGGTATTCACACGCCCGCTTTCGCCCCATCCGGTCAGCCCCGATTTCGTACGCAATCGCAGCACTGTGTATGTGCGGCCGGATGCAGGTTCACGCAGTGACCAGACGCGAAGTTCCGTTATATCGTGATTGTCCTTCGGGGCCGAGACTGCGGTCTGCAGGGCGATTCTACTGGCTAACTTCTGCTTTCGTACATTCATGCGATCTCCGAGCTAGTAGCTGAATGGAAGCAAATCCGCTTCGTTCCTTGTTGAGAAACCGAATTATCTATGACGCGAATTCTATCTCACCTACATATCCTAGGTATTCATGGCATGCGCGCCGGCGCGCGGGAGACAAACGGATTGCCTGCGATGATAAAGCGCAACGGCAAATCAGCACATTGCGCAATACCGATACGAGGCGTCGTGTTGATCTCGAACGAGCCAGTGTCCAGCGGCTCACGAATCGTTAACATTCCTTTTGTCATATCGGCGCCGTTGTGAGTTCGCGAGATGCCTAACGCGAGCGTCAGTTTGCCAGGTCCGGACGCCAGTTCCTGCGGCTTGCGCGCCTTCGGCCGGCGCCGCTGCATCGCGGCAATTCCTGCGATCGGTTGAATTGCGCGTAGCAGAACGCAACCGGCAGTGCCGTCAGGCTCGGCGACGACGTTCAGAGCATTCGTACATCCCATAGATCAGATAGACGTAGGCGTGACCTGGTGGACCGAAAATCACTCGGGTTCGATTCGTCAGCCCACGCGCCGAATGCGAGGCAAGATCATCGCCTCCCAGATAAGCTTCCGTCTCCACAATGACACCCGCGCAGTCGCCATGACGCAAGATTTTTCCCAATAAATCTTTCGCAACGTCAATTGTCGACCGGGCGTAAAACTCACGGGGCAGAATTCGGCCGGTCATCGAATCTCGCGGGCTTGCTTCGCGATTCGAAAGTGATAGACCAATGCACCGGCAACAATCGTCCCTATCGCGAGCAGCGACACTCGCGTTTGCCGTGTTATCCCGTAGATCGTCATCCAGCCGCCGCTCAACAGGAAGATCAGCGGCACGAGAGGATACGCAAAGCTCACGACACTCAGTTTCTGCCAGTCAGGCCGGCTTCGCCGAAAAATGAAGACGGAGGCGACTGCAAGCGCCGCCGTGAAGTTGAGTGTCATACCTATGTAAAAGAAGAGCTGAGGAAATGGTGTCAGCGTCATCAGGGCCGAGCACACCCCTTGTGCCACGATTGCGGCCACAGGCGTTCTATATCTGGAGTGAACCAACTCTGCAGACCGAAAGAATGCGCCATTTTTTGCCATCGCGTAATAAACTCGAGGTCCGACAGTAACCATCGCGCTTACCGTTGACACAATCGAGATCGCCATCAAGGCGCTGAAGGCGCTCGCGATCTCCGGCCCGAACAGCTTCGATGCGGAGAGCGATCCGATCGCGATGACGCCTTTCATCTGTTCGAGCGGCGCGGAATACAGGAACACCACATTGAGCAAGACAAAAAGCGTAGCCACCAGAATCGTTCCAAACGTGAGCGCTTTCGGCAGAGTCTTTCCTGGCTGCTTGATCTCCTCGGCCACATAAGTAGCGGCGTTCCAGCCGCTATAGCTCACGTAAATCCAGAAGAGGCTAATGGCGAACTGTGCGGGAATCGAAGTGTTAACCGTGCGTACAGCGTGCTGCCCAAAGTGCGACCAGTCGCCTGAGCCTACCAGCAACCCCAGAGCAATGAACGCGCAGATTACCGCGACTTTCAGAAATGTGAGCACATTCTGGATTCTCGCCACACGCTGAATGCCGAAGACGTTCAATATTGTGAACAGCAGGATCAGCGCCGATGCCGCGATCTGGGCTCCTCCCAATTTAAAAGTCCAATCGCCCGAACCAAAGATCGCTGGAGAATTTCCCTGTTTGAGAGCGGGTATGAAATAGCCTAGATAATCGGAAAAAGCGAGGGCGGCCACGGCAATCGGCGCCGAGAATCCCGCGAAAAACGATACCCATCCGGTAATGAAGCCCCAGATAGGCCCGTAAGCGCGTGTCAGATAAACATACTCACCACCCGAAGCCGGAAAGTTGATTCCCAGTTCCGAAAAACAGAGTGCCCCGGCCAACGCGACGACAGCGCCTACAACCCAGATCAGAAGGAACAATACCGGGTCGCCGAGCTCGCCGGCCAAAAAGCCGCTGCTCGTAAAAATACCGGTACCGATCATATTGGAGACAACCAGAGCTGTCGCGCTGACGAGTCCCAACTGACGAACGAGGGTAGCGGTAGGAGGGGACGTGGTCACTGAGCGGTTATTGTATCTGACGCGGATGGTCTACGCCCCACAACATTTCTTGAACTTCTTCCCGCTCCCGCAAGGGCACGGATCATTACGGCCGACCTTTGCCGGCCCGGCTTCTGCTGCCGGCGCCTCGTCTTCGTCGTCCACGAAGAACACCGGCTTGAGTCCGTGCATCATCAGGCGCTCGTCCAAGGCGAGTTTGACGATCTCGCATTCGTCGGGCTCGAACCCTCCGGCCAGATCCTCGATACGACGGAGTAACGCTTTGCTACGTCCTCGCGAGATCTCTGCCCGCATCGAGAGAGCATAGGCGAAGAGCGCGTCAGAACGGTACTCGTCATCATCGAAAAATCGCCTGAGATCTTCTGCCCGTTCGCCGATGCCTAGATATCCGACACCATAGATGGCCTCACGCTTCAGTTCGGGATCTTTGTCATCGAGGTGAGGGGGGAAGTACGAGGCGAACGAGCGGTCGAATGAGTTTCGCATCACCTCCATCGCTTGCAGGCGTGACTCAGGATTCTCGTAAAACTCAATTGCGAAGCTTCGTACCGGTTCCTTCCCCGCGTCGCGAGCCAAGCCAAGCAAAGCGCCTGCGCGCTCGCCAAGCGGGGCAGCAGAATCTTTCAACTTTGCGAGCAGTTCCTTGCGAATGGCTTCGTCGTCGATCTCAGATCCAAGGGCTTGCCAGCACTTGGCGCGTACCGCCACGTCTTCATCGGTACGCGCTCGCTGCAGCAGCTTCTTCAGCAGCGGCTTATCAAGATCTCGGTTCACCCAACTCGCGGCGGCAGCGGCGCGGTATTCGGCATCGGGCGAATCGAGAAGCGCCAGTCGCTCATCTTCCGTGAGCGCCTCCATCGCCGGACCGGCTTTCTCGGGATAGTCAGCCCAAATGTCGTACCGTACCGGGCTTTCTTCATCCACCGGGCGGCCGAGCTGCTGAAGCGCATCGAGAATGTCCTGGCGAAGATGACTATCGTCGGTATCGAGAGTAGCCAGCAATTTCTCGAGCGCCGGTTTCGCGGCGGGATCACCGTACAGACCGAGGCACAGTGCTCCATCGCCGGCGTCGTACTCAAGCCTGTCGAGAAGGATTGCTAATACGCGGGGATCGTGAATTCGAAAGGACGCGAGCAGAAATGCGACTTCCCCTGCTTCGTCCTCTTCTAGCGAGTTATAGAGTTCGATCAGCGGCTCGATCGCTTGCTGCCGAACCGGGTAGAGCGCGTCGAGAAGCGAGTCGGGAATAGTTAGGGGATCGCGCCGGATGTAGGCGATGTAAAACGGAATAGCTTCGGGTGTTCTTAAATATCGAAGTACGTCGAGCAGTTCATCATCCAGATGAATCGGTGTGTCTTCCGGCTCTTCTACACCAAACCGGACTACCTCGGGAATTGTCTTGGAGGGATAGTCTACAAGAGCGTGCAGGAGGCGGTGGTCGAAGCCGATTCGGCCTCGGGACGCCTCCTGCAGAAGCTCGTAGGGGCTATGCTCGGAGAATTGCGAAGGTGTTATCAAACCACTAGCATCTCACGTAAACGCTCCTTAGCGAGATAGCGTGAAGTTGACATTGATCATCGTAACGACTTCGACATTTTCTCCGTTCAGCTTCGTCGGCTCATACTTCCAATTCTTGACTGCATCAACTGCGGCAGCAATAAGGTCGGGGTGAACATCCGGTGAGAGCACCTCCAGATTTAGGATGTCGCCCTCCTTGCTGATTACAGCCTGCATAACGACAGTACCCGAGATACCCGCTTGCTTCATCGTCACCGGATATATGGGCGGTTGTTTGTAAAGCAGCTTCGCCGCTTGAACGTTCCCGCCGACGCGGATTCGTTGCGGGGTTGCATTAACCATCTTCGGCGCCTGCGGAGATTGCGCCTCAACGTTGACGGTTTCCTGAATCGAGCCCAGATTCAGTTGTAGAGCCAACCGCGCTGGTTGACCCGATACGACGGCCACCTGCGTTTGCAGAGCTTTGAAACCCGGGCTCTTAACTTCGATCGTGTAATCGCCCGCCGGGACCTCGCGGAATTCGAACTCGCCGCTTTCATTTGCGGTAGTTGCGAGAGGCTTCGGCCCCTTTCCGGTAGTGCTTAGCAGCACCAAGCCTTTAGGAACGCGTCCTCCGGACGGATCTGTGATGGTTCCGGACACAGACACCGTATCGGCAGCCGCTCCATTTACAGATGAGAAAAACACGATGGCGCTCACCGCGCAGGCCATTGCTACAACTTTCATCATGATTGTTACCTTTCCTCGATTCATTGCAGGATTCAAAATTGCACGCACACGACTCTCAAGTTGAGATTTACAAGCCATTGCGACTGACGGAGACAAGGCCTCGTTATGGGAGCGAACCGCACGGGCTACATCGATCAGGTGCTGGGCATAGTCTGAATTTCTATATCCGAGCCGAAGGACCCCGTCGTCACAAGCGAGTTCTCGCTCTTTGCGCAACTGTGCCAACGTCCACCAGGCGAGCGGATGGAACCAATACACGCAGAAGCTAAGTTGTGCGATCAGTTGTGTGAGCCAGTCGCATCGCTCGATATGAACCAGTTCATGAGCCAACACAACCTGTAAGCGATCGGGTGTCCAGGTTGAAGCTTCGATCGGTAGAAGTATCACAGGGCGGATTAAGCCAAATGTCTCCGGTACAGTGATGCGATCGCTCAAGCGAACTTCGGCATAAGCTCGTGGGACCGATAATGTGGACGCCATTGAGCTCTTCCGCCGTTGCGATGCTCGCCACAAGCCGGTCAGCAGGCGCCCGAAAAACAACGAGAATCCGACGAACCAGGCTGTAGAGATCGCTTGAACATAAGTCCAGCTCGGAGCAGAATCAGGCGTCGCATCGAATGCCGTCATCTCCATGGGCGTAGCCGCAATGATGATCGTCGGCGCGCCCGCAGGCTTCAGAAAGGAAGCGACGGGAACCAGCAATGCGGCAGCAGCCGCAAGCCACCAGACAAAATGCCTCGACGCCGCGGAATGCTTCCGCAGCAAAACTTTGGCCAGAGCTGCGAAAGTGAACACAATGGTCACACCGACAGCCTGTTCGACGAGAAATTTGCCGATCATCACAATCCGTCCTTCCTTGCTTTGGTGATTAGTCCGGAGAGGCGGTCGAGTTCGCTCTCAGATAACTTGCCGGCAGAGCCGTCCAAGAGCGCCGCCACAACCTGTTCGGCGGACCCATCGAAGAATGTCTCGATGAGCCTGCGTAACGCTGACTCCCGCGCCTGTTCTCGCGGAATGGTCGGCAGGAATATGTAGCGCAATCCCTGCTCTTCGTGTCGAACATAGCCCTTCTCCTCGAGTACGCGGAGTTGGGCGCGTACCGTCGAGTAGTTCGGCTCTTCGGGAAGAGCTTGCTGGACGTCGGCAGCGGTAGCCTTGCCGAACTTATAGATGACGTCCATGATCTGCCGCTCGCGGCGGCTGAGTTTGCTGTGTGGTTCGTCTTCCTTACGCCTTCGTGCTAGTTTCATAGCAACCTGCTAGAAACATAGCACCATCCCGCGAGGGCGTCAAGAGGTTTATTTTTAGACGACTAATGAATTCCCTTGTCCTCGTCGATTGTGTAGTTCGAATTGGCCTTGACGTTGGGGAACCGCTGTTTTGCGCCGCTCGGCCACAAGACCTCGATCGCCACCGCAGCATCTTTCGCAAGGCCGAAGGTTAATGCCAGATCGCTTTGCGAACAGTAACTGGAACCGCTGTGTACGGTTTGCCACTGCTTGCCTGATGGGCTCTCAACGCGAACGGTCGCTCCAAGAGCGCTGCGATTGGATTTCGTGCCCGTGAGTTTGAGACGAATCCAGTGATTCGCATTGCCGCCGTCGTTTCGAAAGAGATGAGCCGGCCCATGATTGTCGGTAGTGAGAAGGTCGAGATCGCCATCACGATCGAAGTCGGCGTGCGCGGCGCCCCGGGCGACGACCGGTTTGACCAGATCGGGACCGACTGCGCCGGACGCATTCTCAAACCGGGCCTTGCCGGTGTTTCGAAACAGCAGTGCAGGCTGCTTGTAGGCGATCTTGGGCTGCACACGGCCGATTTCTTCATCGATGTGCCCGTTGGCGGCGAAGAGGTCGGGGTAGCCATCGAGATCGTAATCGAAGAAGAATACGCCAAAGGCAAGCGACAGCAAACTCGCGCGACCGACCGTCGATCGAGGAGCCTCATCCACAAAGAGGCCGCCGCCTTCATTGTGATAGAGCCCGAGCATTTGATTTGAGAAGTTTCCTACGAATAAGTGCGCCCGGCCGGAACGATCATAATCGCCTGCGTCAACGCCCATAGCGCCGCGTGCTACACCATCCTCACCGAACG
Source organism: Bryobacteraceae bacterium (assembly GCA_963833675.1). Lineage (GTDB taxonomy): Bacteria > Acidobacteriota > Terriglobia > Bryobacterales > Bryobacteraceae > DASQDN01. Next base: position 33,016 of record CAWHYW010000023.1, on the reverse strand, counting down.
CAACACCGGCCGCGACGCCTTCCTCTACAAATGTTCCGTTACCGCGATTGCGATAGAGCTTGTTCGGCTGCGTGTCGTTAGCGACAAATAGATCCGGCCAACCGTCACCGTTGTAATCCAACACGGCAATTCCGAGAGACTTGCTTGTAGGGTCACCGACGCCGGCCTTCTGAGTGACGTCCTCGAACTTTCCGCCGCCCACATTGCGATACAGCTTCGATGAAGTTCCCTTATATGACTCCGGGGTGCAGTATGACTTGGTTGCGCCATCGAGGGAACACCATAAGTCGCCCTTCTGCGTCCACTGCACGTAGTTAGCGACGAACAGGTCTGCTTTGCCGTCTTTGTCGTAATCCAGCCAGGCGGCGCTGGTTCCAAAGTTCGCGTTTTGTATACCGGACGCCTTTGTTACATCCCGGAACTTGCCGTTTCCTTCGTTGTGGAAGAGGCGGTCTCCTTCGAGGGCGGTGATGTAAATGTCTTCGCGGCCGTCGTTGTCATAGTCTGCTACGGCAACACCCATAGCGTACATCTCGACGTCCAGTCCGCTACCGGCGGTGATATCGGTGAACGTGCCGTTGCGGTTGTTCTTGTATAAAGCAGAAAGAGATCTACGTCCGCGCGGAGCGAAGTCCTTGCTGTTTAGAAGAAGGATGTCGGGCCAACCGTCGCCGTCTACATCGAGGAAGGCGGCTCCTGATCCCATAGTCTCGGGCAGGTACTTCTTCCCCGCCCTGCCGCTGTTATGCGTGAATCGAATGCCTGCCGCGGATGTCACTTCCGTAAACTTCACTTCCGCACTCAGGATTGCGGACGCCAACAGGAGAAAAACGAATCTCATCGGAGTGTCACGCTCTCGTGGTCATGGATGGTCTGGCGTTCATTATTGTCCTCGGGGCTGATCATTCGACGAGTTGCGGTGATCGACTGTGAGGCTTCGTCCGCTTTGAAGCGCCGGAATAGCTTCTCCTCGCGTTCCGCGTTCTTGCTGTCGTTCAGACCGCGATAGCAAAGCATCAAAGTGTAATGGGCCTGGACGTCCTCGGGATCCACCTGCAAAGTCGTCTTCAATGCCTCCACGGCCTGTTTGTACTCTCGCTTCAGGAACAGGATTCGGCCCAATTGATTCAGCGCAACTCGGTCTCTAGGATACTTCGCAGTGACGGTGCGCAGCGATGCAATGGCGTCATCATAATTACCATCGGCCTTTTCCACCATCGCTTTGAAGAAGTGGATTCGTCCGAGACTGGAATCACTTTTCAGAGCGCGATCCAGGAACGGCTTAGCCCTTTCGGTTTCTCCTTCCTGGATGAGTGCTCGTGCAACATTCAGCCAACCGTCGGCATACTCCGGTTCCGCTTCCGTCACTCGGGTGAAGGCGTACTCGGCGCCTTTCAGGTCGCCTTGGAGTAGAAGGCCTATGCCCCAATCGTTCCAGCGCTCGCGATCCTTCTTCTCGACTACAGGACGCCACTCACTTGGACCGATCTCCAATTTTGAGGTTGCTTCGGCAAGAACAGTGATCGGCAGGTCCGGAATACGGTCTTTGATGGCGCCAGCCACATTGCTGGGGATGTTCGCCGGAGAAAAGGAGAAGGGACGACTATCGTGTGACGTGCTCACGAGCGACGGCGGTCCGGGCTGAGGCTCGCCCGCATACGAAAACTGCGTGTAGTAATGCGAGAATTTCCGGTAATTCAGCTTTGCGTGAAGAGTAATCGGTCCCTTCGCGTCCTTCGGAATCTGCACGCGGTAGTGGGCGACATCGGCTGCGCCAGGCGGGATCATACGGACATACAGAACACTGCGCGCCTGCCATGCATTGCGTTTATTGATCGGATTGCCCTCCCCGTCGAGTTGATAAGAACGATAGAAGTGCGCTCCTGATTCGACCGGCCCTTTCCCGCCATCTTCTACGCGCCCGCTCCAGAAAACGGGCTTGCCGGTTGCATCCGTACCGATCAGTTCGAGCCAGATGTCGAACGCGTCGACGGTGCCTGCGGGAAAAAAATGTCCGATTCTACGAGTTCGGACAACAACATCGACACGTACCGAGGATCCGGGTTGAAACTTCGTGCCCGCGCGATCAAGAGGAGCAGCCAGCTTGCCGACGTCGCGAAGGAAAATGTTTCCCGACTGTTCCGCTTCCTCACCTACTGCGAATGTGGAGGCAAGCTGCGGACCTTCCGAACGCCGCCGCATCTCGGGTTGACCCGGAGTCGCCTCGATGGGCGATGCAGAAAAGATATCTACGGAGATAAAGCCGTTAGTAAGGAAAGTCCTGGCTTCCTCGAGCTGTTTGTGGTCCTTGTTCACATAGGCCACCGCAGTATTTGCTGCCGCGAACCGGTGGGAATGGATAATCCCGTTGCGATTGCCAGGGTCATTCGACTTCACCTCAGGCATGTGGCATTGCGCGCATGTCGACGTCTTGGGTGGGTAATAAAACGAACGCGCCCCCTGACCAGAGACACCGCTCGCCTGCCAGTTATCGTAATCGTTAAACCCGCGGATCCAGCGGTAGTTGTTGACCGGCACATCGAGATGAACCTTATGGCATGACGAGCAGTACTCGGCGGAATCGAGACGCATGAACGGTTTCATGAACGTCTTTCGATGCGGCTCGGGGTCGAGAAACGTGAGGAAGTAATCCATTGTGCGGATATACTTGTTCCGGCTCGATGCCAGATCGTGCAGCGGTGGATACTCGATCGTGAAGCCGCCGTTACCCATCGTGCTATCGACACGTGTGATGGAATGGCAGGATACGCACCCGAGGCCGTTCTGCGCTTCGGGTGTGTCGATCTGATCTTTGATCGGCTTCTCAAAGCGGCCGTTGAAAAAGACCGCGTGATCGTGACAGCCGGCGCACCACTTGCTGCCGCTGGTACCGTTGACGCTCTGCATGTACTCGATCGATTTCCGGTAGAACTGATTGTTGAACGAGGCGAAGTGATGCATGGAGCTCTTCCACTGCTCGTAAATGTCCTTATGACAAGAGCCGCAGAGTTCCGAGTCCATGAAAAAGTTCGAAGGGATCGTCCCGCCGACGTTGGTGACCGCAGACGATGGGAAGAATGGCGACTTCTTGCCACCTCCTTCTTCTTCCATCACGGCAGGAACGAGCTCGGGATTTCGAATGCGGTCGTGCGGGTTGGGGAAGGCCCGCCGGTAGAGCGCAGCGCCCATTGGCACAATGATCAGAAGACTCGCCAGAGCGACCATCCTGCGAGGGTACCGGGCCAAAGCCATTACGACAAAAATGCCGCCGACGATGATATGCGCCCACAGGACCCGCCGCTGACCGAATGTATTGCCTACTTTCGCGATATAAAGACCAATGAGAGCCGATACGATGAGCGCGATTGATGTCCATCGAGGAAACACCCATATCGCGATGCCCGTAAAGATCAGCCCACCGATCAGATGAGCAAGAACATTGCCCATATAGAAGACGGTGGGCTCGGCAAACGCGGCAATGTATGCCGTGTTCACAAGTAAGGCGGCAAAAAGAACCGCGACAATCCGATTCCTCATAGTGGGCTGGGACACGTCTTCCATTGGTATATGGAAACCGCTCAATGGCGCAATAATAGGAATCTATTAGGTCCCGGCCCGGAGGTGAACTCTACATGTCGACTGCCGCACAGGTGAGATCCGCTCCCAGCCAGATTGCGTCCGCGCGGCTGGATTCGATCGACATCCTCCGCGGAATCGTGATGGTTCTGATGGCGATCGATCATACGCGCGACTACTTCATGAATATCCGGTTCGACCCCATGAACGCGGCGCAAACATATCCGGCGCTGTTTTTCACGAGATGGATCACCCATTTCTGCGCGCCTGTGTTTGTGTTCCTCGCGGGAACAGGGGCGTTCCTGTACGGGTCGCGGCGCACGCCGGGTGAGTTGGCGCGATTTCTGCTGACGCGCGGGCTGTGGCTGATTGTGCTCGAATTCACGGTGCTCAAATTCGGATGGTCGTTCAATCTGAGTTATTCATTTGTACCGCTGATCGTTATCTGGGCGATTGGCTGGGGGATGCTTGGTCTGGCTTGCCTGGCGCGCGTTCCGGCTCGAGTCGTCGGCGGGATCGGTGTTGCGATTATCTGCCTGCACAATCTTTTCGACGGAATTAGGCCTGAGACCTTGGGGAGTTTCGGACCGGTATGGACGGTTGCCCATGTGCTGGGCGCATTCCCGATTACTCCCGGAGTGACCATAGTCTCCGCGTATCCAATTGTGCCCTGGATGGGAGTGATCATGGCTGGATACGGGTTCGGCGCTTTCTTCCTCCGCCCGCCCGAGGAGCGCAAAAAGATTTTCGTGCGACTCGGTCTTGCCGTAGTCGCCGCCTTTGTAATAATTCGGGCGCTGAACATCTACGGCGATCCGCTCAAATGGTCGGTCCAGAAGAACCTCTTGTATACGCTGTTCTCATTCCTGAACTGCCAGAAATATCCGCCTTCGCTTCTCTATACGCTGATGACACTCGGCCCTGCGATTCTGGCGCTCGCATTCCTGCCGCAAGTGCGAGGGGCAATTGCAAAGCCATTTCTGATATTTGGGCGAGTGCCGCTGTTCTATTACGTCCTGCACATCTACCTGATTCATGGACTGGCAGCACTGTTCGCCACGATTCGTTACGGGAGCGCTCCTTGGATGTTCACGGGTCTTCCGAATAGCTGGCCGGGAACCGAACTGCCTCCGTTCTATGGTTACGGCCTTGGGACGGTGTACCTGGTCTGGCTCCTGGTTCTCCTGATCCTCTATCCGCTGTGCAAATGGTTCGCAGGCGTGAAGCAGCGGAGACGTGACGCCTGGCTGAGTTATCTCTGAACGTCAGTTGCGGAGCGGTTTGCCGGTTTTCAGTGTGTGCTGGATGCGCTCCTGCGTTTTCGCCATGCCGCAGAGCGAGAGGAACGCCTCGCGCTCCAGATCGAGAAGATGTTGTTCGGACACGATAGGCTCGCCGACTCCACGGCCGCCGCTGAGAATATAGGCGAGCTTCTCGCCGATGATGAAATCGTGCTCGGAGATGAATCCGGCTTGGCGCATGCTCCACGCCGCGAGCTTCATTGCTGCGTAGCCGGCATCGCCCGAGACCTTGATATCCGTGCGTGGTGTTCCAGGCGAGTACCCCGACACCAGGGACAAGGCGAGAGTCTTGGCGTCATGCAGGAGCCGCTCGGGATTCATGCTGATTCGATCCGCCTTGTGCAGAAGGCCGAGGTTGCGGGCGTCTTCCGCCGACGAGGAGACTTTGGCCATCCCGATCAGTTCAAAAATCTTACGCGAATGCCGAAGACGAAGAATCATCTCCTTGCACCCGCCTCCCGCTGGAATCAGTCCGACACCGACTTCCACTAATCCCATGTACAGTTCCGCCGACGCCTGAGCTCGTGTGCAGTGCATCACCCATTCACACCCACCGCCCAGGACACGCGAAAAAGGAGCCGCAACGACTGGCTTCGGCGCGTACTTCAGAGCCATGCTCGCGGACTGGAATCGCCGGATAGACAAATCCAGTTCCTCCCAATCGCCCTCCTGAGCGGTCAACAGCAGGAGCATGAGATTCGCGCCGACGCTAAAGTTTTCACCCGCGTTCGCCACGATCATCGCGTCGAAGTTCTTCTCCGTTTCTTCAACCCCGGCGTAGACCATCGATACGGCGTCCTCGCCGAGCGCATTCATCTTGGAGTGAAATTCCAGGCAGAGCACACCGTTGCCGACATCCACCAGCGATGCGCCCGGGTTTGTCTTGACGACACCGCGGGCGCGTTTGTGCGCAGCGATGGTCTCGATACCCGGCCGAGGCTCGAGCGCGCTGTAGCCCGCGTTTAACAGATCGAAGTACTGATCGTCTTTGTAGAACGATTGCGCTCCGGTTTGCCGCATGCGGATGATGTTTTCGGGTAGGCTGCGGCCCTCTCGCTCGAGTCGCGTGCAGGTTTCCTGGAATCCGAGCACGTCCCATAACTCGAAAGGACCGTAGCTGTGGGCATAACCCCACCGCATCGCGCGGTCGATCTCGACGATTCGGTCCGAGATCTCCGGAATCATCGATGCGGAATAAATGAAGACGTCGCTGAATAGCTTCCAAAGGAATGATCCGGCTCGATCATTTGTATTGACGAGAGTTCGAATGCGCTGCGGGAGATCCTCGATGGGCGATGAGAATTTCGCCTTCACGGCAGGGTGGTACTCAAACGTTTTCCAGTCGATGGCGTGAATTTCCTTCTGTGGACCAACGCGCTTATAAAAGCCTTGACCGGTCTTCTCCCCGAGCCACTTGCGTTCGATCATCTGCGTCAAAAAAGATGGCGGCAGAAATCGGTCGCGCCAGGGGTCGTGCGGTACCAAATCGTAGAGATTGTTCCCCACATGCGCCCACACGTCCAGACCGACAATATCGACCAGACGGTAACTGGCGCTTTTCGGCAAACCGATCAGCGGACCGGTTAGCGCATCCACCTCCTCGATCGAATAGTCATCCTCGACCGTAATTTTGTGGACTGTCGAGCCATAGAACGCGCCGATACGATTTGCGATGAAGTTCGGAGTATCTTTGCAGAGCACCACACCTTTGCCGAGCCGAACGTCGCAATAAGCCGAGACGGCGCTCAACAGATCCGGGTCGGTTTCCGGACCGGGAATGACTTCGACGAGGTGCAGGTAACGTGGCGGATTGAAGAAGTGCGTACCGAGAAACCGCTGGCGGAAATCCCGGGAAAACCCTTCGCAGATTTGGGCAAGTGGAATGCCGCTGGTATTTGTTGCCAGGATTGCGTCCGGCCTGCGGACCTGTTCCACGCGTTTCCAGAGGTCGCGCTTGATCGCGAGGTTCTCGGTGACGGCCTCGATGATCCAATCGCAATCGCCGATCTCAGGAAGGTTTTCGTCGAAACTGCCGGGAGCTACCAGGGTTGAGGAAGCAGGCGTGAAGAAGGCTCCCGGATTTTGCTTTGCCGCGGTTTCAATGCCCCGTCTAGCATCTACGGTTGTCAGGTCAAGCAGACGAGCCAGAACACCGGCATTCGCGAAATGGGCGGCGATACGGGACCCCATAGTCCCGGCTCCGAGGACGGCGACGCGGCGGATGGTGCGCATGAAAGTACAGAATACAGGAGATGCCAAGCAAGCGCATCGAGACGCTTGCTCAGTCGAGATTTGCCCGCATCAAAATTGGAACTTCAGCGACAACTGCATTTCACGCGGGTCGCCGAATCCATTCACTCTTCCATAAGGATTGCTCAGAGTTCCGGGGGGTCCGATCGCCGGGTTGGTGACATCGCGCAGCGTGGTATCGATGGTCCGCCAGTTGGCATGGTTGAAGACGTTATACATGTCCGCGCGCAATATGATCGCTGTCCGTTCTGTAATGCGAAAATTTTTGGCCACCGTGAAATCCAGATTCCATAGACCGGGCTGCCTCACCATCATGCGTGGCGCCGTTCCGAATCTGGGTTGCTGAACTACCCGGAAAGCGTCGGTATTGAAATAACGACTCTCAGTTCGCTCTCCGCTTGAAAGATCCGGAGTAGCCACCATATCGGGTCGATCGAAGCGCGACCATGAATCCGCGCGTCCCGTTCCGTCCGTTACCTGCGTCGCATTCCCTGTCTGTGCGGTGAAGATGAAATTGGTCTGCCATCCGCCGGCCAGTTTGGCGAGCAGGGAGTCTCCATTCCGCAGGAACGGAAGATCGTAGACAACCGCGGACACAAAGCGATGACGCACATCGAAAGTAGTGGAAGACTTATCCAGCTTTCGATCTGACAGGAAATGAAACGTCCCCGGATTACCAACTCCGACTGCGCTCTGGCCCTGCTCCGCATCGCTGATTGCGTGGCCCCAGGTGTACGACGCGAGGATCTGAGCCGAGCGCATACGCCGCTCGTACTTCGCCTGCAGCGAATGGTATTGTCCGCTTCCGTCCGCCTGCCTATAGTTGATGGAGGAAAAGCCCGGACGAATCAGCGCCGCCGTGCCCAACACATACCTCGACTGGAAGTCGCCCGGGGTGTTCAAGTCTTCAGAGGTGAAAATTTTGTTGGACTTGTTGGCCACGTATCCTACTTCCATCACGTTCGCGCCCAGGCGCTGCTGCACGGTAAAGTTCCATTGCTGCACGTAGGTGTCGCGGATGTTAGGGTCCATCGCATTGACGGCCACCCGGGCAGGAACCACGGATGAACCTTGCGAGAAGGTGTCCCAGAAGAGAGTCGGGGCCGGATTCGTCGATAGAGCGGGAGCAGTGAAATCCCGCGTGAATCCGAAACCGCTGTAAGCGGCGTCGGCCGCCGCGATGCCGCCCGGCGGAGGATTGATGGCGTTCAGAATAGGACCGCTGGGATGCTCCTGCTCATAGTAGATGCCGTAACCACCGCGCAGCACCGTACTCTGAACACCGAACGGTCGCCACGCGAAACCAAAACGCGGACCCCAGTTATTCTGGTCTCCAAACCGGAGCGCCCTTCCACCCTGCTCGTCAGTTGCGTTTTTGGCATACACGATCTGGTTGGTATTCAGATCGAAGCTGGCCCAGTGGTCCCGCATCTCTTTCCAAGGTTGAAAGTAGTCGTACCGGATACCCAGGTTCAGCGTCAGGGAGGACGTCACCTTGATGTCGTCCTGAGCATATCCCGCATACCAGAACTGATTCGGACGACCGTGCAGAGGAGCGATGCCCACGCTTGCGGACGACATATAGCCAAGCATGAAATCAAGGAGGCCGTCACCGGTATATGCTCCGCCTGCTGCCGTTCCGAAGTTGAATGCGCCCCGCGCCGTTAAGGTCTCGATGAATACATTGTTTCGGCGCATGACGGTAACGCCGGTCTTGATCGAATGTTTTCCTTTGATTATCGATAGGTTGTCCGCGTAATGCCAGATCTGACCACCATTGGGATTCCATGGCGCGCCGGTGCGCAGCGCAGGCAGCCCCAGCGCTGAAGAGGACTGGGAAATGCCGAAGTTTGGCGGTCCCCACTCGAGTGGATTGGCTGTAAGCGGCAGTTGGTTCGCAAGTCCTATCTGCTCCGTGACGTTCGTTTGGAAGCTGGTTTCCAGTTCCTCGAACGTAAGACTACGGTTCCACCCGGCGCGTACCTCATTGAAGAGGCTCGATGAAAAGACGTGTGTTTCCGATAGGCTGACGTTCTGGTTGTGGCGGAGGCGCTTATAACTACGGTCGCCGCTCCCGGGGCCGAACAGAGCAAAGAGATCACCGACCAGATCGTTGTTGAAGTTGAAAATGTATCGACCGTAGAACGAGTCTGAGTCCGATATCCGGTAATCGATCCGGCCCGTAACCTCGTTGGAGTCGATTCTGGCGGGACGAATCGGACCCTGAAAATTGTTCACCACTCCCGCATTGGTCGGCGCGGGTACCAGATCGAGGATCTTGAGCGAAGTAGGGCTAATGAACCGCCGAAGATTGGCTGGGTTGTCGAAAACGCGATTGCTGTCACCTTCTAAATTCAAGGGGTCCTGCAAAACCGGCTTCGCCGGCGTGATCAGCTCAGTAAAATCTCCGTTCCGCATTCTTGCGGTCGGCACCGTGCGCTGACCAAACTGGCCGGAGCGAACACCCCGAATTCCCTCGTAGTTTGCAAAGAAGAACACTTTGTCTTTCAGCACAGGCCCGCCGAGTCCGGCGCCGAACGTGTTGTTTCGAATCACCGGCTTGTTCGCGGTGACCAGCTGGTTTCCCGCGCTCTGACGCGCACGCAGGTTCTTAATGTCCATCTGGTAAGCATTGAAGATGTCGTTCTGCAGATAGTCGTAGGCATGCCCGTGAAATTGGTTGCTGCCTGAGCGCGTGACGATGTTGACCGACGCGCCTGCGGCGCCTCCGTACTCGGCGGAGTTGGAATTCACCTGCACCTTCACCTCCTGTACTGCTTCGAGTGAGGGGTCGAAAGCGCGCGTGCCGCCATCGAAGTTCATTCCTTCGATGCCATCGTAGTAGAACTTGTTCGAGACGTCCGTAAGGCCATTAACACTGAGGGACACACCATTGCGCCTCGCGAGACCGGAGTCGCGTTGCGCTTTGCTGTTGTTGTTCACGAAATAGGCGCCGGGAGCGAGTAGCGTTGACCCGATAATCTGGCGGCCCAGAAACGGCAGATTCACCACCATTTGCTGACCGATGGTGGTACTCACGGAAGCCTCCTCCGTCTTCAGCAGCACCTCCTGCGCAGAGACAACCACCTGCTCGGAGACGTCGCCGACAGGCATGGAGAGATCGACGCGGGCTTCCTCGCTTGTAGAGAGAGTGATGTTGTCGGCCTGGGTTCGTTTGAAGCCCTTCAGCTCCGCACTTACGCGGTATGTGCCAAAGAATAGAAACGGGACACGCCACGTGCCGCTGGGGCCTGTGATCACCTGCTTGGTAACGTTTGTTCCGGTGTTGGTGACGGTCACCTGAACACCGGGCAGGACGCCGCCTGAGGTGTCGGTAACCACCCCGCTGATGGATCCGGTTATCTCCTGCGCGGTCAAACGTGCCAGCAAAATGACCATAGCAGGCAAAATTCGGTGTTTCACAGTCACCCTCCTGGCGAAATCAGATCCGCATCTTCCATCTATGCTGGGTTCAGGACAGCTTACATCAAGTGACAGTGTTATTCAACGAATTACTGATCTTGCGAGAGTTAAGACAGTAAACAGGATGATCTAATTCGCGGAAGCGAGCATTTCCGCAATCTTCTCCGGATCGTTAGGAACGACCACAGGGTGATTGCCGAAGTTGGCTTGAATCGCCGATCCATCCGGCGCTTTCAGAGCGTTGGTGTGATACCGGTAAATGTAATCCGGGTCCTTCAAAACATTCCCCGTCAGCACGCCGACTACATCCGCAGATTTGTGGATCGTACCGGCCGCAGTCAACTTCCGAATCCCGGCGAGAGTTGCTGCCGATGCGGGCTCGCACCCGATCCCGCACTGCCCAATGATCGCCTTTGCATCCGCGATTTCCTGTTCCGTGACGTCTTCCACAACCCCGTTGGTGGATCGAATCTCATGTTCGGCTTTGGGCCACGACACCGGGTCGCCGATCCGAATTGCGGTTGCGAGTGTCTCCGGTTTTTCGATCGCATGGAATCCTCGGCTGCGCTCTTTCATGTAGTCGTAAAAGGGAGCTGATTTTTCAGCCTGGATGACGGCCAGCCGTGGCAATCGGGAGATGAAGCCGCTTGCATGCAGCTCGCGAAGAGCCTTCCCGAACGCAGACACGTTACCGAGATTTCCACCGGGCAGCACGATCCAGTCGGGCGGATTCCAGTCACGCTGGTCCATCATCTCGATCACGATCGATTTCTGACCCTCGATCCGGAAAGGATTGATCGAGTTCAGGAGATAAATTCCGAGCCGCTGGGAAAGGACTCGGACGAGCTTCAGGATCTGATCGAAATTGGCTTCCACTTGGAGCGTAAGCGCGCCGTACTCCAGCGCCTGCGCAAGCTTTCCGTACGATATGTTGCCGTGCGGGATGAATATGATGGGTTGCAGCCCTGCTGCGCTGGCGTAAGCTGCCATGGATGCAGAGGTATTGCCCGTCGAGACGCATGCGACGCGCTTCATCCCGAGCCGCATCGCCTGAGAAGCGCCGCACGTCATTCCGTTGTCTTTGAACGAGCCGGTGGGATTAAATCCCTGATGTTTGAAGACAATCCGATCGAGCCCGCCATAAGCTGCCGCCCTCGGCCCGGGCAGCAGAGGCGTGTTGCCCTCACGCAGCGTGACTACATGGCGTGCGTCATCCAGAAAGTCGATCAGCTCGCGGTAGCGCCACACACCGCTCTGCTCGACCGGCGCGTTATCACACCGCCGCTCCCGCCACATGCGTTTCAGCTGCTGCGGGTCGAGCTTACTTGTGTCGTAAGTAACTTCGAGTAATCCGCCGCATTTCGGGCAGTTATAAATTACTTCAGTAATCGAATAGCGCGCACGGCATCCGGCGTCAAAACAGATCAGTTCAGCGTGTGGCAATTCCTCATTTTATAAGGTCGGCTTGCCGAAACTCAGTGATCGAAGTTCGCATTACATGCTATGATCGCTGGCAAATTTATGCTGACCGGCGGTCGCACGATCTCGCATTTCGAGATCCTCGAGAAGTTGGGCGAGGGCGGCATGGGAGTTGTGTTCAAAGCGCGCGATCAGCGTTTAAATCGCATTGTCGCTCTCAAAGTCATTTCTTCGGAGCTCCTCGTCTCGGAGAATGCGCAAGCAAGGTTTATACAGGAAGCCAGGTCCGCGTCTGCCCTTAACCATCCGAATATTGTGACCGTTTACGAAATCGACACAGTCGACGACACGGCTTTTATTGCGATGGAATTTGTCGCAGGTGAAACACTCCGCGACAGGTTGGAAGACCATAGAATATCTGTTAGCGAGGCCTTACGGTACGCGATCGGTATCGCAGACGCTCTTTCGGCGGCGCACAGCATCGGCATTGTGCATCGTGATATAAAGCCGGCGAATATTCTGATCAAAGATACGGGCTCCATCAAAGTGCTCGATTTTGGCGTGGCCAAACTGATCGACGCGCCGGCGCAAATATCGGAACAAACAAGAACGATTAACACTTCGCAGACCAAACGCGGCATCATCGTCGGCACTCCGTCGTATATGTCTCCCGAGCAGGCCGAGGGACAGAAGGTTGATGCGAGATCAGATGTGTTTTCCTTTGGCACGGTTTTGTACGAGATGCTCACGGGACGAAGACCATTTGTAGGCGCCAGTGACATGTCCACGATATCGGCGATCCTGGTGCTTGAGCCTCCGCCCATAAGGGAGGGTAGTGGAGTTCCACGCGAGCTGGTGAAGATCGTTGCGCGGTGTCTCCGCAAAGATCCCGCACAGCGTTATCAAGCGATGTCGGATTTAAAGCTGGCGCTGGAAGAGGTGAAAGAGGATTTGGATGCTGGCAAGCTGGCGCCTGCTGCTTCACCTTCCATATCTGAGTGGATGCGGCTGCGCCCTGGGGCATTATTGCTGGCTGCTCTGCTATTCGGCGCCGGAGCGATGGGTCTGGTAAATCGATATGCCTCAACCGCCCGTAAATCTCCAATCTTGCACTTCTTCCGACTCACATCCGATGCGGGTTTGACCACCGATCCTGCAATTTCTCCTGACGGCAAGCTCGTCGCCTACTCGTCGGACCGCAGTGGCGATGGAAATCTCGATATATGGGTGCAGCAGACTGCCGGCGGCCCACCCGTAAGACTCACGAAGGATCAGGCAAACGAACGCCAGCCTTCCTTTTCGCCCGATGGCACAAAGATCGTATTTCGATCCGAGCGCGAGAACGGAGGAATCTACGTTGTTTCCGCGTTGGGAGGAGAGTCAGTGCGCGTGGCATCGTCAGGCTTTAATCCTCAGTTCTCTCCGGATGGGCGGCGAATCGCATATTGGACTGGTGGGCAGGTCAGCGTTTCAACGCCATCGAAAATCTATGTCGTGGATGCGACCGGTGGCGCTGCCGAAGAGGTTCCGACGGGAATTCTATACTCCAGGCATCCCATCTGGACGCGTGATGGCAAGGGACTCCTGTTCTGGGGAGCCTCCGAAAGCTTCAACAATCTCGATTGGTACACGATAGAAACTCCGTCGAGCGGGCAAAACTCACGTTCTATGAGTTGTGGCCTGTTCAGATCCTTCGGCCTCGAACTAGGTATAGGTCCGGATATATATCCACGAGGCTGGCTTGGGACGGAGGTTCTATTCTCCATGCCTGCTTCCCAAACTCGGGACCTCTGGTCCGTGCCGATTTCGAGCAGCAGCGGGTGTCATGCAGAAGGCCCGGCTCATCCATTAACCGCCGGACTTGAATCGGCGCTACATCCAAGCGCCTCGAGTACCGATCGAATCGTTTGGGCTGGTGTTCAGACCGATATCAACATTTGGAGTTTACCGGTCGAAGCAGAGGTCGGGAAAGTCGCGGGTGAGTTGCGCCAACTGACTGATGGGTTGACTCCAAGACTTAGACCCTATCTTTCGCGTAATGGCAAACGGGTGACATTCAATTACGGTGAGCGTGTAGCCGTTATGGATATGGCTACAGGAAAAGAACTGATGATCACCAGCACTCGCGCGGCTCATGCCAGCTTAACAGCCGATGGCTCTAAGGTCGTCTACTCCGCAGCACCCTCGCGCAGTACGAACGGTCCCGATCTTTATGTGGACGATCTCAACGGAGATATCCCGGAAAGAATTTGCAACGGGTGTGGGTTCGCTCCTGCCGGCTGGTCAATGGACCAACAAAAAATTCTGTATGACTGGGGTGTGCCGCAATGGCTTGCGGTATTCGATCTGAAGACTAAGTCCAAGAGGGAGCTGTTCCGTCAACCGGGGCGCGCGTTCACGCAGGGTAGCTTCGCGCCCGACGACCGCTGGGTTTTATTTCTTGCCACCGCAGGTCCCAGCCGTCAACAGGTCTATGTTGTCCCCTACAGCGAAAATGCTTCTATTGCAGATGAGCGGCAATGGATTCCGATTACTGAGGGTAGGTCTCTAGACAGCCACCCTCGTTGGTCGCCCGAGGGCAAGCTTGTGTATTACTTGTCTGACCGTGACGGCTTCCGGTGTTTATGGGCAAGACGGCTGAATGTTGAAACGAAGCAACCCGTTGGAGTCCCATTCCCTGTTTACCACCTTCACTCGGCGAGACGCTCGCTCTCGAATGTTCCGGGTATCGGCTACATGGGGCTCGGTGTTTCGGCCGATCGGATTGTATTCAATCTCGGTGAATCGACAGGTAATATCTGGATGGCGGACGTCGCGTCGATTGAATAAGGCCTCGGGTAATGTGTCCTCGCCGAGATAACCTTACACATATGCAGTCTGTTTACAATTCCTTGAAAGAGCCCACCCGTTGATCGCCGTCCACCTCGAAAGCGGTCGTGTCGAGATTCGAAAGATCGCAACACCGCGTCGCCCTCGAAAATTCGCATCCATCCGGCTTCTTCTGGGGGGCATCTGCAACACCGACCTCGAACTGCAGCGGGGCTACTACGGGTTCAAAGGAACTCCGGGGCACGAATTCGTAGGCGAAGTTATCGACGCCGACGATTCGAAGCTGGTCGGCAAGCGAGTCGTGGGCGAAATCAATCTCGCGTGTGGGAAGTGTTCGTGGTGCCGCCGGGGAATGGGACGGCACTGCCCGACACGAACGGTTCTGGGAATCGTCAAGCATCCCGGCGCATTTCGCGAAGTGCTCACGCTTCCGGAGCAAAATTTACACATCGTGCCTGACAAGATCGCGAGTGAGCATGCCGTCTTCGTTGAACCCATTGCCGCAGCGTGCGAGATTCTGGATCAAGTCAAAATCCCGAAGGGACAGGCTGTGGCCGTGCTCGGGGACGGCAAACTAGGTTTGCTCATTGCGCAGGTGCTGCAAACATCCGGAGCGCGCGTTCACCAGTTCGGCCGTCATCGCGACAAGCTTCGGATCTCGGTGGCTGTCGGTGTCACAGGAGAGATCGCGCCGAAGCTTCCGGTCGCCGAGTACGATTATGTGGTGGATGCCACCGGTTCTGCGGAAGGCTTGACACAAGCGATCAATATGTGTCGTCCCCGCGGGACGGTCATTATGAAGTCGACAGTGCACGGCCGTGTCGCCATCGACACGGCTCCGGTGATTGTGAATGAGATCACGCTGATCGGCTCACGTTGCGGCCGCTTCGAACCGGCGCTGCGGATGCTTGCGAAAGGCAAGCTGCGTGTGAGTGACATGATTTCTGAGACCATGCCCCTCGCCGAGGCGCCGAAGGCATTCGAACGGGCATCACAACGCGGCATTCTCAAGGTTCTACTGCAGAACTGAACGTGAACGTCCCATTAGCGGACATCTCCTGCCGGTCGGCGGACGGTATTTCAACAAGTTGAACCCGGTTCGCAAAATGCTCTTCACCGTTCATCATGCGAGTGCTAGTCGGCGATGATCAACCGGATGTGCTCGAAGCTGCGCGTCTGCTGCTCAAGAGCAGTGGACATGTCGCGGTTACTGCGGGTACTCCGGACGCGGTGTTGCGCGAAGCCACTTCGCAGCCGTTTGACGTCCTGCTGCTCGATCTGAATTATGCGCGCGATACTACATCGGGCACAGAAGGACTCGACCTGCTTCGCGGATTGCGGGCTTCGGGCGTGCATGCTCCGGTCGTGGTGATGACTGCCTGGGGCTCGATCGAACTCGCAGTGGAAGCCATGCGTCGCGGGGCGAGCGATTTCGTGCAGAAACCATGGGATAACTCGCGGCTTCTCGATAAAATCGGGCTGTACGCGACGCAGGCCAGGCAGGACCGGACTGATATTGAACTCGCGCGCAACGTACAGCAGAATCTGCTTGGGCAATGCCGAACGTCAGTGGCCGGTCTCGACTATGCGGGCCAGTGTCTTCCCGTCGGAGAGATCGGCGGCGACTATTTCGACTTCCTTCCTCTTAAGGGCGGCAGCTTGGGTGTCGCGCTGGCGGATGTCTCGGGCAAGGGAATTAGCGCAGCGTTGCTGATGGCCCATTTGCAGGCTGGTCTGCACAGCAGGCGAGAACTGGCAACTGAGCCGTATGACCTGATCAGGGCAATGAACGTGGTCTTCTGGGAATCAAGTCCGCCGGAGCAATATGCCACGCTGTTTTACGGTGTTTATGAGAGCGGCGTGCTGCAGTACGTGAATGCAGGCCACGCTTCGCCGGTTCTGCTTCGCGCTGATGGCTCGCACGAAACGCTGGAAAGCACGGGCATGCCCATTGGCATGTTTCCAGCTTGGCGTGGAGAACAACACTCCGTGAGGCTTAGCCCGGGAGACCGCCTTGCGATTGTAAGTGATGGCGTAATAGAAGCGGGCCTCCGACAGGACTCGGATTTTGGGGAGGAAGGCGTGCTGCGATGTCTCCGCCGCTACGCAAGAAGTTCCGCAGCTTCGATTGTCGAGCGGCTCTTGTCAGAAGCGGGACAATGCGGGGTCGAGGACGATATGACCATCGTCGTGCTTAGCGCAATTTGAGGAGGTACACTTCATTCAAATTGGTTACCACGTCGAGATTCCAGTCGATCGCTTCGTTCACCATCTTGTCGCCAATGATTCCGATTCCGTCGTAATACACTGCCGCGAGGATGTGCGTGATTCCAGCCTTCTTCAACATTTCGACCGCTGACGGGCGCAAACTCAGCTCAGGTCCCACTACCGTTCTCGCGGACACGGTTTGCCATGAGCCATTCGTACAGATATCGAAGCGCATGTTCGCCACCTGGTCCTCAGCGGGCCAGAGAACCTGCAGGGAGTCGGCCATCACAGGATTCCCGATAGTTGCCTGAACGAAGAAGCCGCGATCTGCAGGCTTGCGGGTCGACCATCGCGACACAAGATTCGGATCGAACGCCAGAGGAAGTTCCCATAAGTTGGTAGAAGCCGTGGCCTCCCATCCGGCGCGTTTTTCAATCCTCGTACCGGATCTTAGGAGATCGATGGAATTGATGCTCCATGGCTGAATCGTACTCGCTGTCCGCACAATCCGAATACCGCAGATCGGCTCGGGTTCGAAGTGGGCAACGGTGGCAGCAAGCAGCGGGCCCCGTTTCGTACGCGCGAATTCGAGCCCCTCGAGCAGTCGTGCGCCGGAAGCCGAGTCCCAGAATCCAACAAACTCCCGATTCGCGTAGGCGACATGGGCGCCGGTGAGGTCGAAGATCCGGGCATTCGGCGGCGTATGTTGCTCCGCCATCTTCACCATTCGGTATTCGAGCGAGGTTCGATTCAGATACTGCTGCTCCGTTTCAAGGCGAAGCGCTGCAGACAACGGGAAGTCGCGCAGATGCAGGACCCGGGGTGAGTACATCGAAACGATGGTCGGCCACGACGTAATTGCGTGCAGCATCAGGATTACCGCCGCAATGCGCTCAGAAACTGCCGAGCATAGCGCAAGAGCGACGAATGGAAGCGCCGGCATGCCGAAACGTGCTCCTGCATTCATCCACCAGGGGAACGAAAACGTCACCGCTAAAGCGATCGAAATCAGCCCGCTCTTACGGCGCGCCGCGAGCAAGGCGAGAGGAGACAAGGCAAATACCGGACCAATGATGCCCTGCAGACGGCTCCCGGCCAGAAGTTCCGGAAATCGCCTCCAGAAGGACACGCCGTAATCGCGCAGACTGGCGGCGAGAGTTTGCTCCGTTCTGAGGTAGAAGTATGGATTTGGGAACCACGCGTTGTAGAACGGGGCGAAGGGGTTTCCGGCCTGGACCCAATTTCGAATCAGCCATGGCGATAGAACGATAGCGGCGGCGGCTCCGCAAATGACCGCGGATCGCCACTGGCGTCGCCATAGAAAGAATGCAAGCGCGGCGGGAACTGCAAGCAATCCGGTCATTTTCACGGCGTAACAGAAGCCCGCTAGTATTCCGGCGAAAAGCGGTTCGTCTTCCAGCGCCAACAAAACCGCGCCAAGAGAGAAGTACACCAAGGCCGCGTCATTGAATGCTGACGTTCCGGCGACGGCTGCGATCGGAGTGCAGAAATATAGAGCCGCTGCGATCGGGCCAGCCGTTGGGGCCATCTTTAACCGCTGCGCGAAGCGGACAATCAGCAGACACGATGCGCAGAGGAATGCGAAATGGACAAGCTTCGCGGCCGCCCCCCGCCGATTCGCCACGCAGGTACGAAAAGCAGTTCGACTCCCTGGGGAAGACGCTCGTAAAAGCTGATCGTTCTCGCAAACCCGCCGTACCGCAGTGAATCTAC
Organism: Bryobacteraceae bacterium; assembly: GCA_963833675.1. GTDB lineage: Bacteria > Acidobacteriota > Terriglobia > Bryobacterales > Bryobacteraceae > DASQDN01. The sequence continues at coordinate 14,276 of CAWHYW010000023.1, read as the reverse complement.
TGCCGGCAATAGGTGATACGCATTTGCGTCGGCCTGAACTTCCGGAGCGAGTGCGTTCACCAGGTACCAGACTGCAAACGGCGCGGACACCGCCAGACCCAAAAGCGGAGGGTGAGGCAGAGTAAATGCGCGGGGACGAATTTGGCCAACCGCAATCGCGATAAACAGGAGTCCGATCAGCGCCGGCAGACTCGCCCGGTGAATCAGCATCAGCCCGAATACACCATAGCTGATCACGGCGGCTCCTACACCGAAAGACAACGATGGCGCAAGCCGCGGCGCAGCGATCCTACCGGCCGACCACATGGCTGCGATCGTGATCGCGGCGCCTGTGATCACCGCGAAAAGTTGAGTCAATTTGTTATGATGACATGGCGTTAGGAACCCATGTATTCCAGAAGAGACTTCACAAAAATTGCGGTCGCCGCAACCTCCGCGACTTTCGCATTCGGTAAGTCAGATTCGACTGTGCAGGGCGTGAAAATCGGCGCTCAGAGCTATAGCTTCCGCACGATGCCGCTCGATGATGCCATCAAGGCGATGTCGGATATCGGCCTCAGCTACGTCGAGCTTTGGCAAGGCCACCTCGAGCCTAAGGATAAGGACGAGCTAAAGATATGGCGAACGTCCCCCGCCTCGCTCGAGCAGATGAAAGAAGTGCGCAAGAAGTTTGACAAAGCCGGCATTCGTGTTTACGCGGTGAACTTCAGTTTCAAGGGCAGCAATACCGATGAAGAGGTTCTTCACGGAATGGAGATGACGAAACTACTCGGCACGAAAATCATAACGGCGTCTTCCACCGTCGATCAGTCCAAGCGGCTTAATGATCTTGCGGGGAAAGCCGGTGTCAAGGTGGCGATGCACAATCATTCCAACCTGAAGGACCCGAATGAATTCGCTACTCCGGAGAGCTTTGCCAAGGCCACCGAGGGGAATCCGAATATCCTGATCAACCTCGATATCGGTCACTTCACGGCAGCCAATTTTGATGCTGTCGATTATCTGCAAAAGCACCACGACAGGATCGCAACGCTCCATATTAAGGATCGCAAGAAAGATCAGGGGGCAAATCTGCCGTTGGGCGAAGGAGATACTCCCATCAAGGGTGTGCTGCAACTGCTGAAGAAGAACAAATCGTGGGGCATTCCCGCAATGATCGAATATGAGTATAAAGGAAGCGACCCTGTCGTCGAAGTACGCAAGTGCTTCGAATACTGCAAGCAGCAGTTGGCGTAAGTTACTCGGCGGTTTGCCGGGAGCGGACGATCTCCTCAACCTGATCGAGGTTGATTGAGCCGTTGTCGACAAGATGCTGCACAAGCGAAACCGCTGAACCGTTGAAAATGCGCGCGAGGAAATCGGCCACGATTTCCTCGATGACTTCCTCTTTAGGGCGGGCGGCGCGGTACGCGTAGGCTCCCTCGCCCACAGCCTTCTCCAGCAGGCCTTTGCCTTCGAGAACTGCGAGCATCGTAATGACGGATGTGTAGGCAATCGCGTGACGTTCGAGGAGGGCATCATGGACCTGCCGCACGGTGACCTCGCCGTGCTCCCACGCGACGTTCATGATGTCAAGGTCTTTCTCGGTCAGGCCGGCGTAGCGGTCCGTCATTCTCACCAGTCTCTCTTTTCCGTTTACCAAAGTTGAAAAAATCTTTTTCCTTTATTTTCAACGAGAGTTGTATCAAATTGCCGGGTACGGTGAAAATTGAAGGATAAATTGGGATTGGGAAATCAAAGAGAGCCCGGTCCCACTAACCGTCCCACCTGATTTCTAATCCAACCTTAAATCTTCCTTTACCCTTCCCGCTCCGATAGCGAGCGTTCCCACCTACTTCCTCGCCGGGCTCTCCGATTACCATCGGGGCAGAACACGCCGCCAGTTGGGATCGACATGTTGGCGCATTTCTGCTTCGTCGTCACGTTTGCGGTAGGGCAGTTCCGAATAACGTTCCTTCAACCGCTCTAATTGATCGTAATCGAGATCTACACCCAACCCGGGGCGATCCGTAATTCGGACGCAGCCGTTCTCGAATTTTACGCGACCGCCGGTGATCACTTCATCTTTTTCCGTCTGCCAGGGGTAATGTGTATCGCAGGCGTAAAGGATGTGGGGAGCTGCCGCCGCGGCATGCGCCATCGTCATCAGGCTGATGCCCAGATGGTTGTTGGAATGCATTGACACGCCGAGGCCAAGCGTCTCGCAAAGGTCGGACAGGCGCTGTAAGGCGCGGATGCCGCCCCAATAGTGGGGGTCGGATAGCACCACCTGCACCGCGTCAAGTCTTGCCGCTTCTACTACTTGCGCAAAATGCGTCACGGCGACGTTGCTAGCGTTTGGCATATCAATGGCTTCGTTTCGTAATTTACGTCGAACTTCGGCCATCCCTTCGAGAGTCGCGGTCGGGTCCTCGAGGTATCCGCCGTCAGAGAGTTCTTCCTTCAGTTCCCGGCCAACCCGGACCGAGGTGTCCACGGACCAGGCGCAGTTCGGGTCGATACGAAGCGGATACTCCGCTCCGAACTCGCGTCGAAGGGCTTTGATCGTCGCGATCTCCTGATCGGGATCGAGGACCCCGCCTTTGAGCTTGATTTCGCGAAAGCCATACTCGCCCACCATCTTTCGGGCTTGGCGAACCATGGATTCCGGATCCAGACATTCGCCCCATTCGTCGGGGCGAGCATCGTCGCCGAGGCCGCCGCCGCCGGCATGCTTATAAAAAAGATAGGCGGAAAAGGGAACTAAGTCGCGCACACGTCCGCCGACTACTTCGCAAACAGGTTTTCGAACTGCCTTGCCGATGATGTCCAGGAGGGCGACTTCGATGGCAGCAAACGTTCGGGTGTGCTGGTCGAGAGGATTTTCGCCGGGTACCAAATAGGTCTGGCTGCGATCGCCTGAAGCCGTATTGGCGTCCGTTACGAGCTCGCGCCACAGCCCCATTAAACGGAATGGGTCCATGCCGAGTACGCGCGGTTTCACTGCCTCTAACGCGGCCAGGGGTCCGTCGCCGCCATAGGTTTCGCTAACGCCGGTGATGCCGTCGGTGGTTTTGATCTCGACAATTGTGCGCAGGGCATACGGCGCATGCCGCCCGTACGAACTACGGAGCGGGGCGTCGGCGATAGCAATTGGATGCAGGCGAATTTCGGATATGCGCATGTTCGGTGACCATTGTACCGGGCAACCTTCGCGAAACCGCGCGCGTCCTAGAAAATGCCGCTATTCTGAAGTCATCTAATGCGTGTCGTCCCTTTTCTGCTCCTGATCGTCGCTCCGTGGATCGCGGTGTCGCAAACCCGATTCGCGGGAATGGACGAAGCGGTGTCCGTTCTTTCGGAGATTACGGGATGGAAACCGATGAAAAAAGTCGAGTGCGACACGATGGATCGCGTTGCGCTCAAGCACTACCTGGAGCGGAAAGTCAAAGAAGACATTAAGCCCGACGAGATTCGAGCGGAAGAAATGATGCTCAAAAAGTTCGGCTTTGCTCCGCAGGATTTCGACTTGGCACGAACGATGGTCGATCTGCTGACGGAGCAGGCGGCGGCTTTCTACGATTATCACAAGAAGAAGCTGTTCCTGCTGCAAGGCGGCGACCCCTCAGGTGAATCCATGGTCGTAGTGCACGAGCTCGCTCACGCCTTGGCCGATCAGCGATTCGATCTCGGCAAATTCATAAAGAAGGGCAAAAGCGACGATTCATCGCTTGCTCGTATGGCGGTAATGGAAGGCCAGGCGACTTGGCTGATGATGGAGAGCACTAGTCGGAGAGGCGGACAGTCTCTCAAGGAGATGCCGGCGGCGATTCTCGACATGGCGACGCGGAACTCCAACGCGGATGCGGCAACACAGTATCCGGTGCTCACATCGGCTCCGCTTTATATCAAGGCTTCGCTTCTGTTCCCCTATTCTGAAGGGCTGCGCTTTATCCACCTGGTCGTGCAGAAAGAAGGTCAACCGGCGTTCGCGCGGGTCTTCCGCGAGCCGCCGGTGAGTACGCAGCAGATTCTGCACCCGGAGCTGTATTTTTCGAAGACCCATCCGCTTGAGGTCGCATTGCCGAAACTTCCCGATGAGCGGGACTGGAAGACTTTGACGTCCGGATCTCTTGGCGAGTTCGACCATGAGGTGCTGCTCGAGCAATATGTCGGAAAGGAACGAGCGGGTGACATTGCGCTGCATTGGCGCGGCGGTTCCGGCGCGGTAATCGAACGCAAAACGGATAAGCGGCCGGTTTTGCTTTATGCGTCCGAATGGGATTCGCCGGAGAGTGCTCGCAAGATGTTTGAAGCATACGGCGAAGTGCTGAAAGGCAAGTGGAAGCAGATGACGACTGCAACCGATACGCCTTCGTCTCTGACGGGATCAGGGGATGACGGGGATTTTCGCGTCTGGTTGGCCGGAACGCGGGTGTCTTCCGTAGAAGGGCTGCCAGCAGCCGCCGCTAAGGTAAACTAGTTGTTTCAAGGAGTTATACAGTGCGACCGGTAATCGCAGCAGTCTTATTGGTCAGTGGGCTTACATCCAAGGGAGCGGACGTTCCCCGGCCCGCGCCCGAATACGCCTTGACGTTGCCTGGCGGGCAGCAGGAACTGCTCTCGAAGTACAAGGGCAAAGTGGTGTTGATGGAGTTTCTTTTCACCACATGCCCACACTGTCAGAAATCGGCTGGCGTGATTTCCAAACTGCAGCAGGAGTACGGCCCGAAAGGATTCCAGGCGCTTGGAGTAGCGATCAACCCCAATCCCGATTTGGCAGCATTCAACACTCTGTATGCGACAGGGTTCCCTGTCGGCGCCGGCACGCGAGATTCCGCATTCCAGTTCCTTCAGCATTCGATCATGGCTCCGAATTTCTATGTGCCGCAGATGGTCTTTATCGATAAGAAAGGCGTGATCCGGGGCCAGTATGGCGGGAATGATCTGTTTCTGGGCGACCAACAGGAAGCAAACATCAGGGGCCTGATCGAGAAGCTGCTCGCCGAACCTGGCGACGCGAAGCCCGCGGCAAAGCACAAGACCGTTAAGAAGGTATCGTAAACGATGAATCGATTTTTCAGAGTAGTAGCATTTGCAAGCTTGACAATGTTGCCTGCGATGGCAGTGGATGTACCGAGGCCTGCGCCGGAATTCTCAGCGAAGCTGCCGAACGGCGGTCAGATTCTTCTCAGTAAATTTCGAGGGAAGGTGGTTGCGATCGAGTTCCTGTTCACGACTTGCCCGCATTGTCAGCACGCATCGCAACTCATGTCGCAACTCCAGACGGAGTATGGTCCGAAAGGATTCCAAGCGCTCGGTGTGGCATTCAACGATATGTCGCAGATGCTCGTCTCCGATTTCGTCCGCGACTTCAAGGTGAACTATCCGGTAGGCTTCAGCACGCGCGAGCCCGTTAACGTCTTCCTCCAGAACGACCCCAACAACGCTTTGCACGTTCCGCAGATCGTTTTCATCGATCGCAAAGGCGTCATCCGCCATCAGAGTCTCCCGCGTGGAGATTCAAACACTGCGACGGAGACTTTCATGAGAAAGACAATCGAGAGCTTATTGAAGGAACCCGCCGCCGCAACGGCAAAACCTGCCGCGACGAAAAGGCCTTCAAAGAAAGCTTCCTGATCGGTCGCTCTGCTACAATAGGTCGAACGCGCCCGTAGCTCAGTCCGGATAGAGCGTTTGCCTCCGGAGCAAAAGGTCAGAGGTTCGAATCCTCTCGGGCGTACCATTCTTCTAGGAGCACAAAAAAGAGCAGTTGAGGCTGGCCGCGGCATGAAAACGCTCAAGGCCCACCAGCAGGAACGTGTTCCCGCTACGCCGCCCATCGCAGGTGTAGGAGGTGCCAGAACGGTGCACGTTCGATTTGGACCGCATTGGCGGCGAGAATCCACCTGGACATCAGCGTCAGACCGGAGAGCACGAGAGCGACGCTGACAACCCACATGAACCGGAGTCGGTGGCCGGTGCAACACTGGATCTATTCCGTGGATGTGCTTGGCACTGGACGCGGGAAGAACCGCGACAATTGGGCGCGGAGATCTGCCTAAGCAGGTGTACGAAGCCCGTGAGCGTGGCTCGAGTGAGTCGTCCTTTACCGGTTTGCCGTAAAAGAGAGAACGATTCAGTCGATTTACGGGATCGTGGCGGGATTGGATGTCCACAAGCAAACGGTAGTTGTGGTGGTCCTGGAGAGTGTGCACCTGACGAAGCTTATGCCGACGGGGTGCCGACCGTAGCCCTGCCACATTCCATCACGCTGTTCCTGTCCAACTAGAACAAACTGGCGGTCTCACATCCAGCCATCTGGCGCAGAAAAATTAAATCGCAGGCTCCGTGTCGTCATCGATTACCTAATTAGTGCGTACAGTGTCGTACGCAATTCGAGAGCGCCTTCCGGGAGGTTTCGATGGAGATTCGCGACAGAGATCTGGTGCGTTCTGATCGACCGACGGACGGAGCGCGCTTCCCGCGCCGGGATCTGTTGCGGTTGGCAGTCGGCGGCGGCACGGGGCTGGCTCTCGGGGGCATAGTCGATCTCAGTGCGGTCAAAGCCTCGGCGCAGACACTCCAGCTGGCGAATGTGACGGAGTTCACGACCTCATGCAATTTCTGCTCTTGCGGATGCGGCATGGTCGGATCAGTGCGCGACGGCAAACTGATCAAGCTGGAAGGCGACTTCGACCACGTGGTCAATGAGGGCTCGCTGTGTGTGAAAGGCATGGCGATGTTTCCCACCCATGCTTCGCCGCTGCGCAACAAGACGCCGCGCTACCGCGCGCCGGGCAGCGATCAGTGGGTGGACATCACATGGGAAGATGCCTTGAACCGGATCGCGAAGAAGATCCGGAAGGTTCGCGATGAGAATTGGATTGCCACGGAAAAAGATGGCGATAAAGACGTGCCGGTGAACCGTACAGACGCGTTTGCGTTCATGGGCGGCGCGCAGAACACGAACGAGGAATGTTACCTGTTCCAGAAGGCGGCGCGCCTTCTCGGCACGGCTTACGTCGAACATCAGGCCCGTCTTTGACACAGCCCAACGGTCCCCGGTCTGGGGGCCACATTCGGACGAGGGGCGATGACCAATCACTGGGGCGACCTTCAACACTCGAAGGCCATTCTGGTGGAAGGCAGCAACGTGGCAGAGAACCACGTGATGGCCATGAAATGGATCCGCCGCGCCCAGGAAAAAGGCGCAGTGATCATTCATGTGGACCCGCGGTTTACCCGGACTTCGGCAGGCGCCGACATGTTCGCGAGGATCCGGCCGGGCGCCGACGCGGCGTTTCTCAATACGATGATCAACCACATCCTCGTCCACAAGCTGTACGACGAGGATTTTGTCACCACTCATACGAACGCGCTGCTGCTCGGGCGCGCCGACTTCGACTTCAAGGATGGACTCTTCAGCGGGTTCGACGAAGAGCATCATAAATACCACACCGAATCCTGGGGATACCACTCGACGGCGCCGGCCACCCGCGCACGGCCAAGAGCCTGGATGATCCGCATTGCATCTTTACTCGCCTGCGGGAGTTCTTCGGGCGATACACGTTGGATGTCGGCGAACGCATCACCGGAATCCCGGCGGCGCAGATTCAGAAGATCGCGGAGACGATGGCCGCAAACCGGCCAGGAACTATTCTGTACGCCCTGGGCATGACCCAGCACACTACGGCGGTGCAGGGCATCCGCGCGTTCACCATCCTACAGTTGCTGCTCGGCAACATCGGCAAGCCCGGCGCGGGCGTGAATGCGCTGCGCGGCGAGCCGAACGTCCAGGGCGCGTGCGACATGGGCGTGCTGAATAATTACATGCCGGGTTATCTTAACTACCCGGTACATACCGAGCCCACTTTAGCCGCCTGGACGGACAACAACGGGACAGCCCGGCGCAAGTACCTGATCAACACGCTGAAGGCGATGTATGGACCGGCCGCCACACCCGAAAACGACTTCGGCTATGGCTGGCTGCCGAAACGAAACGCGGACAAGGATTTCAGCTCGTTCGGGATCTTCGAGAGCGCTCTTGCCGGAAAGATGAAGATGGTCTGGATCATTGGCCAGAACCCGGCGGTCACGACACCCAACCTGAAGGTACTTTTCGACGGGATGGACAAGCTGGAGACGCTGGTAGTTCAGGAACTGTGGGAGACAGAGACGGCTGCGTTTTGGCGCCGTCCGGGGTGGATCCGAAATCCATTGCCACGGAAGTGTTCCTCCTGCCCGCTGCCTTCTTCATGGAAAAGGGCGGCACCATCAGTAACTCGGGCGGGATGGTGCAGTGGCGCTATCCCGGTGTGAAGCCGCCGGGACAGGCGCTACCTGACGGGTTGATCGTGGACCGTATATTCCGGCGCGTACGTGATCTGCTGCACGATACGAACGATCCGAAGGACGATCCGATCCGGAAAGCCTTCTGGACGTACACAACCCCTGAAGACGTGCTGCGCGAGATCAACGGACGCGCTATTCGGGATATACCGGATACGGAGCTGAAAGCGGGTACGCTCCTCAGCAAGACCGGCGACCTGCGGGCGGACGGATCGACGTCAGCCGGATGCTGGATTTACTCAGGCGTTTTCAGCCGCGGCGAGAACCTGTCGAAGCGACGCGACGCGAGGACCGATCCGGGCGGTCTTGGCCTTTTTCCGAATTTTGGCTGGACCTGGCCCAATAACATGCGGATCCTTTATAACCGCGCGTCGTGCGACCGCCACGGCAAGCCCTATCCCGGATCGAAACCGCTCGTCTGGTGGGATGCCGAGGCAAAAAAGTGGACGGGATACGACGCGCCCGACGTTCCTGTTCTGACCGACGGTCCGGAAACGCCGAACGGCCAGCGAGCGTTCTTCATGAACGCGGAAGGCGTGGCACGTCTTTTCGCGGCCGCCTACACCGACCCTGACCCGAAGCACGATGACGTTCCGCGGGATGCGAGTTATGTACCTAAGGACGGTCCGTTGCCTGAGATGTACGAACCGGTGGAGAGTCCTGTGACGAATCTGCTGCACCCGAATACGCGCAACAACCCGATGCTGAAATATCCGCGTGTGGCATCTTATCAGCCCATCGGTACGCCTGAAAAATTTCCCTATGTTCTGATGACTTCCACGGTGGCCGAACACTGGTGCTCGGGCTCGTCGACGCGGAACATTCCCTGGCTGAAGGAGCTCGTCCCGGAACCCATGATCGAGATGCCCGAGCCTCTTGCGCGGAAACTGGGCGTCAGGACCGGAGACTGGGTAAAGGTATCCTCTGCACGCGGCGAGGTAGTGGTAAAAGCGGTGCCAACTCCCAGGATGAAGAGCCTCCAGATAGACGGTCAGGAAGTCACCATCGTGTGGATGCCATACAACTGGGGCTTCGAGGGTCTTTCGACCGGTCCCAGCGTCAACCATCTGACGATTGACGCCGTCGATCCGGGGGCTGGAACGCAGGAAACCAAGGCTTGCCTGGTGAATATCGTCAAAGCCGCGGAGCCGCAGGACAGAGTGCGCCGCGCGCAGAGAAGAACATCATGACATCCGACACCGCGGTTAAGTCGACACTGATCGATATCACGAAGTGCATCGGCTGCCACGCATGCCAGGTCGCCTGCAAACACTGGAACGAAACCGAAGGGGAACAAACGGAATTCGAGGCTCTTCTGGGCTTTCAGAACCCCATAAGTCTCAGCGCGAAGACCCTGACTCTGATGACATATCACGAGCTGCCGGACGAGGCGGCTCCTGGCGGCTTGCACTATCTGTTCACCATGCGGCGCTGCCTGCACTGCCTGGAGCCGGCATGCGCGTCCGCGTGCCCCACCACGGCCCTCAAACGCCAACCGGATGGGCCCGTCACCTATGATGCCGACAAGTGCATCGGCTGTCGCTACTGCGTATGGTCGTGCCCCTGGGGCGTTCCCACCACGGAATGGGACACACTGACACCAAAGATCAGCAAGTGTACCCACTGCTCCGACCGCGCCGATCAGCCGGCTCCGCTCGCGCGCAATGGACAGGCGCTGACCCAGATCGAAAACCAGCAATACCGCGAAAAGGTGACCGTGCCTGCTTGTGTCAAGGCCTGTCCCGCGGACGCGCTCCGTTTCGGGAGCGAGACCAGATGCTCAAGGAAGCCCACAACCGGATATCGAGCCGCCCGGACAAATACGTGGACCACGTCTACGGAGAAAAGGAGGCGGGCGGGACCAGTGTGCTGTATCTGTCCTCCGTACCTTTCATGAAACTGGGATTTCCCGAACTCGATGACAAACCCTACCCGGCCGTTTCGAAGTTTGCGCTCCACGCGGTTCCGCCGGCCGTCCTGGCGGTCGGCGCCATGCTCGGCGGCGTATACCATCTACTGAAACGAAAGGCCGCGATGGCTGGGGGCGTGGATGCGGCGGCCGTGGACAGCCATCGCCACCACCCCACGTTCGCTCCCCTGCAGGAGAGGCTATGGACGCCGCTTAACCGGATTCTCGCGGTGCTGATGGGCTTCGGTCTGCTTTCGCTCATCGCGCGATTCGTACTCGGATTAGGAGGCAGCACGAACCTTTCGGACACCTACGCCTGGGGTCTCTGGATCGTGTTCGACCTGGTGTGGATCGCAATCGCAGCCGGAGCCTTCGCCACTGCCGGGATCATTTACGTCTTTCAGCGGAAGGATCTTTACACGATCGGCCGTTCAGCGGTGCTCATGGGATTTTTGAGCTACTCGTTCGTTACGGTCACGTTACTCGCCGATCTCGGCCTTCCATTGCACTCCTACCAACTTGCCCTGCAGGCGCCCGACGCCTCGGCGATGTTCGAGGTGTCGTGGTGTGTAGGCCTCTATGTGACGGTGCTGCTCCTCGAGTTTTTACCGGTGCCACTGCAATATCACGGCTTCCACAAAGCAGTGGAGGTGTGGCGGCGCTGGTCTGGCGCGTATGTTGCGTTTGCCGTCACGTTGTTCGTCTATCTGCTCTCGCGCAATCTCGTGTATGCGGGCGCGGCGGCGATCCTGTTTTCCTTTACTGGCTTATGCCTTCAGGGCTTATGGCCGGAAGGGCGAGCCGATCATGCTGGCGATTGCGGCGGTCACTCTGTCCACGATGCACCAGAGTTCGCTCGGCTCTCTTTTCCTGCTCATGCCGGACAAGCTGGCGCCACAATGGTGGTCGCCCGTAATGCCGGTTTCGTTCCTGCTCTCCGCGATCGCGGCGGGCACAGCGGTCGTGATCCTCGTGGAGATGTGCATCGCGAAAGCCTGGTCACGGCGGCTATCCCATGAAGCAATGAGTGCCATGGGCAAGATCAGTTTCTGGGCGCTTCTGGTCTACCTCGCGTTTCGAGTAGGCGACCTCGCCATTCGCGAACAATTGGCCGGCGCATTCTCCGGGCACGCGGGCGCGTTATTTGCGGCCGAGTTGATTCTTGGAGGCTTGTTACCGCTCGCACTGTTGGCCACCACGTTCCGGAACTATCGCCCCGGCTTGTTGGCCGCCGGAGCGGTTGCTTGCGCTTTGGGTGTCGTGTTTAATCGCATCAACGTCGTTCTGTGGGCCATGGACCTGAAGGGGCCGATGCCGCAGAATGCTCCTGCACTCTATTCCCCATCCCTCGTTGAATGGGGCATTTCGATCGGACTCATCGCCGCAGCGATATTCCTGTTCGGGCTCGGAGTGCGGTTGTTGCCGGTGCTGCCGGAGGAAAGCGCTGGACAAGAGACGTAGCGTGACGCTGGATCGCTGGGTGGCACAGCATCCCTACTTGGAACCGATTGCGCGGCTCGACTCGGAGGTCAACCGCGAGATTGACGGAATGCCATTGGGCACGGCTTGCATTCCCAGTTGGGATGGCTACTTCGCGGACTATGTCGCCGGTATTCCTCTGTTGGAAAGCCAGGCTGCCGCGATCGAACTCGAGCCGGTGGAGAAAGCGCTCGCCGTGGTGGTCGGGAAGCTGGCAACGAGGCCTCTGCCAGCGTGCTTCGGAAAGAGATCGAAGCGTTAGAGGCCGAACTTCGTTCCACGGCCGATGACTCTTCCGAATCTTCTGGACTAAGGCGGTACCTGAGTTGGAGACTGCTCTCCCGGTATTTGTTTCCGGTCGTAGATTCCTTTGCCGCGTGGCGTCAGGAGGAGCGCTGGCTCCGCCACTACTGCTCGGTGTGCGGGTCGCCGCCGGCCATGGCCCAGTTGATTGGCACCGATCCCGGCAGCCTGCGGATGCTCGCCTGTGGATGCTGTGGCAATCGCTGGCGTTACCGGCGGACCGGATGTCCGTTCTGTCGAAATGAAGACGATCATCGTCTTGCAGTGATAGCCGTAGAAGATCAGGGAGGTCTGAGGATTGACTACTGTGAGCAGTGCCGCGGCTATCTGAAAACGTACCAGGGGCAAGGAAGCGAGATAGTCTTGCTGGCCGACTGGACTTCAATTCAGTTGGATATGATCGCTCTCGATCGCGGGTTGAAGAGACTGGCCGCATCCGTTTACGTCGTGTGATCAAATTGGCGCCTGCACAGCGCTCAAGGCTTTGAAGCGCCAGGATAAGTTCGTATCGCCCGGAAATGAGCCCTTGGTCTGTATCCAGAATCAGATTACCTGGAAAACGAGCGAGTAATGAATGAATGTTCTGCAGACGTTCGGCGGATTTTTCGAACTGTTCGCCTCAAAGCCGAACGTGTTTATTATTTGCGCAACTTACAGGGTCTGCCCGGTTTCAAGGGGTGAGCACGGTATAGGACGTTAGTTTCCATGCCGAACCTTCCTGAGCCCATACAGCCCAGAGCACGCCGGAATCCTCGCCCGTCTTTACCAACCTGAATCCCGTAACGTAGTACTTCCCGTAGTTCTTCGCACTCGCGGGACGTCTGAAACTCACCGGTTCTCCTGGTGTTCGCGCGGCGCAATCCAGAGCTTCGCCCATATAGTCCGGAATCGAGGCGAGGGCAAACGCTTTGCTCCTTGCGTGCTTCACGAGCTTGATGTCCTCATGATTCGGCAATGGCGCCACAATCGCTTCCTCCAGCGCTTTCACCGTCCCGGTGGTGTCGAGGATGCTTTGCATCGCTTTCTTCAACTCCACCTGCGCGTCCGCCGCTGTCTTGGGCTCAGGTTGGCCGGATGCGCGGTTGAGCTTCAGGCACTCGGCGCACTTTCCGGAGAGGTAGCGCGAAGCCTCTCGAGATCCTGCTTCACCAGCCACGCCGTGAGGAACTTCGTGGCGCCCTCGATCAGATCAGCCGGAGCCGTGGTGTACCCGGTAGCCGCGGGCGGGGGCGCGGTGGTTGCCGTATTCGGGACGCGGTACTCGTCCCACACGGGATCAACGTCGTATGAGATCAGCCTCCAGAAGCCTTTCGCCTCGCGCATCCACAGAGTCGCAAGCGTCGTTGCCTCCGCCCCATCCTTCTTCCCAACGCGGAAGACTGCCCCATAGTACTTGCCGAATGACTTGGATGCCGCAGCCTTCGGCGATGCCTGACTTGCATTCAGGCGGTTGACGCAACTGAACTGCTCGGCCGCATCCTCTCGAACGTCGTACAGCGCGAACTGGTCTTGGTAGGGATGCTGAACCAGTTTGGTCCGCACGCCTGTATGCGTGGCGAGACGGCTGTGACCATGTCCCCCAATTGCGATACGGTTCCGAAACGCTGGTTTGCCTGCCGCATCGCCATCAGTAGCCGGAACGGGGCCATTCCGCGATCCAGTTTTTCTCCCGCCTCCAAGTCCGCACATGCAAAGGATTGCTGGGCGAAGTAAGAGATGACATCCTCAGGCTTCCTCTCTACCAGCCAGGTATTCAGCAAATCGTGAACCGCGTCGGCCGGTTTCATCCTGGCTTGTGCCCTGCGTCAGCAGTTGCTCCTCCTGCTTCGGCATACGCGTCCTTCTTTGTCTCACGAGGCAGCGAGAGCAGGTTGCGCCACCAGTTGTTCAAGCCGCTCCACTGGCCGTTGTGGATATCGTCGTTGCGACCCGCGCGAACGTCGGAGTTCGAGGCCGAAAGGTGCCCGTTTACCAGTCCTTTCGGGAAGCCGGACGACTTGTAATCGACGTCCACGTCTGCCCTGGTCTTATCCCGCGTGGCAGACACCTGGATTGAGGGGACCGACGGTTTGCTGCGATAGCAGATCGGATAACCCTTGTGGTAGACGGTGTTGTCCTCCGTCCGCCGAAACTCCTGGCTCTGGTCCAACAAATCCAGGGCGTTCGGTTTCAGTTGAACGTAAATCGGAACTGCTCGTCACCGCGGGCACCGAGAACCTCACCACGCACCGTATCGAGTTTGTCCACGATCTGG
>CAWHYW010000022.1:0-568575 GCA_963833675.1 Bryobacteraceae bacterium | reverse complement strand
TGGTCGTTCAGGGTCATGTGTGGACGGCTCCGGGTTGGCAAGGACTTTCTTCACGTTTTGCAGCATTGGTCGGTGCAGCCATGTGTCCGGCCTTTTGACGCGGTTCATATGACCGCTGGCCATAATGCCCTCCGCGGATCAGGTCCCGATCAAACTCCCGCATTTGACAATGCTTCGACCCAAGTGGGTTGTCCTGATCGCCGGATCGACCGGCTCTGCATTACGTGCTGTTCGCCCTCCCAACCTTCACATCACGCCGGCTGTCCGGCGCGATCTCGTTTACGCCGCAAGCGCTGCGGGTTCCTTGTATCGCTCGCCCTTGACCATCATGGCCCAGACCATTCTCGCGAGCTTGTTGGCAAGTGCGATAGCAGCAACCTTGGTCGGCCGCCGGGCCAGCAAGGCCGTGAGCCAAGGGCGATGCTTGGTGCCATGGATCTTGGCGTAACGGATGACGGCGAGCGCGCCGGCCACGAACAGCCCGCGCAGATAGCGGTCACCTTGTTTGCTTATATTGCCGAGCCGGTTCTTGCCTCCACTGGAGTGCTGCTTCGGCACGATACCGATCCAGGCAGAGAAGTTGCGCCCTGATCGGAAGGACTTTGGATCAGCAACGGTAGCGACCACAGCAGTGGCCAGCACCGGACCGACGCCCGGGGCTTCATCGAGCCTCATGCTCATCTCGTCGGATCGGTGCCAGGCCCTGATCAGTCGGTCGAACTCCAGTACCTGCTCCTTGATCCTGCGCAATTGAGCGCCGAATGCCGACAGACACGCACGAGCTATTTCCGGAACTCGCTTATCGTTTGGATCGGCCAAGACATTGAGCAATTCCTCGACACCGTGGCGCCCGACCGGTGCAACGATCCCGAACTCGGCAAGATGGGCCCTGATTGCATTGATCACCGCGGTCTGCTGACGGATGAACAGATGGCGCGTACGGTGCAGCACCAGGCCACTCTGCTGTTCTGGAGTCTTGGTTGGCACGAACCGCATGTTGGCCCTGGTGACCGCCTCGCAAATGGCCTCCGCGTCGGCCGCGTCATTCTTCTGCCGCTTGAGTAGAGTCGAGGAGAGGCGCGGTGACGCGTTGATGCGCGCTCCGTTTCCTCTCCCCGCTCATCAAACCGGACAGGCAGATTTCCCGCATCCGGCTTTCCGACAGGCTTCCTCACGAGGCACACGTCGGCGACACTTTGCGCACGCGGTTCAGCACAAGGACGCCCGGGTTCCCAAAGATTTCACGAGAGAACCGTCGGACGCCACGGCTGGGCGCATTATGTCGTCTGCGCAGAAAGGCGAGCACGCGATCGAAGACGTGTCGATCAACGGCCTGATGAGCCGTAGCAAGAGAGCCATAGCTGAAGTAAGTGGACCAGCCGCGCAGAAGGCGGTTCAGTCGTGCTTGTACTTCGGGCCAAGCGCCCTTGTTGCCCGGCGTCAGCAGTACGCTGACCTTCCTCTTGATCCGCAGCACGCTTTTCTTGGACGGAGCCGCGCCAAGATACCACCGTCCCCCATTGCGGAAACGGCGGGGTCCGAGCGTGTACCCAAGGAAGTCAAAGCTTTCCAATCGGGCATTCTTCACCGAGGTTTTAGTCTCGTTGAGCGTCAACCCAAGCTTGGTTATCACCGCCTTCGTCCACGTCAATGCTTCCTCCGCGTGGCCGCGGCTGAGAATGACGAAGTCGTCGGCATAGGAGATAACCTGAGCATGGAATGCTTCACGCCGACCGCTGAGACGCCAATGTTTCAGGAACCGGTTCATGTAGATGACGGAGAGCAGCGGACTGATGACACCACCCTGTGGCGTGCCACGCTTGTTGCTCTTACCGCCGCTCATGCGCCGTTTCCCGTCGCTATCCCGCTCCTCGACCGGTACTCGCAGCCATAACTTAATCAGCCGCAGCACATTCTGGTCGACGATGCGTCGGGCCACCGATTTGAGGAGGTCCGAGTGCGGAATCGTGTCGAAATATTTCGACAAATCGGCGTCAACAACGTCCGTGTAGCCCCGGCACACAAGCCGGTGCACTTCCTTGACGGCATCTACCGCGCTGCGACGCGGGCGATATCCATAAGCGCCATCCTCGAAATCCGCCTCGAAGATCGGCTCCAGCACAATCTTTGCGGCAGCTTGGACGACTCGGTCCCGGATTGTTGGGATACCGAGCGGACGTTCGCCGCCTCCGGGCTTCGGGACCATCACCCGCCGCACCGGATCGGGCCGGTAAGTCTTCGTGACGATTTCATCGCGCAGGCCGGCCAACCATGCTTCGAGTTCCCGACGCGTCGATTTGCTCGAAAGTTATTCCGTCCACTCCTGGGGCACCCGCGTTGGCGCGGGCCAGCTTGTAGGCATGGCTCAGAATGTCCTCGCGGCAGATCTTGTCGTACAGCACGTAGAAGCGGAAGGCAGGCTCCGCCTTCGCTTTGCAATAAAGCTTTCTCTGAAGGCTCCTGATCTTATTGGGCGTTTCAAGGCTCATCGCCAATCTACCCTTTCCCTCGCCATCTTCAAAAGCGCACCTGAAGTCAGGGTCCTTTCCTCCACCGGAATTACCCGGTTTCATCGGTACCTATGACCCTGTCCGACTTCCGTCCGGTCCATCGACTACTCAATGCTGAAGGCGCGACCTTCGACCAAGACGGGTCTCCCCCGATTACCCGCACTACCTTTCCAGCGTGCCGTGCCCATTACCCCGGTGAACCAGACAGGTGCATGCGTCGATTGCTTCCCTGTCCGCGCGGCCTTCCCCGCCATACGATCGGGTCGGCATTCACATCGTAACTTTCGAGGCGTGCTCAGGCTTCACTCACGTTACGGCCCGCTGGATTGCTCGGCCGCCCAAGGCGACCTTTGTCACGAGGCTTCGGTCCGTCCGATTGCTCGTCCAGACCGCTCGTCAGCTACCAGATCAATCGACAATTCTCTGGGTGGATCCTTCCTCCACTGGTAATGCGCGCCGTCGGGGCGCACCGTAAGGCTTCACATAGGCCGGCGGTATCAACCGCACCTTGTGACCCAGCGCCTGCAGCTCGCGCGACCAATGGTGCGCCGAAGCGCAGGCCTCAATGCCGACCAAGCACGGCGGTAACTTCTGAAAGAACGTCAGCACCGAGCGTCGTTTCAACTGCCGGCGGATGACTACCTGGCCGGCACCATCAACCCCATGAACCTGGAAGACCGACTTGGCGATGTCGAGACCGATTGTCGTAACCGTTTGCATGGATAGCTCCTCCGAATCGTGGGAGCCTCAATTGCCCCCACAGCCGTGGCACTCTCGTGCCGGTGGAGGAGCCGTCCACAGCATCAGAAGGAAACTCATGCAGCGCAGCAATGCGGCCTCCGAAACGATGCATTGCCGAGTGGCTGCGGCCGCGCATACTGTCGACAGCAAGAGAGGCTCAGGTCGAAGGAGGAGCGGATGGCGCCGTTGTTGAAGGTACTGATAGCGGCTGCAGCAGCACTTATTGTCCTGCGTTTTACACCACCTGCATTCGCTCACCACGTTATGGGGGGCGAGCTGCCCAGCACGGCTTGGCGCGGATTGCTGTCGGGTCTTGGGCACCCAATCATTGGTATCGATCATTTCGCCTTCACCGTAGGCGTCGGATTGATGTCCCACCTTGCCGGACGGATTGTGTTGTTGCCGCTCCTATTTGTG
This sequence comes from Bryobacteraceae bacterium, assembly GCA_963833675.1. Taxonomy (GTDB): domain Bacteria; phylum Acidobacteriota; class Terriglobia; order Bryobacterales; family Bryobacteraceae; genus DASQDN01. Next base: position 564,907 of record CAWHYW010000022.1, on the reverse strand, counting down.
GCAGGAAGCGTCTTGGGTTGCATCATACATACCCAGGCTTCAATCTTCTGTGGCCAGAGCCGACCATCGGGCTCACCGTCGCAGCGGCCGCAGCGATTGTTGCTACGCGTTCCAGAATTCCGATCGTCCTACTAGTGCTCCTGTTCGGCGTAGCCGGCGTCTTTCACGGATATGCGTACGGCGAAAGCATTGTCGAGGCTGAGACGGCGCCACTCAGCGCCTACGTGATCGAAGTGATCGCACGCCACACACGCAGCTACGGTCGGGAAGTGATCATCCTGTGGCCGCCTAACGGTAAGCCGGTCCTGGTGACCGTATCCGGTGTCGTGACGCCCGGCACGTCGCCGCTTACCGGCGCCCGCGGCTACCGTCACTGACGAGTACGGCCAAGTTGGTTCAAGGAGCGGCAATATCGTCCTCCGTGCAGGAGGTTCTTCTGCCTCGTCAGAGGAATCTGTGGGTCACTGATACGGTCGAATGGTGCCGGGAAACTCGGCCCGCGTACCCGCTGCCGTAAGGGCTTCGACTCTCTTTCCTAGCCAGTTGCCGTTCGAGCCAGTATGACTCCCCCGGTAAACGCTACGCCGTTAAGCGCGATCAACTTCATACAACCGGACTTCAGGCCGAATTCCGGTTTGCGCAAGATTACCGGCCAATGTTGAGGTGAGGGGCTCGCGGCGTCCGGTCTGAAGCAGTATTCTTTTTTCGTTTGAATCTGATTTTGCCGGGAGGGTGAAGGCCCGGCCAGCAGATCGAAACTTTGCAGGCGACGGTCAGCGGCGGGCCTTCACGCCAGCCGTGATTCTTTTTATCGCACTGCCAGAGACGCAAGACAACATCGAGCCGGGGTGATTCCGCTTGAGTCTTCTGCCGCGGCTCTGCCCGCTTTGCCGCGACGACACGATCATCGGCCACGGACGGCGACTCCGGCAAGCGCACGATGACCGACACGCAACGCATCTGGATTCGCCGCGGGATCTGTCCGTCCGTGCCGGAAGACCTTCACGATCCTGCCGGAATGGCTGGTTCCGTTCGGCGCATTTCACGCTTGCGCTGCCGCCAGCAGGCCTGCGAGCGGATCAGCGCCGGTGACGTTGCCGAGCAAGCCGCACCGCACTGCAAAGACCCGTCGCGCTTGCCCGATCCATCCACCCTACGCCGATGGGCATGGCGGCGGCTGCTGAGCGTGTGGTGCTGGTGCAGGCAGTCGACAGGCCGAGCACTTTCTGCGAGGCGCCCACCATCCTTGCCTGGGATCTGGCCGCGCTGCTGCCGTATTCTGCCGCTCGAGGCAAGAAGTCCGTGAATCGCCAGGCTCTCGACGAGCTGAAGCAGCAGATTCCGCTGCTGGACTATCTCCAGGCACATGATTGGCGGCCGGCACGGCAACTCAGCCGCGGCCGATGGATGGGGCTGTGCCCGCTGCATCAGGATCACAAGCCCAGCTTCCTGGTGGATCCCAGCAAAAGCTTGTTCTACTGCTACGGCTGTGGCCGCGGCGGAGACGTGATTCGCTTTGCCGAGACTCTATCACCAGGTGAAGTTCCCGCAAGCGGTGGCGTTGCTGCGCCAATGGCGCGGCTTGGCGCCGTTACTGCAGGATGCCGCACGACTTCTATCGCATGCAGTTGCACCGCCACGGCGAGGCGGTTGCCTATCTGCACCAACGCGGAATCCGCTCGCCGGAAGTCATCGAGCACATGCGGATCGGCTACGCGCCCGGCGGTTGCCTGCGCAGTTGGCTGACGCAGTTGGGCCACCCTCTGCCGGCTCTGCGCCAAGCCGGTCTGGTCACGTCGGCCGGCTACGACGCCTACATGCATCGCATCGTCTTTCCGCTGGAAGGCAATCTCTATGGCCGCAGCATCTCGGCTTCGGCGCCGCCGCACCGGTTTCTGCCGGGCACCAAAGGCGGCTTGTATCGCTGGGACGCAAGTCCGGCGCTATCCGGAAGTGATCCTCGTCGAGGGTCTGTTCGACTACGCCGTGCTGTGGCAGGCCGGCTTTCGCAACGTCACCTGCTCGCATGGGAACTCATCTCAACGCCCACCAGTTGCAGCAACTGTGCGACTGCCACCGAACCGTCTATCTGGCCTTTGATGCCGACGCCAACGGCAGCGGCCAACAGGCAGCGCAAACGCCTGGCAGACCGGCTGCGCGAGCAAGGCGTCGACTGCTCGTACGCGTCTCGCTGCCCGAGGGCCACGATCCCAACTGCTTTTTCGTCCAGGGCGGTGACGCGCGACAGTTCCAATCGCTGCTGGAGGCTGCTCAGCCATGAAGTTTCGCGTTATCGATCTGCAGACCTCGCAGCAACGCACAAAGTCCGGTTCGCGTCGTCGAGCAGAGCACCGGCCGGGAGGTCGGCTGGATCAACCGTTATCTGGATCGCGAGTACGTGCGCCGCCTGGCCGACAAGAGTCTGCGCCTCTACGCTCACAACCTGCTGCACTTTGTCCGCTGGTGGGAGAGCGTCCATCACACCGGCGACGTTGCGGAACGTGACCTCACCGAATCGACGCTGCTGGATTATCGTCCGCTTCCAGTCCGGTCTACAGCCGCGGCCTTCCGGCTCCACCATCAACGCCCGCATCGCCGTCGCCGATCGCGCCCTCCGTAACGAGTTCCCCGATGCTCCTTGCCAGGTCGCCCGCGGCTTTCATCAGGCTTATTTGCGGCGCAGGCCGATGGGCTTGGCCAGACCGCGCTGGGCGATCAGCCGGCTGCGGGTGAAGGAGCCCAAACGCAGCATCGTGCCGCTATCGGTCGATGAGGTGGCGCGCTTCTGGTCCAGTTTTCGCACCGCCCGCGACTTGGCCATCGTCGGCCTGATGCTCCTGCAAGGCCTGCGGTCAGCGGAAGTGCTGGCTTTGAATCCGGACGACGTGCTGCTTTCCGAAGGGCAGCTGCGCGTTCGCGGCAAAGGCAGACAAACTCCGCTTCCTCCCGCTGGCGCCGGAAACCGTTCAACTGCTCGATCATTATCTCCGGCTGGAACGGCCCGATCCTTGCAGCTGCCGCGCTTTTCGTTTCGCTGAAAGGACCCGCCCGCGGGCAGCGCATGACACCTGCCGGACTGCGTTCCTTGTTCCGCTACCATCGCCGGACCACCGGCATCAAACTCGCCAATCCGCATCGGTTTCGGCACACGTTCGCCTCAGACATGGTGCGCGCCGGCGTCAGCCTGCCCGCGCTCATGCAGCTTGATGGGACACGCCGATATCCAAACCACCTTGCTCTATGTCCAGGTCACTCCGCAAGACGTCTACCTTCAGTATGCGCGCGCCGTGGCCCAGCATATCCGTCCTCTTCCGGTGACATCGATCGTGAACCGCGCGCGACGGCCTCCGCTTCAGCATCCGCTGGCCCCTGCCTTCGACCGCGCCGTCGATTCCCTCGGCGCCGCGCTCAATCCCGATACCACTCGTCACTACCGCGGGACCGCCCGCAACTTCCTGACCTATCTCGGCGCCCATCATCCCGAGGTCAACTTCGCTCACGCAACTCCGCCGCGATCCCCACGTCCTCGGCTGGATGTCTCATCGCCGCTCCCAAACGCCGCCGCTGGCGACTGCCTCCTATATCAACCTGCTCATTGCTCTGCGCTGCATCTTCAATGAACTGGCTTGGACGAACGAGCTTCCCGAACTCGCTCATCTGATCCGCCGCGAGGATATTCCGCGCCTTCCGCAAAGACTCCCACGTCCGCTTACTGCAGAACAGGATCAACTCCTGCAGCAGGAGTTCCTTCGCCGCAACGATCTGGGCGCGAATGTCTTCCTGTGATCCGCCACACCGGCATGCGCATCGGCGAATGCGCCGATCTGTCCTCCGACTGCCTCCGCTCCACCGGCCCGGATCAGTGGGCGGTTCATGTGCCGCTCGGCAAACTGAAAACCGAACGAATGGTCCCGGTCGATTCGTTTGTCTGCAAGCTCGTCCAGCGGCTGCGCTTCTTTCGCTCCCTCGATCCGCTGCCCGACGATGGCTTCCTCTTGCCCGGCCGCGCAGCAAAGAAGCGCTCGTTCGTCAACTCCGCGACTATCTGCATCAGGTCTGTCATTCACTCGGTCTCTCCGACGCGCATCGTCCCGCATCAATTCCGGCACACCTATGCCTCTGAGATGCTTCGCGCCGGTGTCGGCTTTCCCGCGCTGATGAATCTACTCGGCCACGTCGATCCAGACATGACCATGCGCTATCTGGATGTGACCTTGACCGATCTTCAGCGGGAATTCCAACTGGCTCGCTCAAAACCGCGCCATCTGCTCCCCAGCCCAAGACTGCCGGTTGTTCCACTTCGAACTGGTCTCGACGGCGTCATCGATTCCCTGGTCGGTGCCCAACATGTGCTTGAGATGTTCCGCCGCGCCCTTCAGGACGGCACGCACCGCGCCTGTCTCGACCGGCTCTCCAACCGGCTCACCAAAATCGTCGCCGAGGCAAAGAGCTCAGCACCGCTTAACAATCCCAGGCAGAGATTGGCCGGTTAAAGCGCAAGACTACCAGCGCATTAGTGGCGCAGCGACTGCGCGGTGGAGGCGGGCGTGTCTTTCTACGCGCGTGGGATATACGAAGCGAATAAGAGGAACAAGGCAACAAGGCGCGAGAGCCGACTGCTCGCTTTCCCCTTTTCGTGTGCAGCCTTCTCGTTTCCTATACTGTGGTGCGCTATACCCGTTGCGAACGGTACTGAATCGGAACATGGCAGCCCCGCCGCGCTGTGCCCACTTGTGAAAAAAAGAACCGAGTAGTCAATCAGCACATCTCCCCTGTGAGACGAACGTGGCCGCAGCTGGAATGCCCTGAGGGTGTTTCCATTATTTGCATTCCGAGCGGTTGGAAAACGCATCGACCGGGCCGCGAAGTCACTGAAAAGGAATAAATGAACAGGATTTCGCTATTGCAGAACGCTCCGCGTACCATCGGGAGAGTCTTCGCGGCTGCGCTGCTGCTGGGCTATTGCGCGGATTTGAAGGCGGCAGACACGCTGGATGATGCGTGGCATTTCACCCTAACTCCCTACATCTGGGTGCCCGGCTTCGACGGATCGCTGAATGTTCAACAGCCCCCCGGCTATACGGGCGGAAAGGTCGGGTTAGGAGAGGACGGTTACAACCTGAATTTCACCGCAATGGGGAGCTTCGAGGCGCGGAAGCAGAAGTTGTCCATCCTGTTCGACACGATCTACATGAACTTTTCGGATCCCAACCGAATCGCAGAGTTTCCCGGAGTTCCAGGTGCGCCGACGCTAAAGGCTGAAACCGGCATAAATGGTTTCATCTTCGAGAGTGGCGCAGCATACTCGCTGGTCCGGAATGAACGTATGAACTTCGACGTATTGGCCGGTATCCGCTATTCGCGCCTGGAAAGCAAATTAGCCCTGAACATCACCGGGACACTTCCCGTCTGGGTGGCTTCGCGTTCCGCTCTCGTGTCCCAAAATTTTGTTGACCCGATCGTCGGTTTCAAAGGGAAATTCAATCTGGGCAAAAAGTGGTATGCGCCATACCATTTCGACATTGGCGGCTTTGGCCTTGATTCGGACATAACCACGCAGGCCGCCGGGGGTATTCACTATTCGATCCGCGACTGGGTTTCTATTGGCGTCGACTATCGCTATCTTCACTACAATTTTGGCGACGAGGGGATGCTGCTCAAGGAATTGACAATCTCCGGGCCGGCGTTGGCCATCGGCTTCCACTTCTAATCGGTCTGCGGCCAGCGGCTTCAAACCTTCCTTCGCAATCCGCCGGGACTACGACCTGAAGGCGCTTCAGTCATTCGGGAAGGCGGCGGCGTTCCTATGCCGGCCGGAGCAATACCATGGCGACAAGCCGAGAGACGTGTTCGTTATCCAGTTGAAGGAAGCGCGGGCCGAATGGCGGCGTCGGTACCCAAACACAACAGATCAGCCGTTCCGGGCCTACAAGCGCAACAAACGCTGAAAAGCGGAAGGTTACAGAATCGCCAGAGGATCGGATCTTACGGGCTGTTGTTAGTTTGTCAATCTGTCCGCTTTTATTCACACGTGATCTGTCCGCTTTAGTTGAGTTGTCCTTGCAGTGTCCTCTTGCGGCTTGCCGTCTTGGGTTTTCGGCTTTTTTTGTGGATAAAACACAAGCCGTAGTCGGCGCGGTGGGAAAGTGGGAATCTCGCGCTCTTGGCGAGATTTCCAAGGGAGTGTGGGAGCCGGTGGAAACCTGCTTTTGGTTTTCGCCGGCTTCCATGCTCCCGCCTTTTCCACGGCGCTCTTGGGTTTCGCGCTGATCAGCTTCTCTCCCTTGCTGCTGTAGCGACCCACCACGTGAGGGCCGTAGCGGATCGATACGGTTTCATCCAGGTGTTCGTGGATCGTTACCGTACTTCCCGCCAAGGTATTGCGGAATCGTGTCTTGTCGATCTGCCACGTCCGCTCCCGGATGGCCACCGTGTTGTCCTTGTCCACCACTCGCTCCGTCTGTACTGTGAAGATCCAGTTCAGGTCGGTCCTCCCCGTCCGCCGAAATGCCGTGCCTTTCTCCGCCGCCGGCATGCTGAACTTTTCGTTGAACTCCCCGATGTACCGCTCCCGCAGAAAGGTGTTGGCGCCCTCCGCTGTGCTGATCCCTGCCAGGCGCAGTTCCTGCGGCAAGCGCCCTTGCCAGGTCCCGAAGCTACGTTCCGACCGGCCGCGCGCCTGGGGCGAATACGCCGCAATCATCTGCACTCCCAATTCCTTCATGGCCCGCCCCACCTGCGTCAGGCGGTGCTTATCCACCTTCTCCCCCTCCTTCACCGTCACGAAAAAGTGGCTCCCCCGGTCGCTGTACAATGCACAGAACAGCCCCTGGATTTCGATCACCTCGCGCAAGCCCGGCCATCACCGTTCGCGTCGATTCCTCCTCCACCAACTGCGCGTAATAGATCTCACTCGTGGCGTCGTCCAGAATCACGATCAGGTCATACCAGCGTTCGTCGTTCAGCCAACGGTGCTTGCTGCCGTCGATGTGCAGCAGCATCCCAGGCAGCGGCCGCCGCGGCCGCCTCCGCCGGTGCGGCCCCCGCTTGTGCCGTTTGGCCACCAGGCCGGCGCCTTGCAGTGCCTTCTGCACCCAGGTGTAGCTCAACTCGATCGCGTGCTCGTCCCGCAGCTTTTCGTGGAAGTGCCGGATGTTCAGGTCGTAGTACGTCTCCTTGTACAATCCGAGCACCTTCTCGATCGTCGCCAGCGGAATGCGCTGCGCGCTCGGTTTGCCCTTGCGCCGATCGGCCAGCCCGGCGTAGCCGTCCTTCTCCAACTTCTCCCGCCATCGGCGCATCGTCCGATCCGTCACGCCCGAGATTTCAGCCGCCGCCCACCAGGTGATCTTCTTGGCCATCGCCTTCAACAGCACGTCTTGAACTTTCATCATCCGCTCCATCTCGGCGGCCGAGTACTGCCAGGTTTCATCCACCACCCAGCATCCCTCGCCGCCGTGCCAAGCGGACAGATCACGTGTGAATTGGACCGGACAACTCACATACTAGCGACAGGTCAGGGCGTCTTGCTTTTTATGGCACACCCTGTTAGAGTTCGGTACTACTATTCATGACTTGACCCCCTGGGAACGGCATAGAATAACGCGGACTTTTTTCGCAGGGACGCTCGTAACCTCCCTCCTCTGGGTTCAGGCAACTTTGACGGCAAAAGGCCCCACGTGAATCACACTTGCCGTTTCCAGGAACCTTTCTCTCTCGGCCCGCCTAGCGATCTGAGATTTCCCGTACCTAAATGCCCATGACTCGACCTCCTGTCCACGTCCATCGGCTGCCGCACCGGATCAAGCCGGATCCCAGTCGAATGATCACGCGGTTCTTCGCCGCCAACGAAGAAGCCAACAGGGGGCGCATCGAGCGTGTGCTCACCTTGCCGGCTGCCGAGGCGCAGGAAATCTTGGCGGACCTCAAGGGCCGCTACGGTGTCCGCCACTCCGACATCGACGAGATCTGGATGGAGAGCTTCGAGCGCGTAGCCGCCCTTGTGCCGCCGGGTGCCGCTATGGACGACAAGCGCAGGATGCTGATCGGGGCCTATTTCACGATGGAGTATGCCGTCGAGGCCGCGGCCCTCTTCAACCCGTCCATCGTCCCCGCCATCAACCAGATCGGGTTGCCGCCGGGGTGCACGCGCTTCTTGATGAGCCTCCGGGCGACAGGGGAAGGACACCTTTCCTCCATCGTCTTCCGCGTCGGTGTGATTGACGGGGAGAACCGCATCACCATGGACGACACCGCGCCAAGCATCCGGGCGCTCAAGTCCATACCCGATGCCGAGTTTGACGCCGGTTTCTTACGGGATGCACTGGCTGACCTCGGGGCGCTCGGGCCGTTCGAGTGCGTCGTCTTGGACAAGCTGGGCGAGACCTTCAGCATCGGCGAGCTGGACCAGGTACTTGCGGATCTCCGTTCTTCCGCTCCCTCCCCTGCCGGATTCGAGCAGACCCAGCGCAACATGCTGACGTTCGCCCGGTCGAACTACCGCATCCCGATTCCGCGGGACGTCCATCCGTCCGAGGTCGTCATCTTCCCGATCTCCGAGAAAGAGAGCCGCGGGATCGAGGACGTGCGCCTGGTGCGGTTTACCGATGACGATGGCGCTGGCACGATATACGGCACCTACACCGCCTACAATGGCGTGAGCGGCTTTCCGTCGCTGTTCATATCCAACGACCTGAAGACCATCGCAAGCCACACCATGGTGGGCAAGTTTGTGAAGAACAAGGGCATGGCCCTGTTCCCACGCCGGATCAATGGAAACTACGTCATGTCCGGGCGGCTGGACGGCGTGAACCGGTATATCATGGAATCCGACAACGTGCTCGTCTGGAACCGGGGACGTCCGTCCGAGACCCCGAAGTATTGGTGGGAGTTCTCGATCATCGGCAACTGCGGGTCGCCCATCGAAACCCCGGAAGGATGGTTGATGCTGACGCACGGCGTCGGTCCAATGCGGCAGTATGCCATCGGCGCGACGCTGCTCGATCTTGACAATCCGGCGAAGGTCATCGGCCGGTCGGCGGAACCGATCATCGTACCGGCGGAAGATGAGCGCGTGGGCTACGTGCCGAACGTGGTATATACCTGTGGCGCCATGCAGCACAACCATTCGCTCATCATCCCCTATGCGATGGGGGATGTGACCACCACCTTTGCCTGCCTGCAGGTGGAAGAGCTGACTGCTTCCCTCAATAGGGAGTGATCCCGGTGGAAAAAGCTGAACCTGAGGTAGGGATGTTTGGCGAAATCGTCACACTATTTCATCTGTGTGATGACAAACTCCGGTCAACGATCAACTTGCAAGGGACTTGCTATGGACGGAGAACTAGCGTGCGATGGCAGGCATGAGGTGCTGCTTTCCGTCGGCGTGATAATTGCTAAGTCGCTCAAGACCTTCGTGAACGGCATAAAGTACTAGTTCGAGGCGGTCTGCGACTCCTATTTTGTCGTACATTCTATGCAAGTGATTCTTGACCGTTTGCGGACTCACGAGTAATCGTGCTGCGATCTCGGGATTTGTGAAGTCCTGCACTACTAGGTAGAGAATCTCGCGTTCGCGCCGGCTGAAATAAGGTTTTCCGGGCACGTCACAATTTTCATTTGTAGGAGAAGAGACCTGCCGCATGAGTGCGTTTGCTGGGCAATCCACCCATATTCCGCCAGCATAAACTTTGCGTATGCACGCAATTATGTCTTCCGTCGCCGATCGCTTTAACACCACGCCCGAGCAGCCAAGCTGTAACGCCTGAACGAGTTCGTTCTTATCTTCGCATGCACTCAGTAGTACGAGCTTAGGCTTCCGCTCAGATTGTCGAAACACTTTAAGGGCAGCTGTAATGGAGGGATCGAAAATTCGAAAATCCGCGATCATAATGTCTGCGTTTGCGTGTCTGCCAGCTCGTAATGCCTCTTCAACAACTCCATATTCGCCAACGACCTTGATATCCGCTTCTAGCGTTAGAACTTCACGAAGAGCATACCGAACGATTGGATGGTCGTCAGCTAAGGCGACGCGAATGTAACGGGGTTTGTGTCCTGGGACTGCGGACGGAGCGTGTTGCAATTCAGCCTTCATTAAAGCTAAGCCACTCCAAAACGTTTGAGAGCACGGCCGCCAGATTCACGGTTCTTTCGAAAGTGCTCCGATCTCCGCGATGCGGAGAGCTGATTCACGCGGCTCGATCGTGCCTAGCGTTATGATCTTCGCCTTCGTGCTTGCGGATGCGCTCGCGGCATTCACCACGCCTACTCTCTGCAACGGGAATCTGAGAATTCAGGTGGTCTTCTAGTTCCCAATCCGCACGTGCGGTCGCCATATCTCGTTCGAGCAGAAGGTTCAAATGCTCTGCTGTTAGATGGCCATAGTCGCTCCACATCAAATCACACTCGCCACAAGGTCCGTGCGGCTGAGGCTGCATAGTCGGATGACCTTTCTTGGTCGAGTAAAGAGCTGCCTCCGACTGCATCACTACTCGGCGCTTTTACCGTAAGATGCGTTTCGAACGCAAAAGGTGTCGTACATCCAACCGCGCGGCTATCGCTGAAGTGGATGCGGCGTCAGCAGCAGTGGTCGCGGAGGTACGGTCGTCACATGCCGCTCAGCAGAAGAACAACCGGGACCACCGAAGAAGAAGTAAATGCCCGTCACGTCCTCGTTACTCGTGCTTCCGCGCCCGTCTTGCAGCGGATTCGCTACACGGCAGGCAGCGAACCACACCTGAAAAGCAACGGATGTAGTAGACGCGCTTGGGCGAAGAACACCACCTCGGATTTGAAGTTCTGTACATCTGGCAGGGGCGTGGTTCCGGGCGATCACAGGTTCCTTGCCGCGGGGGAGCGGAGAGTGATAAAAACAGTTATCACTGTCCGAACGAGAGCTCCGGTTTTTATTTGCCCGACTGAAATGCGACGATCGAAGAGTTCCGATCCGGTGTCTGCTTTTACACCCGCGAAATCACTCCTTTTCATGGCGGTTCGGTATGCCTGTCCACCATATCGTTGAACCACAGCTACGTTTGGTGCTGATCAATTTGATAGGAATCGTTACGAACAACGATCTGATCGAATGCCCGGCTAAACTCATGTCCAACCCGCTGTTTGAAGGTAACTTCGACAGACTGGTTGACGCATCCGATGCCATAAAGTTCGATGTGACACAGGACGTCGTGCGGGCCGCCGCTAAAACGGCGGTCGAAGGGGGTATGAAACGCGCCGCCCTGGTTGGGACGTCCGACTGTATCTACGGTCTGATGAGAATGTATCAATCTTACGCGTTTGGAGCCGAAGTCTCGGTCTTCCGAGCTCTTGGAGACGCGTACCATTGGTTGATGACTGCTAGCGACCGTGAGCCGGTAATTGGGTGATGGTGATGGATGCCGGGCCGGCGATGATGGACCGCGAGTTTCCGATCAGACCCACAGCTCCGGCACCGGCGACGATCCCGATCTAAAACCGCGTCTCGATGGCCAGCAAAGCAGCGTCGGGAATGCGCTTCTCTCCAGTAGCATCGGGAACAGAAACCAGAACAGAATAGCCGGAGGCTGCCGCAGCGGCAGAAAAGCCGGGCCTGGCCGCGCGGCGGAAGCGGCGCGTGGGGGGATTGGGCTGCAGGCCCGGCCGACTTGCGCTCGCGTGCAAAGCGCATCATAGCAAATGGAAGATTTGTGCGGAGGTCCTCAGCGCGGTTTAGGTGACGGCCAGACGGGCGTTACCAAAAACAACGGCACGACTGATACGACCGCGGGATTTTGAGTTATCGGCGGCTAGATGGTGGACTCCTTGCAACGGGCTTGATGATTTCTACCGCATCTGCGACGGCACTGGGATGCGTTCACCTATTTGGGGTAGTTGACGTAGCATTGCACGGGCCTGAGGCTGCAGCGCCACCACGTACTTAATTTATGGTGGCCTGTCAGTCTCAGTTGCGACTCGGAGGAATCGCAGGCAACATGTTCCCATGGGTTCGACTGCACGTAAGACAACTCGCTTGACATAGAGGCGTTGCGGCGACGGTTACAGCGGATGGACGAGAAGGCGCTTCAGTCATTCGGGAAGGCGGCGGCGTTCCTATGCCGGCCGGAGCAATGCCATGACGGCAAGCCGAGAGACGTGTTCGTTATCCGGCCTGAACGACTTCCACCTCGTCTTGTGAACGGATTCGGTTACCACAGGTGAGGCAAACCATTTCGACACCGGGGAGGCGAGTTTCGAGACCTTCGTGTTCGACGATGTAGAGCGGTGCCTCCTCAGACATGCCGAGCAAGCCGACAGAACCGACACGACGCTCGGCGTTATCGCCGGTTCAGACTCCCGCATGCCCTGCTACTGCAAAGCATCGGTCGTAACGCAGGCTGCGCTCGAAACAACACCTTCAAACCCGCCGTCTCCCCATATGTGAAGTGGCTTCCAAAACAATCGTGGCACTGGGTCCTTCCTGGGTTCGTCCTGCTCCTGATGTTCGAAGCGGTGCTGCTGTGGTCGAAGTGGCCCTTTACCCGCGAGCGCCTGACCGTCAGTCTCGAGAGAGCGACCGGCAGCAAGCTTCGAGCGGCGCGCTTCCGTATGACGTTTTTTCCGAGCCCCGGGTGTGTCCTCGACGATGCCGTCTTTGAGCGTGACGGAGCATCGGTGCCGCTTGCTCGCATGCGCCAGCTAAGCGTCCGGGGCTCATGGGCGGCAGTGCTCATGCTTCAGCACCATTTGGCTGAGATGCAGCCCGAGGACCTTCGCGTGTCCATTCCCGAGAAGGTTCCACCCACCATGCATCTGCACCCGCCGGCGAAGCACGAAACAGGTGTCGGTGAGTTCGTCGCAGATGGTGCGGTACTCGATGTGCGCGGGTTGATGTTCCGGTTCCGGCGGTTGCGGCTGCACGATCTCTCTCGAAACTCCGCCATTCGCATGGAGGTGGAAGTTGCGGTGCCCCACCCGTCAGGCACGGCGCAAGCGTCCGCCGTATTCGGCCCGTGGAAGGGAACAGCGTCGCCGCTTTCGGGTTCATTTACCTTAACAGGCGCGGATCTGTCGAAATATGAAGAGTTGGAGGGAATCCTGATGGCATCGGGCAAGTTTCAGGGCACCTTAGCAGCTCTCGGCGTGAAGGGTCAAGCCGATTTGGCAGGGTTTCGAGTGCGCCGAAAAGGTCCAACGACTGCGGTTCGTGCCGAATACGCAGCCACCGTAAACGGAACTACCGGCGAGACTCGACTGGAACAGGCGGACGTCCACTTCCTGCAGACTCGTCTGGCTGTTTCCGGGTCCATAGGCAAGACGACTACGCTCGATTTTGACGGCCGGCCTAGTCGCGTAGAGGATTTGATCCGTGTGTTCGCAAGCAGCGATGAGCCGGGCATGCGAGGACCGATCTCTTTCCGCGCGCGAGTGGTCCTACCGGCCGGCAACGCGCCATTCCTCAGGCGCGTGCTGTTGGATGGCAGCTTTGGCATCGACGATGCGCAGTTCAAGCAGCGCACACAGGACAAGATGGAGAAGCTGAGTTCCCGTGCCCGCGGCCAAGATAATGACGTGCCGCCCGCCGACATCGATTCCGACGTGCAGGGACATGTACGCCTGCGGGACGGCGTGGCGCGGTTAGATCAGGTGCGCTTTCGTGTCCCAGGAGCAGTCGCTAACGGGGGTGGCACGTTCAATCTGATCACGAAGCGGGTGGACCTGGGCGGAACTGTCGCTACCGACGCCACGTTATCAGAAGCTGCCGGCGGCGGAATCAAGTCGTTTCTCCTTAAGCCGCTGAACGTGTTCTTTCGGGACAAGAAGAAGAACGCCGGAGCGGTGCTGCCAGTCAGCATCACCGGGACGTATCCGCACGCGAAAGCACAGGTTTCGCTCACAGGCAAGCGTTGAGCCGAACACTACAATGACAAGTCGGCGTAATGGATATCCAGACCGCTAATGCGAGGTCGTGCCTGGGTGGCCTACAAGAAATGACGGTTGAACAGAATTGGGTATAGGTTCAGCCAACCAGGCGGTTGTTCCCTGCTGGGCAGCCCGTTAGCGGAGTCTTCGCATCTGCGTGGCGTCCATCATCGATGAGCTGGAATTCATAACCCACTACGTACTGCAGACCGCTGCGCGTTCAAGCGCTAGTGGGCTTGTTCCGACGGCTGTAAAGCTTCGTAAACCCTGCGACCCCGGGCACTCCGATCCATCTAAGAGGGTGTAACAACGGACGACGAAAATGAGAAAAGCTCTACGAAATCTGACCCTGACCGTCGCTGGAGCGCTAATGCTCGTGCCTTTCGCACAAGGCGCTGTAAGCACCGCCCAGAAGAAAGACGGACTCACTACGACGGAAAAAGATGTTCGGCATGAATTGGTCATGTTGCCATGGTTCAGCGTCTTCGACAATCTTGAATTTCAGGTGAATGGGAATGAGGTGGTACTCCCGGCCAAGTCACGCGTCCGACACTGAAGTCGGATGCCGAGCGTGTACTAAGCCGAATTGAAGGTATAACCAAAATCGTAAACAACATCGAAGTTTTGCCGCTTTCGCGGTTTGATGATCAGATCCGCCTTGCAACGTATCGGTCGATCTATGGCTTCGGTCCACTGTCCCGCTATAACTGGGGACCCGTGCCGCCGATCCACATCATCGTCAAGAACGGCAACGTAACCCTGTCAGGTGTTGTATCGAATGAGACCGATCGCGATATGGCCGCTCTGCGCGCCAATGGTGTGTCGGGTGTATTCTCGGTCAACAACGGCCTAAAAGTCGAACAAGGCAGCTAACTTCCCTTACTCTTCTCTCGCAGGAAGATGGCGGCGCGGCTCCTCATGCCGGGCCGCCTTTGTTTCTTAGGAACTTCAGCCGTCGTTAACTCTTCCCACTCGCGCCCACCTCGCGCCGTCATCTGCCACGGTGCCCACCACCAGCGGCGCAACGTTCACCGCCATTAATTCCGGCGAGTGTCGAACGGGACGATGGCGGCGTCGTTGAGCCGAACGTCTGGTTGAGCCCAAACGAAAACTCGCCCTCTCGACAGCCGCCGATGAAATCCTCCGCCTGTCTCCGGAACTCGTTCCACCAACCCTAAGGCCCGGACGGCAGGGTTTTTGGGGGTAGTTGTGGCGGATCAAAGACCCAGTTTGGCCGCCGGGTTTTTCCGAAACAGGGACCCGTCGCGAATATAGCGGCGGACCATGGCAAGAGACCGGTGGCCGGTCTGGCGCATGATGGCGAGTTCGCCCGCACCGTTGAAGGTAGGCCTGGGTGGGGAGGCCGGCGCGCAAGGAGTGCCGGCGTAGTTGTGGTCAGCGCTCCAGTGCAACAAACGATTGGAAGCAAGAGTTGACATACTCGCCGATTATCAGAAGCCACGATTCGGTACTAACGTTCTAGTGACTTTCGATGTGCTTTAGGTACTTAATAGATGGCTGGGCAGGCGATAGCAATCCGGATGTGCTTTAAGCCATGGATTGGCACAGATCATGCTTTCGTTAGTGACCCTGTACCTTCCAAGAGCGGCGGAAAATCGTGACACCGCCGCTCTTTTTGTTCGCTGATCCCGATCCTTGCTTTTAAGAAACGTAATCCCAGTAGATACACAAGTGTCATCGAGTTTGCATCCTCTGAAAGTGAGTTGGTTCAATTTGCTTTGCTGCGGCTGGAGCAAAGAAACCTGCGCCTTTCACAGCCGACGAGGCAACGCGTCGAGTTCGTCCTCCAGTGCCTGGAGCAGACAAAAAGTTCCGGAATTGCTCCCGTACGTGGTCCACCGATAAAAATCCGTATGCGATCAGAATGCCCTCGACGCATCCTATCCACCGGAAACAAAAGTACTGGCCGGACGGACGGTTAATCATCGCCGGAATGTGACAGCAGATCCACAGCACGTGCCGTAGCAGAACCTGGCGGTCTTCTTCGTTGCAGTCGTCGAGCATTCGTTCGACATCTCGATCGGACACCCGCTCCGCCACGATCCCGCGGGCCTCAAGAATTGTCCGGTACTCCTCCGCAGCTTCGACCAGCTTCTGAGCGTTCATCCAACCCAGTGTCGCTCGCATCACGGACGCGGCCCAACGTCGGAGCGATCCAGCGCCGCTGAGTCGCCAGTTGAGTTCTGTCACAGTCCGAGTTTGGTTGCCGGATTTTCGCGGAAAATCACATTCCGCAGTAGGCCCTTCGCCATAGACGTGGCCGCCTTTATTGACGGCGCGGAAGATGCAGAACCCAGCAGTACTGTTGCTCCGCGTTGTAACGTACTAACCCGAAAGGTCTGCGGTATTTTCACGATCGGTGCGGAAGCGTTCCGCCTACGCACCTTCCGGTGGACTGCCGATTGTCCAACCATGAGCCCGGGCTGCATAATCGCCATATCATGGGTGATCAGACCATCCCAACAGAGACACTCCGGGATCTTCTGCAATGCGTTCAGGCAGCCCGGGACGGTGCTCCCGACCAGAGTCTATTTGCCATGCAATGTGATCTGGTCTTGCATCGTGTGGCGCAAATTTACCAGGCGTGCTAGTTAAAAAGGTCTTTTAATATCCGCGTTGATCGGACTCCTGTTGAGTTGCGCCGGCGTAGCTCCGAACTTCCCTACGCGCGAGATTGCGGGTTTACGAAAGTCGACAGTTTGGGCAGCGTCAGGCGAATCGCCGTACGCCATACGACGATTCGCGGGGGTCGGTAATCTCGAGCTCAGATGGGGCAGTTAACTCGGCCTGTAGAACTGCGCAATTCCATAACTCCGTAATCGTGGAGATCCGCAATCCTGCAGTTCCGCAAAGTCAGGTTGCGTTTCTCGCCGATCGTGAGAGACGCCCTCAATGTGTGCCCCGATCAGTGAATAAGCCGCACGCACGATTACCTTGAATCCTGAAAAAGGTTAAGTAAAGTAAAGGGCTCGCCGGAACGAGAGATGAGGATTGATCGGTCAGGCTGAAGCGTCCAGGAGTGCGCCCGCGGATTTGAATGTGGGCGGCAACCATAGCCATTGAAAAAGGCGAAGTAACGTAAAGGGCTGGCCTGTTTTTTGCGGACAGTGCCCTCGCGCGTAGGAGTGTTTGCGACGCGCCGGAAAGAGAGAAGGGCGTCCCGTTCATCCTTCGACCGGAAAGTTACTTGTTCTTCGGTGGTCCCGGTTGTTTCTTCTGCTGAGCGGCATGTGACGACCGTACCTGCGCGACCACTGCTGCTGACGCCGCATCCACTTCAGCGATAGCCGCGCGGTTGGATGTACGACACCTTTAGCGTTCGAAACGCATCTTACGGTAAAAGCGCCGAGTAGTGATGCAGTCGGAGGCAGCTCTTTACTCGACCAAGAAAGGTCATCCGACTATGCAGCCTCAGCCGCACGGACCTTGTGGCGAGTGTGATTTGATGTGGAGCGACTATGGCCATCTAACAGCAGAGCATTTGAACCTTCTGCTCGAACGAGATATGGCGACCGCACGTGCGGATTGGGAACTAGAAGACCACCTGAATTCTCAGGCTTCCCGTTGCAGAGAGTAGGCGTGGTGAATGCCGCGAGCGCATCCGCAAGCACGAAGGCGAAGATCATAACGCTAGGCACGATCGAGCCGCGTGAAGTCGCTCTCCGCATCGCGGAGATCGGAGGACACTTTCGAAAGAACCGTGAATCTGGCGACCGTGCTCTCAAACGTTTTGGAGTGGCTTAGCTTTAATGAAGGCTGAATTGCAACACGCTCCGTCCGCAGTGCCAGGACACAAACCCCGTTACATTCGCGTCGCCTTAGCTGACGACCATCCAATCGTTCGGTATGCTCTTCGTGAAGTTCTAACGCTAGAAGCGGATATCAAGGTCGTTGGCGAATATGGAGTTGTTGAAGAGGCATTACGAGCTGGCAGACACGCAAACGCAGACATTATGATCGCGGATTTTCGAATTTTCGATCCCTCCATTACAGCTGCCCTTAAAGTGTTTCGACAATCTGAGCGGAAGCCTAAGCTCGTACTACTGAGTGCATGCGAAGATAAGAACGAACTCGTTCAGGCGTTACAGCTTGGCTGCTCGGGCGTGGTGTTAAAGCGATCGGCGACGGAAGACATAATTGCGTGCATACGCAAAGTTTATGCTGGCGGAATATCGGTGGATTGCCCAGCAAACGCACTCATGCGGCAGGTCTCTTCTCCTACAAATGAAAATTGTGACGTGCCCGGAAAACCTTATTTCAGCCGGCGCGAACGCGAGATTCTCTACCTAGTCTCCTGTCCTGGTTAATTCTTTACAACGGCGCACCTTGTCGAGGATGACGTCGGCCGAGGCTTTCCAGACGAACGGTGTGGGTGCGCCGTTCCAGTTGGCGAGCCACTTGTAGATGGCCTGCTCCAGTTCGTCGGCGCTGTGAAAGGTTCCTCGGCGAATCATTCGTCCGGTGATCAGCGCGAAGAATCGCTCCACCTGGTTCAGCCACGAACTGCTGGTCGGGGTGAAATGAAAGTGGAATCGGCGGCGCTTCTTCGGCCTGAGCCAGCGCTGGACTTCCGCACTTTTGTGGGTGCAGTAGTTGTCCATGATCAGGTGAACTTCCTGATCCGTCGGGAAGTTGCCGTTCCAGATGATTCAGGAACCGGATGAACTCGCGGCTGCGGTGGCGGTCCTGGCAGGTCCCGATCACCTTGCCATTGAGGATGTTGAAAGCGGCGAACAGAGTCGTCGTGCCGTGACGCTTGTAGTCGTGGGTCTGCCGTTCCGGCAAGCCCGGACGCAAGGGAAGAATCGGCGCCGTGCGATCCAATGCCTGGATTTGGCTCTTCTCATCCACGCACAGCACCAGCGCTCGGTCGGGTGGGTTCAGGTATAGTCCCACGATGTCGCGCACCTTCTCCTCGAACTGCGGATCGTTGGACAGTTTGAATCGCTCCACCCGATGAGGTTGCACGTCATGGCGTTGCCAGACGCGGTGCACGATCGTCCGGGATACCCGCAAGTGGCGGCCAGCGTGCGCACGCTCCAATGCGTGCTGCCGTCGCCTGGCCGCGTCTTCAGCGTCGTATCCAGGATCCTCTGCTCCAACTCCGGCGTCAACACCTTGGGCGAGCGCTTACGCCGACGAATGCCGGTTACGGCCGTCATCCCTCCTTGGCAAATGCGGCGCGCAACGCCAGCACGGTCGGACGCGAAACCTTCAGTTCATCTGCAATGCCCGAGTTGGCCACGCCCTGATTCGCGAGCAACGAGAATCTTGCAACGGAGTGCCCTTTCTGAGGAGAGTTGCCGTTTCGCAGCAACAATTCGAGTTCCCGCTTCTGATCGGCGGTGACCGCCAGCGGGGCTGCCGCACTGAACATGCCTCAGTATACGAGCAGCCCCGTTTGATTGTAAATAATTATATTGAGACAGGACACTAGCCGAGCAATCGCCAGTATCTATGCCGGGGACGAGGTCCGTTTTTGCGGGCGATTACTTAAGAGCCCGCTCCACCTTTCGGAACGCCATCAATCGCTGCGTGAATATGGGCGCCCAGCAGAATTCGATCTTCCAGAAGCGTTCCGTATTCCGAAGCCACCTGATGGACTTCCGGACGAGCTCAATGGACGTTCGTCCGGGAACCGCCATGCCCGCAACAGACTCCGCCAACCATCGGGCTGTGCGATAGAGGAGAGTCGGAGTCGGATACAGACAGGATGACGAGTCCATCGGCCTTGCAGAAGCGAAAATGATTTTCAATTGCGTGTCGCGTGGCCAGCGGGGGAAAGTGCTCGATCAGGCCCACACTCATGACGATGTTTGCCTTTGGGCAATTCTGCGTCGGGGTTCAACACATCGGCGTGAACCGGAACGATTGAACCTGGGAGATCCCGGCGTTCCTTAAGCATCCTTAATCCCAATCGATTCAGGTCGGCTGCGTAATACCGCTCGATCGGAATGAGTGTCAGGGCGCGAGCGAAGCAGGAGTTCGCTCCGCCGAACTCGATCATCGATGACTAGCCGCCCGGAAGCCGCAAAAGACGTGAGTATTCGCTGCAGCGCCTTCGCTGGTGTACCGGCGTGTCCATCGGGCGGCCGGAAAAGTCAGAGCGGTAATAGCTATCCCAGTCGGTCGCCTCAGTTTCCTGCTGGCGCTTTCGCGTAAAGACAAAATCCCGCTGCAGTGCGAAGTTGGCGCAAAACAGCATTAATTCCGCCCGAGACTTTACTTCCGATCACGTCGATGCCGAACCTTGTGTGCAGGAACGTCAAGAGCGCGTACGACACGAACCCATTCAATAGGACTAGCAGTGCATAACGGGCAGGGTCTGATGGTGGGGCGCGCGCGAAAGAAATACGGCTCTTTGAGCCATTCCGTAGTTGAAAAACATTGCCACCAGCCGGCCCACTATCTGCGCCAGAGCGATTCTGCCCGACACGGCGAAGGCCGCCAATAAACACGACATTGTCAACGACAGCTGTCGCGAGCGACAGAAGCGCGAACCGGAAGAGGACGAAGTAGATTTTCATCGAATCGCGGACGGGATTGAAATGGGAAGAAGCGTCCCGTCGAGATATACCGTCGCGATCGGAACTTCCCTTACTGACACCGCCAGATGCTTGGCGAGTACGAGCATGTCCAACTCGAATTCGTAGCCCGCGGCCGGCAGCCTAAGCAGTTCGGTTGCGAGGGCGCGCGGCACCCCTCGCAACCCGGTTTGCGTATCGCTCATTCGCTGGCCGATCAACAGCACGTACGAGGCTACGGGTGACCACGTTTCCGAACCGGCTGCGAAGCGGCACATCCTCGTGGAACATGCGGACCCCCAAGACCAACTGCGCCGGGTGCCGGCTGAGTTCTTCGGCTACGGCCACGACATCGTCCAACCAGGTGCTGACCGTCCGCATCCGCCGTCACAACCCCGACCGCGTCCGGATGATGGGTAAGGATGTGGTTTATCCCCGTCCTCAGAGCGGTTCCCTTGCCGAGGTTGACGGCGTGCCGCAGAACGCTCGCAGCCGGAATTACCGTCAAGAGATTCAAAGATGTGCGCCGATCCAGGGCCACTGCCGTCATCCACGATCACCACCGCGAATCCTCTTCCCGTCAGGTCGGCAACCAGCGACGGCAGACTTCCTGCCGGCTCATACGCGGGAATGAGAATTACCGGTGCTCGTCATGTTCGAACGATGCGACGCCCCTCCAGTCGATACCGGCCCGAAATCACCAAGTCTATCGCTTCGGAATAAATCCGATGTTCTTCCGCGAGGATACGCGAAGAAAGCGACTCCTCCGAGTCATCGTCGAGCACCGGAACTGCGGCCTGCAGGATGATCGGCCCGGAATCGAGTTGCTCGTCCACAAAATGCACGGTACACCCGGTTATCTTTACGCCATGCGCGAGCGCCTGATGCTGCGCATCGAGACCCGGGAACGCCGGCAAAAGCGATGGATGTATATTTAGGATGCGCTGCGGAAAGGCCTGGATGAAATCTACGCTCAGGAGCCGGAGATAACCGGCAAGGCACACGAGATCCACCGCGTTTCGACGCAGCTCGTCGATCAGCATTCGATCATAAACAGTGCGGTCGAGACCCTTCGAAGGGAGCGCAATCGCATGGAGGCCGCGTTCACGGGCCACCTGCAGTCCCGCGGCAGACTCGCGATTTGAGATGACAACCGCGATGTCGGCATCCAGCCTCCGGTCACGAATGGAATTCGCGATTGCCTGGAAGTTTGAGCCACGACCCGAGATCAGGATTCCGAGCCGCCTCACCGGTAGACCACCCGCGCGGCTGTCTTCTCGGCTGCAGGTATGACCCGGCCGATGGGGTAAAAGGCTTCTCCGAGTTTGCCCAGGACGCGTTCCGCTTCTGACAGCTTTTTCCTGCCGACGGCGAAAATCATTCCGAGCCCGAGATTGAAACTGCGGCGATAATCGTCCTCGGGAATGTTGCCGAGTTTGCGAAGGAACTCGAAGATCGGGAGCACGGGCCAGGATCCCCAATCGATCTCGGCGGCCAGTCCGTCCGGAAGCATGCGCGGTGTGTTTTCGGTGATTCCCCCTCCGGTAATGTGGGCGGCGCCTTTCAGGAGACCTGCTTTCATGAGCGCCTGAATCGGTCGAAGATAGCTGCGATGTATTCGTAGTAGATCATCGGCGACCGTCGCGCCCACTTCCTTTAAGAACGTGTCCGGTTTATGGGAGGCGACGTCAAATAGTAACTTTCGCGCAAGCGAGTAGCCGTTGGTATGCAATCCCGTCGAAGGCAGACCGAGCAATAGATCTCCGGCCTGGATTTTCGCCCCTGTCAGCAACTGCTTCTTCTCCACAGCTCCGACGATAAAACCGGCCAGATCGTACTCGCCCGGCGCATAGAAGCCAGGCATTTCGGCCGTTTCGCCGCCGATCAGCGCACATTTGTTTGCCTTGCACCCCCGTGAGATGCCTTCGATCACCTGGGCGGCAACCTTCGCATCCAATTTGCCGACTGCGTAATAGTCGAGGAAAAACAGCGGCGTCGCGCCCTGGACTGCGATGTCGTTTACACAATGATTGACTAGATCTTCCCCGATTGTGTCGTGGCGACCGGTCATAAACGCTACCTTCAGTTTGGTCCCGACCCCATCGGCGGAGCTCACGAGGACCGGCTTTTTGTATCCGGAAAGCTCGAAAGCCGGCCCCGAAACTGCCGATTCCCGTGAGGACGCCCTTAGTCATCGTGTCCTGGGCGAGTTTTTTGATTCGCGAGACCGCGCGATCGGCTTCGTCGATATCGACGCCCGCGTCTTTATACCGGACGGGTTTGCGTGGGGGCATTATCCTTACAGACTACGCTAAGTGCAGTACCAGACGTGAAATGTGCCACCTGAACCGGTGGTATTATCAGCTTGTTGAAATCGATCACCTTATTGGGCTCTACCGGGTCCATAGGAACATCTACGCTTGATGTGGTCCGGCGCTGGCCCGATCGCTTCAAGGTATATGCGCTAGTCGCCGGTGAAAATACCAGTACCTTAGCCAGGCAGATCGTCGAGTTTCGACCGAAAATCGCTGTGGTTGCAACGACTTCCGCCCTGGAAAGTCTAACAGACGAGCTCGCCAACTCGGGACTTCCCCGAAAGGACTGGCCGGAAGTACAATACGGTTCTGAAGCGCGCGTCCAGGTAGCCGTTTCCGATGAGGTGGATTTTGTGCTGTCTGCCATTGTTGGCGTTGCCGGGTTGGAGGCGACGTATGAAGCTGTCCGACGTCGAAAGACAATCGGTCTCGCCAATAAAGAGGTGTTAGTTGCCAGCGGTAAACTCGTGATGGACGCAGCCAGACAGCACGGGACAGCGCTTATTCCGGTAGATAGCGAGCACAATGGAGCCCACCAGTGCCTTCGGGCGGGACTTCGTGACGAGGCAGTCAAGCTGATTCTGACGGCGTCGGGCGGTCCTTTCCGGAATACCCCCAAATCGGAACTCTCTTCTGTGACTCCTGGGCAGGCTTTGAATCATCCAACATGGAAGATGGGGCCGCGCATAACTATTGACTCGGCCACGCTGATGAACAAAGGATTCGAGGTCATTGAGGCGTGCTGGCTCTTCGATTTTGAGCCTTCCGAAGTGGAAGTAGTGGTTCACCCGCAGTCTACGGTGCATGCAATGGTGGAGTTTCGAGACGGAAGTGTGGTGGCTCAGGTCAGCGCCACAGATATGCGAATGCCCATCCAGTATGCGATGACATATCCGGAACGGGTGGATGCCCCTGTGCCTCGACTGAATTGGGCTCAGAGTAAGAATTGGGAGTTCTTCCCGCCTGACTTTGAGAAGTTCCCGCTACTCCGGTTAGCCTATGAGGCCCAGGAAGCGAAGGATTCCTCGACCTGCACGTTGAATGCTGCCGATGAGGTGGCGATAGAAGCATTCTTAAACGATCGGATCTCGTTTACCGGCATTGCTGAAGTGGTCGAAGAGACGCTGTCGCGCATGCCAGGGCGGACGCCTTCGACCGTTGCCGAGGTGCTCGAAATCGATAAGGAATCGCGGTCTGTCGCGCGCGAGTGTGTTCGGCAGCGCGCGGCTGTACAGGCGTAAGTAATAAAAGCAATGAGCGTACTTCTCGTACTTCAAAACATTTGGTGGCTGCTAATCCTGATTGGCGTGATGATCCTTATTCACGAATTGGGACATTACTGGGCCGCTCGGATCTTCGACGTCAAGGTTGAAGCCTTTAGTTTCGGGTTCGGTCCGAGGCTCTTCGGCTTCCGCAAGGGTGAAACCGACTTTCGATTTTCGGCGATACTTTTCGGTGGTTACGTCAAGATGGCCGGAGAGCAGCCGAATGATGAAGCAGCGTCCGATCCGAGATCTTTTCAGGCGAAACCGAGATGGCAGCGGCTGGTGATCGCCTTTGCCGGCCCAGGCATGAATATCATTCTGGCGGTGGGTTTGCTTACAGCGCTGTTTATGATTCGATATCCGAAACTGGCCAACGCGGACGATCCGGCGACTATCGGCTATGTGAGTCCAGGTTCGCCGGCAGCGCTGGCCGGACTTCAGGAAGGTGACACGATCGTCCAGATCGATAACGTTCGCGATCCGAAATGGCAGGACGTCCTGCTGAAAGAGGTAGCGAACGTCGGCCGTGACGTCTACGTTGGATATATGCGCAACGGAGAGCGTCTTCAAACTACCGTTGTCCCTAAGCTCGAGGACAAGACCGGATTGGGAACGTCGGGTTGGGAAGAAGAAACCCAGGTCCTGGTTGCCGGAGTGATGAAAGGGATGGACGCCGAGCGCGTCGGGCTGAAGCGCGGAGACATTCTCGTGAGTGTGAACGGTAAGCCGATCCGTTCGATGTCCAAGCTCCACGAGGTAATTCGGGCCAGCAATGGAGAACGGGTAACCCTGGTCTACGAACGCGATGGCAAACAATCCAGTTTGCAGGTGAAGCCATCTTTTTCCACGGCCGATGGAAGCGGCCGCTGGATGATCGGTGTTCAGCTTGAACGTCCAATCGTTATCACCCAGCTAAGTTTCGGCGCGGCTTTCCGAGAATCCGTCGATCAGAACATCAAAAGCGCTGCGCTTATCTACCAGTTCCTGGAAGGTCTAATCGAGCGCCGCATGTCGGCGAAATCCATTGAAGGTCCGATCG
This sequence comes from Bryobacteraceae bacterium, assembly GCA_963833675.1. Classification (GTDB taxonomy): domain Bacteria; phylum Acidobacteriota; class Terriglobia; order Bryobacterales; family Bryobacteraceae; genus DASQDN01. The sequence goes on along the minus strand of CAWHYW010000022.1, from coordinate 539,850 downwards.
GGATCGCCCGGTTATCCGGGGACGCCGCGCGCGAAGGTCCCACCGCGTTTGTCGGGCTGATGGCAATGGTGAGCCTCAATTTGGCTGTTTTCAATCTGTTGCCCATCCCCATTCTTGACGGTGGACTCATCCTTCTCTTGTTGATCGAGATGGTGATGCGTCGCGACATGAGTATGCAGGTCAAGGAAGCCGTTTTTAAAGTTGGGATGGTCTTCCTGATGGTTGTTGTGGTTTTTGTTCTTTATAACGACATTTCCAAGTTGCTCCCGAGCTGACGGCACGCGGTTAACTTCTGCACTATGAGCTCGGCTGCGAGATATCATCGCCCGTTATAATGACGGTGGAGACTTTGCGGCCTCAGAAATGGAAGAGTTAAAGAAAAGGCTACAGGAAGAAATAGCGGCCCTGGAATACGAGTTGCGCAATGAACTTCCAAAAGAGATCTTAAAGGCTCGAGCGCATGGTGATCTGCGTGAGAACGCGGAGTTCCATGCGGCGAAAGAGCGCCAAAGGTTCGTTGATGCGCGACTCTCGCAACTGAAGCAAAGGCTTGGAGAGTTCGCGCTGGTCGATGTGAACAAGATCCCTCGAGATCGCGTGGGACTAGGGTCGACGGTCCACGTTCTCGACATTACGAAGGACGAAAAGATCACCTATAAGTTAGTGACAAGCGAGGAAGCCGATGCTGCGAAGGGGCTTATCTCAACCAGCTCACCAATAGGCCGGGCCCTGATTGGCAAGCAAGAAGGTGATGAAGTAAAGGTCGCGATTCCAGGCGGGAGCCGCACAATGGAGATCTTGAAACTTACCACGATCCACGATTCCGTGAGCTAGGAGCCTCAATGACGTTTACCAGGGCGATCGGACTCGCTTGTAACAAGATCATCATCTTGATAGTTCGGGGTCTGGCTCTTTCCCGTATCCATCCGAATGCGCTTACGTTCATTGGGCTGCTGATCAATATTTGGGCTGCCGTTCTGCTCGCGCGCGGTCAGTTTCGGGCGGCCGCTGCCGTGATAATAGGCGCCGGCATTTTCGATATGGTCGACGGTCGTGTGGCGCGCGAAACGAACCAGGTCACTCGATTCGGCGGCTTCTTCGATTCAGTGCTCGATCGTTATTCCGATCTCGGCTTACTGATCGGGCTTCTCGTTTGGTATGGCACTATAAACCGACCTTTTTATGTTGTGTTGACGGCAATCGTCATGACCGCCTCGGTCATGATCAGCTACACGCGCGCTCGCGCTGAGAACACCATTCCCACCTGCAAAGTGGGTTTTATGGAGAGGCCGGAGCGCATTGTCCTGCTGATTATCGGCGCGCTGGCGGATCGCATGGCTCCAGTATTGTGGGTAATCGCCGTCCTCGGGAAACCTTACCGTGATTCACCGCATGCTCTTCACCTGGCAGGAGGCTAAGCGCCTGGAAGACGCCCAGCTTCGGCCGAGCGCGACCGCTCACAAGTATCACTAACCCTCGAAGATCACATACGCGAGTCCGTCTCTATATGTATGTGTGAGCGATAGCTGGATGGTTTTCACGCCCATCTGTTCGGCGATCTTTTCCGCCTGTCCGTGCAACAACAGTGTTGGACGACCCGAGGGAAGATTGATTACTTCGAAGTCCTTCCACTGAATCCCTCGATGCCAACCTGTACCGAGCGCCTTCATTCCAGCCTCCTTTGCCGCGAAGCGCGCAGCGTACCTTTCGAACCGGTTGGCTTTTCGTTCGACGTAGGCAATCTCGCGTTGCGTGAAAATTCGAGTGACAAACCGGTCGCCGAAGCGCTCGACGGATTGCCGGATACGATCGACTTCGGCCAAGTCGACGCCCGTCCCGAGGATCATGCCTCGGTCCCCGCAATCGTCAGATTCCCGAACCTCACCCCTTTGACGCTGATCAACGCATCTGCAATCCGCCGCACGTCCTTCGATTTCCCCTTAACGACGAGAACTTCGAGACAGTTGTCATGATCCAGGTGAACGTGCATCGTGGAAAGAATGTTGTGATGCGATTCATGCTGCATATCGGTGAGTTTGTCGCTCAGCATTCGAACATGATGATCGTAGATAAGGGTGACGGTTCCAACCACTGGCTGATTAGGAGCTTCCGACGCTTTTCGGGTGAGTTCGTCGCGCACGAGATCGCGAAAGGCTTCTGAACGGTTGGTATACCCACGGCTCGCAATGTGCTGATCGAACTTACCCAGAAGGTCGCTGTCGATCGCAACTCCGATGCGGCTGAGCTCTGCCATAGCAGCGTTGATTATCTCAAACGGAGGGCGATAGGGTTCGTTTCGCAGAAGCGGCAGGTCTCGGAACTCGTCTACCGTTAACTGGAAGAGGAGTTGGACTTTCTTCGATATTCAGCCCAACGTTTTTTTTGTGCTGCGGCGATACGCTTCCGCGCCTCGGTACTGAGTATCCGTTTGGTGGCGGTACGAGCTGGTTCCGCTGCATTCCTCGATCGGCGGCCAAGTCTGGACCGGATCTCCTGAATCTGCGCTTCTATTCGTTGCTTTTGCAGCTCAAGGCCTTCGAGAGCTGCCTCGAGCACGATTGGGTCGTTCCACGTGGTGGGGTTTTTAGGCATATCGCCACTTACTCCGACGGAGTAAGTGTACCAGATTCACATATTAAAGTAACTGGTCCTTCATTGATTAAAGTTACTGTCATTGCCGCCTGGAAAACTCCAGTTTCTACATGCAGGCCGGCGTTTCGCGCCTGAGCCACGAAATATTCATATAATTTCCTCGCGATCTCCGGTCGCGCCGCCCTGTCGAAGCTAGGGCGCATTCCTTTCCGGCAGTCTCCATAAAGCGTGAACTGCGATACGACCAGCAAGGAGCCCCCTATGTCTTTAACACTAAGGTTCATTTTGCCCGCCTCATCATTGAACATTCGCAAACCCGCGATCTTCCGAGCGAGGTAATCGGCATCTCTTTCCGTGTCCTGGCTTTGTATACCCAGGAGGACGAGAATGCCGCGTTTAATTTCTCCTGTAACGTGACTATTTACTTCGACTTTGGCGGATGTGACGCGCTGCAGCACGGCTCGCATAAATCTCCATGGTATAAGTAACCGAGACGTTGCATGATAGAGACTTACGCGTACGCGCGCGCCGGCTTACTGGGTAATCCGAGCGACGGCTACTTCGGCAAAACAATCGCAATCCTGGTTCGAAATTTCCGTGCTCGTGTGCTCCTGTACCCTAGCGCTCTGCTGCAAATCAAGCCGTCCAAGGCGGATACACCGATCTTCGACAGCCTGGACGAACTTTACGCCAGCACCCGATGGAGGGGTTATTACGGCGGAATCCGCATCCTCCAGGCGCTGATCGTCCGTTTGATCGACCATTGCCGCGAGCAGGGCATCGAACTCGAGAATCGTAACTTCACCATCGAGTATGAGTCGACGATTCCACTAAGACTGGGGATGGGGGGATCAAGCGCGATTATCACGGCTGCGCTCCGAGCCCTCTGCCAATATTTCAAACTCGATATTCCGCTTCCGATCCAGGCGAAACTCGTCCTCGAAACCGAGACCAAGGAGATCGGTGTACCTGCCGGACCTCAGGACCGCGTAATCCAGGTGTATCAGGGCGTCGTATACATGGATTTCCAGAAGGAATTAATGCAAAAACGTGGTTACGGGGAATATGAAAAGTTGGATCCGGGCCTGCTGCCAAAGCTGTATGTCGCGTACCGAACCAGCCTTAGCGAGGGCACCGAGGTTTTCCATAACAATGTGCGCGAGCGCTGGCGGTCCGGCGATCCGGTGGTCGTTGGCGCGATGCAGACATGGGCTTCCTATGCGGAACAGGGGCGCAAAGCCCTTCTGGAGCGGGACTACCAGACGCTAAACCGGCTCATCGATGCTAATTTCGATTTGCGAACGCAGCTATATCAAATCAGCGAGGGCAATCTGGAGATGATCCGCACGGCCAGGCAGGTCGGGGCGGCCGCAAACTTCGCCGGCTCCGGAGGCGCGATTGTCGGTACCTACCGGGACGATCGGATGTATGCGGAACTGGAGCAGGCGATGCGTAAGCTGGATGTCGCTGTGATCCGGCCAGTGGTCAGTTAGATTCTCCAGGCCTGTCGTGCTCGGGGTGAGAATGTAGCTAATGTTGAAAAATTTCTTCGATCTCTCCGGCCGTGTGGCCGTGATTGTTGGAGGTACCTCCGGTCTCGGCCGAACGATCGCCATAGGGTTGGCTGAGGCAGGAGCATCGGTAGTGGCCACCGGGCGCCGTCCGGAGATGACGGAACAGGTCTCTTCCGCGATCCGAGAAGTAGGACGCGAAACCCTGAGTCATCCAGTGGACGTGACACAGCGCACATCCGTTGATGAGTTAAGGGACGCTGTCCTGAAGCAATTCGGCCAAGTCGACATTCTGGTGAATGCCGCGGGACGGACGAAAAAAACTCCCACCAAAGATGTGCCCGAACAGGAGTGGAACGAGATCATGGAGACGAACCTGACGGGAATGCTCCGGTGCTGCCAATCGTTCTATGAGCCGCTATCGGCGCACAAGCGTGGACGAATTATCAACATCGCCTCCCTCAGTTCCTACGTCGGTCTATACGAAGTCGCTGCTTATTGCGCTTCGAAAGCCGCAGTCTTGTCCCTGACGCGGAGCCTCGGCGTTGAATGGGCAAAGGCTGGAATCAATGTGAACGCCATCGCCCCGGGCGTATTTCGTACCGAGCTGAATTCGGCGCTGCTGGATGGAACCGAGCGCGGGCGGGAGTTCAAGATGCGCACTCCGATGGGCCGATTTGGCACTGCGGAAGAACTACTCGGGGCCGCGCTATTGCTCGCATCGGATCGCGCGAGCTACATGACCGGGGAATGCATCGCGGTGGATGGCGGATTCCTTGCGTCGGGTGTGAATACCTAAATTTCCACCAGGATTTTTGTAAACGACTGCGGGTTCCCGCTCCAGTCCGAAAGGGCTTGGCCTGCGCCTTCAAGGCTGGTGGTCATGGAAATGATCTTCTCGACCGGGAACCTGCCTTGCTGCAACAACGCGATCACCGTAGGGAATTCATTCAAAGCGTTGCGCGATCCGAGGATGTCCAACTCCTTTTGGACGAAGAGCTTCGTTTCATAGGTGACCGGCTGCTTTGCGTAACCGACATAGACGACCCGGCCAGTGAACGCCACAACCTCGACAGCCATGCGAAAGGTTTCAGGTAGACCGATCGCCTCGATGACTATGTCGGGCCCGAGCCCATCGGTGAGGTCACGAACGAGATCCGGGAGCTGCTGGCGCCCGGAGTGGATTATTTGATTCGCTCCTGCTTCCCGGGCGAGGTCAAGTTTGGCGTCGTCGAGATCGGCAGCGATCACCTTCGCTCCGGCAAACGAAGCTGCTGCAATAGCCCCCAAACCCACCGTGCCGCAACCAAGAACGAGGACAGTGTCGGAACTGGTCACTCTGCCACGGTTACAAGCGTGAAAACCGACGGATAGCGGCTCTACAACACTTAGCTCACGAAGAGACAGGCCTCCCGAGGAGAATAGCTTTCGCCATGGCGCCACGAAGTACGATGTCATGCCTCCATCTCGCTGTACGCCCAATGTTTGATTCGATTGGCAGGCATTCGGCCGGCTGCGACGGCAAGCTGCACACGTACCGCAGTTTGTATACGGAGAGACAGTGACATCGATGCCGGGCCGGAACTCGGACGGCACGTCGGCGCCTACGGCTTCGACAGTAGCGGCGATCTCGTGGCCTGGGATTCTGGGATACGTCACCATCGGGTTATATCCCCGGAACGTATTGAGGTCCGAGCCGCACATGCCGACGATGCGCGTCCTCAACAACACTTGGTCAGGGCCGGGCTTCGGAATCTCTATCTCGCCGATCCGCCACTGCCCTGGCGCGGTGATGAAAAACGCTTTCATTTGCATTAGTGTTTAGAGTAGCCTGTGAACCGAAAGCTCCGTTAAAGGCGTCTTAAAAGGTAGTGGCTTTGCGTTCTGCCCTTCTCCTCAGCTTCCTGGCTGTCTTGAGCATGCCGGCTCAGACAGTTGCGAACCCGGACAGAATTCCTGAACGCTGGAAGAGTTTCGAGCGCGATCCGTCTTCTGCAAAACTCAAATGCAGAGTACATCCCGTGCAGCCGAGGTTGAATCTCGGTTTTCGCTTCCAGACCGGCTATTCCATTGAAATTCCAATGGAGCAGTACTCCGGGACCGGACATTGGTGGTCCGTGATTTTTCGCGTTACTCCGGAATCGAAGGAGATCGATCCGGTCTGGTTTGTTTCCCGCCGGCGGATTCCTCCTACGAATGGGCAGAAGGCAGTCGCCGAGTTCGGCGGCGCCTACCTTATTGGCGAAGGCCAGTACAAGGTAGACATGTTGCTGGTCGACGACAGCGACCGGGTCTGCTCGACAGGCTGGAAGATGCGCGCCAAGCTGAATAGCGATGTCCGCAATGCGCGTCCTGGATTGCCGCCTGGAGCTGTGGATGACCTGTCTCTTCGTCGTTCTCGCTACCATCCCGCGCGAGAGCTCGGCGAAGACGCACGATATAAAGTCTCGATTCTGATGCACGCCGCATCGACAATGCCGAATCGTGTGCGGCTGCAAAGCTACGATCGCATGCTTCTGATCAGCGCCCTGAGTTCCCTGCTGGAACGCTTGCCGGTGCGTAGCGTTGGTCTGACAATCTTCAATCTGGACCAACAGAAGGAACTCTACCGAACATCGGAAGTCTCCGGATCTTCATTTCAGGACGCAATCGAGGCTGTGAACGGATTGGAGTTGGGCACCGTCGATTACGGTACGCTGCAGAATCGCACCGGACATATCGATCTTGTCTCCGACCTGCTGCATCGGGAACTCACAACCGGCGATCGGCCGGATCTTGTCATCTTCCTGGGTCCGCTCGGCCATTGGACCGGGCGCATTTCGGACGAACAACTACCCTCGGGCAATCTTCCGCCGATATACAACATTCAGCTTCGACCGTGGCGCTATCTTCCCTCGGCTCTTCTGCCGGACCTTATCGAGCGCACCGTGCGGCGGATGGGTGGCCGCACCAAACAGGTCTATTCGCCCGAGGACTTCGCCGAGTCAATTCAAGATATCGAGCGGCTGCTGAATCGGTCCGGAGCGCAGGCGAGCGGGCGTTCATCGGGCTGAGATAATGAACCCCGTATGATTGCCAGCCTGCGCGGCGCGTTGCTGGAGAAGCGCCCGAATCAGATCGTCATCGATGTCCACGGCGTCGGCTACGATGTTGCCATTCCTGATATCGACTTACTCAGCGCTGCCGGATGCCGGCGCCGAGGTGAGTGTTCGTGTTCATACTCATGTTCGTGAAGATGCGATCGCTCTATTTGGATTTCTGACCGGCGACGAGAAGATGCTGTTCGAGAAGTTAATCTCTGTGAGCGGCATCGGACCGAAGCTCGGTATTACGGTGCTCTCGGGATTGGCTGCGACCGATCTCACCAACGCCATTCGGTCCGGCGACATACAGAAGCTGACGCGCATACCCGGGGTCGGCAAGAAGACGGCCGAGAGGATCGTGCTGGAGTTGCGCGACAAGGTCGACCTAGTCGCGGGTGCGGCGACACCGGTATCGACGGAAAAATCCACCCCATTTACGGATATCGAGCACGATGTGCTCTCGGCCCTCATGAATCTGGGCTGCCAGCGGCCGGCAGCAGAGACAGCTATCCGGAAGGCAGTCGCAGGAGGGTCTCCCGCAACGTTCGAACCGCTTTTCCGAAAAGCCTTGGAGCTGGTTCGTTAAACTTAAGCCTGAATGCGAGAGAAGGGCATTGTTTCGGCAGCCGCCCGTGAAGATGAGCGGCAGTTTGAGGCAGCATTGCGTCCGCAGCATCTTGCGGACTTCACAGGGCAGCCGAAACTAAAGGAAATCCTGGCGATTGCGATTGAGGCTTCGCGCCAGCGCGGAGAGGCGCTCGACCACGTGCTGCTGTACGGTCCTCCCGGCCTCGGCAAAACGACGCTAGCCACGATTATTGCTAACGAACTGGGCACGACATTTCAGCAAACTTCCGGCCCGATTCTTCAGAAGAAACTCGATTTGACCGGCATTCTCACTACAGTGACCGAGCGGCAGGTTTTTTTCATCGATGAGATTCACCGGTTGATGCCGGACATTGAGGAGATCCTGTATTCCGCGCTGGAGGACTTCCACGTCGATCTCGTTATCGGACAAGGTCCTGGGGCGCGTACCCACAAGATGCCCTTGAAGCGATTCACCGCGGTCGGAGCGACAACGCGACAAGGCTTGTTAGCGGCGCCGCTGCGCGCTCGCTTCGGGCTGGTATTGCGTCTGAATCCATACGATGTATCCGAATTGAAGAACATCGTGATGAGGTCTGCCCGCGTGCTGAATGTGACGATCGATGACGATGCCGGGGAAGAGATTGCGAGGAGAAGCCGGGGTACTCCCCGAATCTCCAACCGCCTGCTGCGCCGGGTTCGAGATTATGCGCAGGTTCGGTCGGCGGGACACGTTAGTGTCAAGGAAGCTCTCACCGCGCTGGATATGTTGGAGGTGGATCGATTCGGGTTGGATGAGATCGATCAAAAGATCATGATGACGGTGCTCGAGAAGTATTCTGGCGGGCCCGTCGGCCTGAACACCATCTCTGCTTCCATCGATGAAGAGGCGTCAACCATCGAAGAAGTCTATGAACCTTACCTGATGCAGCTCGGCTTTCTGGACCGGACGCCGCGAGGCCGCATTGCAACCGATCGCGCCTATGAATATTTTGGCATTCCGAGGCGTAATCCGAACTCCTGGCAGCAGGGTCTGTTTTAGGGAAATCGAGACTTGAAGCGCGTCTATCTAGCGCTCGGATCGAACGTTGGCGATCGGGAAGCCAATCTCAGGACGGCAATCCGCAAGCTCCACCGACGTGATCTCCGGGTGAGTCGGATCTCCTCTGTTTATGAAACCGCCGCTGTCTATTATCTTGATCAGCCGGATTTCCTGAACTGTGTCGTGGAGGCCGATACCGAAATCTTTCCGATGCGTCTGCTTTTGCGCGTGAGTAACATCGAACGTTCGATGGGAAGGAAACGGTTGGTTCCAAAAGGTCCCCGAAACATCGACATCGATATCCTCCTGCATGGCTCGTCTATCGTTGAGACGCCGCAGCTTCAGATCCCACATCCACGAATGCGTGAGCGCCGTTTTGTATTGGAACCGTTGGCAGAGCTTGCGCCGGATTTGAGACATCCGGTCGAGCAGCGGACTATTCGCGAGATGCTGGCCGACGCGCCTAAGCAGCGCATCCTGAAAGTTGCCGCTCCTATCGACATCGCTCTCGATTGATATACCGGCATCAAAAGAAAAATCGGCCGCTGCTCGCGCCGGATAAGAGCAAGCAGCGGCCGTGCGGCAAAGGGGCCTATGGTGCAATTGGAGGGGTAGCCGCGTCAATTGAAAGAAGGAACTTCTCGAGCTTCGCGCGGTCGCTTGCGCTTGACAGCGTATCCACGCCGCCGGTTCCGGCAGATCGATGTGTCACATTGTTCAGTACCTCGCCGAGTGATCCGACAGCACCATTGTGTAAGAACGTCTGTGGGAAGGCGTGTATCGAAAGCAGAGAAGGTGGAACGAAGCCTGCCGCGCCGAGCGGAGGAGTCGCCGCATTCTGACGAATCTCGTTAGAGAGAGTTGAATCGAAGGTTCCGGCATTGCGCAGCTCTTCAACGAGTTGACCAGCCACAATCTGCGACGGGTCAGGAGGCGGATTGTACCGGATCCGGCTGGTCGTCCACTGGGCCCCGCCATGGCACTGCTGACAATTGGCGGATGTGAATAAAGCTTGTCCGGCAACTGCGTCAGGATCGTACTTCGAAACGGGTGAGATCGGGGCTCGAACTCCAAACTGAATATAAGCCGTCAGTGCGTCCCACGCATTGGCGCCGCGAACCTTTAGTTGATTGCGGCCGCCATTGGCGAGCGGATTGAAGTCATTGACATTGGGGTCGGGTGTAACGCCGTCCTCTAGAACGATCAGCCCCAAACCTCCGGAGACGGCGCGAATGTTACCGTCGAAATCTGGCTGCTCATCGCGGTTGGCTGACCAGTTCAGCGCCCTCATGCCCTTGCGGTCGGGATCGCCCAGGTCGAAATCGGCATGCTGCGGAATCGTCCGGCGCGGCCCAGCCGGGAAGATCCACACCACGTTGTCGCTCAAAGCATTCGGGTGGCATGCCGAGCATGCGCCCCAACCCTTATTTGACATGCGTCCGACAATCGGAGCGCTGAAAGGCGTCGGGGGATCGAATACACCGACCGATGTGTTGTAGAGTTCCTTGCCCACATGAATCAGGTCATCCTTCGTTCCGGGGGCCGGCAAATCAGCGGATTGCATTGTCGCGGTCACGCTCTCAACACCCTCGAGCGAAATGACGGTGACGTCACGGGAAACGTAGTTCATCACGTAAGCTCGCCGATCCACGGAATCGATGACGATACCGCGCGGATTTTTGCCGACCCGGATTTCCTGAACCCTGGTTGGATCAGCAGGGTCGCTCTGAACGGTTGCTGCTCCGGTGGAAGGGTCGGTAGCCACTTTCACTACGATGTTGCTGGCAGCGCTAATTACGTATGCATCGAGGCCGGAATGCTGAAATGCCATGGCCCAAGGCTGCGTGATAAAGAGCTTGGTGGGATTGGTTTGCTCCGCAACGGCTTTGTGCATGTTGATCGTTCGGCCCGAATCCTGGTTAAACCCGAGATTGATCGAAGACAGCAGACTATGCGTGTTCACATCGAAGCGGACCGGACCGTTTGGGGAAGCTCCGGTGTTGGGAATAAACGCATAGTTACCCTTGATCGCTATGTTGTTCAACTGGTTCGGGTAGGCTCCAGTTGTGAACTTAAAATTGGCCGGGTCCGCTGGATCGCCTGGAGGAATTCTGCCGAGGGCGTCTCCTGTGGCCTTGAAGCCCGTATCGGCAAGAGGGTTCAGAGTCACCAGTTTCGAGACCGTATTCGTGCTTGTTGGAATCACCGCCACGATGCCCTGCTTGCTGTCGTCTGCTCCGTCCAGCTTTCCCGGAACCGGCAACGCGAGGAAATTCGTGACATATAGCGTTTCATCGTCATCGTTCTCGTCGCCGTCGTTCGTCATCGCCAGTCCGCGAGGCTCGACGCCAACTCCCGTGATGGTTTTGTCGACATACAAAGTCGCTGTATCGATGACGGTGATGTCATTCGAACGGGAATTTGCGACGTACAGCTTAGTGCCGTTCGGAGTCAGGAGTAACGAGTAAGGTTCGGTACCCACTCTGAGGTGCTCGGTCGGCCTTTCGATCACACCGTTCTCGAGGTTGAGATGGATTATCGTGACGCTGCCACTTACCGTGTTGGCAACGTAGGCAGTCCGGCCATTCGGCGCGAAGACGACACCATTGGGTTCGTTTTGTACGGGAACCTCTGCCAGACGCCGATTTCTGTTGTCTCGTACGTCGAAGAAGCTGACGCTGTTGTTGTCGGGATTCGCCACCATCAGGAACTTGTCATCGGTCGTCAGCGCCAGTGGCTGAGATGAAAGAGGTCCAACGAAACGAGGAGCCGAGTTCTGCGCTGAACCTGGTATTTCCCGGAATAGCACCAAACCTGTTGACACGGACAGAATGATTCCAATTCGCGCAATTGCGGAGCGATTCATTTCCGCACCTCCCTGCGAACCCGCTCCATCGTAAGCAGTAGAACGATTCCTGCGCTCATCAAAGCGTATGTCGCCGGCTCGGGTACCGCGCTGACTTTCAGGAAGGCCGACCCACCATCGCTTGCAGTGGGGACGATGGTGAGCGAATGAGGACCGGCCGTTAACTTCAGAATCGCCGTGCTCATCCCAGGTGTCGCCAAGCAGACAACCGGGTCATCGCCACAATCGGCGCCGAGCACTGGAGCAGATGTGAGTTGAATTGGACTGTTGAAGTCGAGTATCGAGAACCGGTCACCTGAGAGAAATGCGTCCGTGACCGCGAGGACCATGTCAAGCGCAGACGTAAAGGTCCACGGCGGAGCATCGAGGAACGACGAAGGTGTGCCGGAGCTCGGAATGCAGAAATTGCCCGCCGGGTCTGCCGGAGCGCAACCCACAGCAGCTACACCAGGACGGGTAAAGGAGAACTCGTGCCAGTCTCCTAATGAGATTGCGCCCGCGTGGGCAGGCGAGCATACGACGAAAGTAGCGGCCACAAGCGCGATCCTGGAAGCCGCAAAGCGAAGTACATTCATGTTTCCCCTCCACAATCTGGGAAATACTTTTTAGGTGTCAGTTGGCCAGACCTCAGCCAGGCGATGGACAGGCGCACATCGTTCAAGCCGGTCAAAATAGAGTGAGTTAGTCGGGCGCACGACGACCATGCGCCCGCAGCGGCGATTCGACTCTGGAGTCTCGATTCGCTACCTGCCACAGTATGCCCCGAAGCGCGCTCACAGAGCTTTAGAGTTTTCTGAATTTCTTATGAGAACGCGTCGCTCAGAAAAATAAATTTGGTTTGAATGGCGATACAATGATCGGAATCGTCCAATAATCTCGCGTTAGGAGGATTATGGGCATGGTCGCCGACCGAACCTATGCTTTCGGTACGTTCGTCTTGGACGTTAGCGAACGTCAGCTCCTCAACCGTGGCGAACAGATTCCTCTCACGCCGAAAGCCTTCGAAACATTAAGCGTTCTCGTCTCGAACCACGGGCACATGGTATCCAAGAAAGACCTGCTGCAGATGGTCTGGCCGGATAGCATTGTCGAAGAAAATAATCTCTCTCAAAACATCTCTTTACTGCGCAAACTGCTGGGTGGACAGGGAGATGAATTTATCGCAACCGTGCCCAAACACGGGTATCGCTTCACCGGGCGAGTTTCGGAGGGAAGCGCGGCAATTAGTACGCCGCAAGCGGATGTATTTCGCCCTCCCGAGACTCATTATGTGCGCAGCAGGGATGTCAATATCGCGTACCAGGTCTTCGGAGAAGGTCCGATCGATCTTGTTTTCGTAATGGGCTGGGTGTCCCACCTGGAGTATTTTTGGACGGAGCCTTCGTTCGGAAAATTTTTGCGCCGCCTGGCGACGTTTTCGCGGGTGATTTTGTTTGACAAGCGCGGCACTGGACTTTCTGACCGCGTCCCGATCTCGCAATTGCCCACTCTTGAAGAGCGCATGGATGACGTACGGGCTGTGATGGATGCTGCGGGGTCGACGCGCGCGGTGATTTGCGGCGTTTCCGAAGGCGGGCCGATGTCGACGCTATTTGCGGCGACGTATCCAGATATGACATTAGCGCTAATTATGATCGGAACTTACGCCCGCAGAATTCGATCCGATGACTATCCGTGGGGCGTAACCCAAGAGGAACGGAACGGCTTTCTGAAAGAAATCGAGACACATTGGGGCGGTCCCGTGGGACTGGTGGAGAGAGCTCCAAGCATGGCCGACGATCCCGCCTTTCGCGAATGGTGGTCAACCTACCTGCGCATGGGAGCGAGTCCCGGGGCGGCTGTTGCAATGACCAACATGAATGCGCAGATCGACGTTCGGAACGTCCTTCCCTCCGTCCATGTGCCTACCCTTGTACTTCATCGCACCGGAGACAAGTGTCTTCGCGTCGAGGAGGGAAGGTACGTGGCATCCCGCATTCCCGGGGCTCGATTTGTTGAACTGCCCGGCTCCGATCATCTACCGTTCGTGGGTGACCAGGATGCAATGCTTGACCACATCGAACAATTTCTAGCGGCGTACCAACACGATCGCGAGCTTGATCGAATTCTAGCGACTGTCCTTTGTGTGGGCAAACGCGAGACTTCCCCGTCTCCCGCATGGGCGCAGTATGAAACTCATGTCCAACGTGAAGTGGAGTGGTTTGGAGGCCGCGTTTTCCATCCCGCCAGCGGTGGACCCGCGGCGACTTTTGATGGGCCTGCGCGCGCCATCCGCTGTGCCTGTGTGCTCCAAAGCCATGCTTCGCGCATGCGGATCGGAGTTGGATTCGGGCTGCACACCGGTGAATGTCAACGATCCAGCCCCTCAGAATTCGGCGGGACAGCGGTTGCGATCACGTCCGACATCGCACGGCGAGCAGCTCCCGGAGAAGTGCTGGTATCGAGCACGGTTCGTGACCTGGTCGCCGGAACACCGTATCGATTCGATTCTCTTGATGCTCTTCCCCTGCAAACGGAGATTGGGGAATACCGGATGTATCGTGTCCGAACGGCAAGCGCCGCTTCCAGCTAGCCTGCGAGCACGAATCGCACGTCCATGACGTTCGTTCCTGTGGGCCCGGTCTTGATCAGATCGTCGAGAGATTCGAAGTAGCGATATGAGTCGTTCCGATCGAGGAATTCGGCGGCGGCGGGAGCTCGACGCAGCGTCTCTCCGTCGCAGATGGCCCCTGCGGCATCGGTTGGGCCGTCAGTGCCATCCGTTCCGGCGCTCATAATACAGACGTCATTCATCCCTGCAATATCGATAGCCGCTGCGAGAGTGAATTCCTGGTTGCGTCCACCCTTGCCCTCACCACGTATTGTGACTGTGGTCTCTCCTCCAGAGATGACACACGCCGGTCTGGGGATCGGCCTTCCAAATGCGGCCAATTCTTTCGCGATAGCGGCATGCACCCGTGCGACCTCGCGTGTTTCGCCTTCGATGAAACTTGAAAGAATGATTGTGTTGTAGCCGAGAGTTCTCGCGTGTTCGGAAGCGGCCGTGAGGGCGAGATCGTTGCTCCCTACGATGATGTTCCGTGTCCGCTCGAATGCGGCATGATCGTTCTTTGGTGTTTCCGGCGACTTAGGGTCGGTCAACCTGCTCCGTACCGCCGGCGGGATGCGATCGAGTAGTTCGTACTTGCGAATTACTGCAATCGCATCGGCGTAGGTGCTCGAATCAGGGGCTGTCACGCCGGATCCGATTACGTCGAGGTTGTTTCCGATCACATCGCTCAAAATCAAAGACAAAACGGAAGCCGGAAAGGCCGCCGCGGCGAGTAATCCTCCTTTAATCGCCGACAGGTGTTTGCGCACGGCGTTTATTTCGTGAATCGTCGCGCCCGACGCCAGCAGTAAGCGTGTCGTCTCCTGCTTGTCCGCTAGCGAAATCCCGTCGGCGGGAAGCGGCAATAAAGCAGAGGCTCCGCCGGAAAGGCAGCAGATAATGAGATCCACCTCGGTGGCGGAACGCGCGATGGAAAGAATCTTCTGGGCCGCAGCAACACCCCTTTCATCGGGGACCGGGTGGCTGCACTCCCTCAATTGGGTTCGTTTCGTATTTGCCAGGTGCCCATCTTTGGTTGCGATGACTCCACCGGTAATGCGTTCGCCGAGAATCTCCTCGACTGCGGCAGCCATTCGAGCGCTAGCCTTTCCCGCGCCTACAATCCAGATCTCACGGAAGCGGTCGAATTGGCTCGCGGGAGGCATGTGACGGCGGATTGCCTCGGCCGGATCCGATGCTTCCAAGGCGGCGGCGAAGATGTCGAGCACGTCCTGCCGTAGGCTCATTAATCGAGGAGTTTGAGTTTCAAAACTTCAGCTAAAGCGATACGGGAATCGTTGACGTGAACGGGCACATGAAATTCGGCGCGCGAGTAGAATTTCCGGCGCTCGTGATAAAGGCGCTCGAAACGTTCCTGGTTGCGCGCCAGCGGGCGGTGATCGGAACTCTGCACACGCTTCCGCATGATCTCGAAATCCGTATCGATCCAGATTGTAATCCCGTTCTCGTGAAGCAGTTCGATGTTCTCTTCCCTGGTGAAAGCTCCGCCTCCGAGCGAGAGCACTGTCGGTTCTCCCCGGCGAATGCTGAGCACGCGTTGAACGATAGCCTCGTGCTCGATCCGCCGAAATTCTTCTTCTCCGAGATGCTGGAAGATGTCGCTTACCGTTCGATGATGGGCATGCTCGATGTCGTCATCGAGATCGGCGAAGCGCCACCCGATCTCTTCCGCGAGCATCCGGCCGACCGTGGATTTTCCCGACCCCATGAAACCAATCAGGAAAATGCCCGGAGTGCGCTTCAGCTTCAAGTTCATCACTGCGAAACCCGCTGCAAATATACGCGCTCGAGCTGACGATCAACCAGCGCCGGAAAGAGCCGCTCCAGAGCGATCAGTAGCCATCCGGAAGCGGGAGTGACTACGGTTCGTTTTCCCTTTTCGATACCGCGGATAATATCGGCCGCGCATTTTTCCGGAGAGATCGCCCACTTTCTTGCAGGACTCGCCAGTTGTGGAGGCTGGCCGAGAAGCACGTTTTCCTGGAAGCGAGTGTTGACATAGCCAGGACAGACTGTAAGGGTGTGAATGCCATACGTGCGGAGCTCCATGCGCAAGCCGTCGGTGAGAGATCCGATGGCGTACTTCGATGCCGAATACAGCGTAAACCAGGGGAGGGTCATTTTGCCGGCGATCGACCCTACATTGACGATAACGCCGCTTCGCTGTTGTTTCATGAACACGACTGATTGCTGGACCAGATCGAGTGGAGCAAAGAAGTTCAATTCCCAGAGCTGTCGCGCCTGCTCGATGGGCGTGAGGTGAGACGGGGCGTAGAGGCCGGCGCCGGCATTGTTGATGAGCAGGTCAATGCGGCCGAATCGATCCATGGTCCGTTGAACGACCGAAGCGCGTGTCGCAGCATCGAGCAGATCTCCGGCCGTGATCAACGCGGTTTTTGCGCCAACCTCACGGAGCTTGCTTTCCGATCGTGCTACCAAGGATAAGTTCGCGCCGCGCTCCTGCAGATCCTTCGCAAGCGCTGCGCCGATACCTTCGGACGCGCCAGTCACGATCGCGACTTTGCCGTCCAATCGCATCGATTTCATTCAGGTATGGCGGGTCGAGATAATAGTAACATGCAGGATAATCTGCTTCCCCTGTTTCCGCTCGAAGCTGTCCTGCTGCCCTCGAATGTGCTGCCTCTCCACATTTTCGAAGGGCGCTACAAGGAGATGATCGGCGAGGCGATCCGCGGCAAGACAGAGTTCGGCGTAGTGCAGGCGGGCGAGAAAGGCATTCTCAATCTTGGATGTACTGCGACTGTGGAGAGCGTGGAGAAGCAGTATCCGGATGGCCGGATGGACATCATCAGTGTAGGCCGCCGCAGATTTGAAATCCTCTTTCTGGATGAAACCAAGGCGTATTTACGAGGCGCGGTTGATTTCTTTGATGACGAAGATCTTACGCCGGCGCCGGCGGATGCGCGGAAAATGGCGCTGGCCTGCTTCGAGCTCTTGCGCCTTCAGGAGAAATCGGAAAGGGAAGCGCCCGATTATGACGATCCTCAGCTCAGTTTTAGAATCGCGGAGCATGTTCCTGACCTCACTCTACGACAGGCGTTGCTCGCAATGAGATCCGAGACGGAACGGATCACCCACATAAATCAGTTCTTCCCGGAATACCTCGCCAATCTTAAGCGAGCGATTCACGTGCGCAAGGTGGCTCCGACGAATGGCCATGGGTTCATTGCTTTCGGGAAGCGGCCTGAGTGAGACAGAATCTTCTAATCGACGCCGATGACACGCTCTGGGAGAACAACATCTATTTCGAGCGCGCATTCGATGCGTTCGTGTCATTTCTGGATCATTCGCTACTCACGGCGGAGCAAATCCGTTCGACTTTAGATGAGATTGAACTCGCCAGTATTAAAATCCACGGCTACGGAGCGGAGAATTTCGGGCGCAATATGTGCCAATGTTATGAACGGCTGGTCGAACGAAATATTCAGCCTGGAGACGCCGGCCGAATCATGGAACTGGCGAACGACATAATGTCGCAGCCGATCGAATTGATCGAAGGAGTACAGGAAACCCTGGAATATCTTTCCCTTCGACACGACCTGACGCTGTTCACGAAAGGGCATCCGGAAGAACAGAAGCTCAAGGTGGATCGATCGGGACTGGGGATTTATTTCGGCCACAGCGCGATCGTGCGCGAGAAGGATGCTCCGACGTATGAAGCACTTGTGGTGGAAAGGCAACTTGAGCCTTCGCGCACGTGGATGGTTGGAAACTCTCCCAAATCGGACATAAACCCGGCTTTGGAGGCCGGCTTGAACGCGGTATTTGTTCCTCACGAACGTACCTGGCATCTGGAGCGCACGGACCTGCGCAGCGGTCCGGGACGGGTGATTAAGGTCAACGGCTTCGCCGAACTGAGGGATTGGTTCTAGGTCCTGTAGCTCATTGGAAACAAACGGAAAGCTAAATCATTACCGTTGAACGGGCCAGAACGGTATGGTACTCTGAGCAAAACGGTACGAGTCTGAATGTTCGGTCATTCCGAGCCCTCACGGACACCCTCTGATGAATCTCCGCTCACTTTTTAGTCTGTTTTCGTCGGACCTGGCCATCGATCTAGGCACGGCCAATACGCTCGTCTTTGCGAAAGGCAAAGGTATCGTCGTGAACGAGCCTTCGATCGTGGCGATCAACAAAACGACCGGAGATATCGAGGCTGTTGGCCGCGAGGCCAAGGAAATGGTCGGCCGAACTCCGGGAAATATCGTCGCGATTCGCCCTATGAAAGACGGCGTAATCGCGGATTTTAAGGTAACTGAGCGAATGCTCAACTACTTTATCCAAAAAGCGCACGGGCGCAAAATGTTGGTCCACCCGCGGATCGTAATTGGGGTTCCAAGCGAGATCACGCAGGTGGAAAAGCGCGCCGTGATCGATTCGGCGTATAGGGCTAAGGCCAGCGAGGTCCACCTGGTTGAGCAGGCCATGGTCGCGGCGATTGGGGCGGGGCTTCCGATTACCGAACCGTCGGGAAATATGGTGGTTGACATCGGCGGGGGCACTACCGATGTCGCGGTCGTATCTTTATCTGGAATCGTCTATTCGCGATCGGTCCGCGTGGCTGGTAACGAGATGGACGATGCCATCATGCAGTTCCTCAAAAGGAAGTACAATCTGCTGATTGGCGAGCGTACCGCCGAACAGATCAAAATCCAGATCGGATCGGCTTATCCTTTGGACAAGCCAATGACGATGGAGATAAAGGGCCGTAACCTGATTGAGGGCGTGCCCAAGACCGTAACCGTCGACGATAGCGAGATCAGGGAAGCGCTTGCGGAATGTGTCGCGACTATCATGAATGCGATTCGCGTTGCGCTGGAACGTACTCCTCCGGAGCTTAGCGCGGACATCAGCGACAAGGGCATTGTTCTTACCGGAGGGGGCGCGTTGATCAAGAATTTAGATCGACGAATTCGAGAAGAGACCGGGTTACCTGTTTCCATCGCGGAAGATCCGTTGGCGTCTGTCTGCCTCGGAACGGGTAAAATGTTGACAGATTTCAAGCTTCTTCGTCGAATTGCGATCGAGTGAGAGCAGAAACCTATTAAACAGAAAGCAAGTCTTTCGTAAAGGGGGCCTCGCCCACCACCTCCATGGAGTTCCTCCTAAACCGATTCCGAAACCTGACTGTCCTGCTGATTGTGGTGCTGGGGCAGTTGCTGCTCCTCGCTTATCAGGTGAAAAGCAACCAGGACATTCGCCTGATTCGCGTGTGGTCAGTGACTGCTGTTACTCCTGTCGCCAAATTATTAGAGGTTGTGCGCCGGAACACGATCGGTCTGGTTGAGGACTACTTTGTTCTGATTAACGTCAGAGAAGAAAATCTCCGACTCAGTAAAGAACTCGGGAATCTGAAAATGGAGAATCATTTTCTGAAATCCGAGTTGGAGACTTCGGAGCGCGCACAAGCTTTAAATGCTTTTCGGGCGCGAACTCCCTCACGAACGATTCCGGCGAGAATTATCGGGACAGGGACCGGAGCGAATTCGCGAGTTGTCTACGTCGATCAAGGGTCGTCCACAGGGATCGAACGGGGAATGGCAGTGGTAACGCCGGACGGGATCGTAGGCAAAGTGCTGAATGCGTTTCCTACCGCGTCCCAAGTATTGCTCATTACGGATCCTACCTTTTACGGCGCCGGTGTGATTTCACAGAAGAATCGTGTCCACGGGACCATCAGGGGCCTGGGTCAGAGCAAATGCATCATCGATCACGTCCAAAACGAAGAAAAAGTGGACGTTGGAGAAATGTTCTACACGTCGGGTGACGATCGTATTTTCCCCAAAGGAATGCCGGTCGGGCGGGCTACGGTAGTGCGGCCCGGAAAGACCTCCAAAGAGATCTATGTCGTGCCGAGTGGGTTTCAAAACGGCTTGGAGGAAGTGCTCGTGGTCATACAGGGCGAGCATCAGGCGATTCCGAATCCGACGGAGACCGCGGCATCGGACGATATTTATTTGATGGATCCTCCGGCGCGCGCCAAGCCGGCGAGTCCTGCGCAGAGCGTTCTCTCAACCGATGCGGATCGCATGCGGGAAAAATATAAGGAACTGGGGGACGCGCAGGGCCATAGTTTCGGGGAGGGCGGCCCCGGCTCGAAACCACCGAATTTCAATCTGACGGTGCAACAGCCCAAACCGGCGGCGCCGGCGCCCAAAGTCCCTGCAACTGACCAAACACAGCAACAGGTGTCTTCTTCTCAAACGAACCCGACGGGCCAAACGAACCCAACGGCTGGCGCTCCGGCGAGTCCTCGCCCCACGACACCAACTCCCGAGGGTCAGCCGGCGGCTGTAAAACCGAAGCCTGCGGGAACGCCTCCCTCGGGATCGCCCGCGACTCAATTGACTCCCCCCGGAGCACCCGCACAATCCAAACCAGCGCCTCGTCCGGTGACCACGATCGGTCCTGACGGCCAGCCCATTCCCGCTCCGCCGAAGCGAGTCACATCCGAAAACGGAAGTACAATCAACGTCATAACTCCGCCCCCGCGATCCGCGAACGAACCGATTCGGCCGAGGACCACCGATCCGGGACCGACACCAGCCGGCCCTCCCCGAACGGTCGGACCCAAGGCACAGCCTCAGACTTCTGAACCGAAGCAAACCGAGCCGGCTAAATCGAAGACGGATCAATCAGACAAACCGGCGAATCCATGACAGAGTTCTCCACGGACCGGCTCCTTACGGAAGTCCCGCGGCGGAACCGCAGGATGCGGATTCGCCCGGCTGGGATGATCTTAGTCCCGCTGCTGGCGATTCTGTTCCAGGTCTATCTACCTCGCTTTTTTCAATATCTCGGCTACCTGGAATTGCCGCTTCTTGTAACTGTTTACTATGCGCTGATGCGGCGGCAGCCAATTCCCGGACTTCTTTTCGGCGCGGTAATCGGATTAGCTCAGGATTCCCTGAGCCAGCATCCGATCGGAATGTTCGGAATCGTGAAGACGCTGGTGGGGTACTTTGCAGCTAGTGTCAGTATGCGTTTTGACGTGGATAACCCGTTTATACAGTTCCTGTTGGGGTTTTTTTTCTTTGTCTTTCATCAATTTTTTATCTGGATGGAGGCAAGGGCTCTTTTAGGCCAGCAGATCGATTTCAATCCGCAGCAAACGTTTCTGTTTGGTCTTTTGAATGCTGCCGTTGCGCTCCCGTTATTCATGCTTCTGGATAAAATGAAAGAGTAGGCCAACCGTTGTTGTCTCGTCTGTTCCACCGAAAACCGCCCGCCCCGGAGAAGCTTCCCAGCATTGAGCCGAAGGCGCTCCTGCGCGATGACGTTCAGAGAAGCGCCGCTAAGATCGCAGTTTTTCAATACGCTACGGTGGCGATCTTTCTCTTTCTAATCTCGGGTTTCTGGCGACTCCAAATCGAAAGCCCGGACGTTTATACGGAAGCGGCGGAGCGAAATACGATCAAATCGCTGCCGATCCTGGCGCCCCGAGGGAAGATTCTCGATAGGGACGGCCGCGTCATCGTCGATAATCACTCGTCATTCAGTGTGATCCTCTCGCGAGAGACCCTGAAGGAAGAGCATCTTAAGCCGATTGCTGAAGGGCTAAACCTCGATTACGAGGAATTGGTCGCGCGGTTGAAGCGCTTTCGAAATCGGCCAACGTACGAGCCGATCATCATCAAAGAGGAGCTTACTCCTGCCGAACTGGCGTTTGCAGAGTCTCATCGTGATCCCGGCACGTTTCCCGAGATGGAATTAATCCATGCGCAGAAACGACTTTACCCGCGGGATGGATTCGCTGCGCACGTCATCGGGTACGTGGGCGAAGTCAGCGAAAACGAGCTTAATACGGCCGAGTTCATCGACTATGAGCAGGGTGACGTTGTCGGTAAGCAGGGCATTGAGCGGCAGTATAACAGGCAGTTGATGGGCGTCGACGGCCAGCGGCAAGTCGTCGTGGACAATCGGGGCCGAGAACGCAACCTATTGGAAGAAAAAGAAGCTGTCCCCGGGAAAGACCTCCAGATGACGATTGATCTGGATGTACAGTCCGTGGCCGAGCTTGCAATGGATGGACGCCGCGGAGCGGTTGTGGCTCTGGATCCTCGCAGCGGCGAAGTCATCGCCATGGTAAGCCGCCCTGCGTACGATCCCAATCGGTTTGCGGGTCGGATTCTCGCCAAGGACTGGAAAGAAATCGTATTGAACCCCGAAAAGCCGATGCTGAATCGCGCGATTCAAGCTCAGTTGGCTCCCGGGTCTACGTTTAAGCCTTTGATGGCACTCGCTGGCCTGGAAACCGGTGCGCTCACCCCCGACTTCAAGGTCCACTGTCCCGGTGGCGCAAGTTTTTACGGAAGGTACTTCCGGTGCTGGTATCACAGCGGTCACGGCACGGTTGACCTCCAGAAGGCGATTGCCCAATCTTGCGACGTGTTCTTCTACACGCTCGGTAATCGCATGGGAATCGATGCCATCGCCAAGTACGCCGAGATGGCGGGACTTGGTTCGAAAAGCGGTATCGATCTGCCGGGCGAAGCTTCAGGTGTTGTGCCGTCTAGCAAATGGAAGATGCGCAATTTCCGCGAGAAATGGTATGCGGGCGAAACGATATCCGTGTCAATTGGGCAAGGTGCTCTTACCGTCACTCCTTTACAACTGGCGCATGCGATCGGCGGAATCGCTACCGGCGGCATTTGGACAAAGCCGCATCTGGTCCTTGATCAGTCGCCGAGGGAAAGCGGACGCCGCGAAAACATCAGTATCGATAACGTTCTAAAGGTCATCGACGGAATGCATGAGGTAGTGAACGGCAGCGGTACCGGCCCCGGGCAAGACTCCCGGGACTGGAAGTCTGTGGAAAGACGGGAACTGCGCAACTCGCTTCGAACGAAGTTTTGAAAGGTTCTGTCAGCCGGCACCTGAAGGATAACGCCTGGTTTGTAGGGTTCGCTCCGCGCGACTCTCCGGAAATCGTAGTTGTTGCCTTGTTCGAAAACGGGGAACATGGAAACCTGGCGGCGCCTATCGTTCGGGATGTAATCAAGGCCTATTTCGATAAAAGAGTTCGACAGGATCCGCACAATCTTTTGGCATCGCTGCCTGCTTTCCAGCCCGGCGTGATTGCTCCACGTGTTGGACGACCTGACCCGAAGTCCGTAGTTATGCAGGTAAGTAATTCCGGCGCAGGGGTAATGGAAGAGTAGCGGCATGGCGTCTAGTTACAAGTCGATTCGGGACATCGACTGGCCCTTGCTGCTGATCACTCTGATGATCTCCGCAGTCGGCATCTTGCAGATTTATAGCGCGACCCACGAAACCAAGTGGCGAGACGCCTGGTGGAAACAAATCGTGTGGATCGGCGCCGGACTCCTCTTCTTCTGGCTTGCCAGCCAGATCGATTACCACACCTTGTTGGAGCACGCGTATGTGCTGTATGGGGTCGCGGTCGCCGGCTTGGTGGGCATCTTCTTCGTCGGTACGGTCGTTTTCGGATCGCGAAGGTGGATTCCGCTGCCCGGAGGATTCCAATTTCAAGTCTCGGAGTTCGTCAAGACCGTCCTCGTTCTGCTTGTGGCACGCTACTTAACCGATCTTCGAAAGGACGATCTCGATTGGCGAGATATCGCAAAGATTGCGGGGTGGGTTGGAATTCCAATGGTTCTGGTCATGAAACAGCCGGATTTGGGAACTTCCATGACCTATGTTCCTATTTTGATTGCCGGTGTCTTTCTGGCCGGGGTGCGATGGCAATATATCGCCATCGTCATTCTGAGCCTGGGCCTCTCGTTGCCGGTGGCGTGGCACTTTCTGCACGACTATCAAAGAGCCAGGTTGACCAGCTTCCTTGATCCGTCTCAGGATCCCAGAGGCAGCGGGTATCAGGTAATTCAGTCCATGATCGCCGTCGGACACGGGGGCATGTGGGGCAGAGGAGTAACTCGCGGGACGCAAACGCAACTCCAGTTTCTGCCGGTGCCGCACACCGACTTCATCTTCTCCGCGTTCGGGGAGGAGCACGGGTTCGTCGGAGTTGTTGTAGTATTAGGTTTGTATTTTCTGCTGCTGATGCAGATAGTTCAAAACGCTCAGACCGCGCCTGATCGGGCCGGGATGTATATCTGCATGTCAGTATGCGCGTTGCTGTTATTTCACGTTCTGGTGAACGTAGGGATGGTGGTTGGCCGGATGCCGGTGACTGGTATCCCATTGCCGCTAATGAGTGCCGGCGGCTCTAACACGATTTCGGTTTTTTTAATGCTGGGGCTTGTGAATAATGTCCGGCTCCGGCGATTTGTGAATTAGTCGACCGGGATGTCGATCTAGCCAGGTTATTGAGGTTTGGTCGGGTTTTGGAATCCTGTTCATCGTGCGTGGCGTCGTTCGCCGGCGATGAATAGATAAAAACGGTTTTATGCGGGTGTTTGGTTTGAGAACGAACCATGCCCTCTGTTTAAGCGTAATCCGCGCACGTTTTTTGGCGCGACAATCCAAACTACCTTCCTCTGGCCTTTAGATGGTCGTCTCTCGGCGTAACTCGGGAGATGGAATGAGTAAGGAGCTTGTAATTTCTTCCAGCCACCACGAAACGCGGGTGGCGATCATGGAAGACGACCAGTTGGTCGAGATTTATTTTCAACGCGCGAATGAGTATTCTCTCGCCGGTAGTATTCATAAGGGGAGAGTCACACGGGTTCTTCCTGGAATGCAGTCGGCGTTTGTCGATCTCGGTCTGGATCGAGACACATTCCTGTATGTGTCGGACTTCTTCGAGGAGAACGGCGAAGAATACGACCGGATCGAAACCAAACCGGCCAAGTCTTCGCAGGGACACCCTCGTTCGGAACCGATCCAAGCGCCACAGCCCATCGTCGACGCGCAGCCACCGGCAGCAGAGGAAATCGCAGAGGTCGAGACGCCTGCTGCCGAAGAACCAGAGCCGCCCGTCGAAGCTGGGTCAGTCCAGGGAACAATCACCCCGGGAGCAACGCGAAAGGCGTGGTCGTCGCGGCCGGCGCCGGCGGACCCGTGGTAGAGGGTTTCCAGATTCGAAGTATGCCTCCGATTTAACCGCCACTCCCGCTTCCGCTGAACCAAGTGCTCCGGTAGATGAGGAGCCTGAGGCGGCGGCGGAAGAGGTATTTTTGCTTCCAGGTGAATCACTTGCGAAGTATAGCGGCCGCGCGCCTTCGGAAACCGACGGGGAAACCTACGGGCAGGAGGTCGAGCCTGTTGTCTGCAGCCCGATGATCCGGATGCGCCGATCGCGGAGGATATCTCTGGAGAGTCACTCGAAGAGGAGCGGTTTGCCGCCGGCCAACTCGATACTGTTGAAATGGGCCTCTCGAACCATTCGAGTTGGAAGATCAAGAGCCTGAGCCTCTGCCGGCTGCTCCGGAGGTAGTCGCAGCAGCATTCCCGGATTCGGCTTTCTTTACGACTCCCGTAATGTCTGCAGCCGGAGTTTCAGGATGAATCCGTTGAGTCTGCATCTGCTGCCGGTATCGATGTAGAAGCGATCGAGGAAGAGGAGGAAGAGACGACGAAGCCCCGGTTGAAGAGCCTCCAACCGACACCGAAAAAGCGTTGCCGCCGTCGAAGAACCCAATCCCGATCAGCCGCTGCAGGCTAGTGTTCGCGAACAGGGTAATCGTTATCAACATCGCTCATCGCGCCGCATGAGGCGCCGCGGACGAGGAGGCGATCGTGCCGGCGAGCGCAGCCAAGGGGAGCGTGCAACCAACCAGGCCCCTGAGCGTGAAGTTCGCGCGCCTCAGCAGGAAATCTCCGAGGATCGTAAATCCTCAACGCTGCCCTCGATCACTGACCTTCTGAAAGAAGGACAGGAGATCATCGTTCAAATCGCGAAAGAGCCTCTCGGGCAGAAGGGCGCACGCATCACCTCGCACATCGCCCTGCCGGGGCGGTATGTCGTCTACATGCCGACGGTCGAGCACATGGGTGTCTCGCGAAAGATCGCCAGCGACGAAGAACGTCAGCGGCTGAAGCGCATTCTGCAACTGCACAGGCAGGGGATCACCGGTGGCTTTATCGTGCGCACGGCCGGTGAGGGCCAGACCGATGAAGAGATCGGCGCCGACATGGCGTATCTCTACAATCTCTGGCTGGACATCCGGCAGAAGGCGGAAAAGAAGCCCGCGCCGGTGCTGCTGCATCACGATCTCGAGATCGTTCAGCGGATCCTTCGAGATCAGTTGAGCGATATGTACAAGACGATATGGGTGGACAACGAAGACGTCTATGAGAGCACGGTACGCTTCATGCAACGGTTCCAGCCTGCGCTGGTCGGTCGAGTGAAGATGTACACGCGGTCGGCTCCGATCTTCGATTTCTTCGGAATCACGGGCGAGATCGAGAAGGCTTTGCGTCCGAAGGTCTGGCTGAAGTCCGGCGGTTATATCGTCATTAATCAGACCGAAGCTCTGGTGGCGATCGATGTCAACACCGGCAAATTTGTGGGCAAGTCGAACCGGCTGGAAGATACGATCACCAAGACGAACACCGAAGCTGTGAAAGAAATCGTGCGACAGATACGGCTGCGCGATCTGGGCGGAATCATCGTTGTCGACTTCATCGACATGGACGAGCGCAAGAATCGCCAGAAGGTGATGCAGGCGCTAGAAGAAGCGATGCGTTCGATCGCGCGCCATACAAGATTCTGCAGTTCAACGATTTTGGACTGGTCGCGATTACTCGTAAGCGGGTGAAGCAGAGTCTCGAACGATCGTTATGCGCGCCGTGCCCGACTGCGAGGGCGCCGGCTACACGAAGAGCGTCACAACGGTGGTTGGCGAGATCTTGCAGGAAGCCGTCAAGATGCGGCCGAATGTCGATGGCAAGAACGTTGTCGTGCGGACCCATCCGGATGTTGCCAAGTTCCTGAAGTCGAATAGCAACGATTATCTGGAAGAGCTGGAATCGATTGTCGGTCGCCCGGTCGTCGTGAAAAGCGACCCGATGCTGCATCCCGAGAAGTTCGATCTGGCTGTTTAGTCTTTCGCGGGGCTCGGCGTTCGCTGAGCCCCGATTCCCCACTTATTCGTAACGTAGAGCCTTGATCGGATCGACCGAGGTTGCCCGCCGAGCCGGAACAAATCCCGCAGCAATTGCAATCGTCGCTAAGACACAAATGGCGGACAGCGCCGTCCATGCATCGACGGGCGTAACGTTGAACAGTTGCGTCGAAACGTATCCGCTGAGACCGTATGCGACGGGTACTCCGACCACGAGCCCGATACCCAGCAGCATCAAGACCTCGCGCATGACGAGCCACGCTACCGACGACTGCTGCGCTCCCAGCGCCATTCGAAGGCCAATCTCCCGCGTGCGGTTTGCGACTACGAAAGCCATTACGCCATACAGTCCTATGGCAGCGAGCAGGGTGGCCAAAACGCCGAATGCCGTAGACAGCACCGCCACCAGCCGCTCTGTGCTCAACGTTTGATCGAGTTGATTTTCAAGAGTCTTCATGCCAAAGACAGGCATCGAGGAATTGATTCCTTTGATGGTCTGCCGGATTGTGCCGAACATTGCGCTGGATGGAACCGAGGTCCGAATATAGAACGTGGCCGACGCGGGAAACGTGCTCTGCATATCCGCGACAAACGCCTGCCGGTGTACACCCTCCCGTGGGCCTTCGTACAACGAGTTCTCTACAACGCCGATAATCTCCATTTCGAGCTTCGTGTCGGGGGCCCCGCCGAATCCGGTGTGCCGTCCAATCGCTTTGTCGACACTGCCAAAGAAGTGTTCCGCGAATTTGCGGTTCACGATAATCGCCGTCATCTTCTCGCCTTCATCACGGCTGTCGAAATCTCGTCCCGCAAGGATCGGTACACCCATGGCCTGGAAATATCCCGGAGAGAGAGCATTCATGTACGCCTGGATATCTTCGCCATCTTTGTTCTGATGTCCCTCAACTGACATGGAGGAGTCCCATTCGCCTCCTGCGAGTAGAGAGATCGTCGCATAACTCGCCGCCGTGACACCCGGTAGCGCTCGCAATTGTTCCAGAACGTTTTTCAAGAATTGTTTCCGCTGCTGTCCGGCATAGCCGCTAAGCGCCGGGTCTACCTGGAACACGACGAGGTTGTCCATACGATGAAAGCCGGTATCCAGATTCTTGAGATTGCCCAGACTCTTTACGAACAACCCTGCCCCGGCGAGCAGGAGAAACGACAGAGCCACTTGACCGGTCACCAATGCCTTTCGGAATCGGACTGACGATCCGGCTCCTGCCAGAGCGCCGGCGACATCTTTCAAGGTAGTCCAGAGATCCAGCCGCATCGATTGCATCGCAGGCGCGAGTCCAAACAGAACACCGGTCGCCGTTGCAAGGACGAAGTTGAATAGAAGAATCCGCATATCGGGTTCGGCTCGCAGACTTTGCGTAACTCCATCAGAGGGCAGGAAGCTGAGCAGGCCGCGAATCGTCCAGACGGACAGCAGCAAGCCTAAAACGCCGCCGGCGATTGAGAGAAGCAGGCTTTCGACCAGTAATTGCCTCAGCAATTGGCCACGTGCCGCCCCCATCGCGAGGCGCACTGCAATCTCCTTGCGTCGCGCGACAGCCCGAGCAATCAACAGATTCGCAACATTAAAGCAAGCAATCACGAGGACGAGTCCGACCATGCACATGAGTACCGATCAGCGCCGTCCGGAATCGTTCCCGCATCTGAGAGTATCCCGTTGCCGCTGGTTCGACGCGCACGTTGCGTTCAAGGAATCTCGCGCGGCTATATGCGGACGTCTTACGCATGCTCTCGAGTGTGAGCTCATGTTCAAGGATTGATCTGAACAGCGGCTGCAAGGACGCTCTGGCGGAGTCGACCGTGTAACCTGGTTTCATCCGGCCGAACATCTGGATCCACTGACTCCGCCGGTTACCTAGTTCGTCCCATCCAGGCGTCATTAGAGGTTTCATCTGAATGGGAATGCGGAGGTTAGGCGCACGTGATGGATCGAGGCCTACGAATCCAGGCGCAGACACACCGACAATCGTCATGGGATAGTTGTTCACCAAAATCTTCTTTCCCACAATCGAGCGATCCGCATGGAAGCGCTCTACCCAATAGTTGTGGCTGAGCACGACAACCGGATGACCTTTGTAGTTTCGGTCATCCTCCTGCGGCGAGAACACTCGGCCGATTGCCGGGGCCACCGATAAGGCTTGGAAGTAATTGCCAGAGACGAGTTCCGCCTCGGCTCGTTCCGTGGTTCTATCGAAGGTGACAGCCAGAGGCGTCAAATAGCGGCAAAAGACGTAGTCGAAAGCCTCCGCCTTTTGCGAGAAGTCCTGATACATCGGATACGATGCCGCCCGGGCGCCATTGTTGTTTCCCAGGTGGGGGCCGGTGGACCAGATCATCACGAGTTCCTCCGGTCTCGAAACCGGAAGGAGACGCAGCAGGAGCTGATCAAGAAGGGTGAAAATCGCCGTATTCGCTCCGATTCCAAGAGCCAGCGAAAGGATCGCAACGCCGGTCAGCATCGGAGTGCGCATCAGGGCGCGAACGGCGTACTTGACGTCGAAAGTAAATCCCGTCATCAAAACTAGGTACGACCGATCCTACTCCTCGGTTTGCTTTTTTTCTTGTGCGGGCGTGAAAATCTTAAGGAGCGGTGATTTCGACAACAGCGGAACGAGCGCTCTCGTTCCCCGGCTGATCGAGGGCACTCACAGCGTACCGATATTTTTGGCCGCTGCGGACCTGCTTGTCGCTGAAAGCGGGAGCTTCTATGTCAGCTGCAAGGAGTTGATCATCACGGAACACACGATAGTTTTTTGTGTCCGGTTCCGGGCTGCGCTCCCAGGCGAGTTCGATGGTGTTCAGGCCGGCGATCGCCGTCAGTCCTGTGGGCGTCGTTGGCGGAAAAGTGTCTGTCGGAACGACGGACGCTTCAACACTTGCCAGACTCTCGGAAGCATCCGACACGGCTACCACCGAATATTTATATTCCTTACCTAGCTCGACCGCACGGTCGATGTATTCGGGCTTCTCAACGACAGCGCTCGCTTCCGGTATGCGGCTTACGCGAAAGCTCTTGGCGCGGGGATCGGCTTCGGTCCAACTGACGCGCACTCCCTCGGGGTGGGACTCGGCCTTCACGCGGGTCGGTGATTGCAGAGGTTCCAAAACACGAATTGCAACGAGATTCGATGTGCTGGAGCGCCTTCCTTTGGGACCGGTCAGTACGACGCGAATTCCGACTTCCTGGCCGAACCAGGACCGGGCCGGTATCTCGATATGCGTTGGCGCTCCGGGGTTCGGGACTTCGGCCGCGATGACCTGATCACCAACTTGGACGTCCAGCCCCGACAGGGTGCGAAGCGCAACCTGTTCCGTGGTGAGTGCCGGCGCAGTGAAATCCAGAACGAGTTTGTCGGCGCGCTGGATCACTCGAAGATCGCTGACCGGAACTGGAATGTTGAGCGCAGGTGGAAGCGGATCGCCCACATATCCGCATCCGCAGAGCGCGGCTACCGCCGCCGCTAGCAGGACAGACCGCATCAGAGAATGTATTTGCTCAAATCCTGATCCTTCACAATATCCGCGAGTTGCTGCCGGACATAAGCCCCGTCGATTCGCACGCTGCGCTTTTTCATTTCAGGGGCGGTGAAGGAGATCTCTTCGAGCAGTTTCTCCATGATCGTGTGTAACCGCCGCGCGCCGATGTCTTCGTTTGCATCGTTTACTTGAGCGGCAAGCTTTGCGATCTCCTGAATCGAATCCTCGGTGAAGACCAGCTTGATTCCTTCGGTTTCGAGGAGCGCTGTGTACTGCTTGATGAGCGCGTTCTTGGGCTCACGCAGGATGCGGATGAAATCATCCGTCGTGAGCGATTTCAGTTCGACGCGAATCGGAAAGCGCCCCTGCAACTCAGGAATCAGGTCGGAAGGCTTGGAGACGTGAAAGGCGCCAGCGGCGATGAAGAGGATGTGGTCTGTGCGTACGAAGCCGTGCCGCGTGTTAACTGTTGTTCCCTCGACGATTGGCAATATGTCGCGTTGTACTCCCTCACGGCTGACGTCGGGTCCGTGCCCACCCTCACGCCCCGCGATTTTATCGATCTCGTCCAGGAAGATAATGCCGCTGCGTTCTACGCGCTCGAGGGCGATTCGCGTTACCTGGTCCATGTCGATGAGCTTCTGCTCTTCTTCCTGAATCAGGTATTCGATCGCTTCACTGACGCGCATGTTGCGCTTCTTCGTGCGATTGCCGAATAGCCCAGGAAGGACATCGCGGAGGTTGATGTCCATCTCTTCGATCCCATTGGCGGTGAGTTCGAATGCAGGGATACGCTCCTTTACATCGAGTTCGACCACTTTTTCGTCGAGCTTTCCGGCACGAAGCCGTTCTCGAAGTTTCTCGCGCGTGCGTTCGTTTGATTCCGAAGCCTCCTGCTGCGGAGGCATCAGCAGATCGAGAAGGCGCTCTTCCGCGTTCCGCTCGGCACGTTCCGCGACCTCTTCCAATCGCTGCTCACGAACCATGTCGATCGCTATGTCTACGAGGTCGCGAATCATCGCTTCCACATCGCGGCCGACATAACCCACTTCGGTGAACTTGCTTGCCTCCACTTTTAGAAACGGCGAGTTCGCAAGCTTTGCGAGGCGGCGCGCAATCTCCGTTTTGCCGACACCCGTGGGCCCGATCATGAGGATGTTTTTCGGCATTACATCTTCCGCCATGTCGGGATCGAGTTTCTGACGCCGAACCCGATTGCGAAGCGCTACAGCAACGGCCCGCTTAGCCTCAGCTTGTCCGACAACGTACTTATCGAGCTCGCGCACGATTTCACGAGGAGTGAGTTCATCGAGTGCGGGCACGTCTTCGATGGACTGAGTTGGGAGGTAAATGACCATACTGCTCAATTCAATGGATGCGACGGGCTACTGCCCATTACCCGAGTTCCTCAATGATGATGTTCTCGTTAGTGAAGATACAAATTTTACCTGCGATCCGCATCGACTTCTCGACGATTTCTCGCGCGGAAAGCTTAGTGTTTTCGACCAACGCGGTTGCCGCCGATTTGGCAAATGGCCCGCCTGAGCCGATTGCCGCGACTTCATTATCAGGCTCAATCACATCTCCAGTTCCACTCAGAATAAACGTGCTGCCGGCATCCGCAACGAGCAGCAACGCATCCAGGTGACGCAGCACTTTGTCGGTGCGCCAATCCTTCGCTAGCTCCACTACGCTACGCGGCAGATTACCATTGTGCTGTTCGAGCTTGCCTTCAAAGCGGGAGAAAAGCGAAAACGCGTCGGCAGTGGAGCCTGCGAAACCGGCAATGACGCGGTCTTTATAAAGTCTGCGAAGTTTTTTCGCTGACGCTTTCAAGACTTCCTGTCCCATCGTGACTTGGCCGTCACCGGCCATGACGACTTTATTGTCACGACGCACACACAGGATTGTAGTGGATCGAATACGGGGCATCTGGCGCGCCTTCATTGTAGCAATGGCGTTTACCTGGCCATTACTCGCGCGCGCCAAATTCGGGCAAACAATGCAAAGGCCACCGCCTTTCGCTTTCCTGCCATTGTTCGGACAACCTCGGCCGCCGACCACGCGAGATAGGCCCAGGTCACCCATTCGTGAATGTTCGCCGAGATGTATCCAAAGATGCCGGGTCCCGGGGGAACCGGTGAGAACGCGAACTGTATCGCCCACAGGCCAAAGAGCGCTGCCGCTTCCCACCACGACAGTTTCATGTTGACAAGGAACATCATTCCAATGAAGGATTGGCCCAACGTCATGAGCAACTCGAGTTTCTGCGTATTGTCAAATTCAATTGCTACAGGACTGCCCACGCTCATCGAGTAGACCAGGGGCAACATCGCGGTCAGCAATGTCCACTGATTGATATTGCTCGATACCATGTTCATCAGCGCCATCGGCGCTCGTTCCACTGTGCGAGCCCAGTGGAACGCGGACACCTTTTCCGGAAACTCGGATACGAACGGCGCGACCCATTGCACAAACACAAAGCTCGGCACTCCAACTAATGTAGAAACCGCGAGAAGACTACCGAGGAAAGGTTCGGCGGTGAAGTAAATAAGCGCGCCGCCGACAATGAACAGCGCCGCAATCGATGCGTTTCGAACCGCCGGACCGGAGGTGACTACCTTGCGCGGAATCAGATCCAGGTCTTCGATGCCCTCGTGCTCCTGTGGCGGCATCTTGCTTAACACGAACAAATAGGCGATATAGATCAGAACCAGCCATGCGGAATCCCAGACGCTCAACGAGCCCTTGAAATACACGTAAGTCATGTATGTAAGTGGAGCGAACAGGCCCACCACTTCGACGCAATGCTCGGTCTCCAGGAGAATGCGCCTCATCGGCCTGCCGTTCTTTCGCCGGTAAAAGAAGGCGGCCGTGGCGTAAATCATCGGCCAGCCAAGGCCCGTCAACAGTCGCAACGCCCCCGTCAGGTTTGCGAGTAGAAGCGGCACCTGCTGTTTCCAGGCAAGTACGGCTTCTACAGCGAATTCCGGTAGCGTTTGCAGCCACGCCAGGATCGCCAGCGCAAAGCCCTGTGCGATAAAAAATTGGGCCGATTCCGCGGCCCAGGCGATCAGCATTGCCGACAGCAGAATCGCAGGCGTGGCCCAAAGCGCTGTCCACGGGCTGACCTGCGTGATCTCGAGAGCAGCCAACATCAGCACGCATGATGAGGCCCCAGCGCGAAGCGCGAACTCACGGCGCGTATCGGTCGGCGCGAGCCTTCGTCTACGCAAAAGAGACCTCGGCGCGACGATCGATGTGCGAATGCTTCTGAAATTTCCGTCGACTTTCGGGGAAATCGGTGCGGTAGTGACCGCCACGACTCTCCTCACGCGCCAGCGCGCAGCGAGCTATCAGAAGCGCGACAGAGTGGATATTCCGCAGCTCATAATGCTCTCGCGTAGGATGAAGGACGTTCTTGTATTCAACCGCTTTCAAGGTTTTGATTGCGCTTTGCAATCCGGCGGCATCGCGAGAAATTCCACACTGCTCCCAGCCGATCTGGCGAACCCTGCTTTCGTGGATATCGGGATATACCTCCGCTTCGGGAATGGCTCCGGCGTGAGTGACGTTCGCAGTAGAATCGCGCATCACCTGGCCTGCTCGAGCGCCGAACACCAATCCTTCCAGCAGAGAATTGCTTGCGAGGCGATTGGCGCCATGCACGCCGGAGCAGGCAGCCTCGCCAGCCGCGAAGAGACGAGGAATGCTTGTCCGTCCGTCAGTATCGGTTCGTACTCCGCCCATCGCGTAGTGCGCCGCCGGATGCACCGGAACCGGCCCGGCAGTTATGTCCACGCCATATTTCAAACACGTTTCATATACGCGAGGGAAGCGGCGGCGGACGAAAGCCGGATCCATGCGGGTGAGATCCAGAAAGACATGTGAGTTCGTTCGCCGCATCTCTGCCACGATAGAACGAGATACGATATCGCGAGGCGCAAGTTCCCCTCTTTCGTCATAACGCGACATGAATGGTTCGCCAACGGCATTCAGCAGCTTGCCTCCTTCGCCGCGCAGGGCTTCCGTCAACAGGAATCGAGGCGCATTCGGGACGTATAGTGCCGTCGGATGAAACTGAACGAATTCGATGTCGCTGATCTCCGCTCCGGCGCGATATGCCGTGGCGACACCGTCGCCCGTGGCGACATCCGGATTTGTGGTCTCTTTGAATACGCGTCCCAATCCTCCCGTGGCAAGAAGCACTGCCCGCGCATAGATGCCGACCTGCCGCCGTTGTTCGCGATCGCAGGCGACGGCCCCGGTCACCTCGCCGTTATGTACCAGAAAGGTCGGTGATCGATGCGAAGCTGCGGAATTCGATGCTTGTTAGAGAAGCAGCTTTGTGATACAGCGTGCGCGCGATTTCCCGGCCGGTTGAATCGCCGTGCGAATGAAGAACACGATTCCGGCTATGGGCTCCCTCCAGCGCGAACAGAAGCTTGGTTCCTTCACGATCGAATTCGACGCCCCACTCGATCAACTTTTGAATCGCAGCAGGCCCTTCCTGGACGAGGATGCGCACGGCTTCGCGGTCGCACAGGCCCGCGCCGGCTACCATCGTGTCCTGCTCGTGAAGCTCTACCTCGTCATCGTCGCTGAGAGCGGCTGC
The DNA here is from genome assembly GCA_963833675.1 of Bryobacteraceae bacterium. GTDB lineage: Bacteria > Acidobacteriota > Terriglobia > Bryobacterales > Bryobacteraceae > DASQDN01. The sequence goes on along the minus strand of CAWHYW010000022.1, from coordinate 504,440 downwards.
AATCCCGCCTTGCGCATATTCGGAAGAAGACTCTCGAAGACTGTCTTTGGCCACCACTAAAACCGAACCTGCCTCTGCAAGTTCGATAGCGGCTCGAAGCCCGGCGACGCCCGCGCCGACAACCAGATAATCGCATTCGATGGTGTGCACGCGGTCTATATCGACATGGTACACCGTGGACTTCCTCACAACCCTGAATTAGTTCTTTGCCAGAATGGGAGTGTGCCGACATATGAAGTGCAAACCGGCAGGGAAACTTATCCCTGTGTGGTTGAGCGAGGGGTGCTCGCTCGCATCGCCCAATATGTGCCTGCCCGGGCGGGAAAGATCTTCATTGCAACCACGTCCGACGTCTGGTCGCTATTTGGATATTCCATCGCTGCCGGACTCGCTGGGCGTGATTACAGAACGTTGTTCTTCCCGGGTGGTGAGTCGACGAAGCGATTCGAGCATGTCGAGGCTTTGGCCGAACAGATGGTGGCGGTCGGCGGGGATCGTACAAGCATTGTCCTTGCGCTAGGCGGTGGCATTGCGAATGACATGGGCGGGTTTCTCGCCTCCATCTTCATGCGCGGTGTGCCCGTGATTCAGATCCCTACCACGCTGCTGGCGCAGGTGGACGCAGCGATCGGGGAAAAACCGGAGTTAACCTCTGCAACGGGAAAAATCTCATCGGGACGTTTCATCAGCCGCTGGCAGTGTTAATCGATCCTGAGGTTCTGGCCACGCTGCCGGAGCGTGAGTTCCGCGCCGGCCTCTTCGAAGTCGTGAAGTACGGTGTGATCTCCAGTCCGGAGTTGTTCGATTTGCTGATGCTCCGCTCGCCGGAGGTGCTCGCGCAAACCGCGGAAGTGCTGGACCGGATTATCGCGGAATCCGTTCGTATCAAAGCCGAGGTGGTATCGGCTGACGAGAAGGAAGGCGACCTTCGTAGAATCTTGAATTTTGGTCACACGGTCGGTCATGCGCTGGAGGCTGAGACCCGGTATGAACGTTTTCTGCATGGCGAAGCTGTCGCGTTCGGGATGAACGCAGCTACTGAATTGGCATCTCTGGTCGGGCTCCTGGATACCTCGTCGCGAGACAGCATTCGAAAAACCGTCTCACTTTACGGTCCCATTCCAAGCCTCACCGGGGTCGACCCCGATGCGCTTATGCGTCGTCTCGTCAGCGATAAGAAAACGATTCAGGGCAAAGTCCACTTCGTACTTCCCGAAGGCATCGGTCACGTCAGAGTAGTGTCGGGTATCGATGAAAAGCATGTCTTCAACGCAATTCAGGCCGCGCTCACATGAGTGGCGCGACTCCTCGCGGCGCAGAAACTGAGCAGGAAGCTGCCGCGTGGGTTCGCGACATGTTCGGCCGCGTGGCGCCCCGCTACGATCTGCTGAACCACCTGCTCTCGTTCAACATCGACAAACACTGGCGAAGCCGGACAGTGAAGCGTCTTCAAGCGATATTGGATCGACCGGACGCACAGGTCCTGGATCTCTGCTGCGGTACGGGAGATCTGATGCTGGCCATCCGCGCACATGCGAAAGGCAAGGTATTCGGGAGCGACTTCTGCCATCCGATGCTGATTGCAGCGAAGCAGAAAGCGGGAGCAGCCTCCCCGTTTTTTGAAGCGGACGCACTCCATCTCCCTCTTCGAGATCGGTCGCTCGATGCAATTACGGTGGCCTTCGGCTTCCGTAATCTGGCCAACTATGAGAACGGATTGCGGGAATTGAAGCGCGTTTTGAAGACAGGTGGCGTCGCTGCGATTCTCGAGTTTTCACAGCCGCCCAACCCGATTTTCAACGCTGCGTATGGATTCTACTCGCGAAACATCCTGCCGCGTGTCGGAGGGCTTATTTCCGGGGCGTCCGATGCCTACACCTATCTGCCCGCCTCCGTTAGGAGGTTCCCGGATGCTCCTGGTCTCGCCGCTAAGATGACTGACGCCGGGTTTACTGGAGTTTCCTTCGAACGCATGACGTTCGGGATTGTTGCCTTGCATACGGGTCGGATTGGCTAATCAAGGTGCTTGATCAGGATTACCTGATTGCCCTGCTCGTTATAGATAACTTCATCCACCATGTGTGTGGCGATTAGCATTCCGAAGCCTCCTGCTCTGCGCCCAAGCTGTTCTCTCGCTTGTAAATGCAGGACCGGGTCATCTGGAGTAGAGATGGCGGCATGCGCGAGATTCGCGCTCGAAAAGCCGTCGCCAGGATCGACGATGTGATACACGAGCGTACGCATGGTGCGGATTCGCGATACTCGCACCCATTCGTTGGCGTCGAGTTTGCCGCCATGCTCGATGGCATTCAGAAGTAACTCGCGGAAAGCATGTGCCGTGTCCTGGAGTTCATCGGGAAGTAACTCGACCGGAACTTCTTTCATGAATTGAACAAGACGATCGGCTGTATCGAGCGTGCATCTCAGACGCAACGTCAGATAGGCGGGGCTCGCCGATAATACTTCGATCCCATTCGTCCAATCGGACAATGCCGCAGCTGTCTTTATCATGTGACAGGCATCTTCGATATCGAAAGGGTGAGAGAAGAAGCTGAAGACGTGCGCCCGAATAGCAGCCACGATGTGCGCAGTGGTAGCCTGCTCAACAAACAGAATGATCTTGATGTCTGGGTTGACCGCTCGGAGCATTCTGATCGGAGTCAATTCAGGCGAAGGGTCTAGCAGATGTACGAGCACGACGTCATATCGCGTATCGCGCAGGATTTCCGCTAAATCGTCGGCAGGCGCAGCGAAATCAACATCCCACTTCCGGTTTACTTCGAATCTCCCCACGATCTCGGCAATGGATTGCCGGTAGCCGATCACCAACATCCTGGAAACGTCTGCTTTCCGTGCGCACTGCATAGTACAAAGCGTATGAAAAAATCAGACGCCACGACGGCGGGGGCCGGCGTATTTTTTTGCGGTCAGAAAGGCAGCTTTAAGTGGGCAGCGATACCTTGGACTGCGGCATCTGCTGGAACGCCCACCACAATCCAAACGCAGCCTCGGCGGCGCCAAAGGCGCGTGTGAGTTCAGGCCGGTCGGCAAACCATTCGACCATTCGCTCCCACGTTTCCGGCCCTCGGAGCCACACGAGGCAATGCTCTCGCGGCCTCGCTAAGGCCAGCACACCGTCGCCGATCATCATAAGCGCCAGCAACTCCTGTAATCGCGTATTCATTTTCGACTCTCCAAAGATATGATTCAGTAGAGAGCCCGCATGTTCCGCACAATTATCGTTCTGACCCTGGCCGCGTTGGTATGCGGGAGCTGCCGCACAGCGGCTTCACACCCGGAGACCGGGCCAGCATCTCGCACTCCGCTACCGGGTATGCCGCCGGTCCTGGTGGCGGACAATATTTATTCCGAGACCGCGGCTGGGAAATTGAGCGCCGCCGTCCGGGAATTGCCCGACCGAATTTACGTGCCTAACAGCGGATCAAATACCGTCGATGTGATCGATCCGAACAGCTTCCGCGTGATTAATCATTTTCGTGTAGGAAAACAACCGCAGCATGTGACTCCCTCCTATGATTTGCGGACGCTCTGGGTACTCAATGATCTCAGCGATACCCTCACGCGCATCGATCCGAAGACCGGTGAGAAAGGTGACACGATTTCGGTCAAAGATCCCTACAACATGTACTATACGCCGGACGGCAAGTACGCCATTGTAGTGGCCGAGCGCGTGAAGAAGCTGCTTTTTTATGACGCGCAAACCATGAAACTTGCTCACACCATCGCGGTACCCTGCCGCGGTGTCGACCATATGGACTTCACTGCCGATGGCCGCCAATTTATTGCGAGCTGCGAGTTTTCAGGCGAATTGATAAAGGTGGACGTCCAATCCCGAGAGGTAGTCGCCACATTGAAGCTGCCGGTGCAGGACGGAGCCAAAGGAATCCGTAAAGGTACACGAGTCCATCACGGGGGCGGACGGATGCCGGTTGAGAACGACCGGATGCCGCAGGACGTAAAGACATCTCCGGATGGCAAGTTGTTTTATGTCGCGGACATGATGGCGGACGGCGTTCACGTGATTCGACCTGAGCCTTTCGAAGTGGTCGGATTTCTCCCTACGGGACGTGGGGCCCACGGTCTCTATCCCAGTCGCGATGCGCGGCTGCTGTACTGCTCGAATCGAGATGAGGGAACGATTTCAGTGATCGATTTTGCAACGCAGAAAGTTATTCAAACGTGGACGCTGCCGCCGCCAGCAAGCCCGGATATGGGAGGAGTGTCCGCTGACGGGAAGATCCTTTGGTTGTCGGGACGCTACAACAGTGAGGTCTATGCGATCGATACTAGCTCGGGTAAGCTGCTGGCGCGAATTCCTGTGGGCAAAGGCCCACATGGGTTGTGCGTGTACCCACAACCCGGGCGCTACTCTTTAGGGCATACAGGCGTACTTCGCTGATCTGGATCTATTTGGGAACCAGCTCGTCTTTGGCGACTTTCCCGTCACGAACGAAGATAATTCGATGCGCGTGTAAAGCAATATCGTGTTCGTGTGTGACGAGCACGATCGTATTTCCCTGTTGATGCAGTCGCTCAAAGAGCGCCATGATTTCGTTGCCGGTGGCCGTATCGAGGTTACCCGTCGGCTCGTCGGCAAGTAGAATCGAGGGACGATTGACCAACGCGCGCGCCACGGCGATACGCTGCCGCTGACCGCCGGAGCATTCATTCGGTTTGTGATGCATGCGCTGACCCAGATCGACCGAAGTCAGCGCAACCTTTGCCCGTTCGATACGCTCCTCTGACGGAACGCCGGCGTAGATGAGCGGAAGCTCGACGTTGTGTAGCGCCGTCGCGCGGGGCAAGAGGTTGAACGTTTGGAAAACGAACCCAATTTCCTTGTTGCGGATTCGAGCGAGCTCGTCATCCGTCATAGCGCTGACGAGATTCCCGTTGATGAAGTATTCGCCTTTTGTCGGGGTATCAAGGCAGCCGATCAGGTTCATCAGCGTTGATTTGCCGGAACCCGAAGGACCCATGATAGCGACATATTCACCGCGCTTGATCTCGATATCGACGCCGGAAACCGCGTTGATCTCCTGGTCACCCATAATGTAGGTCTTCCAGAGATCATAAGTTCGGATGACGATATTCTCGCGTTTGAGCTGTGCGCCGCGCTCTTCCGCCGTTGCTACTGCTGCATTTGCCATTCTTTACGATTCCGTTTTGACAGGAGCCTTGTTGTCTATTTTGATTTTTGCATCGTTCCGCAGCGTACGAATAACTTTATAGCTGCCGGTGATAATTTCATCGCCTTCGTTCAGGCCTTTAAGAACTTCGATGTCGGCCGCGCCCGTGATTCCGGTCTCCACCTTGCGAAACTCCGCCTTCTCGCCGGCGACGACGAACACGCCCTGCACTTCCTCTTTGCGAGCTTTCTCAGCGATTGGATCGATCGGGGCTTTGGGATCTTTCTTCGCGTCCTTCTTCTGCGGTTCCAGATCACCCTTCTGACGAACGGTGAGGGCCGCCATCGGGATGGTCAGCGAGTGATTTCGGGTGGCAGTCGTAACCTTAGCGGTGCAGGATAACCCTGGCCGAATGTCCTCGGGAGGATCGCTCAAAGCAATAACCACCTTAAAATCCTTGGCTTCCTGACTCGATACCGCGCTCTGCGATGCCGCCAACCCGGTGGAACGTAGAATCGCAGTATTTCCAATCTCGATCACCCGGCCTTTGAATACTCGATTCGGGATCGCATCGATTGTCACGTCGCTCGTCTGGTTAAGTTTCACATTGACGATATCAGTTTCGTCAACCTTGACCTCCGCTGTGATCAGCGACATGTCGGCAACCGTCATGATATTGCTGGCAGGAGAGTTTTGAATACCAGGCACAACGGTCTCACCAACTCGCACGGGTAGATTTGTCACGACGCCATCGATCGGAGAGTACACGTTGTACTTGTCCAAGACATCCGACGCGCGGCGAAGGTTAGCCTGTACCTGACTTACCCGGCGCTGTTGCGCGTTCAACTGGGCGGCCATCTGTTGCCGCCTTGATTTTTCCTGATCCAGACGCGCCTGCGCTTCTCTGACGGCCGCGTCGGCGCCAAGCAGCGTGCTTTGACGCGTGTCGTACTCCTGCCGAGCGATCAGCTTTTCGTTCCACAGCTTTTCCGTGCGCTGAAAATCGATGCGCGCACGATCTGCGTCCGCCTTGGCTCGTTCCAAGGAGGCTTGCGCTGTCGTAATCGCTTGATCGGCGACCCTTAAACTGGCCTCGCTGGCGCTGGACTCCGCTTCGCTCGACCCGACGGCCGCGCGCTGAGCCGCCACTTCTGCGGCGGCCTGAACCGACTCTAACTTGGCGACTACTTGACCGTGCTTCACCCGGTCTCCTTCCGCCACAAGAATTTCAGTGATGCGAGCCGGACCCATCGTGTTCGCGCCCAGGTTATAGTAGTTCCGCGGTTTGATCTCACCGGAGGCAGTGACAAGCGCCGCCAAATCCTGACGGACAACTTTGCCAGTCTGTACGGTTACAATACCCCGTTGGCTGTATTTCACTCCGGCGAATACGCCGACGGCTGCAATAAGCAATCCCGCGATGGCCAGCAGGATCTTCCATTTTCTTTTCACGGATGATGCGGCTCCCGTATCAGAGGTACGCAAACGATATAGAAGACGTTCGGCCTTTTTATCATAACATGTTACAGACTTATCGCCTTGTGCGAAGCGCTCGCGCTATGGGAGACGCGCCTGAGCTCGGCTCCATTAACAATCGGCCAAGTTCGGACTAAGGTTTACAACTCAGACGGCGCATTCCAGCTCGGGGCGTACAATCGTAAACGCGAAAACCGAACGGCTCTGCGGCTTTGGTCAGAATTGATAAGTGGGAGGCCTTTTCGGCAGATGACATCATCGATCCAGGGAGTCTATGCGGCCGCCGTAACACCGCGGAGGCTCGGGACGGAAGATATCAACCTGGGCGCGATGTGGGATTTGATCGATTTTCTCGTATCGCATGGTGTTCAGGGCATCGTCTTACTTGGGGCGACCGGAGAATTTGTGCACTTCAGCACATCTGAGCGCATGCGCCTTCTGGGATTGGCTTCGAAGCGGAGCCGGGTACCGATTATCTTCAACTGCTCCCATTCCAGCTTCGATGGAACTGTTGAGCTTACAGAAGCAGCAGAGGCGGCAGGCGCAGCGGCGGCGCTGATTATGCCGCCGTTCTTCTTCCGATATACCCAGTGTCAGATTTCGGACTTCTATCGCCAGGTGATGGAGACTACTGAAGCCGAGATACCTCTACTGCTCTACAATTTGCCTCAGTTCACCAGTCCCGTCACGTTCGATACCGCCCGCCAGCTTCTGAGCGATGGAATCGTTCAGGGCATCAACGACTCGAGTGGAGACGCATCGCTGTTCGACCAGTTACACGCATACAGGCAGGAACACAGTTTCTCCCTGATGCTGGGAAATGAATCGCTCGCCGTGCCCGCCCTGTCCGCGGGGTGCGACGGTATCATCTCCGGGGTGGCATGCGCTGTCCCGGAGTTACTCATCGCATTGAATCGTGCCGTAACTGCGGGAGCGACCGAGATCGTCACACGTTTAATCGTGCGATTACGACAATTTATCGAATGGTCCGACAAACTTCCGACACCTGTGTCTATCAAGGAGGCAACGGCGGCAAGAGGGTTGAAGCTTGGCCCACATGCGCTGTCGTGCGAAGGTCGGCTCGAGCAGGAGATCGGCACTTTTCGGGAATGGTTTCAGGGATGGCTGCCTACGGTGTTAAACGAGTGTAAGCATGCTTAGGCGGTTGCTGTTTTATGCCGTCGCGATTCTGGCGGCTGCCCAAGTCGTACCGGGACCGCAGGTCCTCACCTTTCTGTCGGATGTCGACGACACCGACCAGCCCTATGGGCTTTACCTGCCCAAGCAATATGATCCGCAGAAGAAATATCCACTCGTGATCAGCCTGCACGGCGCATACTCGAATCATCGGCTAAACCTCCGACGAGTGTTCGGTAAAGGCAATCGTGTGGGAGAGACCGATGCCGAAGCAACACGACATTGGCCTCCATTGCGCGATGTCGATTTCATTGTTGCGAGTCCGTTGGCGCGGGGGACCATGGGATACAAGGGCATCGCCGAGAAGGACGTCTACGATGTGCTGAGCGATGTGAAGCGGCGGTTCTCCGTGGATGAGGAACGCATCTATCTCACCGGGCTCTCTATGGGAGGCGGAGGAGCGCTTTGGCTAGGATTCACGCGTCCTGATATTTGGGCTGCTATCGCTGCCGTCTGTCCTGCGACACCGGCCGGAACGGAGCCACTGGCGGCGAATGCTTTGAACGTACCAGTCAAGATCTTTCAGGGCGAAATCGATCCGGTGGTACCTGCAACAGAGACACGTCGCTGGCATAAACGGTTGCTGGAAGCGGGCGTAAAATCGGAATATGTCGAGTATCCCGGCATCCGGCACAATTCGTGGGATGTGGCATACAAAGATGGCGCGATATTCGATTGGTTCTCGCAGTTCAGACGTGTACGATACCCGGACCGGGTGGATTTCTCCTCGACTTCGTATAAACACGGCAGCGCGTATTGGGTTCGTTTTGACAGGTTGACACCTGGGACGCTCGCGCACATCAACGCCCGATTCACAAGAAAGAAGCGACTGACGATCGAAACCACCGATCTCGACGGCTTCACACTTCTGTTGAAGAACCACCCGATGAATGCTGGAACGTCTCCGCTTGTGGTTGCCGTCGACAGCACAGAGATCCAGGCCAGAGCGAGTGAGACAGTATCGCTCGTAAAGGATGCCCGAGGTTGGAAGTTGGCGCCTCGCAACGCAAAGAACGGCGCCCTCACGAAGCGGGCGGGAGCGGAAGGACCGATCGCCGATGCCATCTCGACGCGCCAAATCTACGTCTACGGGACCGGAGCCTCACCTTCACAAGATGAGTTGCAGCGGCGAAGAGCAATCGCACAACAGGCCGCGGAGTGGTCGACACCTAAGTTGAAGTTGATGCTGACCTTCCGGGTTCTTGCTGATAAGGAGGTTCAGGCTACAGACCTGCAGAATGCGAATCTGATGCTGTTCGGCACGAAAGAAACGAACTCGGTTATCGCGGGCTATTCGGCGCAGTTACCCATGGCTCTCAATGCAGGAGCCGCCGATTATGGCCTTATATTCGTGTACCCGGTGGATGGCCGCTACGTGGTCATTCACTCCGGTTTGCCATGGACGACGCGCTTCGATCAGGTCAATCGCTATGAATTGGACTTTTTAAATTCGCCGGCTCACACGCTCACAACGCTTGGAGATTACGTCCTGTTTCGCGGCGGCCTCGACAACATCATCGCGGAGGGGCGTTTCGACAGGAATTGGAAACTACTCCCTGAAGACGCCGACAAGATCCGCGCGACGGGCGCGGTGGAGATGCACTGATGTCAGATATGCCAACGGAAGACTTCAGGCGCGCCGGGCACGAAGTAACCGATTGGATCGCGAATTACCTGCGCGACATCCGCGATCTCCCAGTGCTTCCACGCGTGCAGCCTGGCACGGTGCGAGAGTCACTTCCCACCTCGGCGCCCGAAATGGGTGAGCCAATCGATTCCATTCTTGGCGATTTTCGTAACATCATCGTGCCTGCGAACACACAATGGAATCACCCGAGCTTTCATGCCTATTTTTCTGTGTCGGCGTCCGGACCGGGCATTCTGGCGGAAGCGCTAACTGCCGCCCTAAACGTAAACCACATGGTGTGGAAGGCGTCTCCCGCTGGTTCAGAACTAGAACTGGTCACGCTTGACTGGTTGCGTCAATGGCTGGACTTGCCGGTGGAATTCTTTGGCATGATCCTCGATACGGCATCGATTTCAACGATGCACGCGTTGATTGCAGCCCGCGATTTCGTCGATCCGGAGTGTCGCACACGAGGATCGCGAGGGGATTTGATCGTATACACGTCGGAGCAAGCGCACTCCTCAGTGGAAAAGGGCGCCATCGCGATCGGTCTCGGTCAGAACAACGTACGAAAAATCCCGGTGGATGATAAGTTCCGAATGCGACCCGAAGCACTCCGGCAGGCGATTGAATCGGATGTCGCCGCCGGCAAAAAGCCGTGCTGCGTTGTGCCAACGGTGGGCACAACTTCTACCACAAGCATCGATCCGGTTGCTGCAATCGTAAGGATCGCAAACGAGTTTCGGACGTGGGTCCATATCGATGGCGCGTACGGTGGCATTGCGGCCATCCTGCCCGAATTCCGTGACGTTCTGAAGGGCGTGGAGAACGCTCATTCCCTGGTGGTGAATCCTCACAAATGGCTATTCACCCCCATCGACTGCAGCGTCCTTTATACGAACCGGCCGGACGTGCTCCGGCAGGCGCTGAGTCTTATCCCCGAATATCTAAGGACCGGACAAGACGATTCCGTGGTTAATTCGATGGATTACGGAGTGCCGCTCGGCCGGCGCTTTCGATCACTGAAACTCTGGTTCGTGATGCGGTATTTCGGTCGTGATGGGATTTGCCGCATCTTACGCGACCACATATCGTGGGCTCAGGAACTGGCGCAGCAAATCGACGCTCATCCTCTGTTTGAGCTTGCTGCTCCTCATCCATTCTCATTAGTTTGTTTTCGGTATAAGGGTTCCGATGACGAGAATCGGGAGTTGATGGATCGGGTCAATGCAAGCGGGGTTGCCTTTCTTTCGCACACCGTTTTAAATGGATGCTTTGTCATCCGCCTGGCCATTGGCAACGTTCGCGCTGAACGTCAGGACATTCAGCGTGTTTGGGATCGCATTCAAGCGGAAGCCTGTGACTCGTAAGGCGCATCACGCGATACAGCAAACTCTTCGATCACGCTGAGTAGATGTGCTGCATGAATGGGCTTGGAGATGTATCCGTTCATGCCGGCCGAAAGGCAGCTTTGCTTATCACCTTCCATGGCCCGAGCGGTCATTGCCACGATAGGAATGCCCTGCCATCTTCCATCGCCCCTTATTAACCGCGTTGTTTCCAGGCCATCCATCACGGGCATTTGTACGTCCATTAGAATCATACGAAACTCCTCGCGCTCCAGCAGTCTCAATGCTTCAACTCCGTTTCCAGCAATCGAAACCGCATATCCATTCTTTTGGAGTAAGGCGGAGACCAGCTTCTGATTTACCTGATTGTCTTCGACAATCAGAATGCGGCCAAACGAGAGACTTGGAGCGAGAGCCGCCTCAGATGCAAACTCGTGCTCCTCTCCGAGAACATAAGGAAGAGTGACCGTAAATGTGCTGCCTTCGCCTGGTTTGCTTCGAACTTCGATTGTGCCGTGCTGCATGTCCACCAGGCTGCGCGTTATAGCCAAACCCAGACCGGTACCACCGAATCGACGGCTGATACTCGTATCTGCTTGAGTGAATTTTTCGAATATGACTTCTACCTTATCTTCGGCTATCCCGATGCCGGTATCGGAGACCGTTAATTCGATGAGCACACCACCATCGGCCCCGGTGGTGATGCACTTTGCATTCAGGGTCACTGAGCCTTGCTCGGTGAACTTCACGGCATTGCTGAGAAGATTGGTTAATATCTGCCGCAAACGCAGTGGATCTCCGATGACGCTTCTCGGCGCCTGATCGGAAATCACGGCTGACACCGCAATGTTCTTCGCTGCCCCCAAAGCAGAGTGCGCTTTGACGCAATCCTCGAGCACAAGCCGAAGATTGAAGGGCACTCTCTCAATCGCCATCCGGCCGGCTTCAATCTTCGAAACGTCCAGCACATCGTTGAGGACAGCGAGCAAAGAGTACGCGCACCGCTGTGCTGTTTCAAGCTCATCGCGTTGCTCAGGATCGAGTTTCGTCACCGTCAGCATATTGAGCATGCCGAGAATGCCGTTCATAGGCGTGCGCAGCTCGTGTGACATGTTGGCGAGAAACTCACTTTTCGCCTGGCTCGCGTCTAAAGCCTTTTGCATGGCTACTTCGAGTTCCTGCGTTCGAAGCTTTATCCGTTCCTCGAGTAATTCCCTGGTCTTTCCCAGTTCGGCCTGGGTGTTGGCGAGGGCTTCTATCATCTGGTTGAAACTGTCACCCAGAAATTCAATTTCGTCTCCCGTCTGGCTTACCGGAATGGGTTCCAGACGGCCCTCGCGAACCGATTGGATGCCCTCCCGTAACAGCCCCAGAGGACGAGCGAGCAAGCGAATGGTCATGCGTGAAGTAGCGCCCGCAACAAGTAGGACCACTACAAAAAGCAGCATACCTTTTCTGATGTCAAAAGCATCCTGCCGCAAATCGTACGCGAGGATAACGGCAACAACCCAAAAGACCAGCGTCGCCGTAAATAGAAAGAACTTCGACGCCAAACTACGAAATCCGGGCGGAGTTGTCACGAACTTGTAAGTATATTCGTTTTGCCGGCAAATCGTTAACTGTTATCCTACTCGGGAAGAATGACTTCTGAGCGACTTCAAACGGAATTGTGCGGAATTCCGCTGCGCAATCCGGTAATTGCCGCTTCGGGTACTTTCGCTTACGGTATCGAGTTAGTATCCGTTACCGATCTCGCTTCGTTAGGCGCCTTCGTAGTAAAGGGGATTTCCCGCAGTCCCATGACCGGGAATCCCGAACCCCGCGTTTGGGAAGCGGAAGGCGGGATGATCAATTCGATTGGCCTGCAGAATATTGGCGTGGAAGCGTTCGTTCGCGACAAGATCCCCGCGCTAATAAATATCCCGACACCCTATATTGTGAACGTGTTCGGTTATGCAATCGAAGACTATGTCGAAGTCGTGCGATACCTGGATGCCGTGGGTGGACCGGCGGCCTACGAACTCAATGTATCGTGCCCCAACACAAAGCACGGAGGTATGTTCTTCGGCAGCGATCCCGGGTTGTTATTGGAACTAGTGGCAGCAGTGCGTGCGACGACGACACGCAAGCTGATCGTAAAGCTGTCGCCGAACGTAGCGCGAATTGAGCCCTTGGCGCTGGCGGCGGAAGAAGCCGGGGCGAACGCGATTTCACTTGTCAACACGTTTGTCTCGCTTGCAATCGATGCGCGATCCCGGCGACCTCGAATCGGCGCCGGCTTTGGCGGGTTATCCGGGCCCGCAATCAAACCGATCGCGCTGCGGATGGTATATGAGGCAGCTCAGGCTGTCCAAATTCCGGTGATTGGACTGGGTGGTGTGGCTACCGGCCAGGATGCCGCGGAGTTTCTGGTGGCAGGGGCGTCGGCCGTGCAGGTTGGCACCGCGAGTTTTTGGGATCCGCAAGCGGCCGCACGGATTGCCCGTGAATTAGACGAATTTCTGAAAGAGGAGAAGATTGCGAATGTGCGCGAGTTGGTGGGCACGCTTCGCTTCCCAGGCAAATGAAAAAAGTAATCGCAACCGACAAAGCCCCAAAGGCGATTGGACCGTACTCCCAGGCGATTGTTCATAACGGCATCGCTTATCTGTCCGGGCAGATTCCGCTCGATCCCGCGACAGGTCAGATTGTAGAAGGGGACATTGCCGCGCAAACCGAGCGCGTGCTGGAAAATATCAAAGCGGTACTCGAGGCGGCGGGCAGCACTCTGGACCGGGTTTTGAAAACGACCGTATTCCTGCGCGACATGGCGGACTTCGCAAAGATGAACGACGTCTATGGCCGATACCTGGGCGAGACGTCTCCGGCGCGCTCTACAATTCAGGCAGCCCGCTTACCGCGGGATGTGAGTGTAGAGATTGATTGCATTGCGGAAGTTGGATAAATACAGCTCCTGCCTTAGAGCCCAAATTGACACTTCTGTGCGGTCGGATTTATAAAGGACCAATTGACCTCACCGCTCCCGTCCTCTACGAAACAGACTGAGCTTAGGCGGCAACTGGGCTTACTGGATTCGACCTGCATCGTCATCGGCACTACGATCGGTGTCGGTATTTTTCTCGTACCTGGCTCCATCGCCCGGGAACTCGGCTCACCGCTGTTGATCCTGGCGACGTGGGTGATCACGGGAATTATCTCTTTGTTTGGGGCGCTGGCTTACGCCGAACTCGGCGCCATGATGCCCGAATCCGGCGGACAGTACGTTTATCTGCGCGAGGCATACGGGCCCGCGATGGCGTTCGTCTGCGGCTGGGTGGCGTTTTTGATCACCCAGTCCGGCTCGATTGCAGCAGTGTCCGTCGGCTTCGGCATTTATCTTTCGTATTTGATCCCTGGGATCCCAGGCGTGATCCACTGGGCTCCGGTGCTCGTAATCGCGCTGTTCACTTATCTCAATTACCGCGGTGCGCGCACTGGCGCACGCACACAGAATCTTCTCACGATCCTGAAGGCCGCCGGATTGATTGTTCTGATCGCGAGCGCGTTCCTGCACAGCTCGGCTGCGGTACCACCGGCGTCCGGCGCATCCTTCGTGCCGTTCTCAATATATGGTTTGGTAACTGCGATACTCGGCTGTTTCGTCGCGTACGACGGCTGGCAATATATTGCGTTTGTGGCCGGCGAAGTGCAGAAACCCTCGCGTGACCTTCCCGGTTCGCTCGCCCTCGGTATGGCCGTTGTCATCCTGCTGTATGTCCTCGCAAATGTGGCTTACTTTCGGGTTCTGCCGGTGGAAGCGATCGCTCGCAGCGCACATGTGGCCAGTGACGTGGCTGAGAAGACGATGGGGTCTCTTGGCGGCACTCTCATTGCTGTGATGATTATGATTTCCAGCGCCGGTGCGGCCAACGGGGCCATCCTCACCAGTTCCAGACTTTACTTTGCGCAGGCGCGCGACGGCCTCTTTTTCCGGAAAGTAGCGGAGCTTCATCCGCGGTTCGGCACCCCCGGATATTCGATTCTGCTTCAGGGCGTATGGTCCGCGATCCTGGCAGTGAGCGGGTCGTATGAGATGCTGATCACCTACGCACTCTTTGCCATGTGGACGTTTCACGGTATGGCTGCTTTCAGCGTGATAATCTTGCGCCGGCGATACCCGGAGCGAGCGCGGCCGTACCGAATGTGGGGCTATCCCGTTACTGCCGTGATGTTTGTGCTCTTTGCGCTCTGGTTCGTCATTAATACCCTCTTAAGCCGCCCGGTATCCTCGTCCGTTAGCGTCGCTATAATGGCCGCGGGCTTGGCAGCTTATTTCCTGTGGAATAGGAAAACGGTAGTTTAGCCATTTTTCAGGCCGTTGTTTGTGTACTGGCAGGGTGTCGAACTCTTATGTCGCGTCGATATTTGCCAGGAGGCTGCCCAAATTCACGCTTAAATGCCCGATTGAAGGCTGCCTCCGACTCGTATCCGACTTCGCCGGCGATTTCGGCAACGCCTCGGGGGGTGCTTTCGAGCGACCGCGCTGCCAGTTGAAGTCTCCAACGTGTTAAATACGTCATGGGTGGCTCTGAGAGATATCGGGTAAAACGCTCCACCAGGGCGGACCGGGAAATCCCCACCTCGTCCGCCAGATCGGCGATTGTCCACGGATGGGCAACACGGCTGTGGAGCAATCCCAGGCTTTTCCCGACGATGGCATCGCGAGCGCCCGCGAGCCACCCCGTCTGCTGCTCGGGCAAGCCGGCAACATAGCGGCGCAAAGTGTCGACGAACAAGGCCTCCGAGAGCTTGGCAAGCATCGCTTCGCTGCCGACTCGACCCGAAGCTGCTTCTTCGACCAGGTGCAGGATAGAACTCTCCAGCCAGTGCCCGGAACGATCCGTTCGAATATTGACCTTGAAGACGGGCGGTAGTCCGCCCAGAATCGGCCGGCTCAGAAAGGGATCGCAAGCCATGTACCCACAAACATAACGAGCCGGGTCACCGCCTCCGCCAGCCTGCATAGGACTCAAATCGCGTGATTTGACCTTGGAAAGAATCTCCGAGGTAAGGGATGTTTCTGTCACACCTCTGCCGCTGGTCATTAGGTGGGGATCACCGTGGGGAAGGACGACGACATCTCCGGGGCCAAGGTCGATGGATTGTCCATCTGCCAGCTGTACGAACGCTCTGCCGTCGATAACGAAGTGGTAGATCACCAGGTGGGGCGCTCCCGGGGCAAGCATCGGCGCAAGCGTGTTGGATGCGGGCGACGAAAAACACCACGGAGCGGAAAATTCAGCGCTGAAGAACAAAGCGCCGTTCAGCTTCACTCCGCTCAGAATCTCGGAGAAAGCATCCATCAGATCACTCCAGCGAAGTCCCAAGACGAGCTGCAAAGTTGGCTGGAATCCGAGCAAACCGATCATATTCGGTTGGCCGTTCGAGCAAAACTTCAAGACGCTGAAGCATGGTTCTTTCCAGCAAGGCGCTGCACAATCATACCCGTGGAGAGAACGTCACGCAACGCTGGAGGCCGCATTCGCTGCCTAGCTTTATTCGCCTTAACGGCTCCTGTTGGGGCAGAGGAGGTTCTTTCGCTGCGGCAGGCGGTCGATTTGGCTTTACAGTCAAATCCGCTCGTGGCAGCCGCCGACGCAGGAGAAAAGGAAGCCGAAGCTCGCATCCAACAGGCCCGGTCGAGGTATATGCCGCGCGCGCAGGTCTCGGAAAGCCTCCAGCGTAGCAACAACCCCGTCTTCGTGTTCACTTCGCTGCTTACCCAGCACCAGTTCAGCGAAAGAAATTTCGCTATTGGCCCTCTGAACCGCCCGGACGCTTTGAACAACTACCAATCGCGGTTGACGGTCGAGCAGGTGCTGTTCGATGCTCGGCAGACCAGCCGCGGCGTTGAGGCGGCGCGCTTCGCCCGCCAATTGGCCAGCGAAGACACGCGTCGCAGCCAGTCGGATGTTGTGCTGCGCGTGTTGCAAACCTACTTTGCGGTCGCGCTGGCGGAGAAAAACCTGGAGGTCGCGCATCAGTCGGTCGAGAGTGCTCAGGCGGACGTCGCGCGCGCGGTGTCCATCTATCAGTCCGGCCGCAGCACTCAAGCGGACGTGCTCGCCCTGCGCGTTCATCTCGCTGCCATGCGGGAGCAGCAGATCCGAACCTCGAATGACTTGGCTGTAGCCCGCGCCGCGCTGAATGATGCTCTCGGAGTCCGCCTAGAGCGCGCGTTCGAGTTGACGACGCCGCTCGTGTCCAGTGCCGCTGAGCCCGAAGCTTCGCTCGAAGAGTATCGCCGGCTGGCGGCTGAGAAACGTCCGGAAATGCGGCAGGCCGAGCTTGCCCATCGCCTCGCCCACACACAGCAACAGATCGCCGGCGCCGACTACTGGCCAGAGGTCGTCTTTCAGGGGATCGTCGAGGCCGACCGGCAAAACTTCCACAACAAAGGAGGCGTTTACTGGTTCACCGCCGTTTCAATGCGCTGGAGCTTATGGAATGGAGGCGAGACCAAGGCCCGGGTGCAGCAGGCTCGCTTTGCCGAGACTCGTGCCGCAGCCCTCCGGAAACGCACCGATTCGGCGATTCATTTGGAGGTGCGCAAAGCGTACCTGGATCTTAGGTCAGCTGCGCAGCGAGTCGAAACCGCTTCCGCTGCTTCGGCTGAAGCAGAAGAGGCGCACCGCATTGTTCAGAACCGCCATCAGTCCGGACTGACCACCGTCACCGAGCTACTACGCAGTGAGACGGCTCTTGCCGCCGCGCGCACGCGTCATTTGGTGGCCGTCTACGACCACCGTGTTGCCGCCGCCGCGCTCGAGTACGCCGCTGGAACACTGACGGCCGATTCCGAGGTAGTGAACTGAGGTGCACCATGAACCGATTCTTCCCGCTCGTCATCTCAATCCTGATGACCGCTGCTTGCTCGCGGCATGAGACCTCTCTCGCTGTAACGCGCGCCCAAGCAACAGAGACCGCCGTGCAGGTCGAGACTGTGAATGTTTCTCCGATTGCCGACATTTACCGGGCCAGCGGCACCGTGCGGGCTCGGCAAACCGCCGCCATCGCTTCGAAAATCACCGCCAACATTCTCGAGGCGCGCGTCCAGGCTGGCGACTATGTGCAGGCAGGCCAGGTGCTTCTTGTATTGGACCGCCGGGACCTCGAAGCGAACCTCCGCCGCGCTGAGGCGACCCGTATCGAAGCCGAAACCGCCGTCGCCGAGACCGAGACCGCCATCGCCTCCGCCCGCGCGAGCGTCGAGCTCGCGCGGGCGACCCACAAGCGCTTTCAGGACCTGCTGGCCAAACATCGGTTTCGCAACAGGAATTCGATGAGTCGCAAGCGCGGCTCAAGAGCGCCGAAGCGGCGGTCGAAATGGCTGTCTCGAAGCGGCGACAGGCCGAAGCGCGCAGCAGCCAGGTTGAAGCCGAGCTTGCCGCCGCGCGAGTGACCCTCGGCTACGCAACGCTCACAGCGCCCTTCGCTGGCCTGGTCCTCGAGCGCAAAGCCGATCCGGGCAGCTTGGCCACGCCAGGAGCGCCGCTACTGACCCTGGAGCGGGAAGGGCATCTGCGTCTCGAGGCATCGATTGACGAATCGCGACTGGGCCTCGTCCGGATCGGCGAGAGCGTGGCGGTCCAGATTGACGGCCTGAACCGCACCGTTTCTGGGCGTGTCGACGAAATCGTCCCCTCAGTTGACCCCGCTACTCGCACTCTCACCGCCAAGATAGACCTGCCCGGCCTGCCCGACCTGCGGACCGGTATGTTCGGGCGTGCCGTCTTCGCAGCCGGCAGCCGCGAGGCGATCTTGGTTCCTCAAACCGCCGTTCTCGAGCGTGGGCAGATTCGGTCTGTGCATGTAGTTGAAGGCGATACGGCCCGGTTGCGCTTCGTCACGATCGGCGAGTCACGGGACAACTGGCGCGAAATTCTCTCCGGGCTGGCTGCAGGGGAAAAAGTTATCGTGGCGCCGCCGTCCCTGCTCGCCGATGGCGGTCGCGTTTCGATTCAGGAGACCGCCAAGTGAACGACAAGACCCGCCTCCGCGCCGCCGGCAGGCTCGCCGCGGCATTCATCGGATCAAAGCTCACACCACTCTTCGTAATCGCTTCGGTTCTTCTGGGCGTCTTCGCCTTGGTGAAGTTCCCCCGCGAAGAGGAGCCTCAGATCATCGTCCCCATGATCGACATCTTCGTCGAAATGCCCGGCGCTTCCGCGCGCGAGGTGGAAGAGCGCGTCACCAAGCCGATGGAAAAGCTCCTGTGGGAAATTCGGGGCGTCGAGTACATCTACTCCACTTCGAGCCCCGGCCGGTCCATGGCGGTGGTGCGCTTCTTCGTCGGCGAGGACGAAGAGAAAGCCATCGTGCGGCTGAACCAGAAGATGTTCGCCAACTTCGATCTGATCCCGCCGGGCGCCTCGGCGCCGCTCATTAAGCCGCGTTCGATTGATGACGTGCCGATCCTGGCGCTGACGCTCTGGAGCAAGCGCTACGGCGATTACGAACTTCGCCGCCTCGCAGCCCAGTTGCACGATACCATCAAGCAGGTGGATCAGGTCTCCGCCGTCGCCATCACCGGCGGGCAGCGACGCCAAGTAAGCGTCGATCTCGATGAAGCTCGTCTGGCCGGCTATCATCTATCGTCTGCGGAGATCGCGGGCGCGGTCGGCACGGCCAATCGCCGACTGCCCGCCGCCAACTTTTCCGGCTCGAACCGGGAGTTTGTGCTGGAAGCCGGCTCCTTTCTTACCTGCGCCAATGACGTCCGGCGTGTGGTGGTCGGAGTGGCCGATGGCCGCGCGGTGTTTCTGGGTGACGTCGCTCGGGTCCAGGACGGCGGTGAAGAGCCATCGCAATACGTCCGCTACGCATCGGCAGGCGATCCTGCTATGTGGCCAGCCGTCACGCTTGCTGTTTCAAAGCGCAAAGGCGCCAACGCCATTGGTGTGGCAGATCGAGTGCTCGCCCGCGTGGACGCGGTGCGCGTCGCTACTTCCTTCCGACGTGCAACTTTCCATCACCCGCAACTATGGCGAAACGGCCGCCGAGAAATCGAACGAGCTGCTGTTCCACATGCTGATTGCCGTGATTTCGGTGGCCGCTCTGATCTGGCTGACGCTCGGCCTGCGTGAAGCCGGCATCGTTTTCATCGCGATCCCTGTGACGCTGGCCCTCACTCTCGTGACGTTCTATCTGTACGGCTTTACCCTGAACCGCATCACGCTGTTTGCGCTGATCTTCTCCATCGGCATCCTGGTGGACGACGCCATCGTTATCGTTGAGAACATTGTGCGCCACGCGCGCCTGCCTCACAATCAGGGTCGTAACCTGGCGCAGGTGGCCAGTCGAAGCGGTGGATGAAGTCGGCAACGCCACTATCCTCGCTACTCTCGCGGTGATTGCCGCGATCCTGCCGATCGCTTTCGTCACCGGGCTGTCAGGACCCTATATGCGGCCCATCCCCATCGGTGCGTCCGCGGCAATGGTCTTTTCGTTGATTGTCGCCCTGGTCGTGACTCCGTGGGCCGCTGTCCGTATCCTTGGCGTCGCCCACCACAACCGCACGGAAGGGGAGGACCGCCTCACACGCTTCTATCGCAGCATCATGCATCCCTTACTCCATCGGCCCGCGGCCAGGCGTGGATTTCTGTTGCTGGTTGCGGCGCTGTTCCTCAGCTCAATCACTCTCGATCGGCGTCGGTTTCGTCAAGGTGAAAATGCTGCCGTTCGACAACAAAAGCGAGTTCCAGGTCATAATCGACATGCCCGAAGGCACAACCCTCGAACAAACTGCGCGTGTCGCTAGCGAACTGGCCGCGGTCGTCCAGAAGCAGCCCGAGGTTGCGAACCTCCAGACCTATGCCGGCATCGCTTCGCCGTATAACTTCAACGGCCTGGTGCGACACTACTTTCTGCGGCGCGGGTCCAACGTCGCCGACATCCAGGTGAATCTTGTCGGGAAATCCGAGCGAAAGCTCCAGAGCCACGATATCGCCAAGCGCGTGCGCGAGCAGTTAATCCCGGTGGCACGGCGATTCGGGGCCCGCATCAAGGTTGCCGAAGTGCCACCTGGCCCGCCGGTGCTCGAAACGATGGTCGCCGAGGTCTATGGCCCCGCACAACGAGGCCAAATCGACATTGCGCGGCAGGTTCGCAACTCTTTCGAGAAAACCCCGGGAGTGGTCGATGTCGATTGGTACGTGGAAGACGATCAGCCGAAGTACAGCATTCAGCTCGACCTTGAGAAAGCCGCGCTCAATGGCATCACAAACCAGGATGTGGCGCGCGTGTTGCGGCTGGCGAGCATGGGCGATTCCGTTGGCCTGCTCCACGCCTCTGAAGAGAAAGAAGACGTACCGATCGTAGTGCGACTGGCGCGCGCCTCGCGCTCCGATCTCGAACGCCTGAAAAATCTGAAGCTGCGAGGCAACAGCGGCAGCCTGGTCGCCCTCGGAGAGATCGCGCATATTGAGAGCGGCATGGAAGACAAGAGTATTTATCACAAGAACCTGATGCCGGTGACCTACGTTACGGCCGACCTGGCAGGGGTCATCGAAGGCCCGGTCTATGCCATGCTCAAAATCGCTCCCGAGATCGAGCGCATCCATATCCCGGAACGCTACCGGATCGAGCAGTACACTGCGTCGCTGCCGCCTACGGACACACGCTACGCGATTAAATGGGACGGCGAGTGGCACATCACATACGAGGTGTTTCGGGATCTCGGCCTGGCGTTCGGCGCAGTGTTGATCCTCATCTATATCCTGATCGTCGGCTGGTTCCAGTCATTTGTGACGCCGTTAGTAATCATGGCGGCGATTCCGTTTTCCCTGGTGGGCATTCTGCCGGCTCACGGCGTGCTGCACGCGTTCTTCACCGCCACCTCGATGGTGGGCTTCATCGCGGGCGCCGGCATTGTGGTGCGCAACTCGATCATCCTGGTTGACTTCATCGAATTGCGACTTAAGCAAGGTATGCCGCTGGATCAGGCGGTTATCGATGCGGGCGCAGTCCGCTTTCGCCCTATGATGCTTACGGCGGCGGCCGTGATCGCCGGCTCGGCCGTTATTCTTTTCGACCCGATCTTTCAAGGACTGGCTATCGCGCTGATCGCCGGCGAAATCGCATCTCTAGCTCTATCGCGCATGACAGTTCCGGTGGTTTATTACATCGTCAACCTCAGGAGGCGGGGAATGATTTTGGGAGGTCACTCTGAATAGACGATTCAAATTACTCGGTGTTCTAGCTCATCCTGACGATGAGTCACTCGGGTTCGGCGGCACGTTTGCCAAGTACGCGGCTGAGGGAATCGAGACCTGCCTGGTCACGGCCACACGCGGAGAACGCGGCCGTTTCGGCCCTGGAGGAGAGCGCGGGGATCCGATGGAAGTCGGACGCGTTCGCGAGGAGGAATTACGAGCAGCCGCCGCAGTGCTCGGTATCGGTGAAGTCTCTGTCCTGGGCTTTCCGGACGGTGCTGTCGACAAAGTCCCGGCGAGCACTGCCATTCGCGCCATCGTCGCGGCATATCCGATGCATTCAACCCGACGTAATCGTCACCTTCGGTCCGGACGGAGCCTACGGGCACCCCGACCACATTGCCATCTCCCAACTCACGACAGCCGCCATCGTATGCGCCGCCGATAGCGGATACTGCATGGATGATGGATCTCGAGCGGACTCTCTTCCGCCTCACCGCGTCGCAAAACTCTACTACCTGGCATGGAAAAGAAACAAATGGGAAGCCTATCAGTCCGCCTTTCGCAAGCTGACGTCGATGGTTGAAGGCGTTGAGCGGCAGGCCCATCCGTGGCCTGATTGGGCCGTGACAACCGAAATCGATACGTCCGCCTGTCTGGCCCATCGTCTGGAAAGCAGTTTGCTGCCATCGAACACAGATGTCTATCTATGAGCGGCTGGAAGATCTCACGGAAGAACAGCAGACAGCACTGTGGGGCTCTCAGGAGTTCTATCGCGTCTATAGTTCCCTCAATTGCGAACGAAGAAAGGAAAATGACCTCTTTGAAGGCCTACGGTGATTAGGAATGTCCTCACGCGCCCGTATCGAACAACTTAGATTCCGCACTGCTCCTCTCGAAATGACGGAGGAGCAGTTTCGCTCACTCGGTCACGACCTTGTTGATCGGATCGCCAATTTTATGACATCTCTACGCACGCATCCGGTCGCGCCAGGAGAATCCCCGGATGAAGTTCGCGCGATTTTGGCTGCGACCGGCATGCTGCCGGAGGAGGGCAAACACCCGGAGGCGCTGCTGCGGGACGCTGCGGATCTATTGTTTGAGCACTCCCTCTTCAACGGCCATCCTCGTTTCTATGGCTACATCACATCCAGTCCTGCGCCCATCGGTGTCCTTGCGGAATTGTTGGCCGCTGCCGTAAATGCGAATGTCGGCGCCTGGAATCTGGCTCCGATGGCGACCGAGATTGAAGTTCAGGTAATTCGATGGCTTGCGCAGTTCATCGGTTACCCAGCCGACTGCGGTGGCCTGCTCCTGAGCGGCGGCAACATGGCCAATCTCACGTGCTTCCTGGCCGCCCGCGCCGCGATGGCCGGCTGGGACCTCCGCAAGCAAGGCGTCAGCGGCGGCCCGCGCCTCTGCATCTACGCCTCCGACGGAAACTCACACATGGATTCAGAAAGCCGCAGATTTGGCGGGTCTCGGAACCGACGCGATTCACTGGATCGACGGAAAGCGGCCCATGGATGTGGATGAACTGGAGGTCAGGTTCCGGCAGGATAGCAACGAGGGTTATCAGACCATTTCTCGTGGTCGGCTCTGCCGGGACGGTCAGCACTGGCGCGGTTGATCCCTTGCCGGAGTTAGCGGCGTACTGCAAGGAGCACAAACTTTGGTTCCATGTCGATGGGGCATATGGCGCGTTCGCAGCGGCTGTGGCGGGGGCGCCACCGGATCTCAGGGGGCTTCAGTTGGCCGATTCGGTCGCTGTGGATCCTCACAAATGGCTGTACGCGCCACTCGAGGCCGGATGTGCGCTGGTCCGCAACCCTTCTGCTTTGAGGAATGCGTTCTCTTTTCACCCGCCTTATTACAACTTCGAAGCTGAGGCCACGAACTACTTCGACATGGGACCACAGAACTCGCGCGGGTTTCGCGCTCTGAAGGTCTGGCTCGCCCTTCAGCACGCGGGAGCAGCGGGTTATCGCGAGATGATTCAGGATGACATTACTCTGGCGCGATACCTGTACGAGTTGGCGCTGGAGCACACTGAGTTGGAGGCAATCACGAATCACCTCAGCATTACGACTCTGCGTTACGTCCCAGGCGAACTTCGTGCCAGTCTCGGTTCGAAGTCCACAGAAGACTATCTGAACCGGCTGAATCAGCGCCTGCTGACAGCGATCGAGAAGAGCGGCCAGGCATTTATTTCGAACGCTGTAATCGCCGGGAAATACGCTCTACGCTTCTGCATTGTGAATTTCCGGGCTTCCACTGGCGACATCGAAGCGATGCCGCAACTTGTGGCGCAGTTGGGACGCCAGGTTCACGCCGAAATGCGCACCTCCGCTTCAATGATGAATCAATGCGCTACAGGCGAGCGTTGATCGCCAGCTGGCTTTAAGGTGAACTGCCTTTACGCCTAGTGACCTAAGATGCGTCCTATGGCGCCGGCGAGCAACGCTCCATACATCCCGCTCGCCTCTGCCGAAGGATGAAGTCCATCGAAGCTGACCCGTGTTTCCGTGCCATAACGATTCAAACCTTCCGCCCATCGAGCTCCGATATCGACCGGATGGACACGCGAGTCTCCCGCGGCAAGAACTGCTCGACGTAAGCTGGGTTTGTTCATCTGACCAAACGGTATGATGACAAAGATTTCAGTATCCGGCCGCACAGCGCTGCGAATATTGTTGAGCCATTTCTCCACGACAGCGGAGGTATCTTTCTCACCGTCGTTCGTGCCCATATTGACGATCACGTAGTCGGGCGGGGGATCGAGACTTTTGCCATCGAAGAAACGGCTGTGATTTTCGTAGTAGAAGCTCCAGCTATTCGGTAGCGGCGGAATTCCCGAGTGAGAAGATTTCAGCCAGCTCATCCCACCACTGCCGCACGTCCCGTATTCGGCATCGAGAGCGGCGGCGAGAAGGCGCGGCCATGCCTGGGTAGCATCCGAGTGTGCGACCCAATCGACGTATTTCCCTTCGACAACATGATTTGATTTGCCTAGAACCCATGCTCCTTCAGTGATACTGTCTCCGAAGAAGATGGCGCGCTTGCCGGCCAGTTTCGAGCCTTCCGCTCCGGGCTCGACCCTGCTTCCATCGTCGACGATGAGACCTTTCAGCTTGATTGCCTCTTCCGGTGTTTTCCATCGGTCGTAGTTCGCGTCAGACGAAGCGAGATAGAGGACAAGCTTGTGCGATCCCGGCCCCAGCCTCTCCGCAAGCAGCAATCGAGTAGCATCCCGCTTCAGCACGACGGTCTCAAACGGCCGGTTATCAATTGACCAGCGCAATTTTGGACCAGCGCCATTCCTGATGGAACTGATATCAAAACTCAACCAGGCGGTCGATCCGGTAAAGGCGGTCTTTAGATAACTGCCCGGATAGATCCACATGGCGTACGAGCTTCCGCCGCGTACATTATTCGGAAGCAACGGGCCCGACCCATCAGAGTAAGTGTTGTAAGGACTGAAATACAGAGCGGCGGCAGTGACAGGGATGAGCTCGGCAGAGCATACCAGGACCGGCGCAATAATCAAGGTGGTAAGGCGACAGACACGCATTTATTGCAGTTTTCCGCGGGCGTCTACTGTCCAAACCTGTTCGACCCGCTCCTCATAGACGCCGTAAACCACGTCGTACAGGTTGACGGCAGGGCACACGTGATTCGGTATGATCCGGAGCTTCTCGCCGACTGAAAACTTACGTCCCGTACTCTCTACGTCTATATATCCATGCTCTTCATTCATTTTGTAGAAGACCGCATCCGGGGCCTCCATCACTAATCCGTAGCTAAGCGTCGATGTCCCGGTTGGCGGATCAGAAGAGAAGGCCTTCGAACCTCCATCCACAATGATGCGGCCCTCAGAAGCTGTCGAGACAACCGTGGTCAAAACCGCTGCGGCGCATTCACTGAGATCGCATGCCTTACAGTTCAGGGTGTTTCTGTCGTTAAAAAGATAAGTCCCAGGTCTGATTTCGTTCATTCCCGGAATCAGATGCGAATGGTAAAGTGTGGGAGTAGATCCGCCGCTAACGATTCTGGCGTCCACGCCTGCGCGCCGCAGGTCATGCAGTATCTCGCCGATCAGCAGCTCCAGCTTGGTCAATGCCTCCGTCGCTCCATTGCCCATATCCAATATGTGGCCGGGGAAAAATGCGATTCCCTCCACCGTGAGAGACGGTAAGCGCAGCAGCTCCTGCGCAAACCTGCTCACCGATTCAGGGTTCACTCCCATCCGACGGAATCCAACGTCTACCTCGACGAGAATGCCGACCGATACTCCGGCGATGGATGCGGATTCGGAAAGCTGCCGGGCCGCCTCAATCGTGTCGAGCGATACCGTAACTCGGGTTTTTCCGGCAATTCGCATTAGCCGCTCGAGTTTGCCTTTGCCTATGACGGGATAGGCGATCAGTATGTCGCTGGGATCAGCTGCTAACATGACTTCCGCTTCCCCAACTTTGGCGACTGTCAATCCGGCAGCTCCCAAAGCCAGCTGGCGGCGGGCGAGTTCCACTGTTTTGTGGGTCTTGGTGTGCGGCCTCAGCCGCAATCCGTGCTGTTGCGAATACTCCGCCGCTCGTCTCAGATTCCGTTCGAGTGTCGGTAGATCGACGATGAGGGCGGGAGTTTCTATCTCGGATAGATGCATAGTAAGTGGCAGAAGAAGAGATCAGGCCGATGCGGCTGAGCCGGCAAGAGCCACAGCAACAATCAGAATTCCCAATCCGGTGTAGAGGCGGTTGCGCACATCTTTGGAAACACCCTTCCACTCCCCGCCTAAAATGCCAAGGACGTTGGCGCCGATGATGGCGGACGCCGTCATCACCGGCCAGCCGATCGTGGCGCCCTGATCTCCAACGTAATGAGCGCCCAAACCATATAGTCGAAGAGTGAGGAGCCACAAAAGCGCCATCATAAACCCATAGATCCAATTGCGGCCTCCTGCACCAAAAAGGCGATAGGACTTCTTCTTCAATAGGAGGAAAACGCAATAAACCAGACTGGGAATCGCGCCGGCCGCCATAATCAACGCCCATACGCTAAAGCTGGCATTTCCAGGAGTCGCCCCGGCGGTTTGAGCCGCTTTCTGAATATCCGTGGTCAGCGCAAAACCGATATTGAAGCAAGCCGACAACACACCACTGCCGAGACAAATGGCGAGTCCTCGATGAAAACGCGTCTGCGTCAGAACGCGATAGCTCTCCGTTCGGCCCTCCTGGTCCTGCTCTCTGCGCCTGCCTGCAATCGCACAGAGAACCAGCCCTAGCAGGATAAGTAATAAACTTCCCAGAAGTCTTATTCCACGTCCGGAGGCAAATGCCGCCGGATTAGCCAGGAGCGCTGGAATAATGGTGCCGATGACAGCAGTGGTTCCCATGACAAGCATGTAGCCGAGTGAAAAACCCAGCGCTGCAACGCCCAGACCGAACAGCAACGATCCCATTCCCCAACCCAGACCGAGAAGCAACGCAACTAATAGAGTGGCTGTCGGAACGGTACGGTAGATTTGCATGAGTCCATCCACGGTGGTAAACGCTACCACCCCCGGCAGAACTATCAGTCCGAATAGGGCAAACAAAAGCCAAATGTTTTCCCAGTTCCAGTCCCTGACCAGTTTCATGGGAAATACAAAGGTTCCGTTCAGAAGGCCCGCGGCGCTGATCGTCAATGTTCCGAGCAGAAGGATGTCCATGATTACGCGATAACTCCGCCCGGAAACCGTTCCAGGATGCGGCTGTCGTGAATGGCCAGGAGAGGATTGCAGCGTCGCTTGTAGTCTCGAATCGCGCTGCGGCATTCCGCGGCATTTTCCGCCAACCCGATCGGGTGTTCCTGCGTGATATTGCTATCGAGGAAAGCGGTTTCGAGGATTCCCACTAGCCCTTTGGCCGTTTGTAGTGTGACCGCCGCAGATCCCGGATGATGGCCGCCAGTGGGCTCGATAAACAGCTCATCGAAGACCTCAGTGGCTTTATCCGGAAGACAGAGCCGATCCTCGATTGCGAGTTGACGCAAAAATTGCCACGTCTTTTCCGTAAAATAGCAATCGCGCGGCGGGTGCCCGGGATTGTCCAGGAGAAACTCCCACACGCCAGCCCGTGGAATGTATGCCGTTGCCCGTGGGAAATACCGGGGCAGCAACCCGCCGCTATTATACGTAATCGGCTGTGTAATCAGCACGGCATCTACGGAATCGGGAGCAATTCCCGCTTCGTCAAAGATCTGATCCAGCGTGCGCAGCGTTCGTAGACCACAGGCCCGATCCAATTGCTCGCAGGCCCGTGTCAGTGTTTCAAAATCATTCCGATCCGGCGGGAAACCGGTATCTATGACTATCGTCTTATCGTCAGCCTGAGCAATCCAGACGTAAAATACAATTCGGTGCAGGCTGGTGTCATTGGCGCCAAATGAACAACACCAGCCTGGCAGGTCCTGTTCTCCCACAGCATAGGCCCGGAGGGAATAGTTCATTTTCCAGGCCTGGTCTGAGGCACTTTTTGATCGCCGACCTTCCCAATCCAATCTCTCGTCCACTCCACCGTTTCCACACCGCGATCGCACATCCAGCTTCCGCAAAAGATCATCGATTCGATTCGGCCATTACGCAGATACTTCAGACCGAGCTCACCCTGCTTTTTCATCAGCGGCATAGGGAGAGGCTTCTTGCCCCCGAAATCCCACCAGTAGACACCGAGCCCGATGCGAGCATTCGGAACGAGATTGGAGAGTTTGTCGAGGTTCGCCGGAATGTTCTCAATTTCGGGACCTTGCCACGTCCAGAACTGCACCACATCGCACAGCTTCAGGTGCTCGGCGAACTCTTCCACCAATTGATACTCGTAGAGCACGACCTGAAGATCAAGCTTCCTACCAATTCGCGCGAGCCGATCCCGCAACTCACGAATCTGATCAACGGTGAGAGACGGCTTTTTACCCGTTCCAGGCCTGGGGAAAAAGTCATCCATGACGACCCCGGTGATCTGGTCGTCATGAGCGACTAGGTCGAGTACCATCTCGCGCTCGTTTGAGTTCGTATGGCCCCCGGCGGCGACGATGCCCCAAACGACCTCCCGCAGCGGTTTAAAAGCTAGAGCGTACTGTTCGAGTGGAGGTTCGGGCTTGTCCTTCAGATGGATCATGTAGATGTTGGGAATCGACATGTAGTAAGCCGCCTCAGCCGGGCTGATGCGCGACTTACCAGGTAAGTTATAAGCGCCGTTGTAACTGCCGGCCACATGCGACCAGAGCCAGAGGCTGTCACGAACTGTCCGGCGCGGTGGTCTTCCAGAAGCTTGAGGAGAAGAGAACGAATGTGAGGAAGACGCGAGAAGTAAAGGAAGCGATTTCAGCACTTCTCGCCGCTTCGGTGAAGATGAATTCTGGTTAGGAATTTGCATGGTTGGATTCTCGTGCTTGATTCGCCGGAACCTACGCGAAGAGTCTATAACGATTTCTATTGACAGTCAAGGAAATTTGCTGTAATGGTGGTATACCAGTCGTACCGCAGTCGAACGCAGTGTATCGGCCTTTGCGAATCTATAAGCGCATGCGCGTAAGAGCCCTAATCACGAATGAGATTCGCAGACCTCCTCGATTGCATAGCGTCGTTGCAGAAAAAATTCAGCAAATGATTGAGGCAGACGGTTTGCAGCCTCTCTCCCGACTCCCTCCTGAACGCACCTTAGGCGAGCAATTCGGGGTAAGCCGCACGGTGGTTCGCGAAGCTTTAAAGGTGCTGATTGCGCGAGGGGTTTTAAAGGAGGTTCCGGGGAAAGGAACCTTTGTGTGGCAGAACGTCACCGAACCCCTTAAGGATTTATTTCAAGACTTGGTGGCGCGTTCCGGCCCGAAGGGCAGGACAAATCTGTTCGAGGTTCGGAGGGTGCTGGAGGTGGAAATCGCCGGGCTCGCCGCCGAGCGTGCGGAACCACGCGAAATCTCCGAGTTGAAGCGAATCAACAATGCACTGGAACAGATGAATCGCGAACCGGAGCCATGGCCAGAGCAAAGGCTGCAGCGGTACAACGATCTGGAGTTCGACTTTCATCTCACGCTGGCCAAATGCACCAAAAATGAACTATTCGTAGCTCTGCTTTCCGCACTTTCGGGCGCGTTTCACGAAAGTTGGACGTGTATTCACGACCGCGCCGAAGCTCGCAGCGGCGGAGTTGAGCTTCACGCGAAGATTTTGAAGGCTGTGCGAGCAAAGGATCCTCAAGCGGCTCGCGCCGCAACAAGCGACAACCTGAAAGCCTTTTTGCAGGCTGCCCTGGAGAACTCGCCTTTATGAGCCGGCGCGCTTTCCAACGGCAGTATCGGCGGGTAAATTATCGCTCTGCCTGACGCAGAGCAAGGGAGATCTCTTTGAAACATCGAATTGGTTTTGTCGGCTGCGGCTGGGTGGCGCCTTTTCACGTACGCGCACTCAGCACGATTCGAGATCGAGTCAGCGTTGAATGGGTATCCGACCCTCGCAGTGACCGGATGGATATTATCTCTGACCAGGTTGCCCGCGAGCTTGGACAGCAAACGCCAATCCGTAAGATTGGGGATTATAAGACCGAGTTAGGGAGCGTGGATAGCGTCTTCATTCTTCTTCCGCATCACTTACATTACTCAGCGACAATCGAAGCGCTGGATGCGGGATGCCACGTGCTGCTGGAGAAGCCGATGACGCTTTCTCTGGACGAGGCGGACAAAATGATCCGCAAGGCCACCGAGAAGCAGCGACTTCTCATGATCGCGCTTCCTCATCGGTACCGGAAGACTACACAAAAATTCAAAGAACTCATCGAATCGGGCGAGTATGGCCGGGTCTACCTGCTCGACGCGATGATGGATGAGAACCTCACAGGATATGCCGACTTAGGCTGGATTCAGAAAAAAGACTGCCTGGGAGGCGGCGTGTTTTTCTCATGCTCGCCGCACATGCTTGATGTGATCCTGTGGATCGGGGGCGATGTGCAGACCATTTCCATGGTTGGCACACATGGCGGCCTCGCCATGGAAGGCGAAGACACTGCCGTATCCATTCTCAAATTCAAAAGTGGAATGATCGCCACTACCCGGCATACCTGGGCGTCTGCCGCGCCGAAGACGTGGTACACCATCCGTGCTTATTGTGAGAAGGCCAACCTGACGCTCACGATGGATCCTCTGGGCAGCCTGGTAAAGGAAGGTCCGGACTGCGCGTTCCGATCGCAAATTATGGTGTCTCCGCCGGACAAGATTCTGGTGGATAGTGACGAGGGACTGGACTTCTCTGGTGAGGTAAAACACTTTTTCGACTGCATCGACACAGGCCAGCCTTGCCAGACAGACGGCAATGTCGCAAGGGACGTTATGGCTCTGGTTTTGGGCGCCTACGAGAAGGCGGACCGGGAAGGCGGCAATCTAAGCCAGGGAAGAGGCGCGGGATGTTAACAAGAAGAGAGATCATGCAAACGGCTTCGCTTCTGGGCGGAGCTTCACTCGCCAGCCAATCTCATTTGCAGGGAGCGCCCAAGGCTGCGGTGCGCGACCGCATATGGCTTTGGTCCCATGTCGCCGGCGCATACAGCGGGCAATTCAATCTCGTAGGCGGATCGCGAATGACGCCTGTTGAAGCGGCTCACTACCTCTCTATTCCGAATGTTTTCATGATCGGCTACAACGGCGAACCGGCGACCGATGCTCTGGAGCAGTTTGCGCTTCCGTTTCAAACGTTGAAGCAGGTCGCCTGGTCAATTGTCGATCCTAGCGAAGAGGCAACACCTGTCCAGCGGCGCGACGCGGTATTGGATTTCGCCTTCAAGAACCCGCAAACGACCGGTGTTGTCATGGACGATTTCTTCGTGCGCCGGAAGGACTGGAAGCCCGATCAGGTGTCGTCGCTCGATTTAAATGAGTTGAAGGAAGTGAAGCAGAAACTGAAGCGCGGAAACAAACGCCTGGATCTGTGGGTGGTCCTTTATGCCCACCAGATCGCCGAAGAATCTTTTCCGAAGCTGGCTCCATATCTCGATTTGTGTGACGTAGTTCAAGTGTGGCCGTGGTATGGCAAAGAGATTCCCAACCTTCCGAGTACGCTCGAGAAAGTAGAGCGGGTGTCGCCGCGCGTAAAGAAGGCGCTTGGCTGTTTTATGTGGGATTTTGGCGATAAGCAGCTTCTGCCGGCTTCAGCGATGCAGCAACAGTGCGAATTCGGTCTCGAATGGCTTCGGAAGAAGCGGATCGAAGCAATGGTCATCTGCGGAAGCTGGCTGTCCGACAGACCGCTGGAAGCAGTGGACTGGACTCGCCAATGGATAAAAAAAGTCGGAATGGAGAAGGTTTAACCTACAGGACGGCCGGCTCTATGGCGCCGGCCTCTTCGCGGCGTTCTGCTGCTCTCTGATCATTTCCAAGGCGGCCGAAATCTGGGGGCTGCCGCCGGACAGAGCAGCGGCTTCCCTGATCTCTTTTTCTGCTTCCTGCAATTGTCCGCGGGAAGCGAGAATCAGACCGAGGTTGAGGCGCGCCTGCGCAAACGCCGGATCATTACTGATAGCAAGGCGGAAATAGCGGACCGCTTCTTCAGGATATCCTGTCTGGCCGTAAAGTACGCCGAGATTATTTTGCGCGTCGGATAATTGAGGGTCTATCGCGAGCGCAGTGGCTATCTCTTTTTTTGCGTCGGCGACTCTCCCCTGCTGAAGGTGAATCCGTCCAAGCTGGCTATGGGCGAGAGCGAAGTTGGGGTCGCATTCTATAGCTTTTTCGATCGCCTTCAGTTGCCCGCCGACGTCGCCGGTCTGCGCTAACGCCAACGAAAGATTGTAATACGTACCCGCGTTACCGGAATCAACCGTCAGAGCCTGACGATACGCTTCGATCGCGGCGCGCGCGTCTCCTTTACGAAGCAGTGCATTACCCAGATCGTTGGCTTTATGGGCCTCAACGATGGCCAGCTGTTTTGCTTTCAGTGACTGAAATGCCGTCAATTCACGACGGCTCGCCTCCTGCTCGCCCAAGCCACGCAACACCGAAGCAAGTTGGTAACGAATCTCCGGAGAATCGGGATTCAGCTTCTTCGCGTGCTCGAACTCGGTTCGCGCTTCTTCGAAGTGATCCATGCGGCTCAATGCGAAACCAAGATTGTATCGGGCATCGGAATGATCGGGGTTGAGCTTGACCGCCTGCCGAAGCATCCGAGCCGCTTCGGCATAACCGCCGAGACCCCGCTGCATGATACCGGAGAGATACCATGCGTCGAAGTCGTGGTTCCGGCGCATGTACGCCTGCATCAACGGTTGAGCAGCCGAAAATTGATTCAGACGAATCCGCGCCTTGGCCGCGGATAGCAGCGCCTCATCGTTTGATAAGTCAAGTCGATAAGCTTGTTCAAACTCCGTGGCTGCTTCCTGGAACCGCTTTTGGCGCGCGTAAACACTTCCCAGATTGAAATGGCACAAGGAGGAGTTCGGGTTCGATTCGAGAAGCCGCTTCATCACATCGGCGGCTTCATCCCCGCGATCGCTGTCCGTGAGCGCGTCGGCCAGCGCAAACTGCAGGGGCAGATCCTCGGGAGCGATGGCAACGGCTTGACGCAGGTAATAGACCGCCGCGGGATATCGTCCCTCATGCTTCCGGATCTTCGCTAACGCGGTAAGTGCAGGAAGCGAGCGGGGATCCTTTAGCAGAAGCTCTTCGAATTGGTTCGCTGCCTGCTCGTTGCCTATGTGGGCCTGTCCAGCCCAAACCGGAAAGCTACATAAGATCAGGCCGCCAACCCGCCCCGCGTTACGAACACTCCTGATCATAGACAGCCTGCGTCATTCCAATCCGTGTTTCTCTTTCGTCTCCTTTGACGCTTTCAGGAAGGCCTTTAGGTTGTCTCTGGTCGCCCGTCGTGCTCGCCGTGGATCTGCGGAGCGAATCGCGCTGAGAATTCCTCTGTGCAGTTCGACGCCGTGTTTGCGAGCCTCCGGTTGACAGTGAATGTTGCTCCAGGATTTATTGAAGGCTCCGAAGAGCGCCGAAAGCAGGACGACAAAAAGCTCGTTCTTGGTGCAGCGCGCCAGGTTAACGTGGAACTGGAATTCCAGTCCGTTGTAACTGCGCAGCCGCTCCTCTGACCAAGGCCCTGGATCGAGGTTCATCTCTGCGAGGACGGCGTTGATCCTCTCCAACTCCAGAATTTCTTCCGGAGTGGCGCGTTCAGCAGCGAGTCCTGCTATCTCGACTTCTAACAGGCTTCGCACTTCGTGCAGATTGACGCGGCCGGAGGCGCCCTGCCGCGAAACACAAAGATCGAGCAGGTCCTTAAGAGGTTCGCTCAGACTGCCTGAGACAAACGTTCCTTTGCGGGGAATCTCCTTGACGATGCCGCGCGCCGAGAGGTGCTTGAGCGACTCCCGAATGACAGTTCGACTCACGCCTAGCCGGTCGCAAAGAACCCGCTCTGCGGGAAGGCGCGATCCTCCCGCCCAGACACCAGCAACAATTAGCTCCTGGATCTGTTCCGCAACGACCTGGTGCAACCGCGGCGAGACGTCTCGCGCATTTCTCTGCATTATCCGTATCGGCATTGTAGCAACCGCCGGCGGCTCAGGAATGGGCCATCTTCTCCGCTATTTCAAAAAATAAACTTTGCGCCTAGCTGGAGCTGGCGCGGGCTGTTGGCAGTCGCTAGAACCTGCCCGAAGCTCGGGCTGCTCATATTGCTGACCGGCGCGGCAAATGTGGGCGTGTTAAAAGCGTTGAAAGCCTCGACACGAAGCTCGAACCGCTTGGATTCCGTAATTGGAAATTGGCGGAACAGCGACAGATCGAAATTTCGAACCCAATCGGAACGCAAGGTGTTGCGTCCTAAGTTGCCGAACGTGTATGCCGCAGGCGCTGCGAAGGCCGCGCGATTGAACCACTGCGACGTTCCCGGATTGGAAAGAGTCGGGTCTCCTACCAGGTTTGGCCGCATATAGCCGCTTGCGTTGCCGGTGTTCGCAATATCGCCGCTGATGTTGATCGTGTATGGCTGGCCGGACCTCAGCATCGCGATTCCGTTCAGTTGCCAGCCGCCCAGGATGTAATCAGCGACGCGGCTACCCGTTTGCCATCTGGCTCCCATGCCGATCGGAATTTGATAATTCCAGTTGACGGACAAGATGTGCGTCAGGTCAAACGCAGAAACACTGCGGTCGTTGTTGAATTGATAGGGATCCTGAATGGAGCAGCCTTCGACTCCGAACCAGCCGGAACAGCCGGTATCGATCGATTTCGACCAGGTATAGGAAATCATATAGCCGAACGTAGACCGGTCACCGAACGGCTTCTTATCCAGCAGGACTTGGAGAGCGTGATAATTACTGCGTCCCCAGCTGCGATCGAAAGTGGTTGGAAGTATGAACGGAAACGGAGCGCGGAGCCGATTGTCGCCCGGTCCCGGTGTCAGGGCGGTGTTATACGTTCCTCCAATGTCCAGCCGGCGGTTACCTGAGCCCACATAGTTCACCGTCAGCACGGTAGCCGGAGCAAGCTGCTGCTGCACGCCGAAGTTCCACTGCAGCGAATACGGGTTCTCCAGGTACGGATCGAAATAGTATTGACCCAACTGCCAGGGGGTTGGGGGTGGCAGCGGTCCGGCGGTGATCAGCGGATTTGTGCCTGTCAGTACAGGTGTCGGATGCTCCGGCGTGGGCAGATTCTGGTTTCGCTCGAAGCGCGCTCCGGTGCTCGGCCAGGTTCCTTCATGGTTACGAGCTATCTGAGTAACCCCCGCCCAGTTATCGAAGAAAATGCCAAAGGAGGCCCGAATCGCAGTTGTCTGCCGCAGGCGGTATGCCAAACCAACTCTCGGCTGGAAGTTCTTCGTTGTGTCATGAAAAATCTTGTTGCGCGGATCGATGATTACACCGGCCGGCAGCGACCCGTCCGGAGAAGGAATGCAAGGGGCGAAGCCTTTCTGGGCGCACGGAGGTGTTTTTGCGACCGCGCCTTGCGTGACATAAAGACCACGGATCAGATCGAGGTCTCCGACCTGGTCGCTGCCGTCCTCTGAACGGCCGAGTCCGGGTATTACGGTGCGATCGTAACGCAGGCCCAGATTCACCGTGAGTCTGGAAGTCGCCTTCCATTGGTCCTGAAAATAGCCGCTGATCACTCCGCCCCATTGCAACTGCGTATCCGTATTGCGGAAGGTGAAAGAATCGGGAACGTTCAACAGATACGACGCGAGCGAACTCCCGGTATTCCCGGGATTCTGGGGATCGCTGGTTTGCGGTACGGCATAGTTGGAGCTTGGGTTCTGCTGCAACTGACGGAAGCTCATGCTGGTGACTTCGCCTCCAAACTTAAGAGTGTGATTGCCCCAAATTTTGGAGTAGCTGGCTTTTTCCTGCCAGGAGGCGGTTGGTGTTTGCAGGCCGTCGTTTTCGCCGCCTGAGAAATAGTCGGCGACTGAGAGAGCCGGAACATAGAGGTTACCAGTCCGGAACTGGCTCGTGAAGGAATCCGCGAAGCCCACCGACTTAGCGAAAGCGGCGCTGTCGGGCACAAAAGATGAGCGGAAACGAGCCAGACTGTCATAACGGGTTACGGCTCGCCCGAATTGAACCTGCAAAACGCTTGTTGGACCAAATGTGTGAACCCAGCTGACACCGATGTTTTTGGCCCGGTATTCCTGCAGGTTTGCGAGTGCCTGCCGACCGCCGGAGCCGTCGCTGTCCTGCAGGGTCCCGCTATACCGGAACCACAAGAAATCGCGATTGATTACGTGATCGACCCGCGCAGTGTACTCTTCTTGATTTTGCTTGAACGGCGTCGTGTCCAGAGCGTTCCGATCCGCAACTCCAGTCACCATTGGCGCCGGCAACGTGGTTTTCGCGTATTGCACCATGCCGGGATCGATCAGACTGGCCGGAATGCGGTTCCCAGGGAACGGATCGCGGATGAAAGCTCCGGGACGGTTAGGATCCGGCCGCGTACTGAACGGATTGAAGATTTGACGCGGATCGTCGCTCAAGTCTCCTGCCAGGTTTGCTGCCGTCGGCACGCGGTAGTAGGTATTCGCCGGTTGACCGAAGCGAAAGCCCTGGTATCCGAGAAAGAAGAACGTCCGGTTCTTCCCGTTGTACAACTTCGGCAGCACAACGGGTCCGCCTGCGGTTGCGCCAAACTGATTCCACCGGAACGCTGTCACGCTCGGAAGAAAGTAATTGCGAGCGTTGAATGCGTCGTTCTTGAGAAACTCCCACAATGTCCCGTGAAGGTCATTGGTACCGGACTTAGACACGACATTGACGACCCCGCCGACAACCTGTCCGAACTCTGCCTGATCATTGTGCGATTGGACTTTGAATTCCTGCACCGCATCGATGATTGGAGCCAGCGCATAGGTACTCAAGATGGAGCTGTAGTTTGTGATTCCATCGAGCAGAAAGTAATTGCTCCGGTTGCTCTGGCCATTGATGGAAGGAAATGTAAACTGACCGACTGCGCCGGTTAACCATCCGCCGCTGTTCTGTGACGTATTCACCGGGGAGGCCCCAGGCGTCAATGTCAATAGCTGCGTAAAATTCCTCCCATTTAGAGGCAAGTCAACCACTTGCTGCCGTCCCACAACGGCGCCCAACTCCGCAGTGGACGCTTGAATCTCGGACGCCGTAGCTTCGACGGTGAGCGACTGCTGGACCGAGCTAACATCCAAGGAAAAATCGAAGGTGGCGGTTTGGTTTACTGCCAATCGGAATTCCGAAATAGTCTTCGAGCCGAAGCCCGGTTTGCGCGCGGAAAGCGTGTAATCGCCGGGTAAGATATTGAGGACGACATAAACACCCGAGGCATTGGATTGCGTACGAGTCTCGACGCCCGTCGCGATATTATGCAGGACGACTTCTGCGTCCGGGATCGCAGCTCCGGAGGCGTCATGCACCATTCCGTTGATCGTGGCGGTTGAGACCTGTGCGGATACGGGGAGCGCCGATAGGAAAATTCCTATAGCAGCAATAACTCGGAGGAGATTCATGATGGCGACTTGCCGGGAACGAGACATTTTCGGCTCCTAATCACTGGTCATACCAGAATTACTGTCTGGTTATACCAGGTATCACGATTACCATGATTCGTCAAGAGGAAATTTTCCCAGGCAATTAAGTGTTAGACACACTGGACAGCACCTTCCAGAACTTCGCCATTGCGAAACACCCATCGAATTCCAACCGGCGGCTCTTGAGGCCGATCGTACGATGCGGGGCTGGCAATCTTTTCCGCATCGAAGACCGTGATGTCGGCTGCGTAGCCCGGCTTCAGTACTCCCCGATTCGAAAAACCGAAGCGCTCGGCGGGGAAGCCGGTGATCTTTCGGACGGCATCTTCGAGAGTCAGCCAGCGTTTCTCGCGCACGAACGTTCCAAGCAATAACGGAAACGTGCCGCTGAGGCGGGGATGAGGACGGCCTCTGACGTAGAACCCGTCAGTGATGATCAAGCTCAAGGGATGTTGCAGGCTTTTGCGGAGATTGTCCTCGCTTTGATTGAACGACACCATGTTTACCGATCCCTCGTTGTCGGCCAAAAGCTGAAGCACAACACGCACCGGAGGAATGCCCCGGATTTCGGAGAGCTCCTGCAGGTTTTTCCCGATCGTGGGTCTGTCTGCGGGATTCTGTACAGATGAGATGTATATATCGCGCCACTCCCATGCGAGTGTGTCGGCAGTCACGGAGACAATGCGATCACGCTCTGACGCGTTCATGAGGCGTTGCATCAAGCCGGGGAGTCCTCCTTCGAGACTCCAATCGGGAAGCAGTTGCGTCAGGACTGTGCTTCCGGCGATGTAAGGGTAACAATCGAAGGCAATATCGATTCCCTCCTGCTTTGCAGCTTCGATCAGGTCGAGCGCTTGCTGATGCAGATGCCAGTTTTTGGCCCCGACCGCCTGGAGATGCGAAATCTGCAGTCGGCATCCGGTGCGGCGAGCGAGCTGGATTTGCTCTTCGATCGCCTGGGGCAAGTCGGCGAAATAGCTCCGAATATGGCTGGCGTAGATCTTCCCGCGGCGGGCGACGACTCGACATAAACGCTCCAATTCCTCAAATGGAGCAGTAGACCCAGGCGCATACATGAGTCCGGTTGAGAGACCGATCGCCCCTGCCGATAAAGCTTCGTCCAGCAGGCCCTCCATACGTTCGATGTCGTGATCCGGCAACACACCCAGACGGTTTCCCGCGACCGCGATCCGCAGAGATCCATGGCCGGTTAACGATCCAACTGTGGCCATCGGACTCTGCGCAAGGGAGTTCAGATACTCGGTGGTCGAAGCCCAACCCCAGGTGTCATCCCCGCAAAATATGCCGTTGGCAAAACTGCGTAACGCGCTTGGGTCGGGTGATGCAGGGTAGGCGGAAAAGCCGCAATTCCCCACGACTTCCGCCGTCACACCTTGTCGCGACTTTTCGGTTCGTTTTTCCAGTACCTGAAGATCTGAGTGGCTGTGTGCATCGATGAAACCGGGGGTAATCGTGAGACCCGAACAGTCGTAGCAAGTGACATCGGAAGGGACAACGATGTCTCCCATATCCTCGATGATGTCTCCGCTGATGAGCAGACTTCCCAGTCGCGCCGGAGTTCCTGTTCCGTCGATTAAGTATCCGTTCTTGAGTAAAGTTCCGCTCATACGATCACGTACCCGTTGTATACAGATTGTATACCGCTTTGAGGTGATCAGCAATGGAAGCTCCTTGCTGGTGGTGATAGGTACGAATAGAATCGAAAGCTAATGGCCAAGCTCGAAGCAACCAAGACGATTGAAGCGAAGAAGATGAACAAGCGGAATCGGCAGACTCTCGCCGAACTACCCGTCACAATTCCATATGGCGCCATTCTCGACGAAGTCATCGAGAACCGGGACATGATGGAGTTCCTCTATCTCGGCGAGTTGTACTGCTGTAATTCGGAAATATTGCGGCCTGCGTCGCGATCGCTTGACAGCCAGCCGGTGATATCCTCATCCGGACACTCGTCGGTTGCGGCGGCGCCGGCTGCCATCACTTTTATCTGGGAGAAGCTGAATTCAGGCTCGATTCTGACGTTGCGAGCGAAGGTCCGAGGCGGATGGTTCGTGGCGGTCGGGGAGTCGAGGAGTGTGACGTTTTATCCGGATGCCGGCCACACTTGGGATGGCACTACGATTTAGCTCAGGTTACCACCTGGGTTGTGCGAGATCGTTGGCCAGAACGCAGTAGTCTATGAGCATGCGTCTACTGCTCTTGGTGGCTGTCCCGGTGTTTGCGCAGACACCTTGTGCCGAGATGGCGCGCCTGCCCGACGTCACCTCCGCAGCGCAGACCGCAACTCACTGCCGCGTTTCCATCACCCTCCGGCCGTCGGCCGATTCTGAAATCAAGTCTGAAGTCTGGCTGCCGGCGTCCGCGGTCTGGAACGGCAAATTCCTCATGGAAGGCGGAGGTGGCTTCGTCGGTAGCGTCAACACTGGCGGAATGACGAACGCCGTTCATGAAGGCTACGCCAGCGCATCCACCGACACCGGTCACACCGGAGGCAGCGGCAGTTTTGCGCTGGGCCATCCCGAGAAGATCGTCGACTTCGCCTATCGAGCCGTTCACGAAACTGCCCTCAAAGCCAAAGCGCTGATCGCGGCTTACTACGGACGTGGCCCGCGTCTGTCGTATTGGGAGGGCTGCTCAACCGGAGGACGCCAGGGCCTGATGTCCGCGCAACGTTATCCGGAAGACTTCGACGGCATCATCGCCGGCGCGCCCGCGAACAACCAGATCCATCTCTGCGCGTGGCGCATGCGTCTGTTGATGACCGCGCTCAAGTCTCCGCAACACGCGTTGCCGCCCGAAAAGCTGAAACTCCTCAACGAAGCAGTACTCGACAAATGCGACGCCAACGACGGAGTCAAGGACCGCCTCCTCGAAGACCCCCGCGACTGCAACTTCGACCCCGGCGCCCTCAAGTGCAATGGCCCCGAAACCGCAAGTTGCCTCACCCCGCAGCAACTGGAAACCGTCAACGCCGCCTACACCGATGCACGTACATCCACGGGCCAACTCCTCTACCCGCGCCTCCCCTTCGGTGGCGAACTCGGCTGGCGCCTTCCCGCCGGCGCCAATGAACCGGGCGGCATGGACATCGATATGTTCCGCTATGCCGCCAATCAGAATCCGGCCTGGGATTGGCACACCTTCGACCTCGAAAAGGATATCGAACGAGCACTCCTCCACGGGAAAGAAATCCAAGCCGTCAACCCCGACCTCGCAAAATTCAAAGCGCGCGGGGGTAAGCTCCTCATCTATCACGGGTGGAGCGACGGAGGCTCCGGCGG
This sequence comes from Bryobacteraceae bacterium, assembly GCA_963833675.1. Lineage (GTDB taxonomy): Bacteria > Acidobacteriota > Terriglobia > Bryobacterales > Bryobacteraceae > DASQDN01. Next base: position 463,129 of record CAWHYW010000022.1, on the reverse strand, counting down.
CGCCATCTCCGCGATGAATACCATCTCCTACTACGAGTCTGTCCTGAAAACAATGGGTCCGAATCAAGACAACTGGATTCGTCTCTTTATGGTCCCGGGCATGGAGCATTGCGGTGGCGGCGCCGGCCCTAACCAGTTCAACAAACTCGCCGCGCTCGAACGGTGGCGCGAACAGAACGAGCCACCCAAATCAATCACAGCCGCAAGAGTCACCGAACGTGGCTATATCGATATGACGCGGCCGCTTTGCCCGTACCCGCAACGAGCTGTTTATAAAGGAACCGGCAGTACCAACGATGCCGGGAACTACACGTGCAAAGTCAGGGACTGAGTCACCTTCGATGTTTGCTAGTTATTGCTTCTCTTCCGGAGCAGGCTGTTCAGGCTCCCGGCGTTTTAGACCTCCGCCTTCAGGCTCACGCTGTTTCAAACCTTGCGTCGCTGGCAGGTCATCAATGGCTTTCGCAATCAGCAGCGCTACCTGTGACGGGGCCCCTGTTCCATCGACTCGAACAATGCGCCCGGTGCCGTACCGCTGTTCTACCAGCCGTCCTATCTCCCGGTAATCCCTGAGCCGCCGCTCGATATTGTCGGGCTGGTCATCTGGGCGCCGCCTTCGGATCATACGATTGCGCGACACTTCGTCTGGCACCTGCAAGACAACGATTATGGGCTTCGGCAGGTGATGGTCTGCAAGCCACTGATCGAGCATCCGGGCCTGCCCCTCAGTGGCGGGATATCCGTCGAGGATAAAACCACGGCCTGCGTCCGGGCGGAGCAACCGGGCCATCATGAGGTCATTCGCAGGACCATCTCCTAGTAACTCCCCTGAACTAAGGGATGGCGCAAGCGCTACCCCCATTGCCGAGTTGCTATGGACTTCGTGCTGAAGAAGCTGCGACATGGATACAGCCGGAATTTTGTATCGCTTCCGCAGATACTCAGCCTGTATCGTCTTGCCGCTCCCAGGTGGGCCGATAAGAATGATGGTTCGCGCAGGCTGCAACTGGGCAACCGCACTCTGTGCGATGGCGAACGCAATCGCAAGCGCGATCCTGATGCTGTAGTTAGCGGACACGTACGTATTGTGCCCCCGGACGAATTGCCGTAGCACCCATTCTTTTGGACGGATTAAGGGACGCCACACGCGAAATATGGGCGCTCGATCGAGGTTGCTCATCTACACCAGCGAATGGGCGGATCACAAAATATTACGATGCACCATTCACGTTCGGCGAACAATTAATTTTTAGTGTCGCTAACAGAGTAGACAAGTAGCCTGTGGATCCGGCAACTTAGGGGCGAAAATGAGAAGCGCTCAGTTCGTCCGGGCCGATCCGAGTACCGATCTTCATCTGAAGCGTCGAGATGATCAGTATCCGAGAGCTTTGCGAATACGGGCGGCGACGACTTCAGGAGCCTGTGAGGCATCCAGCGTGATCGCGTCCGGGTAGCGCGGCATCAGCAGTTCCGCCTGCTTTCGATACATCACGATCCGCAGTTCCGTGTTGGCGGGGGAATCTTGCACCTGGCCTCGTTTCGCTAATCGTTGGTCTACCTCGTAGTCCGTGATCGAAAGGTGGATCACTGCTGGATGTGGCAATCCGAGTTCTTTCAGCAACGCATCCAAGTACTCGGCCTGGTTCGCGGTAACCGGATAGCCATCGAGAATAAAGCCGTGTTCGCAGTCTTTTCGCGAGACGCGTTTCCGCAATAGCGAATTGGCATTTTCATCGCTGATTATTCCGCTCTCAGCCAAAGAGATTACAGGCAGCCGGAGCGCCGACTTCAGTCGTTCAGCCTGTGTGGTCTTCCCAGAGCCAGGCGGCCCGAGGATCAAAATGATTCGTTTGGGCGGGGCCTTTGCGCACACAAACCTGATCAAGAGGAAACCTGCCAGAATCTGCCGGCGGGGGACGCTCATGTTTGTTCACGATAGCATTGCCACCTCCGCGCATCCCACGCCAGTCATGTACCCGTTATTGGCTCCTTCCGTTTACACCGGGTGCGCTTCGGTCGCGTTTCTTATCGCGCACCTTGGCGTTTTTTTCTTTGCGCAGCGACCACGCAAGGCGCAGAGCGCCGGAGAGCACATGCTCATCGGCTTGCTCCAGACGAATGTGAGTTGCTCCCATTCTTCCCCAGCCGCCGGTGACCGGCAGGAAGAGATCCGGCCGTTCCGCAACGAACTCCGCCTGGGCCTGCGGTGTCAGCATTAGGTTTCCGTATCCATGGTTCTGGGATGCCAGGGTAGCGAAGATTCGACCTCCGACTCGAAAATCCGCGGCGCCCATATGCGAGCCTTCCTCGACGTCTTCAAGGGAAAGCGCAATTCGACGGAAATCCTGTGCGTTCATGGCCCAATGCTCCGTTCCTCACAGCATGTCATTTTACGGCAAGTTGATGAGCCAGTCGTCATCGAACTGTGACACAATTATCCGCGGGCTGCTCGCTTTATGAGGCAAAAGTATGGCGGAAGATCCGTCGATATGCCGCGCTCTGATGAGTTGTTTAAACTCTCATATCGCGGTGGTCGATGCCAGCGGAACTGTTCTCGCCGTCAATGACGCGTGGGTTCGATTCGCCCAACAAAACGGAGCGCCTCTTTATGCCGCGATCGGCGAGGGCGCCAACTACCTGGATGTATGCCGCCGCGCGGCTGAAATTTGCGAGACTGCGGCGCATGCTCTATCCGGTCTCGATCTAGTAATCTCCGGACGGCAGCGCGAATTCTCGCTCGAGTATGCGTGCCACTCTCCTGATGTGGAACGCTGGTTTGATATGTGCGCCACGCACTGGCCTGTCGACGGTGGGGCCGTGATAACTCACACGGACATTACGGACCGTGTGCTCGCGCGGAACAAGCTTCAAGACAGCGAGCAACACTATCGGGCAATGATCGAGAACGAGGTCGATGTTGTCACGATCTTGGATGCAAGCGGGGATATTCAATTCGAGAGCCCGGCGATAAAGCGGATACTCGGCTATGCCCCGGACCAGCTGGTTGGTAATAATGTTTTTCAATATGTACACCCGGCCGATCTTTCCGCCGTGAAGCAGGCATTCGCTGAAGTTCTCCTCAGTCAGGAGCCGTCCAGGCCTCTGGAGTTTCGTTTTCGGCACGCACTGGGCGGGTACCGGGTGTTGGAAAGCATTGCGCGGAATCTGTTAGCCAATCCTGGAGTTCGAGGGGTTATAGTAAATTCCCGGGATATTACAGAGCGACGAGAAGCAGAAGCTGCATTGCGAAAGCAGGAGATAGCGCTGAAGCGAAGTCACCAAAGGCTGCGGGCTTTGAGCGGTCGTCTGCTGGATACAGAGGACCGGGAACGACGAAGGCTTTCGCGCGAGTTGCACGACGACTTGAATCAAACCCTGGCAGTGCTCGCCGTCGATATCGGGACGCTGCGAACCGGTTTAGCTAGCGTTCCGTTGAGGCACATCGACGGCGAACTTCACGCTCTTCAGAAGCGCGTCGTCCAGGTTTCTGAAAATGTGCGAAATCTGGCCTATCAACTTCACCCGTCAATCCTGGACGACCTCGGATTAGCTATTGCTCTGCGGTCGTATTGTGAAGAGTTTTCACGTCGGGAAGGAATAGAGGTTGAGTTTACGCATCGAAATCTGGACCGCCGCGTTTCACCTGAGGTCGCTTCCTGCCTTTATCGGGTAACGCAGGAAGCGTTGCGAAACTTGGCGAAGCATTCCGGAGCAAGGCACGCGTTTGTCTCAGTGGTGGGAAAGGGCCGGTACATCCATCTGACTGTTCGCGATACGGGTGTGGGCTTTCTCTCAGAGTCGGCGATGACACGCCGGGGACTTGGGTTGACGAGCATGGCCGAGCGGAGTCATTTACTTAACGGCACATTCCGAGTCACCTCAGCGCCCCAAAAGGGTACGACTGTGGAAGTCCGGGTTCCGCGGGAGGCTCATTCGCGATGACCGGCGCACGAGTTGTGTTAGCCGATGATCACTCGTTGATGCTGCAGGGTGTTCGGAAGCTCCTCGAGAAAAAGGTGGAACTGGTCGCGGCTGTCGGGGACGGGCTGGCACTGGTCAAAGCGGTTGAAGTAAACGAAGTGGATGTCGTTCTGTTGGATATAAGTATGCCGGTGCTTAATGGAATTGACGCCGCTCGCAGGATCAGAAAAATATCGCCGAACACAAAGCTCATTTTTTTGACGATGCACGCAGACCCGGATTATGTCATCGAGGCGCTTCGGGTAGGAGCTTCCGGATATCTCCTGAAATGGTCGGCCGAAACAGAACTCGGCGCCGCCATAGACACTGTCCTGGGGGGAGGCATATATTTGACTTCCGCTTTGCCGCCGGAGATAACGGAGTTGCTTTCCGCCTGCGACACCGAGTTGCCAAAGCTGCGGGGCGTGTTGAGCGTGCGGGAAAAAGAGGTGCTTCAGCTGGTTGTTCAGGGCAAATCGGCAAAAGAAATCGGAGATGTTCTGCATCTTTCGGCGAAAACGGTAGAATTCCACAAGTATCGGATGATGAAGAAGTTAGGCCTGCATACAACGATTGAACTCGCCAAGTATGCGATGGAGCGGCATCTGATTGGACCGATTTAGGAAGAAATAGTGGGCGGGATAACTCGGTAGTTCACCTTAGAAATCCAGAAACTTTCCTAGTAGTTTCTACCCCCAAAGCAGGTTATTCTGTATTCCGAACAACAGAAAGAGGTAGGCGAACGAATGATTGAGCGTTCTTCGTGCACGCGTATGCAGCCCCCCGTGCGTGTCCTGGCCACCACGCCCAACGACCGGCATTACCAGGCGCTGGAAAGGGCGATCGCTGGTACCGGCTGGACACTCTTTCAAAGCCGAAGTATTGTCGAAGGCCTAAGTTCGGTGATCAATCATCAGATAGAGGTCATTTTCACCGATTGTCACCTCCCCGATGGCTCCTGGCGAGATATGGTCCATGCTCTCCAGGCCTGCCGTAATGCCCCTCGTGTGATTGTGTTTTCTCCCCATGCGGACGATCGACTCTGGATGGAGGTCCTGCATTGCGGTGGGTACGACCTTGTGGCGACACCCTTCAATCGAGAGGAGATTTCACGCGTCGGTTACCGGGCTTGGCTCTCCTGGCAGAAGAGAGCACGAGGACTACGATCTGTTTGGTTCCCGGTAAACGAGCCAGAGCCGGCCAATGCGCGTGAGGTGGGGCGCTGGCATGCAGCAGGAGGATCGCGATCGTGACAACTCCTTTGGTGGTGCTGTTGCTCCTGATACTCGTAGTCTTCCTCATAGGGATTCGCGAGGCAGTTGTGTATTTGCGATGGATGGCTCATCTGAAACGTGCGCGCTCCGATTATGCCTCGCGCGAAGCGCTGTCCGGCAGATCTCAACTGACTTAGATCCTGCCACCCAAACTCGCTTCGGCCTCGGCGAGCGTTTTCGCTACTTTCGTATCCTCATCACCCGCCTTATTTCCGTGGCCGAAAAAAGCTGTTCGATGGCTTCCAGATCCACCACCTTCCCCCAGCCGCTTGCTCAAGCGGACACTTCATTGCTATCTCAGCGGACAACGCGCATGCTGCCGAAAGTAGTCACACAATGAAACTGAGGGACAATGCAGGGAAGTACAAACGTGGTTGCCCGAGGGCGAAGAGTCGCCTGGTTTGTACTTGGCTGCAATGGATCGCACTGGCAACGATGAAAGCATGGGAAACGATAGACAGTTTGATAACCGCGATCCAGCAGGCCCCTGTCTGCCGTCCAATCCGGTAGACGAAGCGAGGATGGAACGCCGTTACCGGCATTTGCTCGAGGCAACACCCGACGGCATCCTTGAAATTGATCGCGATGGCCACATCGTCCTGATGAATGCAGCTATTGAACGCCTCTTCGGCTACGCGAGGGAAGAGTTGCAGGGTAAGAGTGTGGACGAATTGGTTCCGAATGAAATGCGCGCTCGCCACGCGCAGCATCGTCTTGGTTATGATGCTCACCCGCAGCCACGTCCCATGGGTACCGGTCTGCTCTTGCAGGGTCAGCGCAAGGACGGAACCCGGTTTCCCGTTGAAATCAGCCTGAGTCCTTTTGAATCAGAAGAGGGCTTCCGCATTGGAGCAATTATCCGAGATGTCACGGATCGCGTGAAGGCAGAGGAGCAGATTCGGGCTCTCCAGGCCACCTACACCGAAGAATTGACGGCAGCCAACCGCCAGCTTGCGCTTCGGAATCGCGAAATAGAAGCCGCAAACCAGCTCAAAAGTGAATTCCTCGCGAGCATGAGTCACGAGCTTCGGACTCCTCTGCACACGATCATTGGATTCGCGGAACTGCTGTCTGAAGGCTTGGAAGGTCCTCTCACAGACAAGCAGTTGCGGTTCGTCAATCACATTCTTCGGGACGGGCGGCATCTGCTCGAGTTGATCAACGACATCCTGGATCTGAGTAAGATCGAAGCCGGCCGCCTTGAATTCAACTTTGAACAGTTTGATTGGATCGAAGCTCTGCGTGAGGTCGTCGCGACCATTCAACCGCAAGCTGAAGGGAAGGACCTGACGCTAACAGCGCCAGGAGAATTTCCGTACAACAAGCTTTATGCTGACCGGGTGCGATTCAAGGCGATCTTATACAACTTACTTAGCAACGCTGTGAAGTTCACCCAGCCCGGAGGCAAGGTTTGGATTGAAACCAATAGTGATACTCGGATGCTGACGATTGTTGTGCATGACACGGGTATCGGAATTCCCAAAGAGCAGCAGACTCGTATCTTCGACAAGTTCTATCAGGCTGGAATCACGACGAGAGGAGTTCGAGAGGGCACGGGACTCGGTTTGGCGATCACCAGGTATCTTGTCGAGCGCCATGGGGGAAAGATAAGTGTTACGAGCGAGCCCGGACGGGGCAGTTCTTTCACGTTCACCATTCCTCTACAAGCTTGCGAACCTGACCCGCGGGCTTCGGCCTCCACACCTGCCTCCACGAGCGTGAAATGAAGCGCGTCCTGATTGCTGACGACAAGGAGAGTAGCCGGGAGTTCGTGAGGACAGTCCTGGAACATGCCGGTTGTGTCGTCGAGGAAGCCGCAGATGGTCTGCAGGCTCTGGCAAGCATTAAGGCCAATCCGCCGGATCTGGTTGTGCTTGATCTCCACATGCCGGGTCTAAACGGACTCGAAGTAGTGGAATCGATTCGCCACGATATCCGCTACAACTCTCTTCCGGTTGTCGCACTGACCGCTAGCGCGATGCACGGAGACAGGGAACAGGCGCTATCGGCCGGTTTTACAGATTACATGACAAAACCGATATCTTTGAGTTCCTTACGAAGCCGTTTGCTGGCATTAATCCCTGATAAGGAGTAATGGATGACCCCAGGCCCTCAAGGGGATGTTTGCATCGCCATCATTGATGACAACATCGGCAGTGTGGAACTGATGGCCAGCGCGCTTGCCGGTGAGGGAGTGGACATCATCACGGCTACCGATCCGGAAGACGGTCTCGACCTGGTGTTCCATCGTCATCCTCAGATAGTTCTCACTGATCTCGTCATGCCGAAACTTTCGGGTATGCAGGTGCTCGAGCGAATCATGGAGTTCGATCCTTCGATAGACGTGATTCTGATGACGGCTCACTACTCGACCGAATCGGCCGTCGAGGCGATTAAAAAGGGCGCCACTGATTACCTGAACAAACCCGTATCGATTTCTACCATACGCGAGCGCATGAGAAACCTGATCGATCAGGCGCGCCAAAGGTTGCGAGCGTTAGAAATCGAGCGAGAGCTGCTTGAAGCGAGCCGCTTTCAGGGTTTGATTGGACGAAGCCCGAAGATGCTGGAGGTATTTTCGACGATCCGTCGTGTGGCCCCGCATTACCGATCGCTCTTGATCACCGGAGAGACCGGAACCGGCAAAGACCTCGTTGCGCGCGCCGTCCATCAGCTCAGTCCCACGTCCTCCGGGAATTTTGTGGTTGTCAACTGCTCCGCCGTTGTCGAAACGCTATTCGAAAGCGAGTTGTTCGGTCATGTGAGAGGTTCGTTCACCGGCGCGGACCGCGATAAGGTAGGTCTCGTTGAACATGCCAGCGGTGGAACGTTGTTCCTCGACGAAATCGGTGACATGCCCGTCTCAACGCAAGCGAAGCTCCTGCGTGTTCTTCAAAACCAGGAAGTTCAACGCGTTGGTTCTCTGACTCCTAGGAAGATCGACGTCCGTGTCGTTGCTGCGACCAATAAAAACCTTCGCTCCGCGATTGGGGAAAAGGCATTTCGGGAGGACCTCTACTACCGTCTGACGATGGTCGAGGTTAACGTTCCATCGTTGGTCGAGCGCAGTGAAGACATTCCGCTTCTGATCCGCCATTTCATTGAGAAATTCTCTCATCAATTCAGTAAAGCTATTCGTGGAATGACACACCGTGCTCAAATTGTGTTGTCTCGTCACACATGGCCTGGAAACGTCCGGGAACTCGAGAACGTGATTGGACACGCGTGCATGATCGTTATGGGCGACACAATCGATATCGGCGATTTACCCGAGTATCTCCGGATTACCAGCCATTTCGATTCCATTCCGGCGCCCACAGGGACCGAAGGCGCTCCAATTCCTGACTCGTTGGAGGCGAATGAACGGATACTCGTCGCCGGCGCTCTTGAGCGGACTAACGGAAACCAGTCACAAGCCGCGCGGTTGTTGAGGATCGGTCGTGACGCCTTGCGTTACAAAATGAAGAAATACAATCTCTCCTGACGCCGGTCGTCAATCTCAACTACGCTGTCGACTTCAGAACTCCCGTGATAGATAGCTCGGCAAGAAGAGGACGGACCGTTTCGGAATCGAGTGATCTCGCGAGATCATCCACTGAAATAATTCCCACTAACTTGCCGTCTCGATTAACGATCGGTACCCTGCGAACATGGTGTTCAATCATGGCTGTCATTACCGCTGAAACGTCATCGCTCTCCCTGCAGCAGACAGCGGGGGAGCGCATAATCTCCCTTACTTTCTTGTAGAACGCGTCGTCTGCGTTAGCGCAGATGCTGGTCGCCAGATCTCTGTCGGTAAGCATGCCAACAGGGCGATCGTGTTGTTCAACCACCGGCAGAGCGCCGACATTACGATCACGCATCATGATAGCTGCCAGATCCACACGGTCATCCTGCGAGCAGAATGCGACGCTCTGGGTCATCAACTCGCCGCACGTCATAGGGCAACTCCTTTCACTATCCACGGAAGGTCATGCAATTCGAGTGCCTTGCATACCTTATCGAGTCGTCGGGTCCAGTAACAACGTTGCCTCAACGAGTTCTTCGGCTGGATTGAAACGAACGTCGAACCCCACTTCTCGACTAAGATTTTGCATTGCAGCATTCGCAGGAGAAATCCAGCCCTGAATCGTGTCCAGCTTCTCTTCGCGTCCTACCTCAACGAGTCGCCGCAGCAACTCACCGCCAAGGCCTCGTCCTTGGAACTCATCGGTTACGATCAGCGCGAACTCGCCGGAATTAGCTTCAACGTCGCGAATCAGGCGACCTACGCCAACGATGTCACCCCTTCGATCGTCTTGCTCCAGCCGTTCCGCTACAAGCGCCATCTCCTTGTCGTAGTCGATCGCGCACACGCGGGTGAGGCGCTCGTGCGCGATTCGTTGTTGATAGGAAACTCCTGCGAGATAGCGCATGTGTACGCTCTGCTCGGACAACTTTTTATGAAATACCACCATTTTTGGTTCATCCTCAGGCCGTATCGGACGAATCAGCAGACGATCGCCTGTTCGTGCGATCCACTCACGTGAATACTGATTTGGATATGGACGAATCGCCGACTGTGGGAGTTGTTCATCAGCGATCGACGCTGGATGCAAAACGATTCTTGCGTCGAGCGCACAGATTTCGCTTGTGGAAGCCGATAGCGGATTGATATCGATCTCTCGAATTCTGGGCTGCTCAACAACGAGTCTGCTGAATCGAACCAGAATCCGCTCAAGGTAATCCAAGTCCACGGGAGCACGGCCGCGAACTCCTTTCAATGCGCTGAAAACTTTCGTCTGCTCCATCAGACGCCGGGCCAGCGTTGTGTTGAGTGGAGGAAGCCCCAGAGCGCGGTCCCTGAAAACCTCCACGAGTTCTCCCCCGAGCCCAAAGAGGATCACCGGGCCGAACTGCGGGTCTTCACTGCTTCCGAGAATTAGTTCACAACCTCGTGGCAACATGCGTTGGACGGACACTCCCTGAAAGTGCCCTGCTCCCACTTTTGCTTCCACCGTCTGCCGGATTGACCGGAATGCCTCCCTGACAGCTCCTTCTGTTCCAATATTCAAGATCACCCCACCCACGTCGGTTTTGTGAGTGATCGTCTCGGAATGCAGCTTTAATGCGACCGGAAATCCGGCTCGAACAGCCGCCTCCACAGCTTCCTCTTCGTTCTTAGCTACTACCGTCGCAACGACAGGAATCGCATAGCTCCTCAAGACCTCCTTGGATTCCGTTTCCGACAAAACCGTTCTTCCGCTCTGCAGGGCAGCTTGAATGATTTCCGATACTGAATTTGAGGTCGGACCGAGTTCCTCCTCGTCCAGTGCGGGGGTCTCATACAGAGATTGGAGGTTTCTACTGTAGTGCCACATGTACTCGAAGACACGTGCTGCTGAATCCGGATATGGAAAAGAGGGGATGGCGCCAGAGTTCAGGATCTCTTCAGCCTCCCTCATACTCTTTCCACCCATGAAACTCGCCAGGACAGGCTTCCCGGAATTTCGATGTTTTACCAACGCGTGTGCGATCTCTGAAGGCGAGGTCATGCCTTGGGGTGTAACGATTGCCAAAAGGCCATCGGTGCTCGGATCCGCAAGCGCTAATCTTGTCGCTTCCGAGTACGTCTCGGCCGATGCGTCGCCTAGGACGTCTATCGGATTCGCATGGCTCCAATGGCCTGGTAATAGTCGGTCAAGTTCTTCAATCGTGGAGGCTGACAGTTGCGCTAACGTTCCTTCGTATTCGATTAGAGTGTCGGTGGCGAGCACTCCTGGTCCACCCGCATTCGTCACGATAGTCAGCTTTGGACCAGAAGGGCGCGGCTGCTTGCCCAAAACGTCAGCCATATAGAAGACATCCGCTATCGTTTTTACGCGAAGTATCCCGCACCTTCGGAAAGCCGCATCCAGTACAGCATCGCTTCCAGCAAGAGACCCGGTGTGCGACACGGTAGCTTTGGCTGCAGCCTCGCTGCGGCCCGCCTTGATAACCACAATCGGCTTTCTTTGAGCCACTTCGCGGGCTGCGGTCACAAAGCTCCGCGAGTCGCCCACCGTTTCCATGTACATGACGATGCACTTGGTGGCAGGATCCTGGCCGAAGTGCCGTAAAACGTCCGCCCAGCCGACATCTACCATCGACCCAAGCGAAATCAGAGCACTAAAGCCGACATTCTCCGTAAGACTCCAATCGAGCACAGCAGTGCAGAGAGCGCCGCTCTGACTTAAGAACGCTACTCTTCCCGGCAGCGCCATCGACACTGCAAATGTAGCGTTGAGCTGTGCTGCCGGATTCATTATCCCGAGGCAGTTAGGTCCGATCAGCCGCATGCCTGAGCGCCGCGCGTGCGCATACAAATCCTCTTCCAGCTTTTTCCCGGCGGGTCCAGTTTCTCTAAATCCTGCCGAGATAATTAACGCGGCAGGTATCCCTTTGCTACCGCATTCTTCGATCACGCCGGGTACAGTTCGCGCGGGCGTGACGATCACCGCCAGTTCGGGTGTTTCAGGAATAGAGGAAACGTCCGGGTATGCCTTCCGCCCCAATACCGATTCCCTGCCAGGGTTGACGGGATAGATGTCGCCCGGAAACGCTGCCGAGAGCAGGTTCTGCATGACAGCGTTCCCGACTTTGCCTCTCACATCGCTAGCGCCGACCACCGCGATCGACTTCGGATATAGAAACGACCGGAGCGAAACCTGCTTCGCCTTGCCACGCGCTAGCTGCACACTGTTCATCGATTAACCTCTAGAGACTTAGAACCGGACATTCACATTGTCGGATGATTGCGTAGTCATGGGTACGCAATCGGCCCAGCATGCTATTACCCCCGCGCCCAATGATGACAAGCCCCGCGTTGTGAGCCTGAGCGGCATGGCTCACAAATTGCGCGATGTTGCCAGCGCCGACACACACGACAGCCTGGGATTCCGCCACTGCTTGCATTTGTACGAGACGTTCACGTGCAGATTCGATAAGATCTGCCCGAAGCTCAGTCTCCATGTAAGCCTCAGGAACGGTTTCCACAGCAGGGACCGCGTGAGCAACTGTAAGCTTGGCTCCCGTTTGGCGCGCGAAGTTCGCGGCGTATCGAAGAGTGTGGACGCCAGTGTCATCCAGGTCAACGGCACACAAAACGTTGGTCAGGTACGGCGGCGTGGGGGGACGCTCCACATCGAGATGGGCTGATGTCCAAACCGGACACGGTGTGTCATGAAGGACTTTTGCCGTAACGGACCCGAGTACAAATCTGCGGAATGGCCCGCGGCCATGGGTGGGCATCATGATCAGATCAGCCTTTCCAGTTTTAACGTAGTCGACGATCTCCTGAGCGGCATCGCCGGTTGCAACATACCGCTCTACCTTCAGTCCGGCAAATTCGTCGACCAGAAACTGATTAAGCATCTCAGTCAAACGATCCGTCTGAGGCTCCCAGACGAATGGCTCGATTGGCAATGGTTCCACATGAAGGAGATGGATTTCAGAATTAAACTGGCGCGCGTAGGCCGCAACGTACGACGCCGCTATCTGGCATTGGGGCGTGAACTCGACCGGAAAGAGAATGCGTTTGAAGTTGACCATTTGTGACGCTCCTTTGCCCTGAATCTTGCACGATCCTCTCCATCCCATTAGGGCTTAACGCCTTGGATTTCTGTGCTCTGCCCGTTCCTGACTGGGTCATCTAGCGCACTTGAGCTATCGCACGCAGTAAGTCTCATGGTGGTTTGAGGAAAATCGAGCCATATGTTGTGAGTTCGAGACTGGGGCTCTTGGCCAGAGACTTGCACTCTATTCAACGAGGCCGAATATGAATGAGAAAACCGCATCTGCGATTTGCTGCGGCAGACAACGTGAGATATCGATACTCGTTGTTGTTGCGCCAAAGCGCTCTGCCGAAGTCGAACGTATTTTTTCTCATACGAGATGGGAGACGCATGTCGTCCACTCCATCCGTGAAGCGGCGGAAGTTCTGCAGTCGTTTCCTATAGGTGTTGTGCTTTGCGAGGATCAGGTCCCTGACGGGAATTGGGTGGATATTCTACGGGAAACAGAGTGTCTCGAACCTCGTCCGGAGACAATCGTTCTCTCCGCGCGACTGGATTCGACTCTCTGGGCGGAGGTTCTCAATTGTGGCGGATACGATCTGCTCGCGATGCCGCTTGAGGCGAAAGAAGTGTATGCAGTTATTCCAATGGCTTGGCGTCAAGGCGCCTGCACGGCGGCGCGGTGTCCTGCCGGCGCTGCGTCGGAACAGAGCCTTCGGCGCGAACTGGTCGAGGTAAGTTAAGGATTTCCGCCAAATGTGGCTGTAGGGATCCCCGTTGCGTTGCGTAGTTGGAAGCTACGTACGATTTGCATAATCGCGTCCACCCATTCAGGCCGGTCATTGAGGGCGGGAATCATTCTGAAGTCAGCTCCGCCCGCCTGAAGGAAGATTCTCCTTCCGCGCATGGCGATCTCTTCCAGTGTTTCCAGGCAATCTGCGGTGAACGAAGGACAGATCACGGCGAGCCTCCGAACTCCGTCGCGCGCGAGGCGTTCGAGTTCCATGTTCGTGTGCGGCTCCAGCCATCGGTCCGGACCGAATCTCGACTGGTACGCGATGCTTGCACAGTCCTCCCGCCAGCCCGAACGTTTCAGAAAGGCGCGTACGGTTGCTGCCGACTGATGTGCATAGGACGAGCAGCAACCCGAACTTCCGGCCAACGCGCTTACCGGTTGCGCCTTTGCCAGATGCCGTACGGGCATACCATGAAAGCTAAAAAGCACGTGATCGGGATTTCTGTTTAACTCAGGGCGCGCTGCGCTGACCAGCGCATCGATATAGCGAGAATCGTCATAGTAAGGAGGGATGACGGCAACTTCGAGCTCGGGGCGCCGCTTAGCTGCTACTTCACGCACCTTCACCACAGCCGATTCGTAGCTGGACATCGCATAGTGAGGAAACATTGGAAAGACCAGAACGCGCTGCATGCCACCGAGCTTCGCGAGCGCATGCTCAATCGAGGGATTTCCGTAGCGCATCGCCAGTTCAATCGGCTGTTGAAATTCGGAATGTAGTTTGTCGCGCAGCCTTCGGCTTGTGACCACGAGAGGCGATCCATCCCGCGTCCAGATCTCGCGATAAGCTGCGGCTGAGCGGCGAGGTCGAAAAGGCAGAATGCACCCGTAAACGATAGCTGTGCGGAGAGCAATCGTAAGATCAATGACCCGGCCATCCATCAGGAATTCGCGCAGATAGCGACGAACATCCGGAAGCGACGGAGATTCAGGCGACCCGGTATTGATGAGAAGGATTCCTGTCTGTGTCATTGTGCAAGAATGCGGCGATTCGCCCCGCTGCATCGAATCCCGACAGAATCGAATCCGCAACGCCGATGCCATCACGGTAGTTGCCGGCGAGGAACAGGCCCGGACACTCTTTTTCGACCCGCTCCATTGAACGTCTGATCTCGGCGTACCCAAGCTCGTACTGTGGAATCGAACGAGGGATAAGACATACGTCCTGAAACTCGGGTCTGCCGCTAATTCCCAGTAGCCGCTGAGTATCCGAGAGGGCCGACCGCAATGCGCGTTCTCCGTCAGGACAACACAACTCGGGGTGGCGACTTCCACCAACGAATACCGTCAAGCTCACATGGCCGTCCGGCGCCCGGTTCGGGAAGACACTCGACGAAAAGAACACGCCAAGACACTCGAATGGCTCACGCGAGGGGATTAGAGCTCCAAATCCATCAAGCGGATGCTCGATCTGCTCGCGCCTGAACCCGAGGACAACACGGGTGATGGGCGGGTATTCGATTCTTCGAAGCGCCGCGAGATCGACGTCGGCCGATGGGAGCCATTGCCCGATTCGGTGGGCTGGCGCACCAAGCAAAATCGCATCGTGCTCCATGGGTGGACGCTGCTCGAACACGATCTCCCATCTGGCGCCCATCCGTTTCACGGAGGCAGCCGCACACCCCAGGCGAATTGACCCGGACACGCGCTCGGCAAGCGCATCGATGAGGACCTGCATGCCCTGATCGAAGCTGAACATCCGGGCCTTCAGCTTCGATTTCTCAGCGGAACGACTGCGTTTCCGTGCTCCTACCAGCGCTCCCTTGATCAGGGACCCGTATTCCTGTTCCAGGTGGAACAGCTTCGGAAATGCATACTCCACGCTGAGCCGCTCCGGATCTCCCGCATAGACGCCGCCCACGACTGGATTGACGAAATAGTCGAGGACCTCTTGCCCAAGCCGCCGGATGACGAAACTTGCAAGGGATTCCTCTCCAGAGTTCCGCCGCGCAGGCACGAACGGTTCAGCCAGGATTCGCAGCTTGCCGGCGCTGGATAGCAGCGACGTTCGGAGTATGTCCAACGGCGGCTGGGGAAGCGGTGCAAGTTTGCGCTGCTTCACAATGTATCGCCGCTTGGCGACGGAAGACGGGACAGCGATACGGTCGTCAACACCAAGCGCGGTCACCAACGCCGTGACTTTGGGCGAAGTGGCCAGGAGAGCGCTTGGTCCGCGCTCCAGGAGATAACCGTCCCGCCGAACGCTGCCGGCCATTCCTCCCAACCTGCCGGAGCTTTCATACAACGTGAACGGAATGGACAACTGAGCAAGTTGCCAAGCGGCGGAAAGACCCGTGATTCCTCCTCCAACAATGGCTACAGAGGTCATATGGTCCGCGAGTAAACGGGTTCCGAAGTCTGCCGCAGGTGCGCGTCAAATCGCATCGCGACGTTCCGAATGAGAAGTCGCCCTGGATCGGTGATCTCGATACCGCGATCTGTTGACGTTAACAGTCCTTCCGCTTCGAGATCGCTGAGCGTGGCTATCTCGCGCTGAAAGTATGTCTTGAAACTGATATTCAGCTCTGCCGAGAGCGCCTCAAAATCGATTCGGAAGTCGCACATCAGGCGCATGATGACGCGACGGCGAATCCGGTCGTCGTTTGTCAGTCTGTAGCCGGTGGATAGCGGCAACCGGCCTGCGTCAAGAGCGGCGTAGTATCGGCCCAGATCCTTTTCGTTCTGCCAGTACATGTCTTCGGTTTGGGAGATAGCCGATACGCCGAAGCCGTAGATGTCGGTTCCTGCGCATGTACTGTAGCCCTGAAAGTTCCGCTGCAAGTCCCCCATCCGCTGAGCGCGGACAAGTTCGTCATCCGCCTTGGCGAAGTGATCCATACCGATGTAAACGTAACCGGAGTTCGTGAGCCTCTCGACGGTAAGTTTGAGGATCGCGAGCTTGGTCGCTGCATCGGGCAGCGAACCGCGTTCCAAAATCTTCTGCGCGGGCTTGATCCATGGCACATGCGCATAACTGAAGACTGCCAGTCGATCGGGCGTAAGAGAAGTACGAGGTCGAGCGTCCGATCGAATGATTCGAGAGTCTGGTTCGGGAGGCCATAGATAAGATCTATGGCGATAGAACGGAAACCCTGTCCCCGGAGCCAAGCAATAACTGTTTGAGTCTGAGCGAACGGCTGAATTCGATTGACAGCCACTTGCACTTCGGGATCGAAGTCCTGCACTCCGATCGAGGCGCGGTTCATACCGAACTCCCGTAGGGCGATGACATGATCGAGAGTGAGGCGCCGCGGATCGATTTCTACTCCGGCCTCCGCTTCAGAAGCAAGCTGGAACCGAGAGGCGATCATGTTCCCTAACGCCCGGAGCTCGGCAGGGAGCAGGAAGGTCGGCGTACCTCCACCGAGATGGATCTGTGTGACGCGGCGCGCCGATCCGAGGAGAGTGGAGACGGCTTCGATCTCCGCCTCGAGGTACTTCAAGTACGCGGCGCTTTGCGACTGATCCTTCGTAATGATCGTGTTGCAGCCACAGTACCAGCAGAGAGTTTTGCAAAAGGGCAGGTGGAAATAAAGCGACAGATCCCGCCGGGTAGTGCTGCTATGGCGGATTTCTTCGAGAACGCCTTCGGCGCTCAGTTCGTTGGTGAAGTGGACAGCCGGAGGATAAGAGGTGTAGCGTGGCCCGGGAACATCGTACTTGCGGACCTGTTCAATGTTGACAAGCATTCTTCGAAATCCAAAACTATCTGGCACGCGAGTTTCCAAGAAATTTCGCGCCATTCTGTCTTCGTGAAGCCACGTTCGGGTACAAAATGCGCTTTTACGCGCAGACGCTCGCGCCACCTGACCCTATCGTGGGTGAGCCAGTTCCGCAGCATACGGAATGAATTGACGATAAGACTCGGCCGGGATGCGCGAACCCCAATGTCCGGATGACTTCGCGTATCCCACCAAGCCAAGAAACAAAATCACGATCACTCCCGCCACCCAGAGCGGCTCGGTGCGAGTTCGCCCTAAAGGCCTCCGGCCAAGGACGGAGAGCTCAAGGGCGCCCTCGGCGGGACAAACGGCGACGCACTCCAGACATCCGAGACACTCAGCTGAACGGATTGTCAGATTCATGTCGACAGGCAAGTGCGATGGGCAAGCCTTCATACACTTGGCGCAGTCGATGCAGCTCTCCGGATTTCGACGGATCCAAAGCGGGCTAGCCAAAGCGGCGAGACCCATCAATGCGCCGTATGGGCATAAGTACCGGCACCAGAAATTCCGAACAAACACGGACAACAAGGCGAAACTGCCGATCGCGACGGCGGCCGTTACGCCCATAAAGCGTAAGAAGTTGAGCATCTTCACATCTGCGATCAGGCCATAGGGCGATTGTAGGAACGATTGAATAGCCGTAACTGGCATCGTGACTACCACCCAAAGAAATAATCCGAGTGATAAGTACTTAAGCGAGCGTAGCGGGATATCGAACCACCCAGGCAATGAAGAGTTACGTCCAAAGATCTGCCGTCCTGTCTTCCAAAGCCACTCAGAAATCGACCCAACGGGGCAAAGCCACCCACAGAATGCCTTGCGCAGCAGGAACGACAGCGCCAGAAAAGTGAGCATGAGAAACATGGCCGCTGGATGAATCAACGAAATCTCCCCGGTTACGACTGCAGCTTTCGCATTCATCAGCCCTGCAATCGGTAGCCAACCTTCGATTCCGGGCGGCCTCGACCAGCGCGCTTGCGCCTCGAACGTTTCATACTGTCGAACGAACAAATAGAACTGAATTCCGATCCAGATATTCAGCCCTAAGAAGCAAACTTGTACAGTTCGGCGTATCGGCTGCGAGCGGTCCGTACTGAGCCTTTTATGGTACGGCTTTCTTGAAAGGATTACAAAAGGCGGACCTTGGCCAGGATCGACCGAATCGGCCGCCATCTCACGCTGCTTTGGTTCCGGCATCCGATCTCGCCGCTTTGATTAGCGTGAGGAGCATCAGCAGCGGTGCTTTTGCGACAATGCCATGGGCCACGTTCGGCTGCATATGGATGATGCACCCTTCTCCGGCCTCGATGGAATCGGCCCCGAGCGTCACCGCTGCTTCCCCGCGCAAAACCTGAATTGTCGCAGGCATGGGCGCTGTATGAGCCGTTAACTCCTGCCCCGGCGCAAACCCAAACAGGATGATCTTTACACTGGTATCGTTGTGGACTGTGTGGCTCAGAATGCCCTTGTCCGGAACGTCGATCTCCTTGAATATGTTTGGAATCGAAGTATACATTTCTAATCTCCTGCTCCTGAATCGTTTAACCGCCTGACCGCAATCACGGAAATGGCGGAAAGCTGACGTTCGAATCTTCGAAACAGTCGACGCATCGCCAACGCGCGTTGACGCGCTTCTGCATCGTGCAGCGCATTAAAGAGAATTCGTAAGGTACCGGAAAGACCTTCATCGCGAAACAATCGGGCCGGTTCGAGCAGATGCATCGGCGCACGTATTACGCGCGTCACATCGAAGCCGTTTCTTTCCACTAGCGACCGCCATTCTGATTCCGTCGCCGGCTGAACCCCGACATGGATTTGGAGCGACAACTCCCGATTGATGAGCCGCCGCATCGGCGCGGCGATGCCATCTTCGGTGAAACAGAGCTCATGTATGCCATACCGGCCTTCTCGAGCGAGTAGTCGTGCTGCCTCCCTGACGATGCGTTCCTTCTGGGAGGCGCTCTGCATGCTTAGCATCGCCTCGCCCCAAACAACCGAAGCTGAACCAGTGTCCAGGCCGGTATTCTCTGCGCTCTTATGGAGGAAGGTGGCATTTTCTGCTGCACGAAATCGCGCTCTGAGAGATCCGATGGCGTTAGCGTCTCGATCAATGCCGATATATTGGCCGCACAGCGATATTATGCGCCGGGCAGTTTCACCTAGTCCTGGAGCGAACTCTATTACTGTATCCGTCTCATTGATTTTCAGTCCACCGAGCATCTGCCGTGTCAATTCGATGCCGCCTGGCCGCAACACCCTTTTCCCCAGTCGCGCCAACAGCCAGTGTCCGGGCATCTTTTCGACAGGCATTGTTGTGGGTCTGGCTTCCAAAATATTCGCTTCCATAGCCCTCCATTCTGTTGTAAAGCATGCCCCCTGAAACGGCAGTGACTTTGATCACACGTCTTTTGTGACTTTTGTCATAGCCGGAATCGTCGGGTCCTTCTACTCTGAGACTGGAGTTCGTACACAAACTATGAAAACGAAACGAGAAGGTTCAGGGCTGTGGAAGCATGGCCTCCTCCTCACGATGCTTTTTGGATTCACGGTCATGCTGGTCGGCGGAGCTTACATATACAAGACACGGGCCCCAATACCCGCGCGAATCGCGGATGGATCGGGCGGGATCCTGTTCACGGCTGCCGACATTGAGAAGGGTCAGGAGCTGTTTCGTAAGCGCAATCTGATGAACTACGGTTCGGTGTTGGGACACGGAGCGTATCTTGGGCCGGACTATACCGCCGAGGCGCTGCACTGGATGACGGAAGCGATGCGCGCTGAGCGAAGTGGAGGCAACTACCCTCGGCTAGGCGTCGGTGAGAAGGCGGCGATTGACGCTGAGATTGCCGTCGAGCTAAAGACAAACCGGTACGATAGCGCCAGCGGCACGTTGACCTTCACCCCTGCTCAGGCGCGTGGTTGGGATTCGATAGCGGCGCGCTACACCGAAGTGTTTGCCAAGGGTCGACCCGAGCGTTCCTTGCAGCCGAACTCGCTGCTTCCTCCCGGTGAGGGTGGAACTGACGCAAGATTGAGCGCTGACGCCGCTCGTCAGATGGCGGCATTCGCAACCTGGACCGCTTGGCTGTCCGTGGCCAAGCGGCCTGAGGCCGCCCACTCCTACACAAATAACTGGCCTTATGACGCCGCCGCGGGCAATACCGCGACAGCGGGACCGGTGCTCTGGTCAGGCGCGAGCGTAGCGCTGCTGATCTTCGCTCTGGCAGTTATCTTGTACTTTTATCACCGCTACCAGTTGGCGCCTGTCGACGTCGAAGGCGTCACGCTCCGCTTCGATGTCGGTTCAAGTCCCTTCACTCCATCCCAGCGAGCCACGGCGAAGTTCTTCGTCATCGCGATGCTCTTATTTCTGGCCCAGACCGTGTTGGGCGGCAAGATGGCGCATGATTACGCAGAGGGCTCGAATTTTTACGGATTTGCGCTGGCCGACTGGCTACCTTTCCAGATTGCCCGCGCGTGGCATTTGCAACTAGCCATTTTTTGGATTGCTACAGCGTGGCTGGGCATGGGCATCTTCATTGCGCCCCTCGTCAGCGGCCGAGAGCCGAAGGGCCAAAAGCACCTTGTTAATGTTCTGTTCGGCGCGCTGGTGGTGGTCGTGGTCGGCAGCCTGGCCGGTGAGTATCTCGCTTACAAAGGCCTGCTCGGCCAGTCGTGGTGGTGGCTTGGCACTCAGGGGTGGGAATACCTCGAGTTAGGCCGCCTCTGGATGTATCTGCTCATCGGCGGAATGGGCATCTGGCTGTTCATTGTGTTCCGCGGCCTCCGCGCAGCGCTCCAGGCGGAAGATGATCGCGGCGGCCTTACGCACTTGCTCTTTTACTCGGCGGCCGCAATTCCCGTGTTTTACTGCTTCGCGCTGTTCATAGGAAAGAACAGTCACATCACGATGGCCGATTACTGGCGTTGGTGGCTTATTCACCTTTGGGTCGAAGGTATGTTCGAAGTGTTTGCGGTTGTCGTGATTGGCTTCCTCATGGTGAGGCTTGGTCTGGTAACTGCACATTCGACGCTGCGGGCGATGTATTTCCAACTTATTATTCTGCTTGGTAGCGGCATTATCGGTACCGGGCACCATTACTACTGGATAGGGACTCCCGAAGCATGGATGGCGCTCGGCAGCGTCTTCTCGGCCCTCGAGGTGATCCCGCTCTCGCTGCTGATGGTAGAGGCCTATGGTCAATACAAAGTCATCAAAGAGGGCGGTATCGAATTTCCCTATAAGGCCTCGTTCTGGTTCCTGGTTGCGACGGCATTCTGGAATCTCTTCGGCGCCGGTGTGTTGGGCTTCCTTATCAATCTTCCGATCGTGAGCTATTACCAGCACGGTTCGTTCCTTACGGCTGCGCATGGACATGGCGCCTTGATGGGTGTCTACGGCATGCTCGCGATCGCACTTTCCACATTTTCGCTTCGTAATGTCGTGGAACCTCAGCAATGGAAGGAGAAATGGATCATGACCGGCTTCTGGGGATTGAACGCCGGACTCATGGGCATGATCATGCTTACACTCGTTCCTGTCGGTGTACTGCAGGCCATTGAGTCGTTCCAGAACGGATTTTGGTCAGCGCGTTCCTGGGAGTTTTATCAGCAGCCGATCATCAATGGACTGCTCTGGTTGCGGGTTCTGCCGGACTCGGTATTCATTCTTCTTGGTGTCCTGCCGATCGTAGCTGCTGCTCTGTGGGGAATCACTCATCTCCGGAGAGTGGATTCGCCCTCAAGTCCAGAGAGTGAGACCGAAAGATTGCTGGAGCTTACATCTACTAAGTAAGGAACATCGTCGGTTATAGAGGGCATCGTTTCTCCCGGGAACGATGCCTTTTTGTGAATGCTACTGTTTCAGTCAGGGAATGCTGACAATCGCCGACAAAGTCGTAGCTCTCCAGAGGACGGTGCTCTTCGGAGAACTCGAATCCGTGGACCAGGAAGCGTTAGCAAAACGCGCGGTCGAGCACAAGCTTGATCGCGCCGAAACGCTGTTCGTGTCTGGTGAACCCGCCGCTGGTCTTTATGTCGTTGTGGAAGGCGCAATTCGCGCTTACCGGGTCAACGCCGATGGCCGCGAGCAGGTTATCCATGTCGAGCGCGGCGGTGCAACTCTGGCCGAAATTCCGGTGTTTGATGGCGGTCCCTATCCGTCCTCAACTGCTGCCGAAGAAGATTCGGTAGTGCTGTTCATTGGACGTGAAGATGTCATGCGCCTGTGTCTCGAGCGGCCGTCCATCAGTTTGGCTGCGCTTCGGCTCCTTGCATCGAGAATGCGGAGGTGCGCAGCCTTAGTGGAACGGCTGTCACTGAGGGATGTCGACCGGCGCGTTGCGCAGCTTCTGTTAGAGGAAGGATCCGATTACGGAAGCCGCTCAGGAGAGCTTGTCGAATTTCAGCTTTCACTCACGCATCAGCAAATCGCTTCGAGAGTGGGGTCTGTGCGCGAGGTTGTCTCACGGGCGTTTACTCGCCTTCAGCAGAGCGGTCTCATCCAGGTGGATGGTCGCAAAGTGATCATTACCAACGAGGAATCTCTTCGCAGTTATGTTTCCGACTAGTGGGCTCTGCAACATCTGTAACGTGCGCGCAGATCATGATCGAATAGAATTGACCAGAGCAACCAGCGATGCCCAAGACTACAGTCCAAAATATGTACGGTCGCCCTTTCGAGATCCTCGAAGGAGATGACCTTCGCTCACTCTGCGAGGAATCCATCAAAGCCGGGGGCGGCGCGCTCGCCACAAACACGGCAATGATGTGCCGGCCTTTCTGCGCCTCCGGCGCGGGCAACCCCATCATCTCTGCCCATCGGTCACCGATTCCCGGTTTTGAGTGGGACGAGGTTTGGTTCGGATTTGAAGACTTCACTTCAGAAGAAGAGTTCCTCCGGCAGCATGGATATTACGGGTCCGGACGATGCTACATCGTTGTGAGTACCGGAGGGCGCAAGAAACTGGTGGCCCTCAAAGACTTCATCGGTCAATGCCCGGATACTATCTTGGGTCCTGCCCTTCGGACTCTTGGCCATGGCATGTTCCGGTACTCGAAGTTCTTCATCAACAAAAACCGGCTGCCGCATCACACCCATGACGTCAAGGAAGAGGCCTATTGGATCGAGCCCACGATGATCGTGGATTACGATCTCTTTGACGAACACTGCTTCATGACTTTAGGGTTGCATCAGGACTTCGGTCCGGAGCAACTCCGAGAGCATCTCACCGCGTCTGCATGGGACGATCCGATGAAGGTCCTGAAGCGGCACGCTCGCTGGTTCTATATGCGCCCTGGCAACGCGATGATTATGAAGACGCAGAATCTGCACGGGCCCGCCGCGTTGCTGCCTCACTATGAGCCGCAGTTTTTGGATGACGGGTATCGCATGTACGAACCGATGCCGAAGATCCCGCGTAGCCTGCTTGTTGGCCGCGAGATTCCCGAGCGGTTGCGCGTTGCCGATGTTGCTGCCGATTCGCGGGCAGATCGCAACGAACTCCTCGACTACCTTGTCTCAGACGAGGCGCTTGATTGGAAGAACATACACGATCCACTTTACGGCGAGAAGCACTCCTGCGTGCCGATTCTGGACAACGACACCTGCGACGGCAAGGATGTGACGGACCACTGGGTGATCTATGGCGCATTCGGTCGGGAGAACGATCATCAGGTGCTCGCTTCCAAGCGACTTGTACTCCAGCCGGGTGTCGCCTACCGCTTGCAGGACCCGGTGGGCAGCGATATCATCTGCACTGCCGGAGTCGGCACTGTGGGAACTCATGTTGCAGCGGCCCCACGTGCTCTCAAGCCTGGTGATCTAGGAAATTGGTGCTTTATCATCCCGGCCGGGACGGCTGATGATGTCGTCATTCGAAACACGGGTGATAGTGAAATGGTTCTGCTCCGTACCTTCGGTCCGGACCACCCGACGATGCCGGTTCTGCCATGGCAGGATCGCAGCAAGCTCAAGCCCAAGCCCTTTGAAGGCAAGTTGGGCAGTCGCCGCGCACCAGTATGAAATTATGAACGCCGGCGGCGTTGTTTTATGCGGTGGAAGATCGACCAGAATGGGAGTTCCGAAAGCTACTCTTCCATTCGGCGCCGAAACGATGCTGCAGCGTGTAGTAAGACTGCTCGGCGAAGTTGTCTCGCCGGTCGTGGTTGTTGCGGCGCGTGGGCAATCTTTGCCGCAGTTACCCGAAGGCGTCGCAATCGCCCGCGACGAGTGCGCGGAACGAGGACCACTCGAGGGATTGCGGGCTGGTCTGAAAGCACTTCCGAAATCCGTGGACATCGCGTATCTGACGAGTTGCGACGTGCCCTTGATGGTACCCGGCTTTGTCTTACGAATGATTGAACTACTGGGCGATCACGATATTGCCGTGATGGAACTCGATGGCTTCACTCACCCGCTGTCAGCGGTCTACAGGCTCAGCACGCTGCCGCATATCGAAGAGCTGCTGGAGGAAGGAAAATTGCGGCTGTCTTCCTTGTCTGATGTCGTGCACACTCGCCGTGTACGTCCAGAAGAAATGTTGCCGGTAGATCCGGAGTTGCGCTCGCTGCGGAACCTCAATAAACGAGAGGACTATGTTGCGGCCTTGGCTGCGGCGGGTCTGTCCCCCGAGAAATGACGCGAGAAACCAATTTCACTTTGTCTGCTCTACAAAATCCAATACTTCCCGATCGCAGGGAAGAAGCGGGCGCAACCGAGTCGGATACGATCCCGGCGCAATTGGTTTACCCTGACGAAACACAAGCCGGGGGGTCACCTTCTTACGAGCTTTCTCAATGCGGAGATGAGTATCCTCGAACTCGAACTCGCCTTCGTCCACGGAGAACACCAGGATGTCTGCTATGGATCCCATTCTGAGACTGCCAAGATCGCTGCGTCCTAACGCCTGAGCGGGAGCCCAGGTTGTTTTCGATATTACGTCTTCCAGTGACATACCCAAATGAAGAAACTTGGACATCGTAGTTGGCAGATCTTTCGACCAACGCTCGACGCAGAATCGGTGGAGGTCAGTACTAATTGTGTCTGGCCAGAAGTGATACTCGAATGCTCGGCGGGCGACATCCCAACTGAAGCTTCCGCAGCCGTGTCCAACATCGAAGACCACGCCTCTTTTACGCGCCTCGATGGCTTCCGGAAGCAGTTCCCTATTTTCTTTGAACAAACCATCGCCACGTCCCTGGAAGCAGTGGGTGAGGATATCTCCGGGGCGGAGGCGCTTCAGAACTTCCCTGGTTGGGGCCTCCGAACTAATGTGGATCATGAGCCCCGTATTCGCCTGATTACTGGCGTCCACAGCAAGATCTAATGCTTCGAGAGCATGACCGCGCGTCATTGTCCCGATTCGAAGTTTCACTCCGACCGCGACATCACGATTCGCATTGATAATCACGGCAGTCTCCACAGGACGCGCATAGCGCAAGTCCTCGAGTTCGCCTACGACTGTTGTGGGCAATCCGTTGCAGCCAACGTGAATGAACGCTAGAACCGAAACGTCAGCCGGGTCGATAGTGTGTCGACGAAAATATGGGAAGTTAAGGAAGCCCGTAGTCCCGGCATCGACAACGGTCGTGACCCCATGATTCAAGCAGATATTCGGGTCAATACCAAAGCTGCTGCCCTCATACCAATGTCCGTGCAGGTCAATCAACCCGGGACAAACGTATTTTCCGGAGACATCGATCGAGTTTCGGCCGGCTTCGAGATTTGGCGCGATCGCAGCGATTTTGCCCTCTACAATGCCTATATCCAGCAAGCCGTTCGTGGCGGATGAGGGATCGATGACGTGTCCACCTTTGAGAATCAGGTCCAATTCCGGAGTCGGCATCACAATATGATAAGGTCGATCCCATCTAGCGACTGAATTGTATGACAAACACGCAGATTATTGAGGGTAGGGCTTCGACGCGGCTCTTTGAGGAACTCGGTCTCCGGCCGATTATCAACGGGCGAAGCTTCAGTACAAAATGCGGTGGCTCGCTCATGGACCCTGAGGTGGTGGATGCAATGCGAGAGGCGTCCCGCCATTACTTCAGAATTGAAGACCTGCAGGAGGCTGCAAGCCGGATCATTTCCGAAATCACCGGGGCCGAAGCGGGGTACATAACTTCGGGCGCTTCTGCCGCTCTCACACTTTCGATGGCCGCGTGCATAACTGGTCTCGATCCCGGCAAAATGAATCGACTACCGGACACCCCAGGTACGGCTAACGAGGTCCTCGTTCAACGAGGCCACCGAAACGATTACGATCACGCCTTGCGAGCCGCGGGCGCGAAGGTGCGAGAGGTCGGATTTGCGTATGCTACCTTCCCTTACGAACTCGAAGAGTCGATTACGCCGCAGACTGCCGCGGTCTTCTGGCTGGCGGGTATTCGCGATGGTAGTCTGAGCTTGCCTGAGGTGGTGGGGATTGCTCACCGTCATCGCGTGCCCGTGATTGTGGACGCTTCACCTCAACTGCCTCCACGAGAAAATCTTCGGCGGTTCGTTTCAGAAGGCGCGGATCTCGTCGCCTTCAGTGGCGGAAAGCATATTCGTGGACCGCAAGCCACGGGAGTGCTTTGTGGCCGTAAGGACTTGATCCTGGCAGCGGCCCTGCAACATCAGGACATGGACGTGTTTCCCGAAACGTGGAGTTATCGGGAACTGATCGCCGCCGGAAAGCTGTCTGGACCACCTCATCACGGAATTGGCCGCGGATTCAAAGTCGGGAAAGAGGAAATAATCGGACTGCTGATTGCTTTGAAGCGGTATATGGAGAGGGATGTGGAGGCGGAGATTCGCGAGTGGCATGACATCGTGCGTTTCCTCGCGAGTGAGATCAATCGCATACCTGGTCTGCACGCCGAAACAGCCATGCATGACGACGAATCGCGGCGCCTTCCGGCTGTCCATCTGACGATCGATCGCGCATTGAAAGCCTTTAATGCACACCAACTCATCAATGCGCTTCAGGCGGAAGACCCGATGATTTGCGTTTTTGAGGCACATGCGTCGGTAGGTCTCATCGTGATCTACCCAGACGCGTTGCGCGTCGAAGACTCGCAGATTATTGTCGATCGATTAGCGGCAATCATGCGCGCGCAACATGGCTAGCATTTCATCGGTGGGGGTTGGAATTATCGGCTATGGCTACACAGGGCAGCAGCTGGCCCGAGCCCTTAAGCATGTGCAAAATGCAACCCTAGTGGCGATTGCGGATGTGAATGAAGCAAACCGTCGGCAAACTTCGAATCCGGCCTTTGCCGATTACCGGGATCTGCTGAAGGATTCTTCCGTTGACGCAGTCTGCATATGTCTGCCGCATGCGCTGCATGAGGAAGTCGCGGTCGCGGCAATTGAGGCCGGAAAAGACTTGCTGGTTGAGAAGCCGCTTTGCATAAGCGTAGCAGCGGGAGAACGCGTTTGCGACCTTGCTCGCAAAGCGGAGAAAATTCTGATGGTGGAAATGACCCATCGCTTCCTGCAACCGCTCATGGACGCCCGTGGCATCATTTCTGACGAAGCGATCGGTGAAATTCTCGCCATAAACGATGTCGTTGTAGAGGATTTCGGACTCTTTGGCGCACCCCCATCGTGGATGTTCGAACGCACTATAGCGGGAGGCGGAGTTGGACTGACGAGCGGTATCCACTTGTTCGATCATGTTATGTGGCTCGCGGGTCAGCCACTGACTCTCGAATCGGCACGCTTGATGCGCTCACAAAATTTCGGCGACGTCGAGGATACCGCCTCCTTCTCGCTTCATCTGGAGAATGGCGCTCCCGTTCATATTCTGCTCTGTACGCGAGCGAATGGGAGCGGACTGGAAGGGATGATCAATATCTATGGAAGCAAGGGAACATTACGGGTAAGGCCG
The DNA here is from genome assembly GCA_963833675.1 of Bryobacteraceae bacterium. GTDB lineage: Bacteria > Acidobacteriota > Terriglobia > Bryobacterales > Bryobacteraceae > DASQDN01. Next base: position 434,965 of record CAWHYW010000022.1, on the reverse strand, counting down.
TGGGGCGGTTGGCGGCTCGAAACTACGGAGCGTGTCGACGAGCGAACCTACTTCCGCCCAGAGACGCCCGTACCCGAGCGAGCACTCGCAGGCATGACCGGCGCGATGAAAGAGTTTATCAGCGCAGTTCGTGAGCGGAGGCAGCCCGATCCGGCGCCGCAAGCATCCCTCGTGAGCCAGCGCCTAATCGAGCAGGCTTATCGGAATAATCAGGCAACCGCCTCGGTCCAAGATAAGAACCGGCGAGGATTCTCCACCGTCATCTGATAGATCATTTCCTCGGAAACACCCAGTTGGCGCAGCCGGGGGACGAAGTTTAGCTGCACGTGCGCATAGCCCTTGCCACCATACGCCGCTAAGTGTTGTTTCGTGCAGATGTCGCCTCCCAACAAGATCTGCGGCCCATGGCCTTCACTAATCAGCCGCTGAACGTTTCGAGCACGTACTTCATCGGAAGGGTATCCATCACCGATATATCCGATGTTATCGATGCTCAAATAGACACTTTCGCGTGCTATGGCGGAGAGCGGGGCAAAGTCGAGTCGATCTCCGAGGTGGCTGATCATAATTCGATCCGAGGGAACGCCCTCTTCACGAAGGAGTGCGATTTGTTCGAGGGCCAGTTCTCCGAAGTGTGTCGTATGTGTGACAATCGGGGCTCCCGTACGGCGGTGTGCGCGTGCGGAGGCCCGGAAAACTCGCTCCTGCGCCGGTGTGATGTGATGACGCTCGGTCCCAATCTCACCTATTACACCGGCCCGGACATCGGTCTTATCGATGCCTTCCGTGAGTTCCTCGACAATCAGATCGGTAAGAGAGTTGGTGTCTTTCTCCTGAATGAAAGACGGGTATACGATCTCGCGGTACCAGGCAGCGCCGGCGATGATATGAACGCCTGAACGTTCGGAGATCCTTCGCAGTGCGCGGGGATTCCGCCCGAGGCCGCCGCTAGTCACATCTACGATCGTCCCTCCCCCCGCATCTTTGAAATGGCGAACCTCGTCCGCCGCAAGTACCTCGTCATCAAGTATTCCGTCGTAGGTTCTTGTAATGTTCCAGAGATCACAAACAAGGTGTTCATGAGAGAGCGTACAACCCGCGATGTCGGGCGAAATCGGGCCGCGTACCGTGATGATGTTCATTCCACACTCAATAAGGCGATCGAAATGATTCCCAAGAGAATACCCGCAATACCCGCCCAGCCGACCCGCTCTTGGAAAATCGTAACTCCGATCGCGACGACAATGAAGAGGCCACCTGCGAGTGTGACCGGGTAGACTACGTTTCCCGGAAGTCCGGTGGAAAGAGCCATTCCGATGAAGCTTTGCCCAAGTCCACTCAGCACTCCGAGTGCGCTTCCGATGATGATATCGACCTTCGAGATTCCCACTCGTCCGCCAACTACACCGAGCGCCATCGCGATTGCCCCACCCAAATACCAGAAAAACAGGTAATTCAGCGTATGCTCTTTGGCGAGCCCCATGTCCGTCAGAATGCGCAGTCCGAAGCTACAAAGACCGTTGAAGACAAACGCCAGCATCATTAACCGGAACCACATATCATTGACCTTCCATTGGCGCAGCCGCCGGTACGGCTATCTGCCTTTGTGAGCTGCTACGGCGATCCCACCAGAGGAGGAGTAAAGACACAACGATCAAAACCAGAGTCAGCAGCTTCCTAAGCTTTGAGCGGTTCGTGATAAATCACGATGGATAATATCGTGGGTATTGCCGTTGACAAGTTGATTAGCAGCCAACTGGTCACGATGTGCCCGAGACGCAAACCTTTTTGAAATAACCACAGCGCGACTGCTGCGGCGACCCCGAAGGGAATCGCCAAAAGGGCAATACGATACGGAAAGCTCAGGAACCATGTGGGCGAGGCAACGGTCGCTCGAATAAGGGTCACAACACAGGCCGCAAGCATTGCTACCAGAGCAATGTTGAGTGCGTTACCTTTCCAACGGTCACCCATTTTATGGGTCACACCCATGCCGGCAAAACAAAGGAGGCCGGCTAGCATGTACCAGTAGCCCGTGGTCATGGCGCAGATCTCGGATCTGTTGGCATGCCGATCATGCGCCTTTAAGCCGTCGTGAAAATTGTGCGGGCATGCTGTTAGGATCGGTTATACCCTGTTGCACGGATTGGGTCAACGTAAATCAAAACTTTGATGAAACATCAGTACCGAAGTTTGACCTGGATTGAGGCTCGCGAGAGAGCCGAGCAGGGGTCCGTAATCATCATCCCAGTAGCCGCGATAGAGCAACATGGTCATCATCTCCCAATTGATGTCGATAACGTGCTTGTCGAGCACGTGACGGACGAGGCTGCCCTCCGGTCAGCCGGAGCAATCCTTGTCGGCCCCCATGATTCACTACGGCTTCAACGAGCACAACATGGGATTTCCAGGCACAATATCGATACGGGAGGATGTCTTTGTCGATTTCTGTTACGATGTCGCCCTTTCCTTCACGCGCCAGGGATATGATCGGCTTTTGTTTGTGAATGGACATGGCAGTAACCAGATGCTTTGCAATCTTGCGTCACGGCGAATCAACAATACGACGAAAGCCCTCTGCGGGGCGGTTGCTCATTGGTCCCTCGCCAAACCAGTAGTCGGCGAACTCCGCGAGTCCAAATTTCCGGGAGGTATGGCTCATGCTTGTGAATTTGAAACTGCTCTCTACCTGCACATCCGCCCCGAACTGGTCGATATGTCGAAAGCAGGCGACCGCGAAGCTCCCTCCAGCCGCAACGAGTTTATGTACGACGACCTGTTTGGATCCGGGCCGGTTCACATGGTCGAAAGGTGGAGTCAGATTTCCGAAACCGGGGTTGAGGGTGACCCACGCCTGGCAACGGCAGAAAAGGGCCGCGCATTTGCCGAATGTGAGATCGAAAACCTGATCAAAGTATGCCGACTTCTTCGGGAGCTGAAGCCGGGACCGGAGCGGGATTTCAATTATCGACATCCATAACGACGATGCGAATCTAAGACGGCAATGGTGAACTTTGCAATTGCGGGCTACGGCAATATCGGGAAGGTGCATGCCTCTAATCTCGCGACGCTTCGCAATTGCAACGTGGTCGGTGTTCACGATGTGCTGTCGAGAAGCTCTCTCTGATGCACCAGCAGGCGTGCGTCGTTATGACACCGTGGCGGAGATGCTGGACGATTCCAGTGTCGATGCGGTGATCGTGTCCACTCCAACTGACTCTCATCGCGCTTTCGCCGAAGCAGTGTTGAGGGCGGGCAAGCATCTGTTTATCGAAAAGCCACTCGCTGGAACTCTTGCGGATGCCGAAGCAATCGTGCGCGCTGCGCGTAATGCTCCTGTGTGTGCTCAGGCTGGATTCTGTGAGCGATTCAACCCTCAATACCTCGAAGCGAAAAGGGCCGTGGAATCCGGGGCGATCGGCTCGATACGAGCTATTCAGAGTTCCCGAGTAGCGCCGTACTCACTGGGAAATCCTGCATGGGAACTCGGCATTCTCGACACCGCAGTTCACAACTTCGATCTCATTCTTTGGCTGATGAAGCAAGCGCCGGCCACTGTCCAATGTGTCGGAACCAGACTATATCCCGATACATCGATCGTTCACACAGCGACGACAGTGTTGCGCTTTCGAGAATGGCGCGATTGCAACCGACCAGATTGCCTGGTTGCTGGATGACGAACATCCTCTGCACGAATGCGCGCGTTCCAGTATGCGCATTATGGGCACACAGGGCACGTTTGATATCGACCTATCTACCCGTCCCTCTGCTCTTCTGACGGCCAGAGGCGTATCGACAGGTCGATACTGTGATTCTTGGCGGCCCAGATTACTACGGCTGTCTCAAACTGCAATTTGAGGCTTTTCTGCGAAGTATCGAGGAGAGCCAACCTATCATGGCGCCCTTGTCCGATGCGCTGCTCGCAGAGAAAGTTGTCATTGCAGCCTCCGAATCGCTCAAGAGCGGACGAGAGGTCTCATTATTGTGAGTGAGGGCTCGACAGTGTGGCGAGGACGTCCGGATAGACGCTTCGTGTGCCCTTAAGATATGGGAGTGTGTGGGAGCGAAGATCGGCCCCACCGTAATAATCACTGCGGGCATTCATGGAGATGAATACGAAGGCCCTGCCGCGGTAATGGAACTGACCGAGACTCTACTTCCCGAAGAGGTCTCGGGTACAGTGATTGCAATGCCCGTGGTGAACCCGCTGGCATTCGCTGCAGGCTCGCGAACTACTCCTGAGGATGGGCTGAACCTGGCTCGTGTTTTTCCAGGGAGTCCGAACGGATCGATTACCGAACGCCTCGCCGCTGTCATCTTCAATGAGTACGTCTCCCGTGCTAATTACCTGATCGATCTGCACAGTGGAGGTGTCGAGTATTTGTTCATGCCTCTCGCCGGCTTCTACGGCGAGCCGGCTCGAGACAATCCGTCCTATTGTTCGGCGTTGCGTTTCGGTTTGCCTGTTCTGTGGCAACTTCCGCGAACTGACGGCGTGCTCTCGAACGAGGCATCGAAGCGAGGGATCGTCGCCATTGGACACGAGTATCTGGGAGCGGGGCAACTCTCGATGGAAGGTGTTTCATCGTACGTCAAAGGCGTTTGTTCCTGTCTTGGCTATTGGCGCGTGATTGAGAACGAAGAAGGTGGCCAACCATACGACGCCGATGTATACCAGGGTGATTGGCAGTTGTCCCCCTGCGATGGCCTATTCGTTGCATATCGCAATCTTGGCGATCGTGTAGAGTGTGGCGCCCATGTCGCTGAGATCGTAATGATGGACGGCGGGTCCAAGCGGATCATCGCTGAGTCGGCGGGAACTCTTCTTGGTCTTCGAAGCAAAGCATATATTCGGACGGGAAACTGGGCCATCCTGATCGGACATAAAAGGGCGACCACCGAAGTGTGAAGCATGGTTTGAGTGCCTGTAGACAATCTTGCGGTGCGAGCCATTTTACGAATAAACAGACTATGGTGACGAATGAAAATAACTTCGGTTAAGGCGATTACCGTTGACGAGCCCGTCCGATCTGACGTGGCGATTGTAAGCGCGGCAGGTTATCATCGCGACTCTTATTACGTGGTGGTAGCTATTGAGAGCGACGAGGGTCACACTGGATTTGGCGAAGCGACCGTTCAGGCAGTATGGAGCGGTGAAACGCAGCAAAGCGCTATATTTGCAGTTCGTGAGATTATTGCGCCTCATCTGATCGGGCAAGACCCGGCGCATGTTGCTGCTCTTGCCGATACGATGGATCGCTTTCTGCAGGTGAACTCTTTCACCAAAGCTGCAGTCGAAATGGCTCTACTCGATCTCGTCGGCAAAAAGCTAGGCGTGCCGGTATACCTCTTTTGGGCGGTGCACGACGAGCCCCGCAGATTCGTTTACGATTCTCCATCGGAGCGTTTACTCCGGCTGAGGCTGCGAAGGTGGCGCTTGCTGCCATCGAGAAAGGTGTACGGGCGGTTAAGGTGAAGGTGGGACTGGACCGTGCCGGGGACATAACTCGGGTAGCGGCTGTGAGGTCTGCGGTTGGCGACGATTTCCGGGTCGGTGTGGATGCCAACTGTGGCTGGAATGAGACCGATACCCTCTGGGCAATTCCGCATTTGGAGCGTCTGGGTGTAAACGTGATCGAGCAGCCGATGGCAAGGCGCGATTTTCGATCGTGCGCACGATTGCGGACGCGGACGCACATACCTATCATGCTTGATGAGTCCGTTTTCACTCGTCAGGACGCCCTAGAGGCGATCCGGCATGAGGCTTGCGATGTGATTAGTATCTACCCGGGCAAGAATGGAGGCATCCTGCGCTCGCTCGAGATCGCGCAGCTCGCTCATGCTGCGGGCCTGCGCTGCACGATCGGCAGCAACCTGGAAATGGACTTAGGAACGGCCGCGATGCTACAGCTCGCAATTGCGATGCCGGGACTGGCAGCAGATATAGATCATGATGCGATCGGGCCACTATATTATGGCCGGCATTTCACCACGCCTCATATCAAGTACGAAAACGGTTGTGCGATCGTGCCCGATGGTCACGGACTCGGAGTGGATTTCGATGACACACCTCGGTAAGATGACGTGGCCGGAAGTAAACGAGGCCGTCCGCCAGGACAAAGTCGTACTGATCCCGGCCGGAGCAATGGAGCAGCATGGACCTCATTTGCCCGTAGACACAGATATCCTTCTCCCGGTGTCGCTTTGTGAAATGGCGGCTGAAAAAGCTCCCGAGCTGTTCGCAACGACCTTCTGCATTCCCTACGGATTTAATGAGCACAACATGGAATTTCCCGGTACTATTCACATCGAATGGGACCACTTTGTCAACTACTGCACCGACGTGGCCTCCAGTTTTGCGCGGATGGGTTTCCGCAATATCCTTTTTGTAAATGGACACGGCTCGAACGCGATCCTGCTCGAAACTGCAGCACGTCTGGTCACAATACGGACGAAAGCCAAGTGCGCGATGGTTTCCTGGTTCTCCCTGGGAACAGAAGTGATTCGCGAGGTTAGGGAATCCCAGATGCCTGGTGGAATGTCGCATGGCTGTGAGTTGGAGACATCTGTTTATATGCACTTCGCCCCGGGAGATGTCAGAAGTGGCGAGATCCGCAAAGAAATCTGGAATTCTAAGAGCAAATATTTTGCATGGGATTTGATGGCTCCCTCGCCGGTCCGTCTGGTGAACGAACGGTCGAGAACATCCCATTCCGGCGTTCGCGGCGACCCGACTCTGGCCACCCCGGAGAAGGGCCTTCGCATCGCCACAGCAGTAGTAGACGCGCTGATTCAAGTCGGTCGGGACATGAAGGCGCTGGATGCCGAATTGCTGCCCCCGATCAGCCATATCATTGGTCGCGAATGAGAATCACTCGTGTCGAAGCCTTTCCGATTCATGCGCCTCGTGCCCATCGTTTCGTCGGCGCACGTGCTGTGTTAACCTACTCGGATTTTGCAATCGTAGTCATTGAAACCGACGCGGAGATCACGGGCTTCGGTGAGGTTTCGAGCGCGCTTTATTACTACCGCCTGGGACAATCCCACGCGCTGGACATCAACGCGTATCTGGGTCCAGCAATTCTCAACGAGGATCCGCTGCGGATTCCTGCATTGGTCGCGCGTATGGATGCGGTTCTCAGCGGCGGACGCCAGGCAAAGTCTGGAGTGGAGATGGCACTCTGGGACATAGCCGGAAAGGCGGCCGGTCTACCGGTCTATCGACTGCTGGGAGGTAAAGCTCGGGATGCGGCGCCACTGAACTGGACAGTGGGCCAACAGAACCCCAGCGAAATGGCGGACGAAGCAGCCTTTTATATCGAAAACCACCGCGTCCGCAGCATAAGATTGAAGATCGGACGTCCGGGGGATACCGACGAACAAGCTTGTGAAGAAGTGCGTAACCGAGTTGGACCGGCTGTAACGATGCGCGTCGATGCGAACGAATACTATCAATCTGCTAAGGAGGCGATCGTAGCGATCCGGCGGTTGGAACGCTTCAATCTCCAATTGGTGGAACAGCCGCTCGCGGCACACGATTATGCCGGACATGCAGAAGTGCGCTCTGCAGTCGACACTCCGATAGGGCTAGACGAAACCATTCAATCTCCGCGAGACGCGCTTATGGCGATCCAAGCCCGCTCGGGAGACGTGTTCAACGTGTACGTCAGCGAGTCGGGTGGGCTTCTGCGCGCGCAACAAATTATTTCGATCGCGGAAGCTGCCGGGATTCCATGCCTGGTCGGTACGATGGGAGAACTGCAGATTGCGTCCGCTGCGGCCGTTCACCTTGCGGTTGCTTGTGCGAATATCTCGTTGACTTGCGATCTTGTAGGCCCGCTTCGTTATAACGAATCAATCATTCAGGAGCCGCTTCGCATTGAGGACGGATTGTTCTACCCTCCAGAAGCGCCCGGTTTGGGTGTGACACCTAATTGGGATGTGATCGATCGCTGGCGGGTGTAGCTTACTCATATGCAACGTATCAAACGTGAACACCTCATGGCCTGTTTCGACCGCCGGATTACGCCTGCAGCGCGAGTTCAGGCTGGCGAGAAATTCATGGTTGAAACTGAGGATTCACGAGGAGGACTGACGCGCACAGCCGAAACTTCGACACCGGAGTATCTCGTAGCAATTCGCAAGAAAGGCTATGTAGGCAATCCGGTGGTTGGCCCAATCTATGTGGAAGGCGCCGAGCCAGGTGACACGCTGGCCATCCACATTCACGATCAGGAATGCGATACCCAGGGCTATATGGGCTACTGGCCTTGGTTATTTCACCTCGAAGATTTCTTCGATAAGCCCAGCACGGTGATTCGTCCCGATTCGAGACGGTAAGTTCTACTTCCGCGATGATCTCGCAATACCTGTGCGGCCCATGATCGGGACCATCGGCACCACACCCGCAGTCGAGTGTCCGCTGAGTAGCGCGAGTGGACGTCACGGCGGCAACTTCGATACGCCGGAGATCTGTTCCGGGAAGTATAGTCTATCTTCCGGTGAGTGTTCCTGGAGCTTTGCTCGCTCTTGGGGACTGCCACGCGCTTCAAGGCGATGGCGAAATTGGAAGCGTTGAGATTCGAAGCACTGTGACTATGAGTTGCGAAGTGCTTAAAGGCCGCAGCCCTAATATGACGTGGCCGCGAATCGAAACACCCGACATGCTGGTAACGGTCGCTTTCGCTTCACCACTCGAAGAGGCGGTGAATTTAGCGGTGCGCGACATGATTCTCTGGATTACGGAGCGTTCGAGTATGTCCAAGCATGAAGCCTACCTCCTACTCGGCATTGAAGGACATGTTCGTCCCGGCAATGCTCAGGTGCGAAGCTTCTCGATGCGATGTCTGTTTCCGAAGAAATATCTTTCGTGATGAATAACGGTCAAGCCAGAGAAATATCTTTCGTGATGAATAACGGTCAAGCCAGAATTTGCTTGATCGGTTCGCCGTAATCTACTTCCAGCCGCTTCTGGCCGGGTACATCCAGGCGTTTGGATTCCAGCCCTAGCAGATGCATTACCGTCGCATGGAGGTCGGTTACGTAATGGCGGTTCTCCACAGCGTGGAAGCCTAGTTCGTCTGTTGCCCCGTGAATGATGCCGCGCTTTACCCCAGCTCCTGCCATCCATGCCGAGAATCCGTAAGGATGGTGGTCGCGTCCGCCGCGCAAACCCTCCACGCCCGGTGTTCGTCCGAACTCGGTCCCCCACACCACGAGTGTTTCATCCAGAAGGCCACGCTGTTTCAAGTCCTTCAATAGACCCGCGATCGGCTGATCCACTTCGGCACAGAGACGACTATGGTTTTTCTGGAGTTCGGAATGAGAGTCCCATTCGTTCTTGCCTCCGCCTCCGTGATAGACCTGCACGAAACGCACGCCTTGTTCCACGAGGCGCCGCGCAGCAAGGCAGCGTTCACCGAATATTCGGGTCTTCTCCTCCTCCAGTCCGTACAGCTTGCGAACGTGCTCGGGCTCTTCCTTGAAGTTAAGAACCGCCGGCACAGTCGTTTGCATTTTATAGGCGAGCTCGTAAGACTTGATCCGTGCAGTAAGAGCGGAGTCTTCCGGATAACGCGACTGCGCGATCTTGTCCAGCCTGTTAATGAACTCGAATTCGCCTTTCTGCTCTTCTTTGTAGATTTCCCCTGAAGGCCGGGCATACGGCAGGGGGTTGGTGGGATCCACGGCGAGTTCCACTCCCGCGTGTTGGGGACCCAAATAGGAAGCGCCCGAGCAACCGCTTCCGCCGCAACAGGTATCGACCTGCTCGCCCAGCACTACGAATTGAGGCAGGTTGTCGTTCAACGTCCCCAGCCCGTAGTGAACCCACGCGCCAATGGATGGAAACAAGCCATCCAGCACCTGCCGGCCGGTATGAAACTGGTATTGTGCGCCGTGATCGTTGTCGGTGGTCCAGAGCGAGCGAACGAATGCCATATCGTCCACAACCTCTCCGAGATGCGGCCACCAATCGCTCATTTCGATTCCAAGCTGGCCGTACTTCCGGTATCCAACCTGCATCGGGTACAGTTGCAGCATCATTTTGCGGACACTCGCAACTGGCTGCCGCACTCCCTTGCTCACCAGTGGCGACGTCAGTACGCCTTTATAAGGCGTGTCGCCGATCGTCTTTCCCGCGTATTTGTTCAATGCAGGCTTTGGATCGAAGCTCTCCAGATGACTGGTGCCGCCTTGCATGAACAGCCAGATGACGCTTTTAGCCTTGGGCGGGAAGTGAGGCTTACCATCCGGCGGATGCCATAGTTCAGTGGCCGGCAGATCCGCCGCGTTGAGAAGACCGTCACGCCGGAGCATCGCGGTCAGCGCGAGACCCGCAAAGCCCATCCCACAATCGACCAGCAAATTACGGCGGCTGATCCGGCCGCACGGAGGAAAGAAACTCATCTTGCTCACCTAACGCACAGTAATAAACTCATTATGATTCAACAGAGCATGAATCAGGTTTTCGCGAGCCCGCATTCTGGTGTCAGCCGCTGGTGGCACCCGCGTATCGACTACTTCCGAAAATCGCGCCAGACGTTCGGGCTGTGCCAGAAGCGCGGACTGCGATGCTAGAAATTTTTGAGATTCGGATAGCTCGACTGAAGTCGGAGGAGCGCCGAGAATCGTATCGAAAGCGGCCCGAATGAAGTCATCGTCTTTTGCGTTCCGCCCGTTCAGTGAACGCGCCAGCAGCCGTGAAGACTCCTCGAAAAACGTGCTATTCGCGCTAGCCAGCGCCTGCTGCGGCATGATACTCTCCGGACGAACATAGCAATCGTTGGGCATCGGCTGATCGTAGACGCGCAGGAACTCAGCCTGACTGTCCGGAGTCTGTCGGAGGTACAGGGATCGGCGGCGCGAATCGAATGCCTGGTTCTCATCGATATCCGGGCCGCCCATTGTTAGATCGAGAAGGCCGGCCTGATACAGCACCGCGTCCCGAATGGTCTCCGCTTCCATTCGTCGCGGGTTCATGCGCCAGAAAAAATTATTTTCCGGGTCGATCTTCTTGTTTGCTGCGTTCAAGGCGGCGCCCGATGAGACCATCCGGTACGCTTTCGAAGTCAATAGCGTTCGATGGAGCTTCTTCATGCTCCAGCCGTTATCCATGAAGTCGACGGCGAGCCAGTCGAGCAGCGCCTGATTCGTTGGCTTCGCTCCGTTGCGGCCAAAGTTCGTGACCGTTGCGACCAGAGGCTTTCCAAAGTGGCGCAGCCACATGTGGTTCACCGCAACGCGCGCAGGTAACGGATTCTCTCGGCTCACGAGCCATTCAGCGAATGCTGTCCGACGTCCGGTGCTCGTCTCCGGATAGACCTCAACGACCGGCGTGTGGGTGACAGACCCCTGTCCGAGTGTTTTTGCAGCAGCTTCAAGTTTGGTCTTGGCGGCCCCCGCCTTATTGGATTTCAGCAAGTGCTGGGCCTCCAGCATCGCCTCGGCGGCGAATGCCGCGCCATACTTTTGTTCCAACTTCTGCGCAGCCTCGGACAACTTTTCGACTTTGTCCTTCTCCTCGGGATGAAGGTACTTTTGGCGATCCGCAGCGATTCGGGCTTCCAATGCGGGGAGGTTTAGTTTCACGGATTCGAGATGTAACTTCGCCAAAGCGAGCCTGTCTTCCGCCTTACGCAGAGTAACCGAGGGCTCCTCAACGATCTCGTCAATCCAACGCGCAAGCTTGGTTGCTTCAGTTGGACTGACCGGCCGCCTTCCACCGGCATGCGTGGTGTAAGGTCACCGTTTATGTAGCGCATCAACGGACTTTCCGCGCTTCGCCCTGGAATTACAGAAGGCCATATTTGTAGCCGCCTTGCAAAGCGCCATCCTCGCTGGTCAGGATAAGGCCGCTCTGGCTTGTCGCCTGTGTCGTGCCGCCGTGACATTGCCTGCATTTCACGTTCAGAATCTGTTGAACATCCTTGAAAGTCACGTCGCGTTTTTTTGCTCTTGTCCGCGACCGGTAGGTCCTTGTGAGCAGCGAAATCAGCGCGAACCCGCTCCAGCCATCGCGTAGATGACTCGATCGCCATTTCTGCGTCCTCGACATCCTGTCGAGCCTTCGCCAGTATGTCGCCCGCAACGAATTCTCGAAGATCCGGGATATGTTCTTCCGGCGTCAACGTAACGGGCTGGATCTTTAAATTCCAGGAGCCTAAGGCAGAAAGAGTTCCTGGAGTGAGCGGAGTTTTATCTGGATTCGTCTCGTCGCCTCGAATGAACCGGAATGTGTCTTTGTAGATCGGGGGGAAGTATGGCTCGATACCTCCCTCGTGCGGGGCTGAATCGTAAACGCGAGCGATGCCATCGTCGTGTGGATCCACTTTTCCGGGGATGCGATCCGTACGCACATCGTAGGGCTCGAAGAAGGCGCGAATCCGGTAATACTCTTCCTGGCTGATCGGGTCGTATTTGTGGTCGTGGCATCGTGCGCACTTCAGTGTCAGACCAAGCACACCGAAACCGATATGCTCAACCGTATCCTGCAGCCAGAAATTTCGGTTGAAGCGGTAATAATTCCGCGCGAGAAATCCTGTGGCGCGAAGTACATTAGGATCATTTGGAGCGATCTCATCGCCCGCTATCATTTCGCGGATCATCTGGTCGTAACCTTTATCCGCGTTAAGCGATTCGATGATCCAGTCCCGCCAGTGCCATATGTGGCGGGCGCTGTTACGCTGATCGTCGAGGCCTCGACGGCCATACCAGTCCGAGTAGCGCCAGATATCCATCCAATGCCGTCCCCAACGTTCTCCATAACGCGGGCTGGCAAGGAGGGAGTCGACTACCTTTTCGTAGGCGTCCGGCGACCGGTCACGCAGGAACGCGTCCATCTGCTCTGGCGTCGGCGGGAGCCCGGTTACATCGATGTACACGCGCCGAAGTAACGTACGACGATCCGCTTCCGGAGAAGGCTGCAATCCCTTCTCCTGCCACTCGGCCGCGAGCAGACTGTCAACGGGATTCTTGCTCCACGCTGCAAGTGGTCCGGATAGTTTGGGCAATGGCGCCCGCGTCGGTTTCTGGAAAGCCCAGTGGTCGCTCTTGATCTGAGTCTTTGCAACTTCGATCGGCGCATCGTAAGGAGCGCCTGCCCGCAGCCAATCCACTACCTTGGTGACTAGTTCAGCCGGCAGTTGAGGCTGATTAAAAGGCATCCCGGGACCTTTGGCGGTGTGACGCAGGCGTGTGATCAGGACGCTCGACTCAGGATTCTCCAGCACTGCGACGGGGCCGTGATCCCCCCCTTCGAGCAGCTTTTCACGTGAAGTCAGGTCAAGCCCACTCGCCTTGCCGACGCCAGGGTGGTGGCAACTTATGCATTTCTGCTCGAACAAAGGTTTGATGGTCGTGGTGAACAGAGACCCGCCCGGCCAGGAGGCGCCGCTATCAATCCATGCCGCCAAAGTTTTCAACTCCTCCGCACTCAGCGGATCGCCTGCTGGAGGCATGAATGGCTGTATCTGCCGGCTGGCGAATTGGTAGATCAGGCTCTTCTGGGCGTCGCCGGCTATGAGCGCCGGTCCGCGCTCTCCGCCGCGAAGTGCAGTTTCCCGCTCGGTCAGGTCCAGTTTACTTTGGGTGACCTTGGCATTGTGACATCCGAAACAACGGGATTTGAGAATCGTTAGGCCGTCAGAATTGCCCTCAGTGGCAAGGGCTTGGGAGGCGAAGGCCAACACCAGCGCCGCGAACTGCGTCTGGCGCCGAAACTGCTGCATACTTCAGGGTCCTAACTAAAACGCTTGTTGTCAAGGGGTTGTCCATGAATGTGGACACGCTAGTGATTGACTCGACTAGCTATACAGTGTTGCAATTACTCGGATGCCGTCCGACTCTGCGATTATCGATTGCCACACCCACTTGATGTGGTACCCTGACCACCTCAGCGAACAGTATGCCAGTGAAGCTCTGCAATCGAAGCTCGTCAAGCTGAAACGGAGTGGCGGGCTCGCCTATTCCGCCAATCTGGATAAACACTGCTACGACGCCAGACCGGAGCAGCACTGGGATATTGCTCGGAAATTACGGAAAACAGTCGTGTTCGGGATACAGGCCAAAGCGTCCGGTATCTGGGTGCCCAACGAGATCATTGCAGAATACGTTGCCGAACACCCCGACAAAATCGAAGGGTGGGCGTCAGTCGATCCCACTCAACCTGATTGCATCGAGCAATTTGAACATGCGGTCAAAGTGCTCAAACTGAAAGGCCTGAAACTAGGACCCGTCTACCAGCACTTCGATCCTCAGGACCGTAAGATATTGGCCCTTGTTCCGCAAATGCCAGGACTTCGGATTACCGATCATGTGGCACCAGGGCACGACGTTTCCGAGCGCTGCACGGCTGAAATGGGGACTTCCGCTGCAACTAGAAGATGTGGCGATGGACTTCCCGGACTTGCGCATGATCATCGCTCATCTGGGGCATCCTTGGGAAACGGATGTCATGGTCCTAATACGCAAATGTCCCAATGTCTACACCGATATCAGCGCCGTCCACTATCGTCCCTGGCGATACTGGCAGGCGCTCGTCACGGCTATGGAATACGGTGTGGAGCATAAGCTGCTTCCCGGATCCGACTTTCCTTCCGCGAGTATTGATAACGTGATTGCAGGTTTGCGAAAAGTCAACGAGATTGTCCAAGGAACCCATCTTCCGAACATTCCCGTAGAGGTTCAGGACATGATCTTGTTCGAAAACTGGAAACAATTCTTCCCGGAATGGATTTGATTGCAGAACGGGTTCAGCCCGGATACGAGTCGCCGCGCACGATGCGGATTCGATGGTCTGTGAACTTAAAGTGCCCGCCAGGAAAATCGACTTTCGGCATGTGACATCGTACACATCCTTGTTGTCCGACTTTACATGTCTTCACCTTGCCGGACACAGACTGCGTATGACAGCCTCGGCATTTCACGTCGTAATAGTCCGCATCTCTGACAACCGGCTGATGCGGGTCGTGGCACGCAACACAACTGATGCGTTTGTCTCGAATTGATCCGATGTAACACTTGCTCGTGGCAATGCGGTATGGCTGAAAACGAACGTTGTTGATGTTATGCGGCCCATTGGCCTCGACGTCCTGCCAAGTCCTGTGGCACTGGCCACAGAAATCTGAGACTTCCTCGTTACCGAGTTGGGAAAGCTTGGCCGGTATGCTTGCTTGGGGGCCGGATGAAAAAGATCGGGAATGCGACTCAGAGTTTTCGTGGCAGTGCTCGCATTTCACGCCGGGAGTTGTTCCGGTCGTGTGGCAACTGAGACATCGCTTTATTTCCAATTGATCCAGCCGGCGCCCGGCCGCGAGTTCCAGATTGGGCTGAGCAGGATTTCGGTGGCCGATTGTCAGATCCAAACCCTTCAACGCCGAGTAGAAACTCACCTGGCTCTCATACAATGCGCCGCGATATTCGTACAGGTAAGTCTGTCCCATGGATCCGTCACCAAACGCCCAGAGGAGTTCGGCCGAGAGTGTCTTACCCCCTCCGTTCACGGAGTAAGTGATACGATCGCCATCACGCGCGATGACGTACCTGTAAGGTCCGCTCGAAAATCGAAGAGATGGATACTCTTTCAGGATGTCAGCGTCTCTTGGGCGAAAAGCTGCGCGGCTCATCGCCGTCAGCGGTTGGGTTTTACTCTCTGCCGGATGACATTTCTGGCACGGGAGCTCGTACGCGAACGCCGAGCCGGCTAATGTGGACATCAGAATCAGAGCCGCCGCTCTCTTAACCACTGCATCAGTGTACTATCGTGGTCGTAACCGGGATTTCAGGAGATCGTCGCTCTATGACAGAACGCAAGCTCGATCGACGCGTGGCATTGATAACCGGCGCAAGTCGCGGTATAGGTCGTGCCATTGCGCGAGGTTATGCGAACGAAGGGGCAACCATCGCCGTCACTGCCCGCACGCAAGCGGATCTCCAATCGCTCGTTGAAGAGGTGCGGCAGGCCGGCGGTACCGCGTTACCCATAAATGCGGATCTCACCGACAGTTCGGCGCCGGCGGATATCGTTGCACGCGTATTTCAATCCGTCGGCAGCATCGACATTCTGGTCAATAACGCGGGGATCGGAAGTAGTTCGGGTCCAAGCTCGGTCGTCAACTTCGATGATTCCTTCTGGGACAAGACTCTGGCGTTAAATCTCACGGCTCCTTACAAGCTCACCAAAGCTGTACTTCCGATAATGCTTAAGAAGAAATGGGGTCGCATTATTAACATTGCGTCTATCAACGCGAAGCTGCCCGCGATTCACGCAGCAGCCTACACTGCTTCAAAGCACGGCCTGTTAGGCCTGACGCGGACAGTTGCGCTTGAGGTCGCGCGTGACGGCATCACAGTCAACGCGATTTGCCCCGGACCCGTGCGTACCGAAATGAACGACCGGAGGTTGGAGTACGATGCCAAGCGGCTGGGTGTATCCATCCCGGAATTGGAGGCCCGTCTCACGCCGATTGGACGGCGGTTGGAGGCGGAGGAAATGGTCCCTATCGCCATACTCCTAGCTTCAGATGAGTCCGCCGCGATCACGGGACAGGCATTCAATATTTGCGGGGGGATCGCTACCTAGCCCGCGAAGGACCGTTCCCGGCGTCATTACAGCCGAGCAACCGCCAGCCAGCATCTATGCCGGGACGAGGTACGTTTTGCGGGCGATTACTTAAGAGACACTGGATCACTTATTCTCTCGGCTGAGTGCCGCTGCCCGGTCCAGCGCGACGCGAGCGCCCGCCGCATCGCCCTTGTCACGCAGCGTCATTCCCAGCGCGTACTGGGCCTGAGGGTTGTCGGGGGCAAGCTCGGCGGCGCGCCGAAAGGCCTTCAACGCCTCATCAATTCGATTCATCTGCCGCAGCGTGAGCCCCAGATTGAATACCGCCTCCATGTATTTAGGGTCGATGTCTGCGGCTAAGCGAAAGTGCTTGACCGCCTCGTCAAGCTGTTCATTTTTTCCTAGAATCATCCCCAAATTGTTGTGGGCTTCGGCGAGCCAAGGATCGAGCTCCAGAGCTCTTTCGATTTCGGTTCTGGCAAGTTGTTCTTCTCCGTTCTGTAGGTAAACGGATCCGAGATTCACATGAATGAGCGCATTGCGCGGTTCCATTCCGAGAGCCGTATTGAGTTCCCGCGCTCCAGCCTGAACGTCGCCGGCGCGCGCCATGGAAATGCCGAGATACATACGGTTCAAAGCGGAGTCATCCAATCGTACGGCGGAGTTGAATTCATTTAGCGCCTGTTGCGTTTTGCCTGCCCGCAGGTCTCGAATTCCGCTTAGTTGTAGCTCCTTCGCCTCCAGACGTTCCTGCGCCCGCTTGCGAAGCACCTGTGACTGCTCCAATTCCTTCTTGCTTTCCTCCGGCTCGCCGGTGTGACTCAGAGCTCGCGCCAGGTTGTAGCGGGTGGCCGCATCTTCGGGTTCGTTTTGCAGAATTGCACGGCATTGTTCAATGGCTCGGGTCCAGTCTTGTTGCGTGATGAAGATCGAGACCAGTTGCCGGCGCGCCTCTAACAGCTTCGGATCGTGTCGAATGGCTTCCTTGAATTCGGCAACTGCAGCCTCCTCCTCCCCCTGTCTATTCAGGAGGAGGGCAAAATTCAAATGAACCTTCGCATTGGTAGGGGCAAGACGTATCGCCCGCTCAAATAAGGGCTTGGCCTCTGCAGCGTTCCTATCGCCAATGTCGACACCCAGATTCATCAGCGAATCGACATGTTGCGGATCCAATCTGAGCGCCTTCCAATATTCAGGAATACCGGCGCCTTTGCCGGGATCGGAGCGATCGAGAGTAAGAGCCAAGTTGTAGTGTGCCCGCGCAGAACGTGGCGCGATCGCGACCGCCTTCCGCAGTAGCGCAAGGGCCGCCTTCCACTCCTTGCGTTCACCGTAGGCGACGCCGAGCTCGAGCAATATGGCGGGATTAAGCGGTTCGAGTTCGCGAGCCTTTTTCAATTCGAGAATCACTGGAGACCACAGGGCCTTGTCGCCATATTCGAGTGCTCGTTTGTAATGGGCAAGAGCCTCCGGGCTTTGAATACCGGCGGAATCGTCTGCATACACCCCCGAGATGAGCGATAGCATTAGGCCGAGGGACACCAAGGAACCGCGATACACGTCGTGACTACTCCAAGCTCCGGAGCATAGCCTCACATTCTATGGAGTTCCGCGACCTAATTTCAATCGGAAGTGTTCGGACCGTTCGGCAGCATCGATATCCACTACGATAAACTGTCCTGCGTATTACTCGAAACGAATGCTGAGATTTTCTCGTAACTGTTAAGATCTGCTTTCGCATAACAGGTTTGGCGCCCGAAGACGATGGAATTGTATGACCGGAACGGTCAGACGCGCGGATGAATTGTGGAATACGTGATCACAGCGATTGTAATTTTGATTGTTGCAGCTTTGGTTACCGACCTTTTTCGCGCAACCTCCCGTCCCACAGGAACTCGCGAAGATACTGAGACTGACGATAGAAATCGTATGTAGCTTGCTGCCTTGAACTGTCACCGCCCGTACGCGATGCCATCGCTCATCTAGTCGTCCTTACAATTCGCGCAGTTTATCCATTACTCAACAAATCGTTTCTAACAATCTCCATTCCGGCGTTTGAGTAAATCCGCTGAGATAATCCGCAAGTAGGGTGAGAGGCGAAAAGGTAGTTCTGATGTCCCTGACTCGAACAATCGCAGAACGGCTCAATCCCGTCCTTCGTATGATGGGCGCCCAGTTGGTCGGTAACAAACAACTCGAGCACTATCAGAAGGTCCGCGATAAATATCTTCCCGAAATACCAGAGCCCGGCGATTTGGCGGAGCCGCCTCCGGAAGCGAGAGAGTATCTAGAAATCGAGAACCCACGGTTGGTAGAACTCCGTCAACGGTATCAGCAATATAAGTGTGCGGCGACGTCGCCTTCTATCTGGACGCAATCTCATGTTTCTCTAATCGATCTAGCGCACTTTCGGTCTGACAATCCGTACGTATTTCAGCGATTCGACAGCAATGGTGAAGTAGCCCATGCGCTGACAACCTACTACCTGCAGCGTAAGGATACGCTTGGCCTACTCGAACGATTGAGAGAAGACCGAGCCTTCGGCGCCCAGACCTATGATTTCGAAAGCAGATTTCTCGTCAGTCGCGACCTGCTGGATTCGATCAATGAAATCAACTTCCTCGAACGAACGATCGGCATCGCCAGCGGAACAGGATTCAATGTTCTCGACATAGGAGCGGGTTACGGTCGCTTTGCTCATCGTCTAACGGAGGGCGTGCCTGGCATCGGCAAAGTGTTTTGTACAGATGCCATTGCTACATCCACCTTTCTCTGCGAATATTATTTGCGGTTTCGCCGCGTGGCGTCGGCTGTTGTTGTCCCTCTGGACCAATTAGAGCATTCGTTAAGGAATGAACGCGTGGATCTGGCCGTAAACATTCATAGTTTTTCTGAGTGCCGGATGGAAGCAGTTCGATGGTGGCTGGACCTGGTTTGTCGACATCGTGTCCGTTATCTGTTCATCGTTCCCAATGCAGTGTCAGAAGGCGGCCGTCGATTGGCGCTTCACAACAAAGCCGGCTCTGGCGCGACCGACTACGAAGCCGAGATAACGAATCGCGGATACAGGAAAATCGAGGCCAGTCCCAAATATGAAACTCCTAATCTGCAACGTAGCGGAGTAAGCCCGACGTGGTATCACCTCTTCGAACTAGTATCTTGAGCTCCATGCGAGCTGATGGTTGCTAAGTAGTGACATTAATAGCAAGACTATTGCGGGAACTGAAAAATGCGAGTATTATCTTACCCTGATTTCATGGCGTCGCCTCGAGTGAGCTCCTGTTCGCGGTTGCTTTGAAATGTATTCGATGCGTCCAATCCCTGAACTTACGGAAGGCTGTGAAAACCTTGTCAAGAGGGAATCTGCGGGAGGAAAAATAATGTTGGGCGAGGCAGAGCGTGCGGCAGTTGCAAACTTAGCGCCCTCCGGTTACCGAATCGCGCATCGACCTTACGTCCGCGATTGTGAGACTCAATCCGTGTTTCGAGCGCTTCGACAAAAGATCCGCGTTCTTTTATCCGAGTCAGCCACTGTGGCCGTGTGTGCTGCGGCTCCGGGTGCGGGCGCGTCGTGGGCGGCCGCGATGTTGGCCTGCGCTACTGCTGAGGACCGTGGTTCGGTGATGCTTATCGACGGCGATGTCGAGAAAGCGACACAGAAGTCTTCGTTCGAGATAACTGGCGCCGCATGTAACCGCCTCCCTCCAGTGCTGGAACAGCACTTCGACCTGTACGAGACCTCGACGCCGCAGATCTCGATATTGAGTCCATCTGAAGGGGTCAGTTGTTCGGAGCGTGATGCCGGCGCGTCATTGCGTGGTGGGCTGTCGGCGATCCGTTCGCGGTGGGACAACATCATTCTCGATTGCCCCCCGATACCGGGCTCAGGGCTGTTGGTAGATATCGCGCCTTCTGTGGATGGCGTGATTCTTGTCGTTAAAGCTGAGAGAGAACGCCGTGACGAACTGAAACATAGGATCGAATGGCTGAAGCGGATGAGCTCGCCGGTGCTAGGCGTCGTGTTCAACAAGGCCACTGGTCACTTGCCGCGGTTCCTCGAACGATCTCTGTAAATATTCTCTCGTAAAACAGATCATTCTCGTCGCCGCTTTCGGCTGTGCGGGTGAGGTGTGTCAATGAATATTTCCGTGGTCGTTCCGACCTATAACCGACGCAACTTGTTGCAACTGGGCCTTCACGCGCTCGCCAGGCAGCATACTACGGGGTTTTCGTACGAGGTGCTTGTTTGCGACGACGGTTCCAACGACGGCACCCAACAGATGTGCCTGGATATGGCGAAGGATTACCCGGTGCCGCTTCGACTTTTGGAATTGCCCCATGTAGGTGGTCCGTCAGCATCTCGCAATGAAGGTACTCTAGCCGCCCACGCTCCTATTGTCGTGTACATGGATGACGATGTCGTCCCTGACGATGATTTGGTGTTACGCCATTACGAGTTCCATCACAAGTATTCAGATGAACGAGTGGTGGCGATCGGGCATCTGCGTACTCCCGAGCACGAACGTACAAACCCGATGACCCTGTTCTCGGAGTTTCCATACCATCACGTTCAGGGCCAGGAAAGACTAGGCTTTATGTTTTTCTGGACCGGGAATATGTCCTTGAAACGCGATTACATGGTGAGCCACGGGCTATTTCGTTTCAAAGATCCTGTCAATGGCGAAACGCTGTATTTCGAAGATATTGAATGCGGCTATCGTCTGATGTCGCATGGGTTAGATCTGCGATTCTTGCCAGAAGCCCGTGCGCAGCATTATCCGACTCTTCGTCCGGAGAAGGTTGGAGAAAAGGGTTACGGTACGGGCAAAGGTCACTTCACAGTAAGTCGGGTAATCCCCGATGTTGCGGTCCCGATTCGCTTTGGAGTTCTCACCTGGCGAATCGGATTCCGAAGGTGGACGGTTCTGGCAGCAAAGCGTGTTCTGTTTCGCGCTTTGGACCATTCGTTGACCCACAGAATCCTCATCCAGATGGGCGCTACGGAACGAAAGCGTAGCAGAGTATCCGACTTCTACTACTATCTGATCTTTCGGCGCAACATGATCGCGGGTTACAACGATGAAAAGCGCTCTCACCGAAAGCAGTTGGTAGTGGCAAATAAGCTTCAGTCCAACGAATCCAAGGCAGCAGAGGGTCTATAACTATGGCGAGTATTGACCTCGACAGCAGCGTTTCCCTTCGTGAAATCGTGCGTGTGGTTTTCCGGCAAAAGTGGGCCATCCTCGGCCTCTACTTAGCCATCGTCATGGGCGTCGGAGCATACTGTTTTTTCTGGCCGCCGTCTTATGAAGCGCATCAGCGATTTCTGGTCCGCGTAGACCGCGACGACCCGATAGTTACTACAGACCAGGATCCCGTTGTCCGTACGCTCAGCCGCCAGCGCATCACCGAAGAAGATCTGAACTCCGAGGTTGCGGTGATGACCAGCGAGCCAGTGATTCGAAAGACCGTTCTCGATACAGAATTGCATAAGCAGCCGACCCACTGGCTAGTCCGAGCGATCACCGCGCCGTTCGATGCTCTGGAAAACGTTTACAACGATTTTCATAGCAAGCCGAGTGGCGACGCCGTTTCCAGCACGATGGAACGTTTGTTAGGCAAAATGACAGTTGAGCCGGAGAAGCGCTCGTCTGTGCTTCAGGTGGGTCTGCGGTGGGGCGATCCCGGTATGGCGTTGAAGTTGATGACGCGGCTGTCCGAGAACTATTTGAATCATCACCTCGCGCTTCACAGATCTCCGGACACAGTCAGTTTCTTTCGAGATCAGGTCGAGCACAAACGCACTGAACTGGCAGATGTGGAGCGCCAGATCGCTCGCGTACGCCCCGGAGCTAACTTAGCTGCGATTAACGTTGAACGAGAACTCCTCGTTCGGCAGGCAACCGAGGCTGAGGCCGAGTGGCGCAGAGCACGAGCAGCAGAAGCTGAGGCGGCAGCCCGGGTGAAAAGTCAAGCCGAGCAGTTGCGCGATCTTCCGGATCGGGTGATTACCGACGAACGCAGTTCGGTAAATCAAAACGCCATCGGAACTTTGCGCGCGCATGTGCTCGAGTTGCAATTGAAGCACACCGCCATCTTGCAGAAGTATCAGCCGACGCATGCCATCGTGAAGCAAGCCGAAGAAGAGCTTGCACAAGCCGAGACGATGCTCCAGAAAGAAGTAAATGCGTCGACTTATGAAAAGACCACCAGCGTGAACATAGTGGCCCAGAATCTGGAAAAAGAATACCGGGTAAGTCAGGCTCAGCTAAACAGTAGCAGCGCTCTAACGGCATCGCTTGCGAAAGATGCGGAGGAGTGGCGCGGACGCGCAAGCAGCGTGAAACTTGATGCCGTAACGCTGGAGCAACTGGAGAGGAACCGCCGTGCAACTGAAGAAAGTCTTGCCATTTACCTCAGACGGCTGGAAGAAGCACGTGCGCAAGAAGCCATGTCCCACGTGCGCATTGTCAACGTTGTGCCGGTGGAAGCCCCGGGCGTCGACTTTTCTCCCGTAAAACCGAATGTCAAGCTGCTCATGAAACTGGCGCTGGGTCTGGGACTGATTCTCGCTTTGGGCTTTGGATTCCTGCGAGAAATCATCGACCCGCGAGTTCGTTCAGAGGCTGACATCGAGAGCAGTCTAGGGATTCCGCTCCTGGTGACTGTAACAGGTATAGAGTCACGTCGACGCCGCCGGCGCCTAACCGCTTAGGTGATATCAGCCATGCCAGGAACGAGTGACCGCAAGATACATTGGCGTCGGCTGAAAGCCAACATGGCGGCAGTAGTACTGGCACGTTTGGTTGTGCCGGTGCTGAATATAGCGCTTGTTGTATCCATTGCTCGCAGCGGAGGCGCCGGTTCACTCGGCGAATATACATTCCTGGTCACCGTGTTTGTCCTGCTCGAGCAGCTCAAGTCATTTGGGTTGCCGATGCTGATCGTACGCGATGTTGCGCGTGATGAAGACTCGGCACTGTCAAACCACG
This sequence comes from Bryobacteraceae bacterium, assembly GCA_963833675.1. Lineage (GTDB taxonomy): Bacteria > Acidobacteriota > Terriglobia > Bryobacterales > Bryobacteraceae > DASQDN01. Next base: position 411,412 of record CAWHYW010000022.1, on the reverse strand, counting down.
TGAGTCTCGTTCGGCTCGGACTATGTGGAGCCGTGGCCGGGGTTCCCATTCTTCTAGCGGCCGCTATGTCGTCCGGCATGGCTTCCAATGAACTCCTAATCGCGTCGATTTGTATTTCACTTGGGCTATTTCCGTCGGCTCACATCGTAGCTAATGACGGCTTGTTTCTCGCGATCGGTCGTGCGCCTCTTTCGACATCCGTCGCCCTGGTAGAAAACACTGCTCGTCTGGGGCTTTCGCTTCTGGCTGTCGCTTTTTTCAACGGTGGCTTGATTGCGCTGGGAATTGTTTACGCTCTGACGCGACTTGGAGCAGCTTTGGCGCAGTCCTGGATCATTCATTTCTACTTACGACTACCAGTAGAGCCGGAAAATAAGGTCCTGACCAGGAACTTGCTGCGCCAAGCTCCCGTAGCGCTGGCGATCTATGTGGCGCCGATCGTCCTGTTTCGCATGGACATTGTGATCCTCGGAATGTTTGGAACCCCGCAAGATACGGGAATATACAGCGCCGCCGCTCGACTGGTCTCGACCGCCATGATCGTTCCCGACGGATTACTGACGGCGACGTTCGTGACTCTTTCTCGTTTCGCGGGCGATGGCGATCTCGATGGATTATCTTTGCTGTTCGGCAGAACCTTGCGCGTTATCTGTTTCGGTCTCGTCCCTGCGAGTGTCGTAGGCGGCTGGCTTGCTCCGTTCGCCATCTCTGTGCTCTACGGTGACAAATGGAGCACGTCGGTCGCGGTACTTCGAATTCTGATCTGGACCCTTGCTCCATTCGCGCTTTCCCGCGCTATGGGAGATGCGCTAGTCGCATTAGGGCGGCAGGCGGAAGTAGCTCGGATCATTCTGGTCACCGCGGCGATAAGCGTGCCCGTATACATCGTCCTCATACTTGCGTTAGGCGCAGTCGGAGCAGCCTGGGGATTTGTCTTTTCGGCCGGTGTCACCTGTGTTTTGTGTCTTCACGCATGCGGCCGTGAGCCGGACTCTCGCACGGCTTACCGCAGTGGCTGCTCTATTTCGGCGGTCCGCTTCGGAGAGCGCTTTTAGCCCACCAGCGCAGCCTTTGGGCGCCGCTGAGGATTCAACCATATGAAGAAGAGATGGATATTGTTGGCCACGACCACCGGTCTGGCTTTCGCTTGTGCGTTTTGCATGCAGTCCGGCGCGGTGGAAACAGGTTCGTCCACGATTCAGGTGACTCCTTCGAAACGCCTGAACGACATCAGCCCTCTTCTTTTCGGCGCGGCTATTGAATGGGCTGATAACGGCAACGGCCTTTACGATGAAAAATCGGATGGCCTGCGGCAGGACATTCTTGACGCCTTGAAGCCGTTACGACTATCGGTGCTTCGATTCCCGGGCGGCATTCTATCCGACTACTATCACTGGCGCGACGGAGTCGGATCACGATCCGATCGACCATCTCGCGTGCACCCGATGGAGAAATCGAACCAGAAGAATAACTTTGGAACGGATGAATTTATCGAAGTGTGTAAGCAACTTGGCGCGGAGCCTCTGATCACAGCCAACTACGGCACAGGAACAGTGGACGAAGCGCTGCAATGGAAGTCGTATTTTGAAGACCGAAACTTTCCGATCCGGTACTGGGAGATCGGGAACGAGATCTACCTTACGGAAGACAAAGATAACGCGTCTATCGTGGGCAATGACAAACGAATCTTTCGCACCGCGCAGAGCTACGCCTCGGATTTCCGAGATTGGGCTAAGCAACTGCGTAACGGCGATTCCAATATCCGCGTCGGCGCCATTGCCGGCACCTACAACACGACTAATGCACACAAGACTTGGCTCTCGGACCTGCTGTCAGTATCGGCAGGCGATGCCGACTTCATTGCCCTGCATAATTCCTTCGCGCCCATCATTCTCGACAAATACGACTTCAACAAGGCCAGTAAGCGTCTGGATGCTTATTTGTCGATGTTCGCTCAGGCGCGGTTTGCAGGTGAGGACACGCGTGAGGTAATTACAAGCTTCTCGCAAGCAGGACCTCGCGGCAACCCCGACGTAGCCATTACTGAGCACTTTCCGCTATTCGGCGCCGGCGGCTCTGAGCAGCAGATGAGGAACATCCTGGATCAGTCTCGGACGCTTGCGTCCGCTCTGTACACCGCCAGTTTGTTTCACGTGTATATGCGGCAGAAGGTCTGGATGGCCAATTACAATATCGTTACTAGTAAGTGGTTTGGCGCTCTGATTACAGATACAGACGATGGCTTGATCCGTACGCCGACTTATCACGTGTTTGATCTTTACCGAAATCATTTCGGGAACACCCTGGTGGAAAGCAGCGTTTCGGGGCCTTCATTCTCCACGAAGCATATTGGTGTTGTCGACGCGGCCGACAACTTGCCAGTGTTGGATGCCGTTGCATCCACAGATCAGGATGGAGCAATCTACCTGGCGGTTATCAATCGGAGTCTTGTCGCTCCTCAGAACGCACGAGTGCAGGTGGAAAGCGTTGGCGCAGGCAACCCGGCGGATGTACTTACGCTCGGTGGTCCCGCGCCGAACGCAATCAACGGAACAGCGCTCAGCAAATCCACGGCTGCCGGCGGCGTAGATAACGTCTCCGTCGCTTCGTCGCAATGGGCAGACACAAACTCCGACTATACATTTCCTCCGTCGTCTCTGACGGTATTTAGGTGGAAACCATGAATGCAGTAGCAGTAGGACATTCGGCGGCCGGAGCTCTTTTGACGGAGCCTCGAGGCTGGGAGAAAATTCGCTCGAATCTATCGGCCGCAGCTTATCGGTCGTTGATCACCCATATTCCATTGCACTGGATGCGCCAGAGTTTCCTGCGTGCCGCTGGCATGCGCATTGGCAAGAGCGTAGCGATTCTCACCGGTACGACGATCATTCGCCCGGAACGGATTTCAATCGGCAAGGGTTGCATGATTGGGTTCGATTCGTTTCTTGGCGGAGAGGCCGGCATCACCATCGGCGAAAACGTCAACATCTCCAGTCATTGTGTTCTGCTGGGTGGCATACATGATCCGGACGACCCCAATTTCGGCGCCATCCTCAAACCAACGGTGATTGAGGATTACGTCTGGCTGGCAACACGAGCCACCGTAGTGGCCGGTGTGCGAATCGGTCGTGGCGCGATAGTCGCCACCGGCGCAGTGGTTACAAAAGACGTCCCGCCATACGCGATCGTCGCCGGTGTCCCGGCACGAAAAATCAAAGAACGAAGTCCGGAGGCCTGCAAGTATGAACTCGCCTATCAGCCATGGTTCTTCTAGTTTGAATTCGACTCCAGTCCCCCGGCTTGCGGTCGTAATCGTCAATTGGAATGTATGCCGTTTGCTTCGAGATTGTCTTCGGTCTTTGGAAGAAGACGGTGTATCTGACCTGGGGGACGTGTACGTAGTCGACAACGCGTCGTCTGACGACTCGGTGGAGATGGTCAGGAGAGAGTTTCCCTGGGTTCGCCTGATCGTGAGCCTTGAGAACCTCGGTTTCTCACGAGGCAATAACCTGGTCCTCCGAGAGGCTCGCGCGGAGTACTATCTCTTACTGAACCCGGACGTGATTGTGCATCGCGGCGCGCTGAGGCGGCTGCTGGATTTCTCCGGTGCTCATCCGGAGCACGGACTTGTCGCGCCCAAACAGTATGCCGCCGATGGATCACTTCAGTATGAAGCGGCCGTGAGTTTTCCGACGATCTGGAATGTGCTCTGCGACTTGATCTTTCTCTCCGCGATCTTTAGCACTAGCCGATGGTTTTGTTCGCGAAAACTGGGCCACTGGGACCACACCGACAGCCGCGAGGTCCCCGCTATTTCCGGGGCTGCAATGCTGATTTCGGCAACTGTTCTGACACGTGTCGGCCTTCTGGACGAGACGATGTTCTGCGTGGAGGATATGGATTACTGCCGGAGAGTTCGAGATGCGGGCTGGCGTATTTACTATTTTGCGTCGGCTTCCATCGTACATTTCGGCCGAAGCAGCATTAATCAGCACGAGAAGCAAGGTTGGCAGCGGCAGGCCATGTTTCAGTCCTTCTGGCTATACCGCCTCAAACACTCCGGACGGTTCTCAGCGGCTTATCTGAGCCTCACAATGGCCACCTGGGCCACAATATCGCTTTTAGTTGTCACGCCCTTGCTGGCAATGGTCCGTTCGGGTAGTTCCGTGCGCTTGCGGTTGAGTCAGATGCGGGAAATTGCTTACGATCTTTTGCGATGGAGCCTCACCGATAAGGTCAGATTCGAACACCCCCTCGCTGCATCCCCATCGACAGTACTGCGGGATAAGGAAGTGGCGACATGAAAATCGGGATCGACGCTCACGGAGTTGGCGGCTACAGTTTGGGCCCGGGAAATGAAACCTACTTCCAGAATCTGATTGGCGCTCTCTTAGACATCGATTCCGAAAACGAGTATCACGTCTTTGTCAATCATCCCGAAGCCATGGAGCAAACGGTAGCCGGTCACTCGAACGTGCGCCTGACTCCGTTGTGGCCGCATTCTCAATGGGTTCAACGGCCGCTAAGTCTGCCTCTTTATTCCTACCGGCATCGCCTCGATCTCGTGCACGTACCCTTCATCCGGCCACCCTTCCTTCAGGCCAGGAGCGTTCTAACCGTGCACGACATTAATTTCGAGGTCTATCCACAAGACTTCACACTGCCCGCACGCTGGAGATTAGAGGCGTTTGTTGGCTCGAGCATTCGCAAGGCCGACGCAATCTTTACAGTGTCTGACTACGGACGACGACAGATCCACGATATCTATGGCGTACCGCTCGAGAAGATAACGGTCACTTACAATGCCGCCGACCATTTGCGATTCGAAGGTCATCAGGCTGGAGATCGCACTCCCGAGCAGCTCGGTCTTCCAGAGAGATTCCTGTTCTTTGTCGGCGCAATACAGCCAAAGAAAAACCTTGCGCGGCTTGTGCGCGCCTTCGACAAGCTCATCTCAACGACTGAAGCGCCCCATCATTTACTGATAGCCGGAAAGTGGGGATGGGGCAATGACGATCTCACGGCGGCATTGAACGACATCACCCATCGCGACCGCATTCGGCTGATGGGTTATCTCACCGAAGGTGAGTTGGTCGAGACAATGCGAAGGGCGGACGCCTTCACGTTTCCATCGCTATACGAGTGCTTTGGGATACCTCCGATGGAAGCGCAATTGGCCGGCATACCGGCTCTAGTTTCAGACACAACGTGCTTCCCCGAGATCTATGAGGATTCAGTTCTATATTGCGATCCCGAAAACATAGACTCCATCGAAAGCGCGCTGCGCACGCTTGTATCAGATAGTAGGTTGCGGAACGAACTCACCGTGAAAGGCTTACAAAGGGCACGGAACTTCACCTGGCGACGAACAGCTATGGTTGCGCTTAACGCATATCAAAATGTGTGCGGCGCGCTGAAAGCAGTCGCCGAGGAGAAGGTCTCATGTCCACCCTGAAAGCAGCCATCTATTACCCGTGGGTGTATCTGCACGGCGGACCCGAACGAACTTTAGCGGAGTATCTGTCGAGGACAAGACACGAGTGGACTGTCTTCACTCACCGGTTTGAAGCCGAGTCCACTTTTCCTTCTCTGTGCGGGGCAGACATCAGGGAGTTATCTCCCCGCGTATCCGTGAAACGAACAATCAAAGACGTTGCCAAAGCTGCGTGGACGATTTCTCGTAGCAGGCTGCCGCTCGATAACTACGATGCGCTGGTGATCTTCTGCGAAGGTCTAGGCGATTTCGCAACCGTGCAAAATCGCTCCCTACCTACGATCAACCTTTGCTTCACGCCCTTACGGGCTGCGTTCGATCCTTTCTATCACCGAAGCTTATTGAAGAGCAGGGGCGCTGGTCCGCTGACGCGAGCGACACACTGGAGTGCCAACGAGGCCTTCAGAGCCGTTGACCGCCGCGTGTGGCGTAACTATGACCATGTAATCGCGATTAGCGAAGAGGTACGAAAACGTATCGTTAATGGTCGCCTATGGCAGCGACAGATCGAAACGCTTTATCCCGGTGTGGATACCGACCGTCATACACCCACCTGGGAGTACAACAAAGAATTTCTCGTCCCAGGTCGAATCATGTGGACCAAGAATTTGGAACTTGCGATCGACGCCTTCCGCGCATTTCTTCAGCAGAGGCCCGACCTTGGTGAGTTCAGGCTGACGATGGCAGGCTTTGTGGACAAAAAAAGTGAGCCGTATCTCGCTGCTTTGAAACAGCGTGCCGCGGATCTTCCGCAAGTGCGTTTCATCACCGCGCCCGACGATACTGCTCTTCTGGGGCTTTGCCAGTCTGCCTATGCGGTCTTATATCCGCCCTTCAACGAAGACTGGGGTCTGGTTCCGCTGGAGGCAATGGCCGTTGGTAAGCCGGTAATCGCAGTGAACAGAGGTGGACCACTTGAGACTGTCGTCCACCAACAGACAGGATTTTTAACGGAGCCTCGCGCAGAAGCATTCGCGAACGTAATGGAACAACTGGCCGATTCACCATCATTGGTGAGAATCATGGGAAAGATGGCGCGTGCACGAGCACTGGAGTTTACCTGGGACCGCTTTGCGGCAGGCCTTGATGACAGCATAGAGCGGGTGGTGGAGTCTCGTGACCTCGCCCACACACAGCGCGCGCTAATGCGCCACGAGTAAAGAGAGGCAGTTTATGACGTACCCCCAAATCTGCAAACGCCTGATTGATATTACTTTGGCGAGTATCATTCTCGTACTTACTTTGCCGGTTACTCTTGCTGTTGCAATCCTGTGCCTGATTCTTCAGGGACGGCCGATCTTCTACATCTCACGCAGATGCGTCAGTCCGGATCGCACGATACCCGTCTTCAAGTTCCGGACCATGGTGCGAGATGCTACATCGCCGAAGTATCGCTTGGCCGAACGTTTCATGCGTGATGGGTATCTCGATATTCCGCTCTCGTGCGAGGCCTATACGCCACTCGGAAGGCTGCTTGAACGTTTGCAGATCGTTGAGTTGCCCCAGTTGGTTAATGTGCTCTTCCACGGCATGAGCCTGATTGGCAATCGACCGTTACCACAAAGTAATGTGCAGCGCCTTCGACAACATGATGGCTGGCAACAGCGATTCGATTGCCCTGCGGGTATTTCCGGGATTTCCCAGATTGTAGGCAAGCTGAATTTACAGCCGAAAGAACGGCTTTCACTCGAAATTGCTTATTCCGAGTGTTACCGGACCGGCAATGTAGTGCTCTGTGACTTACTGATCCTCATCTACACGATTAGGGCTGTATTCCTCGGCATGAGTCTTCAACTCGATGAAGCACGGCGTTTAGTAGGGCAGGGCAGTCAGGGTGAACTCATCACCGGCGTCTGGGAGTGATTCATGCGGATCCTTGTTCTCGGCGCAAGTTCGGGAATCGGCTGGAGCATCTGTAAGAAGCTGACCCTCGCGAATGATCTGCTTCTGGCGGGACGCGATGCAATAGGTCTTGAGAAACTCGCGAATGCTTGCCGCAAGGCCGGCGCCGCCTCAGCCCATGTATGTCCATGCGATTTGAGCGACGGCCCTGAGTCCGTTCTGGAGACAGTCAGCAATTTACCCGTTGATCTGGTGATCAATGTGGCCTCCTCGACTTCACAGCTTCGTGACAGTCAAATCGAGATACCGGCTTTGCGCCGTTATATCGAAGTGGACCTTCTGGCCCCGGTGGAGATGGTTCGGGGATTGCTTCTCTCGATGCCCGGTCGTTCGCTGCGGGTCCTTATAATCTCATCGGTTCTTGCTACCGTGCCCAGTCCGGAACGAGAAATCTACGGCCGCTTGAAAGCCTTGCAGGAACGCTGTCTTCGATGTCTGGAGCAGGACTGCTCCTGTTTGAACTTACAGATATTTCGTATCGGTAAGGTCATTCAACCTGGACAGGTAAATCGTGATACCGATGCTGTGGCAGCTTCGGTTGCCGCCTTCCTGTCTACTGGTAAGCGTGAGCATATGTATGGCTTTGGCGGCAGGGTAATGTCTTTATTGTTTCAACTTCAACCTGTGATTGCACGAGGAATCGTACGGTTGCTTAGGATAGCGATCCAACGGACCCGGCCAACACTGGTGGCTCCGTGAGGTCAAGCGCGGCAGCGATAGTCGGATCACCTTTGGCCAAGGCGCTTACTGTCGTTTCATTTGGCCTGGTGTTTTCTCTACTTCTAGCTTTCGGAGCGGGCTCCGATGGCAAAATCATGATCGTTGTACTGGCTCTGCTGGGCGGATTGTCAGTACTTCCGATCGTGCTTTACTTTGGATCCCTGGCCGAAACAGGCATGCTGTTGGCGTTGACAGCTACGCTTTCGATCAGTCTCAAGGTGCACCCTATCTATCGCGCCGACCACATGGGAGGAGCAGCCGGTGTAAGAATCAGTATTACTGAAATTCTAATTGCTGCGATTCTCGGGTACTTGGTTATAAAGACACGGGGAACGTTTCGAACGCGAATACACGTCCCCACCTCGATTCTGGCTGTTGTTGCGCTGTATCTGCTGTTTTGCGCCATCTCCACAATGGCGAGCCCGGATCCTGAACTTGGCGTATTCCAGATACTGGCAACAATACAAACCTTTGCGGTGTTTGTGTTCCTGGCGAACTACATAGACACGCCGTACAAATTCCGTGTGGCAGTCGCCGGCTTATTGCTCGGAACGTTCGCGCAATCGGCGGTGGCGCTTGGGCAATACAAGTTCCCCGGACGATTCGAATTCAAGATGCTTGGCGCTCAGGAGCAGGAGGAGCTAAAAGTATCGGACTCGGGTGACATAGACCTTCCTTCCGTAGATCTCGGGCAAACCACGATCGGCGGTGAAGTCGTTACCAGACCAATGGGCATGCTGATTCACTCGAATCTGCTCGGAACCTTTCTCGCGCTCCAGATCATATTGGCTTCCGCCATCTTTCTTGCTACGTCGTCAAACCTGCTCGGTCTGTGTAGCGCAGCTGTTGCCGCCGCGGCCGGGACGGCGCTGGTAGTCACGTATTCACGATCAGGTTGGGCGGCCGCAGGTATGGGGCTGGCGCTTTGGTGGGTTTTGGCATGGAAATACCGTGCGCTTCGTTTGAGCTTTCGACAGAAGATCGCGGTTGGGCTCGTATTAATTGCGGCTGTAGGCGCGCTTGCGAAACTTGCTCCGAAAATATACCTCCGGCTTACCGAGACTGCCGGCGAAGCGCTAACGTTTCGCAGGGATCTGGCTGCCGCGGCATCCAGAATGACCTTGCATAATCCGGTGACCGGAGTCGGGCTGAACACTTTCGTCGACCAGCTTCCACCCTATGATCCCGCCCAGACCAGTCGCCTTAAAGCCTATCCCGTACACGACATATTTCTCCTCGAGTCCAGTGAGACTGGCCTCGGAGGAGGTGTGGCTTTTCTATCGCTCGCGGTGCTGATGATTCAAAAGGCGTTCTCATACGCAGTGAGATGCCGATCGCGTACCCGCCGCTTGTTTGGCCTGGCGCTTTTTGCAGCGATCGCCTCCTTTTGGGTAGCCGACCTGTTCGCCTTCATGTTCCGGCTACAAGTATTAGCGGCAGTGGTTTGGGGCATGCTTGCGCTCGCGTGTGCGAACTACGCAATTGATCAAACCGGCACGGAGGAGACACTATGACCGTCACGCAGGTGAATACCGAACAGACATCTTACGTAAGTGACATCGCATCAGCAGATGTTACTTCCCAACGTGCGCGCAATAAGCCATCAAAGCCGGCAAGAGCGCTCGAGCTATTACGTGTGCTCGCCCGGATCGACAAACAGTTCCAGGTTTGTGTCGAACTCCCTTGGCGTACAAAGCTGCAGATTGCCATTGCCAAGTACCTGTACATCTTCCGCAGTGCGGCCGAGCCGGATGTTTACCGTCGGGCTCCTCTGTATATCTTTGGCAGACGATTTCATTTCGACAACTTCATAGGACCCGCTCTGCTCCAGCAGATGTTTGTTGAAGACCAGTACCTGAAGCGATGGATCAACCCGGGAGCTACGGTGGTCGATATTGGAGCGAACATCGGCCAGTTTCGGCTCTTCAGCCTTGAATATCTAGGGGCCGAGCGTGTCCTAAGCTTTGAACCGGTGCGACGCACCTTTGAGTTTCTGTCTCGAAACTTTTCAGAGGGCGTGTGGAACCTCGCCATTGGCGATGACGCCGAAGTCGCGCTTTATGTCGACGACACCCTGACCGGGAGAACTGGACAAACACCAAGAACCGGAGCCAACCGGATCGAGATTGCCAAGTCCAGGCGACTCGACGAGATCGAGGAGATAAAACAACTTCACGCCATCGATCTGCTTAAGATCGACACCGAAGGCGCTGAACTGGATGTGCTCAGATTCGGTACTCGGACGCTACGTAAATCGAAATTCCTGTTTATCGAAGCCAGCGTTGATCGGCCATGCTCGGGCGACTTGACGGACCTTTGCGCTTTCTTGAAAACGTGCGCCCCCGATTTCAAACCCGTTCACGTGGGACACGTCTTTGACGACGGAGCGCGCACCGGAGCCGTGGATGTGCTATTCGAAAACTCCGCCTGGAAGGCGCGTCAGAAATCCTTCTGAGCGCGCCCCGAAGCGGATCGATTTACCACTTAAATACGGTCAGCGAATGCGGCGGAAATGTGTAAGAGCCGTCGGCTGGACGGACCCACGTCGAGTTCTTGATCGTGACATTTACGTCCGAGCCGCCCACAACGGTTGGTCCTAGCGCTGTTCCGTTGGTCATGTTAGCGGCCGCTCCTGTTAAGGTTCTAACTTGAGCAGTGGCGGAGACGGTAGCTCCTGCGACGCTTACTTGCGAAGTAATCGCATTCTTCATGTCACGATTGACAACCGCCAGATAGAAATGCCCACTGGCATCCTTACTTGCGATCGCATCCAAGGAAGGAATCGCAGAGTTCGCCCAACATACACCGAGTTGAGAAGTTGCATATGTTGGTCCAGCTGTAGTCACGCCAAGGTGACGAGAGCCGAAAAAATTTCGATACAAATCATAAACGTGATACAGAGGCGTCTTGACCAGACCGCCGGGCGCGTCCAGCAGCAGAGCGCCGAAGTAAGGGCTCACCGCAAGATTGTAATTCGACATCCAGACATTGTTCCGAATGTATTCATTGAACAGCGTCGCAGTATATAACGCGGAGGCTAACGTCCGGGATTGATCTAATTGCGGGACCTGCCCTCCGCCACCGCCGAACAGGGGGAAATGTTCGGTGATTGCAATCTTACCTTTCGTCCGCGTAGTATTCAGGAAAGGTAAGGTCTGTTGGATATCGAACCGCACTCCGGTATTGGCGTAAGACAACATCGCCATGTAAACCTTGTCGCGAACAGCGGCATTCGAATAGTCGGTCGAAGTCGAAATCGAAGGCGCGAAGGAGTTATGGAGCGCTAAGAAATCGATCTGTGCGGCTGCGGTTCCCATTACCGTCGCGAACCAATCTTTCAGATTAGTGCTGACATTCGAGGTCCCCGCAATAGCGCCGACCAGAACCGAGGAGTCCGCAGTACGCAAGGCTTGCGCGAATTGCTGGAATAGAGCGGCATAGGCGACAGAGGTCTTGTATATACGAATGTCATTTCCGGGTACAACTCCCGGCGTGGTCGGCACAGCAAGATAGATCTCATTACCACCTTCCCAATACTTGACGGGCAAACCCTTCGATTTGAAATACTGCTGCCACTCAGTGGCCATCTGAACAGTTCCCGTACCCAAATTAGCGGTTATCAGAGGCTGTGCGCCTAGTTGCTTGCATAAGGAGATGAACTCATCGGTGCCAAAGTCGTTAGCCTGCATCTCACCCGTCATCGGATGTGGACGCGCGGGTCGACTGGCTCGCGGACCGATACCATCTCGCCAGTTGTAGTGATCCGCGAGGATACCTCCCGGAAATCGGATAGAAGTGAGATGTAGAGGTTTCAGGAGAGTTATAACGTCGCTCCTGACTAATCCCGTATCAGGATTCAGAATCCCGTTGCCGTGCTCGGGCCATTCCACACCGACGCCGAATAGAAGAGAACTTATCGCGCCGAGGTCCTGAGTTGCTTGAACTGTGATCGAGTTGGCCATAACGTTGCCGCCAAAGATGATTACCGATAGACATAGAAATAGTGAATTCTTCACGCAAAGTATTTCCTGAAAGAAGATTCTAACCCCAAGTGACGCTGCGGACTACTTCGTTACGAAGATCTTACGAGGTTATGAGGCCGGACTTTTGCAGAGGTAGTATGTGGCGCCTTCTCCCCACACTCGGTAATCGTTAGGTCTGGATGGAGTCTGCGGGGTTCAACCAGGATGCGAGACTTCGAAATTGCAGTCCTCTATCCAGTAGTAACGGAATCATCACATTCAAAGCATCCAGTGTTGACTGTATGCTCGGGTCGCGAAGAAGGCCCCTGCCATCATGTAAACAGATGATTGATCCGTGTCCCGCCGACGTCGATATCCGTGTTCCAGTCTCGTGACCGGCGCTATCCCAGTCGTCGCCGCCAGTATCCCACATCACTTGCTGTAACGACAGATCTTCAAGAACAGCTCGGAGTCCGAACCAGCGTGACCCGAAGGTAGGCCTGAAACATCGAGGACGGACCCCGGTGACATCTTCTATCGTTCTTTGTGCCCGGAGTAATTCACTGTGAATTAGACGCCTGCTCCTAAACCATAGATCGACGTGTGAGTCGGTATGATTGCCGAGTTCGTGACCAGAAGAAACGATTGCTTGAGTAAGCTGAGGAAGCCTTCTGACATTCTGTCCACATACAAAAAAAACTGCGGGAATCTTATATCGCTGTAATATCTCGAGCACCGGCGCTGTTCCTTCGCTAGGACCGTCATCGAATGTAAGAACAACCGATGGCCGGTCCGACGGACCGCGCACGATCGAGGGACCGAAGAAATAGCTGCCGTTCTTACCAACTAACCGCGCCGATGCGGAAGCGAATCCGCAAACAAGCTCGCCGGCGATTTTGCGCGTCAAGATGTACTGAATCCACCAGGACGGCAATGCGGATTGCACGTTCATTGGAATTCAGCGTATAACCGCAGCGCCGTTAATTAGATACGTAAAGCCGAACGTGAGCTGCGGGGGAATAAATTTGAAGACGTATTGATCCACGGCTCGATTGATGCGGGAAATACGCGCCTCCGAAACCAGAATGACGTCATATGGGCGCAGCAGAAAACTTGCCCCTTGAGACGCGTATTCCTTTTCTGCCCGCAGGGAAAGCCGATGCACCTCAGGCGCCCCCGATTCGGATTTTCTTATGAGCAGAACGTGATTCAGATTGCCGGCCTTTGTAGGACCGCCTGCTTCTAAAATCGCGCCGAGCAGCGTCTGCTCGCCCATCAGGTTAATTAAGCCGGGCCTGATCACCTCTCCCCCCACGAAAGCTTTTCGATTTGCGAAGCCGAGTACTTGAACGAGCACCGCAGGAGTCTTCACGATCGGCGTATAGCGCTTCTCGAGCTCGGAGGTTAGTTCGGGCACTGTGCGGTTCGCGGCTTGAACTTGACCGATCAGTCCCATCGAGATGAAACCGTCTGGCCGGATTTGCACCTTCTCGTTCAGTTCGGAATTGTAGAAGAGTCGGATCTCAATGGTGTCTCCAGCTTGCAGCCGGTAGCTCTGCTCCGCCGGAAGCCCTTCCGAGGCCTTAGGAGTGGCTTCTTGCGAGGGTGTTTGACCCCACCCAAAGGTTGTCACGAAACCGAAGAAAAGCCAAGACGCGAGATAACTACAGGAAATGTGTTTCATTGCGTATTGATCTGTAGAGTGTTGGATGATCCAAACTCATTGGTTACGTTAACGGACATGCTGGCTGGAGCCGCCGTTGCAGATGTGCCGGCAACGGGGAAGGCAATACTGAAGAGGCTGCCAAAGGACTGGGAGGCAGGGTTACGGAACCAGGCCCCCGATGCAGCGGCGAGGTCGACCGTGTACTGGCTTCCGCTTATCTGGATGTTGAGCTTGTCCAGCGTTCGGGATGTCGTGAATCCGGATACTACGACGACGAAACTCGTTAAGGTCCGATCTTGTGATCGGGCCGAGAGCAATTGTGGGGCTGCCGCAGCAATGGCGATAGTAGCAGAGGGAGGATCCGTCGGAGTAACGGAAAATCCGTTCGTAGTGCTGAAAGATGGTTTTATTGAGATGGTTCCTGCTACCGTTCCTGTTTGGAAACGTGCCGAAGTGGAACTATCGTTGAATACCGCTTGCGTGGTATTTGCCGGTATTCGAAAGCTGACCGTACGTGTCCCGTTTGCGAACAACACCGCAGGGTCGGCGACCGTATTGTTGCCGGTAACTGTAAGTGTCAGATCTCCGGTGAGAGCGACAGGATAAGGACTCTCGAGAGTCAGGCTGACAGAAGGCTGTTCATTCGCCTTCGGACTCTCGGGAGCGAATGTTATTCGATAGGACGGTAGATCGGGAGGGTTGCGCCCCACACTCGACAACGTGTACGACAGCGTCCCGAGGCGGAGCGTATCCTCAGACGCGCCGACCGAAGTAGGTTGGAAAGTTATGCCGATCTGAACTGTCTCGTTGCCGGACAGGGTCAGTGACGAAACTGAATTATCGATCGAAAAACCTGTCTGGCCACTTAGTAAGGACACAGGCGTTACGACCGTTTCCTGATTACTGAGATTCTGTACAGTCAACGCAAGCTTGGTCGAACTTCCGACGGCAGCCGGGTCAATTTCGATACGGTCATTCGGTTGAACGGCGACTGTGGAACCGCTGCTCCGATACGACACCTTTAACTGTAACCCCGGCGCTGAGCCCGTCAAAGCAAATGTGGTGTCATTAACGCGGAGAGTACCCGTGGTAGGGCCGGCTGTTTTCGGCTCGAAAGCAATTTTCAGTCGAGCCACACCCTGCGGAGGTAGCATCACTGGCACAACCGGGGAATCCGTCAACGCGAATCCAGATCCGCCGATAGCGATGAAACCAAGACTCGCAGGCTGTCCGGACGTATTACGCACTTCAGCGAAAAGTTCGCTTCGTCCATTGGCTTCCGTATCGGGGAAGTGAACTTCACCGCCTTCCGGCACGGCTTTCGCATCAGCGCCTTGGCCAACAAACAAAGAAAGTGGGCTGGCCTGTTGCTGAGGCTGAAGAGTAATGATGGTCTGCGTGTCTTCGAAGCTTACCGTCAGGTGAGCAGTCACGGGAGATGGCGTGCGATTGTTGTATCTGACGCTAAACTGCAGCTGCGCGCCCGCGTCGATTGTTTGGGGCAAAAATGGGAGTGACAGCAATTGGTAGTCCGTCGAATCGATCGCTACGGACAGGGCCGATCCAGGAGCTGCTCCACGATTCGCGATAACGAACGGGATGACCGGTACCGCGCTTTGTGTAACAGGAAACGTGACAGGCTGCTCGGGAACCACGCGAACAACATTGCCGTCGTCTGTAACACGAAGCAGCAGGAGATCAGCCGCGCTTGCGGCGATAGTAAGAAGGTAGACATTCTTCGCGCCGGCTGTTCCATCTGTAGTCTGGTCTTGTACGGTAAACAAAACTTGAGCTTGTGCTCTTATGTCGGACGTTGCCTTGTACTGAAACGAAACCGTAAATTCCTGCCCGGCATCGAGCGTTGCTGATCCTGCAGGCCGTTGGACAAAGCTGAAATCCGTCGGTCCCGTTAGCTCCGTCGCTAATACCGTCACTGGCAGCGTTCCACGATTCGCAAGAGATACCCGAAACGGCACAACGCTGGTTCGCGCTTTTGCATTTAGCGTTGCCGAGCCGCCCGAAGCTACATAGGTGTCTGTATTGTCGGACCGCAGCCGCAGTAGGAACTGAGCGTTACTAATGCCCGCAACAGCAATATAGATCGTCAGGACACGCGAGCAAACGTTTGTCACGGCGCTCCCACTGTCACTGCGCCAGGTTTCCAGACATCGCTAGGAACCGTTGAACCACCGCCTCGTTTCGCCAAACCCACCGCTATTCCGGCGCCGGCGCCCGCGCCGATCACTGCCAGCCACGCCCAGCCCCGCCGCTTCGATGGTGAAACACCGGCATCGTAGTTGCCTTGGGTATTCAGTTGTTCGATATTTGCTTCACCACGATCGGAGCCTCTTTCGGCAGTGACCCGGATGCGAACCGCTCCGGGCTGATCGTTGGGTGTGTACCCGTATGTGCCGGCGCGGCCTTGTGAATTTGTGGGCTGTTTTTGTATCTTTGCAAGTCCGGGAAAAAATCCGCTCGGACCTTTATCCGGCAGTTCAAATGTAACGATTGCGTTCTGCACCGGATTCCCCGCCCCATCGCGAACCTGAATAATGGGAGCCACAGCTGTCTTACTTGCAATGCTGTTACGAGCGCCGCTGCCCTCGACAACGGTTATCACAAGACCTTGGGTCGCAGGTTTCGGGGGATCCGCAGCTCCTAGCAGGAGCGATCCCGTCAGCAAAATGGCGATGGTGGAGCGCAATTTCGTAGGATTTATCCTTCCGGAAGTAGAGTCGATTATAACGGCGTTGCATTACCTGCGGCGCTGCGGTAGTGACCAGGATTGAACGGCATAGGGTACGCAATTACAACGTCGCCGGCAGCAGGTATCTTTCTGATCAGGCGTAATTCTCGCCTGATTCAAATCATTTGTTACTGCCGGGCGAAGTTCCTTTTAGCTGTTGGAACAGCTCGAAGTGCCGCTTAGCTTCCTCTGGTTGGTTCCGGTCGCGATAAAGTTGGGCAAGCAAGTAGTGGCAACTGGCGAACTGAGGATCTAAGTCGACGCAGCGGCGCACTGCATCGAAGGCTTTATCAGTCTGACCGTCAGCTTTGTACGCCTTGCCGAGAGAATAGAAGATAGGCGGCATTTGAGGCGCCTGCTTCGCGGCAATCAGCAACTGCTCGGCAGCCTTGCCGTTTTCGTTCTGTTTCAGAAGCGTCTCGCCCAATTCGAGCCTGGCTTGGGCATTAGTGGGATAGATTTCCAGTTCGGTCTTCAATTCAGCCAGGGCTTTGGAGAGTTCTCCCGTATTGATATACACCAAGGCCAGATGATGATGGACTGCCGGAAATCGGGGTTCTTTCTTGATGATGTAGTTCAACTGCTCCAGCGTCAGATCTACGAAGTTCGGAAGCTTCAACTGGTTGTAGGTGAAGACGTACGACCGCGCCAGCATCATGCGAGCCGTAAGGTTCTCGGGATCCGCAGCCACAGCGCGCTTCAGAATTGGTACTGCGTCAACGTACTTCCTCTGCTGATGCAGCAGTGAGCCATATAGATAGAGGTACGCAGGATTGTTACCGTCCTGCCTGACTGCCTGCTCGGCTGCTACTAGGGCTTGGTCGTATTCTTTTGCTTGCAGCCTTTCAACCGCTTCTTCGTACGGACCTTTTTGCTGTGCAACTGCGCTCGCCAGCGCGGTTGCAATCAGTATGAGGAGGAAGCGGAAGGGCATCGGCGCGCTCAACTGCTGACATTCTCGCACCGATGCCCAGGAAGCTCAGAATACAACTTTCAGCCCAAGCTGCATTTGTCGAGCAGCGCCCGCCGAGAAGATCTGTCCCGTAGTTCCCTGTCCAATTGTGGTATTGGGAGTGTCGTAGTTCACGTGATTAAACGCATTGAACGCCTCCCATCGGAATTGAACATAGCGTTGCTCTGCGAAGACGAATTTCTTCGACAGCGACAGGTTGGCAATATGCGAACTCGGCCCGTTCATAATGCCTATGCCGGAGCTCCCGAATTGATAGGCCGGGGGCGCCACAAACGCGGAGGGATTGAACCAGAGATTGGGACCGGGATTTGAAACGCTTGGATCGCCGGCAATGTTGGGCCGTGTGCCCCATCCATTCCCCAATGTGTTACCCGGAACTCCGAAGGTGAGAGGTGCGCCCGAAGAGTAGAGATAGATGGGCTGGAACATCCACCCGCCGAGAAAGGCGTCCGCTACCGGGTTAAAGGACCCGCCAAGCTCGTGGCCACGTCCCACGGGAATGTCCCACACGGCATTTGCGGACACAATATGGGTTCGATTGAAGGATGCGATACCGCGATTGTAGCCTGCAGGCGCAAACGGCGTCGGTACCGTCCATATACTGTCAGCGCCGTTCTCTGAGATGGTTTTCGAGAACGCGTAGTTGAGCATATAGGACAAACCCTTCGAATAACGACGTTCAAACCTTAGCTGGCCGGAGTTGTACCAGTTCTTGCCGCTATTTACATACAGATCGATACTGCCGAACGCAGGGTAAGGCTTGGCCGCCTGTAGATTTGTATAGAGTCCCGGTGGAACGTTGTTCAAGGAATTATCGGCTACCAGTCCATCACCGTAACTCCCAACATACGAGACGGTTAGGGCCGAATTCAACCACAACTGCTTCTGTACGGAGAGATTCCACTCATGATCTTTGGTCGGTTTGACATCGTATGCTGCAGCGCCTACAGAAGGAGCGACAAACGAAGTCGGATTCACAGGCCAGGCGGTCTCCCAACGCTGCATCTGTGCCGCGCTCCACGACTGAGACTCGTAGGTCCAATACGGTGGCGCAATGATCGACGAGGCCGTAATGTTACCTCGGTAGCTGCTGGTGAATATCCCGTAGCCCGCGCGAACTACGAAATCATCCGCTTTCAAAGGCCGCCAAGCCACTCCAACTCTTGGAGAGAAGTAACCGGAAGGCTCAAACAGACCGCCCGGAATATTTGCCTGTGAAGCCGGAACCCACAGACCGGTCGTGGCCGCCGCGAGATATGGCGCAACCGGTTGAGCCGTCAGATCGACTTGCCCGTCCTTATTCTCGCCGGCAATCGCTTTTCCAATCCTCGTATCGAACGTCCCACCGGCTCCACGGACAAACGACTTCGCGAACCAATGATCCCAACGCAGGCCAAGCTCTACTGTTATACGCGTGCTGATCTTCCAGTTGTCATCGATGTACAACGCGCCATACGGATTCGATTTCATGCCGAAAGTATGAATCGGGTAGTCGCGAGAGCTGTTGTCAGGCAATCCAAGCAGGTAATCGGCGAAGCCATCGCCGGTGTATTGGCCATTGAAATCAAATGTGCCTTTGGAACAGCAGGAACCATGTGCGGCCGTCAGATAGAGGTGATCGTACTGAAACCCACCCGCGATCGTATGTTTGCCGCGAATAAACTTCACGCTCGCATTGCCGTTGATGCTCTGCGACTTAAAGGTGGACGGATCACCCCATCCGCCGCGAGATGATATACCGGCGTAGCCCGCGAAACCAATCGAATCGGGCAGTCCGATCCACTCCTCACGTCCGGCCGTTTGAAATCCCTGAATTCCCGCGGCTGCCGTCAGGTTCTCCTTGCCGATCTGGCTGCACGGGCCACCCGTACCGCAAGTTGGAACTGTCGTGTTAATTACCTGAACCGTACCCACATTCAAGTTTAGGATTGTGGTCGGAGTGAGCGTGTAGTCGTAGTTCAGCGCCATGCTGTATGAGTGAGTGTTGGCATCGGCTTGGATACTGGGCTGGTAACCAAGAATAGTCTGTGGTGTTTCGACATGATAATACCGCCAGTAGATCCGCTGGTTCGCCGTAATCTGGTGATCGATCCTCAGATTGTATTCATCGACGTCCGTGGGGACTGACGCGTTGGCCTTGTATAGATTTCCTGCGGCATTAGGAAGGAGAACCCAGGGGAAGAAATACTTCGATGCCGACGAGATTCTTGCGTCAGGAATCCGATTCCCAGGGAATGGTAGGCCCGTCAATGGATCTTTGATCGTGGGCAACCCGGAGAAGTCACCTTGCAACATCGCCGGAGTTACCGTCGCGGAGTTATAGATGCGAGCCTGCTTGATACGAGTTCCCTCGTAGCTTCCAAAAAAGAAGGTTTTGTTCCGTCCATTGTAGAGTTTGGGGATCAGGACGGGACCTCCGCCGGCGATACCGAATTGATTTTTTCGGAGTTTGGGCTTGCCTGATGCGAAAGTATTCCTGGCATCCAGCGCATCGTTACGGAGGAACTCCCACAGCGTGGCGTGAAAATCGTTGGTGCCTGACTTCGTCACCATTGTGATCTGAATTGGATTGCGGCCGTTTTCGGCGCTGAAGTTCGATGTTTGTACCCGAAATTCTGCGATCGTATCAGGATTCGGAATTGCCGTCCCGCCCTCATCGCAAACAGCGTTCGAGGATACGCCGTCCACCTTGAACGCCGTCTGGTCGTCTCGGTGGCCTAATCCCTGTACGCTCGAGTTGTTTCCATCGGCGCAAGAAGTGGTAAAGCTCTTGCCCCCATAACGAACTCCGGGAACCATAGTGGCTAGCGCGACGACATCTCGCCCGTTCAGCGGAAGCTCCACAATTTCCCTTGTGCTAATCACGCCGCCCGTGGCTGCGTTTTCCGTCTGAATGAGTTCCGCGGTGGCCTCAACTGTAACTCTTTCATTCACTTGCCCTACCTCAAGTACCGGCGAGACGCGCTTCCGTTCGCTGACAGTCAACACCGTTGATTCGATGGCCCAGGTTTTAAAGCCGGCAAACGTGACGGAAACGGAATAGCGACCGGCAGGCAGCGAGGTGATCTCGAAGCTACCGTCGGAGCGCGTCGTATCGACTTTCTGTATGCCAGTATCGAGGTTCGTGACGGTAATCGTAGCCCCGGCGACTAGTCCACCATTCGCATCGGTGACGGTACCAAGGATAGTTCCGTCGGTTCCTACCTGCGCCATCGCTCCCAAACAAGTCAGCAGCAAAAGCGCAAACAACGAAAACGAATAAAAAACGGCTTTCATATTGCCCCTTCATCCGCTCGAGTGTAAGGCTCGCGCGCCTCCTGCACACAAGGCAGCGTCAAGGCCGCAGGTCAACACATTCGAAACTAATAGGATCAGATTACTCCCGCCTTAGGGTAAGTCAAGGCTTTTGTAGGTCACGTCCATGGCTATGGACGAAATTAGGGGAGTGAACGATCTCGAGGTCGTCCGCTCACTGCGCTTGAACGAGAGGTCTTCCGCCCACTACCTCGAGTTGACGGCGGACGAATTTGTTATGGGGCAGACTGATGTCCCAGCGCTGCCACAACTCGACGCGGTGCGCAGCAAAAGCTGACGCAAGCTCAGGCTGATGAGAGCGCTGGTAGAGTAGCGCGAGTTCGGTATACACCCGCGACACATTGACCGCATCCGCCAGATTAATCTTCAGGTTCGGCCCCCACGCCAGAATTTGGCGAAGAAGCTTCTCATAAATCTCTATAGCTTCGCGAACCTTGCCTTCCCGTGCTTCGTAGTCCGCGAGCGCGGACAGTGTTGTATAGACTTCTGAACCGGGTTTGACTTTTTCGGCAGGGTAATCCTTCACGTCATGTAGCCGTTCGAAAGCCGCGTCAAGCGCCTGCCTCGCCTCGGCCGACCGGCCAAGCCGCTGGAGAGCATACGTGGAGATGGACAACGTCCTCGCCTCGAATCGCCGAAAGCTCGAATTGTCCTTGATTTCCGCCATGTGGCGAAGCGTATGTTGGCAGATATCCAGCGAACGGCCGGCATCGGAATGGCGCAGGATGTTGGCCAATGTGATTCCGGCCATCGCCAGCCTGCCCCTGCTGTTTTGGTCGTCCGGATCACGATGGACAAAATCGTCGGCAATGTGGAATGCGCGCTCCAGAGGTACGATGGCTTCCTCGGGCCGGGCAAGGCTGACTCCGTTGTCCTCGCCGAGAATCCTTCCTTCCTTAATAAGAGCCAGCACGAGATTGGCCTGCATCGCCGGCCCGGTATACGGAGGCCCTACGTCGAGTTTCCTGACGGCTTCCTGAATTTGTTTCCGAGCTTCATCCAGATCACCTCGACGGCGTAGGACTTCAGCCGAAACCTCGATGAACATTCCGACGTAGGACTTGTTTTCCAGAACCCGGCAGATCTCGGCGCCCCGGCTACACAGGCGAAGCGCTTCCTGGTCCTGTTGCCCGAGCATATGTTGATCGGCGACATTGAAATACGTGTTCAATATCGAGGAAGCTTCGGGCGCATCCGTCTTTTCGGCCCGGAACTTCTCGAGCCAGTCAGCCGAGCTTCGTGCGAAGGCGAGAGCCTGTTCTGAGCGGCCGTTCAATCTGGCCAGGAGCATCCGATCGTGAGCGATCTGCGCAGATCGGAAAATCGCTGTGCGATTCTCCGGTTGCGATGCCAGCACGGAACGGATATACGCTTCCGCGGTCTGAAGGTTTTTATCCGCTTCATCCATCTGGCCAAGATTGTTCGAAATAGGGACGCCTTGCACGCGCGCGACACGCATGTACGCATTACCAACCTCGAGTGCAAGCGCAGGATCGCCGTGGACATCCGCCGCCAGGCGTTGCAGGTATTCCAATGACGTGCGGACGATCAATTCCCTTGCCTTTGTTGTTCCTGGCGTGCGGCGGACTTCGGCATCGATATCAAACAGCTTGCTCGCGAGCTCACGCACCTGGATGAATCGCCGCTGAGCGATAGAACGTTGGTAGTTCGCGATCAACAGTCCGGTTGAAAGACTCGTCATCACGAGGGCGGCAGCGGCAGCAGCGGCCCAGTAGCGGCGTAGAAGCTTGCGTGTTCGATACCAGGTATCGCCTTTGCGTGCGCGAATCGGCCGTAACTCCAGATAGTTCTCCAGATCCTCTGAGAACTCTTCGATCGTGCTGTATCGCTCCTGCGGTTCCTTGCGCAACGCTTTCAAGAGGATGATTTCGAGGTCCCCTTTCAAGCCCGGCGCCAGTTTCGACGGCGGCACAATCTCTCCGCCGACAATGGCCGCCGCGACCGCTCCCGGTGGTTCACTTTCGAATCGATGCGGAGATTTCCCCGTCAGTAATCGGTACAGCACTGCTCCCAGGGAATACATATCCGTGGCGGTTGTTATTGGACCGCCGGCCACCTGCTCGGGGCTTGCGTAGTCCGGTGTAAGCAGCGGAGTTGTCGTCGCGCTCGGATCCGAGGTCAGGTCGAGAAACTTCGCGATCCCGAAATCCAGCAGTTTTGGCTCACCTTCCTCCGTGACAAGAATATTCGCGGGCTTAAGATCCCGATGCACGACTAGATTTCGGTGAAGATAACTGACCGCAGCGCAGACTTTGAGAAACAGATTAAGCGTCTGCCGTGTGCCAAGCGCAGCAGTGTAGGCATCGATCGTTCTGCCCTCGATGTACTCCATCACCAGATACGGTTGCCCATCCTCGCGGTGGCCTGCGTCCAGCAACCTGGCGATGTTTGGATGGGACAGGGTTGCCAGAATCTGTCGCTCCGCAAGAAAGCGATGGCGTAAAGTGGGACCGTCTATGCCAGGTCGCAGGAGTTTTACGGCGACTTGCTGCGTGATCTCGCCATCGATGCGCTCCGCTAAGTGAACGGTGCCCATTCCCCCGCGTCCCAGCAGTGTTCCCAACCGATATGGGCCGCAGCGCGTTCCCGAGGGCTCGAACCGGCCCATGGCGCTCGTTGCAAGGTGTCCGATGTCTATGTCAAAAGAACTGTTGGACGGCAAATCAAATGCCAGAAGCGACTCCACTTCTCCTCGTGTAGTCTCATCAATGCCGTGCTCGTCAAAATATCGGACGCGAGCTTCTCCACCCAAATCCGCCACTTCATGGAAAAGGTCTTCAATCTGGACTTTCATCGCTTCCCTTGCCGTTCGCTCGCGTTTGGGAGACATCATTAATGCGCAATCCGAAGCGCAAATCGCTCAGGAGGTGTTTTTGTATCACTCGGATTACAATTCGAATCACCGTGGAAACTTGATTACCGGTGATCTGTACGGCTGGACATTTTCGCGTGTATACGTATGCATCTGACGAACGTGCTCCAACGCCTTCAGGACGATCGCGGCGCCCTGAACGTCGTGATTCCTCTGGTCTACGACGAGTTGAAGAAGCTTGCGAGGGCGCATCTGCGTCGCGAATCGGGCGCATCCTCGCTTGAGACTACAGCTCTAGTGCATGAAGCCTTCTTGAAGCTTGCATCAGGCCGGCACCCCTCTTACGAAAATCGGGCGCACTTTTATGGGATTGCCTCGAGGCTGATGCGGCAGGTTCTTGTCGATACCGCGCGATCCAGGGCTGCCGAAAAGCGCGGGCCCGGCCGGGAAGTGGCCCTCGCCGACGTGCCCGATTGGAGTGTCAAATCGAGCCAATCCTTGCTGGCGCTCGATGAGGCACTGCAGCGGCTTGAAAAAGCAGACCCATTGAAAGGGCAACTGATAGAAATGCGCTTTTTCGGAGGCATGACTGCGGAGGAAGCGTCGGCGGCGGTCTCGAAACCGGTCCATACCGTCCGTCGCGAACTCCGCTTGGCGCAGGCGTGGCTGCGGCAGGAGATGGCCGGCGAAACCATGTATTTAGGTAGCGAGCCTAAATCAGAGCCTCGTCAACTCCAAACGCACTAGATTCCACGACAGGACGCGGAATCCTCGGCAGCGCGGTATCCTGTCCCAATGCGCTATTCGCTGCTTGCCCTCGGTCTTGCTCTAACAGTCGCCTCCAGAGGCGCTGATTGGAAAAGCGAAGTTGTTTTTCGTGCCACGTTCGACGGATCGCTGGATGCGCGAACGGCATCCGGCGACCCGAAGCTGTATCATGCTCCGACCTATAAGGATGTCACGTCCGCTCAACCTGGAGTGGATGGAACGGACGTGAGTCATGCAAAGGGACAGGGACGCCGTGGGGACGCCCTTCGGTTTAACAAAACAAACACGAAAGCAGTCTTTTATAAAGCGCAGAACAACGTTCCGTTCGACCCCAAGAACTGGTCAGGGACTCTCAGCTTTTGGCTGCAACTCGACCCGGAGCAGGACCTTGAACCGGGATTCTGCGATCCGATTCAAGTCACGGACAAGGAATACAACAATTCAGCGATCTGGGTTGACTTCACAAAAGATGATAAGCCTCGTCATTTTCGTCTTGGTGTCTTCGGAGTTCGAACAGTATGGAATCCGACCGACATCCCGCCAGACAAGAATCCGGCCTTCACCAATCGCCTGGTCGTGGTGAACCAACCGCCCTTCGCCCGTGGCAAATGGACACACGTGGCCATTACCTATGAGGGCCTTGGCGGCGGTAGAGGGCAAGCGAAACTGTACCTCGACGGCAAACTGCAGGGTGCCACGCCCAGTATCGCTGAACCTTTCGAATCGAATATCGCCAATGCGGCGCTCCGGCTGGGTGTGAACTACGTTGGCCTGCTCGATGATGTTTCGGTCTTCCGTCGTCCGCTTACGGCAAAGGAGATTGGGGCCCTCAATACAAGTAACTGGTAATCTCAGTCTCAACCGCATTTGCATTAGCAACCGATAAGCTCCGTAGGCCCGGATTTGACGCCAGAATGTGATGTATGACGCGCCGTGACTTTCTGCCGTTGGTGGGCGCTGCCGCCTTCGCAATCGAGACAGCATCCGTGCTGGTGCATGAACATATCCTCGTCGACTTCGTCGGCGCTGACCAGATTCGCCCAGGTAGATATGATCCCGACGAAGTCTTCCGCATCGCCCGGCCTAAACTCGAAGCATTAAGAAACCTAGGCTGCCGAAGGTTCCTCGACTGTACGCCCAATTTCTTAGGTCGGAATCCCGACCTCTTGGCTCGCCTTGCCGATGCCACACGCCTCGAGATCTGGTCAAACACAGGTCTTTACGGCGCAGGCAACCATAAGTTTCTTCCTGACTTTGCGAGAACGGAAACCGCTGAACAACTCGCGAAACGTTGGGTCGCAGAGACCCGCGAATCCTGGCGCCCGCGTTTTATCAAGATCGGCGTCAACCGAGGTCCGCTCGATAAACTGGATAGCAAGCTGGTACGAGCAGCAGCTATCGCTTCAGGTGAGACTGGATTGACGATCGCTTCACACACCGGAGACGGAGCGGCCGCGTTAGAGCAGTTGGAGATTGTTGCCGCCGAGAAAATCAGTCCTGCGAAATTCGTCTGGGTTCACGCCCAGAACGAGAAAAATAATGAGGTGCACGAGCGCGTAGCTCGCGCGGGCGCATGGGTGGAATTTGACGGGATCGGGCCGAAGACAGCCGAGCTTCATTTGCAGGGCGTTCGCTTCTTAGCTTCGAAGGGACTCCTGCGACGAACGTTGATATCACAGGATTCCGGTTGGTATCACGTCGGTGAACCCGGCGGCGGAGACTTCAGAGGGTACACATACCTGTACACCGATTTCCTGCCGCGGCTCGACCCGGCGCAGATTCCTGTTCTGATGTGGGAAAACCCTCGCGCCGCCTTCGGAGGCTAGGAGCCTTTGTGGTGGTATAAATCCCAGCGGGGGGATGCCGCCCGCCGCCTCGTTCGAAATCCCGTCGGCGGCGCTGTTGCTCAACTTAGTAGGTTGCGAGAATCTAAATCATGCCGAGGCAGGTGCTTGCCGGAACTCTGCTCACAACGATTGGTATCGCCGATCTCGCTGGCCTCATCCCTGGCATTGCCGACTACGCCTACGGGATTGTTTGGTGGGGCGTGCTACTTCTCATCGACTTCTGGAACGCGGAGCACAGAGGACTTTCTCTGTGGAGAGGAAACCTTGCGCATTTCCTGACGATTACGGCTCCTGTTTCCGTAATTGTTTGGCTGGTCTACGAGACGCTGAATCTGCCTGCGCCGCAATGGCGCTACCGCGGCGAAATACCTGGACTCTCGGGGAAGGTGCTCTTCGGGTTTATCTCATTTACGACAGTGATTCCAATTATGGTGGAATCCTGGTGGCTGGTCGCCGGCCGGCAATGTGTGCCCGCCGGTCTTCTGAATTGGCTGCAAAGGCGCCGCTGGTGGTTTCTGGGTGGGGCCGCAGTCTTGGCCGTGATTCCCTTCGTCAACGGCGTATTCTGGTGGAATCAGGGGATGTGGTTGATTCCGGCTCTGATTCTGCTTCCCTTTATCCAGGCTGATACCTGTTCAAGCGGCCATTTCACACGCGCATTAATCGTCTCGGCGCTGCTCGCCGGCTTGGCTTGGGAGGCGTTCAATTATCCAGCGGCAACACATTGGGAATACCTCATCTTGGCCGGATCGCCGCACTTGTTCTACATGCCCCTGCTTGGCTATGTTGGATTCATCCCTTTCGCGTTGAGTATGTTGGCGGTCTACGAATGGAGCCGCGCGCTGCGGCCTGGCCTCTGGCTAGGTACGTTGTTGTATGCCGCAGCAATATCCGGGCTGTACTTGCTCACGATCCTCTATATCGATCGAGGAATCTGGACAGCCAGATGAACAACAGCGTTGGGTGATCCTAAGTTTGCAGTCACAGAAAAATACAAGGAGTTTGAAGAATTGCATGCTGCTGCAAGGTAAAGTTGCAATGATTACGGGATCTGCCACCGGCATCGGAAATGCTGTCGCGCGTCTGTTTGCGGAACACGGCGCTAGTCTGTTGCTCATCGACCGTAACCAGCCGCCGAATGAAGCGACTGCCGTCGAGCTCGAAAAGGCAGGCACGAAGGTCCGGGCTGTTGGTCTCGATCTACGAGATGGCGCCGGTATCGGCGCCACAGTCAAGGACGCTCTCGATTACTTCGGTTCCGTTGACATTCTTATCAACAACGCGGGCATTTATCCGCGTAAAGCCTTCCTTGAGACCTCCGAGCAGGAGTGGGACGAGATGCAGGATGTCAACCTCAAGAGCATGTTCCACACGACACAAGCAGTTTTGCCTGGAATGATCGCCCGTCGCGCTGGAAAAATCGTCAACATATCATCCGTCACGTTCCACTTGGGAGTCGCTAATCTCGTTCATTACGTCGCGTCGAAAGGGGGCGTGATCGGCCTGTCGAGAGCGCTCGCCCGGGAAACCGGCGAGCATAATGTTCACGTGAACTGCATCACGCCGGGAGCCGTTCTCGTTGAAGCCGAGAAGACCGTTGTGACCGATGACCAGATTCAGACCTTCGTGTCAGAGCAATCCCTGAAGCGACGGATTCTACCGATCGACATTGCCCGAGTGTGCCTGTTCCTCAGCTCCGAGTTAAGTGACGGCATGACCGGACAGGTCTTGAATGTCGACGGCGGCTGGTATATGCACTGACGCTGACCGAACACTAAGCCTGGTGTTGCTCATCCTGACATCCCGGAAAGCTGACAATCGCCCGGTCGCCCTTATAGCCGAGACTCTGCCGGCCAGCCGACGACAGATAGAACGCCTCGATAGTGAGCTTTTTCACGGTCAGGAAAAAAGTCTGAAGCTGTGTGGTCGGGTTTGTCTCGTTTGCCGCCATCGTTCGCACAATATCTGTCTGCTGTTCCGGTGTGATCTCACTGAAAGTCTGCCCGTGTGCCTCGCGGGCAGCAGCGTCAACCGACTTTACCCCATCACGCCACAGACCAAGTGTCGCCTTGTTGCCATAGAGCAGAACGATATCGATGTATCGCGCAACTCCGGCGTCATGCGCTCCAGGCGACGTGTCGTCTGCCGGCAGAATCAACTCCGTCAGAATATCGACCACCCGATACTCGGCTGCAGTCAGCGCCCGAGGTGTGTAGATCCCTGCAGCCCCGGCGGATCCTTTCGCATGCGAATGTTGCCCGAAGCCGGTTCCGCTGGCCGCGAGACCTGCTCCAAGAATCTGAATCAGGTTTCGGCGTTCGACATCCATGGTCTTAGACCTCACCTTTCCGAAAAGCTTCGATCAAATGTTCGCTCATCCGCCATGTCAGCGCGACGTTTGTCAGAGTAGGATTCTTCTCCGGATACGCCGCAAACACCGATGCATCTCCGATCCAGAGGTTCGGAATATCGTGAGTTTGTCCCGAGCTGTTAACGACAGACTTCGCAGGACCGCGCCCCATTTTGCAAGTCCCTACCCAATGATTAAGATCGATTACCAGCGTACTTGAGCTGATCTCTCCCGGAGCAGACCACACGCTTCCGCCGGCCGCTTTGATGATATCTTCCGAAGTCGACACCATATCTCGCGCCATCGCAACATCGCTGTCCTCGTAGTGAAGATGGACCCGAGGCAGCGCCAGTCCGAATCGGTCGCGCTTGTCCGAATCCAGGTCGATAAACTTCTTGCTTGATACCAGCAGCGATCCCTGCATGTTCATGAGCGCATGACACGCGTTCAACTCGGCGATCTGCTTTTTCAAATCAGAGCCGAAACCCGGAACGTTACGGATCGACAGCCGCGCCGGATGTACTCCCGAGCCGCATTGCACTTGATACGTTCCTTCGAAATTCGGATTCGGCTTATCCCAATACAAACCGGTCAGGAGACTATGAAAAAAATCCGTTCCATCGTCGTTTGAGCTGTCATGCCCTTTCAGTTGGGGGAACACACCGACCACCGTCACCCCGAAATGGCTCGTTAGATTGCGGCCCACCTGGCCACTCGAATTCGCCAGGTTATTCAGCAGTAAATGACGAGCCGTCTCAATTGCGCTGCACGAGAGCACCAGGACTTTGCTTCGCAACTCCTGAACTTTACCGTCGGGATCGTGATACCGGATGCCTCGAACTCGATTGGCTTCCCGATCCATAAGAATGCTCGTCATGGTCGAGTGAAGAAACAGGGTGAGGTTGCCTGTCTTCATCGCCAAAGGAATCGGCGTATTCGCCGACGTATACTTCGAATCTACTTCGCAGCCTTGCATGCAGTGGCCGCAATAGTGGCAGACTGTCCGACCCAGAGAGTTGGGTTCGGTAGGAATCGCCTTGCGCTGCGCGACAAACTCCATCTTGCGGCCGCGGCTCTTCAGTGTCTCCACGCCGTGCTTCAACATCATTTCGCCGCAGCGCATTGGAACACCCTTTTGAAATTCGCCGTCCGGCAGATTCGAGAGTCCGTCCTTGTACCCGTGGACGAGCATCAGACGCTCAGCTTTGCTGTACCACGGGGCCACCTCGTCATACGAAATGGGCCAGTGCTTGTAATCGAGCGGTCCGAAGCGCAGGCTGTGTCCCGCCCAGCAGATGGAACGTCCGCCGAGCGCCCGCAACTGGCCATGGCCGGGACGATCGCCGACCGGCACAAAGTGATCACGTTCGAATCGATCGGACCACACGCCGGGAATTGGATTCCGTAAGCCTTTCTTCAGCCGTTGTTCAAGTAGGGCATGAGCGTTGACGTGCGCATTGTAGTCAACGCCCGCGCGAAGTCTGCCCCCGCCTTCGACGAGTGCAACTTTCAGTCCTGCTTTGGTAAGTACATAGGCGGCGATTCCGCCGCCGGGACCGCTCCCGACAACACACACGTCGAAGACCTCTTGCCGCATCTTCGTCGCCAAACCTCCTGTAGGCTTGGTTATTGTCCTATAGCTGGAAGGCCGGTTACAAACCAGGTCCGCCGGCTCTGATACGATAGCGCTCCGATGTCGAAACTTGTCCGAGGATTGACGCTCAGCTCAGCCGCCTCTCTCAATATCGCCAACATGATCGGCACTGGTGTATTTCTGAAGGCGCGGGTGATGACTTGCAACGTCGATTCGCCAATAACAGTGCTTGCCGTCTGGCTGGGCGCCGGTATCCTCGTTCTTGCCGGAGCCTTGTGTTACGCGGAACTGGCAGCAATGCTTCCGCGCGCTGGAGGCGAGTACGTTTTTATCAGCGAGACCTATGGCAGAAGAGCAGGTTTCCTGTGGGGATGGGCCTATACAGCGATTACGAGGCCGGCGTCGCTTGCCGCGCAATCCGTCTCCACCGCGATTTTCTTGAACATCGTTCTAGGAGGTGCGATCAAAGACCATCTTGCGGCAATCTCCGTGACTGCCCTCCTGATTGCGACTTTGATTAACTCCTTCTCCGTGAAAGCGACAGGCTCGGTCGCGACTCTGTTCACGGTGATCAAAGTATTCGTGGTTCTGGCTGTAGGCTTCTGCGCGTTCTTCTTTTCAAATGGCGATTGGGCCCATTATGCGCTTTCAGCTCAAGGTGGCGCATGCGAAGCCGTTCCGTCATCCACACGAGGCGGCCTCGCCGGAATTGGCGCGGCAATGATCGGAGCCCTCTGGGGATTTCAGGGTTGGGCATTGTTCGCTCCGATGGCGGGCGAGGTGCGCGATCCACAGCGGAATATCCCCCGGGCTTTCGTCCTGGCCGTGGCGACGGTTGGAGCTCTGTACTTGTTCGCGAATGCGTCGTATTTTTATGCCCTGACTCCCCTGGAAGTAGCGTCGACGCCTTTATCCTCTTCTGTAGCGACCGAAACGTTGACCCGCATTTTTGGCGCGGCGGCTGCGGCGCTGATGGCTGCAGGCATGCTGATTTCTTCTTTTGGCGCTCTGCACACGGGAATCGCGCCGGCGATGCGGGTACCATACGCGATGGCAAAGGACGGCGTATATTTCCGCTTCCTTAACCGGCTCTCCGCGAACGGCGTCCCGGTACGCGCGGGTTTTTTCGCCGCGGCGATTGCATCGTCGCTCGCGCTGACAGGCAATTACGATCGATTGACTGACTACGCCGTATTTTCGCTCTGGCTGTTCTACGGCCTTACTGCATCCTGTGTGATCGTCCTCCGAAGAACCCGGCCGGATCTGTCGCGTCCGTACCGTGTGTTTGGGTATCCTTTTGTACCCGTAGTGTTCTGTTTCGTAACCTTGGCGCTATTGGCCAACACACTATACACGCAGCCCATGCAGTCGCTGGCAGGTCTCGCGATTATCGCGACCGGTTTGCCTTTTTACTGGTACTGGAATCGTTCAGGATTGAAAAATACCACTCAGGGCGAAGTCGCGGAGACACGGCTACTTGGGAAATAAGTCGCCGACATTCATTTTCAATTCCCGACCGCCTCCGCGCTCGTGCAACTGCAATTGACCGTCGACATAAGTCACACGTTCGACACCCTTGTAGTCTTGCGGAATGCGAAACAGGAAGGCTGCATAGGATCGCGCTTCGCTCTCGCCCGCGTCGAGGTAGGTATACAATGGCCGGTCAAAAATCTTCCCCTTCTTAACGAGAACAGGAAACGGCTGGTGAAGGCCGGTCGTCCCGAATTCCAGGCCGCGTGCAGCGGGGTGTCCGTTCTCGGTATCGCGCCACGCGTTAAACCACGGGTAATCGGATGTCTTCCAGATGTAACCGACTAGCAGGCCACCCGAGACTCCGCTGGCTGTCACCCAGCCGTAGTCTCCCTCGATCGTGTAGGACACGACATTCGGTTCAGGATCGTCCGCGAGACGGCGAAGGTCCACAGTCTTGCCGTTGTGGATGGCATACGGCCACTCAACTTTGGGCTGCTCCGGATTCGGCAACGGACTACTCTGCATGAAACCGATTCTAGCGTTAGCGTCTACAAGCGTCTTCTCATCGAGGAACGGCGGACCGATCGATGGATGTTGCACCACGTTGTAGATTCGTCCAAGCTTGTTGCGGTTTGTCACACGCTCCGTGATGATGAAAAACGCCTCCTTCGTCGATAGTTGGACTCCGCGAGCTACATCGAGGCCTGCAAGCGGAAGAGAAGCGGACATCTCCGCGACCTGTTTGTCCCCTTTTATCGATGGTTGCGCAACCACGCGCCAATTGACTCGCGGAGCCTCGCCATGAAATGGCATGCCGTTGCGCTCTTCTGCTGCCGAAGGCTGTCCCCACCGGTCGAGGCACAGGAAATGCCCCCGCAGCCGGGGAGAAAGGGTATCGTTCTTCAGCTCCCACGTGAAGGGATTCAGAGGAAGGCCCGCAAGATGAAAATCGGAAATCGCTCCGCCGCCGAGTTCAACAACCAACTTCGCGCTCTGAGTCTCGAGTACAAGCGCCGGCCGATTAACCACCGGTGTCTGCGATTGAGCCGCAGCCAGTATCGCTAGAAGCAGGAGCGCGCCGCGGCCCATAGGATTACTGCGAAGCGCTTGTCTGAACTACGGGTACGCTTGGCATGGGTTCGAACAGGCCGAAGGAGAAAATCGCTGTTGCAGACGCAATCGCGACATACTGCTTACCATCCACGGCATACACGATTGGTGACGCCGTGAGGCCTTCCCCCATTTGGTAGTGCCATAGGTGGTGGCCCTTCTTGGCGTCAACAGCAACGAGATGTCCGTCATCATCGCCGAAAAAGATTACGCCGCCTGCGGTAGATACGGTTCCCGCCCACGTCTCGGCGGGTCCTGTCATCGGGATACTCCCAAACGCGCTTACCAGTCGCCGGATCGAAAGCGCGCAGAAAGAACTGGCCAAGGTCCATCGGTTTGGTCGCGGCGCCGCCGCCGGAGAAATTCTTTTTCGGTTCAGGTTTCTTTGCGGAGCTTGTGAAGTAGTCGCACTGCTCCAGGGTCACTACATACAGCAGCTTGGTGTCAGGATTGAACGACTGTGACATCCAGTTGGTTGCCCCCCGCACACCTGGGCATACGCGATTACCCGTCGGCGTCGGATCCTTACCGGGCACCAGAATCGGCCGGCCATCTTTGCCGATGCCCTTCGCCCAGTCGAGCTTCTCGACTAATCTCGAAGATGACAGATATTCCCCAGTAGCACGGTCCAAAACGTAAAGAAAGCCGTTGCGATTGGCGTGCAAGAGTAGCTTGCGCGGCCGGCCCGCATACGGCATATCCACAAGAACCGGCCAGGATTGCGCATCCCAATCGTGAGTGTCTCCAGGAGTGAACTGGAAATGCCACTTCATCTTGCCGGTATTCAAGTCGACTGCAATAACCGAGCACGAGTAAAGATTGTCACCCTTCCGGTCGCCGGAGTAGAAGTCGGGCCACGGATTGCCAGTCGTCCAGTAGAGAAGATTCAGCTCGGGGTCGTATGTGCCGCTCAGCCACGTGGCTGCGCCGCCCCACTCCTCAAACTCGCCCCAGGTTTCGGATCCGGGTTCGCCTTTCGCAGGCACCGTGTACAAGCGCCACAACTCTTCTCCCGTTTTCACCGAGAACGCGCAGATGTATCCGCGCATGCCGCTGTCGCCTCCGGCAACACCGACGATCACTTTGTCTTTGACAACCAGCGGCGCTGAAGGAGCAAAGAGGCCGTCTTCAACACGACCGTACTGCTTCTGCCACAACACCGATCCGTTTCTTCGGTCCAGGGAAACAAGGTAAACATCGCCGGTGGTGAAGAACACCTGATCGCCGAAGATCGCAGCTCCGCGGTTTACAGCATCTTTTTTTGATCGCGTGTCTTTGTACTCCCAAACCAGCTGGCCTGTCCGCGCGTCAAGCGCCCGCACTTCGTTACTGTTCGTCACGTACATAATGCCGTCGTAGACGATGGGATTAGTTCGTAACCCATTTGCCTTCGGCATGTGGTAGGTCCATTTCGGAACGATGGAGCCTGCGTTTTCGACCGTGATCTGTTTTAGCGGGCTGTGACGTTGGCCGGAGTAGCTTCCGGCGTAGGTTAACCAGTTTTCGTTTGGTCCCTTGAGAATATCTTCGTATCGGACTTGGCCGGCGGCGCTCCCGATTACGAATACTGCGAGTACAACTGCGCGAGATGTCATTGTTTCTTCTCGTCTGCCGCCGTGTAGGGTCGTACACTTAAGCGGCTGAGGTAAGCGATCAAGTTGGTCAGTTCGTCCTGGCTCAGTTTTTGTTTATAGGACGGCATCAGCGAATGCCGCGAGAGTTTTATGTCGCGCAGTTCGTCCGCGCGAAGCGTGTGCAAATCTCCACTCTTATCGAGGATCACGACCGAATAATTCGTGCGGGTGCGCGCAACGCCGCTAATGGTCTTGCCGTCCTTTGTCACGACCGTGATTCCCTGGTAACTTCGCGAACTGTCGGCATCCGGGTCCAACAGCGCCTCGCGAATTTGGTTTACCGGCCGTTGCGCTCCGATGTTGCTCAGGTCAGGTCCGAGCATGCCTCCACGCCCAAGAACCCGGTGACAACTGCCGCACTCCGCTTTGCCCCAAAAGATTGTTTCTCCAGCGGCGGGATCGCCGGGCGGTTTCGATTCGATAGCCGGCGCGCTCAAGGCCCGCACGAAAGCAGCGATCTGCCAAATTTGTTCGTCCGGCAAATTCGTTGCAGGCATGTCCGCTCCGGGAATACCTTTCTGGATAGTCTGGAATAGCTCCTGCTCATCGAGCGAGTGCCAGACCCCGCGATTCCGCAAATTAGGGCCGCGTCCGCCCTCTCCCCTCGGACCATGACAACCCGCACAGGAATTTGTGAACAACTTGCTGCCGGCTGCGATCGCAGCCGGGTCGCTAAAGGCGGGGTTCTTGCTCTTCTTGTCCTGATCCTCGCCGTGTTGTGCAAGCAAGGGCACAACGACCAGAAACGCGGCAAAGCTACGCATAGATAGAGATATCGATTGTATTCTATCTCTGTGGACTCTGCCGTCCATAAGCACGAATCCAGCAAACAGAGTCGCAGCGCGTCAGCGCGCGATTGTTTCGATTCATCCCGAGTGGCCGTCTCCGGCAATGGCTCGATCACTCGCGGCCTGACAACCAACGGAGCCGCCAGTGCAAGCCGAGTGGAGGTTTGTCCCGTGAATCCAGATGTTTACTACTTCTCGACAATCGGGTGAAGTTCCTTAGGTCAGATGCGAAGAGCTCTCATTACTATCCTCATCGCAGCCATCGGACTTGGTTTATTAGGCTACTGGTATCTCACCGCTCACGGATTCAGCGCCCGCGAACGTCCCTCCGCCATAGAAGCTCTCCTGGCGAGGAATGCCCGCCGCCTGGCCACACCGCCCGAGGCAAGAAGTATCAGGAACCCTATCTCGAACAACCCGGAAAACCTTGCCGAAGCGCGGAATCACTTCGCCGATCATTGCGCCACCTGTCACGGGAACGATGGAAGCGGGAAAACTCTGATCAACGCCGGACTGTATCCTCCCGCGCCCGATCTGCGGGGGCCGGAAACCCAAAACCTCACCGATGGCGAGATCTTCTACATCATCAAGAATGGCGTGCGCTTCACAGGTATGCCGGGCTGGGGCGGCGAAGGCGAAGATAACTGGAAATTAGTATTGTTCATCCGGCATTTGCCGCAGCTCACTGATCAGGAACTCAAAGCAATGCAGGAGATCAACCGGCTCGAAGAAAAAGGCCAGCCCGGCCACCATCATTAGTACTCGGCAGCCTTTAATTCGCGCCTGACTTCTTCGATCGCTTCCGGGAGTTCTCCGGACCAAAAGTAAGGCTGAGCAGGTACTGAATGAGATCGCTCTTCTCCCCGGCATTGAGACCCAACGCCAGACAACTGTTGTAATGATCGACGACATCCGATAAGGTCGCAAACCGTCCGTCGTGATAGAAACCGCCTTTCGAATGTTTGAACAACGCGCCGATAGGCGCAGTCCGATAGCGATGATCCGGCGCTCGGTTCGCCTGAAAAATGTCGGTGCAGATTTCGCTCGGCGTGTGAACATTCCAGCCGGGATCGCTCCAAAGCGGTTCAACATGGCGGTTATTGCATTTTGCCTGGGGATCTGTCCCCCAATGGAATGCCTTCGTAGCAACTCTGGAAATGCACGGAGCGGGCAGATTCTGGGATCCACGATTGAACGATGGCTCCCAGTTTCCGATCGCAGCAGCTCATGGCTTCGGAGATCTGAAGGTTCCGAATGGGCGGTACATCAGCCCTGACGATGACCAAGTCACGTCTAAGCTCCAGGCTCACTTACGGATCTATGAATCAGCCGTCAGAAGCTCGTGGGATTGCACTATGCGACGCGATGTGCGGCTGACGATCGTAACGGGCAGCGCGAAATGATTCGCGCGGGCCGTGTAAACCCGGCCGCAACGAAGCGAGCCGAGACGGGGTTGACGTCTAGGATCGCTTTACAAAGATAGCCGGGGAGCCGTAAAAGTCTTGTGAAGAGCGGGATCAAATTTTTACGTTCATCCGAGTTGACTTCTGAGTCCGAATCTCTTATTTTCTATCGAAGAAGTAGACTTATACAGACCAAATCTGTTTTTGTCGCCTCTCCCTCGCAAATTAATCCCACTCGGTTCCGTTCACTGCACGGGGTTTTCCCCAGAACGGTTCATCCGTTCCGATCGCCGCCGCGAAGCAGCGTTGGAGCAAAGACCCTTTCTGATCACGTTCAGCGACAGCTGCTTGCTGCCGCACTAGGAGAGCTTTCGTGTATTCAATTCGGCCAAACCGGCACTCGACTCTGACATTTTTGCTTATTTGGACAACCGCTTTCGCCTGCGCGCAACAGACAGCCACCCTATCCGGCACTGTTCACGACCCGAGCGGAGGCGCGATCGAAGCAGCTTCCGTAAAAGCATCAAATGCTCGCACCGGCGAAACGTTCACCGGAGTGACGGGTGCGAACGGCCTGTACACCATTCCACTCATTAAGCCGGGTGAATACGAGCTCGTCACAGAAGCGCCCGGTTTCAAGCAATACCGTCAGACTGGACTTCAACTCGAAACCGGATCCGCCGTTCGCGTAGATCTAACGTTGGAAGTCGGTCAGGTTGCTGAGACGGTCACGGTGGAAGCATCGGCGCCCCTGTTGAACACCGACACCTCGTCGGTGGGCTCGGTCGTTCGTAACAGCACCATTGCGAGCATGCCCCTCATCGATCGCCGGGCCGCGCAACTCGCCAGATTGAATGGCTTCGTCGTCCAGAATGGCTCCGGCTCCAATTTCGCCATGGCCGGCGGTCGCGGCAATAACGCCATGTGGACGATCGATGGTGGCAGCGCTCAAAACATTCTTCTTGGCGTTGCCACACTCGTCTACGATCCGCCCGTCGAGTCGCTCGAAGAAATGAACGTCGAAATCAGCAACTACAAAGCCGAGCTCGGCCGTTCCGGTGGCGGATACTTCAGATGACGACCAAGTCCGGAACGAATGAGCTGCACGGATCGTTGTACGAGTTCCTGCGGAACGACAAGTTCGATGCTCGTAACTTCTTCGCCGCCTCGAAGCCTGTCCTGCGTTACAACCAGTTCGGCGCAAGCCTCGGAGGCCCGATCCGCAAGGACAAGACTTTCTTTTTTGCAAACTACGAAGGGTTGCTCGTACGGCGACAGCAGACCGTGGTCGCGAGCGTTCCCACCGTTGCCGAAACACAAGGCGATTTCTCCGCTTGGACAGCGGTCGTTCGCGATCCGCTAACGAACTCCCCGTTTCCTGGCAACATCATTCCCTCCAGCCGGCTCGATCCTGTCGGAGCATCGATTGCGGCCCTCTATCCAGCTCCGAACGTGTCAGGCGCGCGCAGCAGGAACAATAACTTCCGTGCGAATCAACCGATCAACACCACGACGAATGTTGCGGTCGCCCGACTCGACCACTCGTTCTCTACGAACGATCGTATTTATGGGCGATTCCTTTTTATGGGCAATTCCTTGCGAATGACTCCGATACCATCAACTCGCCCGTGTATCCGACGGCGGGAGTTGACCCCTACAACTCTACGAGTGACACGAGTTTTTATAGCTGGTCTGCAACCTGGCAGCACACTTTCTCACCTTCGACCACACTTGAGGCGCGCTATTCCTACGATCGACGGAAAGCAATTGCACAATCCGGAGGTACGGATCTCGGACTGGCGCAGCAGCTTGGAATCAAGGGAACCAATGATCGATTCTTCCCGCAGATCAATATCCCGGGACTAACCGGCTTCGGAACCGGAAATCACGAGAGTTTGCAGGTACCCATTCGTGGAGACCACTACACGGCATCCGTGACTACCATTCGCGGCGCCCACACCATCAAATACGGCGCAGAGTTTCGCCGGTCCACCAATACCGATCTCTGGTCCGGAACAGGCGGTGGTGTTTTTGGTTTTAACCAGACCGCGACGGGTGATTCGCTTGCCTCGCTGCTCACGGGATGGGCGCTGAGCGGTTCACGCGCGGAAGCGCTGCTGCTTCGTACGCGTGCGAATGCTTTCGGCGCCTTCATCCAGACAGATTGGAAAGTTACTCCGAAACTGACATTGAACCTGGGGCTGCGTTGGGATCTCGACACTCCACGACGAGAGCTGGAGGACAATCGCCAGAACTCGTTTGACCGTTTTGCGATCAATCCGGTAAGTAACACTCCCGGAGTGATCACATGGTCCGGGCGAAACGGGCTTAGCGATTACGCTCACAACTTCGACAAAAACAACTTCGGGCCGCGAGTCGGCTTCGCCTATCGTGCAACGGAGAAATGGATAATTCGTGGCGGTGGGGGAGTCCTCTACGTCGGCCAGTACGATCAGGCCACACCGATTCTCGCCAATATCGGATTCAGCATTCGAGGCGATGTGGTGTCACCCGATGGTGGCCGAACTCCTGCGTTTCTTTTGAAGGACGGTCTGCCCCCCGTGAGCGTGCCGTCGAATGATCTTCTCGTTCCCGGTTACGGCGCTGTTACTCCCGGCCAGAATCCGACGCTGGCGGTGGACTTTTTCGAACCCAAAGGCCGCGCTGTTCCCTATCTATATAACTTCAACTTCAACATTCAGCGCCAACTGCCGGGCAATGCAGTCTTCGAGATCGGGTATCTCAGCACACTGGGCCACAAGCTGACGGCGCCTGGAAGCCGTACCATCAACCAGGTCGAACCGGACCTCATCGGCCCCGGAAATGCGCAAGCTCTGCGGCCTTTTCCGCAATTTTCCGATGTGCGCGTCATCGCGCCTACCATCGGCAACTCGAACTATCACGGCTTGAATCTGCGTGTCGAGAAACGCTTCTCCCACGGTCTCCAGTTCAACGCTAATTACACCTGGTCCAAGGCGATCGATGATATCGAATCGCGGGATGAGATCGGAGGGAACGCTGGCGACAATGCATTCGCAAATCAGTACGATCGGCGAGCCGATCGCGGCCTATCCGGAAATCACATCGCGCATCGTTTCATTGGAAGCGCCACCTGGGAACTGCCTTTTGGAGCCGGGCGAGCATGGCACAGCGGCAATGCCCTCGTAAACCAAATTGTCGGCGGCTGGTCGACATCCATCATCTACGAAGCGCGAACCGGGTCTCCATTCGGAGTGATCGAGAACAATGCAGCGGCGATTTATCCAACCGCAACCACCGTTCGTTCCGATGTAGTCGCCCCCTATAGCGAAAATCCGAACTGGCGCAATAACGTCCTCACCGAAAGCTTTTTCGATCCTTCCTCGTTTGCGGCGCCGGCCCAGTACACTTTCGGCAACTCAGGCCGCACCGTGGCGATCGGCCCCGGCGCGATTGTGTCCGATTTGTCAGTCCTGAAGAACGTAGCGATCAACGAGCGCCAGCGTGTGCAGTTCCGCGTGGAAGCTCTGAACTTTTTGAATCACGCGAACTTCTCTCTCCCGAATCAAAGCCGCGGCGTTGCGAACTTTGGGCGAATCAGCGCGCTTGCAAACGGTAATCAGGCCCGCATCGTTCAGCTCGGGTTGCACTACAAGTTCTAGGTTCAGGAGATTACTCAGGATGCAAATTACACCCGGCCGCTTACTCTCCTTGGTGCTTCTCGCTACGCCCGTCGGCCTGGCGCAAGCGCAGGACTCAGCAGACGCTGTAGCTTTCTTCGAGAAGAAAGTCCGTCCCGTTTTCGTCAATCGCTGCTACGCCTGCCACTCTGCCGCGACCAAGCCGGCCGGCGGATTGCGCGTCGATGATCGCAACGGTCTCTTGAACGGAGGCGATTCCGGCCCTGCTGTCATTCCCGGTGACCCGGACGCCAGCCTCTTGCTGGTACGCATCCGGCACACGAATCCCAAGCGGCGGATGCCGAAAGAAGGCGATCTGCTGACACAAGCAGAAGTGGACGACGTTGTCACCTGGATCAAGACCGGAGCCGCCTGGCCGGCCGAGCAACTTCCCGCCTCGCTAGGGAAATCCAAAGCGAACTATGAATCCCTCAAGGCCCGTCACTGGGCCTTTCAGCCAATAAGACGCGTCGAACCTCCTTCGCCAAAGAACCCGACTTGGCCGCGAACGGAAATCGATCGATTCATTCTGGCCAAACTCGAAGAACAGAAACTCTCACCCGTTCGGGACGCGAACCGTTCGGACCTGATCCGTCGACTCACCTTCGATCTCACCGGTCTGCCCCCTGCACCAAGCGAGATAAGAGCGTTCGCCAACGACAAGTCCCAAAATGCATACGAGCGCCTGGTTGACAGGTTGCTGCAATCGCCGCGCTTCGGCGAGCGATGGGGACGGCACTGGCTTGACGTAGCGCGATACGGCGAATCGACTGGCCCTTCGCGCAACATTCCTTATCCGCATGCCTGGCGATATCGCGATTATGTGATCGATGCGGTCAACCGCGATGTGCCCTTCAATCGCTTCCTGCAGGAGCAGATTGCGGGAGATTTGTTGCCTGCGGCGACACCGGAAGACCGGGATCGCTTACGAATAGCCACCGGCTTTCTCGCCCTCGGTCCGAAGGATGTCAATCAGCGTTTCAAGGAACGCTTCCTTATGGACAACGTCGACGAAAAGATCGACACCATCTCCCGATCTACGTTGGCGCTTACGGTCAGTTGCGCCCGTTGCCACGATCACAAGTTCGACCCGATTCCGGTGACGGACTACTACGCCCTCGCCGGAATTTTTTCCAGCACCGAAGATCGTGCCGGCCTTCGCAGCAAAATGGGCGGAGCCGGACTGGATTACTACGATGCGAGCTCGCTAGTCACGCTCTCGAATGCGCCTCCAGTAGAACGTAACGAGAAGATCGTCAAACTTGAGGCCGAAGTCGCGGCCGCTAAAAAAGCCTGGGACGACATTCGAGGCACGCCGGAAGGCCTGGCAATAGGACCGAACGGTAAGCCCAAGCAGCAACCCTATCGCCTCAAGTACGAGCGTGTGAAAGCCGAACTTCTTTTCCT
This sequence comes from Bryobacteraceae bacterium, assembly GCA_963833675.1. Lineage (GTDB taxonomy): Bacteria > Acidobacteriota > Terriglobia > Bryobacterales > Bryobacteraceae > DASQDN01. The sequence continues at coordinate 369,768 of CAWHYW010000022.1, read as the reverse complement.
GACCGATCCCGGCTCGCGCGGCTACGGAATGCATTCCGTCGTGGAAGCGAAACACCCCTCCGACACTGCGATTCGCATTCGCGGAGAAGCCGAACGCCTTGGTCCTGTTGTCCCTCGAGGATTTCTGACTGCCTTCGCTGTACCTGGCGCCGCATCCATCGATCCGTCGCGAAGCGGCAGGCTGCAGCTTGCCCAGTGGCTGACAAACCCGCGGAATCCTCTGCCGCCGCGGGTCATTGCAAATCGCGTGTGGCAGCATCTATTCGCGGAAGGCATCGTAAAAACCACCGATAACTTTGGCGTGAATGGCGACCGCCCATCTCATCCTGAACTGCTCGACTATCTGGCCGCCGAGTTCATTCAGGAAGGATGGTCCGTCAAGCGCTTGATTCGCAAAATCGTTCTTTCGCGCGCTTATCGCCTGAGCGCGGATGCGGATGCCTCTCACAAGGAGATAGATCCCGGCAACCGGCTTGTTTGGCGGCATTCGCCTCGGCGTCTCGAAGCCGAAGAGGTCCGCGACACCATGCTCTTCACAGCAGGCAGGTTGCAATTGGAGCCGTCTTCCTCGCCGTCAAGCGCTCTGCGTATGGTGGAGATGCAGGATAACGGTCCGGAATCCCGAAGCATCCAGGAACAGGCAAACAGGAGCCTGACGCGCAGCGTCTACCTTCCTCTGCTTCGTGGCGTTACTCCCGGCTCGCTTCAGGCCTTCGATCCTGTGACCCAGCCGCTTGTAACAGGCCAGCGGGACGCTACCACCGTACCGGCGCAAGCTCTATTCCTGCTAAACTCCGGCTTCGTACGCAAACAAGCGTTGTCGCTCGCGGAATCGCTTCTCGCGCAGCCAAAGTCCAGCGAAGCGAAAATCGCACGAGCGTACTGGCTGACTCTGGGTAGAGCGCCAACGCCGGCCGAAGCTCGTCGAGCTCAAAAATTCCTCGCCGGCTTTGAATCGGAGTACCGCCAAACTCAGAATGCGGGTTCGACAACTCCTGCTGTTTCGTCGACCGTCGCAAGCAAGCCGATCGAAAGCCCCGGCTTTACTCTGCCCGCGGACCCGGACAATGTCGACCGCACCGAATATGTGGCCGTCGATGAATCGGTCCAGCCCGCCAACCCGAGAACCGCAGCTTGGATGAGCTTGGTCCAGGCTTTATATTCCTCCGCCGAATTCAGATTCATACGTTAGGAGATACGAAACATGTCGAGCAATGAGTCTTTCCTCACAACCCGGCGAGCGCTGCTGAAATCGGCCGGCGCCGGCTTTGGTCACCTCGCTCTAGCCGGATTGCTGGGAGAGGCCGCGGCAAAGGCAGAATCCCTGCGCGCCGTCGCGGATAAGCCCCTTCTGCCGAAGCATCCCCACTTCACACCCAAAGCGAAACGCATCATTTTTCTCTTCATGGAAGGTGCAGTGTCCGGACCGGATACCTTCGACTACAAACCTGAGTTGCAAAAGAACGGAGGCAAGTCGGGACCTGGAGGAGGAACGCTGACGCCATCGAAATTCCAGTGGAAGCAATACGGACAAACCGGATCGTGGTTTTCTGAATTGCTGCCGAATATCGCCACTCATGCGGACGAGCTTTGCTGGCTTCGCGGCTTGCACACCGACACGCCGGCTCATCCGCAGGCCGTCGTGCAATTACATACCGGTAGCGCTAACGCGGCATTGACGCGACCCAGTATGGGCGCCTGGCTGCTTTACGGCCTCGGGACGGAAAACCAGGATCTGCCCGGATACATCACCGTCAATCCACCTCCGAATTTCGGCGGAGCTGTGAACTATGGCAGCGCATTCCTCCCGGCCCACTTTCAAGGCACACGGATCAGCGACACAGGACATTTCCCTAATCTGAAGGCGGCTTCTCCCGAAAACCTGCAGCGCCGGCAAATCGCGCTGATACAGGCGATGAACCACGATTTGGCCGCTACTCCGAGTGCGCCCGACCCCGTCGACGGCATCATCGAATCCTACGAGCTCGCCTTTCGTATGCAGCACAAAGTCCCGGAGCTGCTCGATATCTCGAAAGAACCGCAATCCGTCCTCGATGCGTATGGAGTCAAGCCCGGCCCCGAGGGGTCGTTTGCGCGGCAGTGCCTGATGGCGCGTCGTCTCAGCGAAGCCGGTGTCCGTTTTGTCGAGATCTGCCAGGGCGGTTGGGACCACCACACCAACCTTCACAAAGGCCTGATCGATCGTACGAGACAGGTCGATCGAGCGACGGCGGCATTGCTGACAGACCTGAAACAGCGCGGGTTGTTGGACGAGACACTCGTGTTGTTCGGCTCCGAGTTCGGCCGCTTGCCAATGGCCCAGGGACCCGATGGCCGCGATCACAACATCACTGGCTATTCGATGTTTCTTACAGGCGCGGGAGTCAAGAAGGGTTTGAGCTACGGCTCCACAGACGAACTCGGTGTCAAAGCCGTAGAAGGACGCATGCACACGAACGATTTGCACGCAACGCTTCTTGCTTTGATGGGCCTTCATCACAAGCAGTTGACCTACCGCTATGCCGGACGCGATTTCCGATTGACTGATGTCGCGGGCGAAGTTCACAAGGAGATCTTCGCTTGATTCCTTTACGGCGAAGCATCGGCGCGATCCTTAAAATGATTCGCTTCCTGCAAACTGCTGATGCTGTAGTGCTGAACGAGCACCGGCGCGAAGAAGGGACGCTTTCCCCGTGGGATCCTGCTGGCCTTGATCGGGAGCGCGGGTTAGACCGTGCCATTCGTCTCCTCGAGGATGACTCCGACCGGCTTCACGATCTTGAAGCACCTCTGGTGTTGGAAAAGTCAATCAAAAGTGAGCCAAGCCATGTAGCTTTGCTCCAGTACTATGCAGCTTGCGTGCTTATTCCTGTTACGCGTCGCGATGGCCGCAATGTGTTCTTGTATGTTGCATCGCGACACGCCGCGCTCGAGCCGGAGATTGCACACTTGGTGGCCTTGGCCGCGAGCCTGACACTGATCCTCGGCAGGCTGAATCGGGAGCAGCAGATCCAAACTCTGATGACGGAAGTAACGCGGTTGGAACTGGAACTCGCGGATTGCAAGATCGCCGAACGTACGGCCGGATTGATTCCCAGAAACATAGCCGAACGGGTTGACCCGGAGATGGTTGGGCGCCACATCGCCCGTGTGTTGGATTCCTGCGCCGACACGGCCGCGCTTGAGAAGCGCATCGAAACATTGAAAGCGGAATTGGCTTCTCGCGAGAGAATTTCACGCGCGAAGGCGCTCGTCCAAAAGAAATATGGCATTACTGAGGAACAAGCCTATCGGCGCCTTCAGCGCGCGAGTAGAAGGGCGAGGCGACCTCTGGTACAAGTTGCGGAGGAAATAGTTTAGTCGGCATCCTATTTTGCGGACCTGTCGAGAGGCGCCTCGCGAGTCCCACTTTTGTCAGCGTCGATCCAGATCGCACGGCTGACGCCCAGAACCATTGGCGTCCATTCATCGGATGTCGGCTGGTAAGGCTTGCGAACCTCCCAGAATGGCTGTTGAACGCCAGGGCCCGTCGCTACCGCGACCAGCGCCGTATCATGCGCCGGTATCGGGATCGGAATCATTGCGGAAAATTTTCGCCCGGCTTTCCCAATCAAACCTGGCTTTTCTGCCATGCCGGCGTGCATTACTATAAATCGTGATGTAGTCGACGCCGGACCATGGTGGACCCCAGACCGTCAACGCAACGGGTACGCTTCCAGGCTCGACGGGGCCCACACGCATTCTCAAGTCCTTCGAAACCCAGAGATACCGTCGGTCCTTGAGCGTCAACGCGGGAACTGCGCCACTCCCGCGCTTTTCCTGACCGAAGATGAATGGTATCTGCGCGAATTACGGTCGAGTTGCAAAACTCCAACGACGGATTTGCCGTCGCGCACACGGCTACCAGCAACAGATGCCGTGTCAATACGAAACTATCCATTTGTAAAGTACGCCCGGTCAATTACACCCATTTCTGCTCACCACGAAATGCCATTCAAACTGAGGCAAGACCCGCGTTCGTTTTAGCGCAATTCGCTTCAGCGCAAATTAGCGGAGGTTTCTTCACGAGCCCGCCCGTAATTGTAGCCTGACTTAACGCTTTTCAGCGTCCTACAACCAAGGGATCTGGTCCGATGAACGATACAATTTTGAAAAATTCCGCCTCGGTGCTCGCAAAGCTCGGCAATCTGCTTCCCCGCTTGGAAGACATCTACAAAGACGTTCATGCTCATCCCGAACTGTCGATGCAGGAACAACGAACCGCCGGCATTGCGGCGGACCATCTTCGCGTCTCGGGATATGACGTGACCTCCGGTGTCGGAAAGACCGGCGTTGTCGGTCTGCTGCATAACGGCGAAGGACCGGTCGTCATGCTGCGCGCCGACATGGACGCGCTTCCCGTTCAGGAAGCCACGGGGCTACCTTACGCCAGCAAGATTACCGTTACCGACAGCACCGGCAGGACCGTGCCGGTGATGCACGCCTGCGGTCACGACATGCATGTGACCTGGTTGATAGGAGCGGCCACTCTGTTCGCTCAGTCTCGCGATACGTGGAAGGGGACGGTCATGGCCGTATTTCAACCAGCGGAAGAGACTGCGGCGGGCGCACAGGCGATGATCGACGATGGACTCTTTCAACGCTTCCCTAAGCCCGATGTCGTGCTCGGCCAGCATGTCATGAGCTTGCCCGCTGGCGTTGTCGCTGGTCGTGCCGGAGCGACAACGTCCGCGGCCGATAGTCTGCAGATTCGGTTGTTCGGACGCGGCGCACACGGATCGATGCCCGAGGCTAGCATCGATCCGGTCGTCATGGCCGCGGCAACGGTGATGCGGCTGCAGTCTATTGTGTCCCGGGAAGTGGCGGCCAATGAAGCCGCCGTAGTGACAATAGGTGTGCTGCAGGCTGGAACGAAGGAAAACGTCATCCCCGATGAGGCCATCATTAAGATGAACGTACGCACCTTTGACGAGGGCGTCCGTAAACGCGTGCTTGCTGCGATCGAGCGGATTGTCAACGCTGAAGCGGCCGCTTCGGGCACCCCCAGGAAACCGGAGATCACCACCCTGGACCGTTATTCTCTTGTCACGAATGATCCCGAAGCGACCAAGAGAGTCGGCGATGCGTTTCGGCTGCACTTTCCTGCTGGAAGTGTGGAGGAAACTAAGCCGACGACGGCGAGCGAGGATTTTGGATCCTTTGGAACTCAGTGGGGCGCGCCGTCAGTGTTCTGGTTCGTCGGCGGCATCGATCCCGGCATATACGAGGAAGCCAGGAAGAATGGGAGGCTCGGAGACATCCCGACCAATCACAATCCGCGCTTTGCGCCGGTGATCCATCCAACTTTGGAGACAGGTGTGGAGGCGCTGGTTGTTGCCGCCGAAGCTTGGCTATCGAGATAAAAGGTGCGAAATGGCCGTCAACGAAGAGATTCTGGTCAGCGCTGTCCTGGTCGCCTTCGATCTTGGAGGAACGTTTGTTTTCGCCCTCAGCGGCGCCGCCGCCGGAGTTAAAAACAGGCTTGATATCTTCGGGGTTCTGGTTCTGTCCTTCGCGGCTGGCAATTCGGGTGGGATCGCGCGGGATGTGATGATTGGGGCCGCGCCGCCCGCGGCCATTCGCGACTGGCGATACCTCGCTGTCTCCCTTCTCGCCGGCTTGATCACATTTTATTGGTTTCGAGTCATTAAACGTTTGAAGAATCCTGTGTTGGTCTTCGACGCCGCAGGACTGGCGTTGTTTGCGGTTTCTGGCGCGAGTAAGGCGCTTGCCTTTAATGCCGGTCCGGTTGCGGCGACGCTGCTCGGCATGCTGACTGGAATCGGCGGCGGCATGGTGCGCGACGTGCTCGTGAGTGAGATCCCTACCGTATTGCGCACCGAGCTTTACGCGGTCGCAGCCCTGACCGGCGCCGCTACGGCGGTGATCGGAGACATGCTGAATATCCCGCCTTCCGTAGCGGCTGTAACTGGCGCCGTCCTATGCTTCGGGCTGCGTCTTATTGCCATGCGTCGAGGCTGGCAGCTTCCGATCGCGAACTGGCCCAAACAGTCATCCCCGAGCAATGATAGTGATCACAAGGATCATCACTCAGGCAGTTATCCGAATTGATCCGCGTGCATTCTCAGCCAATCCTCAGACTTCCAAACTGTCTTCGAACGAATCTCATGTTTACGGCGCATTGACGACGGGACTACCGACACGGAGTCGCCATGCGTAAGACGGTGCTGAAAAAGTAAGTTTAGGTGACGAGCTTTTTTGTCAGAAAGTAGTTGACGGATGACAAGTGTCGGTTTTTTCGGGTGTTCTGAGGCTTCAAAACGGCATTTTAGGGATACGTGAGCCCGTTTGGGCACACGTATCCCTATCGGTCTCACGCCTGAAGCGTGAGCGTCCGCAATCGGACCAGATTGTAAGCCGCCAGGGCGAAGGTAAACGTCCACTGCACAAGGGCTCGACCGCGGTGCCGGAGTTTCCGCATCATGCCGGTCGTCTTCAACCAACCGAAGATCGACTCAATTCGCTTTCGCGACTTCACGCTCTCACGATATCCGGCGTGCCGGGTGGTGCGACCGTCAAGCGCGCTGCTCCGACGCGTGTGCTGCGCTACATGCGGTGTGACGTTGATCTGTCGAACACCCTCTACAAAACGCGCCCAGTCATATCCGGCATCCGCCCCTACCGTGATCCTCTTGTGGGGTTTGGCTACGGCGCTCGACATCTCAATGGCAGTCTCCCATTCGGCATGCGTGATGGCTTCGGTCGCGCGACCCGCCACCGGCAGACCGCTTTGATTCTCCATCAACACATGAGCCATATGGCAAAGCTTCATTTCCGCTCCTCGGCTCTTGCGATACAGCGTCGCATCGGGATCCGTTTTGCATTCATGCGTGTCTCGTAATAGGACTTCTCCCCGGCTCCCGCTGCCTTGGCTTGGCGGTTCCTCCCGTTTCTGGAAGCTCTTCCGGCTGGCCCACGCTTCCAGCAATGTGCCATCCACGGTAAAGTGCTCATCCGATAAGAGATTCAACTCGCGCGCTTGCCGCAACACCGCCTCGAAGAAGGCCTGCGCGATGTCCCCCTGAAGCAACCGTTCTCGGTTCTTACTGAACACCGTCGCATCCCAGACTGCATCATCCATACTGAGGCCAACGAACCAACGAAACAGCAAGTTGTAATCTAATTGCTCGATCAACATGCGTTCGCTGCGGATTGAATACAGCACTTGTAGCAGCAGCGCGCGCAAAAGTTTCTCGGGCGCGATCGAGCGTCGTCCCAGATTCGAATAAAGAGCGGACAACGTCGGCCGCAACTCTCGCAAAGCCTCATCTGTCATCCGTAGGATCGGTCGCAACGGATGGTCACCGGGAACACGCTGTTCCGGGGATAGATAACTGAACATTCCACTTTGTTGATCGTCGTGTCCGCGCATGCTTAAAACAAAGGCGATCAATAATGTTCTAAGGATACAGCCAAACTTACTTTTTCAGCACCGTCGTAAGCATGCGATTGGCCATACCAAACCCAGTGCCCATGAAAAATATTTATATGTCCCGTAGTTTCAACGAATCCTTCCTAAAATCCGCTCAAATCCTTGACCTCGCCCACTACTCTTAAGTCAGAGAACCACACCATGAATCAAGCGGAAGCATCTCGAATCAACGGAGCCAAATCGAACGGCCCGGCCACCGAACCCGGCAAAGCCATCTCCTCCCAGAACGCCCGCTTACATGGAGCTGCGCTGCGGAGATCTGGCCCACCCGCCTCAGAGCCCGTCGCCTCAACCTCAGGAAGAGGAGCCCGTGACCGATTACTCGTGTCTACGAAACAAACCCGGCTACTCAAACCCCGCTTTCATGAAAGCCCTTCAACCGTACATCCAAAAGCAGCAACTCGCAGCCCAAACCAAACCGCCGCTCAAAAATGCTGCGTAAACGAAACCCGAACGTGCGGACGGCGGCAACAACAAAGGTCAAAGGACGGAAACATCGCGGCGCAATCGCCCAAAGTGTTTTGCAGTGCCCTCTCCCTCCGGCCCTGCGATAATAGGAGGTACAGCAACGGCATGGATTTTGTGGACCACGTGAAATCGTCCGTGGACATTGTTCGCACTGTCGGCGAATACGTGCGCTTGCGCAGAGTCGGTCAGCGGTATTCGGGACTCTGCCCCTTCCACACGGAAAAGACCCCTTCTTTCAATGTGAATCCCGCAATCGGCATCTTTATTTGCTTCGGCTGCGGAAAGAAGGGCGATGTCCTCACCTTCGTTCAGGAGATCGAACAGCTCACGTTCTACGAAACACTAAAACTGGTCGCGGAGAGAAACGGGATACCGATGCCCGCGCGGCGGGATCGGCCCGACCCCGAAACGGACCAACGGGCCGCTGTTTACGAACTTCATGAAATTGCGGCCAATGCTTTCAAAGAATTGCTATGGGGGCCCAACGGAAGCGAAGCTCGTGATTACCTTCGTCGCCGCGGACTGACGCAGAGCGTAGCCGAGCAGTTCGGCCTGGGCTTGGCCGATCGCGCCGGCGATCTTTACCGCAGGGTGAAGAGTAGATTCAGCGCCGACCAACTGGAGGCGTCCGGACTCTTCGGCAAAGGGGATGACGGCGGACTCTACGATCGTTTTCGCGGCCGGCTGATGTTTCCGATCCACAATGAATCGGGCAAAATCATCGCGTTCGGCGGACGCGCGATGCGCCCCGACCAGGAGCCCAAGTACCTTAATTCTCCCGAAACGTCGATCTACAAGAAGAAAAATGTCCTTTACAACTTGCACCGGGCGAAGCAGGCGATTCGCGCTAACGATCGCGCTGTGCTGGTCGAAGGGTACATGGACGTTATCGGCGTGTATGCCGCGGGCGTCAAGCACGTAGTCGCAAGCTGCGGGACGGCCCTGACTTCGGAACAGGTGAGATCCGTCAAGCGACATTCCGAGTCAATAACCGTCAATTTCGACCCTGACAATGCGGGAGCGAATGCCACAGAAAAATCGGTACAGATTCTCCTCGATGAAGGCATGCACGTTCGTATTCTGGAGCTTGCCGGCGGGCTTGATCCCGATGAATTCGTAAAGGCGCACGGCCCGGAGGAATACTCGGCGCGGCTCGAACGCGCTAGCGGTTATTTCATCTGGCTCGCGGATCGCGCCCGCAAAAAATTCGATATGTCCACGGCGGAATCGCGTATCGCCGGATTCGAATCCCTGCTCCTGCCGTCGATTCGCCGCATATCGGATCGATTGGAACGCGCCGCTGTAGCTACGGAAGTCGCCGAGTACTTAGGTGTGGACCGGTCGCTTGTGCTCAAGGAATTCCGCGCCACCCCGGGCGCCTCGCGGGCGACGGAAGCGCCTGCGGCCCCGAAAACGAACGGAACCAGCAGGAGCGAGCGGGTGCTTCTTCGGTCCTTGTTAACCGATCCTGAGGTCAGGGAAATCCTACTAGTACCCTTAGGAACTTCGGAAGTGGTGCGGACTTGGCCGGTTTGGCCGGTGATTCGCGCTGCAATAGAGTTGACCGATGCGGGCGAGCCGGTAACTTACCCGGCTGTTGAGGCCCGATTGGTGGACGAAACGCACCGGACACTGTTGTCACGTGCCGTTTTTGCCGATAGTTCGGAAGAGGTCTTTTCTCGCGATCAGGCGAGATTGTATCTGGGCGTTTTGGAGTCGGAGGACGCGAAACTCCGGACCGAAGGTTTGCGTGCGCGATTAAAGCAGGCGGAGCGGTCTGGCGATATGAATGAGGCGCTCAGGCTAAATGCGGAACTTACAGCCTTGCAGCGAACACGGTTGAGGAGGACATGAAAATGGGTCGCGCCCCTTCCTCTGAAGTGCCCTTCATTGCGGTACACTATTTTGAATTAAGATGTCTCCTGCTTGGGGAGTTGCGGGGTTTACTTGTCCAGCGATGACAAATTCGGGCGTTTAAGAGAGTTGGTCGATTCCGGCAAGGAAAAGGGCTATGTCCTTTACGACGAAGTCAATGAACTTCTGCCCGACGATATCTCCACCGGCCCCGAACTTGATGATTTACTTGCGGATTTTGACTCTGCAGGCGTAGAAATCCTCGAGGAGCCGAAGCTCGAATTCGACAAGAAGCTGGAAGATGGCGAAGAGTTCACGGAACTCGATCTCTCGCAGGACTTCGGCGACAAAACGAACGATCCCGTCCGCATGTATTTGCGGGAGATGGGTACCGTGCCGCTGCTCACCCGCGAAGGCGAAATTGAGCTTGCCAAGCGAATTGAGCGCGGACAACGGAGTGTTAACAAATCTTTATCTCGGTCGCCTTTGATCATCCGGGAAGTTGCTGGACTAGGCGAGAGACTAAGAAGCGGGGAGTTGCAGGCCTGCGATGTAATCAACACCGTCGAACCTGCCGGCATTGATGAGGAATCCGAGACGGATCCGGAGACGCTCAATCTCATCGGCTCTATTGACGAGATTGGCAGGTTATACGGCCAGGCGGAACAATCCCGTCAGCGTCTTGCCGGGACGGCGCGTCAAACCAAACCGCGGCAGCATCGGGCGCTGCGCATCGAACTCGGTCGTACCATCATCACCATTTCTCGAAAGATTCGTGGACTTGCCCTATCTTCATACGTTCGCCGGCAGCTGATCGGGAAGCTTCGCTCCGCTGTGGAGGAGTTCAAAGCTCTCGAAAGAGAAATCGCGCGCGCGCAGCGGCGCTCGGAAGAATGCGATAACGCAGCGCAGGTCAATGGGCGCGATTCGAAGCGCGATGTCCGGCAGCTCACTGCGCGTATTCAGCAGCTCGAAGAAGAGTGCGGCGCCACTGCGGTAGAGCTTCGCCGGACTCTGCAGGTATTAGATCGCGGCGATCAGGAAGCCGAGGTGGCCAAGAAGCAACTGATCGAGGCGAACCTGCGGCTTGTTGTATCGATCGCCAAACGTTACACCAATCGCGGCTTGCAATTCCTCGATCTGATTCAGGAAGGCAATATCGGTCTGATGAAGGCCGTCGATAAGTTCGATTACCAGCGCGGCTATAAATTTTCGACTTACGCCACCTGGTGGGTCCGCCAGGCGATCACACGAGCTATCGCTGACCAGGCCCGGACCATTCGCATCCCGGTCCACATGATCGAAACGATCAACAAGCTCGTGCGTGCGCAGCGTCAGTTGCAGCAGGAGTTGGGCCGCGAGCCCACTACCGAGGAACTCAGCCGGCGTCTTGAGTTGCCGGTCAACAAGGTTCGTAAGGTATTGCGCATCGCCCAGGAGCCGATCTCCTTGGAAACCCCCGTAGGTGAGGAGGAAGAATCCCATCTCGGAGATTTCATCGTCGACCGGCGGGTCACGTCCCCGAGCGAGGCTGTCATCAACCTCAACCTGCGGGAACAGACTGCGGAAGTTTTAAAAACGCTCAGTCCTCGCGAAGAGAAGATTATCAAGATGCGTTTCGGCCTGCAGGATGGCAGCGAGCATACCCTCGAAGAAGTCGGGCCAGCATTTCGCCGTCACTCGCGAGCGCATTCGGCAGATCGAAGCCAAGGCCTTGCGAAAGCTTCGTCACCCGAGCCGCAGCCACCGCCTGCGAGCCTTCCTGGACGCAAGCGCGGGCGAATAGCTACCCATATATCTTCTCGACCATCTCGGCGATCTCCTCCGGTACAAGCTGCCGCCAATCGTCTGTGCGTCGAATCGTTTCTCGAAGCCGCGTAGAAGAACAGTTGTCGTAGTTGCCGGGAGCGAGGCCCCGAATCGCATGCCGGAATTGTTCCGGCGCAACGTACTCGCCTTCTCTCGGCGCCACGAGCAGCCCGAACTCGCGAAGCATCTTGTCGGCAAACTCCGGGTCTCCGTAATCCCAGCTGAGGATTCGTTCAGCGGCATCGCGGCCGCAAAGGAGAAACATCTCGGCCCCTGGGAAATACGCCCGGGCCTCCCGTGCGATCTCCACGAAGAGCCCGCCCTCGGCGACGCCAACGGAGAAGCCGGGTTTCGCCTCGGCCACGCGGCGGAGCATCGCAAGCCGCTGGTCGAGAGTAGCTCCTTCGAACTGCTTGTGAGGGAACGATCGCGGGATCGCGAGCACCACCTCGTCCACCACGGTTAGCGCGCATTCCGCTAGAGCGACGTGCGCCGTTGTGGGTGGATTGAACGCGCCCGCAAGGACTGCAACCGATTTTGGAGTGCCGCCGGCCTTGTAGATCAGTTTCATTCGGGCAAAGTGAAGAAGAACGTTGTGCCTCGGCCTTCGTCCGATTCAACCCAGATCCGGCCGCCATAGCGTTCCACCAGCTTCTGGCAGATCGCCAATCCGATTCCTGTGCCTGGGTATTCCTGAGCGGAGTGCAGCCTCTTGAAAAGGCCGAATACCTGTTCGTGAAAGCGGGGAGCGATCCCGATTCCGTTGTCTCGGACCGCGAAACGCCAGCAGTCATTCTCCGCTTCGGCGCTGATGTCGATCACCGGAGGAGCCGAGCTGCGATACTTCAACGCATTCCCGATCAGGTTCTGAAACAGTTGGACCAGGTGAACGTCATAGGCCCGCACTGCCGGCAGTTCTCCCGCACGAATAGTGGCGTCTGTCTTCTCGATGATCGTCTGAAGGTTCGCGATAGCCCTTTCTAAAGCCTCGCGCGATTCCACTCGCCGGTCGGGAGTCCCCCGGATGTTCACAGCGTGTGTATACGCGAGCAGGTCCCGGAGCAGCATCTCCATTCGCTGCGTGCCGTCGAGCGTGTACTTCATGAAGTCATGAGCATCCGGATCGAGCAGGTTGCCGCACCTGCGGCCCAGCAGTTGCGTATAGATCGAGATCATGCGCAGCGGCTCCTGCAGGTCATGCGATGCAGAGTAGGCAAACTGATTCAAGTCCTCATTCGCGCGGCGTAATTCTTCGTTCGAGCGGCGAAGCGAATGGTTCAGCTCGGTATTCTCAATGGCGATCGAGGCCATCTCGGCCAATTGAATGAGGATGGCCCGATCATTCTCAGTGAAAGGATGATTCGTTTTGCTGGTGACTTGTACGAAGCCGATGGTCCGGCCTTCATTATTCTTCAGGGCTGTCGAGAGCCCTCCGGACGTAACCGCGGCATCCGTCTCTTCAACGAGCCTGGCTTCCGCCTCATCGGCCCTGATCAGCACCCGAGCCCGATCCCGCACAACCCGGAGAATCTCGGCCACAGAGTCAGCCGCGCTAATTTCAATCGCGGCATCCGCGAGTCCGCGGAACTGCTTCTCCAGTTTCTTGCGCTCCGTAATATCAAGGAGGAAGGCGACACAATCGTGCCGTGACGAGGACACCACGGCGGCCGCTACCAGTACCGTAATGCGATTTCCGTCGCGTCGAAGGAAATCCGTCTCGCGCATCGCAAACACACGGTTCTCAACGCACTCTCGAAGGATACTCGTGTCGAGGACTGTCGACCGAATCGGTAAGTCCTCGCGCGTGTAGCCGGCTAGTTCCAGAAACGCATCATTCGCCTCAGTAATGTAGCCCGTCGAGCTCCAGAACGCGATCGCGACCATATTTGTGTCGTACAAGCGCCGGAACCGCTCTTCGCTCTCACGAACATTCTTGAACAATCGGGCATTCTCAACCGCTACCGCGGCCCGCCGCGCAATCTCTTCGGCATACTTGAGATCTTCGGGAACATAGGTGCGTCCACTCTCGGAGTTCACGAACGTGATCACCCCAAGCGCCCGGCCATGCACCGCGAGCGGCGCGCAGATCACGGACCGGATACCCAGCTTTCGAATCAACGCCAGGTGTTCCGGATTGCGAGCCCTTTTCGCCAACAGCTCATCAGAGACCTGCGGCAGCAGTACGGCATGGCCTGTCTTCATGACAAGGCGACTCAGATAATCTTCAGCAGGCGGATACTTGACCCCAAATTCGTAGCCAAACTTGACCTTCTCGGGATCCACGTGTTGCACGGCTAAACGCCGCAGCACTCCGTCATCCTGAACGATGTCCACGGCGCACCAGTCGGCGAACCAAGGGACCGCAAGCTTTGCGACGTTCGTGAGCGTGATTTCGTAATCCAGCGATGAGGCCAGCTCTTCTCCGACCCGAGCCATTAGAGAAGACCGCTGCTCGGCCGATTGAGCAAGCGCTCGAAGTTCCGCTTGCCGCTCGTATAACTCAGCCGTCGCCAATGCCGACGACGCGAGATTCCCGAGAGCGCCCGACACCCTTTGCTCACCCTCTGTAAACGAGTGCGGCGATCGATAGTAAAACACGATAGTCCCGTCAACCTGGCCGCGAATGCGAAGCGGAACCGCCAGAAACGAGCGGATGCCTTCGGCCCGATGCATGGGAAGCCGCTGTCGGAACAGGTCCGAATTCTCGATATCTTCAACGATGATCGGGTGATTAGGCAGCCGTATAACGGAATCAGATATTGTGCGCGAATAACTGTCGGATAGCCCATAAGACTGCATTAGATGCCATTCGTCACCGAGCTTCCGCCAGACAGCATAAGCTTCCGCCTGAATAAACCTTTGCGCCAGCTCGAGAATGGTGCCTAAAACCTTCTTGGATTCCGGCGTTGCCAGCAGCGCGCCGGACGCCTCCACCAACAGCATCAGCTGACGTTCGATCATGCGAAGAGTTTCCATCGACCGGCGCTGCTCGTCGGCGGACTTCTTCTGCTCCGTGATGTCGACGTAAACGCTCATGATGCCCGTGATGTTGCCGTTGGCGTCGTGAATCGCCGCGGTCGATACGCTGATATCGATCGGCGTACCGTCCTTGCGCCGCCGTCGAATCTCGCGGCTGGTGAAGGTATCGCCGCGAAGATCCCGATCGCGCATTTCGCGGTGCTCGTTCTTCTTCTCTTCAGGAATGAATGGAAGCGGCTTGCCTAGCACTTCGGCTTCCGACCACCCGAAGACACGTTCGGCGGCTGGATTCCAAGACGTGATCGCCCCTTCGCGTGTGAACGCCACGATTGGGAGCGGAGAAGCCACAATAAGCGCGTGCAGGGTCTCCTTCGTTTCGCGCAGGCTGTCGGAGTTCCACTGCTCAGGTAGCTTCTCTTTTATACAGATCCAGTGGCGAGTGCCGTTGAGCTCTAATGCGCAAATTCGGGCGCTGGCATAGAATGAAGCGCCGCTCTTATGTCGATTCAGGAACTCCCCTTTCCACGAGCCGTCAGTCTCGAGGTTTTGGATTAATCGAGAAAAGAAGATCTCATTCTCCTCGGGAGGATAAGCGGTTTGCGTGGTCAAATGCTTTCGGATAAGCTCGCCGCGTTCATATCCGAACATCCGGTCTTCGGCTGGATTGGTGAAGACGATATAACCCCGCTCATCGTACGCGCAGACACCCTCCGCCATATTCTCGAATACGAGAGTGGAAATCGAAGATAAATCGTAAACCTGGCGCGCCGTATCCATCGTCCTCTTACTGCTGCATCTGTTAAGTGTCGCACTGCACCGGTGTTTGTAGTTTCTAATAGACCTGTGATGCAATAATCGCGGGAAATCATGCGATCGATTGCATTGTTGTGCATCACCGCGTTCGCTGCTTCATCCGCAGTGAAAGTCGAGAAGACACCCTACCAGGGCTGGCGAAACTGCTACCGTGTGACGAACGGCGAAGTGGAACTGATCGTTACCGGAGACATTGGTCCTCGTGTGATGAGATACGGGTTCGTGGGTGGGCAGAATCTCTTCAAAGAGTTCGCCGAGCAAATGGGTAAGTCCGGCGAAAAGGAGTTCCAGTTGCGAGGCGGCCACCGGGTTTGGAAAGCGCCGGAAGACGCGGTCGCGACCTGGGCCCCGGACAATGTGCCCGTGCAAGTCACCGTCACAGCGGCTGGAGTTGTCGCGCTGGAGCCCGTCGAGCCTTCCACCGGGCTGCAGAAGGAATTGATCGTGGAAATGGCCGCCTCTGGATCGCTAGTTACTGTGACGCACCGGATTCACAACAAAACTCTATTCCCGTTGGAGTTTGCGCCGTGGGCTCTCACGATGATGGCTCCGGGCGGCACAGCCATAACCGGGTTCCCTCCCCGAGGCAAACACCCTCAGGTTCTAGCCGCGACCAATCCACTCGTCATGTGGGCTTATACGGATCTTTCAGACCCTCGGTGGCGTTTCACGCGAAAGTACATGACCTTGCGGCAGGATCCTAAAGCGGCCGAGCCGCAAAAGCTTGGTCACTTCAATCCAAAGACGTGGGCTGCATACCTCCTGAATGGAGAGCTCTTCTTAAAGCAGGCCGATGCGGACGCTTCCAAAACTTATCCCGACTTCGGCTGCTCTTTCGAGACCTTCACCAACGCCGACTTCCTCGAGATGGAGACACTCGGACCGATGACGAAAGTGACTCCCGGAGGAGCGGTCGAGCACATTGAACGCTGGAGCCTTCACCGCGGCATTCACATCGGCAATATTACCGATGCAGAGCTGGATCGCGCAGTAGCTCCCTTGCTCAGGCAATGATCTCCTTTACGAGTTCGCCGTGCACGTCCGTCAGCCGGTAATCGCGTCCGCTGTATCGATACGTTAGTCGCTTGTGATCCAGCCCCATCTGATTCAACACCGTCGCGTGGAGATCGTGAATATGAACCGGCTTGTCGACTGACTTGAAGCCGAACTCGTCGGTGGCGCCATGAACGTAACCGGCCTTGAATCCGCCGCCGGCCACGATGTAGCTAAATCCATGATTATTATGGTCGCGGCCGTTCTGCACCTTCACCAGACCGCCGACCTCCACTGCGGGAGTTCGGCCAAACTCACCGCCGATCAACACGATCGTTTCGTCCAACAAGCCGCTGGCTTTCAAATCCTGCAGCAGCGCCGCGATCGGACCATCGCTCTGCGCGGCCAGATCGCGATGGATCATGATGTCGTCGTGATTGTCCCAGGGTTGGAAGTTGCCGTAATAGACTTGCACCATCCGCACGCCGCGCTCGCATAAACGGCGTGCGATCAGACATCCCCGGGCAAAATCGCCATCCCCGTATCGAGCGCGAACCTGCTCCGGCTCTTGAGTGATATCGAACGCATCCGGAGCTTCTTTCTGCATGCGGAACGCGATCTCCGCCGACTGGATGCTCGCTTCCAACTCAGGGTCTCCCCCTTCGTGTTCCAGATGCATCCGATTCAACTTCCCGAGCAGATCGAGTTCCTTGCGCTGCTTGTCTTCAGTGAGCCGTGGATTCCGAATATGTTCGATCAGCTTCTTCGGGTCTTTCTCTCCAAGCGGCAGGTACGTGCCTTGATGTACTGCCGGCAGGAAGGTCGAACTCCATAACGCATGTCCCAATACCGGAAGCCCGGGACACAGCACGACAAAGCCGGGCAGGTTTTGATTCTCCGTGCCCAAGCCGTACGTGAGCCACGATCCCATCGCGGGACGTCCGGGGAGCTTCTCACCGCAATTCAGCAGAAAGAGCGACGGTTCATGATTCGGACGGTCCGTGTACATCGACCGGATCACGCAAAGATCGTCGGCCAGAGCCCCGAGCTTCGGGAAGATCTCACTCACTTCCAGTCCGCATTTTCCATAACGCTTGAACTCGAAGGGAGACTTGAGGAGATTGCCGGTCTTTCGCTCCGTCTTTAAGTTCCCCGCGGGCATCGGCTGACCGTTGTACTTCGTCAGCATCGGCTTTGGATCGAAGGTGTCCACCTGCGAGGGTCCGCCGTTCAGGAAGAGGTAGATGACGCGTTTCGCCTTCGCAGGAAAATGCGGCGGTTTCGGCGCTAGCGGGTTGCGGTCCACACTGCTTTCCGATGCGCCCAGCACGCCTGCAAGCCCGACCGCGCCGAATCCGGCGCCCATAGTTCTCAGTAGTTGACGGCGATTCATTTCAGTTCACAAAGAGAAATTCGTTTGACGTTAGCAGCACACGCGCATATTGGGTCCAAGCGCCCTCGCGCAGGAACTCAACCCCGAGATTCACTTCTTTTTCATTCGGATCTCGGCCATACACCAACCGATAAGCATCCCGGATTCGCGCCTCGTTCTCACCATGCAAGCGCGAGGCCAATGCCTTCGCCTGCTCTTCAACAAACGGGCTGTTCATCAAAAACAAGCGCTGCGGCGGAACGTTCGTGCGCATCCGCGACTCGCTCGTACTCACGGGAGAAGGGAAGTCGAAGAGCGCGAGCATGCCGTCGAGCTTGCGGCGACCCACGAACCCGTACACCGTTCGCTTCGTCATCTTCGCGAGATGCTCAGCCTTTTCTTCGGCCGGCTTCCCGTCAAGATTGCCCGACACGTACAACATCGAATCCCGCAAAGCTTCAACATCCAGCCGTCGACGATTCGCGCGCCAGAACAATGTATTCGCCGCATCCTTCGTCTTGTTCGGCTCCATCTCCTGGGCGCTCCTTGCGTAGGTTTCGGAGAGCATGATTTGCCGGTGGAGTTGCTTGATGCTCCACCCTTTCGCCATGAACTCGGATGCGAGATAGTCGAGCAGTTCAGGATGGGTGGGTCTCTCGCCGAGCTGGCCGAAATTACTCGGTGTCGCCACAATGCCTCGGCCGAAGTGATACATCCATACGCGATTCACGAACACTCTCGCGGTAAGCGGATTATCCTTGCTCGCAATCGCGTTCGCCAGTTCGAGTCTGCCGCTGCCGGTTTTGAAGTTCTCGCGCTCGCCATGAGAGAGGATTGCCAGGAATCTCCTCGGCGCAACTTCTCCCTTGTTGTT
This sequence comes from Bryobacteraceae bacterium, assembly GCA_963833675.1. GTDB lineage: Bacteria > Acidobacteriota > Terriglobia > Bryobacterales > Bryobacteraceae > DASQDN01. The sequence goes on along the minus strand of CAWHYW010000022.1, from coordinate 351,114 downwards.
GCGATCTCCGCGGATGAATACGTGCCCCTCTTCGATCTTCTTTTTATCCGAGATGATTTGTAGAAACGGATACTGCTCAGGGAGCGCTGCCTTGGCCGTCTTCGTTTGCTGCTCCAGAAGCTCGGCGTGTTCCTTCCACACACCTTGCAGAAACCGGTCGATCTTCCCTTTGCCGTAATAGAACACGCCGTCCGGAGTCTTGCGAGCGCCACCCGCATCCTGCGTGGCTTTCGCAAACAGATCGCGCCAGAACACATACTTGTCGCGATCGAGAGAGACGAGAGTTGCTTTGGCCAGATCCTCGCGTTCCGGATTCAAGCCGAGCGTGATCTCGTTCTTCTTGTCGACCGTCTTCTTCTCATCAATGATCTGCAGGATCAGATCCTTGACCCGTACTGCTTCCTCTCGGACTGCCCTCTCATCTTGCGCCGCAAACCAGTTCTTTAAGAACGGATAGTCTTTCCGGGGATTACTCAGATAAGTCTTCCAGCGTTCGACCGTTTCCGAATCGAGCCCCGTCGCATTCCCGAGCCCGCGTGCCGCAAGCATGTATTCATCCGAGCGCGCGGCCAGCATCTCACCGAGCTGCTCCGTCTGCTTCTCGTAGAACTTCTTCTCCGCAGCTTCCGCTTTGTCCAGGGCTTCCTTGTGCTCCTTCCACGACTTCACCGTGGTCTCATCGGCGAGCGGAAATTCATCGAGCTTTGTATTCGAAAAGATCGCCTGAAGTGAATAGAAGTCTTTCGTCGGAATCGGGTCGAACTTATGGTCGTGGCACCCTGCGCATGCGACCGTCAGCGCGAGAAAGCCTCGAGTCGTCGCATCGACACGATCGTCCTGCATCTCGGGACTCAGCGCATAAAATCCCGTGCCCGCCGGCTCCCCGATCTGATCGCCCGCGATCTGCGCACGGACGAACTTGTCGTACGGCGTGTCGTCATTCAGCGCCTTGATGACCCAGTTCCGGTAGCGCCAGGAATTCGGATAAGCCTTGTCTTCCGTCGAGAGAAAACTATCGTCCGCATAACGAGCTACGTCGAGCCAATATCGCGCCCATCGCTCGCCATACCTTGGCGAAGCCAGCAGGCGATCGATCACCTTGGCGAATGCATCCGGCGACTCGTCTTTCAGAAACGCATCAACTTCTTCCGGCGAAGGCGGCAATCCTGTTAGGTCGATGGTGGCGCGTCGAATCAAGGTGCGTTTGTCGGCTCGAGGTGAAGGCTTCAGACCTTCCTTTTCCAAACGGGCGAGTATGAACGCATCGATCGGATTCGATGCTCCGGCAACTTCGGGTATGGCCGGATGCTTAACCGGTTGGAAGGACCAGAAGGCGCGCTGTTCGGGAGTGATTACGTATTCGGAGGACTTCTTGGCTTGCGTTGGCTCTTCCGGCGGCCAGTAAGCCCCGTCCTTGATCCATGCGCGGAGCGCGGCGATCTCGTCCGGCTTCAGCTTGCCACCCGGCGGCATTTTCAGCCGCTCGTGGGTCTGCTCGGTGACCTGAATGAGAAGTGATTCGTCCGGCTTTCCCGGAATCAGAGCCGGACCGCTCGCGCCACCCTTGACGATGGAGTCGTGGGAATCCAGGCGGAGACCGCCCATTGCGCTCTGCCGGTGACACGCGAAGCAATTGTTCGCAAGTACGGGACGAACCTTCGTCTCGAACTGCTCACGCGGATCCGCCAATGCGGACACGGCGAGCAAAATGAAAGAGATAGCTAAACGATAACCCATCGGCGGGAAGAGAGCCTTCCCCTAGGTTAACGCTTTAAGCGTGCGGACGGTTACCTGATGCGACTTCGGTAGGAGGCGAGGTCGGGCTCCACTGAACGACAATCGAGACCCTCCGGTTGGAAGCGTCCGTCGGATCCGCCGGTTTACGCAGTTTCTGGTCGGCAAACCCGCGAATATCGGCGATTTGCGATGCCGCCAAGCCGCCCGACGTCATCATCCGCCGTGCTGCGTTTGCCCGATCCGCCGATAGTTCCCAATTGCTGTATAGTCCCTTCGCCGAAAACGGGCGGGAATCTGTGTGGCCTTCGATCGTGACTCGATTCTTGAGTTTCCCAAGCTCTTGCGCCATGACTGCCAAAATCTTGGCCCCTTGCACTGTCGGATGGGCGCTGCTGGTATCGAAGAACGTGCCAACCTCTGTTTCGAGAAGCTCGATTCGCAAGCCCTCTCCCGTTAAGGTCATGTCCACGTGGTTCCGAACCTTCTCCAGGTCCGGAGCCTGACGCAGCGCCTGCTCTAGCTTCTTCTTGACATTGGCGAGATCCTGTCGCGGTATCGGGAGACTTTCACCTACCGCCGCCATTCCCGTGCCGGTCTGCTTACCCGATCCGGTTGGATCGCGAAAATAGCCGCCGACGGCTTTCTTGACCTGCTCGGTGCTGTTAGTCAACCACAGAACGATGAACAGCGCCATCATCGCGGTTGCAAAATCCGCATAAGCTACTTTCCAGGCTCCGCCATGATGGCCGGAGCCATGCTTGCGTTTCTTAACAATGATTATCGGGTCGACCGCTTCTTCGGCCATTAGGCTGCCGCCTGCTCTTTCACGCCGCGGCAAGCGGCTTCCATCTCGCCAAAACTTGGGCGCATCGGGGCCGGAATCACTCGCCGCCCGAACTCCACCGAAATTACCGGCGCGGAACCCTTCAGGAACGCGGTGAGCGCTACCCGCAGGACGTGATAAAAGTGAGCCTGCTCTTCTACCTCATGGTTGATACGAGCGGCGAGGGGGCTGAGCATTCCGTAGCACAACAGAATACCCAGGAAGGTCCCTACCAGCGCCGCCGCGACTTTGTGGCCGATTTCCTCCGGTGGGCCGCCCAAAGCCCCCATCGTGATCACCACCCCAAGCACAGCGGCAACGATTCCTAACCCTGGCAGCGAGTCGGCGACACTTGTCAGGGCAGCCACTGGATGGTGAGCCTCCGCTTGACGTACCTCCATGTCGCGCTCCATCACCTGATCCAGGTCGAATGCGGATGCGCCTCCCATCATTGCGATTCGCAGCGTGTCGCAAACGAAGTTGCGTACATGCGCATCAGGCTTCTTATCAGGGGGGAACTGCTTCAGAATTTCGCTTTCATTCGGAGATTCGACGTCTTTGTCGAGACTGGTCAAGCCGTCCTTACGCGCCTTCTGCATAATCAGATACAAGCAGCGCAACGTCTCCAGATAGTAGGACTTGACATACTTCGACGACCCGAAGCAACTGATAAGCGCATGCAGTAATTCCTTCAATCTCGCCGGAGAATTGGAAACCAGCACGGTTCCGGCGGCAGCACCGCCGATGATGAGTAACTCCGCGGGCTGCAATAACACGTGCAAATTGCCTTTTTCCAGCAAGAACCCCGCGATAACAGACCCAAAAACGACCACAATTCCGATGATTGGAAACATGATTTCCGATTTACCCTACCCCAAGACTCTTCAGAAACGCTTCGGAACTAGTAGTGGGTTTACCGGAGCATCTGTCTCACCGCGATTTATGGGTCAAGCCCGCCGAAGGCGCTTTGGAAATGTTAGAGTACTTCAATCGCGTTCATGTTCGACGAACACATTGCGTGCACGTTCGCCAACCGTGCCGTGCTTGATCCTGCTCTCAGCAGACTCAATGCGCGAGGACACGGTCGGGTTACAGCGCACTACCACGACGATGAGGAGGTCATCGGCGCGGCGCTGTTTAATGATTTCGGCCTTCTCTGTCCACGCTCCGTACTCTCCCTTTACCAGCTCCAGGACCGCTGGGAGGAGCACCGCAAGGTGGATGCCAGCGGGATTTTTGCCGGTATAACGGAATTTGCAGTCACTCCGGTTGTGTTTCTGATGAACCCGGATCTGGCATCCAAACTTGACGTTTTTCAGCGCCCCTGCGGCTGGCGTTCGCTTGTTCAGGCTGGAGGCGAAATTCGTATCCGGCACGCCTCCTTCAATAGCAGCGATGGCTTGGCCGTGGGAATCGCCCACCAACTTGCTTTGCAAGACTCCGAGCTCTCGGATTTTCAGGAATTTCAGAAGCAGGTAGAAGAGTACGGCCCGGACGACCAGGAGGTGATCGCGCGCTCCGTGCGAGAGGGTGAATGGCGAACGGATCTGGTGATCGCCCGGGAATGGTCGGTTCTCGATGCGCAACGAAAAGGAACGCTCGGGACGGGTGTTGTTGTATATCCGCAGGATGGAACTTTGGGAGTTCCTGTCGCCATGGCTTCAATATCGAACTGGTACAGTCCCGGTATTGGCGAAGGATTCGAACGATTGAGCGCTGAATTGCTGGCAAGTACCGAGGAAGATCTCCGAGCCGCAAATCTCCATCGCGATTTGCGATCGCTCACGAGTCCTGCGCCTACGCCCGGAAACGTCAAGTGGGCTCTTCACAGTGGCATTAAACCCCTTCAGTTGCCGTCGCGCCAGGCCGTAAAGGGAATCCGAGCCTTGGCATCACAGGCGAAGCGAGCCGTAGACGTGATCCTCTTGTTCGATATGTCGAGCAGCATGGAAGGCGGGAAGATCCGCCACGCGCAAGAGGGGTTGAATGATTTTCTGCGGCTCATCGATTCGCCGCAATCGCGCGTCTCGCTTATCTCGTTTGGTAATACCGCGCGGCTTCTTGCCGATTTCGCAACCATCCCGGTGCAATATCCCAATTCATGGTTTAAAGCCGAAGGCCAGACTGCGCTATACGACGCGGTGGACATGGCAATCACGAAGCTTGAAACGGGTGGTGACGGCGGTCATCTTTGGGCGATCGTCGGACTTACGGACGGGCAGGAGAACAATTCCTCCGTTTCCCTCGAAACCATTCGCTCTCGTCTCAGGGGTTCGGGCAAGATCAGGTTTTATGGCATCGCTTATGGAGCCGGGGCGGGCTTGGACTCGCTAAAGACTATGGCCGACGCATGTGATGGCATGGTTGTGTCCGGCGATATCCAGGGAATAAAAGCGATATACGAGCGTTTGTCGACGTACGTGTGAGATTGCGATGCCGGAAGACAACTTCGAGGAAATCTACAACAAAGAAAGGGCAGAGTGGGAGCCCGAAGGACCGTACGATTGGTTCGAGTCCGATCCCCTGACGCGCGCGCTGCAACGCGCAGAAATCGAGATATCGACACAAGAGCGATCTGCTCGGTCCCTTCATGAGGCTTGGATGCGGCTGCCACCGTGGTTGCGCAGCCAAGTCTGGCGAGAAAGGGAAATCGCATCCGTTCTCGTCCGCTTTCTGCCCGAATGGCGGGAGACGGTACCCGGACTTTATGCGCTGGGTGTGGGACGGCGCAATGGAAATCTCGCCGCGATAGTCAACGTCGAGGAATCTCTGACGACGGAAGAGCGATTTCGCCTCCGCGAGGCTTGGATGGGCGCTTGGATTCAGCGGAGGACAGTAGAGGGCGGCCCTACAACCGAGGAGGCGCCACTTGGATTCGAGCTCAGTCCTGCTCCGACTCTGCTCGGACAAGTGCCTCCTGGCGGATTTCTTTTTGGAGATCCCGATCCGACGCCTCAATCTGCGCCAGTCTTACAAAGCGGCGACAAAGTGGGTTCCGAAACGCCGTCTGGTATCCGGGAGTATGGAACTTTGTCGTGCGTCGTCAGTGATCCCGGATCTACGACGGCGCTCGCTTTGTGTTCGGGACACGTTCTAATTCAACCGAACTACACCTTCATTCATAAGACTGGCGGTCTTCTTCGTGTCGGGAAAGTACGGAATGTGGACACAACAGTAGATGCAGCTCTGGCCGAGTTGTCCACTCCATATCTTTGCGATTACCGAGCCAAAGCATCCGGCATGGTTCCTGCGGCGCCCATCATTCCAACTACCGATATGCCCGTTCAGATGCACGGCGCCGTGTCGGGTTATCAATCCGGATTCCTGAATCAGGTGAACACAATTCCTGCCGGCGCCAAGTCGGCGGGATTGATTCCGATGTTCACTGCCGATATCCAGTGCGTTCACGGCGATTCCGGAGCATTACTTCTGAGCGGGCGGGGGACGGCTCCTGCTGTGCCTCAGTGGCAGATGAAGCATATGTCTGCTGTGTATTTAGACAGTCTCACTTCTGCAATGATCGGAGTTCTAAAAGCGGGGCCTGCCGCAGGTTCCGATCCGAATGTGCGGCCGCAAGGATACTTTACGTCCATAATCCAGATCTTGGATGAAATGAAGATCGAAGCGTGGGTGCGGCAATGATTGATCGACAGGAGGACACAAGTGGCGAACCCCCAAGCAAGTGAAGAGACGATATACGTGCTCGTTGATGAAACCGGCGACGTCAGCAAGTTTGGCGGGCCGAAAGAGATGGATGCCGACAAGCTCGGCGAGCAACTCGGTAAGTTCAGTCGCGCCATGTCGCGAGCCTTGGAGCAATGCAAAACTCTCGCCGGCGAATTTGATTTGACCGAGATCAGTCTCGAAGCGAAACTCACGACCGAGTTCGGCTTCGTCTTAGTTTCGAAAGCGGGCGTAGAAGGCGCAGTAAGCCTGAAGTTCACCAAGAAAGGCGCGCGCTAGTGTCTTGAAAGGCGCGCCAAATCTTCGATCGCGAGTGGCGACGCGAATAGGCGGCAGCCCCATCCGACTGTCGCCTATATAAACTACACCCACCAGGGAGCGGCAGGCGCTTCCCTGATGATCAACTGATTCAAAAATTCGGCAGCCTTCGTCAATCCCTCGTTCGGCGACATCAATGAATCCTCGTGCTCGATCGACAGCACATAATCGTAGCCGAACATCCGCAGAGTAGAGACAAATTCCTTCCACCAGCCGAACGCGTGACCATATCCGCAGGTACGGAAAATCCACGCGCGATTCCGCTCATCCGTATACTTCTTCGTATCCAGAACGCCCGTCAGCGGCAAGTTGCGGTCATAGATCTGGGTATCTTTCGCGTGGACATGGAAAATCGCATCCCCCAACAGTCGCACAGCGGCGATTGGATCGATTCCTTGCCAGAACATATGGCTCGGATCGTAGTTGCAGCCGACCGATGGCCCCGCAATCGAGCGCAGCTTCAGCATCGTCTCCGGGCTATACACCACGAATCCAGGATGCATTTCAATCGCGACCTTTACTCCATGGTCCTTCGCGAACTTCCCGTGCTCCGTCCAATAGGGGATTGTCTTCTTCTCCCACTGCCATTCGAGCACGTCCAAATACTCAGGCGGCCAGGGGCACGTTACCCAGTTCGGGTACTTGGCGTTATCGCTATCACCGGGGCATCCTGAGAAGTCGATTACCACCGGGACCCCAAGCTTCTCGGCCAGCAGAACGGTTTTTTTTGAAGTATCCTGATAGCCTTTCGCGACCTTAGGGTCGGGATGCAGCGGATTTCCGTGGCAGCTCAGAGCGCTGATGTGGATGCCATTGTCATCCAGCATCTTCTTCCACTCTTTCAGCTCCTTCTCGTTGTCGAGCATCGAGAGCTTGCAGTGCGGATCGCCCGGATAGTTGCCGGTGCCCAGTTCCACCGTGTCGATGTTCAGCGACTTCAATTTTTCGAGGACCTTGGGGAGAGGAAACTGGGATAACAGCGCTGTGAATACGCCAACTTTCATTGGTCTTATCCTTTCTGCGATTTACTGAGTCGGACTCAGCTTATCATGCGCCCCAACTGCGACAACGCGAGCGCAGAGTAACCGCAACGGTAACCGCAACCTGTACCGGTTATTGCCCTGCTGCGATAGAATTCGGGCAGAAAAGGCGACTTACTTATGAAAGACTCTGTAAAAGCACTTCTCGGCCGTCCTGCTGCAGCCAACCGTCGTGGTTTCCTCAAGGCGTTCGGTGCTGCCGCTGCCGCGACGTTCTGGTCGGACGAGCAACTTGAAGCGTACCAGCAGAACGTAAACACGAATTCAAAGCCGTCCGACCTCAAGATCACCGACATGCGTGTCGCCACCGTGGTCGGCGCGCCGATGCGCTGCCCTATTATTCGAATCGACACCAACCAGGGCGTGTACGGCCTCGGAGAAGTTCGGGACGGCGCCAGCAAGAACTACGCGTTGATGTTGAAGCGCGTCATCCTCGGCGAGAATCCCTGTAGTGTCGACAAAGTATTCCGCAAAATTAAACAGTTTGGCGGCCATGCCCGGCAGGGCGGTGGCGTCTGTGGCGTAGAGATGGCGCTGTGGGATATCGCCGGCAAAGTCTACAACGTGCCTGCGTATCAGATGCTCGGCGGGAAATTTCGGGATGAGGTCCGCTGCTATGCAGACACCACGGAATCGGATGACCCGAAAGTTTTCGCTGACCGCCTGAAGAAGCGCATGACTGAGAACGGTTTTACCCGCCTGAAAATGGATCTCGGCGTAGATCTCGTTGAAAAGATCCCAGGCGCACTCACCCGTCCGCTGGGCACCAGTTCCCGCGACTACGGCCGCGTTCAACATATGTTCACCGGCATGGAACTTACGCCCAAAGGTGTCGATGCAATGGCCGATTACGTCGCCCAGGTCCGCGAAGTCATCGGTTATGAGGTGCCGCTTGCAGCCGACCACTTCGGGCACATCGGCGTCAACTCGTGCATTCGTCTCGGCCGTGCGCTGGAGAAATACAACATGGCATGGCTTGAAGACATGGTGCCTTGGCAATACACCGACCTTTTAAAAGAGATCAAAGACAACATCGCCATCCCGCTCCTTACCGGTGAAGATATCTACCTCAAGGAGGGATTCGAGACATTGTGCAAAGCACACGCCGTCGACATCATCCACCCCGACCTTGCAACTTCCGGCGGATTGCTCGAAACCAAGAAGATCGGCGACATGGCCGAGGAGTATGGCGTTCCGATGGCAATGCATTTCGCGGGCACACCGGTATCGTTCATGGCGAATGTCCACTGCGCCGCGGCGACCGAGAACTTCCTTGCTCTCGAGCATCATTCGGTTGACGTTCCATGGTGGGAAGATCTGGTACAAGGCGATAAGCCGCTCTTTCACAAGGGGTTCGCGAAGGTCCCAAGCCGGTCGGGCTTAGGGGTCACTCTCAACGACGAGGTGATGAAACAACACCTCGACCCCAATGACAAAGGCTATTTCGAGCCTACGAAGGAATGGGACAAGGACCGGGTGAACGACCGGCTCTGGAGCTAGGCTAGGAAATCAGTTGATACTCATACTGCGCGTCGGTTAAGGCGCACAGTACTTCGTGCGAGTGCTCCCGGCCGCGAGTCTCCAGCGTCATATCGATGGCGGTCTCTCCGAGGCTCGCGCCGAAGTGTTGCCGGTTATGAAACGTCTCGATGATATTGGCGCTGTGCTGCGCAACGATGGTCGCGAGTTGTTGAAGCGATCCGGGCCGGTCCTGCAAACGAACCTGTAATCGGATCCGCCGGCCATCCCGTACCAATCCGCGCTCGATAATCCGGGCCAGCAGATTCACATCGACATTCCCGCCCGAGACGAGAACTGCTACTTTGCAGCCTTCCAGACCGGCCTTGCGCGTCATCAACGCGGCAAGGGCGGCGGCTCCTGCGCCTTCTGCTACGGTCTTCTCCCGCTCAAGAAGGATCAGGATGGCCTGCGCGATCTCCTCTTCGTCCACCGTTATGATACGGTCCACATACTTCTTTACCAGGTCGAATGTTTGCGATCCGGCTCGCCGGACGGCGATTCCATCGGCAACTGTGGCGCTGTGGGCCAGCGTGACGGGCATGCCCGCAATCATGGCGTCTCGCATTGATGGGAGAGCTTCCGTCTGCACGCCGATGATCTCGATTTCCGGACGCCGCTCCTTCACTGCGCAACCAATCCCACCGATCAGTCCGCCTCCGCCGACAGGCACAAGCAACGCATCCAGGTCGGGCCTTTGCGCGAGCATTTCGAGCCCGAGCGTTCCCTGACCTGCGATGACGTCCTGATCGTCGAAGGCATGAATAAATGTCAGGTTTGCCTCGACGCCGCGGCGGAGCGCGCCTTCGTAGGCCTCATCGTAGTTATTGCCGTGAAGGACGACGCTCGCGCCGTGGGATCGCGTGGAAGAGACCTTGATCAGCGGTGTGTGCAGCGGCATCCAGATCTCGCATCGCAAGCCCCGGCGGCCCGCGTGGAATGCGAGCGCCTGCGCATGATTTCCCGCCGAAGCTGCAATGACACCTCGCGCTCTCTCTTCATCGCTGAGCGTAAGCAGCCGGTTCAAAGCGCCGCGCTCCTTGAAAGAGCCGGTCATCTGCAGATTTTCGAGCTTCAGATGGACCGAGTTCCCGGTCAAGGTCGAAAGCGTCTCGGTATAGACGAGAGGAGATTCAAAGATAAAAGGCTTGATCCGTTCTCGTGCTGCTTCTATGTCCTGGATGTTCACCGTCAAGTGTCAATGATAGCCTCAGACCATGAATTGGCTCGTGCAGATTGTGGAACGTAGTGAGATCAACGCTATCGACGCAGTGCGCGAACTCTGGACCGCCTAATGGAAGGCCCTCGGCCTTCCATTTGAATTTCAAGGCTTCGAGGAGGAACTTCGTGAGCTTCCCGGTAAGTATTCCCCTCCGGCCGGTCGCCTGTTCCTGCTTCGCATCGACGGACAGCCTGCCGCCACTGCGGCGTTCCGTCCTCTCGGCCGTGACGCCTGTGAAGCCAAACGGCTATATGTCGATCCGGCGTATCGGCGACGCGGGATCGCCGCCGAGTTGCTGGCGAGATTGACCGGAGAGGCTCGTCGCTGCGGGTATCGAAGTCTCTACGCCGATACCTTGCCGGTGATGGATACCGCTCTTGACCTCTACCGCCGGATGGGCTTTGTTGAGGTAGGTCCGTATTCTGAATTCTCCACTCCCAACGCGATTTATCTACGCTTGGATCTCGTGTCCGGTAAGGGCTCCGAATAGACTCGCCAGTCGAAACCAGCATCTTCATAGGGCAATTTCGTCAGACTCTGATATCATCCCTCCGCGACCATGCGTAAACGAACCTTTCTAAAACTGCTCTCGGCTGGGGTCGCCAGTCCTGTCGCCCAATCGCTTTCTGCGCTGCCGGCGACGGAAAAACTCACAAACTGGGCTGGCAATCTCACCTACGGCACGGACCGGCTGCAAGAAGCTGCCACGGTTGATCAGATCCGTTCTCTGCTCGCATCGCAGGAGAAATGGAAGGTGCTCGGTTCACGCCACTGCTTCAACGCGATCGCCGATAGCCGTCACAATCTGCTGTCGCTCAAGCCGGCGATGGCTAACATTGCGATCGACGAACAGGCTCATACCGTGACAGTCGACGCCGGCATAAAGTATGGCCAACTCAGTCCTGTCCTCCACCGCAAAGGATTTGCCCTGCACAACCTGGCCTCGCTTCCGCATATTTCCATCGCAGGAGCGTGCAGCACGGCCACACACGGCTCAGGCGAAAAGAATGGCAATCTGGCCACGGCGGTTTCGGGCATCGAATTCGTGACGGCAGCGGGAGAAGTCGTAAAACTCTCCCGGGCATCCGACGGAGAAATCTTTCGCGGAGCCGTCGTTTCGCTCGGCGCGTTCGGGGTCATTACGCGTATCACTCTCGACATTCAACCGGCATTTGACGTCAGGCAGTACGTCTATCAGAATCTTCCGCTCCCTCAGATGAAGGAGCACTTTGATGCAATTCAGTCGAGTGGCTACAGTGTCAGTCTCTTCACCGACTGGCAGCATCAGCGTGTCAACGAAGTCTGGATCAAAAGCCGTGTCACTCCCGAAAAAAACTTCGTAGCGCCCGCCGAATTTTATGGAGCAAAGCTCGCGACTCGTAACCTACACCCGATTTCCGAGCTTTCCGCCGAAAACTGTACTGAGCAAATGGGAGTGCCCGGGCCCTGGTATGACCGATTGCCACACTTTCGCATGGGCTTCACGCCGAGCGCGGGCAAGGAACTACAGTCAGAATATTTCGTGCCGAGACGCTATGCCGTCGATGCCATTCTAGCAATCGAGCGCCTGCGCGATCAGGTAAGTCCGCACCTGCTTATCTCCGAGATCCGCACGATCGCGGAGGACGATCTCTGGATGAGCCCGTGCTACCGCCAATCGAGCGTTGCCATCCATTTCACCTGGAAGCAGGACTGGACCGCCGTCAGACGGTTGCTGCCGCTGATTGAAAAAGAGCTTTCCTCATATCAGGTCCGTCCTCACTGGGGCAAGCTGTTCACGCTTGCTCCATCCGAGCTGAGGGCGAGATATCCCAAACTGCCCGACTTCATTCACCTCGCGACGAAGTTCGATCCCAAGGGCAAATTTCGAAACGATTTTTTGGACTCGAACGTTTTCGGGAGCTGATACCGTTGCAGGTAGGGACTATGCCGACAACAAGATCCTGGCTGGAGCAACGGCCATGATAGGTGGCAAGGGCGGTGGACCACGTGCGGAGTCCCACAAGATTGAGGTTGGAGCGGGAGACCGGATTCGAACCGGCGACATCAACCTTGGCAAGGTTGCACTCTACCAGCTGAGTTACTCCCGCTGATCGACGTTTCTATTCTCGCAAGCGATCGTTCCGGTTGTCAATTTAAAGCAATCGTAATGCCTAAACCACAATCCGGGAACTTTGTTTTTCTTCTCGGTAACTTTCTGAAAGGAATCAAGATATATTTCTCAAAAGTACTAGCCATTCCCCCCATACATGTGTGTTAGACTGAGGTTCCGCACGGCCTTCTAGAGATTGTTCAGACCGATTCGAAACACCGGCCCTCTCCAACAAGAACTTCCCAAGGAGAGATGAGGGGCGGTGTATGCTCGTTTTCCACAAACTGTGGGAAACCTGTGGAAAAGTACTGTGTACGTGACAACAGACACAACCATGAACTCCTGGGACCTCATCAAGCGACGTCTTCAGGAAAAAATTCAGGCTGAAGCCTTTCGGAATTGGGTAGCGCGCACCGCCTTTCGGAGCGCAGATGGCGACACGATCGTTGTCACCACTCCAGACGAGGCGACGCGCTCTTTCATGGAGGTTGAATATGCAGACGCAGTGTATTCGGCCATTCGAGAACTCGAAATGCCGTATGGGCGGGTCACCTACGAGGTGAATCCAGGAGTCGCTCCAATGCTGCCACAATCAGCTTCTTCGGACCTCTCTCTGTTTCAGGCATCGACGGCTCCTCAGGTCAACTTCAAGTTCAATTTCGACAACTTCGTCGTCGGTCCGTGTAATCAGTTTGCGCATGCGGCGGCGAAGGCAGTGGCCACGTCACCCGCGCGCTCGTATAACCCGTTGTTCATCTATGGCGGCGTGGGCATGGGCAAGACCCACCTGATGCACGCGATCGGAAAATCCCTGGTAGAAAATTTCGCTGGTATGCGCATCGTGTACACCACCAGCGAGAAGTTCATGAACCAGATGATTAACTGCATAAAGCTGGATCGCATGCCGCAGTTTCACCAGCACTATCGTTCAGCCGACGCGCTGCTGATCGATGACATCCAGGTGATTGGCGGGAAAGAGCGAACGCAGGAAGAGTTCTTTTACACCTTTAACGAACTCTACGAACATCAGAAACAGATCGTGATTTCCAGCGATACGACTCCCAAGCATACGCCTGGATTGTTGGAGCGATTGCGATCCCGATTCGAATGGGGGCTGATGGTAGACGTTCAACCTCCGGACCTCGAGACGAAGATGGCGATTCTGGACAAGAAGGCCGAGCAGGACGGCATTGCTCTTCCGGAGGATGTAAGGATTTTCATCGCGACTAAAACGAAGTCAAACGTCCGCGAATTGGAAGGCGCCTTGGTGAAGCTTCTCGCGTATTCCTCGGTTACCGGTACTCCGATCACACTACCGATGGCACAGCAGGTGTTGAAGCATATTACCGGCGGCTCGGAGCGGAAGGTGACGATGGAAGCGGTGCTGAAGGCGGTCGCCGATCGATTTTCGCTACAGCCGAATCAACTGAAGCAAAAATCGAACTCTCGACAGATTGCCTACCCGCGGCAGGTTGCTATGTACCTGGTCAAGGAACTCACTCAGGCTTCGCTGCCGGAGATTGGCAGGCTGTTCGGGGGTAAGCATCACACCACCGTACTGCACTCGATCAACAAAATCGAGCAATTACGCCACACCGACCCGGATTTAAACAGAATGATCCACAGCATAATCGATTCATTCCATTAGACTTACAAGGTTTTCCACAGGACCGGCACCCTCCTGTGGGGGGAAACGTGTGAAGATTTGGTGGGGATCTGCACTTTCGCAAATGAGGGTACCCGGCTTTCAACACTCCGAGATGACGAGAAGCCGCTGTTTTTTGTATAATTTAGAGAGATACTAACATTTCCACAGACCCTACTAATACGATTCTATTTTGGTTTGTAGGAATAACCCGCTCAGAAGAGAAAGCCGAGGGCGGAGAGACGACCATCAGCAGTTTCGTGAGGAGCGCCCGAACGTGGAGTTTACCGTCAGCAAGGCCGAACTGGTTCGAGAACTGAGCCTCTCGCAAGGCGTTGTCGAGAAGAAGACCACGATCCCGATTTTGTCGAACGTCCTGTTTGAGACGGACGGGGATCGTGTTGTGCTTACCGCCACCGACCTCGAACTGGGAATTCGGTGCAGCTGCCCGGCCAAAATATCGCGGCAAGGCGCGGGTACTATTCCAGCGCGCAAGCTTCTGGATTATGTTCGACTTCTACCCGACGCAGATATTCAGCTGAAGTTCGGCGATAACCAATGGGTGAATCTGTTGTGCGGACGGTCTCGTACGCGAATGGCTGGAATGTCTCGCGAGAGCTTCCCGGAGTTACCGCAAATGCCGGATTTACTCGCCGAGATTCCAATCAGCACTCTGGCGGAGATGGTCCAAAAAACGATTTTCGCAATCTCGGCGGAAGAATCGCGATTCACTTTGAACGGAGCGTTGCTGCTTTTAAAGAGCGACGGTCTGACGATGGTTGCAACGGATGGTCACCGCCTGGCGTTGATCGAATCAGCGGTGCCGCTGCCGTCGCTGGGAGCGCCCTTCAAGGCGCTGCTTCCGCGCAAGGCAATGCAGGAACTGGTGAAACTGTCCGGCGAGGCTGGAGAGGGCGATCTGTTGCGTTTCTCCGCTGACGACAATCACCTGTTTTTCGAAATTGGAGACAGATTGTTGATCTCCCGCAAGTTGACCGGGAATTTTCCGGACTACGAGCGCGTTCTTCCGAAAGATCAGCCGAACTCCGTAACTCTGCGGAAGGATGAACTCAGGGCTGCGATCGAGCGCGTAGCCCAATTTTCCGACGAGCGTTCGCGCGCGATCCGGTTGCAGGTGATTCCGGGTGAACTGAAAGTACACTCCTCTTCGTCCGAGACCGGAGAAAGCGAAGAGACTATTCCGGCGGAATACGGCGGCGCGCAAACGGACATCGGATTCAATGCGCAGTACATGCTCGATTTTTTGCGCGCGTCCACGGAGGACAACGTATCGTTCCACTTTCGCGATGCGCAAAGCGCCGGCGAGATGCGACCAGCCGGCGGCGACGGCAACGGCCGTTATCGTTACGTAATCATGCCGATGCGCATATGAGCATTCATCGGCAGCGGAGTTTTATCAGGTAATTTATGGCAAGTAAAGATGTGACAGCAGTGGGCGTTTACGATTCCAGCAGTATCAAGGTTCTCGAGGGGCTTGAGGCCGTGCGGCTTCGTCCCGCAATGTACATCGGCTCTACGGGTATCTCGGGCCTGCACCATCTCGTTTATGAAGTGGTGGACAACTCGGTCGATGAGGCGTTAGCCGGGCATGCGACGCATATTGAAGTGACGATCCATATAGACAATTCCGTCACGGTTGTCGATGACGGGCGTGGAATTCCGGTTGATATCCATCCCGATGAAGGTGTGTCCGCCGCTGAAGTGGTCCTCACGAAGCTTCACGCCGGCGGGAAGTTCGACTCCAACAGCTACAAAGTCTCGGGTGGTCTACATGGTGTCGGGGTGAGCTGCGTCAACGCGCTCGCCGAGTTCCTGCAGCTCGAGATCTGGCGTGACAAGGCTACGTGGGAACAGGAGTACGTCCGCGGTGTTCCGAAGGCGCCGCTGCAAAAGACGGGCAAAGCAGGAAACAAGACCGGGACGAAGATCACATTCCGTCCGGATTTCACGATCATGGATCCGGGAGCGTTTAACTTTGATACGCTGGCGCAACGCCTTCGCGAATTGGCGTTCCTCAACAAGGGTCTGAAAATCACGCTTACGGACGAGCGCGAGGATCCTGTAAAGAACCACGAGTTTCACTACAGCGGCGGTATTGCAGAATTTATCAAACACCTGAACCGCGGCAAGAACACTCTGCATGACAAACCGATTCACTTTGAGGCGGAACGCGAAGTGCCGAATGGCATTTTGACTATGGAGGTAGCGCTTCAATACAACGACAGCTACTCCGAGACGCTCTTCAGTTTCGCGAATAACATCAACACGGTTGACGGCGGAACGCACATGAGCGGATTCCGCAGCGCTTTGACACGTACTATCAACGCCGCTGGTCAGGCTGCGGGTCTGTTCAAGGATGTGAAAGAGAATCTTTCCGGCGATGATGTCCGGGAGGGACTTACAGCCGTTATCAGCGTGAAGTTGCCGCAGCCGCAGTTCGAAGGACAGACGAAAGGCAAGCTCAATAGCGACATTGCGGGGAAAGTGACGGAGTTCGTCAACGACAAACTGGCGGAGTACTTCGATAAGAATCCGACGGTGATGAAGCGAATCGTGGGCAAGGCGATCGAAGCGGCGCGCGCTCGTGAGGCAGCCCGCAAAGCTCGCGATCTGACACGTCGTAAGGGCGCTCTCGATTCTGGCGGGTTACCGGGAAAGCTCGCTGACTGTCAGGAGAAGGATCCGGAGCGGTGCGAGGTGTATCTCGTCGAGGGCGAGTCCGCGGGTGGGACGGCGAAAGGTGGACGGGACCGCCGGTATCAGGCGATTCTTCCCTTACGCGGCAAGATCCTGAATGTCGAGAAGGCTCGTTATGACAAGATGCTCGGACATGAGGAGATCCGAGCGATGATCACGGCAATTGGAACGGGTATCGGCAAGGACGATTTCAATGTCGCAAAGCTCCGATACAACAAGATCATTATTATGACTGACGCTGACGTAGACGGCTCGCACATTCGGACGCTGCTGTTAACGTTCTTCTTCCGGCACATGCAGGAGTTGATTACGCGAGGCCACGTCTTCGTGGCGCAGCCCCCGCTGTATCGAATTAAGAAAGGGAAGAGCGAGAAGTACATCAAAGACGATCGCGAGTTCACGGCCGAGATTCTCCGTAGGGCAATGGAGAATATTTCGGTTGAGTACGGATCTCCGGAAGTCACCAAGATCGAAAAGGGCGAGCTGCGCAGCTTCCTGATGAGTCTCGATGAACTGCAGACTGTCTGGCGCCAGGCCGAGCGCAGATTGCGCGACAGCCGTGTCGTCGAGGTACTTACCAATTCGCTATACAAGATCGACAGCAAGGCTGATTTCGCAGAGAAGGTCAATGTGCAGCCGGTGTTTGAAGCGCTGCAGGCGTTGAAGTTGCCGGTAGAAATGAAGCGCGATGAAGAACACTCCGTTTGGGAGGTTCGCTATCGCGACGCGACGCACGCCGAACGAGTAATCGGTGTCGAGCTTGCGCAACAGCCGGAGTTCAAGAAGCTCCGCGTTGTGGCGAAACAGATTGCTCGTCACAATCACCCTCCCTTTACTGTGGTCAACGACGGGCATCGAGAAGTGCTGACCGGCTGGCGTGAGCTGTTGAGCTACATCAAGGCGGAGGGCACGCGCGACGCTCAGGTGCAACGCTACAAAGGGTTGGGCGAAATGAACGCCGAGCAGCTCTGGGAGACGACGATGAATCCGGAAAAACGTACGCTGCTTCAGGTGCGTTTGGAAGATCTGGTCGAGTGCGAAGAGATCTTCTCTACGCTGATGGGCGATGACGTGGAGAGCCGTCGGAAGTTCATTGAGACGAACGCGCTCGACGTTCGGAATCTCGACGTTTAGTTTCAGCTCTAAAAGCGGCCCGATCGGAACGGTTTCTAACCGGAGTCAGATCGGGCCTATTATTTTGATATGAGCTCCGCGACGCACATACTGACTCTGGAAGAAGCGCTGGCCTTGCCGGTGGACCGGCTGGAGGAGATCGTGAACGGAGAAATTCGACAGATGCCTCCACCAGAGAAAGGACACTTTCGGCTGATCACTGTGTTGGCCCGACTTCTGTCCAAGCAGTTGCCGGAAGAACGCTTCGACGTCATCACAACGGCTTACGGTTTGGGGATCAGGCGGGAGCCTGCGGTTGCCGTTCGTATCCCAGACATAACCGTTTTCGATAGCGAGCTGCTTCGTGCGGAATACGAGGAAACCTCGGGCAAAGGCTACGTCTGGATCGCGCCCAAGCTCGTAACCGAATGTTTGTCGCCAAGCAATCGAAAGGGATCGGTTTACCAGCTCCTCGCCGATTACGAGTCGGCGAGTGCCGCAGAAGTATGGTTGATCGACCCGAAGCGCCGGATCGTAACGCCGTATGTTCTGGAGGAAGGGCAGTTGGTTCAGAGGAATGGTATCGACGAGGGTAGCCTCGTTTCTGTTGCACTGCCCGTGCAGATCGACGTGTCGCGGCTATGGCAGGCGTTCGAAACCGGTCGCTAGCTACAGATATACCCGCTTCACGCGAGAGCTAATTCCGCACAGCACGCTATACGAAATGGTTCCGGCTTGACGAGCGATCTCTTGAGCATCAATAGCAATGCCGGCTTCGGAGCCGAGAATTGTTACTGAGTCTCCCGGACAGACTTCAGGGCAGTGCGTGATGTCGATCGTGGTCAGGTCCATGGACACCGCTCCAAGAATCGGGGCGAACTTGCCCCGGACAATAACCCTTCCACGATTCGACAAGCGGTGCGGCACTCCGTCGGCGTAACCAACGGCAAGCACCGCGATACGCATCGACTCGGGAGCATGAAAGATGCCGCCATACCCAACCTGCGCCCCCGCCGGTATTTCTTTGACCGTCAGAACGGCTGCCTTCCAACACATTGCCGGACTCACTCGTAAGCTGCTGGCCGGACCCGAACGGGCCGGCGATACATATCCGTAGATGGCATGTCCCGGTCGAACCATGTTGCCCCAGGCTTCGCGTTGACGGTATGCAATTCCGCCAGTGCTGGACAAGTGTGTGTAGCGCGGTTCGATCCCCAGTTCACGAAGGCCCTCGACGACCTGGAAAAAGCAGAATGTCTGCTCGTCGGTTTGTTCCGAGGTGAAGTCGGCCACAGACGCGAAATGCGTCATCAACCCTTCCAGCCGAACGAATGGATTGCCAGCGAGTGTTGCTGCGATGTCGGCCGCGGAAGCTCGGGTGCCGAGACGACACATCCCGGTGTCGATCTTCAAATGGAAAGCAATCGGTTCGCCTTTGGCTATACCGAGTTCGTTCAACGCCTTCACATCATCAAGATCGTGGATAACCGGTGTAAGGCCGTGCTCGCACATCGCGACTCGCCCAACCGGCAGAAAATCCGCCATGACGAGAATACGTGTTCCGATCCCCGCGTCTCGCAGAGCCAAGCCTTCTTCTACGTTGCTGACTGCCAGCCATTGCGCTCCGTTCGCGACAAGAACCCGAGCAATCTCAATCGCGCCGTGCCGGTACGCGTCAGCCTTTACGACCGGCATTATCGTTATATCCGCACCGACTGCCTGCTTGATTGCCCGAAAGTTGCTTGCAAGCTGAGATCGCGAGATTTCGACCCAGGAGCGAAAAGGCGAGGTCGCCATAAGCTTATTATGCGAGCAGCTCTCGAAACAGACTCTCGTATGCGGCAGTCACATAATCCCAGCTATAGCGCTGCTGCACTCTTTGCTCGGCTGCTTCGCGAAAAGCGGCTCGATCCTGCTCACAGCAAGTGAGGGCGAAATTCAATTTCCTGGTGAGATCGTCGTGTGTGAATGGGATCGCGACATCTCCTGCTACCTCGCGATTCTCCGGGGTGTCGAGATACAAAGTGAGGGCCCCGCGTCCCATAGCTTCGATTAGCGCGGGATGCGTACCGCCCACTTCCGTCGCGTGGATATAAGCGAAGCAATGCGACTGCAGCTCCTTATAGCCTTCGCCATAGATGGCTCCTGGGATGACGACGCGGGGGTCTTTCGTGTCGCGCACACGAGCTATGTAATCGTCGGCGTACGGAGCATGCCCGACCAAAGCAAGCTTTTTTTTCGTCGCTAGCCGCTCGAATGCTTCTCTCACCATCAAGGCGTTGTTTTCCGGCTCCATTCGACTCACGTATAGAAAGTACTCTCCCGGCTCGAGTCCCAATTTATTGAGCATCCCTATCGACGCGACTTTTCCCGTCTCTGCCCCATACGGGATGAACGTCGACTCGGCCCCGTAGTTTTGTCTGTAGTACATGCGGATCTTCTCGGCATCGGACACAATTGCGTTCGGCATCCATATCGACAGCCACTCGGAAGCGCGATACCAGGAACTCCCAAGGAAGTTCCACTTCTTGCGCTTCCGCTCTAAGCCATCCACGTTTAACGCTACCGGCGTACCGGTGATTCTCGGAATCCAGGTGAAGATCGCGTTAGCGGCATTGCAGTATAGGGCTACGTCGTGGCGGTTAAGAAGGAGATCGAGGGTTGAGACAAAGGTGTGCGCGATCGTATCGAAGTATTTACGGCGTATTGTGGGAAGGTATCGAAGATCGACGCCCCGATACGAGGGCTCCGTGTGACGGTTGCGGCAGTAGACGGTTACGGAATGGCCGCGCGCAACAAGTCTAGGCGAGATTTCTTCAGCGAAGGTCTCAAATCCACCGTAGTTCGCGGGGATACCCCGAGTGCCCAACAGGGCAATCTTCATCGCCTCAGTTACCGCCGAACTGCCTTTTGACGGCTGACAGCACGCGCCGGTGTCTTAGGCGCCGGTCTCGCAATCGGTTCATAGGAGAACCAGCTCGCCAGGTACTCGTCGGTTACTCGACGCCGGCTCATGATCTCTGAGCGCTTTTCGAGCACGCGCCGCCAATTTCGCGCGATGTACCAAAACGCCTTAAGTGAGGTGAACTCCCGGACCATACAGCAGCCGACAACCACCAGATCGCGACTGGTGATCGATACCCAGTTTTTGCGATAGAGATCCGGTGTCATGTTCTTCAACCGCATTAGGAACCGGTTTTTCACCGAATGCATGTTGATCACCGACGGCAGAGCGCGCCGATTACCCGGCAGAACGTTACGGACGTGGTACCCGAGAGCATGAGGAGTATACATGCAGCGCCAGCCTAACAGTTGGGCCCGCCATGCGACATCCGCGTCTTCACGGTAGACGAAGAAATCGGGATCGAAGAACTCGCCCTGAATACAGATGTCGTCGATCATCTCCCGGCGATAAAGCGCTGCTGCTGCCGTCGCCCCAAAGACGTATTCGTTGACCCGGTAGTGGCCGTTATCGACTTCCTGGCTGCCGCGATCGAGGTGCCGCATCATCGGAGTGAAGTAGATTCCAGTAGAATCGACGAGCGCCTGCTCAGGCAATTCCATGGTCGCTTTCATTGTCAATAGCTTGCCGCAGACAGTCCCGATGCGCTCGTCCACTTGCCCGGCATCGACCAAGGCTTGAATGAAATTGGGCAGCAGCAGAACGTCAGGGTTGAGCGTGAGCACCCAGGAGCCTTTTGCCAGGTCGATCGCCTGGTTCTGCGCGGCGGCAAAACCTATATTTTCGGAGTTGTAAACGATCCTGCAGCACTCCTCGAATTGCTCGAGAATATCCACGGTCCCGTCAGTGGAGGCGTTATCAATGACGACGATTTCTTTTTTGTCATACTTCTGCTCCAGGACGGATTCAAGACATCGTTTGATGAACCGGCCACTGTTGTACGTCACAATCGTGACGGATACGTAGTCGTTATGGGGCATGCAATCTATTTATCTGGACTGCTTCCTGTTTTTCCGTCGAACGGCTTCAAACCGGTGTACTACGCCCGCGCCTCACCCTAACGCAAGCACCGTCCGGCCAGCCAAACGACTCTAACATACACTGATACCGACTCGGAGACTCCGAACTGAAACATGCCCGCCAACATGCGCGGGAAACAAGCCAGTATCACAGCTAATCCAACGGCCCGCCTCGAGGCTATAGACAGATGCTTCGAAGCGTATCTTAGAAGGCTACCATACCAGAATACCTGACGCTCTTTCCAGGGCAACTGTGTCGCAGAATGTCCACCGTGATGTCTTGCAATTGCCTCGGGTGTGTAGCGGATGTGATAGCCCGAATCTTTTAACCGCTTGCAAAAATCCACATCTTCGAACCAGATTGGAAAAAAGCCCTCATCGAAGCCGCCCAACTCCTGCCAGGCACTCCTTCGGATTAACAAAAATGCTCCTGCGGGTTGATCTATGTTCTCTTCCGTCGATGGCGTGGCTTGGCGATACCGGCGATTCACCGGATTTCCAGGCCAGACTCTGTTCAATCCGAACGCCTCGAAAACCAATGTCCACGCCGTCGGAAACGCGCGAATGTTGAAACCGTTCTGGTCATGTCCGTCGAATCCGATCAGGCGGCCTGTAGCGGCGCCTACACCTTCGCTCAAGGCGGACCGTTCTAATGCGTCCAACCCCCCAATCGGAATTGCATCCGGGTTAAGGATCAGAACTGTGTCTGTTTTCAATGCCGCGATCCCTTGATTCACCGCAGCGGCAAACCCCCGATTTGTAGGGTTCGCAATTAATTCGACATTTGCGATCTGACTCACCCGCTGAACCGTTCCGTCCATGGATGCGTTATCCACAACCACGATGCTGTCCACCGCTAAACGCTGGCAAGCGTCAATACACGTTTCGATCACCTCGACCGAGTTGTACGTCACAACGACGATTCCCGGCATTCTAGTTCGACCATCGGCTAAATGTCAGCGCCAGGTACAGCCGCCAATACCAATCGAAGCCGGTAGAGGTTTGAACATCCCGAAGTGTACGTTCGCTTGCACGCAGCACTTCCCGTACGCGGGGGTGGCCGGCGCCCGACAGAGTCGGAACATACGCAAGCCGTCAAGTTTGCCTCCGATCCAAGCGGCTCCAGCGCCATGTCGAAGCGCAACCACACCCCACAGAAGCTGTGACACAGCAATCGGCCAACCGAATCGCCAGAGGGTGGCTGCATCGTAGTGCCTCGCGACCAGCAGCACTTGATTTCTCGCGATATTCCTTACGGTTGTAGAGTTCCACCGGCCCAGAGTTGCGCTGCCAAGATGGGTGGCGACTGCTCGAGGTTCGTAAACACCGGTGTATCGTCTGGACGCACACCGAAGTCCGAATTCCACATCTTCCAGATACGATTCGAACATCTCATCCAACCCGCCAAGCTCCTGGAAAACAGCGCGACGAACGAGAATGGCCGTGAACGGCGCGAACTGGATTGCTCGGGAGTGCGACCAATAAGGACCATCCCACCGCCCCGCCCCGCAGCGCAGGGCGCATCCACCCCGAGAAAGCGCGTCGAAGGCGCCGTCCATGATCTTATGATCCGCTTCCGTCAGCGTTTTGCCAGTCACAAATGAGACCGAAGTATCGTCGAATCGCGATATAGCAAATGCAAGCCAATCACTGTGAAGCCTAACGTCGTTGTTGAGTATCGCGACTACGTCGGCGCGGACTGCGTCGACACCGGCATTCACCGCGGGAGCGAAGCCCCGATTTTTACCAAGTTGCATGACCTTAACGCCCAAGCTTTCGGCAAAGGCAATAGAGTCGTCCGTAGAACCGTTGTCTACTAAAACGATTTCATTGAATGGGCGCGTCTGAGCAGCGATCGTGGGCAGGAGGCTCCTTAACAACGACGCGCCATTCCAATTGGCGATCACCGCAGCTACGCGCATCAGGTAAACCGTTTCTTCACGAGGAACCAAAGATTGTGGAAGCCATCGCGCCAGGGGTTCAGCTTGATCTCACCGAGCCGGGATGTGTACTGTATGGAGATTTCGGTAAAACGAACCCGGCTTGTCTTGAGAGCTTCGATTTTGATTTCTTCTGAGAAGGCCATACCATCGGAGATCAGGCTCAAGTGTTTCAGGATGGAGCGGCGAAACACCCACATCCCAGACTGAGAATCTCGCACCCACCGGAAGTACAGAATGGACATCGCCAGCGATAATACGAGATTGCCGAATTTGTGCTTGAGACTCATGGCGTGCCGATCCCGGACCGGGAATCGTGAAGCATTTAGGAAATCGACCTCGAGGTGCAGAAAGGCTTCGAGTAGGTACGCGAGAGCATCCGCCGGATAGCTATGGTCGCCATCAAGTGTAATGATTATGTCGCCAGTTGCATCGGCAAATCCACGTTTGTAAGCTCTCCCATATCCGCGTACGTCTTCCCGAATCACTTCTGCGCCGAGCGACCGTGCGACCTCGGAAGTCCGATCGGTTGACCCGTTATCGACCACGATAGTCTGGTCCACGAACTCCGGAAGACGGCGCAGAACCTTCTCAATCCCTTGTTCCTCGTTCAGGCAGGGAATGATCACGGTTATGGATTGACCTTTGTACATGCAGAGGGCTGGCGCGGGATTAGCTTTATTCTATAAGGAGCCGCCGTCCAAATCGGATGAACTCGCGTCTGGAAGGATATATGGTATTGCGCAGTGTTCTGCTCGGTGTTGTGTCGATATGCGCCTTTGGCGCTGCTAACCCCGAGCTCCCAAATGTGAAGACGGTTTACATGATGCAGATGACGAATGGTCTGGATCAGTATCTCGCAAACCAGCTCACGAAGCGCGGAGTGTTCGAAGTTGTCACCGACCCCAATATTGCGGATGCCGTGTTCACCGATCGGATTGGCACTGCGTTTGAACAGAAATGGGAAGAACTCTACCCGCCTCCTCCTCCCCCGAAAGAAGTAGAGGAAGAGAACGATACCAAAGATGGCAAGGAATCCGCCCAAAAAGGTAAGACCCCGGAAACCATTGAGAACTCCGTTGCTCCAGCCGTGCATACGAATTCCTTCGGCAAAGGTAGGGGCAACGTGTTTCTAGTGTCCCGTAAGACTCGGGCCATCATCTGGTCGCACTATGCGATCCCTAAGGACGGCCGCTCGACGTCGATGAATTCGTTGGCTGACAAAGTTATCAACCAGCTTACGGAAGACCTTAAGCCGCCGAAGTAGAGCGTTTCGCTTCGACTTCCTTCCGATAACTCTGTTCCAGCTTTCGCGTGATCGTTCGCATGTCACGCGTGTCCACCACTGCTTTTCTGGCTCGTATCGCAAGATCTCTTGCCGCGGCCTTATCGGATAGCAATCTTGCAGCCGTGTCAGCAAAGAGCTGCGGATCATCGGCCAATCCACAGATATCGCCATCGCTGCTTGTGAGGCCTTCGGCTCCTATGGTTGTGGACACAACCGGAATTCCGGAAGCGAAGGCCTCCAGAAGCTTAACGCGGACACCTGATCCGGACAGGATCGGACAGACGAATAGCGAATATCTTCGAAGCGGCTCCATCACATCGTCAACGAACCCGACGAGTTCGATGGCGTCCGTGTTGCCGGGCAGGGAATGCCGCTGTGGAGGATCTGAGCCGATGACCACCAATCTCGCGTTTGGACGTTGTTGAAGAATACGCGGCAGTACGTGGCGAGTGAACCACTCGAGGCCCTCCTGGTTGGGGAGATGCCGGAAGCTTCCGAGAAAGAGCATGGTATCCGGCTCACGTCCATCAAGCCGGAATTCGTAGCGCGCAGTATCGATGCCCGCTCGGAGATCATCGTCCACCTTGCCTTCCAGTTGCGGCAAGTAGGACAGCAAATGCTGCCGGTTATCGCAACTGCACACTTGCACGCGGTCCATCTTCGGAAGCAAACGCAATTCGTAGCGGAGCGCGCGCAAGTACTCGAAGGTAGCAGACATTCTCCGTGCCACGGCCTTCAACCCTGGCAACTGGCGAGCGATGGACTGGAAGTAGATATCGTGCTCAAACAGAATGCTCGGAATCTGCCGGAACCTCCCCGCGTACTGGCCAAGCGGCAGGTATTCCAATTGCAAGACGTCGATGTCGTTGAGAAGGATCTGCCGGTGAATCAACCACTCCAACTCGGGGTTGCTGAATTCGGCGACTGCATGTGGGTCGATCGAACCGAATGAGTGGGCGCGTCCGGTCATACGGACGATGAACTCGGCCGAAGCGCATTGCGAGACGAGTTCTTCGTGCGGAGCGCGCTGGTGTTCGAAATCAAGCAGAACGATCAGGTGCAACTGCGTGAGCCGCGCCAGTTCGGTCGCAGTCTGATACATGAATACTCCACCGCCGTGCGTCGGTGGACAAATCGGATAAGGCGACACGAAGAGCACGGAGAGCTGCTCCGGACTAGGCGCAAGCTTAGTGAAGCGATCGCGGAAATAGCCTCCAAGCGGTCGCCGAAACGCTTCAGTATCGCTTTGCGCCGCGAGTTGGCGAGCATTCCAACGGGCCCTGAGAGCGCCTGGCAACTGCAGCAAGGCTCGCCAGAGTCCGGATAAGTTTGTGCGCTCGGGCGAATCGCCCATAACCGCGCTCACTACGGCGTCAGCCCAAGCCGAGGCGAGGTGGCTGAGAAATCTCGGCCACTCGTGAATATTCTTCCAGCAGAAGAGGACGAAATTCTTTTTCAGAACGGAGGAAATATAGGCAGGCGAGAACTTCTTTCCGATCGTTCCTCGATGCTCATGGAATACGACGCTCCGAGGTTGATAAAGCACCTTCCAACCACGTTTCCAAGCCATGAAACCAAGGTCAGTGTCTTCAAGATAGAACGGCTTTAAAATATTATCGAATCCGCCGAGTTCGAGGAACTTTTCTGCGATCAAAGGCGGATGATCCGCCTCCCGCGTAGAAGCATGGGTATGCATTCTGGATTGCGTGATCCTCGCGATGTCGCACTCGCAGGTGACCGCCTTGCCACCAGGCTTGTGTGAGGCCTGTTTCTTCACGCAGCTTCGCTGGATCGCTGAAGAATATCTGACAGGAGACGGCAAAGACGAGCTCATCTGTGAAGCCGTCAAGCAGAGGTTGTAAGAAGTCGGGCTCCACGCGCATGTCGCTGTTGAGGAGCACGACGATATCGTTTCTCGCTGCGCTGAAGCCGACGTTAGAGCCGCCTCCGAAGCCAAGATTCTCTGACAATTCAATCACGCGAACAGAGGGGAATCGCTGCTTGAGGAGATCAACGCTCCCATCGGAAGAAGCGTTATCCACGACGATGATCTCGTTCGCAGAGTTGTTCTCCATCGCCTTCACGACGGAGGGCAAATACTTCTCGAGCAGATCGCGGCCGTTCCAGTTCGGGATAACAACAGAGGCGGAAGCTCGATCGGGCATTGTGTCCCGCACGATCCGTCGGCGTCCAAACAGAGACCACAAGAAGTCCGAGATGGCGACCGCCGCCATTGGGATCAGAATCAGAAGCGGCGAAAGAATGAGGAGAGGTAAGTAAAGGAGCAGGTATCCCGCGCGACGCATCAAGGATTGAGCTCCGGTCCTACCTTGATCATCCGGCCAAGCTTCATCCAGCGAGAGGCTCGCGCCATCGCAAGCTGCGCCTGCGCTTGTTCGAGCTCACGTTGAAGTTGAAGAGCCCAGTTCGTGCGTTCCACAACCGTGGATTCAGCCTTATCCAGCAGATCGTTGCAACGAGCAAGATCCGCAGTGACTTGGTCGACGTGATGCTGCATGCGAGCTTCAGTGTCCTGAGCCCATTTCGTTCGCTCTTCAAGATCTGTTTGTAAAGTACGCAGCTGTTTCTCATAACCTTCGGCCACGGCGAGCGCCGCTAGGTGCTGCTCATTGAGCTCGTCCTGAAGTTGGGCGATTCGTTCGCTGCTTGCCTTTAATTGAGTGTCAAGTTCGACTGCCCAGGCGTTGTTCTTCTGAAGTTCGTGCGTCTGTTCCGTGTGGAGACGTACTAGTTCAGAGTGCTTAATTTGTGCTTCCTTGAGCCAACCATTTTTGAGCTGCAGTTCGGTCTCCAGGCTTTGGATCCGTGTTCCACGTTCCTTCAGCTGGTTGGCATGTTTCCGGCACGTACACGAAAGAGGAAACGGATTGTTGCTGTGCAGAACAAACAGCTATATAAAAATTCGCATCATCGATGTGGGTTCGTCCATTCAAATGCGCTTCGACACTGTCTGATGCAGACGATTCAAATAGCACACACCCGGCATGATTTTCGAAAGCGATGGTCACATGAGGAAAGACACGACTGAGGGCGTCGCGAAACTCTTCCAATTCAAACTCATGTTCATGGAAAGGATTGGGTCCCGAGTCGGCCCGTGTTTGTGCGTAGAAGTTTTTATTCGGTGTCGAGACGACGAATAGACCTTCGGCCGTCAGTACTCTTCGCGCTTCGTTGATGAGCGCGTCCCATTGCTGCAGGTGCTCGATTACTTCGAAGCTGACCACCACATCGAAGGACGCCGCTGCGAAAGGGAGCGCCGTGCAGGGCGCTTGTACGAAACGCAGGTTAGTTCTGGAATACTCCGATGCCGCGTATGCGATCGCATCCTGCGCGATGTCCACCCCCACAACTGATTGCGCGGCGAGAGCAAGCTGATTTGCGCCGTAGCCTGTTCCACAGCCCGCGTCGAGAACCCGACGCCCGCGACAGAATCGTTCTGAGAAGGTATATCGGGCTAGGTGTTCGTTCCACAGGTCCTCATCGACGCGCCCTGGAACGACTCGCTCCCCGGTAAACTCGATATTCATGCCACGGATGCCCGGGAGTCATGCAAACGCGCGTTCACTTCAACTCGGCAGGGTAGATGAATGTATCCGTAAACTTGACCTTCGGTGTGTCCCATTTGCAGAGTTATCGCATTATCGATCCAATCACACATCGTATAGGAGTGAAGTGTGCCATCCGCAATGGCAGGCGAGAAGGAGAAGAAAGCAGGATATAGGTCCGGCAGGTCCAGGTGGAAATCGACCGTAATGCGATCGCCTGCTCGCATAGGCGGTAATTGATGCCCTTCGCGTGTGGTGTTGCTGCCGGCGAAATCGATCCCTAAATGATTCCGCATCATGAATCCCACGTTGGGGAGCATAACATCCTGATTGGCTTTCACCGATATACGTACGATGATGCGAGCCCCCGGGGTAAGCACGGGCGTCTCACGCGCATACGCATCGTACACTGCGATCCCTGTTATTTCGGCGCGGCCGTCGCCGTGCCGATGGTCAATATTGGGAATGCGGTCCAGGATTTCCGGTGGCGCCTTCGCCGACTGCGGTATGGATAATGCCGCCTGCGGGGAGCCGAGATATGCGGAATCCTTTTCCGCCATTGCCGCAAGATACTTTGCGATCACCTGGTCTGCTGTCCCCAACTCGCGGATGCGTCCGGAATCAAGCCACATACATCTGTCGCCGATCGCCTTCACATCTCCCATGCTATGGGAAACAAAAAGAATCGTAACGCCTGACGAACGTAGCTCGTGCACTTTACGCATACAGCGCTGGCGGAAGTAGATGTCTCCTACGGCCAAAGCTTCGTCGACCAGCAAAATCTCCGGATCGACGTGAATCGCCACGGCGAAGGCAAGGCGAACAGTCATTCCGCTAGAGTACGTTTTCACCGGTTGATTGATGAAATCGCCGATTTCTGCAAAGGCGGCAATATCGCGATAACGGCGATCGATCTCCTGTTGCGACAAGCCTAAAATCGATGCGTTTAGATATACATTCTCCCGGCCGGTAAATTCGGGATTGAATCCGGCGCCCAGTTCCAAGAGGGCAGCAACCCGGCCGTGTACCTGTGCGGAGCCCTCTGTAGGCGCGAGGATGCCGGCAATTATTTGCAGAAGCGTGCTTTTGCCCGAGCCATTCTCGCCTATGACACAGAAGGTCTCGCTGCGCTCGACTGCAAATGTTATGTCACGGAGAGCCCAGAAGTCCTGATGAAACGAGCGCCGGTTCAACGTCGCAAGCTCCTTCAGACGGTCTTTGGGTTCCCTGTAAACTGGATAACTTTTAGAGACACCCCGAAAATCGACAATGCTCAAGGCCGAACACTACCTTCAACTCTGTAGAGAACCACTCTTAGGAGGGTAAGAAACGAAGAGGGGGACTGTCAAACAGGGAGGCCAAGGCGACCGCCAACCCGATAAGTAGTTGGTCATTTGTTCCGTCGCCGCGTCGGCCTGCTCCAAACCGAGCGGTTTTCTTGACCAAGTTTCCCAGAGCGTGCCGGTAGCCGCCTTAGAGCGTGGATTCGGTTCGGCCTCCTTCGCCTAGTGGGGTCTCCCCATCGGAGGGTTAGGGAGAAGAAGTGGTAGTACTTAAATCATCCACTTCCTAGCACCACTATGAATCTCTTTTAATTGTGTGTCAACCCACTTGAGTTTCCTGCAGGGTTGTTTGACAGTGACAACTCGAGGTTATTATCCTAGGTCTAGCGCCGGTGTAGCTCAGGTGGTTAGAGCGACGGTCTCATAATCCGTAGGTCGCTGGTTCAACTCCAGCCGCCGGCACCATCCTTATTTACTACCCGACACGATCAGGTTATAGATCCTATCCAAATCATCCGGGGTGAAATATTCAATTTCAATGCGGCCCTTCGTAGGACTTTGGGGCATAATCCGGACACGCGTACCCAGGGTTGCCTCTAGCTCGCGCGTAGCTGCGGCGACATTCGGATCGTAACCCGGTTCCTTTGCGTTTTCGGAGGATTCCGGATCCCGTTTCGACGTCATCCCTTGAATGAGTCGCTCGACTTGTCGGACCGATAAACTCTGGGCGGCGGCCCTTTGAGCAACTTCTTTCTGAAGATCTTCCGAAGGCAAGCCTAGAATTGCCCGAGCGTGTCCCATACTCAATTGGTGCTCGGCTACAAGTAGTTGTATCTCTGGAGGAAGACGCAACAACCTAATGAGGTTGGTTACCGTAGTTCGATCTTTCCCGGTTCGCTCGCCAATCGCTTCATGGCTCAAGCTGTGTTCTCTCGAAAGGCGGTCGAGAGCGTGCGCAACTTCGATCGGATTCAAGTCTTCACGCTGGATGTTTTCGATGAGCGCGACTTCGAGCAACCGATCCGTGGCGAAGTCCTGGACGACAACCGGAACCTCGGACAAGCCGGCCAGTCGGGCAGCTCGCCAGCGTCGTTCGCCGGCAACTAGTTGATAGCGGTCGCCGGCTTTCCGCACAATCAAAGGTTGGATGATTCCGTTGGCCCGGATTGATTGGGCCAGTTCGTTCAGGCGGTCGTTGACGAACACGCTCCGCGGCTGAACCGGATTCGGATCGATTGCATCGATCGATAAAGAGTGAATGGTTTTAGACGCTTGTTCTTCGGGGGCTTTCGGTTCGGGCCGCGCCGCTGGTCTGCTCGGAAGGAGCGCGGATAGGCCTTTACCTAGCGCTTTTCGTTGATCGGTTCCTTTGGTCATTCTCTAATATTTCTTTCGCTAGTTTGATATAGCTCTCGGCTCCTTTGGAGCGAACATCATAGGACAAGATTGGCTTCCCATGGCTCGGAGCCTCCGCCAACCGCACGCTTCGGGGAATAATGCTTTTAAAGATCTCTCCCTGAAAGAACTCTGCAAGGTCAGCGGCCACCTGCCTCGTCAGGTTTGTTCGATCGTCGTACATGGTCAGAAGAATGCCTTCGATCGCTAAGTTGTGCTGGAATGAATCTCGGATTCGATCTACTGTATCCATCAACTGAGAAATCCCCTCAAGCGCGAAGAATTCACACTGGATCGGAATCAGAACGGAATCCGACGCGACCAACGCATTCAAAGTCAAGAGATCTAAGGCCGGCGGGCAATCCAGAATGATGTAGTCGTATCTGTCTCGAATTTCGTCCAGTTTGAATTTCAGGCGGTTTTCCCGGTCGGGTAACTCCACCAACTCAAGATTGGCGGCGACGAGATTTCGGTTGGATGGTACGAGGTCCAATCCTTCGAAGTCAGTATGTAACAATGATGTCGGCGATCTGGGTATCACTGAAAAGCGCGTGGTACGTGTTCAACTGCTCATTTGTCTTTGTTACGCCAACGCCCGTAGTGGCGTTACCTTGAGGGTCGCAGTCGATCAGGAGTACGCGGAGATCATTTGCGGCAAGGGAGGCTGACAGATTAATCGCAGTGGTAGTTTTGCCGACGCCGCCTTTTTGGTTGGCGATCGCAATAGCTTTTGCCATAGGAATGGAAAACCAATTGTAGCGCGAACGAGGCGTTTCACGTGGAACCCTGTCTAGAAGGTTTCACGTGGAACGTGGGTATATAAAACGCGTTTGGGAAACGATAAAAGTTATGACACGCGTTGAGAGACGCGCAAATATGTTTCAAGAACGGCAACGGCTGCAGGTGTAACGCCCGGAATTCGCCCCGCTTGCCCCAGTGTGGCAGGCCGGACCCGAGAAAGTTTCTCCTGAATCTCCCGGGAGACACCCGGAATCCCGAAAAAGGAGAACTCCTGAGGGATCGACCGTCCATCCGCTTCTTTCAACCTTGCGATATGGCGGTCCTGCTGACGGATGTACCCGTTGTATTTGAGTTCTGTCTCCACCGTGTCGAGAACACCTGGAACAGCATTCTCGCCTAGAATGCGCACCACCCATGGACCGAGATCGCGAAGACGGCTCTCCGGACGCTTGAGCCATTGAGCCAGCAACGGCCGCTCAGAATCCAATTCAGCCTTGGCGCGTTCTTTCTCGAGTCCCGCCACTAGTAGCGCTCTTTGATTTCGCTTGCGCTCCAATAGTTTCCACCGTTCGTCGGAAACCAAACCGATCTCGCGACCCAAGGGCGTAAGACGTTCGTCCGCGTTGTCGATACGAAGGTGTAAACGGAACTCGGCGCGGGACGTGAACATTCGATACGGCTCATCCGCTCCTTTGCTGATCAGGTCATCGATAAGGATCCCCGTGTAGCCCTCAGTGCGTCCAATTACCACCGGCTCCAGCCCACTCACTCGCCGGGCAGCGTTGATACCAGCAACCAAACCCTGGCAGGCGGCTTCTTCATATCCGGAAGTCCCATTGATCTGGCCCGCAAGAAATAATCCCGGGAGAGTCTTCACTTCCAGCGAATGCCGGAGTTCGCGGGGATCGATGGCGTCGTACTCGATAGCGTAACCCGGGCGGATCATCTCAGCTCTCTCAAGACCCTCGATCGATGCGAGCATTGCCTCCTGTACATCGATCGGCATGCTGGTCGACATCCCGTTCACGTAAACTTCGTAGGTGTCGAGCCCCTCCGGTTCCAGGAAAAGTTGGTGGCGGGGCTTATCTGGAAACTTCTGGAACTTGTCCTCAATCGAAGGGCAATAGCGCGGTCCGACGCCCTCGATTTGACCGCTATATAGAGGAGAGCGGGCAATACTCTCTTGCACCACGCTCTTCGTGCGTTCGGTTGTATACGCGATATGGCACTGAATCTGTGGCCGGTCGATGCGTGCGGTCAGGAAGGAGAAGGGCGTCGGCTCAGGGTCACCATATTGCGGTTCGAACCGGTCCCACTGAATCGTCCGACCATCAAGGCGTGGGGGCGTGCCTGTCTTCAGCCGCGTCCATTGCAAGCCCAAAGTTCGTAGCTGATCCCCAAGAAGCTGAGACGGAGCCTCTCCGTTGCGACCACACGTGTATGTAGTCTCACCTACATGCGCCAGTCCATTCAGGAAAGTACCGGTGGTGACCACCACTGCCGAAGCTTGAAGCGACCTGCCATCGCGGAGAATTACCCCCCGCACTCGACGATGCGAAACATCCTCAAGCCACAGCGATGCAACTTCAGCTTGCAAGATACGCAAATTGGGTTCGTTTTCGAGCAGCTCACGCATCCTTACGCGATACTGCTTTTTATCGCATTGTGCCCTCGGTGACCATACTGCCGGACCACGGCTCGTGTTTAGTAGCCTAAACTGAATCCCAACGGAATCTGTCAGTTCGCCCATAATTCCGCCGAGCGCATCGACTTCTCGCACTAAATGACCCTTAGCGATGCCTCCCACCGCCGGATTACAGGACATCTGTGCGATCAGATCGATGTTCATCGTAATCATGGCCGTGCGGAGGCCTAGGCGTGCGCACGCGCGCGACGCTTCGCACCCGGCGTGACCGGCTCCGACCACGATTACGTCGTACCTAGACTGCATGTGTCACTGGTGGGCAGAATACTGCTGCTGCGGGGGATTCAGTTTGATGACAATGGTCTTCTCTTCGGAATCCACATCGAAGACTTCTCCGAAAGTTTGGAAATTCTTGGCGTTAACTTGGATCCGCACTTTGCCCTGGGGCAGCGTAGGCACCTTCGCGATGCCTTCCTGGTTTGTCCGCAGCTCCCAATGCGTCACTATCTTCTTACCCAACTTCACGACCGATCGCCCCTCGACGAAGTTAACGATCACAGCGGCGCGGTCGACGGGTCTGTCGGAGAGAGAACGCACCTCAATCTTCAGCCGTGTCATCGGTGTGTCCGCCGCAAGAAGAGACGCGAAGAGAACCGCGAGAGGAACAAGTCTGACCAGCATCTCTAACTATTATGAAGGATTCTCAGGCAACATCGCGTACAAGGAATCGATGAGGAGCGCCGGCCTTATGTGTAACCGCCTCCGCTGCGAGGTAGCCGCTACGGACCGCTCCTTCCATGGTCGCCGGCCAGCCGGAATCGGCCCAGTCACCCGCGCAAAACAAGTTAGGCTTTTCGGTCACTACAGGCGGTCTTGACAGCCCTGGTTTGGCCGAGAAAGTCGCCCTTATCTCCTTAACAACATGGAATCGTTCGACTCTGGCGGATGCCACTTTGGGAAAATACTCGGCAAGCTCTGCCAGGGCCATCTGCAAGATTTCATTGCGATCCAGTTTCACAAGAGACCGCGAAGCGCTCACGACCAATTGTAAATACCGACCACTATCCTTGTTGAACATCCATTGAAGAGTGCGGTCAAGCAATGTCGCGTGCGGAAGATCGGTAATCGGTTGATCGAACCAGATATGAATGCCTGTGATCGGAGAATGTTCAAAACCCGGCGCAGAGGAACCCATCACAGCGGCCCGTTCAAACGGGAGAGCCGATATATAGTAATCAGCTTCATAAATCTTGCCGCCACTAGTAAGCCCTTGCGGTGAAATTGAGTCGACCGGAGCTCGGAGATGTACGCGAATATTGGGAGAATTTTGCCATAAATCAGCGCGATAGAGGTCGCCCAGCCGCCCGGCAGGAACGCCCATCTCGTAGGAGGTTTTCGTCGCGAGGAATCCGAGCCAAAACACCTGAAAACCGTAGATGGCCGCCATACGGTCGAGTTCCTCGTTGATTGCGCTAACCAGGATCTGGCGCCAAAACCGGTCCACAACTCGCTTCGGCTGCTTTTTTTCCTGCAGCCACTGCTCCATCGTGATCTCGTGAAGATCCTTGCGGTTCTTGTATTCCCGCTGAAGCGCCAGGAGACCGTTGACCAACGCAAGCTTCTCACCTACGGACAAGTACCGCATGCCGAGAAAAGATCCGAGGAAATGGAAAGGCTTAGGTAAGACGCCTGCGCGGAAGGTCGAGGTCCGTCCACCAGGCTCAATGAAATAGAATTCGCGATGGAATTCTATCTGATCTTCTACGCCGAGCCGCGAGTAAAAATCCAGCAGGTTAACGCAGCACCGGAGCAAGATGTGCTGACAATTGTCGATAACTTCGCCTTGACCGTCTCCTGTGGGGACTGTGTAAGACGTCGCACGCCCTCCGAGAAATGGGCGTGATTCGAAAAGGTCGACGTGGTAACCGGCACTCGCCAAGGCTGCTGTCGCCGCCATACCGGCAAGACCGCCGCCGGCGACGATCACACTTGGCATTTATACAAGTTTAAATCTTCGTAGGTACCCAGGAGCGCAACCCACCGCCGGTACCGCCACTCAAATTGAGGGCGATCCAAAGACAGATGAACGCAAACAGTACCAGCGTTAGGTCCGAAAAATCCATGATAGTGGGTCCTTTCAGTATGGCCCATTCCGACGTGATATCGCAACCTTAGTCAATACTAAAGTCAATACTAAGCCCAATAGTTAAGTGAGAGTCCAATGGCGATTGCCAGCAGCCCTCCAACAATCGGGAATGCGCTCAACGTCACTAATATGTGCGGAATCCAAGGCAATTGTTGCAAACGAAAAGCTAAAACACACTGCACGAGCACCACGGCAAGCCAAATCCCGGACGCTCCCCATCCCCGATCGAACACCATGGGCAATGATGCGTTCCACTCAAGTGTATGTTGCAAGCTTCTGCGGCTCCATTCCACAGCGACTTGCACCCGCAGCGATAGACGAGATTGCAGAAATCGATAAAGAAAGATGATGTGATCAGCGATGCGGCGCCGGCAATGATCGAAGCCTTACCTGCCCGCGACCGCACGGGCATGTCCGTATGTCTCGACGACGTTTCTCATCAGACGCAACCCGCACCCTTCATCAAGGCTAAGTAGCGATTCGGGGTGGAACTGCACGGCCTCAATCGGCAGATCACGGTGTCGGACACCCATGATGACGCCATCTTCCGACTCGGCGGTCACTTCCAGGCACGCCGGAAGCTTCGCCTTGATCGCATAGAGCGAATGGTAACGGCCTATCTGAAACCTGGCCGGCAAGCCTTCAAAAACTCCCAACCCACGGTTGACGATAACCGAGGGCTTACCATGCATCGGGTATTCCAAAACTGCGAGTTCGCCTCCAAATGCCTCAACGATGCCTTGCAGGCCAAGGCAGACACCGAATAAAGGAATACGCCGCTTGGCAGCTTGAAGAACCAGGTCCGGCACATGGAAATCTTCAGGACGCCCGGGTCCGGGGGAGATCAGAATCAAGTCCGGCTGAAGTTGATCGATGAGCTCGACCGGAAAACCTGCTCTGTAGGTAACCACCTCTGCCCCGGTTTGCCGAGCGTAATTCGACAACGTATGGATAAAGCAGTCGTCATTATCTACCAGAAGCATCTTGGGGCGATGCGACAAAGGTTGTTCCCGCGATACTTCGCGAGCGGGTCTGCGGTCCAACGGGCGTAATGCTCTAAAGAATCCGGTAGCTTTCAGTCGCGTCTCCCGCTCTTCCATTTCGGGGATGGAATCGTAGAGCAGCGTCGCGCCGACGGGATACTCCACTCGCCCATCGCGCACGTGAATCGTACGGATCAATATGCCTGTATTGATATCGCCGTTGAGAGAAAGCGCTCCAACCGCGCCACCATACCAACCGCGCGGAGTCTTCTCGCGATCTTCTATCGCCTGAGCGGCAGCCTTCTTAGGCGCGCCCACGATCGTTACGGCCCACATGTGAGCCAGAAATGCATCTACCGAATCGAAGCCTGGTTGGATGGTACCTTCCACGTGATCAACGGTGTGAAAGACACCCGCATACGATTCGATCAGTCGTCGCCCGATCACTCTTACAGACCCTGGCACACAGACACGCGATTTATCGTTGCGGTCCACATCGGTACACATGGTCAGCTCGGATTCTTCTTTGAGTGAGCCGAGCAGATCGCGAATATTTGCCGCGTCCTTCAATGGGTCGCCGGTGCGCTGCGCAGTACCGGCAATGGGACACGTCTCCACACGCGCGCCTTCAACGCGGACAAACATCTCGGGCGATGCCCCAACTAGTTGCTCATCCCCGAACTGGATCAGGAATTCATAAGGACTTGGACTTGCCTGCTGAACTCGCTGGAATAGCTCGGAGACGCTGCCATGGAATGGCGCGGAGAAAGTCTGACGAAGGACCACCTCGTAGTAATCGCCCCGCTTCATTCCTTCGCGCACCGATTCCACCTTCGCCATATACTCTTCAGGCGTGTGATCGGAAACAATCTCGCCAGAATCTACCGTAGAGGTGGGGGGGACCAGGCGCTCGGCATTTCGCGGTAAGTCCGCCGTTGTCAGATCGCCGCTGGAGAAATCGTATTGATATCGTTCGATCTGCTCCTTCTTACGATCCATGAAGTGGATGTCGTCACAAAAGAAGAGATGCAGGTCCTTTTGTTCACCTCGAGGTAGTTTAAACCTGATGGGATCGAACTGAAAAAGCAGATCATAGCCAAAAGCGCCGATCAGGCTCAGTTGAGAGTCCTGCTCATTTCGAAACTCCTGAACCAGCGCGCGCAGAATCGAAAAGACCGACGGCTGTTTGCTCCGCTCCTCTTCTGAGAAGAGGCCGGACAATGGTTTAAGACGACCAACAATCGTGTTCTGCTCGATCCGCAGGTCGTCCCAATGAGGGTGCGGCTGTAGGATAGGCAGCAGGATTTGGTTCAACATCACACCGCGTTCATTCAGCGGGCGGAACTCAACCTTGCGGCCAAATGCAATCAGCTCGAGCGGCGGAGTTGTAGATGCAATGTCCCAGCGAGAGTACCTGCCCGGATATTCATACCCGGAAGAGAGGTAGATTCCTCTGTGCTCATCCAGTGATCGCAACAGATCGCGCAAACCCCGCCGGAACGGGACTTTCGAAACACTGCGCGTCACCTCGATGTTATTGCTGGTACGGTACTTCAGTTGAGGCATGGGGTTTATCGAGGTATACACCACGATAACATGGGAGATACTATGGTAACCCGCAGAACGCTTCTTCAAACTGCTGTTGCGACGACGTTGGCGAACGCGCAGAGTGGGTTGCCAAAGAAGGCCAGGATTACTTCTTCGGTAATGCTTTGGACCCTAAAAGGCTCCTTTGAGGAGCGCGTCGAGATCGCCGCTAAGGCCGGCATGCAGTCCGTAGAACTTGTAGCGGAGCATGTCAACTGGACGGATGCGGAAGCGGCTGCAAAGCTGAATTTTGCACGCTCCTTTAACTTGGGCATAGACACCATCATCGCGACGCCGGATTGGGTCAAACGGCCGGTCTCGATGGTAAATCCCGAGCAGCGCGATAACTTCCTCAATGATGTGAAAACCGCGATTACATGGGCGCAAAAGCTGGAATCGCCGCAAATCATCCTCATGGGTGGAAACGAGATTCCCGGGAAGACCTACGAGGAACAGTACGCAAGTCTCCTCGAAGGAAGTAAACGGGCGGCGGACCTGGCTGCAAAAGCCAACCTCGCACTCATCTTCGAGCCGCTGAACTCGAAGGTCAATCACAAAGGATACTTCCTGACTACCTGCGTGGAGGGGCTGAAGCTGGTGAAAGAGGTCAACAATCCACATTTCCGATTGCTCTTCGACATCTATCATGAGCAGGTTCAGATCGGCAATGTAACCCGCACGCTCACTGAGGCAGCGCCGCATGTCGCCGTCTTCCACGTCGCAGACAATCCGGGCCGCAACGACCCGGGTACGGGGGAGCTAGATTACGCCAACATCTACAAGGCCATCCAAAAGACCGGCTACTCCGGCTACATCACGATGGAATATCTGCCGCTGGGTGATCCGGTGGCAAGTCTGAAGAAGTCGGTTGATGAAATGAGAGCGAACGTCGTTTAGAGATCCCGGTATCGAACCAGTTGGATGCCGATTTGCCGAAGAGTCGCTCGAACCTCAGGCGCTGTCAGCGCCTGCAATTCCCTCTCTCGGCTTTTCTTCAAACGAGTAGGTGCAGCGCGCAGCTCATCTGTGCAATAGCCCGGGTGGCACATGAACTCCGTCAGGCCGTCCGGCAGTGTTCTCATCAGCGCCACCAGCTCGTTGGTCCGGAGATAGCCGGTCAGTTGAAAGCCCGCGAAGTAATCTGTAGTCCGGCAGCCATGACGTGAGAGCGTCCGGTGAAAGTAACTCCTCAATACTTGCAATCCGCCGCTGAGAACACGCTTGCGCCATGGGACCGGATCGCCGCCGCTCAGAGGATAATCGAACGGCCGCCTCACCCAGCGGATTCCAAATTCCTCTGATAAGCGAGCTACGGCCTTCAAAACAGGAAGCGCCAAGTGTGTGTGCTTATGAGTATCGAGATGAGTCGGCTGAATACCGGCTTCGATAATCTTCTCGACTTGAGCACGCAATTCACCGTACGGGTCGAGCTGACGAAGAGCTAAGCGCTGCAAGAACTCAGGCAGCGAACGCGGAAGGGAATGTCCGTTCGTCAATAACGAATTTCCGCCGACGAGTACAAGATGGCAGCCGATATCGAGATTGGGATTTTCACTCGCGAGCTCCACTGCATGATCGAACGCCTGCCCGTTCGCCATCAACGTCGTCGCGGTCAGGATTCCGTTACGATGCGCTTCAATGATTCCCGAGTTTACGTCTCTCGTGTAGCCGAAGTCATCCGCGTTGACGACCAGCTGTTTCAAAACAGAGCCAGTTTGACCCGCAGGAACTTCTTGGGATTCGCACGGATATCCTTGAGCAACTGCTGCATCTCGCTTGTGGCGCCATTCAGCGTATCGTATAGCTGAGGATTCACCAGCAACTGGCCAATCGTCCCGTGACCGGCGTTGATCTTGTCGATAATAAGATCTACCTTGGCAATCGCAGCGCGGATCTGATCATGCAGCTCGTCGCTCTTCAACAGCTTTCCTGCGGTGCCTTTGCCGGCGTTCAGATCGGCAATCAGCTTCTGCAACTCTCGTACCGACGCGCGAACGTCCTGATAGAGAGCCTCATCCTTGAGAATTCGGCCCGCGGTACCTTGTCCCTGTTGCAGACCGGCTAGCAATGAATCGAGGCGGCCCATTGACGTCCGGATGTCGCCGTAAAGTGCATCGTCGTAGATCAGCTTGCCCACAGTTCCCTGCGGTGTGGTCAACGCGTGCGTAACCTTCTGCACATCTGACGTCACGAGTAACATTCGCTTATAGAGTTCCTCATCGACCAGAAGCTTACCGATACTGCCCTGCCCGTTCTCCACGAAGCCAACGATCTTGTCAACGCGAGTGAGGATGCCCTGCAAAGATGCCAGCAGCGCGTAGCCCTGCTGAACGACTTCATCGAACTCGCGCGTATCGAGTGACTGAATCTCGGCCCCCGGCTGCACGGCGACGCGATTCTGACCTTTCTTGATATTTATGAATTTGGCGCCCAGCACGTTCTCGGCGCTGATGGAAGCGACGGAATCTATGGGGATTTGCGACAGAAGGTCCCGCTCCACTTCGAGGTCGACACGTATGATCCTTCGCGGCTCCGTTTCTCCGGATAATGCGACCTTCTTCACCTTTCCTGCGATGATTCCATTAATCCTGACCGGAGAACTGGGAGCCAAGGCAGCCGAGTCATCCATGTACGTGTAGAGCGTCGCCTTCTTCGAGAAAAGGTTTTTCGTGCCGGTCATCAGGAAGATTAAGATACCCAAGACCACCAGCGCAGCCAGCGCCATCACGCCCACCCGGAGCTTAGCCCACCCGACTTTTTGTCCCGATGCCATGCTACGTTTTCACCGCCTTGAATTTGGACACGTAAGAATCGGTTGCATCTTCAAGTTCTTCCTGTGTACCTTCAAAGACTAGCCGACCCTGCCGGAACACCATGAATGTCGTGTTTTCGTGCACGCCGCTCCCGCGCGGAGCCGGTTCCAATTCCCCACTCTGCGGATTGTAGCGAAAGTTGGCGACGAGCTGCCCATCCTGATATCGATGCGTGACGATCATCGAGGTCGTATTTCTCGTATCTCTTCCTTTGACGATCAGCGCGATGATCGTGTTTGCCGTTATCGGGTCCAGCCCGGCAGTCGGCGAATCGTACAGCATCAAAGGCGGCTCCGTGACCATTGCTCTCGCGATACCGGCGCGTCGACGCATTCCGCCGGAGAGCTCGCTTGGAAACTTTTGGAGAGTTTGCTCCAGTTCCACAAAGCGCAAGATTTCCGTAACGCGCTTGTAAAGATCATCAAGCTTGAGCTTACCGTTCTGGGAGCCTCTCTGATTGAGCAGTGGATAAGCGACGTTCTCCTCGATATTGATTGAGTCAAACAGCCCGCCCTCTTGGAACAGTACGCCCACTTTGCCGCGAAGCTCAAAGAGATCATCTTCTTCGAGCTCGGAGATCTCACGTCCGAAGAGGTAAATACGCCCTGTATCGGGTCGTAGCAGGCCGATGGTGAGCTTTAATAGAACCGACTTTCCGCTTCCCGCTGCTCCGAAAAGAATGCGTGTTTGTCCAGGCAGTACTTCGAAGGAGACATCTTGTAATGCCGGCTCACCCTCAAAACTGAGCGATACATTCTCAAATCGCACAACCGGATCGCTCATGCCCGAAATTACACAAACACCCGAGTGATGAAGAACGTGATGACGAAGATCCAAACGGAGGCGACAACGACAGCCTGAGTGGTCGCTCTGCCCACACCCTGCGTCCCGCCCTTGGTTTGAATCCCGTAATAACAGCCGACCAGCGAGATCACCATCGCGAATACGAACGGCTTAATAAGTCCCTGGGCAAGATCATTCCATTCGAGCGCTTGCCAGGCAGTTGTCCAATACTGGCTCGAAGTCAGGTTAAGCATGAAAAACGCAACGATAAAGCCGCCGATCAGGCCCACGAAGTCGGCTATGATCGTGAGAAGCGGAAGGGTGACGCAGGTTGCAATCACACGAGGTGTGACGAGTTTCTGTACCGGGTCCGTTCCAAGCGCCCGCATGGCGTCTATCTGTTCGGTCACTTTCATGGAACCGAGTTCGCTTGCCATACCGGATGCATTACGCCCGGCTACTAGAAGCGAGGAAAGCACCGGACCCAACTCACGAACGAGAGTAATCGCAACAATCTGTCCAACTTGTCCTGTGGCGCCGTAGGTGGCTAGGGCTCGCGACATTTGCAGCGCCATGACTGCGCCGCTAAAAAAACCGGTGAGGATGACAATCGGCAGGCTGCCCACGCCGATAATGTCCATCTGCATGAAAATATCGCCGCTATAATGAGGTCGACGAAATACGTTTCGGAAAGTGCGTCCGCTGAGGAAGATGAAATCCTGGAAGGCGGCTACTCGCGGTTTCAGGAAATCCAGCAAATGATTGGCGGGCCCTCGTCTTGTAAATAGTAGCATGAAGGGGCTTACTGACATTCCCGGTATTCGGGTCGGCCAAATATCGGATTACGAAGCAATTACAGGTTGCACCGTGATTCTGACGGAGGGCGGAGCCGTAGCCGGTGTGGATATGCGCGGATCGGCGACAGGTTCTCAGGAAACCGACGTCTTAAATCCTCTGCACATCGCCCCGAATATTCATGGGTTGTGTCTCGCCGGAGGTAGCGCCTTCGGCTTGGAGGCAGCTTCCGGTCTTCGACGTTACCTGGAATCTAAAAGGATCGGCATTGCGTTCGGCGGGGCGATCGTTCCCATCGTGCCTTGCTCAATATTATTCGATTTGGGTATCGGCCGGCCCGATATCCGGCCGACCAGAGAAATGGGGCAGGCCGCCGCGGCCGCTGCAAGCAATGATGCTGTTGCCGAAGGCAATGTGGGAGCGGGAACAGGTTGCACCGTGGGTAAGATCATGGGAATTCGCCAAGCCATGAAAGGCGGTGTGGGCAGTTTCACAGTGCGGCTGAACGACCAAGTGATGGTTTCCGCTCTTGTGGCCGTGAATGCTCTCGGCGATATAATCGATCCCGCCTCGGGCAAAATCGTGGCCGGAGCACGCAAAACTGTGGACTCTAAAGAATTCGCCAACTCTTCGGAAGCTTTGTTGAAAGGTGCTCGCCTGGCCGGTAAGGTTAATAACACAACCCTCGCTGTTGTTGCCACGAACGCAAAACTAACAAAGGTTCAAGCGACAAAGCTCGCACAACTCGCGCAGTGCGGTATGGTTAGAGCGATCTCCCCTGTCCACACGAATGCCGATGGAGATACTGTATACGCGCTCTCCGTGGGGTCTGAAACTGCAGATTTTCTTGCGCTGGGTGTAGCGGCTGCTGAAGCGGTTACTCAAGCGATTCTTCGCGGGGTGCGGCTGGCACGAACACTCGGCGGAGTTCCGGGGCTCGCGTAAAGCGAAACAGGTGATGTAAGGCAGGCGTCAACCAAGGAATGGATTTGTCCAGGTTTCAAATGAAAGAACTGTGGGCCAGCGTTAAAGCGAAACTGGTCTCGTCACAGAACAGAGGTAAGCTTGGGCGAAAGAATCTCATTGTCAGCCACCCTTACCTGCTTGCGTCGTTAGTTGTCTGTCTGATCGCAGGTATGGCCGCGTTTGCGTTCTCTTATCGCAAGTACGCGATGATGATCGAGAACAAGTTCGGCGGCGGGTGGATTCGGACCAATTCTTCGGTGTACGCGATGCCGCGACAGTTGCTGAAGGGCGACCGTCTGAGCCGTCAGGAACTCATCGCGCGACTTCAGCGGGCCGGCTACAGTGAGGATCCGAACAACAAGATAGGCTTCTACCAAAAAACCAGCGATGGCGTCGTCATCACCACTGGCCCGCAATCTTATTTCGCGCCACACACTGCAGTTGTCGAAATTTCAGGCGATCGCGTCGAGCGGATATTTTCGCGCACTGCCAATCGGATTACAAATCATTACTGGCTCGAGCCTGAGTTGATTACGAATCTTTTCGATGCGGAACGAGAAAAACGCCGGCCAGTAACATATTCCGAATTGCCAAAACACCTCGTCGACGCTCTGATCGCCGTCGAAGACAAGCGGTTCTTCAAACATACCGGCCTCGACATACTTCGAGTGGCGAAGGCTGTCTATGTGGACCTGAAGGAAGGCAGGAAAGAACAGGGCGCCTCGACGCTAACGATGCAGCTCGCTCGGAGTTTCTGGCTGGAGCAGGACAAGAACTTCAACCGCAAGATCGCCGAGGTCTTTCTGACCATGGAGCTCGAGCGGCGCTTCACAAAGAACCAAATTATTGAGCTGTACGCGAACGAGATCTA
This sequence comes from Bryobacteraceae bacterium, assembly GCA_963833675.1. Taxonomy (GTDB): domain Bacteria; phylum Acidobacteriota; class Terriglobia; order Bryobacterales; family Bryobacteraceae; genus DASQDN01. Next base: position 306,421 of record CAWHYW010000022.1, on the reverse strand, counting down.
TCTGGGTCGTCGAGGCAGCTTCAGTATCCACGGCTTCGGTGAAGCGGCACGAGCTTACTTTGCCAAGGATGTTCGTGAGCTAACGTTGCCTGAGTCGGCAATGCTGGTTGGAATCATTCAGAGGCCGAGCTACTACAATCCATTCCGTTATCCCGAACGTGTGAAAGACCGGCGTAACCTGGCTCTCCTCCTGATGCGCAACAACGGATATCTGACCGATGAGCAATACAAGAGCGCAACCAATACACCTCTGAACCTGTCACGCGGCGAAACGGAATCGAGCGAGGCTCCCTTCTTTGTCGACCTCGTCAATGATTCACTACAGGAACGCTTTCAGGATTGGGACTTCGCCACGAACAGCTATCGTGTGTATTCCACGTTGGATCTCGACCTGCAACAAGCGGCTGTAGAAGCGGTCCAGGAAGGAATGACGCAACTGGACCAGCAGCTGCGCAAAATGCGCGGTAAGAAAAAGACCGGCCAGTTTCCACAGGTAGCGCTGGTCGCGCTCGATCCCGATACGGGAGAAGTTCGCGCCCTGGTCGGAGGGCGGAGTTATGCGAACAGTCAGTTGAACCATGCGCTTGCGAAACGTCAGCCCGGATCGTCCTTTAAGCCGTTCGTGTATGCGACAGCAATCAATCAGTCCCTCAACACCCGAGGGAATGGCGAAGTAATTACGGCGGCATCGGTTTTTGAAGACGAGCCCACGGCGTTTACCTTCAACAACAAGATTTATGAGCCGGCGAATTTCCATGACGAGTATCACGGCGCCGTGACGGTTCGACAAGCGCTCGCGAAGTCGATGAACATTCCGACAATCAAAGTAGCGGAGCAAATCGGCTATGAAAGAGTCGCGGAGTTGGTGCGGTCCTCAGGAATTCGTTCTCCCATCATGGGAACGCCCTCTTTAGCGCTCGGCTCGTATGAAGTTACTCCGGTCGAATTAGCCGAGTCCTATACTGTTTTCGCCAACAAGGGCATTCACGTGAAACGCAGCTTCGTAACAAGCATCCGAGACCGGACGAACCGACTGGTCTACACTCATCAACCGCAAGGCAATGTCGTGTTGGATCAGAGAGCCGCTTTTATCATGACGAATCTTATGGAAGAGGTGATCAATTCAGGAACCGCTGCAGGCGCAAGATCCAGAGGCTTTATGATTCCGGCGGCGGGCAAGACGGGGACGTCGAGAGACGGATGGTTTGCAGGCTACACGTCTAAGTTGCTCGCAGTTGTTTGGATCGGATACGACGACAATGCCGAGTTCGAAATGGAAGCAGCGCACTCCGCTCTCCCGGTTTGGGTAAATTTTATGAAAAGGGCCTATCGATTGCGTCAGTACACCAACGCTAAAGCATTCGAAGCCCCGAAGGGTGTTATCCGCGTGGATATTGACCCCGAAAGTGGGTTATTGACCGGGCCCGCCTGCCCGACGTCGTTCCCTGAATTCTTCATCGCCGGAACTCAGCCCACGGAAACCTGCGATCACGATCAACTGTTGAGAAATTCTTCTGGTGACGGGGAAGTTCCGTCAGAGAAAACGACGACACAGGATCAACCGAAGAAGAACGTCTTCAAGAGCGTATTGGGTATCTTCCATTAGCTTGCGCCTTACAGGACGAATCGCACTCCCAATTGAAGGACCCTTCCGTTATTCAGTGTGTTTGTGATGTGTCCAAACGAAGGCGATGAGAAGTTTCGTTGCGGCTCATCGAACTCTGGAGTGTTGGTGAGATTGTAAGCCTCGCCGCGGAGCAGCACTGTCCAGTCGCGCCGGTTCATTTGCTTCGATGGCCGGGCTGAATATATGCGAAACGGTCTCTGCTCACGATAAGGGGCGCCGTATTCGGATCGCCGACGTCGTACCTAGAATCGAGGGATCGACAATGTTCGGCCGGTCGCTGGGAGCGCCATCGACATTGCCGAAGCCCGGTGAGTCGGACCCCACGAACAGCGTTAACGGTGTCCCCATCCGCAGGTTGTCGATCGCGGCCCGGCCGAAGTTGTTGGTGAACTGAAAATAACCTCTTTGATTGTTTGTCTCCACGCCATTGAGCTGGAAACGCGTAAGATCAGCCCCCCAGAAAAAAGAATGCGCGCCTTCGACATGCGCCATCTGCGCTCCGTAGCGGAAACTGTTCAAAGTGCGATTGGTCGGGAAATGACTGTCCGGACCGAGCTCCTCGACTTGGAAACCGAATCGCACGCGAGGGCCGACAGCCTTAGGTTCGGACGTGAGCAGCGATCGCGTTCGATTGAAAGAGCCGGCCAGGATTAGCTCTGTTGCAGCCGACAAAGGCGTTCGCAAGGCGAGTTGTATACGATGCGAATGAATGTCGCTATCGGGATTCTGTCCCGCAACCAATTGGAACGCATCCGTTCGCTGACGTGAAATCGTATAAGACGCTGACCGCCGGCTCTTAGCAAGGCCGCGGTCGAGTCGCGCCGTCCCGTCAATCGCGTCGATTACTTGTGGCGCGTTCGTATTCAGAGCGCGAGGGTCGAAATCCTGACGATTCGGAAGTTGATCCGGATAGGCATCGAGGAAACGCTGCACGATGGCGCGGGCTGCCGGATCGGTAGTTAACGGTATGCGTTCGGAGGCAAGCGGAACAAGAACATTGCCGTTGACCATACCGCGAATCGTGCGTTGCGAGCCGCTGAAGGTGAAATATCCGAGCGGACCAGCCTCCGTGGTTCCCCGGACTCCGTAGGAATTTCGGTGCGACGGCTGTACCGGTCCCACCTGAAAGAAGGTCCGATTGGGTTGCGGTAGCTCTGGTGCCGACACGGACATTGGCCTCTTTGGCGGCATTGGTGTCGATCTGCTGGACAGCTACGTTTTCATTCCGTTGCGCAGCGGCTGCCATCTGGTTTCGAGGCGGAGCCGCCAGAGCGGGTTAGGCGCCTGAGAAGAGGTAACCAGAGGCGTGGACGGACTTTCAGAGGAGCGGACAAGCTCCCAGGCCCCCGGAGCAGAAAACTACGTTTGCATGGAACTTTCTATTTTATGCTTCGCTGTTCGCCATCCGGAATGAAAGGACCTCGACTATAAGGCGTCTAACCAGTATGGGAATGAACGACGGCGGAGTAAAACGTGGTGATCGCGCAGACACGGGCGATCTTGAAGCTCAACAGAAAGATGGAGTTGGCCGTAAAGGATCTGGAGTCCGGGCAGGCGACGGTGGTCCTTCCGGCAATGTCACGGCCGACCCAAGCAGCTTTGATGGAGGCCGAACCATCGGTTCGACAGGTAAAGCCGAAACACCATCCTATCCGGCAGTGGAGCACGGAGATGCCGAGGGATACGTAGGAGATAAGGAGCCAGCCAAGAAGAAGTAGCCTATCGAGCGGCGGCCAGCGCCTTCTCCGGCGGGTAAACTTCGTCTACATTCTTGGGCGTTATCAATTTGTGCTTCGTGAAGACCGCCGTTGGCGGTTGTTTCCCAGCGGCCATCGCGAGCGCGAGAGGGATGAGATCCTGTCCATAGCGCTCAGGGAAATAAGCGACCGAACCGATCAGGCGTGAACCGGGACGGCGCAACTCGTCGCGAGCTTCGGCGATTGCGTTCTGTCCCATGACGGCGCAGTACGACGAGCAGCCACATTCCTGAAACGCGCGCAAAGCTCCGAGCGCGCTGGGATCGTTAATTGCGGCTACAAGCGTGCGCCTCCTTGACTGCCTTCGCAAATGTTTACGCATGAGTTCGAAAGTTGGCCCATACGCGCCCTTGCCATCGAACTGAACCACGTTCGCGCGCGAAACGTCAGGGAGAACGTCGCGCAAACCCGTCATAGCGCCGGTAAGACGCGATTGTGGTAAAGGTCCGGCAATGCGCTCCTCGATGAGAATGATTTCATCGACAACGCCTGTCCAATTCTCCTTTGCCCACTTCCCCAGGGCTCGGCCGCCAATGAGACCCGCTTCATAGTTGTTGGCTCCGAAGTAGACGGCGCCCGGATGGGGAATTTCTACCGCGATGACCGGTATGCCCGCCGATAGAAACCGCGCTGCGATGACGGGAGCGACGTTTTCGTAGGTCTGAAACTCTATGGCGACATCGACTCGTTCTCGAATCAGCAGATCCGCATTGCGCAACGCTGTCTTTGAGCTGTAGCGATTGTTCACTTCCACCAGATCGATGCCGTGCGTCACGGCGGCACGGCGAACACTTTCGCTGACGACGTGCGAAAAAGTAGAAGAAGTGGTCTGAGCGCCGAAGCCGATTCTTAATCGCCGCTGTGGCTCTATAGAGCGGACGAGACAACGATACTGGTCCGCTCCCGCCGCTTCCACCAGACCACCCTTTTGCAGAGTTCGAAGGATCCGGTGAGTCGTGCTTTTGGGCAGACCAGTGCGCTGCACAATATCCCGCAGGCGCAGCAACTCGCCATCGGATCGAAACGATCGCAGTAACTCGCAGGCTCGGAGAACGGACTCTACCGGCATATATTGCGATCAACGATATCACACCGTCCCGCAATGCGGGACGGTGTTTGCATACATAAGAAAGGGCTGTGAGTTGGCGCTAATAGTAAATGACCGGGCGTACCGTATGATGGAACCTCAGGATCCAACCGAATCCCGGTTGACATTGGCCACGTGCTTCGATAGCTGTAGATCCGTGAAAACTTCGAATTCCCAACTCGATGCCGGTTTTCGGCAGCTCGACAAATTCCGTATTGAGCTTCCCAGTTGGGGATTTGCGAACACGGGAACGCGGTTTGGGAAGTTTATGCAGCCGGGCGCTGCCGTGACGCTCGACGAGAAGCTCACGGACGCTGCCGAAGTGCATCGAGTAACCGGTTGCTGCCCGACGCTCGCGGCCCATGTTCTTTGGGATTTTCCAAACGGACTTGCCGATGTCGATGCAGTGCTGGAAGCAGCGCGCAAATCGGGGATTTCGATTGGCGCTATCAATCCAAACACGTTTCAGGATCAGATCTACAAACACGGATCGCTAGGGAGTCCGGAAAAGCCCGCGCGAATTGCGGCACTGGAACATCTTCTGGATTCGGTCGAGATCGGGAAACGAACTGGTAGCCGCGACGTGTCGTTATGGTTCGCAGATGGATCAAGCTATCCTGGCGCCGCAAACATCCGGCAGCGCCGGCAATGGTTTATTGAAGGTTTGAAAGCGACGCATGATCAGATGGCGCCCGGACAACGTTTGTTGGTGGAGTACAAGCCTTTCGAACCGGCCTTTTATCACACCGACATTGCCGATTGGGGCATGGCGTTGCTGCTCGCGCGGTATGCTGGACCGCAGGCCAAAGTACTTGTCGATACTGGCCATCACTATCAAACGCAAAATATTGAGCAGATTGTGGCCTGGCTGCTGGCGGAAGACATGCTTGGTGGCTTTCATTTCAATGATCGCCGTTACGCAGATGATGACCTGACGCTCGGATCGATTGATCCCTACCAGGCATTCCGCATCTTCCATGAGATTCATCAGTACGCGTTCGATACGGGACGTGAGCCGGAAATTGCATACATGATCGATCAGAGTCATAACCTCAAGCCGAAAATCGAGGAGATGATTCAGACAGCTCTCGCGGCGCAGGAGCTGTTTATGAAGGCTGCGCTTGTGGATCACGCTGCCCTGGCGGTTCATCAGGCCGAATGTTCTCTGGTCGATGCGGAAGAATGTCTGAAGGCAGCGTTCTATACGGATGTTCGTCCCCTGCTGCTTGAATGGCGCCGGTCGCGCGGTCTTCCCGAAGATCCGCTGGCCGCATTCCGCGCAAGCGGCTACCTGCAGCGAATTTCGAAAGATCGCGCAGAGCGTCGAACCCTTCAAGTGAATAGCTATGCTTAACAGCACCCGGATGAGAAACGAAAGATATATATGTTGAAACTTATAAAAGACCTCTGGAACCCGCAAGGAATCGACGATCAGCTTGAGCTGTTGCGATACCGCTCAAACGTGCTCGGGGCAGACCTCCGCATCACGAACTTCGGCGGCGGGAACACTAGTTCGAAGATCGAGCGGATCGATCCCTTCACTGGTCAGACGACCACTGTGCTTGCGGTGAAAGGCAGTGGCGGGGATTTGGGAAGCATCAAAACTTCGGGTTTTGCTCTGCTCTACATGGACAAGCTGAACCAGTTGAAAAACGTGTATAAAGGCGAGCACCTGGAAGACGAGATGGTCTCGTATTATCCGCTTTGCGTGTTCGGTACCAGCAGCGCCCCGGCGTCGATCGACACGCCGCTCCATGCATTCCTTCCCTTCAACCACATCGACCACCTGCACCCCGATTGGGCAATTGCGATTGCTGCCAGCGCGAACGGTAAGGCGAAGCTGGAAGAATTCAATCGGCGATTTCAGCACAAAGTAATCTGGCTTCCGTGGCAGCGCCCGGGTTTTGAGCTCGGATTGATGCTGCAGCGCGCCGTTGAAGCCAATCCGGATTGTGACGGAATCATCCTCGGTAGTCATGGCCTCTTTACGTGGGGAGATACGCAGGAGGAGTGTTACCGGAACAGTGTCAAGATGATCGATGATATGGGCCAGTTCGTGCAGGAGCACGAACAGAAGGCGCCTTTGTTCGGCGGACCCAAACACGAGAGCCTGTCAAATGCTCAGGAGGTTGCGGTTTCGATCTTTCCGTATTTGCGAGGCCGCGTGGCAACGACCCGGCGGTCCATCGGCGATTACAATGCTTCGTCCGATGTCATGGAGTTCGTGAACTCAAACTATGCTCCGGAGCTCGCGGCCTTAGGAACAAGCTGTCCGGATCACTTCATTCGAACGCGCATCGCTCCGCTATATGTCGAGTGGAATCCAAAGGCCAGCATCGCCGAGCTGAAGCAAGCGATCTCGAGCGGACTCGAGAGTTACCGCCAGACTTACACCGACTACTACGACGCCCATAAAGAAACCGAATCTCCGGCACTGCGCGACGCGAATCCATCGGTCGTGCTGATCCCCGGTGTCGGGATGTTCACTTTTGCGAAGAACAAAAAGGAAGCTCGCATCACGGGTGAGTTCTACCTCAATGCGATTCACGTGATGGCGGGCGCAACCGCGATGGGCGCCGGCGCAGCGGCGGCAGCAACGGCCGGCGGGTCCGTGCTTCCGCAGGCGAAAACGGCCGAAGTGGCTCCGGCGTTCAGCAGCCTCTACAACTACGTAGCCCTTCCGCCTCGTGAGGCTTTCCGAATCGAGTACTGGGCGCTTGAAGAAGCCAAGATTCGCCGGATGCCGCCCGAGCAGGAGTTCAGCCGAAAGATCGCGCTTGTTGTCGGAGGCGGTAGTGGCATCGGTCGAGCTGTGTGTCTCCAACTGGCAGGTTTGGGAGCTCACGTCGTAGCGGCGGATAAGAACCTCGCGTCGGCGCAGGAAACAGAGCAGATGGTGGCGAAGATCGCAGGGTCGGAAGCAGCCTGGTCCTGCGAGATCGATATCTGCGATCGTCACAGCATTCGTACGGCGCTCCATGCATCGATTCAGAAGTTCGGTGGCGTGGATAGCGTCATCAACACGGCCGCCATCTTTTTACCGCCGAAAGAAGATGGCACGCTCGATGAGAGCCATTGGCGCATCACGCTCGACGTAAATGTCACGGGCAACTATTTGCTCGCGGACGAAACTAAGAAGGTGCTTCTGGAGCAGGGTCTGACTTCGACCATCGTGCTCACCAGTTCAGCAAACGCCGTGGTGCCGAAGCGAGGCAGCGAGGCCTACGATGTCAGCAAGAGCGCCGTCAATCACCTGATCGGCGAGCTCGCGGTTGGCCTCAAACCGGTTGTGCGCGTTAATGGGATCGCGCCCGCGACGGTCGTGGAAGGCTCGACAATGTTCCCGCGTGAGCGATTGATTCCTTCGTTGAAGAAATACGATCTGCCTGCGGGCGATGACGAACCGACCGAAGTATTACGGGATCGGCTCGCGCAGTTTTACGCAAAACGCACGCTGACCGGAGTCCCGATCCGTCCGCAGGATTGCGCGGAAGCGATCGTCTGGCTGGCCGGGGATCGAAGCGCGAAAACGACAGGACATGTAATCCCGGTGGATGGCGGTTTACCCGAGGCGTTTCTACGTTAGTATGCGCCGCTATCTAGCCTTCGATCTCGGAGCCGAGAGCGGACGGGCTGTGCTTGCGACGCTTGATGGCGACAGCCTGTCCATCAAAGAGTTACACCGGTTTGCGAATGAGCCGGTCCGGGCAGGCGACACGCTGCACTGGGATGTGTTGCGGCTGTGGCATGAGATGCGACGGAGCCTTACGATTGCTCCGGAGATCGAAGGCGTAGGTGTCGATACGTGGGGCGTTGATTTCGCGTTATTGGACGAAGCCGGCGCCCTCGTCCAGAATCCTGTGCATTATCGCGATGCGCGCACGGACGGCGTACCCGAGCGCGTGTTCCAAATTGTCTCCGCGGAAGATATCTATCGGAACACCGGCGTTCAGCATATGCAGATCAACACCTTGTTTCAGGTGTTTGCGCTGGCGGAACGGCACCCGAAATTGCTCGCAGCTGCGCGGCATTTTCTCACTGTGCCGGATTTGCTGGATTACTGGCTTACCGGACGGATCACCTGCGAGTACACCAACGCGACCACAACCGGAATGTTCGATACGGGCGCTCGCGATTGGGCGCGTCCGATGCTGCGGAAACTAGGGCTGCCGACGGAAATTCTACAGCCGGTAACCGAGCCGGGGACATTGATTGGTTCGCTGCTACCCGAACTCGGGAAAGCTGCCGTTATTGCGCCGGCATGTCACGACACGGCGTCGGCGGTCGCAGCGATCGCAGCCGGCGGCGATACTGCCTTTATTAGTTCGGGCACCTGGTCGTTGATGGGAACGGAAGCTCCAGCGCCGATCATCACCCCGGAGGCTCGGGCCTTCAATTTTACGAATGAGGGCGGGGTTGGCGGGACCACACGCGTTCTCAAGAACATCATGGGTATGTGGCTGCTCCAGGGATGCCGGAGGCAGTGGCTCGCGTCGGATTACCCGTCGCTGGTAGCGCTCGCGAAATCGAAGCCTGATCTCACCTCTTTGATCGACCCTGATCATCCGTCGTTCCTGCACCCTGACGATATGCTTTCCGCAATCGCTGCGTACTGCCGTTCGACAGATCAGCCGGTGCCCTCCGATCAGGCGGGGTACGTGCAGACAATCTTCGAAAGCCTTGCCTTGAAATATCGGTATGTGCTCGAGTGTCTGGGGCAGTTGACGGGGCAGACTTACCGAACCATACGTGTGGTTGGCGGCGGAGCTCGTAATTCCATTCTCAATCAATACCTCGCTGACGCGACGGGTTGTCGTGTGCTGGCTGGACCGGTTGAGGCGACAGCGCTTGGGAATATTGTGATGCAGATGGTTGCATCCGGCGCGGTCGAGTCAATCGCCAAAGGCCGAGAGATTGTCGCCCAATCCTTCCCGGCGGAGGTGTTTGAGCCGAAGGAATCCGATGCCTGGGATCTGGCATATGCTCGGTTTCGGCAGTACGTTCCAACAGTGGAAACGGTAACTCCATAGGAGGTCCGTGAATGACCAAGAGCCTCTCGCGCCTTGTTGCGCAGATGGACAATCTGTACGAATACGATCGCGAGCCGGTAGCGATACACAAGCTGCAATCCGGCTGGCAGTTTGCCGGATTATTTGCCGGTGAACATGTCGCGGCAACCGAGTTCGTCATCGGACCTTTCTTCGTGCTCCATGGAGTGACCGCGCGAGATCTCATCCTGGGACTTTTGATCGGCAACATTCTTGCCGTCCTCTCGTGGACCTTTATCTGCGCTCCAATCGCGGTCCGCACTCGTCTGACGCTCTACTGGTATTTGCGCAAGATCGCAGGTCCCGGCCTGACCATTATTTACAACGTTGCAGTCGCGCTGCTGTATTGCATTCTGGCGGGGGCGATGATTTCGGTCTCGGCTACGGCGGTCAGTTCGATGATTGGATTGCCCACACCGGGGCTGACGGATGTGCTTCCCAGCAGTGCCACCTGGGCGCTGTTGACGATCCTGATTGGGATTGTGTTTACTGCGTTGGCGATTCTGGGATTCGAAAAGCTCAGTAAGTTCGCGTCCGTATGCTCGCCCTGGCTATTTCCCATCTTCATTGCGGGGGCTGTCGCGATGCTGCCCCAGCTTGGGGTCAAAGAGGATTTCAGCAACCTTTGGGAGATCGCCGAGACACGCATTTGGACCGGTGTGCCCACGCCCGGTCAGGAAGCATTCCACTTCTGGCACGTAGTGTTCTTCGCCTGGTTCGCCAATCTCGCCATGCACATCGGCTTGTCCGACATGGCCGTATTTCGTTATGCGAAGGACTGGAAATATGGCTTGTACTCGGCATGCGGCATGTTTCCCGGACATATGCTGGCCTGGATTTGTTCGGGCGTGATGGTGGCGGGCATCAATCGTCAGATGAATCCCGGTCTGATGGCGTTTGAGGCAGCGGGCGCCGCGGGTGTGATGGCGGTGGTTATCGCCGGTTGGACCACAGCCAATCCCACGTTGTATCGCGCGGGGCTCGCGCTTCAGTCCGTTACGCCGAATTGGCCCCGGTGGAAAGTTACACTGGTGGCGGGAGCGGTTACATCTGTCCTTTCCTGCTTCCCGATCTTCTTTATGAAGTTGCTGGATTACGTGGCAATTTACGGATTGATTCTGATGCCGATGGGCGCAATCGTTCTGGTAGAGCACTGGATTCTTCCGCGCATCGGCGTCGAGCAGTATGCTGCCGAGAAGCGAATGGCTTCGTTCAATTGGAACGCCTTGTTGGTCTGGGTAGGAACGCTCGTCCTGGCGTCCGTGCTCCCAATGCATCTGTTTTTCCGCTGGCTGCCATGTTTCTTCGTGGCGATTGTCGCGTACACGTCGTTGCAGTACATGACCGCCCGCAAGGGCATCGCAGCGGAGGCGCGCGCATGAAACCGCTACTAGGTCTGCTGGCCGCCGTATGCCTCGTCGCGTGCGCGCTTTCGGCGTTCTACTACTTTTGGGGATCGATCACGATGTCGCAATACAAAAATTTTCTATTTATCTTGTCGATACTCTATTTCGTATTCGCGACGCTCTGGGCGACGCGAAAATCCCACCAGAGCTAATGCGAGTCCTGGACCTGTGTGTTATGATTCGAAAGTACGCTGCGGGGACGTAGTTCAGTTGGTTAGAACGCCGGCCTGTCACGTCGGAGGTCGCGGGTTCGAGCCCCGTCGTCCCCGCCACTCAAACCGAGCGGTGGTTCCCCCAAAAAGCGACATTATGAACGAACCACCTAAAGTCAATATCGAAAATCTGTCCGGATATCGCGAAAATTACGCGAACAGTGTGCAGATCCGTGCCAGTTTATGGGATTTCCTTCTGACGTTCGGCCTTGCGAACCAGCAGGGGAACGAAGTGACCATCCAGAATTATCAGGGGATCTACCTCAGTCCTCAGCAAGCGAAGGCTTTGTTGAACGTGCTGCAGCAAAACATCCAGCAATATGAAGCGGCATTCGGGGAAATCCGGCTAGAGCCCGGAGCAGTTCAGGCCCAGGGAGGCCGGGTTATCCAATAGCGTGACCGGTCTGAGCGTGCAGCGCCGCGGAGCCGGGGCTTACGCTTACTTCTACATACTTTTTCTACTCGTTCTTTTCCTCACTCATTCGTTCCTTCTGAATCTCCCTTATTTTTGGGACGAAATGGGGCAGTTCATTCCGGCTGCACTCGACATTTTTCACGACAACGCCTGGATTCCCCGCACGACACTTCCAAACGTGCATCCACCGGGCCTGATGGCCTATCTTGCTGCGATTTGGCATCTCGTCGGCTACAGCGTCGTAATTACTCGCTGCGCAATGCTGGCTCTTGCGGCTGCGGGAGTACTTGCTGTGTTTGCGCTGGCCGTTCACCTGTGCAGAGGATCGCGTGGACTACCTGCCTTCACTGCGGCGTTTCTACTGCTGGCATCTCCGCTCTTTTATTCGCAGTCGATGATGGCGCAGCTCGACATGCCGGCGATGGTGTTTACCGCCATCGCGTTATCGCTCTTTCTCAAGCAGCGATACGGCATTGCCGTTTTGACGTGTACATTCCTCGTATTAACGAAAGAAACCAGCATCGCCGTGCCGGCGGTATTCGGGTTCGTTTTGCTGCTCGAGCGCCGTTGGCGAGTCGCGTTGTTTTTCGTAGCTCCTGCGATTGCGCTTTCTGTTTGGCTCGCGTACCTTTACCAAAGCACGGATCAGTTATTTGGGAACGCCGAGTTCACACACTATAACGTAGCTTTTCAGTTGCATCCGATGCGACTCGGCGTAACGCTGATTCGCCGCATCTACTATCTCTTCATAGCGAACTGGCACATTGTCGGATCGATCGCCATCGTGCTGGCATGGAAGCGGACCGCGATATTTCGCAATCGTGACTGGGCAATCGTAGCGGCTGTCGGCATCGTACAGACATTGATTGTTACCGTCCTCGGAGGAGCTGCGCTGGAACGGTATCTGATGCCCGTGCTGCCGCTGTTTTATATCTCCGTGGCTGCCGCGCTGGCGACGCTGAATGTGATACCGCGGCGAATCGCCACCGCAGCTTTATTTTTAGGATTGGTGGCCGGAATCTTTATCAATCCAATCTTTCCTTTCCCGTTCGAAAACAACGCCGCATTCGTCGACTTTGTTGAGTTACAGCAAAGCGCCGCGGCCTACGTGGAAGCTCATTATCCCAAGAGCACTGTAACCAGCGCGTGGCCATTCCCTGATGCGCTGCGGCGGCCTGAATTCGGCTACGTCACCAAACCGATTCGAGTGCGTGGGCTCGAGAACTTCAACCCGGAAACAGTGCTCCCGTTGAAGGGACACATCGAGGTGCTTGTGGTCTATTCGCGAACTTGGGAACCGAAATGGGGCGCCATCAATCTGGAATGGATCCGTGAATTTCTGACGGCATACTACTTTTATAAGCCACAAATTACTGGCGAACAGATTACGAAAGACCTTGGCTTGTTGCCGATTGCAAGATGGGAGCGGCGCGGTCAGTGGATCGAGATTTATGCGGTCTCGCGCACGCCGAACGTGCTCGTTCTCTAGCTACTTCTTCTTCGGAAGGCTGAGCGGAAGCTTCAATTCGCCCTTGTCGTGCTGGTACACGAGTTCCATCGTGGTCGCCTTGGTTTCGCCAACCGGGAAGTACAGGTAACCGGCGACAGCGCTGCTGGCCGGGCCGTCTTGTAACGCTCGGTCGTCCATCTCTGTCTCCATGATTCGGCGGTCGCGATCCGTCGAGCCCGGACCAGGTCTATTGGGTCCCACGCCAACGCCGACCCCGACATTCGCACCGGTTCCCCATGTGCCTGTTGACACACCGACCGCCGGCCAAAGGACGATATCGCGGCTACCCGATCTGGCCTTCTTCTGATTCATTGTGGCGATAGTGCGCGGCGCCGACGGACGTATTAGCCGACCATCGACACGCAATCCGAAATCGAGGAGAGCTATATCCACGGTCGAACCCTTGGCGGGATAAACGGCCACCTCTAAGACTTGATAGGTGGGAGCCAGCGTAGTCGAGAATTCATTCTTGACCTGACCCGGATCCATCACTTCAGCGCCTACCGTAAGAGCCGGGCTGCTCGCCTTTGCCGGATATTGATCGGGTGTCGCAGCCGCCAGCAGCAAGATGGACAATATCTGAGGCATGGGCGCCACCCCGTTGTTGCGGACGCAAAGCTGTCGTGCCCGGTTACGCTGTAACCAGAAAAACTTTCCACACCGTGACAACCAGCGCATGTGTCACCATGGCCGCTCGAATGCTTCGGGCCTGAATGTAAGCCCGGCCATAGAAAAGACCCGCGCACGTCGCCAACAGAACGAAGCGCCAGTTCGGGAAGTTATGGAAGACGTGCGCCAGGCCGAAAATGACGGATGCGGCGAGTAAGCCAATCCACTCGCTTCCCGCCAGTCGTGTCAGGACCTGTTGCAGCAACCCCCGGAAGAAGAACTCTTCAGCAGTCGCGAGTCCCCATAATGTAATCACGAAGGTTCCGAAGAATACGGCAACATGCATCCAGCCAAACGCCGGCCGCAAACTGAAGAAATTCAGCGCGAAGCCTATCAGCAAACCGAAAGGCAGAAAGTAGGCGAAGTTGCGGAGACCGACAGACCATTCGCCTCGTTTCGGAACGAACCCAAAATTGATTCCTTCCATCCTTCGGATCGAGAGCACCGCAATCAATCCCGTCCGATACCACATCAGGATTCCGAGTACGAACAACTGCAAACGAGGGAAAGGATCCGCATAGATCAGCGGGAACAGCTTCAGCAGGACAGGAGCCGCCATCAACCCTAGGTACGCCAAGTCCGTTGCGGTCTTTCGGCCGGTCACAACAAACCAAAACGATGCTAAACCCGCGAGCACGAGAATCGCAGCGAGTGACTTCCAGGTGAAGACTCCAGTGCTTACGCTATACAACAAATAAGGTAGGGGCGCGGTAGCTGTCGAGGCGAGAGCGATGCGGGTTGGGCTAAGAAGCTCCAGGCGCGCGCGCGTTTGTCGTAGACCAGCAGCGAAGTAAAGGCCCGTTTCCAACAGAAACGCAGGAACGACAGCGATCGTTATGTAACTGGGGATATTCTGTTGTTGGGAGTAAACCGCCGCCGCGATGCATTGCAGGGTCCACAATACAAGGAGAGTCCATGTGAACCCTCGCATCGAGCTCATTGCGTTCATCTTAGCATTCGGGCTCTGTTGTAAGGCATCCGAACCGCCGGCAAATCTCGCTCGCCTCGTCGCGGAACGCGAAGCGAAAAGCGAAGCAGAACGGTCGCAGTACACATATAAACAGTGGCTTACCCTCGAGGAGTTTGACCGCCGGGGTTCTAAGGGCGGAATCTACCAGGAACGCCGGGAAATCATATTCCTCCCGAATGGCGAACGAGTCGAGCAGCTGATCGGGCAACCCAACTCTACGCTGAAAAATCTCCGCATGACCGAACAGGACTTTCGCGATATGCGGGAGATACAACCGCTGTTGTTCACTACCGAACGGCTGAGTTTTTACGAAACGAAACTGAAGGGGGACGAGACGATCGATCAGATCGAGTGTTGGGTCTTGCAAGTACGACCCAGGCAAATCCTCGAAGGAATGCGCATGTTCGATGGAATCTTCTGGATCGATAAACGCGACTATTCGATCGTGCGCAGTGAAGGCCGCGCTGTCCCACAACTGCGAAGCAACCATCCTGGAAAGGACAACTTGTTTCCCTATTTCACCACCGTGAGAGAAAAATTCGGCGACTATTGGTTTCCAGTGCTCACCTTTGCCGATGACACGCTGGACTTTAGCTCCGGTCCACTGCGGATCAAGTTCACCATACGATATAAGGAATACAAACGTTTTGGAGCTGAGTCGAAAATCATCGTCGATGAGAAATAATCATGTCTGAACCCCTGAAGATAGCCATCGCCGGATTGGGCCGGATGGGCTGGGTACACGCCCGCAATATAGTCGAGATCGCGAAAGAAACAGGAGCATGTGAGCTTGTAGCGCTGGTGGATGCGGATCGCAACCGCGTCGAAAAGTTCGCTGCGGAGCATGGTCTGAAGGCGAAGCTCTTCTCCTCAGTACAGGAGCTCGCGGATGCCGACGTTTGCCGTGCGACCTTTGTGGTGACTCCGACGGAAAAGCATCGCGAGCATGCGACTCTTTTGATCCGCGCAGGTCATCGCGTCCTCCTCGAAAAACCGCTCACCGGGACTCTGGATGGCGACCGGGAATTCGCTGCTGAGCTGGATCGCGATTACCCATCCGCCTTGATGCTCGCCTTCCAGCGGCGTTTCGATGCGGCGTTAGGCCATGCCCGTGACCTTATGCAAAGCGGCTTGATCGGAAGAGTCTTCAAAATTTATTCCGCGCTCGAAGACTCGAATCCTGCCCCGAACGGTTACCAGAGCGATGGCATCCTGCCGGATATGTCGATTCACAACGTTGATGAGATCTTATGGCTCACCGGAAAGATGCCGGCTGCAGCTCTTGCCATCGGTTCGCGGATCTATAGCCACCGGCTGACTACCTGCCGTGAAGATTTCGATGATGCGCTCCTATATATGTGGTTCGCGGACGAATTGGTCGCGCAAGTCCAGGTGAGCCGAAATCATGTTTCTGGTTACCGGGTTGAGACTCTGATTTACGGAGAGAAGGGTCAGATTCAGATTGGCCGATTTGCGCAGGAGCCCGAACAAATCGTTGTGCAGGCGTTTGGGCCTCGTTTTGCGCCTCAACCACTCGCCGCGCGAGTGTTTCCGGGCGGCGTAGACCGTCCCGATGCCCCGGAATTTGTAGCTCGTTTCGGTCCCGCATATAAGGCCGAGGTGGCTCAATTTATCGAATGTTGTCGCGATCAATCTGATTTCCCCGTTTCGCATCGCGATGGCGTGCGCGCGCAGGAAGTAATTGCGGCCGGTATGCGCAAAATGCTGACTATTTCGGACGGTAATTCCGTTGGCCGCTCGGCGGAAGCCTTGACATCGGCCCCTTAGTCGTTTTAAAACTGACACAGCTTCGGGGCCCGCAAGAAACCTGAGGTTTTGTAACTGCAAACGAGTTCATTAGTTCCGCCAACCTCGCCGCCCCGAACAGGAGTGAGGAGGCTAAATGAATTGTCGTATAGCGCTTCTGCCGCTGCTGTTCCTATTTTCAGTGGCGAATTCGGCTTCTGCTCAAATTCTCTATGGGTCGATTGTCGGGAAAGTGACCGACCCCACTGGAGCTGCCGTTGTCTCCGCCAAGGTGACGATTACCAACAAAGGCACGGGCTTCACTCGTGATGCCGCCACCGACTCTAGCGGCACATTCGAATTCCCGAACGTCCCGAGCGGATCCTACGAAGTCAGGATCAATGCGCCGGGATTCAGCTCAGCCGTACGTTCCGACGTGCCGGTCACAATCAATAACGTAAGTCGTATCGATACGGCGCTGGAACTCGGGGCTGTGACGGAAACAGTGAGTGTCAGCAGTCAGGCTCAGCTTTTGCAGACAGACCGGGCCGAAGTTCGCGAAGAGGTCACGACGAAAGAACTCGCGGAGCTGCCCGTCCCGCCGGGGCGCAATTATCAGCAGATCTTTCGCGCTCTTCCAGGTTTCTCGCCTCCGGAGAACGCGCACTCCATTCCAACAATCCCTCGCGCGCCCTGCAATTCAGCGTCAACGGAGCAAGCCGCAGTTCAAACAATACGCGGCTTGACGGAGCCAGCACGACTAACATTCAGCTACCGCACGTCGTCAGCTATGTGCCCGCCGCTCGAGTCAATTGAGACCGTCAATGTCGTGACGAACAGCTTCGATGCCGAGCAGGGTTTGGCTGGAGGCGCAGCGATCAACGTTCAGATTAAGAGCGGAACGAACGACGTACATGGATCGGCCTTCGAATACCATACGAATCAACACTTGAAAGCGAAGCCTTTCTTCACTCCCGCCGACAAGGTTAGTCCCAAAATTGTTTACAACCAGTTTGGTGGAACGGTCGGCGGGCCTATAAAACGCGACAAACTGTTTTATTTTGTCAGTTACGAAGGGACCTTCGATAGACGGAGCGGAGAGCGCATCGTAAGTGTCCCCACTCCTGCCATGAAGGCAGGCGATTTCTCCGCTTCGGATCGACCCATTTACGATCCGCTTACCGGGGACGATCGCGGCGCCAACCGTATCGCCTTTCCGGATAATCGAATCCCCGCCGGCCGGCAAGATCCGATCGCGAAAAAAATAATCGCGCTGATTCCTGACCCCAATCTGCCGGGAATATCGAATAACTATTACGCGTCCGCGCCTTTTCAATTCGATCGCAATACGATCGATTCCAAAGTGAACTGGACCCCAACACAAAAACTGACCGCTTTTGTCCGGTTCAGCGTTCTCCATTACGAAACCTTCAATCAACAGGTATTTGGCCCGGAACTTGGTGGTCAGCCCATCTCCAGCGCAAGTTCAAATCCGGGAAACGGGAGCGGCGGAACGTACAGTTCGACAATCGGAGCGACTTACGTTTTCACACCCACCTTTGTCATGGATGCCTACTACGGTTATTCGCGACAGGACACCAGCTTCTGAGCAGCCGCGCCTTGACGAAAATATTGGCCTAGACGTCCTGGGCATCCCCGGGACAAACGGGTCCAAACGATTTAGAAGGCGGTTGGCCTCGCTTTCAGATTACGAGTTTCGCGACGCTTGGAATCAACGAGGACTACATGCCGTACTACAGGCGGCGACCCACAATATCAGTACGCGGCCAACTTCAACTGGACGCGCGGGACGCACAGCGTGAGATTCGGGATGGACATGTATAAGCAGCACCTCAACCAAGCTCAGCCCGAAGCCGTCGGCGGCGCATTTCATGGCGCATCGGGGGGATTTCAGTTCACGGGGGGACCGACCTCCACGCGAGGTGGGCCGAGCGCCAACCGATATAACAACTTCGCCTCATTCGTGCTCGGCATGCCCAACAACACCGGTAAAACAATTCTTACTCCGGACGAGTACAAGCTACGCATGTCACTGTACAGTCTTTATATCCGGGACCGCTGGAATGTCACTCCGAACCTGACGTTGAGTTACGGCGTGCGCTGGGAGTATTTTCCAGTCCCGGTGCGTCCTGACCGCGGTATCGAACGTTACGACCCAACAACCAACACGATGTTGATCTGCGGTGTGGGAGGAACACCCGAAGGACTGTGGTGTCAGTGTAAGCGCCAAACGATTCGCACCCCGAATCGGACTGGCGTATCGTCCCACGCGAACGTTCGTGATTCGCGCCGGCTACGGTATTACCAACGATCCTTTTCAAGGTTCGGAATTGCTACGAGCGAACTATCCGATTCTGATTCCGGAGAACATCTCGGCTATAAATTCGTTCCAGCCGGCCACAACGCTCGCGAAAGGAATTCCAACGATTCCGCTTCCGGATATCGGTAACTCCGGGAGTATCCCCATTCCGGGTGAGTTCGCGGTCGGCTCACTTCCCCCGAATTTCCCTCGCGGTTATCTGCAGTCCTGGAACTTTATGTTGCAAAAAGAGGTCGGGCTAGGCTTCATCGCGCAAGCGGGGTATGTCGGTACGCGCCAGGTGAGGCAGCTTGGGTATCTTGACAACAATGCCGGTCAAGTTATCGGCGCGGGTCTGTCGGGTCAGCCGCTCTATCAGAAATTCGGCCGGAGCGCCGCGACCACCTTCCTCACGCCACTTGGAACAGGTCACTATGACGGGTTGCAGACTTCGCTTCAGCGCCGTTTCGCACAAGGGTTGGACCTCGGCGTGGCGTACACGTGGTCGAAATCGATCTCCTACGTTGCAGCGAGCGATGAGACTCCGCAAGTGCAGGCGATTCAGTATTTCGCCTTGAACCGCGCGGTGACCAGTTTCGACAGGACCCACAACTTCCAGCTTCGAAGCCTCTGGGAGTTGCCCTTCGGAAGCGGCAAACACTGGCTGTCAAATGGCGGATTCGCTTCCGCACTGGCCGGCGGGTGGCAAGTTAACGGACTACTAAGCTTGATGAGCGGGTTGCCCTTCTCCGTTACGTCGGATGACAGTTCCCTCGATCTTCCAGGCAGCACGCAGCGTGCCGATCAGGTAATGGCCGATGTAGCGATGCCGCATGGAACGGGCCCGGGACAGTCCTGGTTCAATCCCCTGGCTTTCAAAGAGGTGACGGATGCCCGCTTCGGGAATGCCGGCTTCAACTCGTTGCGCGGACCGCATCTGTATAACCTCGATTTGGGTTTGTTTCGTAATTTCCGGATTACCGAGCGTGCACAGCTACAGTTCCGGGCCGAGGCCTTCAATCTGACGAACACGCCCCATTTCGATCTGCCCGGAAATAACGTCTCTGACATGGTTTTGAATAACGGCAGGATCGAGGATCTTGGGGGATTCTCGGAGATCACAGCCGTGACGAATCTCGCGCGAGACGGCATAGACGAACGGCAATTTCGCTTCGGCTTGCGGCTCTCGTTCTGACTTGGAGCTATTCGAAGATAGCTAGCGGCTTCAGATCCGCCGTAGGGAAGCTTAAGCTCGAGAATTTTAGCCAGTGTAGGCGCGAAACTTCGCGTCTCAATCTCGCCAAGGTCATTCCCTTTTCGAATTTTCGGTCCTGTGATGAAGAAAGAAGCGCGCATCTCGGGATGCGATGGCGCGTACCCGTGGGTTCCGCGCACGGGTACCGATCTCGTGAGCGGACCGGACATGGCCGATCCAATCGCGAATCCCGGCTTCATGTCGACCCAGAATGCTGCTCGTGGAGAGCCGCCCAATTCGTCTACCGCTTTCCTATCCAGAACGGACGCGATGCCGTTTGCCGGATCGGCGGCGAGTTCGTCCAGAAGTTTCCGCACGGCAGTAAGTGTCGCCTGATCGCTGGGGTCATGCAACACGATGGCTGCAGATCCAGAGGCCGACCAGGGTAAAGCTTTCCAACCAGAGATGGCCGGACCTCGGGCAGTTTTTCTCTCGGCGGGCGTGATCAAACCGGCCTTCACGAAGGCGACGTTCAGGTTAAGCTCGTGGTCCACTCGCGCCATTCCGTGATCCGACACAATACACACTGCGGAGTTGCGGGCGGTACTGCGAATCGATTCTTCGAGCGTAGCCACCATATTGTCGATCTCTTCCAGAGCTGCGAAAGCCTTCGCGCTCCCCGGTCCTGTCTCATGCTCGATGTGGTCCAGAGCAGCGAGATGAAGGGTAAATACATTCGCGTGCTTCTCCCGGATAATGGAGTTGGCATAACGGGTGCGCATCCAATCTCCCGGGATTGCGTTATCGAGATCGATGATGTACTTTCCGTGAATGTTCTCGAACTCGGATAGAAGTCCAGGTGTCGATAACGCTCGCAGCAGCTTGAGGTCGTCTTGTGTTGTCATCGCTCGCCAGTATTCCGGGATCAGGAATCGGATGCCGGGGGCGCTTACGCTAACAGGCCAAGCGACACTTCCAACGACGTAGCCGGCTTTGGAAGCTGCCTGCCAGATGGTCGGCGATTGAACGTCTTCGCTATACCAATACCAGCCGCCGAGATTCGTCTGAGCGGGATCGAATGTCTGGTTTGAGTAGATGCCATGCTTAGCCGGTGTCACGCCCGTGAGCATGGTGGTGTGCGTTGGGTAGGTAACCGTGGGAAGCACGCCTCGGACGCCGCTCGCATGCGAACCGTCATGCATGATTCGGCGAAGATTGGGAACCTTCAATCCATAGCGGTCGGCATGAATGACGTAGTCCGGATTCAGGCCATCGATGGAGATAAGGAGCAAGCCCGAGCCGTCGGAAGGCGCGCCGATAGCAGCGAGCGCCAGCATTATGAAAACGCAAAGATTTCGTGTGATCACGCTAGTCCTTAACGCGATGGTCTTTAGAATGACAAACGCAATGCCAACTGAATAGCCCGGGGGTCAAACGTCGATGAGACCCGGCCAAAGTTGGCGCTACGTAAATCTGTTGTCGGAGCGGTGAAGTTCGTCGTATTGAAGAGGTTGAACGCTTCCGCCCGAAATGTCAGACGCGACTGCTCATTGATGAAGGGCAGAGCGAAATTCTTCTGCATCATGAGATTCACCTGATAGAGCGCGTAACCGTACACCGCGTTGCGTCCGATATTTCCAAAGGGCTGAGTTGCGGCCGGAATCACGATGTTTGCACGATTGAAATAGTTGTCGTAGGTGCGTTGTCCATCGGCAGCGAGAATACCCGCCGACGGATCGACTACGTTCGGTCGCAGAGCAACATTGCCGAGAAAGTCAGCCTGACCGTCCGAGAGCCGGCCGTCGGTGTCGCCATATCGCAGATTTAACGGCTGGCCGCTTTGGAGATTGATGATGCTCGAAGCTTCCCATCCGCCCGCAACCGCTTCCAGCAGGCCGGGCATTGAAGATCCATAGCGCTTGCCGTGGCCGAACGGCAATGCGTAAACGATGCTCGTCGTGTTGTTGAATCGCTGGTCGAAGCTCGACGGTCCCTTGTCGTTATTAGGATTATAGAAATCCTGCGGATTCGGCGAGCCGCCATTAGTTCCTTCGAGCACCTGCCCAACATTGTCGATTGCCTTCGAATACGTGAAAGAGTTTAGAAACGTCAGGTCGCCGCCCCGGTGCTCAAACCGGACCTGCAAAGAGTTGTAGTTGGAAAATCCCGTCGGAACGACCGCGGTAATGTTCCCGAAACCCTGGACAGGCCGCCGCGCATCGAGTGTCGCCAGAGGTGTACCGGTTGCACTCAGCTCCGACGCTGTTACAGGGCGAGCCTGATTCAGATCACCCAGCACCGGGAGCTTCACTCCTCGATTGCCCACATACGCGAGATCGATGAGCGTATTCGGGGTCAGCGAGTGCTGGACCGTGAAGTGCCAGTTCTGGATATAGCTCCACGGCATTTCGTGCTGCATGTACAGGATCACATTGCTGGGCAGATTTGTTGGATAACCCTGCCAAGTGGGCCGGAAGCAGTTCTCGAAGCCGTTGCCGGCGCAAAGATTCCCGATGTTCAAGACACTGTTCGTTCGAGAAAAGCGTGTCACGAAAGGCGCATTGGTACCGAGCACCTCCGCAGAGGCCATTCGATTCCAGTAGTTGTAGCCGATTCCATAGCCGCTACGGACGACGGTGTTCTTCGTCAATTGATAGGCCAGACCGATGCGCGGCGCGAAGTTGTTCCAATCCATGCTGCGCAGCGCTCGCTCTTCGATCGATCCATCCTTGGCCGTGACCAGTTTCCGCGTCGCCAGATCGAAGTTGGCCAACTCATTGTCTGCTTCATACATCGGCGTGGTGATCTCGTAACGAACCCCGAGGTTCAACGTGAGTTTGTTGCTCACCTTCCAGTCGTCCTGAAGGTAGAACCAATTCGCCCATTGCCGCGTTTCCGTGACCTTTTGCGTAGCAAGCTGATAGATGCTGCGCGCCCCAAAATAGAAATCGGCCAGCGAGTAAGCAGTATTTGTCGCGCCCGGGGTTGGCCGTGAGAATCCGCCACCATAAGCGTCGATTCCATAGAGCGGATTCGTATCGTCCACCGCAACAGCCAGGTGAAGCCATTCGTATCCGGTCTTCAGGTTATGGCTTCCTACGATCTTGTTGTAATTGAACCGCGAGTTGAGCGTGGTCGGAAACTGCGCCTGCGGGCTTGTCGACTGGCGACCGATGCGAGCAAATCCCGTGATGTCCTGCGGGGTCACTCCACCTTGGATGCGAGGCCCTTCCGGAAGACCCGTGATGCCGAATAACTCCTGCATGCTTGGCCCGCCGACCGACATCGGTAACCGGTCCATGCCCAGGCGCGTTACAGCAAACCGGTATTCGATCACAGAAGTCGGAGAGGCAGCGAACGTCAAGCCGCCGATGCCCTGTTGGTTGAAAGTATCCAGAAGTCCCGTGGCATTCCCTCCCGAAAAGCCGGTGATCAAACCCGGTTGCACGATGCTTTGATGTCGATGAGAGTACCTGGCAAAAGTGGATAGCCGGTCGCTCACTCGGTGGTCAACCTTGATTGCGCCCTTATCCTCGAAAAGCCGGTTTACGGAGAATCCACCGAAATTGTTGGAGATCCCGAAAGCTCCGCCACCGGGCCTGTTGGGCTGGGGCAACTCTGCCAGGACACGACGAGCGAACTCAGTCATCGGTACCGGCTGGCCGGCAGGAATAACTGTTCCGGCTGTGATTCTCCGTCCGTCGCTCGCAGTGAAGTCGAATGGAACCCGTACGTCCGTATTCAGAATGCCGCGTCGCTGGTCCAGAGATGGAATCGACGTGAGACTGAACGGGTTCTGAATCCATCGTGAACCCTCATAATCGGCAAAGAAGAAGGTGCGATCCCGAATGACCCGGCCGCCGAAGACGAAACCGAACTGGTTGCGATTGGTTTGGGGTTTGTGATTCTCCGCCGGCTTGAAGAATCCGGTAGCGTTGAGCGAGGTGTTCTGGAAGTAGTTCCATAGTGTTCCGTGATACTCGTTCGACCCGGACCGGGTGGAGACATTCATCACGGCTCCACCTGTTCGGCCATACTCAGCCGAGTAGGCATTCACGGACATTCGAAATTCCGCGACGGAGTCGGGCGAAGGCTGGGCAGCCTGGTTCGAGTAGCCCTGGTTCGTCGTGCCGTAGAAGTTGTTATCGACTCCATCGAGAAGGAAGTTGTTGTAGACGCTCCGGAGGCCGTTGACATTGTAGGAACCCTCGCGGCGAGTCGTGATGTCACCCGAGTTTCCTGACTGCGACTCGCGAACGCCGGGCGCCAGGAGCGCGAGCGAAGAATACGTTCGGCCGCGAATCGGCAGATTGACGATTTGACGCTGGCCGACAACCTGGCCTTTCGAACTGGAGTCGGTCTCGAGCAGCGGCGTGGTTTCAATAACGTTGACGACTTCGGTAACTTGTCCGATCTGAAGGGTCAGATCGACGCGCTGACGGGCATTTACGGTTGCGTTTACGTTTGCCGCAACGGCCGCCGAGAAACCGGGCGCTTCCGCGCGAACCTCATAAGTGCCGATCTTTACGGCGGGAAAGATGTAATCTCCGGCAGCGTCTGTGCTGGTCTGATTGGTAATACCCGTCGCGGTATTGCGGACAGTGATTTTGGCGTTTGCGATCGTGCCGCCCTTCCCGTCCCGGACGGTTCCCAGAACTGCCGCAGTGTCGAACTGCGCCAGAACGCAAGTAGGTGTCAAAAAAGAGAGCGCAAAAATTAGATAACTTGCAGCCATCACACGTTGAGGGCTCGATTTACAGGGTCTGGCCATGAGTTCCAATGGTAACTAGGGCGGTGTAACGGAACGATGAACGATCGGTTACACTCCAAAGATTAAACGACACACTATAGCATTCTTTTTTGGCCCGCCAACTTGCTCGCAGGCGTAAGCAGCTAACAAACCCTGTCACAGAGTAGTTACGGTCAGACTGTGGCCGCGGAAACGCAATCGTGCCATCCTTCAGTGAGAATGCCGTTGGGTTTCATCCATCTCATCTCCGCCGAGACCGAAACCGGATCGGGCGCAATCTATTACTGCAACATCCCGGATGCGATCGCGGCTATCAATCCGATGCGGCTGGCCGGTTTTCCTCGAGAGATGATCTGCCCCGAGTGTATGCGCGCCTATGAAGAGCAGGAGGCGCCCACTGAGTCTGGTGCTTAGGGTGTCAGCTCTGCAGTCAACACGGCTCCACCCATCTGTGGCAACACGGAGGATACCTTCACGGGTTTCCGACCTTCGGTGGCGATCCAAAGCGTTGTCTTCTCCGCCCCTCCGTCCGCGGAACTTACTTCCACCCGAAAAGCCTCGAATGTGCCGGCGGCCGGAACCGTAACGCTCTCTTTCCCGGCTGCCTTTAGCTGCATGACCTTCACCTTCTGTTTCTGGAGGTCGAAATTCCGAAATGTGGCCGTATAGCCATCCGCAAGAGGTAGTCGGCCATCATTGGCCAGCGCCAGCCGCGTCTGCGAAGAGTGGACCATCGAGATCGGCATAGATCGGCCGTTCCTGGCCGTTGATGTTCATTACCCCGGTCAGCCCTTATTCGTTTGTATGTACGTGCGCTTTCGATCTTTATGGAAGCGGCTTGGGGCGCAGCTCTCAAACACATTGCAGGAATAAATCTTCGTAAACCCGTCCGTGTCCGCCCTGAGGATTTCCTGATCGCCGTTATTGGCCACACGAAGAGCCAATCTTAGTTGGCCTTTCAGGTCAAAGAACCAGGCTGCAACCCGCTCCGTGTTCTGTCGAATTCCGCCGCTCCGATGGAGCGCTCGTCTTCAGTGGATACGTTAAGCTGTAGTCGGAGGTTGGCCGAAAGGAGAGCGCATGGATCAATCGAAGATTGTCATCTTGGGTGGAGGCATGGTCGCCGGCTATGCGGCCAAGCAACTGGTCGAGCTTGGATTGGTCAAAGGCGAACTCGCGATTTTATCCGCGGATTCTTCCATACCTTATGAGAGGCCGCCTCTATCAAAAGGCTTCCTGGCCGGGAAAGACTCTGAAGACAGCATCCGGATTAATCCGGATGGCTTTTATCGAGATCACGGCATAGAGTTGAGGCTGAATTGCGAGATCTCCAGTGTAGATCCCGGCCGTAAACGCCTGGCGCTGAAGTCAGGAGGCGAGTTCGGTTTCGAGAAACTGATCATTGCAACGGGCGCTCGTGTGCGAACTCTGGACGTTCCCGGCTCGCAGTTGAAAAACGTGCATTATCTGCGGTCCTTAGATGACTCGAAATTGATTCGGCAGAGCGCGGAGAACGCGAAGCGGGCTGTCGTGATCGGTAGCGGGTTTATCGGCATGGAAGTCGCTTCCGTCCTTGCGCAAAAGAGCGTCGATACCACGATGGTGCTTCGTGAGGATCGCATTTGGAAGCAGTTTTTCACGCCGCAGATGTCTCGGTTCTTCGAAGAATATTACGTGCAACGCGGCGTACGCTTCATCAAGAACACTACTCTCAAAGAGTTTCGTGGCTCGACAGTAGTGGAATCCGCAATCCTCGATAACGGTCAAAGCATTCCCACCGATACGGTCGTCGCGGGTATAGGCGTGCGCCCCGTTATCGAACTGTTGTCCGGCAGCGGGATAGAGGTCGGGGACGGAGTCATCGTGAATGAATTTCTCGAAACGAACCAACCTGACATCTACGCCGCCGGGGATGTTGCCAATTATCAGGATGTCTTATTCGACAAACGGAGACGAGTCGAGCACTGGGATAACGCCGTGTCTCAGGGCCAATATTGCGCCAAGGCGCTAAGGGGAGAGCGAACTCCCTTCAATCACGTCCCTTATTTCTTCTCCGATGTTTTCGATCTCTCCTACGAATTTTGGGGAGACCCGTCCGGCGCGGATGAGTTCATTCACCGCGGCGATGTTTCGAGTAATAGCTTCAGCGTGTGGTGGCTGAAGCAAAAGATAGTTGTCGCCGCATTCGCTATGAACCGGCCCGACGAGGAGCGCGAAGCCGCGCCAAAATGGATTGAATCCAAACAGAGTGTTTCCGCGGCCAACCTGGGGAACGCAGCGAACAATTTTTCTGAGGCGCTCGCACGCTAACGAGCGGTCCAACCGCCATCGATCACGATCGTGTGACCGGTAATCAGAGATGCCGCGGGTGAAGCGAGGAACACTACGGAGCCGACTACATCCATCGGTTTGCCGAGGCGGTGCAACGCTGCGATCCGTTCGATCACATCAGCTCGGAAGGCTGGATCAGAGAGACACTCCTCCGTTCCGGGTGTTTCAATAAACGTCGGCGCCACACCGTTGACGGTGATGTTGTGCTTCCCCCATTCCACCGCGAGACACTTCGTCAGGTGAACGATCGCAGCCTTGGTCATGCAATACACCGACTCAGTAGGGAGAGCCGCGAAGCCTGCCTGCGAACTCATATTGATGATGCGTCCGTACTGTTGCCGGATCATGATTCGCCCTGCTGCCTGACTGGCGAAGAACGTTCCCTTCAGGTTGACAGCTACCGTGGCGTCATAATCTTCTTCGCGGACGTTCTCAGCGAGATTACCCGGAGCGATGCCTGCATTGTTCACCAGAATGTCCAACTTGCCGAAATGTGCGACCGCGTCCTCAACAGAACGAAAGATCTGATCGATTCTGCTTACATCCATTTGGAGAGGGAGCGCTCGGCGCCCGATCGCCTCAATCTCCTGCGGAAGACCGCCGTGGGACCTGATATCCCGCAACCCGAGCGCGATATCTGCGCCAGCGTGCGCGAGCGCCAGTGAGATGGCCCGGCCAAGCCCCCGACCCGAGGCTGTGACCAGAGCGACTTGGCCGGTCAAGTCGAATTGAGGGAACCGATCTGCGGGAGGCATCACCACAGGTGGCTCGCCACGATTACGGAGGAGCCAGGAGCGCCGGAGATCACACGAACGCGCAGCACCAATTGCAAATTCTTTTTCTCCCAACCTGCGGGCAAGGTGTCCAATGCTTGCTGCAATCGACCGGTATCGGTTACCAAATCAGACGCGGCTTCCGAACCGTACTGTGTAATTCCAGTTAAACTCACTAGCAGTTCTCCCGTGTCAGGATGGAGCAAGCGAGTGATGATCGCGTAATCCTCGTCCGTACTGCGATCCGGCTTCTCAGTCGGTAACACCCATTCGGTCACTTTGCCGCCGTCCGTAATTGCCGCCGGACGATGGGAGGTGTCGATCAAGAAGCGCAATCCCCTGTTTAACTCATTCCATTTCGTATAGGAGTAGCCGATCAATACTAACGGCGAATCCTTGAGATCGTGAAAGGAAACCTCATTGCCCATCCGAATCCGATATTTGTGGCCCAGTTCTCCGAACATTGAGGTGAGACGGCCCAATGCCAAAACATCTCCCCGGCCAATAAAGTTATTCGGCAGGGGTATGAAATCGTCCAGGCCGGAAATCTTCCTCGCGCCGGCCTCGACATCCGGGTGAAGACCATACACCGGTACGGGCGAAACGCAGAGCAGCACGGGCGAATCATCGTTAAGCGCTGGAGCCCAAAAGCGCTGTAAGGCGGCCGACTCTGTCTGCCAACGGGAAAACCAAAGCACCACGCCGACCAAAGTAATTACGAATCCAGCAAGAACCCATGGCTGGCGTGACTTCGAGCTTTGGAAGGTTGTTTCCTTTGAGGGTGCCGCGACAACCGGCGCCGCGGCAGGAAAGAACTCTGGGACGTAACCACCAGCCGGCAGGTCAATACGTACTCCATCGTGCACGCCGGCACCGTTGTAATAAAGATGGAGCCGTTTGCGTACCTCTCCGGCCTTGACCCGTACGCTCGCATCGATGCTGGGTTCGTAGGTCGTCGGGCGGCCCAGCAGTTCTACACCAATTGTTCTCTCTTTAAGATCTTCCGCGTGACCGGAAAGAGTCTTATCCACCACGTAGCGGAGAAATTCCTGGCAACGTTTGCTGGAACTGAATTCCCCGCTTTCAAGTATTCGCTGTAATTCCTCGCGTACTGCTGTTTCTTCTACAGCACCGTGCCGGGTAGTTCGTTCCCGTACACTTTGAGGCATTCAACGGACTCCTTAGACGAGCGGCGTCGTCCCAGATGTCCGAATTTTAGCATTCCCCGAACACAGCCGTAAGGCTCCCTTTAGCAATCAGATACACAACGTTCAGAACATGTTGCGAAACGGTAGCACAGCAGTTCTGTACTAGACAACCATTAGGACGAGGAGCCTACTAGATCTCGCAGAGGCTCAACGGAAAGCCTCAAATACTCCAGCTTTGGACGGGTCTATGCAACGTATAACTTCACCGCGCTCTTTGGCCGGATTGGCCACTTTCGTTCTAATATTCAGCGGAACTATGACCGCGCAGCAGGTCACCGGCGGTATTTTCGGCCGTGTGGCAGATCCATCTGACGCTCCTATCGGCAATGCGACCGTCACTGCAAAGGACGTTGATCGCGGCACAACGTTCAAGGTGGTTACGAATCAGGATGGAGCCTACACGCTTCCTCGGGTTCCGGTGGGAACTTATGAAGTCCGTGCGGAAGTTTCGGGATTCCAGACGGCCGTGACCCGACTGGAACTCCAGCTCAACCAGAATGCTCGAGTGGATTTTCAAATGCGAATCGGCCAGGTGACGGAGACTGTCGATGTCAATGCCGCCGCGCCGCTGCTGCAGACGGAAACGACTGAACTGGGTACTGTAATCAATTCAAGAACCAACGTTACTCTGCCGTTGGCAACTCGCAATTATGTCCAGTTGACCCTGCTTGCGCCGGGATCGGTCAATCCCAATCCCGGCACGCTTAAAGACAGCGGCAGCCTGACAGCGTTTGGCGGCCGCCCGTACGTGAACGGTAATCGCGAGCAAGCCAATAATTTCCTGCTGGATGGTGTGGACAATAACCAAGTCTCAGACAATCTAGTTGGTTACTCTCCCAGTCCCGATGCCATCCAGGAGTTCAACATGATTACGCAGAATGCTTCCGCTGAATTCGGGAATTTCCAGGGAGGCATCGTCAGCGTATCGCTCAAATCCGGAACCAATGAACTTCACGGCAGTCTTTTCGAGTTCTTCCGCAACGATGTCCTAAATGCGAACAAATGGGAAAACAAATGGAGCGCTCCGACTGCGGGAACGCAGATTCCCAGAGAGCCTATTCGCTGGAACATGTTCGGTGGCTCTGTAGGCGGACCAATCGTCAAAAACAAGCTGTTCTTTTTCGCCGACTATCAGGGCTCCAGGTTCAATCGCCCTGCGTCAGTAGGAACGATCAGCGTTTTCACGGCGGCGGAGCGGCAAGGTGACTTTTCGCAGCTCCTGACGGAGCGGGGAATTCAGCTATACAATCCGTTCTCGGTAGATGCGAACGGCAACCGTGCGCCGTTTCCAAATAACCGCATTCCGTTAACCCTGCTCGATCCGGTTGCGCGGAACCTGTTTGCTTCGAGTAATTATCCGGCTGCCGATCAATGGCCAGCTTCAAAACAATTACCTGAACACGACCCGCAGCCAAAATCACGGCGATCAGGGTGATATCAAAGTCGATGCGACCGCCTCGGACAAGGACCGCCTTTTCGTACGCTACTCGCAAAGCAGCCAGTCGAACCCATCGACTAACTCCTTTCCATTGATCTTCGGGGCTTTTAACGACAACGTAACGCAAGGTGGCGTCGTTAACTGGACGCGCACGTTGGGGCCTAGTTTCGTAAACGAGTTCCGGGTTGGCATCAACTACGTCAAGGTAAATAACGGAGGTGTAGACAATGGACTTGGGAATGTCGCACAGGACCTTGGGATCGCCGGCGTAAATGATCGCAGCGCCGGCCTTCTGGCATTGAACTTTAACTCTGCCGTGATCAGTGGCATTGGCAGCGGCAACATCGGTACCCAACAACTGTTTGCCAACACTGTTTCCCAGATCGGTGACACCTTCCTGGCGAGCTATCGCACCCATGTCGTTCACGCCGGCTTTCAAGTGATGAAGCGATACCTCAATACGTTCTATGCCGGCAACAATGGCCGGACGGGATTCATGACTTACGCAGGCAAGTACACAGCCGGGCCGAACTCAGGAGCAGTCGCGAGCGGAACCGCCGGATCAGGCGAAGCCGACTTCTTCCTTGGGCTGCCGACGGAACTGGGCCGCGGCGTCAATACCGGTACCTGGGGTCACCGCGATACCGTCTACTCGCTCTATGTCCAGGACGACTGGCGCGTTATGAAGAACCTTACGCTAAACCTCGGCTTGCGCTACGAAAATACAACGCCGTGGGTCGAGGTGGCGGACCGGCAGGTGAATTTCGCGCCGTTCACGGGAGAGATTCAGTATGCGGGGAAGAGCAACTACTACTCCAATAGCCGGGCGCTGTACAACTCGTACAACTGGGGTCTGGATTTTCAGCCGCGGATCGGTTTCGCTTACACGCCCGGTACGTTCCACGGCACGTTCGTAATCAGGGGTGCGTATACGCTATCGAGTTATCTCGAAGGAACCGGCACCAACTTGCGATTGCCGTTGAATCCTCCGTTGAATCAGGAATTCGATACTCGGTACGATTCCACGAATCTTGCGTTGCCGCTTTCCCGCAGTTCGCAGGGCCTCACGGTATTGTCATCGCCTAACGATCCATTCGCAGGGGCTAACATTCGGCTCTGGGATCCGAATATTCGGCCGGCGGCAGTTAATCAGTGGAACTTCTCCTTACAGCAGCAGTTCGGACAAAGCACCACCCTTCAGGTTGGCTATGTAGGACAAAAAGGCACTCATTTAGCCGTGCCGATGCCTTACGCCCAGCTACGTCTGAATTCGGACGGGTCCGTTTCTCCGAGCCCCTACTTATCCGGCAATCCGGCTCTCGCAAGCATCGCGCAGATTTCGGGAACGGAGGCAAACGGTAATCAGCGATATGACGCGCTGCAGGCGACGCTACAGAAACGGTACAGCAACGGTCTGCAATATCAGGTCGCCTACACATACTCAAAGTGCATGACGGATTCGAGCGGTTATTACGGATCCTGGGGTGGCCAGACTACGCCGACGTCGCCTTACTGGCAAAATCTCTATGACAAGAAAGCGGAGTGGGGCCCTTGCTACTACGATGTCACCCATCTCCTCACAACCTATGCAGTCTATGACTTACCATTTGGCCGCGGCCGAAAATACGGTAGCGACATGAACAAAGTTGTCGATGCGGTCGTCGGCAACTGGTCCATGAGCGGCATCTACAGCCTGCACGGCGGTTTCCCGCTAACCATCTCTGCGGGTGACGCGTCCGGGACAAATTCTCGAGGAGCCCGCGCGAATTGTGTAGCGCCTGCCAACGTGTTCGGAACACAAAACTCTCCGTCCGGCGGCTATCAATGGTTTGACCCTAAGTCTTATGCGGACCCGAGCCCGCATACATTCGGAAGTTGCGGGGTGGGAACAGTGCGAGGTCCAGGATTGAGTTCGCTGGATCTGAGCTTCCTGAAGCAATTCACTATTACCGAAAGGACACGACTGGAGTTTAGGGGTGAGTTCTTAAACCTGACAAATACACCCATACTCAATTCCCCAGGCACTGGTCTCGGGACAGGACTGGGATTACTACAAAGTTCGCAGGGGCCTCGCAACATACAGTTCGGCCTAAAGCTGTACTATTGACCTGATGAATGCGGAGGCGCCGTGAACTGGATCCTGAGTGGGTTTGCGGTCTTCATGGCGGCTCCGCTCCTCTGCCAGGTTGTACCGCGCGCCTTGCGCCTGGCCCAGACCGGACATTGCGTCGAAGCGCTTCCGCTTCTAAAAGGCGCATCTGCACAGAATGCTCAGCTAAAACGCGATTATCAGTTGGCGGGTGTGCGGTGCGCCATGGCGCTGAATCGGATCTCCGACGCGCTCGGATTTGCCCACGTGCTCCAGCGGGATTTCGGAGCCGATCCCGAAGTTCTGTATGTTCTGACGCACATCTACTCCGATCTGTCCATGCGCGCCTCGCAGGATTTGCTATCGAAGGCGCCATCCTCGTATCAAGTTCATCAGCTCAATGCGGAAGCTCTCGAGATTCAAGGCAAATGGGATGACGCAGCCAAGGAATACGAGGCGATTCTGGAATCCAAGCCCGACGTCGCGGGCATCCACTTCCGCCTCGGCAGACTCCTTCTCTCTAAGCAGCCCCAGACCCCGGATCAGGTAGAGAAGGCACGGCAGGAATTCGAGGCTGAACTGAAAGTGAATCCGACGAATGCGGGCGCCGAGTTCGTGCTTGGCGAGCTTGCGCGCCGAGATGAGAAATTTGAGGAAGCCATCGCGCACTTCTCACGAGCAGTCGAATATGACGCGGGCAACGCCGATGCACACCTAGGACTTGGCCGTTCCTATATGGGCGCTAAACGCTACAAGGAAGCCATCCCACCTCTTGAAACTGCAGCCCGGCTCGAATCCGCCAACCCCGAGACCCACTTCCAGCTTGCTACGGCTTATGCTCGCGAAGGCCGCAAAGCAGATTCCGCGCGCGAAGCATCTCTGCACAAGGCAATGCTCACCCGCGACAGAGAGCGTCAGGACTCTATCTCAAAGGGTGTTCGAGGAATCTCGAATCAGTGAAAGAACATTATCGATCAGGCGTGTGTTTCCCACCCAAACGGCTGCAGCGATACGTACATCACTGGTGATGGAATCGACGGGCTGCATCCGTTGTGCGTCCACCACATCGACATAATCCACGCGGAACCCGGGTTGATTCTCAAGACGATGCAACACCTCGCGCTTTACCTTCGAGGCCTGTCGTTCACCGCTCTCGATCATCCTCTGGCCTTCCATTAACGCCTGGTGAATCAGGGGAGCGATTCGCCTTTCTTCCTGTGTGAGCCTTTGATTTCTCGAACTCAGCGCGAGACCGTCAGGCTCACGAACCGTTGGAACGGACACGATCCGAATCGGAAAATTCAGATCGCGCGTCATCTGACGAATTATGGCGAGCTGTTGCGCGTCCTTTTCACCGAAATAAGCCAGGTCGGGTTGAACGATGTTATACAGCTTGGCAACGACTGTAGCTACTCCACGAAAATGACCTGGTCTCGAAGCGCCGCAAAGATAACGAGCCAACTCAGGCGTCTCCACGAAGGTAGCGAGCGGTTCGGGATACATTTCCACCACGGACGGAGCAAATACGAGATCCACACCTCGGATCCCGCAAAACCTCAGGTCGGAATCGAGGTTCTTCGCGTATCGGTCGTAATCTTCCTTGCGATCAAACTGAATCGGATTTACGAAGATTGTGACGACTACGATGTCGTGCGTCTGCCCGTGCACGTTCGATCAGAGATCCGTGACCGGAATGGAGAGCGCCCATCGTCGGCACGCAGCCGATCTTAGAACTTTGCCTGCGCGCAGGCGCCAGATGTTCGCGAACCTGCGCGATCGTCGTCAGCAGTTGTGTCATTCTGCCAACGTTGCGGCGGGAGATCTCGAAACAGAATGCTCAGCTCCGGGAAAGCTTCCCTTGCGCACATCATCTATATAGGACTGCGCGGCTTCGGTGACCATCGCCCCGAGGTTGGCGTAGCGTTTTACAAAGCGCGGTACAAAGCCCTGAAAAAGGCCGAAGGCATCGTAGCTGACCAACACCTGTCCATCGCAATACGCGTCCCGAACCGATTCCGATCGTCGGTATCGAAAGCTCATCGGTTATACGCCTGGCAAGCTCGGAGGAGACGCACTCGAGCACGACAGCGAATGCCCCCGCAGATTCCAGAGCTTGTGCGTCACGCAGGATCTGCCCGGCCTCCGTGCTATCCCTGCCGACCGCATGAAAGCCGCCGAGCAGGTGAACCGATTGCGGCAGCAGACCGACATGGCCCATCACAGGAACCCCAGCGTTCACGAGTGACCGCACGGTTTCGGCGACCGCGATGCCACCTTCCAGCTTCACCGCCGTTGCACGGCCTTCCTGCATTAGACGGCCGGCATTGCGAATCGCGTCAGCAGGGCTTGCCTGATAGGTAAGGAATGGCAGATCGGCCACCACCAGCGCAGTAGCAGCTCCGTTCGCGACTGCACGGCAATGATGGACCATCATGTCCAACGTGACCGAAACAGTGGTTTCTTCCCCGAGCACCACCATGCCGAGCGAATCACCAACCAGAATCACGTCGATCCCGGCGCGGTCGATAAGCAGCGCCATGGTGGCGTCGTACGCGGTCAGCATTGTAATCTTCTGCCCGCTACGCTTCATTTTGAGGAGGTCGGGAACGCGAACCTTCACGCGTTGTTTTGTCATTTCCTCTATCTTCGCCGACTCGAAGCGTGCGCGGTTAGAAGAACTATGGATTAAGCGCAGCGGCTCCTGCTTCAGCGACAGTCTGATCCTGCTTCCCACTGCCGCCGCTGACGCCGATTGCGCCGATCACCTTACCATCGTGCTTCAGAGGCACGCCCCCAGCGAAGATCATGATTCGACCGTGATTGGAAACATGGATGCCGAAGAAATCCTCGCCCGGTTGACTGAGCTTGGAAAGATCCTTGGTCGCGATGTCGAATGCTCTCGAAGTGAAGGCTTTGTTGATCGCGATGTCGATGCTTCCCAACCAGGCCCCGTCCATGCGTGCGAAAGAGACCAGGTTGCCTCCTTCGTCAACGACGGCGATATTCATTGGCTGGCCGATTTCGCGGGCTTTGGTTTCGGCTGCGGAGATAATGCGTTTGGCTCGTTCGAGGATCATGGTAATTTCCTTGAGGATTGATCGTTCCGAGAAGTGGAAGTTTCGCATTCACCGTGAGATCTGTAACGGAGGTGTCTTTCAGGAACGCGCTTTCAGGTCCTCCCGGAAGAATGCATTGAGATCTGAAAATGCCGCAGCCCCGTCCAGTCCAGAGAAGGATCCGTGCTGCGCAAGTTCTCTGGCTGCGCGAATAAATGCGCCCCACGCGGTTCGGGCGAGCGCCGAACCGAGGCTGACCCGACGGACGCCAAGATCGGCCAGCGCCGGCATGCTCAGTCCAGTATTCGCACTGACAAGGACGTTAACCGGTTTTGGGCTGACAGCATTCACGATCTCCTGAATCGCTGCCGGTTGCGTTGGTCCGGGAGCGTACAGCACGTCAGCGCCCGCATCGGCAAACGCCACGAGACGCGTCAAAGATTCCTTTTGTGGGTGGGAATGTCCGGTCAAGTAGCACTCGGTCCGAGCGGTTAGGAGGACATCTTCGCCGGATATGTCGATGGCTCTTCGGGCTGCTTTGATGCGCTCTATGGCCACATCCATGTCATAAAGCGGCTTATCTTGGTTGCCGGTCGCATCCTCGATTGAAAGGCCGGCGACACCCAGTTCGAATGCAAAGGCCGACGTTTTTCGCGACTCCTTCCGGGTCATGAGCGTATCCGGCCTCAAAATCCGCGTTAACAGGTAGTCCGGCATGCGCAGCGATCTCAGTAATGTGATCGAGCACAACATCCATGGGTGTTTCCCATTCGGCATCCGGCAGTCCTTGCGAAAACGCGAGCCCGGCGCTCGTCGTGGCGAGCGCCTTAAAGCCCAGATGATGAAGATATCGGGCAGTCCCGACGTCCCAAGGGTTGGGAATCGCAAAGCAGCCGCTCTCGTGAAGTCGCCGAAACTCTGCTCGATGAGATCCGAAGTCGCGAGTAGGGGCCATCGCGAAGAGGCTAGCACAAAGCTGCGGCCCTCGTTCCAAACGATCGATTTAATAGCAGGTTCGCGAACTCCCGGTCGATGGATTCATACAGTTTGAAGCGCTACACTGGACTTCTCTAGAGAAAAATTATGCTGCGCTACTTCCCGCTAATCGCCAAGAACGCAATGCGAAATCGACGGAGGTCGATCTTGACGATCTGCAGCGTCGGAGCTTCGTTATGTCTGCTCGGCGTGCTGATGGCGATCTATCATGCATTCTTTTTTACACCTCCGACGCCTGAACAGGCGCGCAGGCTGGTCACTCGAAATCGCATCTCGCTTGCGAACGCAATGCCGGTCGCGTATCGCGACAAGATAGCTACAATCAGCGGCGTACGCGGGGTAATGGTCATGCAATGGTTTGGCGGCGTTTACAAGGAACCGAAGAACATGTTCGCGCGATTTGGCGTCGAACCCGATCGCTTCTTCAACATCATGCCGGAAATCAACGTCCCTCCCGATCAACAGAAAGCCTTCATCGCGGACCGCACCGGCTGCATTATCGGTAAAGACATTGCTGACAAGTTCAACCTTAAAGTCGGCGATCGCATGACGCTGGTAGGAGATATTTTCCCGGTCACGCTGGATTTCACGATTCGTGGGATCTTCGACTTCACGGAAGCGAACGACGTAATGTACTTCAATGTGCAGTATCTGTTTGAAAGCCTGAGCGCGAAGCGCCGGGATTTCGCCG
The DNA here is from genome assembly GCA_963833675.1 of Bryobacteraceae bacterium. GTDB lineage: Bacteria > Acidobacteriota > Terriglobia > Bryobacterales > Bryobacteraceae > DASQDN01. The sequence goes on along the minus strand of CAWHYW010000022.1, from coordinate 269,127 downwards.
GCACATTCACTATTCTTATGGACAGTCCGGACGACGCGGGTCGGATTGCGAACGCGATCGATGACATGTTTCGCAATGCGCCGGACCAGACTCGTACCGAATCGGAAAAGGCGTTTCAACTCGGCTTCATATCAATGATGGGAAACGTCAAGATGTTCCTGCTCAGCATCTGCGCGGCCGTTACGTTTACGATCATCCTGGTATCCGCCAATACTATGGCCATGTCCGTGCGCGAGCGAATCCGCGAAGTCGGAGTGTTGAAAACTCTGGGCTTCACCCAGGGAGAAATCCTAGGGATCGTACTGGGCGAGGCTGCCTTTTTATCGTTCATCGGCGGCCTTCTTGGCTATTCGCTGGCAATGCTTCTTACGCTGGTAATTCGTCAGGCGCCCGCATTTTTCGCTGAGCTCAAAACCCTTACAATCGTGCCGCCGGTAGCTGCCGCTCTGCTTGCGATCGCGGTATTCATCGGTCTGGTTTCTTCGATCATTCCGGCGTGGAATGCTTCGCGTACCAATATCATCGATTCCCTTCGGTATAGCGGATAAATATGGCGATTCCAATCTCGTACAATTGGCGGAACTTGATTGTCCGCAAGACCACAACTATCATGACCGCGCTTGGAATTGCCCTCACAGTTGCGGTTCTGCTTTCGGTTCTGGCCTTGGTTGAAGGCCTTCGCACGGCTTTCAAAGCTACTGCAAACCCGAATCACGTGTTGGTCACCCGAAAGGGCTCGACTTCAGAGCTCGTCAGCGGAATGAGCAGGGCAGTGTTTCAGGACTTGAAATTCAAACCGGGCATCGCGAAAAGCAAATCCGGTGAGCCGATGGCCTCACTCGAACTCGTGACGGTCATCGTTCTGCCGACACCCGAAAATCCTGCGGGCAACAACGTTAACCTGCGCGGGGTCACTCCGATTGGCGTGGAAATTCGAGATGGGCTCAAGATCGACTCCGGCCGTTGGTTCACTCCGGGCCGGCGCGAGGTGGTCGTCGGCCGGAATATTCCCTCCCGATATCCCGGGACGAAAATCGGTGACAAGCTGCACTTCGGTAAGGGCGATTGGGAAATTGTCGGCGTGATGAGCCAGGGATCGTCCGCGGTCAATAGCGAGCTGTTCGTTGACCTCAATCAGGCTGCGGCGGACTACAATCGCAGTGACGTCCTTAGCTCGATCCTGATTCGCGCAGTCGATAGCGTCACGGTCCAGTCGCTCGTCAACGAGCTCAAGGCGGACCAGCGTCTTAACGTCGACGCGATTACGGAACAGCAATACTACGAGAACCAGATGGTCTCGGCCGCGCCGATTCGATTTCTGGGGACGTTCGTCGCCATCATCATGGCGGTAGGAAGTTGTTTTGCGGCGATGAATACGATGTATGCAAGTGTGGCCAGGCGAGCGCGGGAAGTCGGCACATTGCGTGTCTTAGGCTTTTCTCGCGGCGGTATTCTGACGAGTTTTTTTCTGGAATCCTTGTTACTTTCTCTGCTCGGTGGCCTGATTGGCTGCATACTCGTACTGCCGCTGAACAACATCACTACCGGACTCGGTAATTTCATCACTTTTAGCGAGACGTCGTTCAGCTTCCGAGTCACTCCGCTCATAATGGCCATGGGTGTTGCATTCGCAGTTTTCCTCGGAGCTATTGGCGGGATCTTCCCTGCGCGTATGGCGGCCAAGAAGGAAATCCTGAACGCGCTTCGAGAAATATAAGGAACAATGGATTCGGAACTTAAAAGTCTACGCATCGATCGCAGCAAGCGCGCTCAGCCCGAGCCGTCGGCATGGGCTACTCGCTGGATCGTTGGCGGAGTGCTTCTTTTCGTTTTGCTCGGCGCGGGCAGATATGTCTACGCCATGTTGAACGCTTCCACAGAAGTGGACATCCTGCGCGTAAGTTCGACATCCTCCGGCGCCTCGGGCGGCAGTCAGGTGATCCTGAACGCAACGGGCTATATCGTCGCCGCGCACAAGATTCAGGTGGCTTCGAAGGTGCTGGGTCGCGTGGCCTGGATCGGCGTCGATAAAGGTGACAAGGTCCGTGAAGGACAGGTCATCGTGCGTCTCGAAGACGAAGAGTATAAGGCGCAGCTGCAGCAGGCCCGCGGCCGCCAACAGGCCCTCGAAGCCAAGCTCACGGAACTCGAGACCGGCTCCCGTCCTGAAGAGGTGGAGCGCTCGCGAGCCGATTTGGACGAAGCTCGCGCAAATGTCGAAAACGCGAAGGTGAACTTGGATCGCAATGAACGTCTCGCAGCCGAGGGTGTCGTCGCGAAACAGACGCTCGATGACGCTAAAGCGCGCTACGATCGCGAACTCGCCCGCATGAACGCGCTTCAGAAGACCTTGGAACTCGTGCGTATCGGACCGCGGCGCGAGCAGATCGATGCTGTTCGCGGCCAGCTTGTCGAAGCGAAAGGGTCGGTGGCATTCTTCGAAAACCAACTCACGAATACCATCATCCGCGCTCCTGTAACCGGCACGATTCTGGAACGAGCCGTCGAAAAGGGTGAATTTGTCACCACCAGTTTTGTCGGAGAGCGCGGAGCGAAAGGCTATGTCGTATCGCTGGCCGACCTCAACGACCTCGAAGTAGAACTCGACATCAGTCAGAACGATTTCGCGAAACTTGGACCGAAACAGAAAGGGATCGTCACGACGGATGCCTATCCTGACCGGAAGTACGAAGGAGTAATCACCGAGATCTCTCCGGAGGCGAATCGGCAGAAGGCGACCGTCCAGGTCAAGGTGAAGGTCACGAATCCCGACGACTACCTCCGGCCCGAAATGAATTCAAGCGTCGCATTCATCGACGATACGAAGAGCAGCAGCGCTTCTCCCGGGGCGAATAAGCCGGTGGTGTACGTCCCAACGTCTGCGGTTCGTGACAACGCGGTATTCGTAATGAGCGAAGGAAGGGCGGTCCGCCGTACTGTGAGAACAGGGATCGTAACGTCCCTGGGTCTGAGAATCGAAGATGGCCTTTTTGGCGGGGAGGATCTGATCGTGAACCCACCGGCCGATTTGAAGGACGGCGCCAAGGTACGTCGCAAGCAAGGCTAAATAGCGTGCAGGAGTGAAATAGTGGCAGAAATTGTCATCGAAACCAAGAACCTGGCCAAAGTATTCAAGCGCGATGAGTTTCAGGTAACCGCGCTGAAGAATTGCGATATCCAAATCCAAAAGGGCGAGTTCGTCGCGCTGATGGGACCGTCGGGATCGGGAAAATCCACGCTCCTGCACTTGATCGCCGCCATGGATCGCCCGACCGACGGCGCAATCGCCGTGCTCGGCGAAGATTTACGAGCTCTGAGCGACCGGCAGATCGCCCGTTGGCGTAACGAGCACATCGGCTTTATCTTTCAGTCGTTCAATCTGATTCCGGTGCTCACCGCGCTCGAGAACGTCGAGCTTCCATTGAAACTTACCAGGCTGAGCAAACAGGAGCGGATCAACCACGCAAAAACCGCCCTCAACCTCGTAGGTTTAGGTGATCGGACCGGGCACTTCCCACGGCAGCTGTCTGGCGGTCAGGAGCAGCGGGTCGCGATCGCCCGCGCCATCGTTTCCGATCCCGACCTGATCCTTGCGGACGAGCCGACCGGCAACCTCGACGCCAACTCGGCCGAATGACATCCTGACGCTCCTTTCCAAGCTCAACAAAGATCATGGCAAGACTATCGTGATGGTTACACATGACCCGCACGCCGCCAGATTCGCGACCCACGTGCGTTATCTGGATAAAGGCGAGCTGCTCGCCGAGGGTCAGATGCCGGAAGACTGGGGTGTCAATGTCGCGGTTCGCGGAAACGGGTGACCGCTCGCCGGCGTTCCGCCGCGCGCACTTGCGGTTCATCCATCCCGAAGTAGTGGGCGATTTCATGCCAAAGCGTTTCTGCAATCACGCGGGGCACATCTTGCGGTCCGCGCGAAGCTCGTTCAATTGGTCCCTGGAATAACGTTATCCGATCCGGCATTGTAAATCCCTCAGCCCAACTGCGAACGGGCAGCGGTCTGCCTTCATAAAGCCCGAGGAGCGTGGAGCCTGCCGGCACACGCCCCGAGCGTAAGTGTCTCGGGGTCGGCTCCTGTTCGATGACTATCGATACGTTGTGGAGACGTTTCCGGAATCGAAGTGGAATCCGACGGAACGCCTTCTCGACCAGTTCATCGAAGTCCGAACTTCGCACAATGGCTTACCGCTGATTGGCCTGAAGAATCTTCTTCCGCAGTCGAATTGACTGCGGAGTAACTTCGACGAACTCGTCATCGCGAATGAACTCGAGCGCCTGTTCCAGATTGAGGATCTTTGGGGGCACGAGGCGAATCGCTTCGTCCGCGCTTGACGCTCGCATGTTCGTAAGCTTCTTTTCTCGGACGATATTCACATTGAGATCGGTGTCACGGGCATTCTCTCCGACAATCATCCCCTCATAGACTTCCGTGCCGGGCGTGATGAACAACTCGCCGCGTTCCTGGAGGTTGAACATCGCGTGCGATGTCGCCTTTCCCGGCGCGGTCGGCGACGAGAGAGCCGGTCGGCCGTGTTGCAATATCACCCTGCCACTCGACCCACCCGTTAAACAGGGAATTCATGATTGCCGTTCCGCGCGTATCTGTCAGCATCTCCGACCGGAGTCCGATCAACCCTCGCGATGGAACGGTGAACTCCAGGCGGACCCGACCAGAACCATTGTTGATCATCTTGACCATCTTGCCTTTGCGGGTTCCGATCTTCTCGATCACGACCCCAATGAACTGTTCCGGACAATCGATCACCAGGATCTCCTGAGGTTCGTGAAGCTTACTGTCGATGGTCTTCGTGAGGATCTCCGGCTTGCCCACCTGAAGCTCATATCCTTCCCGGCGCATCATCTCGATGAGGATCGCGAGCTGAAGTTCACCGCGTCCCATCACCTTGAACGCGTCCGGACCTCCGGCTTCTTCAACCTTGATAGAGACGTTCGTGAGCAGTTCCTTGTCCAGGCGGTCCCGAAGATTCCGCGATGTAACGTAAGTGCCTTCCCTGCCGGAGAATGGCGAGCTGTTGATGGTGAAGGTCATCGCGATCGTCGGCTCGTCGATCTGGATGATCGGCATCGGCTTCGGATTCTCGACGCTGGTTAGTGTTTCCCCGATAGTGATGCCTTCCACGCCGGCGATCGCCATCAAGTCGCCTGGGATACCGACCGACTCATCGACGCGCTTCAGACCCGCGAAGGAATACATTTTCGTGATGCGCGTCTTCTGGACGGACCCATCCAGTTTGCATATTGCGACATCATCGCCGTTGCGGAAGGTGCCGTTAAAGACTCGGCCGATCGCAAGTCGGCCGAGATACTCACTGTAATCGAGGTTCGCTACCTGGAATTGCAGCGATTCATCTTTGTTGCCGGCCGGGTCCCGGAATGTGTTTCACGATCGCCTGAAACAGCGGACCGAGATTATCGGACTCCTCCTCCGGCGTGTTCTTCGCGATGCCCAGCTTGGCATTCGTATAGACGACCGGAAAGTCGAGCTGATCTTCAGAAGCGTCAAGATCAATGAACAGGTCGTAGACTTCGTTCAGCACTTCCTGGATGCGGGCATCCGGCCGATCGATCTTGTTCACGACGACGATCGGCGGCAGCTTCGCCTCCAACGCCTTCGTCAGCACATACCGCGTCTGAGGAAGCGGACCTTCGCTTGCGTCGACAAGCAGCATCACGCCGTCCACAATCTTCAGCGCGCGCTCCACCTCTCCGCCGAAGTCGCTGTGACCGGGCGTATCGACAATATTGATCTTGATGTCGCTGCCGTCCGCGTCCGTGTAGTGGACACCGGTGATCTTTGCGAGAATCGTGATGCCGCGCTCGCGTTCGAGCTCGTTTGAGTCCATGACTCGTTCGGCGATCGCTTCGTTGTCGCGAAAGATGCCGCTTTGCTTCAGAAGAGCGTCGACCAGCGTAGTCTTGCCATGGTCAACGTGCGCGATGATCGCAATATTTCTTATGTTGGGGTTACGTGTGGACTGCAAAATACTATGTTCTCATGAGTTCGGATCGCGACGCCTCATCAAAGCCGAGCTGTCAGAGCATTAAATGAGGATGTTGTACACGCAGATGCGGGTATCAGGCTTGCAAAAATTACGCACGCTATCATGAAAACCGATGCCGAAGACGGAAACTCTGCCATCTATTGTTATTGTGGGCAGGCCGAATGTCGGCAAATCCACGCTATTCAATGCCATCACCGGACAACGGCGGTCGATTGTTGGAAATGAGCCCGGCATCACTCGCGATCGCATTCACGGTGAGGCGACGCATCGCGGTCGCAAGTTCGAGTTGATCGACACCGGCGGCATTATTCCGAATGACGCCGAACTGATCCCGAGTGAGATCCTCCGTCAGGCGCATGTCGCACTCGAGAAGGCCAAACACATCATCTTTGTGATTGACGGCCGGACGGAAATCACCGGCGTGGATCGCGAGCTTGCAGCGATGCTGCGGAAGCTCGGCAAGCCGGTCGCTCTGGCGGTGAACAAAATCGACGCGGCAGTTCGCGAATCGCTCACGCATGACTTCTACTCGCTCGGTTTCGAGCACGTATTCGGGGTATCTGCGGAGCACAAGCTCGGTTTCCGCGAATTGCTTGACCATGTCACTGCCGAAATCAAGCCAGAGCAAGTGGAAGAAGGCAGCCGATACGAAGCCTTCGAAGCCGAAACGCATAAAGGTGGCGATCATCGGCCGGCCGAATGTAGGCAAGTCCACGCTCCTTAACGCTCTCACTGGCCAGCAGCGGGCGATTGTCTCGCCGATCGCGGGGACCACCCGCGACGCGGTCGACGAAACGTTAGTTAAGGATGACGTCGAATACGTCTTCGTAGACACTGCTGGCATCCGTCGCAAGGGCAAGACGAAGGAGATGACGGAAAAGTTGAGCGTCGTGATGGCGCGCCGTCACATCCGGATGGCGAATGTAGTCCTCCTCGTAGTCGATGCCACGGAAGGAATCGTCGGTCATGACGCTACGGTCGCCGGTTACGCGCATGAAGAAGGCCGAGCGCTTGTCATTTGTGTGAACAAGTGGGATGCCGTCGAGAACAAAAATCAGAAAAAGTTTACCGATGATATCCGTGACGCTTTCAAGTTTCTCGATTACGCGCCGGTGACGTTCCTGTCCGCTGCGAAGGGCGTTGGGGTGCAGCAGATCCTTCCGTTGATAAGGGACTGCTTCGAATCGGCGTCCAGGCGAGCCACAACCGGAGAACTGAACCGCTTCGTCGAAACTTTAAAGATCGAGCCGCCTATCAAGATCTACTACATCACCCAGGCGGGCATCAGGCCTCCGACGTTCGTGCTTTTTACCGACAAGCGCGGAGCGCTTCACTTTTCGGCCGAACGATTCATCATTAATCGCTTTCGGGAGAAGTTTGGGTTCAAGGGAACACCGATCGTAGTGAAGGTAAAAACGAAGAGCGCCGGCCGGAGAAGTCGATAGAACCAAATTAAAAACGGCCCCGTAAGCACGGGGCCGTGGGAACTTTACGTATGCGGTGTCCCTTTCGGGAGCAGCTCGCCTACTTCTTTTTCTTTGCGGCGGCCTTCTTCGCCGGTGCTTTCTTGGCCGCCTTCTTGGTAGCGTTCTTCATCGATCGATTCTCCCTAACGTCTTTTAGATTTGCGATCTAGTAATCGCAGTGTGATTCATATATAAATTCCTTCGCGACAGTTGTCAAGAGAAAAGTGCAAAAAAACGTGAACTACTCCTTTTGTTTTATCGTGAAAGGCAGGTGTTCGGAACGCTCAAAAGCTCCTCCGAGCATGTACCGCGACGCCCGAATCGCGCGTCGGAGAAAGAAGCAGATATGGTAACGAGCTATCGACGGATTCTTCTGACCACCGCGATAGCGGTGCTGGCGACGGGATGCGGAAAGAAGGTGAAGACCGCGAAACCTCCCAAGGTTGGGTCCGCGCGAAACAGGCATCGCGAGTTGGTATGGATATCCGTATCACGGTCGAAGAGCAGCTAACGGCGAGATCTACGATATGGAGAAACTCACCGCCGCTCATCGTACATACCCTTTCGATACGTGGGTGCGAGTAAAGAATCTTTCCAACGATCGAACCGTTGACGTACGCATTCAGGACCGCGGACCGTTTGTTAAGGGCCGCATCATCGATCTCTCGCACGCCGCGGCGCGGGAGATCGATCTGCTCGGGGTTGGGGTTACGAAGGTTCGATTGACCGTGATCGCTCCACCGAAGAATGCCGTGAGGTCGCCGCGAAGACCGTCGAGACTCCGCCGAAGAGAGTTGAACCTCCTCCCTCGAAGACGATCGAGGCCCCCGCGACACCTCGGGTCAAAGAGCTGGAGCTCTTCGCCGTACAGGTGGGAGCATTCAAAGATCGCAATCGAGCTGTCAGACTTTCGGAAGAGATGCGGCAGCGCTTCGGCGCATCCCGCATCGTCGAGCGCGCCGCTGACCCGCCGATTTATCGTGTGCTCGCCGGAGAATTCGCCACGCAGGAAGAAGCCGAAGACGCAGCCACACAGATCCGTGGCGCGGGTGGCGCAGCTCTGGCTGTACGCATCGACGACGTTCGTTGAGATTTTTTGCGCGATCTCGCCACTAACCTCCTGAACCGATGCAACCTTCGTTGTTGGAGCCTCCGCGTGTCCTCGTTGGGCGATCACCCAAGGTACAGGCCGTTCTGCAACAAATTGAGAAGATTAGTTCCAGTCGTTGGCCCGTGCTGATCCTCGGAGAGACCGGAACTGGCAAAGAAGTAATCGCCAAGAATCTCCACAGCCGCAGCACGCCTGGTCCTTTTGTAGTCGTGGATTGCTCTTCGCTCGTGGGACCGCTGATGGAGAGCGAGCTTTTCGGACACACGAAGGGATCCTTTACCGGCGCTGCGACCACGAAAATCGGTCTAATCGAGATGGCGAATGGCGGCACGGCGTTCTTCGATGAAATTGGAGAGCTTCCGCTGGACCTCCAGGCCAAGCTTCTCCGTGTTCTTCAAGAGAAGGAGTTCCGTCCCGTCGGCGCCACACAAATTCGAAAATCGGATTTCCGAGTCATCTCCGCGACAAACCGTGATCTCGCTGATCGAAGTGGAGAAGGGCAGGTTCCGTCGGGATCTTTACTTCCGCCTGAATGTGATTACGCTTCGCCTGCCTCCGCTTCGCAACCGCACAGACGATATCCCGGACCTGGTGGAACATTTCCTGCGTCGCTACGGTCGTGGGCATGTCATGTCAGGCGAGGCGATGGAGGCGCTGGTTTCCTATGAATGGCCGGGCAATGTCCGGCAGTTGGAGCACTGCATTCAGCACATGGTCGCAGTAAACTCCGGTCCGGTTCTGCATTCCGCGCGATCTGCCGACCATGCTTCTCAATCACCTGCAACAGCCGCGTGAAGATTTGCTGGCGATGGCGAGCGCTGTTGGTGTGAGCCCGATCGATTCAATCGACAGCTTCTCGCCCCCGATTGTGCCTCTCCCAGAACTCGAGCGGCGGGCGATTCTGGATGCCATCCGCTATACGAAAGGCGATCGAACCATGGCGGCGAGCCTCCTTGGAATTGGACGGACCACGTTGTACCGGAAGCTGAAGGAATACGGTGTGGAAACCGCCGACCTACAATGAAGCTTGCCCATCGCGCTCGACGCCACCTATAGTATTGGCGCTCAACTCACTGGTGTCGGTGTGTACTCCCGCGAGATCCTGTATGGTCTCGCGGCTGCGCATCCGCAGCAACGTTTCCAGTGGATGTACCGCCCGCACCGCATCCTTCGAACTCTGACAGAGAACACTCCCGGAAACTGCAGCCGCCGTGTGTTGCTCGATCAAATCTCGTCGGGAGCTGATCTGTTTCACGGACTCAATCAGCGGCTCCCGAAGTGGCAGCCCAAGCGATCCGTCACTACATTTCACGACTTGTTCGTCATGACAGGCGAATACTCCACACCAGAGTTCCGCGCCCGGTTCGCGCAACTCGCGCATGACGCGGCCGCAAGATCCGACCTGATCATAACCGGTGTCACAATTCACCGCGACTCAGGTTCACGAGTTGCTGAATGTGGATCAGCGAAGACTGCGAGTGATACATCACGGAGTTCGATTCCCACAATCGAGCAATGTCGATCGCGAGCCCATCGTCCTCCATGTAGGAGCAATTCAGAAACGAAAAAACGTTGCCCGGCTGATTGAAGCATTTCGCTCTCTTCCGAAACATTGGCGACTGATATTAGCTGGACCCACAGGCTATGGCGCGGAAGCAAATGTTATCGTCAGCGGGAGATCGTGTGCAAGTTACCGGCTACGTCACGAACGAACAACTCGCCGAGTATCTACCGGCGCGCCAGCATCTTTGCCTTTCCTTCCCTTGATGAAGGTTTCGGCATGCCGGTTTTAGAAGCGATGGCCTATGGAGTTCCGGTAATCGCATCGAACACGTCTGCCCTTCCGGAGGTCTGCGGTGATGCAGCTCTTCTGGTAGATCCACAAAGCACGGACCAAATCGCGGAAGCGTTTGTCGCTGGTAAAGAACCGGACTTGCGGGAGAAACTATATTGGTCGCGGGCTCGCCCGAGCTTCACAATTCAATTGGGAGACAGCGGTAGAGAAAACCTGGGAAGTCTATCGCGAACTGCTTAGCTGATTATTTCTCTTCATCGACCGCGATTTTCAGCGCGCGAAGAAACTTGTGATCCTGGCTCGTCCACTTGAACTTATTGCTGGCTTCGAAAGCTTGGATTTCGGACTCACCCTCGACCGTATCGTCATCATCTTCCGCGTCTTCGTCGCGCTTGTTGAAGCCGATAGTCGCTTCCAAGACCAAAAACACGTCGTAACCCGCGCTCTTTATCTCACCAATGGACGCCGCGATCCGTTCTGAATCGGACAGAGACTCGTTGATCGCATTTCCGAGCTCCTGCATCAATTCCTTTAAACGATCATCCACGAGCCACCTCCGCCTATGAGTGCCAGAATAACACCCCTGTATGATTGATGCTCGGGGAAGAGAAGCGTTGCAAGTTTGTGGTGTGCGCTATTTGTACTAGTACCTACGTACGTTCGCGAATCGGGAATTCCTTGGAGTCCGTGCGCGCCGATTCAAAGATCTCCGCGATGCGCTTGACGACATCGGGATGCGAGGCTGCAACGTCCTTTGTTTCCCCAAGGTCGGTGGTCAGATCAAAAAGCTGAATCGGGGCGCGTCGGCTTTTCAGACGAACGCCTTTCCAGTTGCCCATGCGAACCGCTTGGGAAAAACCGTTCTCGTGGAACTCCCAATAGAGGTAGGGTCGAGAAGGCAGCCTTCCCGCCTTTGATCGCGGCGACGATCGACATGCCATCCAGGCCTGTTGGCGGCTTTGACGCCGGCAATTTCCGCGAACGTAGGAAGCAGATCCCAGAAGGCGCAGACCTCCTCGCTGACTGATCCGGGCTTTGTAGCGCCGGGCCAACGCACAAGAAATGGCGTACGAATTCCGCCGTCGTACAGATCCCGCTTGATTCCACGCACCGGGCCATTGCTGTCGAAGAACTCGGGATTGTTCCCACCCTCGCGATGAGGACCGTTGTCGCTCGCGAACATCACGATTGTGTTCTGGTCCAGACCCAACTCGCGAAGCTTCGCGAGAACTGTGCCGACATCCCGATCAAGGCGATCCACCACTCCGGCGAAATCCCTGTCGGGTTTCGGCCACGGCTTCGAGGAGTACGGATGATCGCCCGGAATCTCCATGCCGTTCCCACTCTGTTTCGTCAGTTCATTGTTGGCGTGAGGTGTCGTGTACGAGAGGAACAGGAAAAATCGGCGACTCTTGTTATCCTGCAAAAATCTTAAGGCGTGATTCGTATAGAGTTCCTGCGTGTAATCCTTCCGTGCGGGACCGAAGTTACCGTCGAGAAAAGTTTCATCCTCATTGTTCCAAAGCTGCGTGGGATATTGCGTGTGCGCGTGCTTTTGGTCGAGCACGCCGTAGAACTCATCGAATCCCTGGCGGTTCGGAATTCCCGATCGGCCCGCCGTGCCCAAACCCCACTTGCCGACGAGTGCCAGTGCGATAGCCCGCGCTCCTTAAGCACCTCAGCCACGGTTACATCCTCGGGCAGCAAATCTACTTTTGCATTTCCGCGAATGCGCGCATGCCCGGTATGCTTTCCGGTCATCAACGCGCATCGCGAAGGAGCGCAGACGGTGCTGCCGCAATAAAACTGTGTGAAACGGATACCTTCTGAGGCGAGCTTGTCGATATTCGGAGTCGCAATCAACTTCTGGCCATAACATCCCAGATCGCCGTAGCCGAGATCGTCAGCGAGGATGAAGAGGATGTTCGGCTTCGCCGCGCGAGTCTGGGCAATCGCAGCAGACGTCGCCAACGTAGTCAGAAATTGTCGCCTGTTCATAGCCCTATTCTACGAATCGAGACAATCGCCGCGAGCGACTTCCAACGCCACAACAATCATTCGGAGCCGAGCCCGATAGGAAGCGCGGAGGTTGCTATTCACAACTCGTAAGCTTGCGATGGATGCCTCCAGGTGCGGGCGCTCAATCCTCTTCAAACACGATTTCAGATCGGGCAGTCGAACCTGGACTCGCGGCACGAAGATATTGCGGCGGCCAGGAGGCGCGCTTTCCAAGCCGGGCCGCTGCATGCAGAGGCCAGTACGGATCGCGCAGCAGTTCGCGCGCCAGTAGAACCAGGTCAGCCTGACCGGTCCGAATAATATGATCGGCCTGCGCTGGATCCGTAATCATCCCGACAGCAGCGGTTTGCATCCAACCTTCTCGACGGATGCGCTCGGCGAACGGAGTCTGGAACCCGGGCCCGATGGGTATCCGAGCCTGCGGTATTAGCCCGCCCGACGACACATCGATTGCATCGACGCCCCGCTCTTTCAAAAGCCCCACCAGTTTCAGCGACTCCGTGATATCCCATCCACCTTCAGCCCAATCGGTTGCCGAGATTCGAACGAAAAGCGGTAGCGTATCGGGCCATTCCCGACGCGCGGCTTCCGTCACCTCCAGCAGGAGCCGAGACCGATTTTCGAAGCTGCCACCGTACTGATCCGTGCGCCGGTTGCTCAACGGAGACAAGAATTCATGCAGCAAGTACCCGTGCGCGGAATGAATTTCCACTAAATCGAACCCCGCCGAGATGGCTCGGCGGGTGGCACACGCGAAATTGGCGACGATGGAGGTAATCCCCGCCTGATCAAGCTCATGCGGATTGGCATAATGCGGCGCAAACGCGATCGCCGATGGAGCCACCACGTTAGTCCAGCCTCCCTCTTCGGGCGGGACTAAACGTTCCTCGTCCCAAGGCCGGCTCATGCTTGCTTTCCGCCCGGCATGCGCAAGTTGGATACCGGCATACGCGCCCTGCGAATGGACGAAATCGGTGATCCGGCCGAGCATGCTCGATGTGCTCGTCCTTCCAAATGCCAAGATCGGCGGGCGTGATCCGCCCTTCCGGTGAAACAGCAGTCGCCTCAACGATGACGAGTCCTGCGCCTCCGACGGCACGGCTACCCAGATGAACCAGATGCCAGTCCGTCGCAAATCCGTCTTCGCTCGAGTATTGGCACATTGGGGAAACCACAATCCGATTCGGAAGGGCAACATTTCGTAGCGAGAGGGGGGAGAAAAGATGTGCTGGCTCCGTCATGGCTTTTGTTAGATGCCGGAGCCGTAACAAAAGCGAGGAAAGAAAAAAGCCGCCGGCCCTTGCAGGACGGCGGCTTGACGGATCTACGTTGAAGCTGATTCCTAGTAGTCCATTTCCGGACCGTGGCCACCAGGGCCGGCGGGCGCGGAAGACTTCTTCTCCGGAATCTCGGCGATCATCGCCTCTGTCGTCAGCATCAGTGCGCTGATCGAGGAGGCGTTCTGCAACGCGGAGCGGGTCACCTTGGTGGGATCGATGACGCCGGCTTTCACCAGGTCTTCGAAGGCGCCGGATGCGGCGTTGAAGCCAAAGTTGCTCTCTTTGTTGTCGCGAACCTGACCGATCACGACCGCGCCTTCATGGCCGGCGTTGCCGCTGATCTGACGCACAGGCTCTTCGCAAGCGCGCTTGATGATATTGATGCCGATCTGCTCGTCACCTTCACCCTTCAGGTTATCGAGACCTTGCGGCCGCGCGCAGCAGCGCTACACCACCGCCGGGAACGATACCTTCTTCCACGGCAGCGCGGGTCGCGTGCAAGGCGTCCTCAACACGAGCCTTCTTTTCCTTCATCTCGGTCTCGGTCGCGGCGCCGACTTTGATCACAGCAACGCCACCGGCGAGCTTCGCCAACCGCTCTTGCAGCTTCTCGCGATCGTAGTCCGAAGTCGTCTCTTCGATTTGCGCGCGCAACTGCTTGATGCGGCCTTCGATGCCCTTCTGCTGACCGCCGCCGTCGACGATCGTGGTGTTGTCCTTGTCGACAACCACGCGCTTTGCGCGGCCCGAGGTCTTCCAGACGAACGCCTTCCAGCTTAATGCCGGTCTCTTCCATGACGGCCTTGCCGCCAGTCAGGGTAGCGATGTCTTCCAGCATGGCCTTGCGGCGATCGCCGAAGCCCGGAGCCTTCACAGCGCAGGCGTTCAGAGTGCCGCGGAGCTTGTTGACGACGAGCGTTGCGAGCGCTTCGCCTTCCACTTCTTCAGCAATCACGAGGAGCGGTTTGCCGCTGCGAGCGATCTGCTCGAGCACGGGCAGCAGGTCCTTCATGTTGCTGATCTTCTTCTCGTAAATCAGGATGTACGGATCCTCGAGCACGACTTCCATGCGGTCCGCATCGGTGATGAAGTACGGGCTCAGGTAGCCGCGGTCGAACTGCATTCCCTCGACGGTCTGGAGCTCAGTGCTCATCGTCTTGGATTCTTCAACCGTGATAACGCCGTCCTTGCCGACCTTCTTCATCGCTTCAGCGATGATGTTGCCGATCGTCGCGTCACCGTTTGCAGAGATCGTTCCAACCTGGGCGATCATGTCGCCGCTGACCGGCTTCGAGAACGTCTGCACCTGGGAGACAACCGCCTCGACAGCCTTCTCGATTCCGCGCTTCAGCGCCATCGGGTTTGCGCCTGCGGCAACAGCCTTCACGCCCTCGCGGAAGATCGACTGGGCCAGGATGGTAGCCGTGGTGGTACCGTCACCGGCAACGTCGCTGGTCTTGGAAGCAACTTCGCGCACCATCTGGGCGCCCATGTTCTCGAGCGGATCCTTCAGCTCGATTTCTTTCGCTACCGTGACGCCGTCTTTCGTGATCGTCGGACCACCGAACTTCTTCTCCAGCACCACGTTTCGGCCCTTCGGACCGAGCGTGACCTTCACGGCGTCAGCGAGCTGGTTTACACCGCGCAGGATCGCCTGACGGGAATTTTCGCTATAGACAATCTGTTTCGCAGCCATTTTCGTTGATTCCTCCTTACCTACGCCTTCGCCTTGCTCGTCGCGTTGTCAAGGACACCGAGAACTTCATCCTCGCGCATGATGAGGAGCTCTTCGCCGTCCAGCTTGATCTCGCTGCCCGAGTACTTGCCAAAAAGAATGCGGTCGCCGACCTGCACGTCCAGGGTTACGACTTTGCCGTCTTCCAGGCGCTTGCCCTTGCCTACCGCCTTCACTTCGCCTTCCTGCGGCTTCTCTTTTGCCGAGTCGGGGATGATCAAGCCGCTCGCGGTCTTCTCGTCCTGCGTATCGAGTCGTTTTACTACGATGCGATCGTAGAGCGGTCGAATGTTCATACTTTGAACCTCCATGGTCGTTGCTGTGTTGGTGAGTGTTACGAAACTTCCTGAAAATCTCGTCCAGTTCCGAATTGAACTATGTCTATTTTATTAGCACACTCTGGTGACGAGTGACAAGATATTCTTGTAAGTAGATGTAAGGAAAGTAGATTTAGATGTTGACGCAATGTGAGGAAAAGTTCATCCGCCACCGTGGGCTCGTCTGGTATCCTGGAAAGAGTCACACCGCATGCGGCGCACCCGCCGGCTTATCCTCCTTCTTCTTGTCGTCATCCTGAGCGGCGTCGGCTTCGTTTATTACATCCAGAAGACGACACAGGCGCGGAATACGCCCAATAAGCCTGCAGCCCTCCCAGACAGTGTCATTTCCACCGCTAACGACTGGGTTCATTCCGAGAAGCACAACGGCATCACCAGCTACGAAGTGCGAGCGAAAAACTACCGGATGGATTCCTCCGGCAGCCGCATCGAGCTCGAAGGCGTCACCCTTAAGATGTTCAGCAAGGACGGCAAGAAGTTCGACGAGGTGCAAAGCGCCAAAGCGGAATTCGACACCGGTCAAGGAATCCTCTTCTCTGAAGGTGATGTCGAGATCACAATGGGCATCGGCGCCGATCCTGCCGAAGCTGCGAAGCAGGAAGGCCGGCTGATCGTAATCAAAACTTCCGCCGTACATTTCGAAAGCAAAACCGGCAAGGCGTGGACAGAACAACCTGCGGCCTTCAAGTTCGATCGGGGTGAGGGCAAGTCGGTTGGCGCCGAATATGATCCGAACAGCAAAGAACTCCACATGCGCAACGAAGTCGAGTTGAAATGGTTCGACACGGAGAAGCCAATGGAGATTCAGGCGGGCTCGCTCATTTACAAGGAAGCGGAATCGAAAGTCTGGCTGTTGGACTGGTCGAAGTTCAAACGCGCCACCCTCTCCATGGATGCGGGCCCGGCAATCGTCACCATTGAAAAAGGAGCCATCCGGGCGGTTGAAGCCGCAAACGCAAAAGGTGAGGACCTTCAGCCCCAAAGAAAAGTACAGTACGCGGCCGATCGGCTGGATTTGAAATTCGCTGCAAAGGGAGCCGTCGAAGATGTTATCGGCGACGGCAACGCCAAACTTATATCTACGGTTGCGACGGGAGAAACCACAGTTACGTCGAACCGGCTTGATCTCGATTTCGACCTGGTAGGCGAGGAATCAACCTTGCGAAAAGCGACGGCCGTCGGCAAGACAGTCGTGGAATCGAAGCCAGTTTCCAAGCCGAACACTCCGATGGCCGACACCCGGATTCTCCGCAGCGAGGTTGTTGCGATGCACATGCGGCCGGGCGGCGAGGAGATTGAGAGTGTGCAGGCGGAAGCTCCGGGAACGATCGATTTCGTTCCAAATCGGCCCGGGCAGAAGAAGCGCCACATGGAAGGCGAGGGAATCACGATCCAATACGGCCCCGAGAATCAGATCCAATCGTTTTCGGCAGTGTCGGTCACCACACGTACCGAATCCGAGCCGGTCAAAGGCAAGCCACAACCTCCTGCGATCACATCCAGCAAGGGAATGTCCGCCCAGTTCGAACCGAAAACCGGAACATTGACCAAGCTCGAACAGTGGGAGGATTTCAAATACCAGGAAGGCGATCGTCAGGCAAAGGCGGATCGAGCTGTGCTCGACCAGGCCAAAGATCAGATCGCCTTGATCGGATTGGCACGATTCTGGGACTCGACGGGATCCACTTCGGCCCGGACGATCCTCTTGACGCAAAAGACAGGCGACGTTCAAGCCGACGGGGACGTCACGTCAACCCGACTCCCCGACAAAAAAGACAAGAAGCCCGAGCAGCAGACTGGCAGTATGCTTTCTGGTGATGAGCCCATACAGGCGAAAGCCGCGCGAATGACGGCCAAAGACCATAACCAGCAGATCCGCTACGAAGGCGATGCGCTGATGTGGCAAGGGTTCGAACCGGCTGCAGGCGAATCGAATCGACATCGACCGGAAGAACGGACGGCTCCAGGCCGAAGGCAATGTCTTCACCCAATTGTTGGACAAAGCGGAAACGGAGAAACAGAAGAAAGGCGCTGTCTTTACGATTGTTCGCGCGCCTCGTATGGAGTATCTGGACAAGGATCGGATCGCGCACTATGATGGCGGGGTGCTGCTGACGCGCGGCACGATGGTAGTCCGTTCGAGAGAGCTTCGGGCATTTCTCAAAGAAGATGAGAAAAGACGGAGAGCTCGAGTCTGGATCATGCGATCGCTGACGGAGGAGTCAAAATCGTTGACACCACGTCTCAGCGAACGCGTACCGGCACGAGTGACCATGCCGAATATTACGTCGATGATGCGAAGGTGCTTCTGAAGGGCGGCCAGCCTCAGATGGTGGATTCCATTAAGGGCATGACACGAGGTCAGCAATTGACCTATTTTTCGAACTCCGACAAGCTGATCGTGGAGGGCGCCCAGAATCAGCCGGTCGAAAGCCGTATATTGAAAAGGTAAGCGCTGCGAATGCAGATCCTCAAAACCATCGAATTGTCGAAGGCCTATCGTGGCCGCCGGGTTGTGGATGATGTGTCGATTTCGGTGCAGCAGGGTCAAGTCGTGGGCCTGCTGGGACCGAACGGCGCAGGAAAAACGACTTCGTTCTACATGATTGTCGGGCTGATCAGCCCCGATTCCGGTCGCGTACTTTTAGATGAAGCCGACATCACCGAGCTCCCGATGTATCAGCGAGCGCGGAACGGAATCAGCTATCTCCCGCAAGAAGCTTCGGTGTTTCGCAAGTTATCTGTCGAACAGAACCTGATGGCGATTCTGGAAACGCTTCCCGATCAATTCGCGGGAGCGGCATGATCGTATGGATCAGCTCGTCGATCAGCTCGGCCTGCAGCGCGTGCGCCACAACAAGGGATACGCGCTGTCAGGCGGTGAGCGGCGTCGAGTCGAAATCGCTCGATCTCTTGTGACTAACCCGAAGCTTCCTGCTGCTCGACGAGCCGTTCTCCGGAATCGATCCGATTCAGGTACTCGAGCTGCAGCGTATTATCGGAGATCTTAAAGCGTGGCGGTATCGGGATCCTCATAACGGATCACAACGTGCGTGAGACGCTTGCAGTTACCGACCGAGCATACATTATCAACAACGGACAAATCTTCCGGGCAGGTACGCCGGAAGCGCTTGGACGCGATCCCGATGTTAAGCGGGTCTATCTGGGCGAGTCCTTCAAATGGGAGCATCCCGGCTCCAGCATTCAGTGACCCCGACGCGGGTAGCGTGGACCGTCGTAATCTAGCGGAATCATAATCGCCATCCTGGGCTCGGCATTTTTCCTTTTCAGGTCGCGCGCAGAGAGTTCTCTAAACGGCAACTGGATCGCGAGAATGCAACGGCCGGGACAAGCCGCGCAAACCATCCGACTGCATCTGGAAATTGATGGGAACACACTGACGGGAGATGTCGGAGGAACAGCCCGATTGTCAACGGGATCGCCAACAATGGCAAGCTGAGCTTCTCCTCGGCAAATAGGAAGTACGAGGGCGATGTCCGCGGCCGGACTCATTTGACCGCTACCACCGCCGACGGAATCATCACACGCGGCGCCGCCAGAAAGACCGAGTGAGATGCTGAGGGTATAAGGCTATTGGCTCGATGCTTCGGTTGACGGCGAATGAAGTGGTCAACAACGGCAATTAGGCCATTCAGTTTTTTCTTGGTTTCGCGAAGCTATTGTTCTGCTTCGTTGAGCGGCCCGCGAACGTGCGACAGCTCAATACTGCAGCGGATCGCGCGCGCCTGCTTCCGCAAATCCCTTCAAGCGCAACTGGCACGAATCGCACCTTCCGCATGGACGCCAAAGGCGACGGATCGTAACAACTGCTCGTCAGCGAGTAATCGACGCCAAGGCACAAACCCGTCCGAATGATCTCCGCCTTTGTCAGGTGGATCAATGGCGTGTGAATCGTAAGTCTCTGCGAGCCTTCCACGCCGGCCTTTGTTGCAAGATTCGCCATTCGCTCATACGCCGCGATATACTCCGGCCGACAATCCGGATAGCCGCTGTAATCGAGCGCATTCACCCCGATGAAAATGTCGCGAACTCCCGAGTGTCTCCGGCATAGGCGAGCGCGAAGGAGAGGAAAATCGTATTCCGCGCAGGAACGTAAGTGATCGGAATGCCGGGATCCGAACATCTCGACCCTTTCGGGACACGCGATATCGCCCGTCAGCGCCGATCCGCCAAACGCTCTCAGGTCGAACGGAACCACCTCATGCCGTGCAGACACCGGCTTTTTCCGCGATACGGGATGCCTGCTCCAGTTCCCATCTGTGCCGCTGGCCGTAATCAAAGGCGATCGTGTACGGAGCGAAAGATTGCTGCTTGCAATTGCCAGCACAGTGGCCGAATCCAAGCCGCCACTCAGCAGCACCACCGCTTTCTTCGGCATCAGATGTAGGCCAGTTTGACTGTTGCTCCTGCGCGTCCGTCGTCTTCGACCCGAGCGCGATAACCCTTGCGCGCATTGACCTGAGCGCGTGGGTAACGAAGCTTCGCAGCCGTGGTTAAGTCAACTTCGATCTTCCGAAATCCGGTATTTCCCGTTTCAGGATGCTTGTAGTGAAGGCTGTAACGAGTACGGATGCGCTCGATCATTCGATCGAAAGCCCGTCCTGCGCCTTCATCCGCGCGCACGGCTTCTCCTCCTGTTTTCTGCTCGGATATCGTGAATACGTCCGGAGGAGTGAAATCGGGATTGAGCGTCCTTCCTGCGGATTGCGGAGTCGGACGGTTGCCCTTGCCGACCACGATGGCATTCATGACGATGTCGGAGTCGTGCAGAGCTTCGATCACCGGCCTGTCCGGGCTCTTGTAGTTCAAACCCAGATTATCGGTCAGGACGAGAAGAGCTTCCTGCCTTCCTCTCCGCCTTTCTCCTCCATGTAATGAGCAGCCGCAAGCAGCGCGTCATTCAGGTTGGTGGCGGTCCCAACGCTCTCATCCGACGCAGCCTCATGAATTTCGTCCGCTACGGATGCTTTGTCGTCTGTGAAATCCAGCCGGATATGTGCATCGCGGGCGAACACCATAACGGCCACCCGATCTTTTATCCGGAGCTGTCCCAGCGCCTGCTTGGCTACTGCTGCTACCTGCTCGACATACTTGCGCATGCTGCCGCTCACATCGAGAACCAGCAACAGCGACAATGGCTCCTTCTCGTGCCCAAAATAAACCAGCTGCTGCAGCTTGCCATCCTCGCGAATCACAAAATCCTGCGCGGTCAGGTCAGTGACTGCCTGGCCGTCCTGCAGCACCTGCACGTCCACGCGTACGTTTGCCACGCCGGATTTAAACGTGATGTCCGAGCTTTCTTGTGCGAGCGCCGGGCATACTAGAAGCAGCAGAATCGTGAAGCACGTTATCGCCGGCACCGCAGGACATATCGACCACGGGAAAACAGCTCTCGTCCGCGCCCTCACGGGCATCGAAACGGACCGTCTGGAAGAAGAAAAGCGTAGAGGCATATCCATCGACATCGGTTTCGCGCACCTTGACCTGGCTGCGGATTCCCGCGTCGCATTTATAGACGTCCCTGGCCATGAAAGGTTCATCAAAAACATGCTGGCCGGTGTCGGTGGAATCGATTTTGTCATTCTTGTCATTGCCGCTGACGAATCCATTAAGCCGCAAACTCGCGAACATTTTGCGATATGCCGACTACTGCAGATCCGCTCGGGCTTGATTGCGCTTACGAAATCAGATCTTGTAGACGAAGATACCTTAGAGGTGGCGAAGCTCGA
This sequence comes from Bryobacteraceae bacterium, assembly GCA_963833675.1. Lineage (GTDB taxonomy): Bacteria > Acidobacteriota > Terriglobia > Bryobacterales > Bryobacteraceae > DASQDN01. Next base: position 247,592 of record CAWHYW010000022.1, on the reverse strand, counting down.
AATTGCCGATTTCGTTGCCGGATCATTCCTCGAAAATGCGCCGATTGTCCCGGTCAGTTCGGTAACAGGAGCGGGCATACCCGAATTGAGGGCGGAGATGCTACGAATTGCAAAGGCCAGTCCCGCCCGGGACAGAACGCAGTTCTTTCGGATGCCGGTGGATCGATCATTCGTGATGCCGGGCTTCGGCGCAGTGGTTACGGGCACGGTGTTCACTGGGGAGATTCGGCCGGAAGACGAGGTACAAATCTATCCGCGAGGCGGCTTGCTTCGGGTCCGGGGAGTTCAGGTACATGGCGAACCCGCGCCCCAGGCAAGCGCCGGCCAGCGCGCCGCGTTAAACCTCGCCGGAGCTTCGACGCACGAATTAGTTCGAGGCGTAACTCTGGGACCCAAACAGGTTCTTGTGGAGACTACGCTTTTCGATTGTGCGTTGGACTTGCTCGAGTCTGCGAAACCGCTGAAGAATAGAGCTCCCGTGCATTTCCATGCAGGTACGGCGGAAGTTGCGGCGGAAGTCCGTACCTTGGATAACTCCTCTGCGATCGAACCCGGCGCCTCGACGCTCATCCGTATCGTGCTGCGCGAACCTCTGCTGCTCCTGCCCGGTGACCGCTTCATCATTCGCATGTTCTCCCCGGTTACGACGATTGGTGGCGGAGAGATAATCGACATCGCGCCGCCGCGACGCGGTTCGCGGAAAATGCTCTTCGAACGCGCGCGTAAGCTTGCGGAGGGCTCGCTGCCGGAGCGCATCTCGTTACTTATCTCCGAGAATCGAGAGGGAATTTCAATTGCTGCCCTTGTAGCCCGGATGGGGCTGCGTCCGAATGCCATCTTGCAATCGCTCCCGAAAGCAGTCCATCATTTCGGAGACTGGCTGATCCATCAGGATGCAATTAAGACGAAGATCGCGATCGCGAAACAATATCTTAGGGCCTACCATCGAGAAAACCCATTGGCTCCCGGATGCAGCAAGGAGGAGTTGAGAAGCCGCGTGCTCCCCAACGCTCCGCCCGCTGTCTTTGAGCAGATTCTGTCGTTGGATAAGGAGTTCGTCATTACAGGCGAATTCGCTCGTCTGAGTTCCCACAAGATCACAATGCAAGCCGACGAGCAGGACGCTTCTGCTCGTATCGAATCGGCGTTCGCCAGCGCTGGCCTCCAGGTTCCCTCGCTTCCCGAGGTGCTGAAGGCGAGCGGCGTCGATCCATCACGCGCGCGCACTCTTTTGCAGTTGTTGTTAAAGGACCGCAAACTGGTCAAGGTTTCGGATGATTTGATGTTCCATGCTTCGACCGTGGAAACTCTCAAGGCGCTGCTGTCTCAGTACAAAGGCAGCCGATTCTCCGTGACCGATTTCAAGGAATGGACCGGGGTATCGCGTAAATACGCTATTCCCTTACTTGAGTGGTTGGATCGCGAGCGCCTCACACGCAGAGATGGCGACTCGCGTGTTGTCCTGTAAAAGCATGTCCCCGCGATTTGGGCCGCTATAATCACTGCGTGGCCTACTCTGTCACGCTTATCCCTGGCGATGGTATTGGACCCGAGGTTGCGGACGCAGCCGTTCGAGCAGTTGACGCCACAGGCGTCCAGATCAACTGGCAGCGTGTCGAACTCACAACCCATATCATCCAGAACTCCGGTCAGGTATTGCCCAGCTACGTACTCGACTCACTCAACCAGACAGGTGTCGGCCTGAAAGGCCCGGTGACGACGCCCGTCGCAGGTGGATTCCCGAGCGTCAACGTTGCTCTCCGCAAGAAGATGGACTTGTATGCGAATGTCCGTCCCGTCCGCACGCTTCCCGGCGTGAAGACGCGTTACATGGATGTCGAGATCGATATGGTGATTTTTCGCGAAAATACGGAGGACGTCTATTCGGGTCTCGAGCATGAAGTTGTTCCTGACGTAGTCGAAAGTCTGAAAATCATCACCAGGCGCGCTTCCATTAAAATCGCGGAAGCAGCGTTCAAGTATGCAAGCAACGGTCGCAGGCGCGTTACCGCTGTTCACAAGGCGAATATCATGAAGCTGAGTGATGGACTCTTTTTGCGATGCTGTCGCGAGGTGGCTGAGCGCCATCCGAAGATCGAATACAAGGAGCTGATCGTCGATAACGCTGCTATGCAGCTTGTGATTCGGCCCGAAACCTTCGATATCCTGCTTCTCCCAAACTTATATGGCGACATCGTCTCCGACTTGGCCGCGGGGCTCGTCGGCGGACTCGGAATCGTTCCTGGCGCCAATATCGGTGAGAAGCATGCAGTATTTGAAGCTGTGCACGGCAGCGCCCCTGATATTGCAGGAAAAGGAGTCGCCAACCCGACGGCGCTCATGCTTTCTGCCGTCATGATGCTCCGTCACATCGGCGAGGTGGACGCATCTACGCGGTTGCAGAATGCGATCGAAGGCGTATATCGCGAAGGGAAATCGCTCACCGGGGATGTCGGCGGAACGGCAACAACTACGCAATTGACGGATGCGGTCTGCGCGGCTCTCAAAAGCTAAGGCAATGCTAACCGAACAACCCCACCGGCGCCTCAACGTCCTCACGCGCGAATGGGTGCTGGTGTCCCCGCATCGCACGCAGCGGCCTTGGCAGGGACAGGTAGAAAAGAACCCAGCGCCTACGCCGGTCACCTACGATCCGAATTGCTATCTGTGTCCAGGTAACTCACGTGCGGGGGGAGTCCGGAACCCGCAATACGAAGGCACATTCGTCTTCGACAATGACTTCGCCGCGTTGAAGCCGGATATACAGCCCTTCGACTTCGACCAGGACGGACTGCTCGTGGCGAATTCGGAGCGAGGTATCTGCCGGGTCGTCTGCTTTCTTCCGGATCACAGCCTGACCGTCGCTCGAATGAGCGTGCCCGATATTCGGCGCGTGATCGACACTTGGACGGTTCAGTACCTGGAACTCGGTTCGATCGAATGGATCAATGCGGTGCAAATTTTTGAGAATCGTGGCGAAATGATGGGGGCCAGCAATCCTCATCCACATTGCCAGATCTGGTCGAATCAAACGCTCCCGAACGAGCACGCAAAAGAGTTGGCTTCGTTCCGCGATTTCCGGGCCCACCGTGCCCGTTGTCTGCTCTGCGAATATTTAGCGGTGGAAACGAAGGATGGCAGTCGTATCGTTTGTGAGAACGATGCATTTCTCGCTGTTGTACCATTTTGGGCTGTCTGGCCATTCGAAACCCTGGTGCTATCTAAGCGTCATTTCGGCAGCTTCGACCAGGCGGAAGATTCGGAAAAGGATGGATTGGCCGATATCATGAAGCGGCTTACGACTCGATACGACAACCTCTTCGAAACTTCCTTTCCCTACACTATGGGCTTTCACCAGCGGCCGACGGACGGTCAGGCCCATGAAGAATGGCACTTCCATGCGCATTACTATCCGCCCCTGCTACGGTCTGCTACAGTCCGCAAGTTCATGGTCGGCTATGAAATGCTCGGAACACCGCAGCGCGACATCACGGCCGAATCGGCGGCCGAGCGGCTCCGGGAACTGAGCGAGGTACACTATCTCGAAGGTAACGTATAATAGTGGTGTGCCCGAAGTGCACGCTTCGCGCTACCCAAAAATCAAAGAGGACGATTGAGTAAAGAAGATTGTATTGAAGTAACGGGTACTGTAGTAGAGAAGTTCCCGAGTGGTTTGTTCAGTGTTCAACTTGATGCCGACCGCACCGTTCTTGCCCACCTGGCCGGCAAACTCCGTCGCAATCGAATCCGAGTCCTCGCCGGTGATCGTGTGACGATGGAGCTTTCCCCTTACGACCTGACCAAAGGTCGCATCACCTATCGTCACAAGTAAACTAACGTTCAGCGCTTGATTACGTAGATAATCGAGCTCGCTGTGCGTGCGGCCACGTCATATTGTCCGATATGTAGCTCTGGATAACGTTCGACGGCAAGATCGGGGTTGAGTCTTCCGAGTCCGTCGACGATAATTTCCGGCTTCGCCGCCGCCACAATTTCCAGGTTTCCTGTCACAAGATCCGTCATCGTCGGCTTTGACGAGATCAGATGGCGATCCGCTAAAACTCCGTTGACGGGTTGCGAATCGAGGAATGGAGTCGCAGCGGGCAAACCGGAAAAGACGAACACATCAGGCCGGTAGCCCCAAACCAGCAGGCGATCGCCCGCGCGAGCTACGGATCGCGCAATACTTCCAGCTTCCTTGCTGTCCTCCATGAGCCTGAGATCCGACCAACGATAGTCGCCGCGCGCCAAACTAAGGTACCGCGGCGCAAATCGAATTACAGGAATCAGTACGGTTAACAACGCCAGCACACGCCATTTCGGGCGTAGCGCCATCAATCCTTGAACACCCAAAATGAGGAATACCGGAAGAACGTGGAAGTAGTAGCGGGGAAAGAATCGCAAACCGGCGCACACGGCGACAAACGAGATCGCTAACCATCCCCACATGCGCCATGAGGCGCCCTTTCGCAGAGAAACCACGACTCCAATCGCAAGCGCCGCGTGAAATCCCAGCCAGTTCGCCGTTCGAACAATACCCTCCCGAATAGGATTCGCCACAAAAGTATCTGCAGAATACCTCGACCCCCAGACCCAGACTTCTTGCCAATAAGGCCCGAGCGCCCCATGCCAAGCCAGCCAGAAACCTACCACCAGACTCGGCGCCGCAAACGCAGTGACGAAGGGAAGCCGCGGAGCCCACAGCAGACACGCGATGCCGATGAACACGGCCTTGCTATTGAAAAGCAGTGCGACTCCCGCGCAAAGGCCAGAGGCTATTGGGCGGGCGCGCCAGGCGAGATACACCGCGGCTAGTTGTAGCGGAAGCGTCAACAGGTCCGGCGCGAGCGCCATAACCGCTGACGGTATGTCGAAGGCAAGATGAATCGCCAACAGGCTCGCCGCAAGCAGGCCGGCGTTTTCGCCCGCCAGATCTCTCGTGAAACGCCACGCGAGATAGCAGGCCATGCACGCGAAAACGGCGCCTGCCGCCCGAAGCGGCCATCCCGGAACCGCGCCCCACACTGTGTAAATCAGCGCATAAAGCGGCGGCTTGTCAAACCAGACATCTCGATATAAGATCTTCCCCCGCAAGACCTCGGCTGCCGCAGCCATTGGATAAGCCTCTTCGATCCAGAGGAGATCCACATGTGTGAATCTGAGGGCTGCCGCAACCAGCACCAATAGCGTGGTTACGCTGCGTGCCCAGGCGAGGTTATTCAGTTTTGCGGAGGAGCCGCTCGACCGTGCTGCGGAATTCAGGTCCATGTACGGGATCGGCAAGCGCGAATTCAACGAAGGTCTCGAAATAGCTAGGGAAGTTCCCGATATCGTACCGTTTTTCAGTAGGCGCCAGCTTCACGGCGAGCACTCGCTTACCCTCTTCGCACAGCCGCTGAATGGCGTCTGTCAGTTGAATTTCTCCCCGCTTATCCGGCTTGACATCCCGGATCATGTCGAAGATCAGGGGAGAAAAAACATAACGGCCTGCGATCGCGAGATTGCTCGGCGCCTCGGAAGGCTTCGGCTTTTCGATCATGTTCAGTACACGATAGTAACCGTTGTTCGAGGAATCGACTCGGACGATGCCGTAGTTCATCGTCTCCTCCATCGGAACTTCTTCGACGGCGACCACACAGGTGGCGTGCTTGGATTCGAATAGCTCTACCATCCTGGAAACTGCCCGCGACTGAGCGTTCAAACCGACGATGGAGTCGCCCAGCGCGACTACGAACGGTTGCTCGCCGGCGAAGTTCTCACCGCAAAGGATGGCGTCGCCCAAACCCCGTTGGACCCGCTGTCTTGTGTAGAAGAAATTAGCCTGCTGTTCTTCGAAACGCAGCTCATCCAGAAGCTCCGTCTTGTTCGATTCGCGGAGCAGCCGTAAGAGCTCGGGATCGCTGTCGAAATGATTCTCGATCGAGCTTTTTGTTCGGCTGGTAACAAAAAGAATCTGGGAAAGGCCGTTGGCAACCAGTTCCTCGGCAACGTACTGAACAATCGGCTTGCGCGCGACGGTCAGCATCTCTTTGGGTTGCGACTTGGTGGCCGGAAGCAAACGGGTCCCATAACCCGCGACAGGTACGATGGCGCTGCGAATCACTCCTTTAAACTATATAACCGCTGCGCCCGGCCCTTGACTTTTAGTGAGACAGTATTCTACTGTGAACATTCGACTTGGCCACGCTACAGGCTTTGCGAGCTTGCCGAATAGACCTATGGCGGATCACCAGAGCGGCGCAACCGGGAGCTTGGAGACCGTGTTCGACTCGACTCTTGAAAGCGTTGATGCTGCCGAGGCTTTAGCCCTCGATATTGCAACGCAATCCGGCTTCCCTGAAGAGGACCAGCATAAAATCGGAATGGCCGTTCGGGAAGCGATGGTGAACGCCGTAGTTCACGGCAATCGGTATAACTTGAAGAAGAAGGTACGTTTTGGCGTGTCTTCCGCGGAAGACAATCTTACGGTTACTATTGTTGACGAAGGCGAAGGCTTTGAGCCGTCCGAACTGCCCGATCCCTTGTCGGAGGAGAATCTGCTGCGTCAGTCCGGCCGGGGATTGCTGTTGATAAAAGCTTTTGTCGATGAGTTCGGCATGCGTAAGGCTCCGCCGCTTGGAACGGAAATTCGTTTAGTCTTTCATCGCAGCGAAGAGAATTAATCAAAGTAGGGAGGTTGAGCGCGTGAGTGTAAAGTTGACAACTCGCCAGGTTGGGGATGTGACCGTAATCGATGCCGCGGGACGGATCACATTGGGAGAGGGATCGAGTGCGTTTCGTGACACCGTTCGTGACCTCACCACAAATGGAAATCGGAAGCTGCTTCTGAATTTGGCTGACGTGACGTACATTGACAGCTCGGGTATCGGAGAGATGGTTTCCGGCTTTACCAGCGTCACGAATCAGGGTGGTCAGTTGAAGCTGTTGAATCTGACCAAACGAGTCAAGGACTTGTTGCAGATCACTAAGCTATACACCGTTTTCGAAGTTTTCGACGACGAAGCAGCGGCAGTCCGAAGTTTCTCGTAACTTTTCAGTCCGAGGGCTGTGCTTTTTCCGTACGGCCCTCAACTTCTTTTGAGAAGTAGTCCTGCCGAAAATAACTTCTAAAGCAAGGTGGCGATTGGACGATGAGCCCGTCGGGACCAGAGTTCAGATCCTTGCTTATGAACAACACCAGAAAATATTCGATTCTACTTGCCGAAGAATTAGCCTTGGTCCGGGAGGGAATCGCCAGATTGTGCGAGGCGAACGGATGCTTCCGGGTCGCAGGGCAGTGCGCGGATGGCGTAACCGCCCTGGAATCCCTTGAGGCCTACAAGCCGGACGTGGCAGTGATAGACTTCAACCTTCCGAAGCTGTTCAGCCTTGAAATCATACGAAGAATGAGGAGCTTAGGCGTCGCCACGCGGTTTTTGGTGCTGGCGTCGAAAGGGGATCGCAAGATGGCCCTTGAGGCCCTCCGCAGTGGGGCAAATGGGTTCGTCTTGAAATCCGGTAATGGCGATCATCTGCTCGAGGCGCTGCACCAGGTAGCCTCAGGCAGCATCTACGTTTCCTCCGATCTTCAATTCGAGCGCATCTTCCTGACTCCGAAACGGAACACGCCGGAGGACCCGCTCGAGACGCTCAGTTCCCGTGAGTACCAGGTATTCCAGCTCATGATCGAGGGAATCAGAGCCAAGGAAATCGCTTCACGTTTGAATCTAAGTCCCAAGACCGTCGATACTTACCGAGCAAGTCTGATGAGAAAGCTCGATATCCACGACGTTCCTGGGCTGGTCAAATTCGCGATTCAGAGGGACTTAACCTCCGTAGCTTAACCACTGCGGCTCCTGGTACCATAGAGGTTTCCCCGAGGTTTCTGTGGATACTGCACATCGTAGAGAGTTAAAGCACGACAAGTTCGTAGACCAGGTTGGCCAAAGCGTCGAGTACGCAGCCGAACACCGCGACCAGATGATCAAGTGGGGCGGAGCGGCATTGGTCGTGCTTCTCCTCGCCGCAGGCGTCTACTGGTACTTCAATCACCAGCACGATATTCGTCAGGAAGCGTTGCGCAATGCGATGCAGACGTTCGAAGCCGGCATCGGACAGGGCGGTGAATTCATCAAGTCCTTCCCTACCCAGGAGGAAAAGGACAAGGCCGTTGTCAAAGATTTGACAGACGTCGCAACGAAATACGGCGGCAAGCAGGAAGGCGTGATTGCCCGCTATTTTCTAGGGCTGTATTACTCGGACAAAGGCAATCTTCCCGAGTCCGAGAAGCAGTTGAAGATAGCTGCGGACAGTGGAAAAGATGCCTACGCCTCGCAAGCCAAATTATCCCTGGCGCAGCTCTATGCCTCGACAAACCGGGAAGCCGAAGCCGAGAAGCTCCTCCGGTCCGTTGTTGACGATCCCACGGTCCTGGTTTCTAAAGAGCAGGCAACGATTGCGCTGGCGAAGGTAGTCGCAACGAAGAATCCGGCCGAAGCCCGCAAGCTGCTGGAGCCGCTTCGCGCGGAACGTGGTCCGGTAAGCCGCGCCGCCATAACCGCGCTCGGTGAGATTCCTGCTAAGTAGGCTTCGATTTCCTGTTGAACGCTCGCAGGGGCGGCGTTATCCCGAGCTCCGCACCCGTATCGAAACGAATTCCAGCGCGACCGCGATCGTGTCGTTCACGCCCGTGCCTTCCGGCGACTGGAGGATAAGACACAAGTCTTCACTCCCGGTCTGCACGATCACTTCCGGAATCGCCTCACCCATACGATCGAAGTCTCTCAAGTTGCTCGCACAATTGCGATCGCGCTTGGCCTGAATGAAGATCTGACCGAAGCTCTCGCGCTCACGCACGATATCGGCCATCCTCCCTTTGCGCACTCCGGCGAAGAAGAGCTGGACCGGCAGATGCAGCGCTTCGGCGACCGCTTCGATCACAACCTGCACTCACTTCGAATCGTTGAGCACTTCGAACAGCGCTACGCCCGCTTCCCAGGCCTGAATCTCACCTTCGAGGTGCGCGAAGGAATCGTAAAACACTCTCGCGATTTCGCCCCAGGCCAGCATCCTGAATTGGATGAGTACCGGCCGGGCGAGCGGCCCTTGCTCGAAGCCCAAATCATCGATGTCGCCGATGAGATCGCCTATAACTCGGCGGATCTGGACGATGGTTTCTCAGCCGGGATGTTCTCGATCGAGCAGGTCATCAACGAAGTCCCTCATTATCGTGACTTATGGGACGCGGTCGACACCCAATTTGCCGGAGCTCCGGAGAACATTCGTTTCAACGAAGTGCTTCGCATGTTGATTGACTGGCTTGTGACCGGCTTGCTCGAAGGGACCTTGGACGCGGTATCCACTGCGGGTATCGAAACGCCCGATGATGTTCGGGCTCACCCGCAACGGCTGGTCCGCTTTGCGGGGGGCGCTCGCGAGACCGATCTGGCGCTGAAGCGCTTCCTCCGGAAGCACGTCTACTATGCGCCTGCGCTCACTTCCGAACGGGAACAATCGTCCACGCAGATCGCGCAGCTATTCCAGTTCTTTCTCGACAACCCGCATCGACTTCTCCACCGGGATGGCGGCGACCCGCTGCACAGGGTCGTTTGCGATTACATCGCGGGCATGACCGACGGCTTCTTCCGCCGCACGTATGCCGAATGTCTCGGATAGAAACCAGAGGTATACTTCTGGCATGTGGCGTGTCCATTTCGCTCTTTGCCTGATCGCCCTTCCAAACCTGATTGCGGCGAACGTCGATACTCCCGCGTCAGCTCCAGCCGGCTGGAGTGCTGAGTCAGTTCGTGAGGAGATTCGTCCGAAATTCAGCTATGAAGCCAAAGCTGGACGTGCAGGCTCTGGAGCCTTCGTCATCGAAACGGATACGCGCGACGGACTCGACGGCTTCTGGCGTCGCAGCTTTCCGGTCGAAGGCGGTAAATTCTATAGCTTCCGTGCTTTCAGAAAGGCTGCCGGACTCGACTGGCCGCAGCAGTGCGCCGTAGTGACGGTTCAGTGGTACGACGCGAAAGACGCCCGGGCCATCGACGATCGTCAACTTGTCGAGCGTTACTTGACGAAGTACAATCCCGTCACGCCGCTCGAGTACACGGTCGACGGGAAGACAGCGTCCGATGGTTGGACTGAGCTGACAGGAGATTGGCAGGCCCCATCTAAGGCTACACACGCTGTGGTCGAGATGCACGGCCGCTGGGCTCCGCACGCTCGAATCTTATGGAGCAATGTCGAGTTCCGCCAAACGGAAGCCCCGGCCCCGCGAAAAGTCCGCCTCGCAACCGTCCACTATCAGCCGCGCGCCGGCAAGACTCCCGAAGAGAAACGTACTCAGTTCGCCGGTTTGATTGCGCAAGCTGCGGAACGCAAAGCCGATCTGGTTGTGCTGCCCGAGACTCTGACGTATTACAACGCTGGAGCGACTCCGGCCGAAGTGGCCGAACCGATTCCAGGTCCGTCGACGGAGTACTTCGCGAAGCTCGCCAAGCAATACGGGCTGTATATTGTCGCAGGTCTGTTCGAGAAGGACCAGTACAAGGTCTACAACGTGGCGGTGCTCCTGACTCCCGAAGGAGAAATCGGGGGCAAGTATCGCAAAACTACCCTTCCCGATGGCGAGGCCTCAGCGGGTGTTGTGCCGGGACATGAGTATCCGATTTTCAAGACACGGTTCGGCATGCTCGGGATGATGGTCTGTTACGACGGCTTCTTCCCCGAGGTAGCTCGTGAGCTGTCGAAACGCGGCGCCGAAGTGATTGCGTGGCCGGTTTGGGGCTGCAACCCTGACCTTGCGCGCGCGAGAGCGGCAGAGAACCACGTCTATCTAGTCAGCAGCACCTATGAAGACATCTCCAGCAACTGGATGTTGTCCGCCGTCTGGGATCACACAGGTCAAACCATCGCTCTGGCAAAAGATTGGGGGTCGGTTGCGATTGCGGAAGTTGACTTGAATGCCACCACCCGCTGGCGCAGCTTGGGAGACTTCCGGTCGAAAATTCCCCATCACGTGCCGATGGCGGAAGCTGCCCGGAGTTGGGAAGCGGCGAAATAGTTACGCCAGTATCGGCTTGACCACTTCGCCATGAACGTCGGTCAGGCGGAAGTCCCGTCCGGCATGCCGGTAGGTCAGGCGCGTGTGGTCGAAGCCGAGGCAGTGCAGAATCGTCGCGTGGAAGTCGTGGACGTGGACTTCATTTTCCGCGATTCCCACTCCCAACTCATCCGATGAGCCGTACACGATTCCTGGCTTTACACCTCCGCCGGCAAGCCATGAGCTGTAAACCTTGTTGTAGTGCTCGCGTCCGGCGCTTTGCTTGGAACCCCACGGAGTCCTGCCGAACTCAGTCGTCCATACTACCAGCGTGTCCTCGAGCATGCCGCGGGATTTTAAATCCCGAATCAACCCTGCGATCGGCAGATCCACACTCTTGGCCAAGCCGGTCCATGTTCTTGATGTCGGTATGGAAGTCCCAGTTTTTGTTCGAGCCGGTATCGATCAGCTCGATGAATCGCACGCCTCGCTCCGCCAGCCGCCGCGCCACCAGGCACTGCCACGCAAAACCCGAGTTCTGCCCGCGCTCGAGCCCATACAATTTCAAGGTCTCGTCCGATTCCTTTGAGAAGTCGAACACACCGGGCATCTCGCTTTGCATACCGAATGCGGTCTCAAACGAATTGATTCGAGCTGCTAGAGCCGGAGTCTCCGGGCCGAGACTGTTGATGCAACTTGTTGTAGCGAGCCAGGCAGGTCCAATTCCAATTCCTGCGCATGCTGCGCGGTTCTAGGCTTTAGATCGGCAATCGGTTCGGCGCCTCCGGTAATACGAGTACCCGAATGCGCGCCAGGCAGGAAGTCAGACGACCAGACCTGCGCCCCGGCGTAGGGCAGATAGGGAGCGAGTACAACGAAGGAGGGAAGATTCCGATTCTCGGTGCCAAGGCCGTAACTCACCCAGCTCCCGATGCTGGGCCGCTTCACCGTAACCGATCCGGTGTGGACGCCCATGGTTGCCTGGAAGTGATCGTTATGATCGCCCGTCATTGAGCGGATGATGCAAAGATCATCAACGATGCCGCCCATGTGTGGGAAAAGGTCGCTTACCTCGGCACCGCTCTTCCCGTATCGCTGCGATCCCCAGAGTGAGCCCATGAAAGGCACATTCTTGCCGCCAGTCTTGCCATCCGCCGCCGCCTTGGCGAGACTCGGCTTCGGATCGAACGAATCCACATGAGATACGCCGCCGGTCATGAACAGGAAGATAACGCGTTTTGCCTTCGCCGGGAAATGAGGAGCTTTTGGAGCGAGCGGGTCATCCGTTTCGGCCAATAGTTGAGCGACCATCGCCGGCAGTAATGCCGAGCCGGCCATCAGCGAATGAATAATCTGTCGTCGATTCCAATCCAACTTCATAATCCTCAATCTACGTAAAAGAACTCATTGCTGCTTAGCAGCACGCGCATCAGTCCGGTCCATGCCGACAACGGGGTTTCTTCGCGCTTCGCCTTCTGCAGAAAATCGAGACCCATCTGATTCTCTACCGGCGTTGGTGTTCGGCTGTAAAGCAGACGATAAGCCAACCGCAGCCTTGCCGGCGATGTCTCTTCCGCAATACTGACTCTCGCGGCCAGAGCCTTCGCCTGGGTTTCCACGAATGCATCGTTCATCATGTACAACGCCTGCAATGCAGTCGTATTGTTCACGCGCGCCGCGGTGGCATTGTTGGCATCGGCGCCGTCGAACAAGTCCAGATATGGGTTTGGACGAAAACGTTGCTGCAACAGATAAACGCTTCGCTTGTTGTTGCCGAACTTTTCCAAATCCTCCACGAAAGGATTGTGCTGTGTAAACACGTATGTCCCACGCGGCGGGAACGGATGCGCTCCCCCCGGAACAGGATCAAGCTGACCGCTCGCGTCCAGCATCGAATCGCGAAGCTCCTCGGCCGAGAGTCTACGCCGGTCAAAGCGCCAGTAGAACTCGTTCTTTGCATCTTTGACCGCATTCGCCTCGATTGTCACCGGACGCGGTCGCGTACGCGCGGGTAAGTACGATTTCGCGATGGAGCTTTTTCAAACTCCAGCCGTTCTCGATAAAGCGCGAGGTCAGATAATCCAGCAGTTCCGGGATGACGTCGGCGCTTCGCCGCGTTTGCCGAAATCGTTAGGCGTGTTTACGAGTCCGCGGCCGAAATGCCACAGCCACACACGATTGACCATCACTCGAGCAGTTAGTGGATTCTTCGGATCGGTGATCCAATCCGCAAGCAGGTCCCGGCCGCTTCCTTTGTACCCCGCCGGTACCGTTTGGCCTCCGAGAATCTGAAGAAATCCGCGCGGAACTTCAGGACCGAGCGTCTTCGGATCGCCCTTCACCATGACGCGCGCATTCATGGGCGTGCCGTATCCCGGACCGCCATAAATCATGGGAATGTCTGGCCAATTCTGGCGTATGCGCGCTAAGCTCCGTCGCGCTTCCAGATACTTCAGGCGTTGCTCTACCGGACTCTTCTCGTCTTTTCCATCGCCCTTCTTTACGATGGCGTGCGCATCGACCATGCGCTTCTCCTGCTTATCGAGCCGCTCCTGATCCTTTGCGTTCAGCGCGGCAAAGCCATCCAGATACTGATGGTGTTCAAGACCAGCGTGAGCGTATTTCGTGCTCTTGAAAATGCCCGCGAGCGCGTAATAATCCTTGGTCGGAATCGGATCGAATTTGTGATCGTGGCAGCGGGCGCATCCGGTCGATAAGCCGAGCACCGCTTTCCCGAGGTTCTCGATCGTGTCGTCGATGGTGAGATAAAACTCTCCATCGGTCTGGCCGAAACGGCGTGCATTCGCGATGTATCCGGTTGCAGTCAGTTTCTCGGCGCGATCTTCATCGTCTTTGAACTTCATGCAGATCACCGGCCAACTGTTCCCGCAGGAACTCATCGAACGGCTTGTCCTGCTGCATGGACCGAATCACGTAATTGCGATAGCGGTACATCTCGGGAACCGGGAAATCTGCGGCATCGCCCGCGGTGTCCGAATAGCGAACGACATCGAGCCAGTGACGTCCCCACTGCTCGCCGTAACGAGGCGAAGCGAGTAGCCGATCCACTACCTTCTCCAGCGCTGCCGGCGAATTGTCTGCGAGGAAGGCGGTCACTTCTTCCGGCGTGGGAGGCATACCGGTGAGGTCATAAGTGATTCGGCGAAGCAAAGTACGTTTCGTCGCGACAGGCAGCGGGCGCAGTCCCTTTTCATCGAGCTTCGCCTTGATGAACCGATCGACTGCGGTCCGGCTCCATTCGGGATCTTTCACGACGGGCGGCTTGGAATCGACTACCGGCTGATAAGCCCAATGCTTCTTTTCAACGGTGTAATCGTAGGCCGGTGTTTCGACAACGGCTACCGGACCGCCCGTTCGAGGGTCCGGAGCGCCCATCTTGATCCACGCGACAAACGCCTGAACCTGCTCGGCAGGAAGCGGCTTGCCAGGCGGCATTTTGAGATCTTTGTGCGACCCTTCGATCGCTTTGATCAGAAGACTCTCGTCCGGTTTTCCTGGAACTACGGCGGGCACTCCCGATTTGCCGCCTCGCAAGAGGCCTTCTTTCGAGTCCGTATACAAACCGCCCATCGGCGATTTCAGCTTGGCGCTGTGGCAGGAATAGCAGCTTGCCGCAAGCACCGGACGGATGTGAGTCTCGAAGTAATCCGTGCCTTCGTCCGCGAACGCAGGTATGCAGACAAATGTGACGCAGAGCGCCAATCGGGCCGCGTTTGGCGCGACAAGGGCCATACGTCTATGATATAGCCACTAATCAGAGCTGTAGCTGATCTCCGAACGCTTCAACTCGCTCGACGCTAGCAGTAGCAATACGCTTGTGATCGCCAACAGGCTCACGATTGCAACGGACGCAGATGCCGGGTCCGCAACGCCGCCGATCAACGCGCCGGGACCATAGAAATGCCGGCTCCACCGGCGTTAGGCTCCGCAGGTAATAAAGAATGCTCGACCTTCTTGAGCCATGCCGGCAGAAAGATGTTGAACGATTCCCAGAACAGCAGAGTCACTGCCGGAATAATCGGGTTCTTATAGCGAATGCCGAGCCAGAGAAACAGAGCGCCATACGCCATACAGGCAAGGAACGTGATGCCGACGTAAGCGAGAAGGTGTCCAATGCCGGGACCATCCAACAAGTAAGCGCGGATTTCGTGTGCCGGGAAGTGCGCGTACATCCCTGTAAAGCAGAGCGCGATGCTGCCGCAGAAGAAAAACGCGGCAGTGATGAGTCCCGCCAGATACTTGCCTGCAATCAGAACTTCTCTCCTGACGGGCGAGAGAAAGTAGTAATGCAGTGTTCGTTCCACCACCTCACCGCGAAACAGGTAGGTGAAGATCCCAACGCAGCCGAAGTAGACCGCCGGACGCAGAAAAAAAATCTGAAAGATCCCCGCGAGAATCTCGATGTCCTTGGAGAAGGGATGGCCCGTCAGATCCGGCCTTCGAAGGCTCACGATCGAGTGCAGCCAGATGATCGCCGCCGGGCGCGAGCGCAAGCAGATAAATCCAGAAGCCTCGCTTCGTGATGAAGTTCTTTCGAAGCTCCACGCCCAGTATCGCGCCAGCCTGACTGCGCCACAGATCCCACTGGCTTGCGTTTGGTCGAGGTATCGCTAATGAACTCACTCGCCGCCTCCTTCCGATCCGATCAGGTACTGATACACGGCGAGCACGTCATCATCGGCCGGAGCAACCGATTCCAGCTGAATGTTGTCTCCCAAAACGATCTGGTTCAAAGCCAGATAAGAAACCGTCCGCGTCGCGAGTGCGAATCAGAACGCCGGCGCCGCGATGCCCATCCGGCTCTACCAGCTTCGCCTCCACTACTGCTTCGCAGCCGAATGCCCGCGCCGCCAGCAACGACGGCTTGTCGCAGCGAATGAGGATCTGCATCGGGTGCTCTTTGACTTCGTCACGAACGCCCTTAATCTTGCCCTCCGCGACTACATAGCCATAGCTGAGCAGGATCACCTGATCCGAGATCTGATCCACTTCGTGCAGGATATGGCTGGAGATGATGACGTGCAGTCCTTCCGAGCCAAGCTGCTGGAATAGATCGAGCGTTTCCGCTCGCGCCATCGGGATCGAGGCCATTCAGTGGCTCATCGAGCACCAGCACCGAAGGACGGTGCGCGATCGATTGGGCCAGCCGGATCCGTTGCCGCATGCCTTTGCTATAACCCGCGACCTTACGATCCGCTGCTTCGAGCAGATTCACGCGCGCAATGGCATCGTGGCGCGAGCGCTTTTACCTGAGGCGCAGGATACCCCTGCAGCTTGAGCCCATACTCGACGAACTGACGGCCGGTGACACTCTTTCGGAAAGAATCGAACTGCGTGCAATAACCAACCAAGCGGAAGAATTGTTCCGGATCGTCGGGCGTAAGACCTAACACGCGCACGTCGCCGCAAGTGGGTCGAATCAGTCCCGGTCACCAGGTTCATCAGCGTTGTCTTGCCCGAGCCATTGGGACCGACCAGGCTCGTGATCCCCGGCGGGATCACCAGATTGACGCGATTTACGCCGAGCACTTCGCCATAGAATTTGCTGACGTTGCGGAACTCGACCGTTATGCTGCAGTCGGGACCGTGGGACGGCTGTACGATTTGCTGTTGTTTTTCGGTCGCGACCGTCACGATACCACCTCTTTTGCTCGCAGCCGCCGGTTCAGAAGTCCGATGCAGGCGGCGCAAACCAAGCCGAGAACCAGCCACGCCATGTATTGCGGAATCTCATCGCCGCGACGGATGTTGAACATCTCTCCGAAGATTGTTCTGCGCGCTGGCAGTTGCAGCATGTTCGCCCAGATGATGCCGATCACATAACCTAGGCTCAACACGTTGCCGGCGCGTGTGACGAGCACTTCGTTCACCATCGCGCCGAGCGCTGACGAGATGAAGAACACGCCGAACAGAAGAGCGCTGGCGGCCAGCTTCCATCGCACCCAGGCCGACAAAGCGACCGCCAGCAGAGCAAGCAGCGTGATCCACACCCATGATCCCGCGAAGATCGCCCAGGCGTATCGAATGTGGTCCCAACCCCATCCTTGCCCCTGCAAGCCGGCCTGAATTGCGAATAGCAGGAGCCCCGGAATCCATGTGATGCACGAGAGCGGAATGAACAGGACGGCCATCTTCCCCAGAATGTACTCAGTGCGATTGATGGGCCGACAAAGATACAGCGGCAGCGCATTGTTGCTGAGATCCGGCGAAATCAAGCCCGGGCCCGGCATATGCCGTAAGGATGAACGCCAAAGCGCCTTGGAAAGACAGGAACGCGCCGAAAAAGTCGCCATCGATCGGCAACAGCTGATCAGGATTGATACGCAGCAACGTGATCGCGCTCAGATTGTGATGCAGGTAAATCACGGTCGCGCGCGAAGATCGGAACAATCCACGACGCGACCATGAAGCCGATCAGCAGCCGCGATTGGAACAGCGTTTCCAGCGCATATCGGGAAGGCACAGAAATCGCGACCAATCCGCCGTGAGACCGCCCTTCGTAGGGTTTGTAACTTCGTTTATAGACGGCCATCGGCGGCTGGAACCTCCATCGCTTTCAGGAAAATATCTTCGAGCGAATCGTGACGGTGATTCATGCGGCGAATCTGCACGTTACGCTCGGCGGCAAGCCGGTACAGGTCCGACACACTCGACGTCTTCGTTGAGCACCATCTTGAATCGGCCTTGTCCCATGTCGGCGAAGTCGCATCCGAGCCCTTCGATGGCCATGGCGAACTCACCTTCCTGCCGTAGGTCTTCGAGCTCGATGAAGTTCAGATTCGATCGGCGTTCCTTCTCGAGATCGCAGTATGCGGCCACTTGCCCATCTTTGAGAATCAGAACTTCCTGACAGCATTCTTCGACGTCTCGCAGGAGATGGGAAGAAATGATCAGATGGATGTCGCGCGTTTCCCGAATCTCGCGAATCAGCTTGATCATGCGAACGCGCGCAGCAGGATCGAGCCCGTTCGTCGGCTCATCGAGAAAGATCAGCTTCGGGCCGTGCGCGATGGCTTGCGCCAGCTTTGCCATCTGCTTCATGCCGAGCGAATACGTGCCCAGGTTTCGATATCGCGCCTCGCCTAGGCCGACGTAATAGAAAGCTTCGTGCGTTCGCTCCAGCGCCTCGGCGGGAGGAAGGCCGCTGAATTCGGCCATCATGCGGACAAATCGCACAGCGGTCATGTCGGCGATGAAGGCATCGTTCTCCGGCATGTAGCCGATCAGCCGGCGAAGTGTTCGAGCTTCGTCGCGAATGTCCTTACCGAAGATGCGGGCCGTGCCTGCGGCCGGCGTGTAGAACCCTAGCAGCGTATTGATCAACGTCGACTTGCCCGCGCCGTTGGGCCCCAAAAGGCCGATGGCTCGCCCAGAGAGCGAGCCATTGAGGCGCTTTAGGATGGTGCGGTTTCCCAACCGCACCTCCAGGTTGTCTAGTTCGATGACTGGCGCCATGTCTTCTAACGATACGCAGCCGTCTGCTTCGGTGTTCCCGTTTCTTGAGCGATTCTGCGTGATCGCCATGGAATATCGGGCGCCAAAGCGGTCTGCATCAGCAGATCCATGGAGCTGCCGAACGTCGTCACCTGAATACGATCCGTATCGGCATACGCTCCGATCAGAGTCGGGCCGATCTTCTCGGCGAGCTCACGCGCCGCGTCCTGCTGATCAGGCGCGAGGTTGGAGAGCAGCTTCAGCGCTTCCTGGGCATTCTGATAAATCAGGCCCGAGAAGTTCGCGTGCTGATCGGTCGGCAGCAGCCTGCGGAACGTTCCGCGATGTGTCCAGCCTCATGCCCGCATTGCGACTACTGGACCGCGTTCACAATCAGCTCCGTTCGTGGAACCGGCCACGAGATAACCATCACTGTACAGGTAATGGATCTCAGGCGCTGCCGCCGTCCCGTCGCCTTGATGGTGTACGTCTTCGGCTGACCGGATACAACCGGATCAGCCGGAGAGTAACGCCGTGGCCTTTCTTCTGCGCCTCGATGTTCATTGCCGTTACCACCTTTTCGATGCTCTGCTGGAGCTTGTCCGGCTTGATTCACCTCGACGATCGCTTTCCACGATGGAATTGGAACCATCGGGCCATCCAGCGCGATCGTCATCTCTGAGCCGAGTGCGGCGGCGATGTCCTGCCTGATATCGACACCTGTCAATCGCTGCAGCTCTTCCAGCTTGGCCAGCTTCCGGCCCTTCGATTGCAGCGATCGCGAACAGCTCCTCAATCATCTGCTGCGGGTTCTTTGTGATGACGGAAGCCGCAAACTGCGCCTGCTGCGAAACGAAGCCAAGTCCGCCCATCGGCCCGGGCGCCCGAGCCATGATGCCAGTCCGTGACGCTCTCCCTCAAAGTTGAGGACGGCCGTGTTCTGGGTCATTCCGCGAAGCGATTTCTGCTCGGCGATCAGATAGCGGACGCTGTCCGCGCCGATTCGGCTCAACACCGTCTGGTCAGGGTGCTTCGGATGCCCTTGGATCAGGCTCTGCACATCCAACCCGAGCAGAATTCCTGTTCCTTCGCGAAATGCCTGGGAATGCGCTGTCCGAACGGTGTTGACGCGAAGCCGCTGTTGCCGGCGAAGACGCCATTCACGAGCGCCTCGTCTGCTCCGAATGACAACTCGATTGTTTCGAATTGAGACCAGCATTTCTTCGGGTTGACGCGCCCGGATCGGTTCATTTCCTTCGACGATCTGCACTTTGCTTTCGCCGGCTTTCTGGCGTTCCGTCTCGAGGAAATCCCGCAATCCCGGCCGCTGCACGTCAGCAATCGCGACAGCGCTCACTTTGCCTCCAGTTCGTACGCCGGCAATTACGAACTCCTCACCGAGGTAATCGCTGAAACGGCCGATGCGATCCATGAACTCGCTTACCTTCTCATCATTCTTTGCTCCGCTGCGCTGCATCTGCGCGGCGAAGAGCTTCTGCGCATCCGCGATCGCGTCCTTGGCGTTAGGAACGCTGAGGAAGACGATTGTATTTGCCGGGACCAGATCCATGAGACTACTTTGATAACGAATCCCGGGCGTGCGGACGTCTCGCAGGGTCTCTTTGATCGCGACCATATCCTGCAGAGTCTTCAGGTGACTGGCAGCATCACGACTCCACGCAATCTCTTCCTTGATAGGAACAGCTTGCATCGAGGAGTGCGTGGCGAGTTGATCGCCTGCATGCAAGACACTATCCCGGTGTCCGCGTTCTACGATGACCTCGCCCTCCATCACGGAAACGCGCGTGCCTTTGGCCCCCCGATTTACTGAAAACAAGGTTCCGGTTACGGCGACTCTCGAGTCTCCGCTGGCGATGTATAGGTGACCCGCGCGACGCTTGGCGGCCCGAACGATGATCGGACCCCGAGCAAGATGGACAGTAGTGTCTCGACGCTGGGCGCTTACCGAGAACTCGGCCCGCTCACCTGCTTCGACCATCGAGCCGTCGATCAGCTTGACCGTTGCATGACCGTCTGCTGCAGTCCGAAGCAAATCCTTCGTGTCTAATTCCGTTCCGGCCGAGACCGGCTGAAGCGTGCCATCATGCAGGCGATAGACCGCCCCATCCGCAGTCTGAACAGTCGCGCGGCTTCCTCCCGGCGCAGGGGCGAACTGCTGGTAAGCCCACTGCCCGGCAACGAGGGCTACAGTAGCCGAGGCGGCGATTGCCATCCAACGGGTGCGCGTCATCTTCCGTACGGGCATTTCGATGACGGCTGCCGGAACCTCCGGCTCACCGAAGAGGACCTTTCGGCAATGCACACAGTGGTGCGCGTGGTCCTCAAGGAGCATCCGCCGCCCAGGCGCCAGCGTCCCCTCCCGGTAGGCGGGCATCAACGCCTGAAAATCCGTGCAACTCGAAAGACGGCCGGATTTCTGATTTGCAATTTTTTCCCAAACGCGGTGGCGAGCCTCTTCCACCTGAGCGTCGGCAACCTGCTCGTTTCGAATATCCGCGATGACCCGATCGAGCAGTTCTTCGGGATTCTGTTCTCTGCGATTCATCTCATCCCTCCCAATTCCTTCTGCAAACGGGCTCTTGTGCGGTGCAGGGTGACGGCGACGGTGCCCTCGCTCGTATCCATCATTTTGGCGACTTCGGCGTTATCGTAACCTTCGAAATACCGGAGCACAAACATTTCGGCGGCTGTGGCGTGCAACTGCGCAACGGCGCTCCGGAGCGCGTCGCGCATTTCTGTGGCGTCCTGATTCTGTGACGGGTCCCGGCCCGGATCTCGGAGTGTATTCAGCTCGATATCATCGAGCGGCACCGATCCGGCGCTCTTTCGCGAGCGCATTACATCCAGCGCGGCATTCACTCCCGCGCGATGCAAATACCGGCCCGCGTCGTCGACCCCCGCGAAATTATGTCCATGCCGCAAAAGCCGCAGAAACACTGTCTGCAGCACATCTTCCGCGTCCGAGACGTTTCCGGTGACACGAAATGCCGCCCGAAAAATCCGGTCGTGATGCGCCAGGAATATCTGCTCGAGGTCCTCCGTTCGGTCAGCCACGGCGGTTCTCTCTATCGTAGGTTGTGTAGCTGTCATCCGCATACAAGGTCCGTTGCAAGAAGATGACGGGCATGGGTTGCTCTCAATTAACACGGCTTCGCGAGGATCTTGGTTGATGCTGGTGATGCTAGATTGGAAGCATCATGAGCATCCGCACCACAGTCACGCTGGATGATGACGTAGTTCATCGCCTAAAACGCGAAAGTCGATCGCGAGGAGCTTCTTTTCGAGATACCCTCAATGACCTTTTGCGCTCCGCGCTATTGAACCTTGAAACTGCGCCGAAGCAACGCAGTGTGAATATCCAACCATTTCCAATGGGATACAAAGCCGGATTGAACTACGATGACATCGAGTCGCTGCTCGAGTACGGGGAAGGCGAAGCGCACCGGTGATCCTCATCGACGCTAATATCCTTCTGTACGCTTACAACGCGCATGCCCCGCAAAATTCTGCTGCGACGCGATGGCTATCGAATTTGTTGGCCGCTCCGGACACCATCGCGCTTCCCTGGATAACGATATGGGCATTCCTTCGAATCTCTACAAACCCGAGGATTTGGTCAAATCCACTTCATGCGCAGCAGGCATTTGACATCGTAGACGAGTGGCTATTACAACCCGGCGTTGTGGTTTTGCAGCCCGGTCCAAGACACACCGAACTGCTGAAACAGATTGTCATTGAGCACAACGCGGCTGGCGCCATCATGACGGACGCCGTCCTAGCTGCGCTTGCTATTGAGCATGGCGCGACACTCGCATCAACCGATCAAGAGTTCCGTAGATTTCGCGGCCTTCGATGGGTCAATCCGCTGGAATGATGACCGGCCGCTACTTAGTCTGGAGCCAGCGATCAACTTCCCGCTCCAGGACCGTCAACGGAAGCGAGCCATTGCGAAGAACGACGTCATGAAATTCGCGAATATCAAACTTGGACCCGAGTTGCTTCTCGGCCCGGGCCCGCAACTCCTTAATCTTCAGCTCCCCAACCTTATAGGCGAGCGCCTGGGCGGGAATGGCAATGTAACGGTCCACCTCGCTTGAAACAACGTCGTCATTGATCCAGCCGCCCTTCGACTTGCTCATTGTTCCGATGGCCTGCTCTCGCGTCCAGCCATAATGGTGGAGACCCGTATCGGTTACGAGTCTCAGAGCCCGCATCAATTCGCTCTGCGACCGGCCATACCGCTCGTAGGGATTCTCATACATATTCAAATCCGAACCGAGCGATTCGGCATACAAGCCCCACCCCTCCACATAAGCGGTATGAAAGGTAGCCTTTCGGAAATCCGGAATGCCCTCCAACTCGCGGGCGAGCGCCACCTGCAGATGATGCCCGGGAACAGCCTCGTGAAGAATCAACGCCTCCATGCAGCATCTGGATTGTGTTTCCGGATCAGCCGTCCTCAGGTAAAAATTCCCGGCGCGGCTGCCGTCAAGAGCGGGTGGTTCGTAGTAGGGAGCCATGGAACGCGCTCGGTCGGCAGGGATCGCGCGAACACCGTATGGCGTGCGCGGCAGCCGCCGAAAGAGCCGCGGCAATTCCGGATCGATGCGCTTGGCGATGTCACGACCGTGCACCAGGATTTCGGCTTCCGTCTTGAAGCGCATATTGGGCGCGTTCAGGACTTTGTCGTTGAACTCATCTGGCGTTCCGGTGAAGCCGATCTCCTTCCGAATTGCCGCCATCTCGGCTGTGATTCGTTCTACTTCGCGCTTGCCCGTCTCGTGAATCTGTTCGGGAGTCAGATCCGTCGTCGTCCGGTCGCGAACCAGGAACGCATAGTGCGCTTTGCCATCCGGTAGGTCCGCAATTGCCAGCGAGGTTCGGGCCTTCGGCAGATAAGAGTCGGCCACATAGCTGCGATAGCGCTGCCAGGCGGGCTGAAAAGCTCGCGTGTAAGCTTCACTGGCTGACTGGCGAAGACGCTGCTGATCGGCAGCCGAGATCGACGCCGGCATCTTCTGGAACGCGGCTAGAAGCGGACTCTGCTCCGGAGCACTCTTGCGTTGCGCGTCGAGTTGTCCGATAAGGCGATCGATCACGACCTTAGGCGGGATCATCCCTTTCGCTCGGGCTTCTTCCGCCGCCTCGATCATTCCATTTACCAGCGTGGGAATAGCGCGTATCCTCGCGATCCGATCCTCATAGTCCTTGAGGGTCTGAGCAGGAGCCAACGCGAGCGTACTGAAAACCCGCAACTGAGGGCCGAAGAAATGATTCACTACCTCGAAATTGCGAAGCCTGCTCAATTCCTCCAGGCTCGTGCGCAACTCATATTCGAGCAGTTCGAAACTAAGCCGGTCCTGTGTATCGAGTTGCGCATTTCGAAACGCGTCGAGCCGTTTCAGGTAATCCTGTCGATGCTGCTTCTCCTGGGCGAGCGCTTTCAAGGACCAGTCGGTCCACTTGTCGTTATAGTCTCGGCGACCCGCCGCAGTCGCAGATTCGGGACTCTCGCGAAGAGTCATCTCGTAGTAGTCGCGGAAAAGCTTGTGTAGTTCCGAATTCGGCTGTGCCGACAAAGGCAGCGCTACGGCAAAGGCGAGAATCGACAAATATCGCATTGTCGCGATCAGTTTAGCGAACCACCCTCATGCCGCTCAACCTTTGAGCATGCTTACTCTTTTTCCAGAACTTTCGAGCCGAGCGCGCCACCGGCGCTGGCAAGCATCGTGACTGCAAAAAACCAGCTCACCAAAGCGAAAACGAGCATCGCCGGATTCGAAATGATGCCCTGGAACGCCTCAGCAATCTCGGGGCGGCCGGATTCGATAGAAAGCTGCTTGATTCCGTTTTCGCCAACGGCAGCAAACAGAGTAAAAACCAGCGTCAGCATGACCATCATCACGACGAACGCGAACAGGCCCGTCATCCAGCCAATCTGGAGTCCACCGCGGATCGACAGATAGTCTCCCGTACGTCGCTGGTAAAACCACACAGCGACGAAGCCTCCGCCGACAATCATGATGAGCTGCCAAAGCGTGTGAAACAGGCCCGGAAGCGGAATCAGACCTCCGAGTGTCGCGAGCGCAGCGGAAATCACTGCCGCTCGAACCGCAATCGGATTTCGGAAACTAACGCCTGGCGCCTGAGCCGGAGCGGCATCAGGGAGCGGCATTGGTTCAGGGGCTGGGGCCACTTGTTGTGCGAGCGCTTCAATCTCCGGTTCGTCCCGCTGCGGCTTACCGCATTTATGGCAAAAACGGGCATCTTCCGGCAGTTTTGCGCCGCATGTGCAGTACTCGTTCACCATTCACAAGTTTCGCATGGTGGGTGGAGGTTATGCTGGTCGTTGATGAAACTGGTTGTGATCTCTCGGCCGGATGTGCCGCAGTTGTCTCTGCTGAGGAAGTTGCCGGAGGGTGTCGACTTGACGATTGGCCTCACGCCACAGGAACTCGACGGAGCGGTCGCAAACGCCGACGTAATGATGAACGGCATGGGAACCGGCGATACGTTTCGTCGCATATTCCCAAAAGCCGAGCGAGTGCGCTGGGTACACTCGCTATCTGCGGGGGTGGAGAATGTTCTTACGCCGGAAATGGTTGCGAGTCCCGTGCCGCTAACCAACGCCCGCGGAATATTCGCTGAGTCGCTGGGTGAATTTGTGATTGCCGCGGCTTTGTTCTTCGCGAAGGATCTTGCTCGAATGCGGCGCAGTCAGGCAGCCGGCAAATGGGATCAGTTCGATATACAGGTGCTTTACCGGCAGTCGATCGCGATCTTGGGATACGGGGAGATCGGGCGCGCGATCGCTCGCCGCGCTAAAGCGATGGGAATGAAGGTCTACGCGACCCGACGCCGGCCCGAATTGCTGAAAGACGACCCCCTCGTCGATGAGGGCTTCTCGCCGGATGCGCGCGCGGAGATGATCGCCAAGGCCGATTACGTTGCCGCCGCAGCTGCGTTAACGCCGCAAACGCGCGGGCTGATCGGAGAGAAGGAAATCGGTGCAATGAAACGCGAGGCCGTCATCATGAACGTCGGTCGCGGCCCAGTCATCGATGAGCGAGCGCTAGTGCGCGCGCTCCAGGAAAATCGGATCCGCGGCGCGGCGCTGGATGTGTTCGACCGCGAGCCTCTGCCGGCCGATCATCCCTTCTGGAAAATGGATCAGGTCCTTCTCTCGCCGCACTGCGCGGACCATACGGAAGGCTGGCTGGATGACGCGATGGAATTCTTTATAACGAACTTCCACCGCTTCACCAAGGGAGAGCCGCTGCAGAATATCGTCGACAAGAAAGCCGGGTATTGAGTGGTCACGATCGCCGATATCCGGAGCGCGGCGACGCGCATAGAACCTCTGATTCACCGGACGCCAGTCCTGAAATCGCGACTGTTCGATGCTGCTGCGGGCGTGCAGTGCTTTTTTAAATGTGAGAACCTGCAGCGCGGCGGCGCTTTCAAGATACGCGGGGCAGCAAACTTTCTGCTCTCATTGCCGCCCAGCGAGCGCAGTCGCGGAGTAGTCGCCTTCTCGTCGGGGAATCATGCGCAGGCAGTTGCCATCGCGGCTCGAGAGCTTGATGTTCGCGCAGTGATCGCCATGCCAACGGATGCTCCGAAGGCGAAGCTAGAAGCCACGCAGGCTTATGGCGCCCGAGTCGTCTTCTATGACCGGTTGAAGGATGATCGCGAGGCGGTCGCCCGGCGCCTGGCCGAGGAGACGGGGTCAGTCCTGGTGCCGCCATTCGATCACGAATGGATTATTGCGGGTCAAGGCACAGCTGTCCTGGAGCTACTCGAAGAAGTTCCGGACCTGGACGCGATTGTTGTCTGCGTCGGCGGTGGCGGACTTCTTTCCGGGTCTTCCATCGCTGCCAAAGCGATTCGACCCGAGATACGCGTTTTCGGAGCGGAACCCGAGCAGGCCAATGACACCTATCTCTCGATGCAAGCCGGTCATCGTGTCGAAATTCCTCCGCCGGATACGATCGCCGACGGTCTGCGCCCCAACAAACCTGGCGCGATCACGTTCCCCATCATTCATCAGAATGTCGAATCGATTTTGCTCGCGTCCGAGGACGAAATTCGGCACGCAGTCGGGTTCGTTCAGAGCCGCATGAAGGTCGTCGTGGAACCTAGTGGCGCCGTGCCTCCCGCTGTCGTACTTTCCCGTAAGCTCCCGGAACATATTCGTCGCGCCGGTGTTGTCTTCTCCGGCGGAAACGTCTGAGACAATAGAGTTTACGATGGTTATCGACGGTATCCTTTACGCCCTCGGATCGTTCGCCGGCGGCTTGCTGGCGGCTTGGCTGACAGGCGTACCGTTCGTGGCGCTACCTTTTTTTATCTTCGCGGCCTTTTGCCTCTATTTCTTTCGTGACCCCGAGCGGAATATTCCTCAGGGACCGCATGCGGTTTCGCCAGCTGACGGCAAAGTAATGGCGGTGAAACCAGAGAATAACGGCCTTACACGAATAAGTATTTTCCTGAATGTTTTCGATGTTCATGTAAACCGATCGCCTGTCGGCGGCCGTGTCGCCGACGTGGAATATCGCCGCGGAGCCTTTCTCGTCGCGAGCAAGGAAGTCGCGTCGGCGGAGAACGAGCAAAACATCGTTACTGTGGAGACCTCAGATGGCGTACGCGTAATCTTTAAACAGATTGCCGGACTGATTGCGCGCCGGATCGTCTTCACCAAACGTCCAGGCGACACGGTCGCGATGGGCGAACGGATAGGGTTAATGAAATTCGGTTCCCGCATGGACGTCCTTTTAGGGCAGGAGTGGAACGTCCTCGTCGCGCCCGGACAACGGGTAGTCGGCGGAGAATCGCTGCTTGCCGAGAGGAAACGCTAAGAGTGGCACAGGCCCGGAGCGGACCTTACCGCCGCCACCAAACGTTGCTGGCGCTTCCGCTCCGAGGTCCGTTGTGCCACGTTTATTGGAGAGGAATCGACTAGATGAGCCTGATGCGCAGGATTCCCTTCCCGCAGAACCTGACGCGCACCGTGGACCGCCGTCCCACGCGCGTTGCTTACGCGCTTCCGACCTTCTTCACTGCCGGGAATATGTTCTTCGGATTCGTCGCAGTGATGAAGGCCTTTGAAGGCGCGATGTTGATGGCGCGCGACTTGCCCGGCGCGCCCTCGCATTTCGTGATTGCGGCGCAGATGATCGGTCTTGCTGTCCTTTTGGATGGCCTCGATGGACGAATCGCGCGTATGACAAACACGACGAGCGATTTCGGCCGCGAGATGGATTCGATGGCCGATGCGATCACGTTCGGGGTCGCTCCGGCAGTCCTGGCCTTCGCATGGGGGTTTCATGGGATCGACACCAGCGGCAACGCCTTTGCGCGCGATCATCTGTTCCGGCTTGGGTACTTCGTGTGCTTTGTCTATCTCCTGTGTGGGTGCGCCCGCCTGGCCCGCTTTAATATCACCACTAATCCAATTCCGAAGAACCCCGGTCGTGCGGATCGCAAATATTTCGTCGGCTTGCCGATACCGGCAGCGGCCGGACTCGTAGCGGCGTTCATTTATGCCGTCGAAGGGCATCCGCTCCACTGGTGGCCACTCGCGGTTTGCTGGCTTGCGTTGTTGGGGTTGTTAGGATTTCTGATGGTGTGCACGTGGCGCTACCGTAGCTTTAAGGACTTGAATCTGATGCGTCCGCGATCGCCTCTCCTGATCATTTTTCTTGGAAGTCTGATTTACCTGATGTGGAACTATTCCCATGTGATGTTGCTCGTATTAGGCATCATGTATGTCGGCAGCGGCATCGCCGTGCGACTTGGTGGATTGATGAAACGGGCAATGCGTCCCGCGGGGGCCGGAGCTTGATCTCGATTATTGGCAGCGAAACGCTTCTCGGACGGGAATTGCGCGAAGCCCTCGGAGAAGCCGGTTTGGGCCGGAATTTGCAACTGATCGGCGCGCAAGACGAAGTCTCCCTCTCGTTGGGTAGTGAGGATGCGGCGGTGATCACCCCGATGGATACCGAGCGATTACAGGGCTCGGACGTGATCTTCTGCGCCGGATCTCCCGAAACGACTCGAAAGGCATACGATCTTGCCGGCAGCAGGCCGACATTCATTGATCTCACGTACGCGCTCGAAGACATCCCGGAAGCGCGCTTGCGTGCGCCAATGCTGGATCGGACCGAAGTGGTCAGTCGTGTTCACGTGCTGGCGCATCCCGCCGCTACAGCGATGGCGCTGATCCTCTCCAGACTTCCCCACGCCCTGCGGCATTCCGTTATCCAGATCTTCGAGCCCGCCAGTGAGCGTGGACAAGCAGGAATCCACGAATTGCAGCAGCAGACGACGGGTCTCCTCTCGTTCCGTCAGTTGGAGAAGAAGGTTTTTGACGCCCAGCTCGGTTTCGCCATGCTGGCGCGCTATGGAGAAGATGCGCCGGAGCAGCTCGCGACCGTGGAACAGCGGATCGACCGGCACTTAGCCAGTCTGCTGGCGTCAACGCAGGCGCGAGTTCCGATGCCCTCAATGCGCCTTACGCAGGCGCCGGTTTTCCACGGCTATAGTATTTCTTTTTGGGTCGAGATGGACCAGAAGCCGGAACTAGCCGAGTTCGAAGCGGCGCTCGCATCGGCGCACATCGAAGTCCGTTCGACCGAGTTCGATGCTCCTACCAACGTGGGCGCCGCAGGCCAGCGCGGTCTGATCGCGGGAGAGTTCCAACTCGATCGGAACCATCCGCGAGGCGTGTGGATGTGGGTTGTGCTCGATAATTTCCGGCTTCTTGTCGATAACGCGATGGATGTGGCGCGTGTGATGCTGCCGGGAGCCCATTCGTGATCGCGCGTTTGCTCCTGTGTGCGGCGGCTGTATCCTTGGCAGGTTGCGGATATCACGTTTCGGGACACTCCGACCTTCTCCCAACCCACATCAAAACGATTGCGATTCCGGCTTTTGGCAATATCACGGGCCGCTATAGGTTGACGGATCTGATGCCTAGCGCATTGACTCGCGAGTTTATTAGCCGGACTCGCTATCAGGTAGTGGCGGATGAGAAAGATGCGGACGCTGTCCTCAAAGGTGCGATCGTCAATTTCCTGTCCTTTCCCAACGTCGTGGATCAGGTGACGGGGCGCGCCGTGGGCGTGCAGGTCATGGTGGTCCTTCAGCTCAACTTGTTCGATCGGACCACCGGGAAGATCCTTTATTCGAAACCCACCATGGAAGTTCGAAAACGTTACGAAATCGCCATCGATCCGCATAAATATTTCGAGGAAAGCGATCTTGCGCTCGAGCGTGTCAGCAAGGATGTCGCCGAAACAGTGGTGAGTTCCGTCTTGGAAGCGTTCTGATGACCGCTGACGAGTTTCTTCGGTCCATTGAAAAGCGAGATCCGCAGCCCGCTTACCTGTTCATCGGCCCGGAAAGCTGGTCACGCGATCGATGCCGCCGCGCTCTGATCGATCGAGTTTTGGGTCAAGAAGATCGGGAGGAGGGAGTTACGAGACACGATCTCAGCGAAGTGGATTTGAGCGCTGTGATCGACGATGCAAGGTCGTTTTCATTGTTCGCGAATCGCCGAGTGATCTGGGCGAGTAGCGCCGAAGCGTCTCTCCCGAAGCGCGACACAGGCGAGGATGCGGGCGCCGCGTTGATTCATGAATACCTGAAAAATCCTCCGCCGGGAGTCGTCTTGGTGTTCGATTGCTCGCGATATGAATTCGAAGGCGACGATAAGGCGAAGCTCCAACGCGTTGAGAAGTTTTACTCGATGATTGGATCGCAGGTAGAATTCGCGCGTCATTCGCGTCCGGCGGCGCGCAAGATCGCCGAAGGAATCGCTCGGGAGAAGAACCTGAAGATCGGCCCGGCGGAGCTCGATACGTTTGTAGAATTGCTTGGCGCAGATGTCGCGCGTATCGCTACTGAAATCGAGAAGCTTTCGCTGTATGCCGGAACGGAGCGCCGGATCACTGAAGATGACATCTTCAGCATGGCTCCGAGCGCGAAGGCGTCTACCATCTTTGCTCTCGTGAATGCGATCGGAAGGAATGATCGGACGGCGTCGCTGGAATCGCTGGATGTGCTGGTGCGCGAGGGCGAATACCTGCCGCTTGCTTTGTCATTCATAGCAACGCAGTTTCGCCTGGCTTACGTTGCCAAGGAAGCCAGTCTGACGAATCCGTCCCAGATTCAGGCGCATTTCACGAAGCAGGGAACCGCGATGTGGAGATCACGGGCGGAGCAGGTAGCGCAAACCGCCGCGGCATTCTCGCTTGAGAAGCTGCAGACCGCGGCAATGAAGATTTTCGAAACGGACAAAGCTCTCCGCGATGCGCGACCGGACGATCGCACAGTGATGGAGAGATTTGTCCTGGAACTAACCGGAAGTTAAGCGGCGGGAGCGGAGATGTTGCGAACGTTGGCGGTCAAGCGGGACTTGTACCGGGCGGCCGCATTTTTCTTAATAATTCCCCACTTTGCAGCGCGGTCGATCAACGAGTGAGTGCCCGCAAGCTCTGCCTGGGCGGCTGTGCTGTCGTTAGACGCAACCAAGCGGCGCAGCTTACGAATCTGGGTCCGCAGACGGCTCTTACGAAGCCGGTTTACGGCCGTTTTACGCTCGGTCTGTCGCACCCGCTTCAGGGAGGAAACGGTATTTGCCATCTAGTTGATATCCAATCCTTGCAGAGGTGTACTTCCTTATAGGATACCCTATGCCGCTCTGACCCGCAAATTATCGAACTTATTGATTCTGCTGCGCCGTCGTTGACTTACCCATCCGCCGTTCTACTTCCGCGAGCTGTTTCTTCACGGTGTCGGCATCAGGCCCCTCGGGTACGCGCTTCAGAAACGTCCGCATATTCTCCGCTGCCTCCGGGTAGGCTTCTTTCTGCGCCAGAATTATTCCGAGCAGATGATTGATCCGCGGATTGCGATGCTGTGCGTCCTGTTTCGCTGCTTCGCGAGCGTTCTCCTCTGCTTCCGAAATCTTATTCAGATTGAAATTGGCAACTGCGTTGATGTAGTAGATTTCCGGCGAAAAATACGGATTTAGGTGAATCACCTTATCCGCATATTCGCTCGTTTCCGGCCATTTCGATTCGGCGCCGGCGATTCTTGCAAGTTGCGCATAGGGGCTCACGTACTTCTCATCCGCCTTGATCGACTGCTGGTATGCTTCTTTAGCTTCAGTGAGCTTCTTCTGCTGTTGATAAACCGTTCCGAGTTCGTACCAGGCCACGGCATATTTGGGGTAAGTCTCAACAGCCTTTTGCAACTCTTTCTCCGCCTCTTCGAGCTTCTTTTTCTTTATGAGCTGCGTACCCTTTTCGTAAGCTTTCTTTGCGTCCTTCGGAGCATAAGCCGTAGTCGCGCTGAACGTGAACCCTTCTACCTTCGCTAAACGATGCAGAATAATCGTGCCGACATCCGGATTGTCGAGTGCGCGCCGGCCGGACAGATTCACCACCTCAGATCGGAATCCCGGCAAATTCGCCCGCAGTTCACAGCCCGTCAAATCGCGCTCATTGAACCCGCCGCGTCCGGTACCCGTCATGCTGCCGCCACCGCTACGCGGAGCCATACCCGGTACCGTGTCCCCCATCGAACTCATACTCGCGTCGGGCATCATGCCTTGATTTTGTCCAAGTTGGAAGTTAAACCGGCCTTTCGTGTCCGAATAGCCTTCGGGCCGAACGACGGCGCCGCAGACACGCTCGATTACCACCGGTTCGGGTGGCGGTGTGCCGTCATCCATAATGACCTTCCCGGAGAGAAACACGGGTCGCTGCATCTCAGGAAAGGATGGCTGCTGTTGTTGGTCTCGACCAGGAAAGCCCGGCTGTTGCTGACCACGGCCCGGAGAAGGATTATTGCCGACACCAGGATTGTTATTGCCGGCGCCGCCAGGATTTGCAGGCGCAGGCGCCGGAGCCGGAGCTTGCTGCTGTTGACCCAAAAGAGCGACGCACGTGAAAGCCGAAACAAGAACAATCCGCAAAGAGGAACGGAGGATGATAGTGCTGTCCATAACTCAGGACGACCCTTAACGTCCGTGTGCATTATCCCACACAAAGTGAGGTAAGAAGACAGGAGACAACTTCAGAGCTTCGATTGGATTTGCGAAGCATATGCGTGGAGCGAGCCCTCGGCGATATTAAGGAAGCGCAGTTTATCCCAACTCCGGGCCGGCGAAAGCCCTCTTCGGCGAAAGCCCTCTTCAATGTCGCAGGGATCGATCTCCTCTCTCCCTCCCCATCCGCTACCCTAGAAGGAAGCAGCTCGCAGGATGTCTTCCCCGGCCCGTACGCTCAGCGCCAAAAACTTCTTCTCCCGCCGGGGCATCCTCTCCCAGTGGCGTGCCGACTACGAGCACAGACCCGGACAACTCGAAATGGCCCAGGCTGTCGAAGCCGCCATCGAAGAGAAGAAGACGCTTCTGGTCGAAGCGGGAACCGGGACGGGTAAGACCCTCGCTTACCTGATTCCCGCGATCCTATCGGGCAGACGCGTCGTCATCTCGACAGGCACCAAGAACCTCCAGGAGCAGATCTTCTTCAAGGACATCCCGTTCTTACAGCAGAATCTGTCCACTCCGCTGCGCGTCTGCTATATGAAAGGCCGCGGTAACTTCGCCTGCCGTCAAAAAATCTACGACGCCGAGCGGACCCCAATGCTGTCCGGGATGGACGAACTCTCCGATTTCCGGATCATCCGTGAATGGGAGAAAACCACTGAGACCGGAGATCGGTCGGAAATCCGCGAGTTGCCGGAGAACAGCTCGGTATGGGCCAAAATCGATGCCCGCAGGGACCTCTGCACAGGTCAGAAGTGCCCGCAATTCGAGCGCTGCTTTCTCACCTTGATGCATCAGCGAGCGGTGGAAAGCGACATCATCATCGTCAATCATCACTTATTCTTCGCGGATCTCGCATTGAAAGACGAAGAGTTCGGCCAGATCATCCCGGAGTACTCGGTCGTCATCTTCGACGAGGCGCACGAGATTGAGGACGTCATCGGGCAGTACTTTGGAATCACCGTCAGCAGCACTCAACTCGACGACCTTCGTCGCGATGTCGCCTCTATCGCCCGGATCAAAAACTTTGGATCCGCCGAACTCGATCGAGTTCTCCATACTGCCCATGAGTTGGGCGCTCGATTCTTCGGGCTCTTTCCCGGTAGCGAGGGGCGGACCGCCTTTCGATTCCACGACTCATTCCTCAAGCAGCATCAGGAGCCATACGACGATTTCCTGCGCTCCGTCGAGCTGATCGGGCTTCAGCTCAGCCTTATCAAAAATGCGCCCGAAGAAATCCTCCCCCTTCACCGGCGGGCCCAGGAGTACCTCGGGCGACTCCGCTTCTGGATGGAGAGCCCGCAGCGGCAGTTTGTCTACTGGATTGAGCGGCGAGCCCGCGGCCTGTATTTGCAGGCGACTCCGATCGATGTCTCTCCGATCCTGGAAACGAAGCTGTTCAATCAGGTCGACACCATTGTGCTCACCTCGGCCACGCTTGCGGTAGCCGGGGGCTTCGAATTTGCCGAAGAACGCCTCGGCCTGAAACACGCGCGGACGCTTATCGTCGAGAGCCCGTTCGACTATCAGAAGCAAGCTCTGCTGTATGTTGCGCAGCACCTTCCCGATCCTCGCAACCCGTCCTTCACGGCCGCCGCATCGGACGAAGTCGTTCGCCTCCTTGAGCTCAGTCAAGGCCGCGCATTCGTCCTGTTCACCAGCTATCAACAGATGCGGCTGGTCTACGATCGAATCTCTCTCGAGATCGAATACCCGACCTTGTTGCAAGGAACCGCGCCTCGCACGGCGCTGTTGAACGAGTTTCGAAATACACCAAATGCAGTACTGTTCGCGACGTCCTCCTTCTGGCAGGGCGTTGACGTACAGGGCGAGCAGCTCAGTTGCGTGATCATCGATAAACTGCCATTCGCCGTACCAACCGATCCAGTCGTTGAAGCGCGAATCAAAACCATCCGCGAGGACGGGGGCGAGCCTTTTTACTCCTATCAGATTCCGCAAGCCGCGCTCGCGCTGAAGCAGGGCTTTGGGAGACTCATTCGCAGTAAGTTGGACCGAGGCGTCTTGTCCATCCTGGACAACCGGATTACAAAGCAGCGCTATGGCCAGGTATTCTTCGACAGCCTTCCTGACTACCGCTTTACGACGGATATCGGCGATGTCGAGGCATTCTGGCGTTCGTGAGTTCCCGGCGTGCAGTACCCTGAAGAGGTGGGAGATCTATCGGCATGTACGAGGTGACTGTTGAGCAAACGTTTGCGGCCGGCCACGCTCTGCGCGAATACAAGGGCAAATGTGAGAACGTCCACGGTCACAATTATCGAGTGCAGATAACAGTCGAGGGTGAGCGGCTGAATCGGATCGGACTCTTAGTGGATTTTGTTGAGCTGAAGCGCGTCGTCCGCGAAGTGGTCGCAATCCTTGATCACCAATTTATCAACGACTTGGAGCCATTTACAGTCATAAATCCATCGGCCGAGAATATGGCCAAGTACTTCTACGACGAAGTGTCGCAGCGAATGGGGCCGCCCGACGCCGACGCTCCCGCTCATATTTCCCAGATTAAAGTTTGGGAAACCGACACCAGCATCGCGGTTTACCGCCCCTAAAACGCGAAAAGCCCCTCCGAACCGGAGGGGCCTTGAACTCGCAAGGTTAGACTAGCGGCCGAAAAAGGCGGCATTTCGCTGTGTGAAGCTGTCCC
Source organism: Bryobacteraceae bacterium (assembly GCA_963833675.1). Taxonomy (GTDB): domain Bacteria; phylum Acidobacteriota; class Terriglobia; order Bryobacterales; family Bryobacteraceae; genus DASQDN01. The sequence goes on along the minus strand of CAWHYW010000022.1, from coordinate 212,372 downwards.
ACTTCTCCGGGAGGTCGTCTTGCGCGAAGATGGCCGACACCGGACACACAGGAACGCATGCGCCACAATCGATGCACTCGACAGGGTCGATATACAACAGTTCCTCCCCGTCGAAGCGCGGGTCGTCCTTTTTCGGGTGAATACAATCCACCGGGCACGCGTCCACGCAAGCCGTGTCTTTGGTTCCGATGCAGGGTTCGGCGATAACGTATGCCATGCGTTTAAATTACCATACAGGTTTGGAAAGCCAAGATTTCACACGCCAAAAGGTGGCTTCTCCAGGTTAACAGGCGCTAACGGCGTTTCAGATGGTCAGGCCGAACGCGGCACATGCGTAAAAGAATAGAACCGCTTGAGGCAAACCCGGCACCGGAATGGCGAGAGATGGAAAAGGCGCATTAAACGATCGGTGAACGTCGATCGCATCGACGGTCGCGTATTACTCCATCCACATTTAGGACAAGTAGCTTTCATGGTTACCTAAGGTAGACGCCTTAAGACCAAATTTAGTCACTAGACTATAGTACTACTACTCCCGATTTGCAAGAGGCGCGTCGTTAGTCGACTGTTAGCTGTCTCGAGTATTACAGCCTCCAGTACCAGGACTCTGCGAAAAAGTAAGCCCTTGCAAAGAACAACGGTCAATTGTAAAGTTAACTAGCTTTTCCTTCAAATGGGGGGTGTGTAATCCATGCGAACTAGGTTGTTTGCTGTATTGTTTCTGCTGCTTGCCGTGCTCGTTCCGGCATTCGGGCAAACCTTTGGTGAGATCAGCGGTGAAGTTCGTGATTCTTCCGGCGCGACGATCGCCGGCGCTCAAATCGCAATCGTCAATGTAGATACCAATGCCACTCGAACTGCCGTTTCGAACGAAGTAGGCGTTTACAGCTTTCCTGCCCTGGCGCCCGGCACATACAATCTTAAAGTTGAGAAGACCGGATTCAAAACCGTTACGCGACCTCAGATCCTGATTCAGGTTCAGCAAAGCGCCCGTATCGATATCGAGCTGCCCGTAGGTCAGGTCTCCGAATCGGTGGAGGTTACCGCAACCGCGGCCCTCCTGAGTACCGAAAATGCGACAGTCGGAACTGTCGTCGAAAACAAGCGCATCGTTGAATTGCCGCTGAATGGCCGCAACTATCTTCAACTTGTTTCCCTCTCGCCCAACGTTAGCTATGGGTTCGGAAACGCAGGCCAAGCAGGTTCCCGCCAGGGCGGCACGCGCGCCGAGCAGAACATCGCAGTTGCCGGCCAGCGCAGCTATTTCAACAACTTCACCCTGGACGGTGTCAACAACACCGATCCCAACTTCAACAGCTATGTGATCCAGCCATCCATCGACGCCCTCCAGGAGTTCAAAGTTCAAACCGGCATCTATCCGGCCGAGTTTGGACGCCAGGCTACGCAGATCAACGTCTCTACCAAGCCGGGTACCAATCAGTATCACGGATCTCTATTTGAGTTCCTGCGAAACGACAAGCTCGATGCCAAGAACTATGCGTTTCGGAACCGAGCGCACCGAAAGACCCGTTCAAGTGGAACCAGTATGGCTTTACCCTTGGTGGTCCCGTGTGGATTCCGAAGCTATTCAAGGGAACAGACAAGCTGTTCTTCATGTCGAACTACGAATCGTTCCGGCAGCGCCGGCAATGTGTCAGGGCCGTTTACGACTCTGCCATCGGCCGCGATGCGGACCGGCAACTTCTCCGAGCTGACGCACGCCGATCTATGATCCGGTAACGCGAACTTACGACGCAGACGGAACGATCACGGCAACTCAGTTCCCGGGGAATATCATTCCGGCGAACCGGATCAATCCTACCTCGACTCAGTTTCTCGAGTTCTTTCCGACGCCGAATCTGCCCGGCTCGACACTGGTTTCAACCAACAGAGTCGCGCAAGGCCGGCCGATCAACAAGGACCAGTTCATTCTTCGGATGGATTTCATCGAGTCGACGAACTCTCAGTGGTTCGGCCGCTACAGCTGGGGTGATGAGAACCTTCTCAACGAGGGCTTGTATCTGAACGGATTCCGGTGCTGACCAATGTCGAGCAGTACATGGGCACGAATGTTCGTGTCTTGAATCCGTCGATGGTGAACGAGTTCCGTTTCGGCTACACACGGTTCTTCAACTCTGCCGGCCGCGAGCTTGCCTTCAAACGCGACGTAATCACGGAGCTGAACATCCCCGGCCTGAAAGGCGGAGTCCAGTGACCTGGGGTATTCCTTACTGTCAGCCCCACCGGCTACAGCGGTTTCGGCGATGATTCGGAAGGTCCCTACGCCAACGATAATAATTCGCTCCAGTTCATCGACAACTTCTCCTGGATTCGTGGCAAGCATTCGTTTCGGTTCGGCGGCGAGATTTCGCCGCGACGATACAATCAGGTCGGCAATCAGTTTGCGCGAGGCGCAGTTTACTGTTCGACCCCGACGCTCACCAGTATCAGCGGGTGCGACTGCCGTCAACGACGCGTAGGCGGCGATGCGTTCGCAGATTTCATGCTTGGCTACTCGAAACGTTCGGAGGCCGCGGTACAAATCGCCTCCGCGCAGTTCCGAAACACCAGCTACGGATTTTATGTCGACGATGTCTGGAAAATAACGTCCGAAGATGACGGTCAACTATGGGTCTCCGATACGAACTTACTCCGCCGTGGCTCGATGATACAGCCGGCACAGTGTTTACGGTTGCCATTCCCCTCGATATCCGTCGGCGGCCCGGTGGCGGATCGCAAGCTGCATCCCTACTTTCTGCGGCAGGGCAACGGCGATCCTTACGAGGGAGTCAATTTCGCTGGCCGCGAAATCAACGTCCGCCGCGATGGCGCAGCTCGGGCAGATCGCATGGTCAAGACGGACTACAATCGATTTTGCTCCGCGACTCGGCATCACCTGGAGTCCGACCACGAAATGGGTGATCCGCGCCGGCTCGGGCATCTTCTATTCGCAGGACACCGGAAATCCGCGGTTCGATATGGCGCGAAATCTCGCCGGCCGTACTCGATTTGAAGCCATCGGAAGCCACGCTGTATACGTTCCAGACCGCATTCGCAGGCCTGTCTGGAGCGCAGTGCGAACTGGTTACGACGCCGTACTCGTTTGCGAACGAATACAACCGGCATACGCCTCATGACGATGATGTACATGTTCAATGTGCAGTACGAACTGCCGGGCAATCAGCTGCTTGAGATCGGATATGTTGGGCAACCAATTGCGTCACCTCGAGCAGTTGCGCGCCGTGAACGAGGCATTTCCGTCGCGCCACGGGTTCTATCGCCAGCCGTTCCCCCTTCCCCGAATTCGGCCGCATTCAATTGGTCGATAACGGCGGAATCGGCAATTACAATGGCTTCTCCGTCAAGCTGACCAAACGCTACAGCTCTGGTCTCACATATCTGTTCGGCTATACGTGGTCGAAAACTATGGATACCGGTAGCGCGATTCGTACGCATGACGGCGATACGCTCTTCCCGCAGAACAGTGGCTGCCGGGCTTGTGAGTATGGTCTATCCAGTTTCAATACAGCGCATAGACTGGTGACATCCACACTCTATGATCTTCCGTTTGGAAGGGGTCGCACACACTCGATGAAAATCCAGTGCTGAATGGAATTGCGGGCGGTTGGCAGGTTGGCGGTATCGTGACTTGGCAAACCGGATTTCCGATCACCATGGTTTTTGGTCGCGACCAATCCAACACTGGCGCGGGCTTTGATCGACCGAATGCTACCGGGATCAGTCCGAACGATATCGCGCAGCCGTACGACCGAACGATACTTCAACACGCAGGCATTCGTGCTTCCTGCGTTCGGAAGTTATGGTAACGTTGGACGCAACACTTTGATTGGTCCCGGAATCTTCAGGGTGGATGCCTCTCTCCTTAAAAACTTCAATTTCACGGAGAATACGTACCTTCAGTTCCGATTCGAAGCCTTTAATGCAACAAACCATCCGAACTGGGGCAACCCGAATACAACTATCACGGATGACACCAGATATAACGGCAACGGAAATTTCGGCCGAATCACCACTACGCGCGGAGATATGCGCGACCTGCAGTTGGCATTGAAGTTCGTTTTCTAAGGTTGTACCCTCCTCATAGGTGGCCTGCTGCATCACGGTGGCAGGCCTTTTTTCTTGAGTAACGAATTTACTCGCCGTGCGCGTCTACAATCGGATTAGCGCATGATACCCAAGGTTCGCAAAGCAGTGTTTCCTGCGGCAGGACTCGGTACGCGATTTTTGCCCGCAACCAAAGCGCAGCCGAAAGAAATGCTGCCATTGGTAGATAAACCTCTCATCCAATATGGAGTCGAGGAGGTAATGCACTCCGGCGTCCAGAACATAATCATTGTTACCGGACGCGGAAAATCTTCCATCGAAGATCATTTTGACGTGAGCTTCGAGCTCGAGCAGCTTCTCGAATCTCGCGGTAAAAAAGATATGCTCGCGACCGTTCGCGGCATCTCGGACATGATCGACGTCTCCTACGTGCGTCAGAAAGAAGCATTGGGATTGGGTCATGCAGTCCTTCGAGCGAAAGAACTCGTCGGCAATGAGCCCTTCGCGGTCGTGCTCTCGGACGACGTCATTGACGCAGAGATACCGTGCATGCGCCAATTGCTCGATATTTACGAATATTTCGGAGCTTCCGTGCTGGCGCTGATGGAGGTGCCGCGGGAAAGCATCTCTTCGTACGGAGTTGTCGATGCCGAGCCCGTCAACCAGAACGGCAGCCGCGATCGTTTGTTTCGAATCCGCAACATGGTCGAGAAGCCGAAAGCAGAGGATGCGCCTTCGAACTTAGCGATTATTGGCCGTTACGTGCTCACCCCGGAAATCTTTCCTTCGATCGAAGTCGGTGCAGCCGGGCGCCGGCGGCGAAATCCAGCTCACCGACGGCCTGCGCTATCTCCTTCGCAACCGGCCGATTTATGGTTTGAAATTCGATGGCACACGCTACGACGCGGGCGACAAACTCGGCTTCCTTAAAGCCACCGTCGAGTTCGCGCTCAAGCGCTACGATCTTGGCGGTCCCTTCCGCGAATACCTGAAGACGTTGTCCCTCTAGGGTCGGTCATAATACGTTCATGCTCCGCAGAACGTTTGTGGCGGGAATTGGCGCCGCGGCGCTTTCGCAATCGACTATGGCGCAGGTTTCACAGAAAGCAAGAATCGGAATCGATCTTTTCAGCATCCGCGATTCGGGATTCAGCCCCTTCGAATTCCTCGACTACGCGGCGAAGCAAGGCGCAAATCTCGTCCACTTCTCGGAAATCCGTTTCATCGGAAGCCTCGATCCCGACAACCTCCGAAAAGTGCGCGCTCACGCCGAGAAGCTGGGCATCGCCCTCGAGCTCGGAATGCGTTCGATTTGTCCGACATCGAAGGCCTTCGATCCCGCGCAAGGCACAGCGGAGCAGCAGATCGAGCGAATGCTTGTCTCCGCGAAAACGTTAGGGTCATCCATTGTCCGCTGTTTCCTCGGGACATCCAGCGACCGGTCCGGCCCGATCCCGATCGAAGGCCATATCGAGAACACGATCAAAGTGCTGCGGAATGTGCGTTCCAAGGTCATCGATTCGGGTCTGAAGATCGCGATTGAAAATCATGCCGGAGACATGCAGGGTCGCGAGTTGAAAACGCTGATTGAAGGAGCCGGCAAGGATTTCGTCGGAGCCTGTCTCGACTCAGGTAATCCGTTATGGGTACTGGAAGACCCGCACGTCACTCTTGAAACGCTGGCCCCTTACGTTCTCACCAGTCACGTTCGCGACACGCTTGTCTGGCGAATTCCCGAAGGCGCCGCGGTGCAGTGGGTGCGCATGGGAGACGGCAATATCGGCATCGACACGTACGTGAAGCGCTATCTCGAGCTGTGTCCCGGAAGGGCTTTGACGTTGGAAATCATCGTGACCGGACCTCGCAAGTATCCGTACTTCGATCCCTCATTCTGGGATGCATACCGAAACGTGCCTGCCTATAATTTTGCGCGTTTCGTCAGCCTTGTTGACAAGGGCTCAGCTCCGGTCCCAACACCGCCCATTCCCAAGGAACAGATTGCGCAACGACAGAAAGAGGACCTCGAAGCCAGCATTACGTGGCTCAAGAAATTCCTTGCGAGGACCGCATGAAGCTTCTGTTATGGTTCGCTGCCTTCGCTCTGGTCTCGGACGTTCGCGAGGCAATTGGGAGGAACGATTGGAAACGGGCTGAGGCGCTAGTCCAGCAGCATCGCAAGGCAAACGGCATTACATCGGAAATGCTTGAGGCTCAGTCGTGGCTAGGGCGCGGCGCGCTCGCAGCGAAACAATATGACGCTGCGGATCGCTACGCATCACTAACCGAGCAAGAGGTAGCCGAACTCTTAAAGCGCCGCCCCCTCGATCAGGACCGAAGCCTCCCTCTCGCGCTCGGCGCTGCCATCGAGGTACAAGGTCAGGTCATGGCCGCCCGCGGGGAGAGAGATCGCGCGCTCGATTATCTTCGTCAGGAGGTAAAGCGTTACCGCGGCACTTCAATTGCGGAGCGCATTCAGAAGAACATCAATCTGATCGATCTCGAAGGTAAGCCGGCGCCGCCCTTGGATGCCAAGGCATACATCGGTTCACAAAAGCCGAAATCTCTTGCCGAGTTGCGCGGCCGCCCTGTGCTGCTCTTTCTCTGGGCCCACTGGTGCTCGGACTGCAAAATGCAAGGTCCCGTGCTGGCGCGACTAAACCAAGAGTTCGGCCCCCGCGGCCTGACGATCCTCGCCCCCACCCAACTCTACGGTACCGTGCAAGGCGACGAAGTGTCGCCGGATGTCGAGAAGCGGCATATCGAGCAAGTCTTCACCCAACACTACGCAGCCCTGCATCCCTTTGGTGTCCCCCTCAGCTCCGAGAACTTCAAAACGTATGGTGTCAGCACGACACCCACACTGGTGCTCATTGATCGAACGGGGATCGTCCGCCTCTACAGGCCGGGAAGAATGACGTACGAAGAGCTTCTGCCCTACATTAAGAGGGTAATGTGAACAAGCTCAATGAGCTGAGGAAGCGGCATACTCAGGCGGAATCGGGTGGCGGCGAGGAGCGCCGCAAAAAGCAGCACGACGAAGGCAAGCTGAGCGCTCGCGAGCGTATCGACCTTTTACTCGACGAAGGCACTTTCGAAGAGCTCGACAAACTTGTCCGCCACAGGTGCCGCGATTTCGGCATGGATAAACAGGTCATCGACGGCGACGGCTTCGTCACCGGCTACGGCCTTATCCATGGACGGCCCGTTTATGTATTCGCGCAGGACTTCACCGTATTCGGAGGCTCACTTTCGGAATCGAATGCCCAGAAAATCGTGAAGGTGATGGATCTCGCGATGAAAACCGGCGCGCCTCTCATCGGCCTGAATGATTCCGGGGGAGCGCGCATTCAGGAAGGTGTCCTCTCGTTGGCCGGTTATGCAGACATCTTCTTGCGCAACACACTTGCGAGCGGAGTCATTCCACAAATATCGGCCGTCATGGGGCCATGCGCCGGAGGCGCGGTCTATTCGCCGGCTCTCACGGACTTCATCTTCATGGTGGATCGAACCAGCCACATGTTCGTGACCGGACCCGACGTCATCAAAACCGTCACGCACGAAGACGTCAGCAAGGAGCAGCTTGGAGGAGCCGTCACCCACAATTCCGTCAGCGGTGTAGCGCACTTTCTTTCGGCCGTGGACGCCGACTGCCTCCGTGAGATCCGCGAACTCCTCACGTATCTGCCGCAAAACAACCGCGAAGATCCACCTCGAGTTCCATGCGATGACTCGATCGACCGCGCGGATCCCGAGCTCGACTCCATCGTCCCGATGCAGTCTCAAGCCCCATACGATATCCGCGACATCATTCATCGCGTAGTGGACCGGTCCATCTTTTTTGAAGTCCAGGAGCACTTCGCCAAGAACATCGTCGTAGGCTTCGCCCGAATGGACGGCAGACCGATCGGCATCGTGGCCAATCAACCGGCGGTTCTGGCGGGGTGCCTCGACATCGCCAGTTCGACGAAGGCGGCCCGCTTCGTCCGTTTCTGCGACGCGTTCAATATCCCGATTCTCACGTTCGAAGATGTGCCAGGGTTTCTTCCGGGAACCGAACAGGAGTTCGGCGGGATTATCCGCCATGGCGCCAAGCTACTCTACGCGTATGCCGAGGCTACCGTCCCGAAAATCACGGTGATCACCCGAAAGGCGTACGGCGGAGCTTATTGCGTCATGGGCTCCAAGCACCTTCGCACCGATATCAACTTCGCCTACCCGACAGCCGAGATAGCCGTTATGGGGGCCGAAGGTGCCGTCAACATTATCTATCGACGGGAACTGCAGGCGGACAACGGATCGCGTGACCGCAAAATCGAGGAGTACCGAGATCGATTCGCCAGTCCCTTCGTTGCGGCTGAACGCGGGTTCATCGATGACGTCATCGAGCCGCACGAGACGCGCCCGAAAGTAATCAAAGCTCTACGTCTTTTGGAAACGAAAGTGGATACGATGCCGAGAAAGAAACACGGCAACATTCCCCTCTAGTTCTTGAAATCTCCGCTAAACTAAAACCACTGATTCAGAGTCGCCCAAGCGTAAGCTTGCGAAAGATATTTTCAAATTGTGGGGGGGTATTTACTGCTTCGGGCGAAAAGACCAGACCCTTTCGGGCGCCGGGGAGGGTTGCTTCAGGGGTCTTTTCTATGAGGTTAGTCTCGCTTTGGTGGGAGTTGCCTCCCCGGCTTGATTCCAATAATAGTATATGAAAATCAGGAATGCAACAAAAATCTGTAGATCCCTGCTTATTTTTTCTCTACGGTGACCCCGGCGATCTCTTCTAATACCTTGATACTAGAGCAAATGTCTTCCTCACCGTGACCTCTCGCGATAGCCGCCCGAAACATCTGCTGCGTCAATCCCGTTAATGGAAGAGGAACCTCGAGCTCATTAGCCGACTCCAGCATCAGGCCGATATCCTTGTGCATCCATTTCACGCTGAAGTTTGTCGAGAAGTCCCGGCGAAAAACAGCCGGGGCCTTTGCGGAAATCAGTCCCGACTTGGCGGCGCTATTGTTGAGGATATCGAGCATCAACTCGGGATCCACCCCAGCTTTGGTTGCTAAAACCATACCTTCATTGAATGCCTGCAATAAGTTAGAAAGGATCAAATTTTGGCTTAACTTCGCGTGGAGGCCCATTCCTGGCCCGCCGCAATAGTAAAGCTGCTTACCCATCGCCTCGAAGTACGGGCGCGTCCGCTCGAAAACGTCCCTGTCGCCACCGATCATGAACGTGAGTGTGCCGCCTTCGGCACCGGCTTTCGACCCTGTACAAGGCGCATCCAGAAAATGGAAGCCGCTTTCCGAAAGTTTCGCCCCGATTCGTCGACTTGTGGAGGGAGATACAGTGCTGGCATCCGCGATGACGGCACCCTTCTTGGCCTTGCTCGCGATCCCGTTCTTCCCCAGAATCACGTCTTCCGACATTTTGCTGTCGCCAACACAAAGGAACACACACTCGGCCCCATCCGCGGCATCCGCCGGAGTCGCACAGAACCGTCCGCCGGCCGATCCGGCCAGTTCCCGGGCCTTGTCAGCCGTGTGCGACCAGAGCCCCACATCATGACCTGCTTTTAAGAGATTCCGAGCCATGGGATAGCCCATGATGCCCAAACCGAGAAATCCGAGTTTCGCCACGCCTTCCTCCTGAGATCGATGCGGGAACGCACCCATTGAACGCACCATTGTATGTCAGGAGCAAAGCTCACCAGCGAAATCAAACGGTGGCTGTGATAGGAGACGTCTGATGCACGCGAGCCAGAATACGCAGCAATACAAGATCTGTCTGCTGGTAAGTCGTCATAGGCGGATCCTCAAGCGCCTCGTCCTTTACGATGTGATTCCGCACCAGAGATCGCAACTGATCGATGCTCAAGCCCAGCTTTTGGGCAGTCTCAGGCTCGGAGAACTGCATCTTGGAAGTCTTCGATAGGTTATTCACGTACATCCTTTGTGTTGGATTGTACGGGAACAGGAACACCTCGCCAATCGGGCTGAGTGCTTAGTGAGGCGCCGGTATCGCCTGACGAACCAACGTCGAGTAAGTACTGGTAAATCCCAGTACTAGTGCTACTTAGGAGGCGTGGTTTGCGGCTGCTCGGGCTTCACTTCGTTGCCGAACGTGATCGTCGATTGCGACTTGAACTGCTTGTAATCTTCGTACTTCACCGTCAGTTTGATGCGAACATCGCCGCCTTCTTTGAAGTGCAGAACACTGTTGGCAATCGTGTAGGTCGGGAACCAGTACTTCCCGTCAACCTGCTCACGGAAAGTCTCAAATTTCGCGAACTGCTGATCCGTTCCTTTTTTAAGAAGGCCGATCGAGCGGCCGTACGTTTTCACGATCATCAAATCGCGATCGTCTACCCAGATCTCGCCCGTGAAGTACCTTTTCCCGGACTCCATCTTCTTCGGCTTAACCGCGAAGACAAAGCACGGAATCTCATCCGCATTTTGCCGGCCCAGGTACCGGACGAAGTAGTTGTCTATTTCATTAGTAGTCAGAACGAAAGGCAGAACATTCCGCAAGTCCTGCTCGTCTTCAGGCGACAACATGATCCGCTGCAAAGTCGCCATTGGAGCTCGCGCTATCTTTTCGGTCCGCCTTCCGTTCGCTTCAAAGATGATGTCGGAAACCAGTTCCCATTTACCGCCGGGTATACCGTTGTCGTCGTACTCCTGAATCTTGGCAGTTTGATGGTACGTATACACTTCGCGTGCCTTGGCAAATGCGGCTTCGTTGGCCGCAAAGGTCTGAATAATCTTGTCAATTTGCTCGTTGGAGGGATCCGATTTGACCGTGGCGGCAGGCGCCAGTGAGACTGTGAGCAATAAAACGGCAGCGGAGACACGTGCGCGCATACTTAGCCTTCTATACAGACGAGTTCGCGAACGAGCGGGTTTCCCAATCAACCCTTTCGCTCAAGCAGGCGGCGGGCGATCAGCACCCGCTGCATATTGTTCGTACCTTCGTAGATGCGGCCGATCTTGGCATCTCGATACAGCTTCTCCACAGGATAATCCTTTGTGAAGCCCGCGCCACCAAAAATCTCGACCGCCCGCGAAGCCACCCGTTCCGCCATCTCCGACGCGAACAGCTTCGCCATCGACGCCTCCGTCACAAATGGCTGTCCGGCATCGCGCAATCGTGCGGCGTTATACACCAGCAGCCGGGCAGCTTCGACATCTACCGCCATCTCGGCGATTTGGAACTGGATACCCTGAAATTCCGCAATCGCCTTTCCGAACTGCTTCCGTTCCTTCGCGTACGCCACTGCGTGATCCATGGCGCCTCGCGCTAACCCGAGCATCTGCCCACCGATCCCGATACGCCCTTCGTTCAGCGTCTCGATTGCGATCTTGTAGCCCTTGCCTACCTCACCCAGAATCTGTGATTTCGATACCGGGCAGCTATCGAACACCAGCTCACAGGTTGACGATGCGCGAATGCCGAGTTTGTCTTCCTTGTGCCCCACGGAAAAGCCTTCTGCGCCGCGCTCCACGAGGAAGCACGTGATCCCTTTGTAGCCGGCGTCGGGATTCACATTTGCGAACACGAGAAAGACGCCCGCCTCTGCCGCATTGGTGATCCAAAGCTTGCGGCCGGAAATCCGAAACCCGTCCCCGTTCGCCTCGGCCCGAGTCTGCAAAGCAAACGCGTCCGAACCCGACGCGGCTTCCGAAAGCGCGTATGCGCCCACCGTGCCCTTGGCCAAACGAGGCAGATAATTGCGCTTCTGTTCGGCAGTGCCCCACCGCATCAGCGCATTGATCACCAGCGTATTCTGCACATCCACGATCAAAGCCGCGGAAGGATCGACAGCGGCGAGTTCTTCCACCGCCAGCACCGACTGGAAAAACGTCCCGCCCTGTCCTCCGAACTCTTCGGGAATCTCGATTCCCATCAGACCGAGGTCAAAGAGCTTCTTCAGCAGATCCTCGCGGAAGTGCGCCGTGGCGTCCATCTCGCGCACATGAGGCGCGATCTCCGCGCGCGCAAACTCCCGCACAGACGCGCGGAACATCGAATCTTCGTCGTTCGCGTGCATCACTTCGCTAACGGATAATCTAGCGTTTCCAGCAGCCACTCTTTATTCCTGCGTACATCCTCGGTCAAACGCGTAACCAACTCATCACGAATGTCGTAAAGCCGGTATCCCTGCCGCGATCGCAAATACCCGGCTCTCTTATCATCCTCCTGCAAGCCCTGTTCGTATCGTGACCGGTTCTCCAGGAGCGCCCTCACGATAAAGGGCATCAAGCTGGAGTAGTCGCCCTGCATACTTTCCGTGGTCTTGAGATACGTATCTTTATCCACCTTGCCCCACGTCACCGCCTCGGCCGGCGGGCAAGACGACAGGGAGCCATCCGTCACCGGAGCAGTCACGATCTGCACATCGAACTGATACCCGCGAACGTGCGGTATGCCCAGGATCTGCCCCAACGCGGGCTCTGGCTGAAGATTATAGTTTTTCGGCACACCGCCGCCCAGAACCAGCGTGCCGAGCGCCTTTGCGGGACTCTCGAACAATCCCCAGCGATGATAAGCGCATGCCTCGTACACTTCGGCGTGCATGTCCAGATCGAACCCGTACTCGCCGTGGATACCGGCCTTCTGCATAGCCCACAGCTTCATGGAATTCAGGAACACGCTCCCGTCGGCGGGCGCGCCGACGAACACAGGAATCGCCAGCCGGTGACATGTCGACAGCAACCCATGCGGAACGCCATTCTGCTTCTCCTGAGCCGAATAGTAGGCCCCGAGTCGATATCGCAACTCGGTGCCGGTCATCTTCTTTTGGAACTCAGGCCGAGCCAGAACTGCGGACAAAAACCTATCTTGATCCAGCAGCACGTCTTCATCGAACGCCATGTCCGTCACGCGGATCGTGCGATCTTCCCGAAGCGCCGCATCGTCCGTGAAAATTGGCACTTCGTGAATCGGTCCATGCTTGTGAGCATCGAGGCTGCGATGTCCATCGTGATAGCAAACCGCATCTGTGGTGCTGACGTAAGCCACCCATCCCGTTTCGAGCAGCGGAATCAGCCACGCCAGATGCTGTCCCGATACCGTCACCGGCCCGGCGATGGAAACTGTGAGCGGACAACCCATGCCGATCGCGCGGTCCAGAATTGTGTAGATACGCCGCAGGAAAGCGCCGCCAAACGCAGGCAGGCAGTAGCTAAAAACATCGTGCAGACTGGCGCATTCATCGACGCGCTTTACCCGGACCTGGCGCCGCCCGGTCGGTTCTTCCATCGCGCACGGATAGCGCTCGTGAGTGGACATCGCTTTGACCTTAGCACGCCTGATAGATAATTCATTCCATGAAGACTATCCGTGAAGCTGCCGCCGCGCTCCGTGCGCGAAAAGTGTCATGCGAAGAACTGGTGAACGAGGCGCTACAGGCCGAAGAAGCGAATCGCCACCTGAATTCCTTCATCACCCTGACCGCTGACCGGGCGCTCACCTATGCGCGGCAGCTCGATCGCGAACTGACACAGGGACATGATCGCGGCCCGCTTCATGGCATTCCGATCGCGCACAAAGATCTCTACCACACCGCCGGCGTGCGGACGACCAACGGCTCCAAACTCTTCAGCGATCTCATTCCGGACAGCGACGCTGCTGTGGTCGAGGATCTCCGGGAAGCCGGCGCCATCTCGCTCGGCAAACTCAACATGCACGAGCTTGCCTACGGGATCTCCTCCACGAACCCGCATTACGGACCGGTTCGCAACCCGCATAACCCTGACTGCATTCCGGGCGGCTCCAGCGGCGGCTCTGGAGTAGCGGTTGCCACGGGCATCGTTTTCGGAGCTACAGGCAGCGACACCGGCGGATCGATCCGCATCCCCGCTTCGTTCTGCGGAACGGTCGGCTTCAAGCCCACCTATGGCCTCATCAGCTGCGAAGGCTGTTTCCCGCTCGGAGTCACGCTCGACCACATGGGACCCCTCGCCCGCACTGTCGACGATATCGTTCTGCTCATGGAAGCAATGCTGGGCGAGCGTCTCACGCGCACCGGTCGAACGAATCTCCGGATTGGCTTGCCTGAAGATTTTTACTTTGATGGTGTGCAACCCGAAGTTGCGGAGGCAGTACAATCCGCGGCGCGCAAGGCCGAAAGCCTCGGCGCAAAAATCGTTCCGATTCGAGTCCCGGAACCCGAACAGGTCGTAGCCACTGCGCGAACAATCCTGCTCCTCGAAGCAGCGACCGCCCTGGCGCCGTACATGAATCGGAAAGAAGATATCAGCCCTGAGACCCAGGCCTTACTCGAATCGGGATCGAAAGTCACGATCTCGGAATACATCCGGGCCACCGCCAACGCTAACCGCCTTCGAGCCCTATGGGCGAAGATCTTCGACGACATCGACGTCCTTTTCACCCCAACGACTCCCACCGTAGCGCCGAAGATCGGCCAAATTAAGATCAAATTCAACGGCGAGGAACACGACACGCGGCTTCTCACCACGCGCTTCTGCCGCGGAATCAATCTTCTTGGCTATCCCGCAATATCGATCCCGTTTGGAAAAAGCTCCGACGGCCTGCCCATCGGCCTGCAGATTGTTGGCGCACTCAACCGCGACACGACAGTCCTCGATCTGGCAGCCGCGCTGGAATAGCTCAGTATCCGAAACAGAGCCACGCTTTAGAAGGAGTGGAGGTTTCCACCCTTGGTACAATTGAACAAATATTCGCTGGATGAAGGACTGAAACGCTAGTGGCCATGACGCCCGGCCGATCGTTAGTAGCCATCTACCCCGGTTCTTTCGATCCCATAACGAACGGACACCTGGATCTGATTGAACGCGCGAGCCGGTTGGTCGATCGGCTGATCGTTTCGCTCTTGCGGAATGAACGCAAGCAGCCGCTGTTTTCGGTTCCGGAACGCCTCGAAATGTTGCGGGAGGTCACCGCCGGACACGAAAACGTCGAGGTTGATTTTTTCGAGGGCCTTCTCGTCGATCATGCGGCCAGCCGGAACGCCGGCCTGATTATTCGCGGCATTCGCGCCATTTCGGATTATGAGTACGAATGGCAGATGGCTCTCATGAACCGCCGTTTGAAGCCGGAGATTGAGACCATGTTTCTAATGGCCGGTGAAGCGCATTCGTATGTTAGTTCTCACCTGGTCAAAGAGGTGATTCGCCTCGGAGGCGACATCTCAGATCTGGTGCCACCGGCCGTCGAAAGACGGCTTAAAGATCGGATACTCGGAGCAAAAGCCTAAATGCAAGCAGCCTTGGAATTATCTGACCGTATTGCGCTGATTAGCGTGTCTTCCACGATGAAGGTGGCCGCGGACGCCGACCGTCTTCGCCGCGAAGGCGTCGACGTCGTCGACTTCGGCGCCGGCGAGCCGGATTTTCCGACTCCCGATAATATCAAGCAGGCAGCCATCCGAGCGATCGAGGCCAATTTCACCAAGTACACTCCCGCCGGAGGCACGCAGGAACTGAAGCAGGCCCTCTGCGACCGGCACAAGCTGGACTACGGCACTGATTATTCCGCTGCCGAGTGCGTCGTCTCCGTCGGCGGCAAGCACGTAATCTTCAATCTCGCCCAGGTGCTCCTGAATCCAGGCGACGAAGTGATCATCCCCGTTCCTTACTGGGTCACTTATAAGGACGTAGTGAACTATACGGGAGCCAAGTGCGTCTTCGTCGAAACCGATGAAGCGAATGGCTTCACACTCACCGCGTCCATGATCGAGCCATACCTGACCAACAAGACGCGCATGGTCATGATCAACTCGCCGTCGAATCCCAGCGGCGCCGTGCTCGATCGCGAAGAGTTCGAACGCATTCTGGCCCTCACCTCGAAGCGCGATATCTGGTTGATGACGGACGAGTGCTATCACCGATTCGTCTACGACGGCGAGCCTTACTCGATCGCAAGCACCAAAGGCGCAAAGGATACGGTGCTGGTCGCGGGGTCGCTCTCAAAGACCTATTCCATGACCGGCTGGCGTATCGGTTTCGGACTTGGACCCGCTCCCGTGATGGCGTCCATTAACAAGCTGCAAAGCCACAGCACTTCGAATCCGACTTCGATCGCGCAGAAAGCCGCCGTCGAAGCCGTGCGTGGACCGCAACAATCTGTCGTCACGATGCTCGCCGAGTATCGGCGCCGCCGTGACTACGTCATCGAACGCCTCCGCCAGATTCCCGGCGTGAACATCGGTGTGCCCAAGGGCGCTTTTTACGCGTATCCGGACATCAGTTGCGCTCTGAAGAAAGAAGGAATGCGAAACCCCATGCAGTTTGCCGAGCAGATCCTCGCCAAGGCTCACGTCGCCGTAGTCCCTGGCGAAGCATTCGGCACCGACAATCACATCCGTATCTCCTACGCGGCGTCGATGGAAGATTTGCGGCGCGGCCTGGATCGTCTCCATAAGTTCATCGTCGAGGCATGAGCTCAAGGCTTCTCGAACCGAAGTTCGTCGAACGGGTTTGGGGAACAACGGAGCTCGAACCGCTGTTCCCCAACCAGCAACAGAAAATCGGCGAAGTGTGGTTCGATGCCGGCGCCGACTTTCCGCTTCTCATCAAATTCATCTTCACCTCGGAGAAGCTGTCTGTACAGGTTCACCCTGACGACGAGTACGCCCGCACGGTTGAGAATTCACGCGGCAAAACCGAGATGTGGCATATCCTTTCGGCGAAGCCCGGCTCGATCATTTCGCTCGGATTCAAGCAATCTCTAACAAAGCAGCAACTCCGAGCGGCAATCGAAAACGAAACGGTGGAGAATCTTCTCAATCAGATCCCGGTCAAGCCCGGCGAGACCTACTTCGCCAAAGCCGGGACGGTCCACGCGATCGGCGCCGGAATTACCCTGTGCGAGATCCAGCAAAACTCGGACGTCACCTATCGCCTCTATGACTACGGCCGCGGCCGCGAACTGCATCTCGAAAAAGGACTCGAAGTCTCGAGCACCGATCCATACGACGGAGCGCCGCAATTACCCCCTCGACCTGCGACCACTTCACCACAGACCTGCTCGAAATTACTCAACCGGCCGCTTACACCGGCGGCGCGCTGATCTTCCTCGAAGGTCGCGGAGCATGTGACGGAATCTCAGTAAAACCGGGCGACGTAGCACTCATCTCCTCCGCCACTATTCAGCCTGAGGGCCGGCTGAAGCTTCTCCACGCCACCTGCGGCGCCTCATGACCTTGTCATTCATCGAACAGTCAATTTCCATACTCGAGCGCACGCCCGCAGTGCTCGACGCATACCTTCGCGGTCTCCCGGACGTGTGGGTTCGGGCCACGGAGGGCCCGGGCACATGGAGTCCCTACGATGTTCTCGGACATCTAAACCATGCCGAGCGTACGGATTGGATGACACGTCTCGCCATAATGCTCGAGTTCGGACCCGAGAGGACCTTCGATCCGCTCGATCGTGAGGCTCAGTTCAGACAAGCTGAAAACAAATCGCTGGACCAACTGCTCGACGAGTTCAAAACTCTACGTGCAGAGAATGTCGATCGGTTGCGACAACTCGATCTTCAAGGCGCCCAGCTGGAGCTCCAGGGCTCCCATCCCGCTCTGGGGCGTGTAACCATTCGCCAGCTTCTCGCCACATGGACCGCGCACGATCTTGATCACATCGTGCAAATCAGTCGCACAATGGCCAAAAGATATCGGCAAGACGTCGGTCCTTGGGTAGAATATCTATCGGTAATGAAGTAGCCTCCATCATCGACCTGAATTTCATCCCCTTTTGACTGCTGTTCACATTTTCTTCGCCGGTCTCTGGCCAGAATTATTGAGTCACCACTGAGGTGGCGTGCATCACTCCGCCATAGCACGTGCATAACGATGCTCACTGCAAAGTTTGGACTTAAATATGCGAAGACGGGCTCTTGTGATAGATGGTTGCGCCACGGCGCTGATGTTCTTGTGTGCTGAAGCCGCCGTTTTGTCCAGTGAAACCGCGGCCTTGTCCCCGGACGATGCGCTCGCGAAGCTTATGGCCGGAAACCAGCGTTATATGCGGCACAAAGAACAGCATCCGGACGAATCGTTGGCGCGCCGAAAGCAACTGGTGGGAGGGCAGCACCCGTTTGCAGTAATCCTGGGTTGCGCTGACTCTCGCGTACCGCCGGAACTGCTTTTTGACCAGGGTCTGGGCGACCTCTTTGTGATCCGCGTGGCTGGAAACATTGTGGACGATGCCATCTTGGGCAGTATCGAGTATGCTGTCGAGCATCTGGAGACGAAATTGGTTCTTGTTCTCGGGCACGAGAAGTGTGGCGCAATCTCGGCTGCGGTTGAAGGTGGACACGCCACCGGCCATCTTAAGGCGCTCGTTGCTGCGATTCAACCGTCGGTACTCGCAACGGCGAACACTCCCGGAGATAAGATTCACAATTGCGTCATCGAAAACGCCCGTCGCGTCGCTCGCCAAATCCGCCAGTCTGAACCGCTGTTGAAGGACGCGATCGAGCAAAAGGGGCTGAAGGTAATAGCAGCGGATTATGCGCTGGATACGGGGAAGGTTAATCTTCTTGAAAACTCTCGGTAGAGTACGCGTTCAGATTTCAGCGGCCCTCGTTGGCCGGCGCCGCTGCCGGTAATAACGCCATCACCGCCCAATTGCTCGCCGCGGCCGAAATGAATTGGTCGTAACCATGCGGAAAATCGCTGTCGAAGTACGGCTGGAAGGACGGCGACCGGGTTCTTACCAGCCACGATCCGTCTTCCATCTGAGACTCGACAAGGTAGCGCACGCCACGCTGATACTGCGCGGCCCCGGGAGCTAATATCCCCGATTCCCGCAAAGCCACCAGCGCTTGGCCTGTTGCATATGCGTCCGATGGCAGTTGCGGAATCTGTCCCCATCCGCCATCGGAGCGTTGCAGCTTCAGCAGAAGTGAAGCGGAGCCTCGGATCGCCTCGCTCTTTCCGCCGCCCCATTTCAATCCGAGTATCTGAAACACGCGATCCTCCGTACTTGCCGGTTCAGCGGCTTCCAGCCAGCGAACCGCTCGTCCCGATATTCTTAGATACTCCGCTCGTTGGCTCTTGGGCGCATAAGCAAGTAGAGATCGGATCGTCGCGGCCGTCACCTGGAAATCGCTTGCCTCCAACGGCGGCCGGACCGTGCGGCACTTGAATCGGCCATCCGGAGATTGCGTGTTCCTGGCATAGCGAGCCCATACGTCTGTGATGGTGTCGCTAGAATACTTCTCCGCTGCCATTCCAAGAAGAATATAGCTGACTGTATCGATGCCCCCGGGTATGCCTTCGTTCTCGAGCCCTCGCTCGCTGTTTTCATCCAGGAATGCGGCGATTTTTCTCAGTTGGCTCGAAGCGATCTGCTCGTTAACACGAAAGCCTCGGGACCGTGCCTCGGCCACCATCATGGCCGTGAGGGAGTTGTTGTGACAGGAGACACAGCCCGCTCGATCGAAGAATGCGGCGTCGCACCGTTGCAACGGCGCAATCGCCCTCTCCACAGCCGCACGAACTGATCCCGCCGGCTTCGACACCGGGAGGACCGTACCCGAGCTTTCGTCGCGAATCCCGGACTCCTGCAAGACCTTGACCAAGGCGTCATTGCCTTGACGGCGCGTAAATTCGAGCGTGGTGAGCCCGAACGATGTCTTTAAACTCGGATTCGCCCCTCGATCAAGAAAGGTCCGGATCGTGGCGGCTGGGATCGGTGTCGGAGAAAGCGCCGCCGCCCGGAGTATGTCCGGGGACGGTTTCGCTCCGCGTTCGAGAAGCTTCTCGATAACCGCAACGTTGCCGGCGATTGTTGCCGCCCGCAGCGCCGCGCTGAGGTCCCGCGCCTGAGCATGAGGAAGCAGAATCTCAAAGCATTCCTCGCAACCCAAGGCCAGCGCAGCTGAAAGGGGCAACGGCGGAGTAGCCCCACGGTCCAGCAGAAGGTGCAGCGACTGTGGATCGGCCGCTGCCAGCGCCAATGCTCCCCGTCCATCTGGAAGCTTGAGTTTCGCATCGGCTCCTTTTTCAAGCAGCAGTTTCACGACCGGAAACGGTTCTGATTTCCCCACGGCGATCATCAGTGCTGTGCGGCCCTCACCCGAGCGCATATTAGGATCGGCCCTCCGCTCCAGCAGGAGTTTCGTCTTAGCGAAATCATCCACTGCGTACATCAGCGCTGTGCCACCCGCTGCGTTACTGGCATTCACAACGGCTCCCCGGTCCAGAAGCAGCTTGCAGCTTTCGACGTCGCCATAGAGAGCGGCGTACATCAGTGGCGTCCATTCATCCTGCCCCTTTGCATTAACCGCTTTTGGGTTTGCCTCGACCAGACGTTGGAACTCGGACGCCTTTCCTTCACGTAGTGCCGTTCGCATCTTCTCTACGACGGTGTCCGCGGGCGTCGAGCTCCGGTCGCCGGATAGTTCATCGGGCCATTGCGCGCCCTCATCGATCCACGTCCGAATCAACGTGATCTTGTTTTCTGGAAGCGGTCCTGCCGGAGGCATCTGCGCTCCTGCTTCCGCTCCCGTGAGCCGCTTGAACAGAACGCTCCCCGAACTGTTGCCCGGAACAATCCGTGCGCCGTTTGCTCCCACACGATTTGGCATCACATCCCGGCGTCGATCCAGCCGCAGCCCCTTCATCTGCTGAGAGGGTCCGTGACACTCGACGCAGTGCTCTCGAAAGAGCGGCTGTATTTCGCGTCCGAAGTCAACCTTCGCGGAAAGTTGGACGGCGCCTATGTTGCATACGCTCAGGACCGCCATGACTACCGCCGTCTTTGTCACTTAGTCCCCCCAGATGGCGGGCTGGATCATTTGTTGCCGAATGCCCTTTTCGCTGCATCCGCGGCTTCAGCATCCTCAATGACCGGATACACTTCGCATTTGAGCAGGTCTGCCCATTCGGCCACGTGCTGGGCGATGGCCGTCATGTCTCCCTCCACTAAGTGCCATCCCAGAATTGACCCAGGGACGTGCCAGCGGCCGAGGGAAGTTGCTCCCGGCGGGACCGTAGCTCCTCCTCGAAGAAATGCCTCTAAGGTGGCGCTGTATTTGCCGGGAACAGTTTTCCAGACGATCATGATTTTCATTGGCGGGCTCCTATGAAAGGCGTGTCGAAGCAGCTTAACTTAACATAAGTCAACCGCTCTCGGACGTAGGGCTGGCGCAATCCAACCTTAGCGGAGGCATATGGATCTATCTTCGCGAGTACTTCGGCGAACCGCCAAATGAGTATCCGCGAGCCCGATTCTATTTAATGCAGCAGGTCGCGCACATGTTCTACGCCATGGCTTTTCTGACGCTTGGATCGTCAGGCGAGCCGATCGATTGGAGTGAGCCGCTGCCCGAGTACAGTGACTATCAGCGGCGCTTCTGGGCGCGAGAGGTCCGTCTCGCGGACAACCAGGCGAAAACCGTCTACGGCAGACTTCATTTGGAGCAACTCTCACAGAACATGCGAGAGCCGCGTTTCGAAGAGGCGCTGAAGATCGTGAATTCCACCTCGTGAACCCTCACGCGCCTTCGCTCATTACGAACGAACGCAGAAATCGGATCGCCTTGGGAATCACCACGAATTTGTCTTCCTTGCCTTCGTAAATCATGCTGATGAAGCCGTTGAAGCGGACTTTGCCGAGGATGCTGAACACACGATCGTAGTCGATCCACTTCTCCCTGCCGTTTTCGTCCAGATCGTAAATCTTCGTTCGCACGAACTGCGTCAGCGGAGCGACCTCTTCGATGCTGTGATAGTAATCCTCATAGGTAGTTCCGGGGATCTTCGGACCGTTCGGACCGTTTCTCCCGGCAAAATGGCCGGTGTCGAGCAGCAGAGTGAAATTCGGATGATTTACTTCCTTATAGAAACGCAGCATGTCCGCGCCCGTGCTGGTCAGGCCGCTGTGATTCTGGAGCGAAACCGTCATCCCCAGGTCGGCCCCGATCTCGGCTGTTTTCCGCAGCGCGTCTACTCCACGGCGAAACGCCTCTTCCCGTTTGTCCGGCGAAGGCGCCGAGCCGACGAACGTGCGCAAGATCGGAGCGCCCAGGAACATCCCGGTTTCGATCGCAACGCGCGCCTTCTCCAGCTCTTTCGGGATCGCTTCGGCTGACCGGCCGTACTCCGTGCTCACACAAATCGATGCAACCGGTAGCCCGCGATTCAGACAACCCCGGCGCACCTCTTTCAGGTACGCGCGGTCGGTCTGGCTCTTCAACTGACCCACGTGGATATCGACCCCATCCAGATCCAGTGTCCGGCACGTGTCCATGAAGCTGAACATGTCCATCTTGCCGGACTTGAACTCCGCCTGGTAGTTGATCGTCGACTGGCTCACATGATAATACTTGGGCCTCGCCTTAGGCATCGTGGGAGCGGCAATAGCTGCAGCGCCGGCAAAACCCGCGCCACCGGCCAGCAGCGCTCGCCGCGTCAGTTCACTCGACACAGAGTTCCTCCTCAAAGATCGCGAACGCCGCGATTATATAACACCCTCTAGTTGCTCGCGGCGATATTCAGGACGGCGTACCACATGAATTGCATGAGTCCATACAGCGAGTCCTCGCTTAGACGTTCGACATCGCTGTGCCACCCGTGCTCGGCGAATTCGGCTTCGTCGAAACGCGGACCGATCCCGTATGCCTGCACTCCCTTGGCCCGTAATTGAGCGAGATCTGTCGCGCCTGTAACCATTCCAGGAATGGTAATCGCATGAGGGTAGAGTCGGCGTTGTGCGGCTTCGAGCGCCCGAAACATTTCCGTGTCTAAACGGCTCGGCGGCGCTGTGGGACGGCCGGGGAGCTCGGCACAATCTTGACAGCGGGATCGGCGATGATGCGACCCATCTCCTCGTAGAATGCTGTCATGTCTTCGTCCTGCAGAGCGCGAATATCGAGCATTGCTTCCGCCTGCGAAGGGATAACGTTCTGGCGGAACCCACCGGTAACAATCGTCGGTGAGATAGATGTGCGCAGTATGGAGTACTTGCCCAGATCGTGCTCGGCGAAATAGTTCTGAATGGCAGCGGTTTTTTGCGGATCGAACAGCCCGTTATAACGTGCGGCTTCCTCGGGCGGGCTGATCGTGGCGAGGCGTTCGAAGAACGTACGAGTGACATCGTTGAGGCGCATCGGCGGCTGCCAGTTGGCGATCTTACTTACCGCAGTCGAGAGATGAACGATGGCGTTGTCGCGCCTTGGCCGGGAGCCGTGGCCCGAAGTGCCGGTCGCTATGAGCTTCGCGCGGCGGGGAACCTTCTCCGTGGCCGCAATCTCTACGAATCGAACCCGGCCGTTTTCGGAGTGTACGAAGCCGCCTTCGGCAAGGGCATATTCTGCTTCGATGTCCGCCCAATGTTCCTTAATCAGATAATCGATGCCGACACTTGTGGGACCGGTCGAACTCTCCTCGCCGGCCTCAGCAACATAAATTACGTCCCGATCGAGTGGGACGCGCAGCCGCTTGAGTTGCAGCATCAACGTTAGGCCCGCCGCAACGCAATCCTTGTTGTCTGTCGTACCACGGCCCCATATAAAACCGTCCTTGCGCACGGCGCCGAATGGATCGACAGGCCACATTTCCGGCTGCACGCCGACCGTGTCGGTGTGCCCGAGGATCAGAACGGGTTTCTTCCGTCCGCTTCCTTTCAATCGCGCGACCAAATTAGCGCGGCTTGGTTCGAGCGCGAAGACGTGATAGCTGATTCCCTCACGATCGAGGACCTCTTTCAGGTAATTGACCACCGAGGTCTCATTGCCCGGTGGATTGCTCGTGTTCATGCGGACAATCGATTGATAGTGGAGCAGTGTTTCAGCGTTCACCTTGTCCCAATCCACTACAGGCTCGGCCGCACCTAGCCGAGAGCGCCAAGAGAAAGAAGGTAGGCAAGAAGATGCGTCTGCGAGACTTGGGCATTCGGCACATGTTATCAGGTCACATAACACGGTCCTCCGGCCGCACTTGGCCGTCTACCGCCCTGGTTGCGGAAGTGAGCACGCGCCCGCTGCTCATCGCCAGTTGCGATCTCGACTCCCCAGGACGGATACGTCGCCTCTGAACGAGAAAAGGAAATTTCGCGATTCCAATTCTCACCTTAGGCGTTTATAACCGGCGATGCGGACAGAGCGCGCGGCGCGGTAAACACGACGCGTATTCCGTTGCCTATCTATCCCGTCTCTCGACAGGGCGGCAGAGAATGCGCATATAGCCCCTCCACTTCCCCGCTTGCAGGCCACCGATCCGTGTTTTATACTGAACCGAATGGTTCAGTATAAACAGAGCCCACCTGGATGTGTCGTTCGCCGCGCTCTCGGACTCCACCCGACGCGGCATTCTGGAGCGGCTCGGGCGTGCGGACGCTTCGATAACGAACCTTGCCCAAAAGTTCCATATGACTCTGACGGGCATGAAGAAGCACGTCGGTGTCTTGGAGCAGGCGGGGCTCGTCACCACGGAAAAGGTCGGGCGCGTGCGTACCTGCAAGCTCGGCTTACGCCGCCTGGAGGATGAGGCGGCATGGATTGAGAGGTACCGCCGGCTCTGGGACGCACGCTTCGACGAGTTGGACAAGATCGTTGCGGAATTGACACTCGAAAAAGTCGATGGACGAAAAAGGAGAAAGTGAGTTCCTATGAAGAACCCCACGGCAGTAGAACGAAAATCTGAGCGTGAGCTAGTAGTCACGCGAACCTTCAACGCCCCTGCGCACATCGTGTTCGAGGCCTGGACTAAGCCTGAGTTGCTCAAGCAATGGTGGACGCCGAAGTCGTTTGGAATATCCTTCATTTCGTGCGAGGCCGATGTTCGCACGGGGGGCGCGTACCGTTTCGTATTCAGCCACCCTGCCTCTGAACAGCCCATGGCATTCTTCGGTAGGTATATCGAAGTGACGCCCCACTCGCGCATCGTCTGGACGAATGAGGAAGGCGCCGATGGCCCCGTTACCACGGTGACCTTCGAGGAACAAGGCGACAAAACGCTACTGGTCCTGCGCGAACTCTATCCTTCAAAGCAGGCCCTCGACGAGGCCATCGCCTCCGGCAGCACGGGCGCGGCGGGCGAGCAGTTCGAGGAGTTGGACACACTCCTCGTCACCTGGGTGAGATCATGAGAAGACCTCCTGAAGACTGATGCTCGATGCCAAACTGGCACGAAGCTTCTGGTGGCCATGACAGCAAGGCAAGCGCCGCGAAGCCCGCGGAAGAGGACAAGCCCGTGTTCGCCTATATCGCAACCTTGCCGCAGCCGCAGCGCAGCATTGCCGGGCATATCGATGCTCGGGCTGCCAACACCTTGCCAAGCCTCCAGCGTGTCGCGCTGTGTAGAGTAGTTTCTACCGTTGTCGCCTTTCCAGGCCAATGGCGGCATCCAGAAGTTGGCCGCGGTCTGAGTCAAGTTGACGGCAACGCCCTCACCGCGGACGTGCAACCGCCCACCATCAATCAGCGAGTCGGCGACTACACGTCAACTTGGATTCGTAAACGCTGCGCCGTCAGGGGAGATTTATCGTTTGCGGACCTCTCAGCGATCGGCGTTAGACGCTCAAGTGGATTGTGCGCGCAATGGCCGCGCATCCGACCTGCACGAGACTTCCTCGGGAAACCACCGCTAAATGCGGCGGGAGACATCGTGAAAACTACGCACAAAAGTGGGCCAAATTAAAGCTCCGCAAACGGGCCAGACCGACCTTGCCGAACGCATTTGCGAAGATAAGTTGCGTATTCCGATCGAATGAATAGCGATTCCGGGATTCCATGAATAACAACTCCGGCCCTCGCTGAATAATCCGCTGGCACCTCTAAAAAGCTGAAGGACAACATCATTTTCGACTGGTTCTTGCTCGTTATTCACGTTTTTCGGTATCCGTATTCACCGGAAACCATTATTCACGTGGCCCGGAATATGCATAAGTACGATAAACTACACGCTAACACTCGTTAGGTAGCTGTTATGGAACCTAGTTCACACGATGTGTCGCATTTGCTGCGGCAAATGCGAGGCGGCGACAAGGAAGCTGAGAGCAGGCTGTGGGACTGCCTGTACCCCGAACTCCATCGTTTGGCCCAAAGCTATCGCCGGGACGAACGTCCCGATCATACACTTTCGCCGACAGCCCTCGTGCACGAAGCTTACCTGCGCCTTGTTGCTCAGCGTGAGAAGACTTGGCACAGTAAGGTGCATTTCGTAGGCGTAGCCGCTCAAGTCATGCGGCGCGTTCTGGTCGATCATGCGCGACAACACCGCGTCGGAAAACGGGCCGGCGCGCACGTGCGCATCGGACTCGAGGAGAAGTTTGTTGCTGCGCCCGCGCCCGCTGAACATATCCTTGCGCTGGACGAAGCTCTTGCGGACCTCGAGAAGATCGACCCCCAGCAGAGCCGGGTCGTGGAACTGCGCTTCTTCGGTGGGTTAACAGAACAGGAAACGGCAGAAGTTCTGGGCATTGGCGTGCGCACTGTCACAAGGGAGTTGAGTCTCGGGAAGGCATGGCTGTATGGGCGACTACAAGTTCGGGATGGCTGACATGGAGGCCGGGCGCTGGCAGCAGGTTAAGCAACTGTTTGCTGCCGCCGAGAAGTTGTCGGTCGAGGAACGCACGTCGTTTCTCCGCCAGGCCTGTCCTAATGATCCCGAGTTGCAACGGTATCTCGAGAGCTTGCTGGAGTGGCACGATAAGGCTGATACCTTCCTCGAACAATTCACGGGAGGCATCCCAGAACCAAAGTCACCTGCCGCCGGTGAAATAGTTCCGTGGCAGATCCTCGAGGATCTATTTTCGAAAGGGCTACACGCGAACAAGGCGGGGCGCGACCTATTACTAGAGCAATTGTCCAGAGAAGCTGCCTCTACCCTTCGCATACTATGGGCCACTGCCGACCACACCGACCAAGCCACACATATCCCCGCACTTTCACCGGGGGATCGAATCGGCCGATTCGAAGTTGTCTCCCAACTCGGTTCGGGAGGGATGGGAGAAGTGTACCTGGCGCACGACCCGGACCTCGCCAGGAACATCGCTATCAAGGTGCTTCCTCCAGCTTTCGCCGCCGACAAAGAACGGGTGCGACGCCTTCATCGCGAAGGCCGGGCGGCTTCCGCACTGAAACATGCGAATGTTCTTACGATCTATGAACTCGGCGAGCTAGAAGGGCGCACGTTTCTGGTAACCGAGTACGTTGAGGGCCGAACACTCAAGGACAGGCTGGCTGCGGGTCCGATGCCGGTCAACGAAGCGCTTGCAATTGCGACCGAAGTCGCACGGGGGTTACAGGCGGCGCATCAGCAAGGCGTGGTTCACCGAGACATAAAACCGGCGAATATCATGATCCTGCCCGACGGACACATCAAGATCCTCGATTTCGGTCTGGCGCTGGGCAGTGATGACCGAACACTCACGCAATCCGGAACGGTGATGGGCACTCCTACGTACATGTCTCCCGAGCAGAGAAAAGGCGAATCGGTCGATGCACGGACAGATATCTGGTCACTCGGAGTTCTGATCTATGAAATGATCGCCGGGCGCTTGCCATTTCCTCAGACATGCGAATCGGGCCCACCCGATTCGCTCCTCCGAACTTGCCCTGAACCCGTCAGCCGCCTACGTGCAGGTCTGCCCGGCAAACTGGACTCCATTCTTTCCAGGTGTCTCGCCAGAGATCGACAGGATCGCTATCCGGAGGTTGGCGAACTGATCGCCGACCTTCAATCACAACGCGTAGTTGACGGTCTCGCCCAAAACACGGGTGAACCGGCGAAGCGCCGCACCTGGTTCGTACTGGCGGCGGCCCTTACTTTGTTCGTATGTACCGGCTTATGGATGCGGCATGCGCGGACGCCCCATGTTGCCCCAAGCGTACATCGCTCCGCGGCCGTCTTGCCGTTCAGGAACGCCTCGCTTGATCCTAATCAGCAATATCTCGCGGATGGGATGACGAATGAACTCATAACTACACTGTCGAAAATCACCGCTTTACGAGTCATCCCTCATGCGTCTGTGATGCGGTACAAGAACAATCAGAAACCTGTTGCTGAAGTTGCTCGCGAATTGAGCGTTGACATGATTGTTGACGGGTCGGTCATGCGAGTTGGCGATCATGTGCGGGTGAGCGCACGCCTCGTTCATGCCCTCTCTAATGAAACCCACTGGATGAAGACATACGACCGACCCTTGGAAGGCCTTCCTTTGCTTCAGAGCGAGGTAGCTCGAGGCATTGCGTCTACCGCAGGTGTGGCGCTTACGCCCGGAGAGGGACGCGGACGGACAAACGGCAGCCTTGGCAACCCCAAAGCCTATGACCTCTTTCTCCGAGGGCAACATGCGCTATACCAGCCAGGTGAAGCGACGCTTCGCGAGGCGGTCGCCCATTTCAAAGAAGCAGCACTTTATGACCCAGGATTATCGTTAGCTCACATCGGACTCGCCGAGGCATGGCTTGGCCTTTCCAGCTGGTACATCCAGCCACATGATGCGATGCCCAATGTGAGGGCGGCTGCGTTACGAGCGCTCGAGCGAGAACCGGAGCTTGCAGACGCACACAGTGCACTTGGAAACGTCGCTCTGTTCTATGAGTGGGACTGGTCAGCTGCCGAACAGCATTTCCTAAAGGCGATCAGACTCAATCCCAACTCCTCCGCAGCCCACCGTGGCTATTCGGATTACTTGCTTGGACAGCGAAGATTCGACGAAGCAATCGCGCAGGGAAAGAGAGGGGTCGAACTCGACCTTTTTCGCTGTTGATGCGCGGCGATTATTTGCTGTCACTCGCCACGGCCGGCCGCAATGACGAGGCGATTAAAGAAGCTCAGAGAGCAATCGATGTAGAGCCCGAGTTCTCGCTTGCATTAGCAATTCGAGGCTTGGCACGATCCGCAAAAAAGCTTCACGGGGAAGCTGTGCGCGACCTCGAGCAGGCGGTTGCGATTGAAATAACTCCCACCAACCTCGGATTTCTGGCCTATGTGCAGGCAGCGGCAGGCCATCGCCCGGCTGCCTTGAGAGTTCTCCAAGAACTCAGACGCATGGCTGCCACTCGTTATGTGTGCCCGTTTGAAATCGGGATAGCATACTCAGGGTTTGGCGACCGCGACGAGGCGTTCCGATGGATGGAGAAGGCAATCGTGGACCGAGCCGATTGTATGGTGATGCTGGCCGCTGAGCCCTGGGCCGAAGGTATCCGGAAGGACCACATATTTGACGACCTGTTGCGCAGAGTCGGACTTCAGACCGTTGCAGCGCGCTAAAAAGCTCGCGCTCGGAGTGCTCTCAGCTTCGCTCACCTGCGGCGATTTGATTTGGCTGATTTCCTCTGCGAATCCCGCTTTACGTTTCGAACAGCTGGACTTGAAGAAACTATTCTTCAAATGTCCGGCTTCACAGAACGGCGTAAAGGAGATTTCCATGAAGCGGTCGATTGTTTCACTGATTCTTTTGTTGTCGGTCTCGATAGTGGTTGTTTTCGCATTCCAGTTTCGCGCAGACAACGATGATGCCACCTGGACATTTACTGTCGAGGTTGCCCAGGATGCCAAAGGCGCGAAGCAAAATAATGCTGCTCCGCGGGTGGGCGACGATTTTGGCCGAGGCGACACGGCTATTGTTGACGGAACAATATACCCGGTGAACTCGATTGCGTCTGTGTCCAACAAAGATCCGAAGGGAAAGCCCATAGGCACGTACCATTGGATTGGAACCTGGGCGATTAGTTCGAACGAGTACCTGGCAGCGGAGGGGGCTCGCAATCAGCCCCTCCGGTTTTGGCATTCGCAACCGAACAATACGATCTGCCAATTTTCAACGGGACGCTTGTCACGGAAGGTGTATGGCCAAATGCCCACTTCTCGCTACGCCGACCGGTAGTTGGTGGCACTGAAAACTTTCGCTATGTTGTTGGTGAAACGCATGTGGAGAACATCGGAGAGAACAGCACGCTCGGATGTAATTTGCGCGTGAAGTTCATACTTCGGAAGGCGAAGGAGGACCAGGGACGTTGAGCATTTGTGCGTCTCCGCCTATTGGTTCCGGTTCGCCATTCTCCATCTGACGTTGACACGTCCCGAAAACTCGGTTGGGCCAGGACCCGGCGTGACCTCTATTCGGGTCCGGGTGCAACGTTCATACGCGCCTCGCAACCGGTGACATGTCGGCGACCAGCACGGGACAATTCTGAGTCGCCCGAGAAAGTCAACCATGCCGAGCCAAGCCTATTACCCAGGCCGACGATGAGTTCTGTGGATTATCATGCATCGGCCATCAGCCCATCTCGCAGGCGTAAGGCAGGACGTCTGAGACGATTTGGTCATCAAGCCAATGTGATTTGCCCATCTATTCGCTGCATGTCGATTTGCATTCGGCCTGTAATGTCCGACCGGAACGTGGAGCCCGTTCCGGACGGATGATCCGCCAATCAAGAAACGATCCAGATGGCCGGATAAGTCGGTATTCCGCGGAAGTGCCCACGACCGGACTGAACGTGATTACACGCGTGTAGTCGCCAAGGGTAGAGCTATCGAGCTCAGTTGGACGTATCACGCCCATTCAGCCAAGGTGAAGAACGAGCGAGCATGTCGGGCGGCTCGTCGGGAACACATCAGGCGCCGGACTCGAACTTCCACTATCGACGAGGTCCGATCCCAACTTGTACCGAGGTAACGGGCATGCGTCCTTTACTGATCGTGGGATACTCTCTCCTGCATACATCGTGAGGCCCGATTGACGGCTTTCTTATAGCAAAGGAGACTAGCCGATGAAGGCAACGACACCGCGAAGCGTGAACAACAACAAAACAGACTTGTCGCCAGAACAACGCGAACAACTACTCAGAGCATTGAAGGCGCGTTTCGAGAAAAACATGAACCGTCACAAAGGTCTTCAATGGGCGCAAGTACAAACAAAGCTGCAAGCTAGCCCGGAAAAGCTCTGGTCACTGAATGAAATGGAACGAACCGGGGGTGAACCGGATGTGTTCGGTCACGATAAAAGAACGGGCGAATACATCTTCGGCGATTGTTCAGCAGAGAGTCCAAAGGATCGCCGAAGTCTCTGCTATGACCGTGAAGCCCTGGAGTCCAGAAAGGAACATAAACCAAAGAACAATGCGCTTGACATGGCAGCCGCCATGGGCATCGAGCTCTTAACGGAGGAACAATATCGAAACTTGCAGGGACTCGGAGAGTTCGACACGAAAACCTCGAGTTGGATCAGAACACCCCCGCAAATCAGAAAGCTCGGCGGCGCGCTCTTCTGTGATCGCCGCTACGACACTATTTTTGTCTACCACAACAGCGCCGAATCCTACTATGCCGCCAGAGGGTTCCGCGGCTCGCTCCGGGTCTAAGTTCGGCGCCTGCTGTGCAGTGAATTGCTATTCGGCGCGCCCGGCAGACTGAGGTTTCATAACCCGCAACTCTGGGATTATCCGATTTCATTGCCAGTGGTGGCCTCACCAATCGGACGGTCACCACCCTGGAAATTCCGCTAAACGCCCTTCCACCAATCACTTCCACTTCAGCGAACCCTCCACCATTAGCAACCCACCCTTACAATAAAAACAGCAAGGCCGAAAGCCTCAAAAGGGCGATTCGGCCTTTTTCATTGGAAGGAGCCGCAATCATGGCAACTCAGAAACAGATCGAGGCGAACCGCAGAAACGCCCAAAAGTCCACCGGACCCAAAACCGTGGAAGGCAAAGCGAAAGCAAAGTTCAACGCCATCAAACACGGCATGACCGCCGAAGTCGCCGTCCTCCCTCACGAGGACAAACTCTCATACGAAGAACTCCGCCAAGCCACAATCGACAGCTATCAACCCGCTAACGGAACGGAGCTGATGCTCGCCGAACTCGTCGCCGTAAACTACTGGCGCCTTCTCCGCGCCCGTCGCGTCGAAACCGCGGCACTCGATCTCCACATCCGCGCCTACAAACGTCGCCACGGCGTCAGCAAAAGCCCGAGCATCGATGACGACTGCGGTATCGCGACTGCTCTCGTTGACCCATGCAACGGTCTCGAAGCAATCGATCGCTACGCAACCAAGGCCGAGCGCGCCTACTTCCGCGCCGTCGAAGCCCTGCGCAAAGCGCAGAACGACCGCATGCGCCACGAAAGCAGGCAAATTGGCTTCGTTTCGCAAGAAAAACCGAGGCCCGTCTCAATCCCCGCAGTCCGCCGCTTCGCAGCCGCCTCGCGGCAGCATCCGAATCATTTCAATCAATTAGACAGACCGCAGCCGAAACTCGCACTGATAGAATAGCGATTTAATGGCAGATCTTTTGGCTGGAAAGACAGCGCTGATCCTCGGCGTCGCGAATAGGTGGAGTCTTGCTTACTCGATCGCGCAGGCGTTCGTGCGTGAGGGCGGCAGGATCATTCTCACCTACCAGGGCGAGCGGCAAAAGGCCACCGTACAGGAACTTGGGCAGGAGCTATCGCCCGACGCGGAAGTACTCGCCTGCGACGTGACAATTCAGCAGGAGCTGGACAACGTCGCCAATACTCTGCGCGCTGGCCACGCGAAACTGGACGTGCTCGTTCACAGTATCGCCTTCGCCAATCGCGAGGACCTCAGCCGTCCCTTCGTCGAGACATCTCGCGATGGGTATCTGCTGGCGCAGGAGGTCAGCGCCTACTCGCTGGTCGCAGTCTCGCGGGCATTCGCCCCTTTGATGACAGATGGAGGTTCGATCCTGACGTTGAGCTATCTCGGTTCGGTGCGTGTGATACCCAACTACAACGTCATGGGTGTCGCCAAAGCGGCGCTGGAGGCCTGCGTTCGCTATCTCGCCAATGATTTGGGACCATTGAATATCCGTGTAAACGCCATTTCTGCGGGGCCCGTCAAAACGGCATCGGCCCGCGCCGTGAAAGATTTCTCGAAAATGTTGGACGGTGTGGCGGCCAATTCGCCTTTGCGCCGTAACGCCGACCCGGCTGAAGTCGCCGATACAGCTGTGTTCCTTGCCAGTAACTTGGGACGCGGCGTCACCGGTAACGTAATATATGTGGACGCGGGCTTTCAAATTATGGGCCTGTCCACGGCAGCCCAGGGCCGATAATGGCTAATGGCGCCGGAATTACCGCTTCATCATGCAAAATGGTTTTCAGAGCCACGACCAAAATTCGCTTTAGCGCACCTGGGAGTGGAGGTTTGTCAAACGTCTGATGCGAACCCGCATCCCGAAATTTAGAAGAGTCTCATTATGATCAAGGTGGAAGGCCTTTCGAAGCGATACGCTCGCACTGTCGCTGTCGATGATGTTTCCTTCGAAGTTCAGAAGGGGCAGATCGTTGGTTTTCTTGGTCCGAATGGCGCCGGGAAAACCACAACGATGCGTATCCTTACGTGTTTCCTGCCCCCGACTTCCGGCTCCGCGAATGTAGCCGGCTTCGATGTCACGCAACACGCCATGGAGGTGAAAAAGCGCATCGGCTATCTGCCGGAGACGCCTCCCCTCTATCCCGATATGGAGGTGGGCGAGTACCTCACCTTCGTTGGAAGGCTGAAAGGTATCGCCCGCAACGAGATCGCCAGGCGTGTCGATGAGGTCAGCGAACGTTGCGCTGTCGCCGATGTTCAGAAGAAACTTATCCAGAAGCTGTCGAAAGGCTACCGCCAGCGAGTCGGCCTTGCCCAGGCCATCATTCACAACCCTGACGTGTTGATCCTGGATGAGCCGACGTCGGGCCTGGATCCCAAGCAGATTACCGAAACAAGGGCGTTGATTAAAGGTCTCGCCGGCGATCACACCATCATTCTCAGCACGCACATTCTCCCGGAAGTGGAGCAGATCTGCGAGCAGGTAATCATCATCAGCAAGGGCAAGGTGGTTGCGAAAGACAGTGTCGACAATCTCACCAACCGCCTCCGCGGGTCGGAAAGCATTGCCGTTGGAGTCGAATCTCGAAACGGCGCTATCGACCCCTTGGTCGTGCAGCAGCGGCTCGAGCAAGTTGCCGGCGTCAGCCGTGTGCTGCCTCGCGAATCTCGCGAGAAGCGAATTCTCTTCGAGTTGGAAAGTCTCCAGGGTCGCTCGATCCGTGGCGACGTCGCTCGCGCCGTAGTTGATTCCGGTTGGGACTTGATCGAACTGCGTCCCGTCGCCATGAGCCTCGAAGAAGTCTTCCTCCAACTCACCGGAACGGAGCCCGTCAATGAATAACGTCCTCACGATCCTGCGCAAAGAGCTCAATAGTTACTTCAATTCACCCATCGCGTATCTGGTGATGGCGTTTTTTGGATTGATCGCAGGCTACTTTTTCTACGTCTACGTCGCGATCTTTGTTGACCGCGGTATGCAATCGCAGATGATGGGCCGCAGTATGCCGATGGATGTGAATGAATGGGTCATCCGGCCTCTGCTCTCCAATCTGAGCGTCATCGGCCTGTTTCTTATCCCCATGCTGACCATGCGGCTTTTCGCGGAAGAGAAGCGGTCCGGAACCATCGAACTGCTCGCTACCTCGCCCGTTCGTGACATCGAAGTAATCATCGGAAAGTGGCTCGCGGCAGTGGTGCTCTACTTCTGCGTACTCTGCATCTCGGGCCTGAGCGTGGCCTCGCTTTATTTTTACGGCAAGCCGGACCTTGCGCCGATCCTTACCGGTTACCTCGGTCTTCTGTTACAGGGCGCAAGCTTGTTGGCGATCGGCACATTCATCTCCACCACGACACGCAATCAGATCATCGCTGCGTTCGTAACCTTCGCCGTCTGCCTGCTGTTGTGGGTGCTCGATTGGGTGAGCGCTTATGAGACCGCGGCCTGGGCGAAGGTCGTCGGATATATGTCCGTCATCACGCACTTTGAGCCATTCTCAAAAGGCGTATTAGACACCAAAGACGTAATCTTCTACCTGTCCATGATCTTCTTTGGGTTGTTTTTGACCGCGCGATCGATGGAATCGCTGCGGTGGAGGGCATAGATGGCTAGCAGTTGGCTTAAAGCAAGACAAACACGATACACCGGATACGTCACACTCTATATCCTGATCGTCGCCCTGGCGCTAGGTCTGGGGAACTGGCTGGCGAACCGGCACAATAAATCGGTCGATACGACTGCCAACAAGCGCTTCAGTCTCTCTGATCAGACCAGCAAGGTTGTTCACGGTCTGAAGCAGGACGTTCGCGTAACGTACTACGACAAAACCGACAGTTTCCCGCGAGCCAAGGATTTGCTCGATAGATATGAGACGCTCTCTCCCAAGTTGCGCGTCGATTATGTCGATCCCGACAAGAAACCGCAGCTTGCCCGCGCAGCCGGCATTCGTAACTACGGTTCGATCATGATCGATGCCGGGCCGCGGCACGAAGAAGCCAAGTCGCTCACGGAGGAAGAAGTTACCGGCGCTATTATCCGGACTTTGAAAGGCGGCGAACGTACTGTTTGTGCGATCTCCGGCAGCGGTGAGCATGGACTGGACGACTCCGGTCGCGATGGCTATGGAAACCTGAAGCAGCTTATCGAAAAGAACAATTACAAGACTCGTACCATCTCTCTTCTCGAAAAAGCGGAAGTACCGAAGGACTGCACGGTCACTGTCGTTGCCGGTCCTCGATTTGACTACGCCGCTCCGGCAATCACGGCGTTGAAGACGTACGTGGATGGCGGGGGCCGGTTGTTGGTGCTTCTCGATGCTCCGATCGCAATGGGAAAGGAGCCCGTGTCGGATAACGCCGCTCTCGTGGCGCAACTCGGGGAATGGGCAGTCACCGCGAACAAAGATCTTGTCCTTGATACCAGCGGAGTCGGCCAGATCTTCGGACTGAGCGAGGTTATCCCGCTGGTCTCTTCGTACGAGTCGCACCCTATCGTGGCGCCGATGAAAGGCATCGCAACAGCCTTCCCGGTGTGCCGTACGATCGAAGTCAAAAGTGGCGGAAAGTGGACAGGCTCGAATCTGTTCTCATCATCCGCAAACAGCTACGCAACCACCAATCTGAGCTCCCGCGAAATTCAAATCGATCCCGCGAAGGATAAGAAGGGTCCTCTGAATCTGGCCGTCGCGGCTTCCGGTGGACAGAGCCGTATCGTTGTCGTCGGATCGTCAAGCTGGGTCGCCAACAGCTTTCTCAGCTTCAATGGCAATCGCGATCTCTTCCTGAACATGGTCAACTGGCTCTCTTCGGATGAGGAGCTCATCTCGATTCGTCCGAAGGACCCCGAAGACCGGCGTCTGGCGATGAGCCGCAGTCAGATGGCCATGATCTTCTATTCGAGCGTTTTGCTTCTGCCCCTGGCCGTGATCGCCGCGGGTGTCAGCGTCTGGTGGAAGCGGAGGTAGCGGGATGCCGGTTCGTGGTTTGTTGGTGGCCGTCGTTGTCCTCGGTATCTTGGCTGGCGGTGTGTATTGGTCGGAGAAACACAAAACAGCGGAAGAAGCCAAGGATGCCAGTGGCGGCGCTTCGAAACTAGTCAATATCAAGGATGAAGACATTCAGAAAGTGGAGATCCATCGCCGCGATTCGCCCCCGGTTGTCATCGAGCGCGACAAGTCGAAACAGTGGCAGATGCGAGCTCCGGAAACCTGGCGTGTCGATCAGGATGCGGCGAGCGGCATCGCTTCCTCATACGCCGGGTTGAGCTACGATCGCATTGTTGACGAAAAGCCTACCGACCTGAGCGCCTACGGCCTGCAGAATCCGTCTGTGGATCTGACCGTAACGGCGAAGGATGGCAAATCTCGAAAGCTGTTGATCGGGGACGACACGCCCACCGGCGGCGCTGCATACGCCAAGTTCGCCGACGAAGCAAAAGTGTTCACATTGCAAAGCGGCACGAAAGGAACACTCGACAAGGTCGCTAAGGATCTCCGGGACAAGCGCCTTCTCGTATTCGATGCCGACAAGCTGACGCGCGTCGAGCTTGCAGCCAAGGGCCAGCCCGTCGAATTCGGTCGAAACGCGCAGAAAGAATGGCAGATCGTCAAACCGAAGCCGCAGCGCGCGGATAACGGACAAGTGGAGGACCTCGTTCGCAAGCTGGGCGACGCGAAGATGGATACATCCTTATCCGACGCGGATGCCGCGAAAGCAGCGGCGGCTTTCCCCGGCGATACGCGTGTCGGGATCGCTACGGTCACCGACAGCACCGGATCCCAGACACTCGATGTACGAAAAAAGGGAAACGATTATTTCGCCAAAAGTTCGGCTGTACAAGGTGTCTTCAAGATCGGCTCGGATTTGGGTGAAGCCCTGAACAAAGGCCTCGATGATTTCCGGAATAAGAAGCTCTTCGATTTCGGATTCAGTGAACTATCTAGCGTAACCATGCGGGATGGGTCGAAGAACTACAATTTCCAAAAGAACGCCGAAAAGTGGACCTCTTCGGGTAAGCAAGTGGATCCCACCAGTGTTCAATCGTTCATCGACAAGCTTCGTGACCTGAAAGCCATCACGATTCGCGATACCGGATTCACGACGCCGATCATCGAACTTACTGTCGTTTCGGATGGAGGCAAGCGGACTGAGAAAGTCCAGATCTCCCAAACCGGGAACATGTTCTTGGCGAAACGCGAAGGCGAGCCAACGGTCTACGAACTCGACTCCAAGGCGGTTGAAGAGTTGCAGCGTGCCGCGGCTGATGTCAAAGAGCCTCCGCCGCCACCCGCGAAGAAATGAATGCTCTTCAGACGGACCTCTATCAGCTCACGATGGCTGCCGGATATTTTGCATCCGGCAAGACCGGCGAAACTGCGGTTTTCGAGCTATTCATTCGCCGCTTACCCGAACATCGCGATTTCCTGATCGCCGCCGGGCTTCAACAGGCAGTTGAATATCTGCTGAATCTTCGATTCACAGCGGAGCAGATCGACTACTTGCGATCGCTTTCGAATTTTCGAAATGCGCCGGCGGCATTCTGGGAGTATCTTCACGAATTCCGTTTCACGGGCGACCTCTTCGCAATGCGAGAAGGAACGCCATTCTTCGCAGGAGAGCCTGTTGCCATCGTCCGCGCGCCGATGATCGAGGCGCAGTTTCCGGAGACTTTCTTATTAGCCGCGATCGGATTTCAATCCATGATCGCGGCCAAGGCCGCCCGAGTCGTGGCCGCCGCAAAAGGTCGTTCCGTCGTCGAATTCGGCAGCCGCCGCGCCCACGGTCCTGAGGCCGGTGTGCTCGCTGGACGAGCCGCCTATCTAGCCGGTTGCGAAGGAACCAGCAACGTGGAAGCGGGCTTTCGTTTTGGCATTCCCGTATTCGGAACGGCGGCACACTCTTGGGTGCTCTCCTTCCGGAGCGAATCGGACTCATACCGCTGTCTGCAGGAATTGCTCGGAACCGGCACGGTGTATCTGATCGACTCCTACGACACCGTTGAGGGCGCCCGCAAAGCCGCTGCATTGGGTCGGCCGCTTTGGGGTGTACGGCTCGACAGCGGGGATCTTCTCAGCCTGTCGAAGCAGGTACGCGCCATCCTCGATGAAGCGGGGCTGCACGATGCCAAGATCATGGCGACCAGCGACTTGAATGAAAATCGGATCGCCGATCTGATCGGAAAAGGCGCGCCCATCGACTCATTCGGGGTAGGCACCGAATTGGCCACATCCTTCGATGCTCCTGCAGTTTCGGCGGTATATAAGCTGGTCGAACAGGATAAGCGATACGTGGCGAAGTACTCGTCTGACAAGCAAACCTATCCGGGATCGAAACAGGTCTTCCGGTATCCGGAGCAGGACATCATTGGACACTCGTCCGAATGCGCGCCGAACGTGCTGAATCAGGCTCGACCGGACGCCCTCCTCCGGCCCGTGATCCTGGATGGTAATCTGGTCGAGCCTTTGCCGTCCGCCTCAGCCATTCGCGAATACTGCGCGCAAGCGCTCGGTCGTATCTCGCGCGACCATAAAGTTGAGTACAGTTCGCAACTGCTTGCCATGTCCGAGCGGCACAGGAGTGAGTCCCACGAATGAAGACCGTATTCTTCGATGTCGATACTCAGTTGGATTTTATGTATCCGGCTGGCGCACTCTATGTTCCGGGAGCGGAGCAGATCGTCGAGAACGTCGCGCGACTGAATCGCTTCGCCGCCGCTAACGGTATTCCTGTTATCTCCGACATGGATGCCCACTCGGAGAATGATCCCGAGTTTCGCGATTGGCCCGCCCATTGTGTCGCAGGCACAGTAGGTCAAAATAAACCCCAAGCAACTCTCCTTGAGAAACGCGTAATCCTTTCATCCAAGTCGAAATTGAGTGAGTGGCCGTTGGGAGCACAGCAGATCCTGCTGGAGAAGCAATCGCTCGATGCGTTCAGCAATCCTCAGTTGCCCGGCTTCCTGGAAACACTGGGAGCCGACCGGTTTGTCGTCTATGGTGTCGTCACCGAGATCTGCGTGAAGTTCGCCGCCTCGGGTCTGCTACGCGTCGGCAAGCGCGTGGAATTGGTGACCGATGCCGTTCGGCACCTGAATGAAGCCGAAGCGCAGCAGATGATGAGCGAACTCAAGGCGGCCGGCGGAGCTGCTCACCACTACCAGCGAGGTCTGCGCATGATCTCGGATCGCACTCGCTTTCGCAGCGCTCGCACGATTGGATTCCAGGAGTCAGTGATCCGTGACATGAGCCGCCGCGCGATCAAGTATGGCGCCGTCAATCTCGCGCAAGGCTACCCGGATTTTCCAGCGCCGGATCTTGTGAAGCATGCTGCGACTAAGGCGATCGACGCTGACATCAATCAGTACGCGAATACCTGGGGCGCGAAGCCGCTGCGGAACGCGATCTCGCGGAAGTATCGCGAGTTTTACGGTCTCGAATACGACCCCGAAAGGGAGATCACGGTCTGTTGCGGCGCGACGGAAGGCATGATCGCGTCGCTGCTTGCCGTTACCAATCCCGGGGATGAGATCGTTGTCTTCGAGCCGTTCTATGAAAACTATCGACCCGATGCGCTGTTATGCGGAGCAGTCAGCAAGCTTGTAACCTTGCACCCGCCGCATTGGAGCTTCGATCCGGACGAGCTGCGGGCAGCCTTCTCCAAGCGGACCAAGGCAATCATTCTCAACAGCCCGAACAATCCGACCGGGCGAGTATTCACACGCGAAGAACTGACCTATATCGCGTCACTTGCGAAAGAGTTCGACACGCTCGTAATCACGGACGAGATTTACGAGCACATCCTGTATGACGGCGCCAGGCACATCCCGATGGCGACATTGCCCGAGATGCGCGAGCGCACCTTGATCGTCAACAGCATGAGCAAGACCTACTCGGTAACGGGTTGGAGAATCGGGTGGGTGATGGCGCCTGCCGACCTTGCGGACGCTGTTCGCAAAGTCCACGATTTCCTCACTGTCGGCGCCGCCGCGCCCTCTACAGCAGGCCGGAGCCGAAGCCCTCTCCATGCCGCCTTCCTATTACGATGGTCTCGCGCAATCTTACACCAGGAAGCGGGACCTGATCCTGAGTCAGCTTGATGCGGCAGAGATCGATTACTATCCACCCAAAGGCGCATATTACGTGCTCTGCGATATCACAAAGTTCGGCTTCCGAAACGACATCGAATTCACACAGCACCTGATCGAGAACGTCGGCGTCGCATGTGTGCCCGGGTCGAGCTTTTTCTCCGATCCTGCTCGCGGCAGCCAGATCATCCGCTTCTGCTTCTGCAAGAAAGAAGAAACCCTGCTCGAAGCCGGTGCCCGGCTGGTAGGACAACTCACCTATGCCAAGTCTTGAAGGAAAGGTGGCGCTCATCACCGGCGCGAATGGCGGACTTGGCTTCGCCGTCACCAAAGCGTTCCTCGATGCAGGAGCAACGGTCGCCGGTGTGTCCAGATCCATTCGCGATAGCGACTTTGCCAACTCGCGCTTTTACGCGGTGCCGGCCGAGCTGACCAGTTCCGCCGCGGCTCAAACCGTGGTCGATCAAGTCGTTTCGCGTAGCGGCCGAATCGATGTCTTGGCCCATCTGGTCGGCGGTTTCGCGGGCGGATTTCCCGTAGCCGATACCAGCGACGAACTGCTGGAGCAAATGTTGGAAGTGAATCTCAAGTCCGCGTTCTTTATTGCGAAGGCGGCGCTCGGACACATGCGGGCGCGGAACTCCGGGCATGTGCTTTTCATCGGCAGTCGCGCGGCAACCGAGCAAAATGCGAACGCCGGCGCCTACAGCGCATCGAAAGCGGCGCTGCTTGCCTTGACGCGAGCTATCGCCGCCGAGAATGCGCCATTTGGGATCTCGGCGAACATCGTCATGCCGGGCACGATGGACACACCGGCGAATCGCAAGGCGATGCCTTCAGCCGATGTAGGTAAGTGGGTTAAACCGGAGCAGGTAGCGCATCTGCTGGTCGCACTCGCCTCCGATGAACTGTCGCAGGTATCCGGAGCGGCGATACCGGTATATGGCAGCGATTTGTAACGAGGTCTGCTGGTCTATCGGCACTATTGTTGTGCCTACCGAGATAGTTCCTGCCAGTTCCCCTCTCCGGTGGCCCGGCACAGGTTTGCGCCGGGCCGCTGCCTTTGCAGGTATCTTATGACGGCGGAAGAAGCGCGGCTCGAAGCATCTCTACATCGGAACCAGCACTGGAAGCGCTGGGGACCGTATCTTAGCGAACGCGCCTGGGGAACGGTTCGCGAGGACTATAGCAAAGATGGAGACGCCTGGGATTATCTGCCCCACGATCATGCGCGATCCAAGGCATACCGCTGGAACGAGGATGGCATCGGCGGGATTTCGGACCGTCATCAGAGGATCTGCTTTGCGATAGCTCTTTGGAACGGACGAGACCCGATCTTAAAGGAGCGCCTCTTCGGCCTTACGGGCAACGAAGGAAACCACGGCGAAGATGTGAAGGAGTGCTACTACTATCTCGACAGCACGCCTACGCATTCATACATGAAGTTCCTGTACAAATACCCGCAGGCCGAGTTTCCGTATACGCGTTTAGTAGAGGAGAACCGCTCCCGCGGTAAATACGATCCGGAGTTTGAACTCCGTGATACGGGCGTCTTTGACGATGATCGCTACTTCGATGTGTTCGTCGAGTACGCGAAAGCATCGGTCGAGGACATTCTCGTCCGTATCACGATTGCGAATCGCGGCCCCGATGCCGCAACCATTCACCTGCTCCCGACAGTCTGGTTTCGTAATACGTGGTCTTGGACTCCCGGAGTGAAGAAACCGGGATTGCGGCGCTGCTCGATCGCGCCTCCTGTGATCGAGTTGAACGAGCCCGAATATGGGAAACGTTGGATGGTGTTCGAAGGGTCGCCGGAACTCCTATTTACGGAGAACAACACCAACAAACGCCGGCTCTACGACTGCGAAAACGCATCCCGCTTCGTAAAGGATGGCATTAACGACTGCATTGTTAACGGCCGAACGGACGCAGTGAATCCTAATCGAGCAGGAACGAAGGCCTCGGCACACTACATTCTGGACGTAGCAGCCGGAGCGAGCGTAACAGTCAAGCTCCGACTCACAGATTCACAGACCTCGAGCGGCGTCCGAGGGGATGAGTTCGATCGGATCTTTGCCGACCGGATTCGAGAAGCGGATGAATTCTACGACCACCTGACGCCTCACGAACTTTCGGAGGATGGCGGCAATGTGATGCGCCAGGCGTTTGGAGGGATGCTCTGGTCCAAGCAGTTTTACCACTATGTCATTCGCGATTGGTTAAACGGCGATGCATTGTGTCCGCCGCCGCCCGAGGCTCGCAAAGAAGGACGTAATCATGACTGGACGCATCTCTATAACGCCGATGTGATCTCGATGCCCGACAAGTGGGAGTACCCCTGGTACGCGGCATGGGATCTCGCGTTTCACTGCGTTCCGCTCGCGCTGGTGGATCCCGATTTCGCCAAAGAGCAGTTGATGCTGATGCTGCGCGAATGGTACATGCATCCTAACGGACAGTTGCCGGCCTATGAATGGGCGTTGGGAGATGTCAATCCACCTGTGCATGCATGGGCGGCATGGCGCGTGTACAAGATCGAAAAGAAACGCCGCGGTGTTGGAGACCGCATCTTTCTCGAACGTGTCTTCCATAAGCTGCTCTTGAACTTTACCTGGTGGGTGAATCGCAAGGACACGGAAGGCCGGAACGTCTTTCAAGGCGGGTTCCTCGGTCTGGATAATATCGGCGTCTTCGACCGCAGTAAGCCCCTGCCGACCGGAGGGCACATCGAGCAGGCGGATGGCACCGGCTGGATGGGAATGTACTGTCTGAATCTGCTTGCGATAGCCATGGAATTAGCAAACGACGATCCTGCGTACGAAGACGTCGCCAGCAAATTCTGGGAACACTTCCTATACATTGCACAACGCTATCAATCATCTCGGCGCGGATGGAGCGGGAATGTGGAGTGAGCAGGACGGGTTCTTCTACGACGTGCTGCATATGCCCGACGGCAGGCACATGCCGCTTGATATCCGATCCATCGTTGGACTGATTCCATTGTTTGCCGTCGAGACGCTGGAGTCCAAGGTGGTGGACAAATTCCCGGGCTTCAAACGACGCATGGAGTGGTTCCTGAGAAATCGCAAGGACCTGACCAAGAATGTCGCCTGCATGCAGACACCGGGAGAAAGCGCGCGCAGATTGCTCTCGATTGTAGATGGAAATCAGCTGCGGCGGATTCTTCGGTTCATGCTCGATGAAAGCGAGTTTCTTTCCCCTTATGGAATCCGTGCACTCTCACGCGTCTATAAGGACAACCCGTTCATACTTCCCGTCAACGGCTCTCGATACACAGTGGCGTATGAGCCTGCCGAATCGAGCACGGGACTGTTCGGCGGAAACTCGAACTGGCGAGGCCCGATCTGGTTTCCCATCAACTTACTGCTAATCGAATCGTTGCAGAAGATGCACCACTATTTGGGTGAAGGCTTCAAGGTTGAGTGTCCTACCGGCTCAGGCGTCTTTATGACACTTTGGGACGTTGCCGCTGAACTGTCTCACAGACTCACCCATATCTTTCTTCGAGGTGAATCCGGCGCGCGTCCGGTACATGGGAATGATTCTCGTTATGCGAACGA
This sequence comes from Bryobacteraceae bacterium, assembly GCA_963833675.1. GTDB lineage: Bacteria > Acidobacteriota > Terriglobia > Bryobacterales > Bryobacteraceae > DASQDN01. Next base: position 168,369 of record CAWHYW010000022.1, on the reverse strand, counting down.
TCCAAACTGGCGCGACCTGGTGTTGTTCTACGAGTATTTCAATGGCGACGACGGTTCGGGCGTAGGGGCGAGTCATCAAACCGGGTGGACTGGCGTCGTCGCCAAACTCCTCCAACAGAGCGGAGAGTAAGAATGTAAGCCGTTGTAAATTCTCTGTGCGATAAGCCGGCTGCTGGTGTTTACTGAGGGTAGTGCGTTGTTTTGCGTTCTGTTGTTGGCTAGCTGTCTCGATGTTCGCCGCCGAGCATCAGGGCGTTGTTCGCTTTCGCGGGAAAGGCCTGCCGGGCGTCTCGATTGTCGCTACATCGGGTGATCAGAAGCTGGTTACAAGCACCGATGAAAACGGAGCTTATCGACTCGATCTACCGGAAGGCCAATGGCAGATTTCAACGGACCTGTTCTCCTTCGAGAAACAAAGCAAGACTCTTGCGCAGGCTGGTTCGGCAAGTTCTCTCCAGTGGGATTTGAAGCTTCTCCCAGCGCCTCAATTCCAGGCGGGTGGCGCGGGCAACCGGCAGCAGCAAGGATTTCAGACGGCGAATCTTGAAGCGGTCGAGGGCATCGGCTCAGCAGTTGCTGCTCCTGAAGCGCAGCCGTCGGATGAGAGCGCCGCTGCGGAATCGTTTCTTGTGGCGGGAAGCATGAGCCAGGGTCTGAGAAACCCGGCCAATGAAGACGCGCCCGGCGGCTTCTCCGGAATGATGATGGATCGCGGCATGTTCGGCGGCGGACCTCAACCGAACGGCAGTCCGTTCGGAGAGAACGGCCCGGCGGGTGGACAGCGGCCGATGGGTCGTGGTGGACCGGGTGGCGGCGGATTCGGCGGACGAGGCGGACCGGGAGGCGGTGGTCCTGGTGGTATGGATCCGGAACGGTTGGCCGCGATGCGCGAACGCATGCGGCAGATGCGTCAGAACGGCACGAGTTTTGGCAACCGCAGACGCAGAGGGCAGCAGCCGCTGATTCGAGGCATGGCGTTCGTGCAACTAGGTAATTCGGCGTTTGATGCCCGGCCGTATTCACTGACTGGACAAGCGTTCGACAAGCCGGGGTATAACACCAACAGGTTCGGCGTAACCGCGGGTGGGCAGATTCCAAAGACTCGAACGTCTTACATGCTGAACTATACGGGCAACATCAACCGGAATGCCTTTACTGCATACGCAACCGTGCCCAGGGAACTCGAGCGTTCGGGCGATTTCTCCCAGGCATCTATCCAGGGGTCGGTGACGATTTTCGATCCGGAGACGAAAGCCCCTTTTCCTGGAAATCGAATACCCGCATCGCGTCTGGATCCGGCTGCGCTCGGGCTGTTGCAATACATTCCTCTGCCGAACCGTCCAGGAGCCCTTCAGAATTATCAGATTGTGACTACGGTTCCCCGGAATACGAACGCGTTGAGTGTGCGGATCAATCAGAGTCTGAATCAGAAGCACCGTCTGAGCGGTGGGCTGAACTGGCAGAATCGCAGCAATGAGCCTGTGCAGACATATGGGTTCGTCGACAATAGCAGCGGCCACGGCTACACCATCGACACCGGTTGGACCTGGACAATTGCGCCGAAGGTCGTACATGATCTGCGCTTCCGATTCAATCGCGATCATAGTTTCACGGCGCCGTACTTCGCAGGCCTCCAGGACACGGCGAGATTGCTCGGCATTGAAGGTCCGTCGACTGACCCGGTGAATTGGGGTCCACCAAATCTGAACTTCACCAACATCGGAGACCTAACGGATGCGAGTCCCGTGCAACGACTGAACGGGTATTGGTCAATCACAGACAGTATCAGCTTCGTGAAAGGTAAGCACACACTCCAGGCCGGTGGTGAATTTCGGCGAGTAAAGATCGACACCAATACCGATCAAAACGCTCGCGGGACTTATACATTCACGGGCCTTATGACGAGTGCTCTGAACGCGCAAGGCCAACCGCTTCCGAACAGCGGTTTCGACTTTGCGGATTTCCTGTTAGGCTTTCCGCAATCGAGTTCAATCCGATACGGAACTACGGACACATTCTTCCGCACCGCTGTGTACTCGGCTTTCGCGCAGGACGAATGGCGCGCCAAGTCCAACCTCACCTTTAATCTTGGTCTGCGGTACGAGTACTATCAGCCATTCGAGGAAAAGTATGGGCATCTCGCTAATCTCGACATCCAGCAGAACTTCACAGGAGTACAGGTGGTGAAGCCGGGTGAGAATGGTTTTCCTGACGCGCTGATCGACTCCGACAAGAATAACTTCGCGCCGCGCCTCGGCTTCGCGTATCGGCCGTTCAAGGACAAGAAGATTCAGGTGCGCGGCGGGTACAGCATCTTCTATGACGGCACGGCGTACAACACGATTGCGGTGCGGCTTGCAGGACAGCCGCCGTTTGCGGAAACAGCCAGTCTGCAAACCAGCACGACACGCCGTCTCACGATTCAGAACGGCTTCGGCAACGATCCGACAAAAGAAGTGACGAACAATTTCGCAGTCGCACGAAACTATGTTCTGCCCTATGCGCAGACGTGGAACTTCGCTTTGCAGGACGAATTCAAGGGCGGGATTGTTGTCGAAGCGAACTATCTTGGCACGAAAGGGACTCGGCTGGATATTTTACGGTTGCCGAATCGAGCTGCTCCGGGCTCTCCGCTTACAGCGGAGGAGCGCAGACAGATCGACAATGCGGTTGGATTTACATTCGACAGCTCCGAGGGGAATTCGATCTTCCATGCGGTCCAACTCCGTGTGATCCGGCGGCTGCGCCGCGGGCTTTCCTCAAATATCTTCTATACATTCTCCAAGTCGATCGACAATGCGTCGAGTATCGGAGGCGCGGGTAATGTGGTTGCGCAGGACGATCGTAATCTCGCTGCAGAACGCGGGCTGTCAATCTTCGATCAGCGGCACCTTTTGAGTTGGACCATGATGCTGAATTCACCGTTCGGCGAACGTGGGATGTGGCTGAAAGGTCATTCGCTTGGAGCGCGAATACTGCAAGACTGGAATCTCTCGACATCGGTAACGGCTCGCAGCGGTAGTCCGTTCACGGCGCGAGTGCTCGGAAATGTATCGGACTCCGGGGGGACGGGTTCGGTTGGGAGCGGGCGAGCGGACGCGACGGGCATGCAGGTTGACGACGGGGTTGGATTCTTCAACACTGCGGCATTTACGGTTCCTCCTGCCGATCGCTTCGGCAATGCGGGCCGCAATACGATTGTTGGTCCGGGCTCGATCATTTTGAGCGCTTCTCTTGGCCGATCTTTCACGCTGTCCGACCGAAAGCGGCTGGAGTTTCGGGTCAGCTCCGATAACATCGCGAATCATGTGAACTACAGTTCGATCGCGACTGTGATCAATGCTCTGAACTATGGTCTGGCGACCGCTACGGGCCAAATGCGAACGATGAGTATCCAAGCGAGGTTCCGATTCTAATGCGCTGGATATGTTTTGTCCTGGCGACTATAGCGTTTGCCCAGCAGGAGTACACCTTCAAGTCGGCGGCAAACCTTGTCGTCGTGAATGTCATCGTTCGCGACAAAAAGGGCGCGATCATCGAAGGACTGAAGCCCGAGCAGTTCACCGTGCTTGAAAATGGGAAGCCACAGACGATCTCCGTATTTGAATTTCAGCGGTTGACATCGGAGAAGTTGGGCGCCAGCCGCTTCGGTGGCTGAGGCCAATGTTCCGGAAAGAGTGAGTCCGCTTCGATATCGCGACCGCCGGCTTCTGGTGCTGTTCTTCGATTTCGCCGGCATGCCGATACCCGATCAGATCCGCGCGCGGGATTCGGCCGTGAAGTTCGTGAACGAGCAAATGACCACATCGGACAGCATTGCGATCATGTCGTTCGCTTCTGCGGTGAAGCTCGAACAGGAGTTCACGGATGACAAGGAGACGCTGTTATCAGCGATCAATAAGTTCAGCCTGGGCGCAGGCCTGATGCCGTCGATTGTCGATGATCCGCCGGAAGGAGAGGATGTGCCCATCGTCGATGAAGCCGAAATGGATCTGTTCAATACAGACCGGCGTTTAAGCGGATTGGAGCAGGCGGCGAAGATGCTCGCTCCATTTCCGGAGAAGAAGGCGCTTATTTACTTTTCCAGCGGATCCAGTGGCAGCGGCGCCGAGAACGCGGCACAATTACAAGCCACAATCAATGCCGCAGTGCGATCCAACCTCTCGTATTATCCAATCGATGTCAGGGGACTGCAGGCAATCCCGCCTGGAGCTGCCGCATCTGAATCCGGTCCGAAGGGAACAGCGATCTTTAGCGGTCAGGCACAGCGTGGGCAACGGGACAAGCAGAATACAGAGCAGGATACTCTTTACGCGCTGGCGACGGATACAGGCGGTAAGGCGCTGTTCGATAACAACGATCTGATCTTCGGTATGCAGCAGGCACAAAAGGACCTGCAGAGCTATTACGTACTCGGCTACTACAGCACGAATCCGACGCGCGACGGCCGCTTCCGAAAAGTGGAAGTCAAACTCAATGGCGTGCAAAACGCGAAGCTCGATTACCGATCGGGCTATTACGGCGAGAAGGAATGGAAGGCGATGAATTCGACCGACCGCGAGCGGCAGTTGCAGGAAGCGTTGACGCTCGGCGATCCTCGAACGGAAATTGCGCTCGCGCTCGAAGTGGACTGGTTTCGATTGAATGCATCGAAGTTCTTCATTCCTGTCGCGCTTCGAATACCGGGGTCGGCTGTCACGCTGAATGCGAAGAACTCGGCGGATTTCGACTTCATAGGTGTCGTGAAGGACACGAAGAGCAAGGTGGTTGCTAACTTGCGCGATGAGATCACGATCAAGCTGCCGGCGGAGGCTACGTCGCAGCTCTCGAAACGGAGCGTTCTATACGATACCGGGTTCACGCTGACGCCGGGTATCTATAGCATCCGATTTCTGGTTCGTGAAAACGAGACCGGAAAAATGGGAACCTTCGAAACCAAGTTCACGATTCCCGATAAGCCGGTGCTGAGCTCCGTTGTCTGGGGAAGCCAACTGCAGCCGGTTAAGGCCGCAGTGGGAGCAGCGGAAAAGCCGAAGAAGTGGATGGAAAATCATCCGCTAGTGCAAAACGGGCAGAAGCTGATGCCCAGCGTGACCCATGTTTTCAAGTCGGATCAAAGACTGTTGGGGTACCTGGAAATGTACGATGGACCGGCTGCGGCAGCAACCGTGAGCTTCTTCCGCGATGGAAGAAAGGTGTTTGAGTCGGCTCCCGTACGGGCTTTCGCGCGGGACAGAGATGCCGCGCCGCTTCAGATCGAGGTTCCGTTGAAGGGGATACCGCCGGGCCGCTATGAGTGTCAAGTGAATGTTGCGGATCGTGTAGGACAGCGGTTCGCATGGAACCGGACGCGGCTCACAATTCTGCGGTAGGTCCCAATTTAATTTTTTTAATGGGTTGGTGACAAATCAAGCAGGAAGTCGTCTGAGGAATCAACAGCAAGTCGCTCCGCGCTAGAGACCCTTTCCCCAACAAGACTACCTCTAGCGCGGAGGCCCTATTCGATCTGCCTACATACTAGCTGAACAGTTAATTTGCCGCAATTGCCCCAAACGGGGTTAAGGAGCGACATTTGCGGGGGTTCCGAGCAAGTCGGATACACGATCGTGCATCTCCCGGGTGAGCTTCGCGCGGTCTTTCACAGTGAGGTGGGCCGTCGGAATCGGGTCGCCAATCTTCATGACCACGTGACCAGGCCTGACGTTAAGCGAATGCATCGGGAGGACTTGCAGTGTTCCCATTAATGCGACGGGTACCACGGGAACTCCGGCGTTGATGGCAATATACGCCGCTCCTTCTTTGAAGGATTTCAAGCCTTGGAGCGATCTGCCGCCCTCCGGGAAAATCAAAACCGAGATACCGCGTTCACGGATAACTCGTCCTGCTTCGGCCATGGCTTTGAGCGCTTCACGAGGATTCTCCCGGGGGACGGCGATGTGTCCGGCTCTCTTGAGGTGATAGCCAAGAAACGGAACACTAAAAAGTCCCTTCTTAGCAAGGAACCGGAATTGCACCGGTATGTGGCCGAGAACGACCGGCGTATCCATGTAGCTGACGTGGTTCGATGCAAATACGTAGCTACCGTTTGGGTCAATTTTTTCCAGACCTTCGATCTCGAGTTTTACACCCGCGATCCGAATCAGCACTTTTGACCAAAAGCGGGCGATTGCCACTTGCTTTCGGCCGCCGTGATCAAAGAACGATACGGCCAGATTGATCGATCCCAGAATGACGGTTGCGACGATGATTAACGGATCGGTAATAAGCAAGGCTCGGATCAGGCCGGGGACATCGTAGACCACTATTTTACGAGCAGAGCGCGCGCCTCGCCCACGAGGTACAAAGATCCGGTAATAAAGATGACGTCGGAAGGTGCGGCACTTTTCGTCATGTCGAATGCCCGATTGAGATTGCCAGCAACTCGAATCGAGGGATGGTCGGAGGCTTCGGCCAGCGCCTCGGGGCGTAAGGCGCGAGCGAAGGCGGGAGCCGTGACAATGACCTCTGACGCAAGAGGGAACAGAATTTCGGTTATCTCCTGAACGGATTTATCGCGCATTGCTCCATAGATGAGCCAGACCTTACAGTCCGAGTAAAAGTCGTGAATGTGTTGGGCGAGGGCTCGCGCTCCGGCGGGGTTATGAGCGCCGTCGAGAATGATGTCGGGCTCGCTGTGACACGACCTCCAGCCTTCCTGGCCAATGCGCGTTTTCGATGCCTTTGGGTGAAATGTCCAGTTTGAATAATGCCGCCGCGGCGGTGGCCGCGTTTACGACCTGATGATGACCGGCAAGCGGGCAGTGTATCGACGTTCCCCTGAATGCGAACTCACTGTGATAACGATCGATATGGATATCCTGGAATTCCGTGTCTCGCAGTAAATCCAGTGAGGCGCCGATCTCCGCCGCTCGTCCGCGAATCACAGACTCGGCCTCCGGCCGCTGTGGCGCGATGACGGCGTTTACTCCGGGCTTCAGTATTCCGGCCTTTTCTCCTGCGATCTGCTCCAGGCTGCTTCCGAGAAACGCTTCGTGATCGAAATCGACAGGGGTGATCACAGAGAGGGCAGGATGTACCACGTTTGTAGCATCCAATCGGCCTCCCAGACCTACTTCGATCACGCCGAGCTCAATTCCTGCATCGCGGAATAGCAGGAATGCCATCGCGGTGACGGTTTCGAAGTACGTCGGGTGTGTCTCCATCCGCAGGCCGACCGCATGGACCCGATTGAAAGCGTCAACGAACTGAACTTTTGACACTGGCTTTCCATCGATTACGATCCGCTCTGTGGGCTCGACCAGATGAGGGGAGGTGTAGAGGCCGGTTCGCTTTCCGGCCGTCCGTGCGGCGGCTTCGATCATCGCACAAGTCGAGCCCTTACCGTTGGTGCCCGCGACGTGAACCGATGGAAACGCCTCCTGCGGATCTCCTAGAGCATGCAGGACTTCGATAATATTTTCGAGCCCGAATTTGACGGATTTGATCTCGTTTCCGAGAGCGTAGAGGTATTCAACCGAGTCGGGGTAGCGCAATTATGCGTGCCTGTTGATTTCTATGGGCCATAGTACACTCGCTGAAAACGGGCGGCAAGGCAGACCTTGTATGTAAAAATGGTGACATCCCCTTGCCTACGATGTAGGCTTCGTCTTTTTACCTATGGACAACGTCATTCGAAACGGAGCCGGCTAGTTGATATTTCGGGAGGTTGAGGACCGCGACCTGATAGCACAGGCCCGTCGCGACAACGTGGAGGCCTATAACCTTCTTGTCTCCAGGTGGGAAAAGCGGATCTTCAATTATTTGTTGCGGCTCGTCAAGAACCGGGAAGATGCCCTGGATTTGGCGCAAGATGTTTTTCTGAAGGCTTATCAGAACTTGCGCAAGCTGGAGGACCCATCGAGATTCGCTCCCTGGCTGTATCGGATCGCGCATAACGAGGCTTACTCGATGCTGCGAAAAAACCGGCCGGAGACGGATCTGGAAGATGCGCACCAAGAGACCTGGCTGGAGCCGGGTCCGACACGCCGGATGCTGCCGATCGAGGTAAGCCTGGCAGTGGAACGCGCGCTGACCCGCCTGTCCAACGAACAGCGCGAAGCGGTGGTTCTCAAGATTTACCAGGGATTCAAGTTTGAAGAGATGTCCGATATTCTCGGCTGCCCGGTCTCAACAGTGAAATCGCGTCTTTATACGGCGATGGACCTCCTGAAAGAAACTCTGACGTCGGTAGAAATGCGGGGTAAGGAATGACGTGCTCACCTTTCGATTTGAAGGAATATCTGTTCGGCGAGCTTAACGCCGACCAGCGGGAGTCGGTTGACCGGCATCTCCTGACGTGCGCGGTATGTCAGGACGAATTGGCTGGGTTGAGCGCCACTCGCTCGGCCATTCTGTGCATGCATGAAGAGGAGCCACCGCGCCGGATCGCGTTTGTGTCGGACAAGGTGTTCGAACCGCGCTGGTGGCAGAAGATTTTCGCTTCCGGACCTCAACTCGGATTTGCATCCGCCGCACTGGTGGCGGCTGCTATTGTGTTCCACGCCGTCCATACACCGGCAGTGCTTCCGGCGCCTGCGCCGGTTCCGGCGGTTGCGCAGGTGGACCGGAAGGCGATCGAAGCGGAGTTGGAGAAGCGTGTTCAGGCCGCGGTTGAAAAGGCGGCCGTTGAGATTGAAGGGCGGCAGGCGCATAAAATCCTAGAGGTGGTGAATGCGCGGCTCGCGCAAAGCGACCGGCGATACGAGATGGACCTAAAGACGGTCGCCGAGTACCTGGATCGTATGGATAAGCGGAATGCGAATGTTCGCCTCGCGGCATACGACGTCGGAGCCCGACCGTGAAATTCGCGGCCGGCCTGCTGGTGGGGATTGCTTTGGTCGCGGGATCGACCTCGCCACGCGTAACGCGGGATAACGTTGCGACGCTGGAGAGGCTCACGGACGGCAAAGTAGTCCAGTTGGATGCGAACACTCCGGGTGAGGCGCTCGGCCGCACGCGAGGCGTTTACCTGGAGGGTTACGGCGCGGTGTTCACTGCTGAAGTGGATCCAAATCCGTTTGCATCCCCAAATCCATTTCGTCCGGCTTACACTCCTGCTGAAGTCGACAAGCTTCACATTCAGAAGCAGATCCGTATTGAAGTCCTACAGAAGCGGATGGTGGAATCGATGGTCGTGATGGCTCAAAACCTGAAGGGAGTGCCGGATACCGAGCGCATCGCGCTTGCGGTGACGATTCCGTATTATCCGTGGGAAAAAACCACCGGCATGCCGCGCCAGATTCTGATTCAGGCGCAGAAGTCCGCATTATTGAACCCCGGTACGTTGAACGAGTCGCTCAAGGTCGAAAAGTTCTAAGCATGCGGCTAGGAGAAATGCTGCTGACGCGGCAACTAGTGTCCGCGGAGGACCTGGACCGCGCCCTGGAGCTGCAGAAAGAACGCGGCGAAAAGATCGGCAAGATCCTGATCGACGGCGGCTACTGTGCTGCCCGCGATGTGATGGCCACTCTGGCCGAGCAACTGAATGTCCCGCTGATACCAATCGATGGGCCGCCGGCGGTGTCACCTGAAACAGAGAAATTGTCTCCGCGATTCCTGCGGCAATTTCGCTGCATGCCGATTGCGCTGCAGGATTCGAGTATGACGTTGGCGATGGCCGATCCGCTCGATTTCGAGACGCTGTCGGCGGTTCGCACGTTCACCGGTTTGCGCATCGATCCCGTTCTTGCGTCCGAGCAGGAGATTCTCGATGCGGTGGATAAATATTACGGCGAGACGGACCGGATCGCCATGCGAGAATTCGATGGCGACGGCCAGGCTGCCGAGGATCTCGAGCACCTGCGTGACATGGCGAGCGAGGCGCCGGTCATTCGACTGGTGAACGCGATGATCGCTCTCGCAGTAGAAAAGCGCGCCAGCGACATCCATATCGAGCCATTCGAGAAAGAGTTCCGGATCCGATACCGCATTGACGGGGTTCTTTATCCGCAAGATAATCCGCCACGCGAACTGAAGGCTGCGATCATCTCCCGCCTGAAACTGATGGCGAAATTGAATATCGCCGAGCGGCGCTCCCCCAGGACGGGCGTATCAAGATCAAAACGCTTGGCCGAGAAGTGGATCTCCGTGTTTCGACTCTGCCGACGTTGTATGGGGAGAGCGTCGTCATGCGTCTGCTCGACCGCAGCGCCGGAGATTTTTACGACCTGAAGCGGCTCGGTTTCGATGCGCACATGCTGAGCCGCATGGAATATTTCACATCGCTGCCGCATGGTATTTTCCTGGTAACAGGACCGACGGGCAGCGGTAAATCGACCACTCTTTATTCCGCCTTGAAGCGCATCAATCAAACCGACAAGAAGATCATCACGATTGAAGACCCGGTGGAGTATCAGATGGACGGGATCAATCAGCTTCACGTGAATACGCAGATCGGCCTGACGTTCGCCGCGGGTATCCGGCACATCGTTCGTCAGGATCCCGATGTGATCATGATCGGTGAGATTCGCGATCGCGAGACGGCGGATATCGCGATCCGCTCGGCGCTCACCGGCCATTTCGTGTATTCCACACTCCACACCAACGATGCCCCCAGCGCAATCACGCGCCTGACGGACATGGGAGTGGAAAACTTCCTGATGGCTTCCTCGTTGGTAGCTGTGCTGGCTCAACGGCTGGTACGTCAAATCTGCAAATACTGCCGCGTTTCGGCGGGGGAAAAATATACGCCCGAGGGCGACGCCATAGAGACATTCCGAGGAGCAGGTTGCGAACACTGCTTCGGGACGGGTTATACCGGACGTGTCGGCATCTTCGAAATGATGGAATTGAACGACGAAATCCGGCGCAAGATCATGACGAATGCGGATGCCGTGGATCTGACTCAGTCCGCTAAGCGCCACGGTATGCGGAATCTGCGAGAGGACGGCTGGTTGAAGATTCGAGAAGGCGTTACGACCGTAGATGAAGTTATGCGAGTGACGCAGGAATTCTAGGGCGCACGTGGCAACGAACTACCACTTCCGAGCAGTCGCATCCGACGGCAAGCTTCGCACCGGTGTAGTTCATGGCGAGACCGAGAAGCGGGTAGCCGCGGAATTACGGCGTCAGGGTCTCACGCCGGTGTATGTCGGTGTTGAAGAGAAGAAATCTTTGGAGTTGAGGGTTCCGTTCGTCCGGCGTGGCGGTCGCAAGGACGTTCTGCACTTCACCCAGGAGCTTTCGACACTGTTAAATGCCGGCGTGCCTGTGGACCGCGCCCTGTCGATAACCAGCGAACTGACCGAAAGAGCCGTGTTCCGGGTGGTTGTACAGGACGTGATCCGCGTTCTGAAGAGCGGCAAATCGCTGGCCGACAGCCTGGGAACTAAGCCCGACTATTTCTCCGAGCTATACGTCAACATGGTTCGAGCGGGCGAGGCTTCGGGTTCGCTGGCGGCGGTGTTCGAACGGTTAGCGGATTTCGAGCGCACACGCGACGATTTGCGGAACTACATCATCTCGTCGATGGTCTATCCGGCGCTACTGGCGACCGTGGGCACGATCTCAGTGATCTTTCTGCTGACGTTTGTGGTGCCGCGTTTCGCGCAGGTGTTTCAGGATTCGCATCTTAAGATCCCGCTGCCCACCAAGATCATGCTCGAGTCGAGCAAGGTCGTGAAGACCTACGGATGGATGGCGGCGACGGCGATCTTCGTTTTCATCACGGCGATGAGCACGTACATTCGCACCTTGTCTGGAAGGATCTGGTGGGATGGCATGCGCTTGCGGATTCCGGTGCTTGGAATCGCGCTGCGCAAATCGGAGGTAGCGCGCTTTGCGCGGGCGATGGGCACGCTCGTATCGAACAGCGTTCCGCTAGTGCAGTCGATCGCGATCGCCGGAGCTACGCTGAATAACAAGAAAATCGCAGGAGTCGCTGCAGACCGTTGCGCAGGGTGTGAAGCGCGGCGAAGGCATCGCAGGGCCGTTACGCCGCTCGAAAGAGTTCCCGGCGCTTGCGGCTCACCTACTGAGTGTAGGCGAAGAGACGGGACGTTTGGATTCGATGTTCGGCCGGATGGCGGAGATCTACGAAGCGGAAACCCGCGAGGCGATCCGCCGCTTTACTGCATTGTTCGAGCCGCTCATTATTTTAGTGATGGGTATTGTGGTGGGCGCGTTGATCCTAAGCATGCTGCTCGCTATTACGAGTTTGAACGAGGTCGCGATATGAGAAGACAAGCAAACACGCAAAGACGCGCACAAAGCGGTGTGACGTTGATCGAAATGATGGTGGTGGTCACGATCATCGCCCTATTTGCGGCGCTCGTGATGCCGAAGATGTTCCGGCGCGCCGATGCCGCCCGGGTCACGGCCGCGCATGCGCAGATCAACGGCTTTATGACCGCGCTCGGCGCATACAAGCTGGACACGAGTACGTTTCCAACGACGGAGCAGGGACTGCAAGCGCTTCGTGTCCCGCCCGCCGGAGTGCCGTTATGGAAGGGTCCGTATCTGCCTCAGGAAGTGCCGAACGATCCGTGGGGCCGGCCGTACGTTTACAAATATCCCGGGAGAGCATGGGGACGAACCCGACATCGTGTCGCTGGGGGCCGATGGCACTCCGGGCGGCGAGGATATCAACGCTGACGTTTTGAGCTGGAAGAATCAGTGAAGCACAGGTGTACCGCGGGAATCACGCTGATCGAAATGATCATGGTGCTGGCGATTGTCGGCATGGTCACGGCGATCGCGTTTCCTTCGGTCACCAGTGGATTGGATTCTGTCCGTTTGTCCTCCGCCTCCGATTCGATTGCCAGTTTTCTGAATGCGGGTCTGAATCGGGCTGAGCGCAGGCAAACTCCGGTTGAGATCAACATCTCGGTCGCGGAAAACAAGATCAGGGTTATTTCGGATAGTGTTCGGGAACTGAACATGCCCGAAACGATCCACATCGTCCGGATTCATCCCGTACTGCCGACGGGAGAAGACGAGCAGGCGCGCAGCATCATTCTTTATCCGAACGGCGCGATTCCGCGTTTTGGGGTTGAGATCGCGAGTCCAAAGGGCATTCATCGCATTGTGCGGGTGGATCCGATTACGGGTGTGCCGCAGGTGGAGGCGGTGGAATGAAGGGGAGCAGGATAACGTCCCATCCCTTCCGGTCGGAGCTCCGATTCGAGCGCAGGCAGGTTTACGCTGCTGGAAGTTCTGGTTGCTACTGTCATTTTGGCTGTTGCTATCTCTGGGTTGATGGCTGCGCTTTCGGGTTCTTTGCGGGTGGCTGGCCGGCTGACCGATTATGATCGGGCGGCTATGCTGGCCCGGCGCAAGATGGAAGAGATTGTTGCCGATCGGCGGGCTCCACGATTTGTGCTCTTGGAGGGCTTGTATGATCCGGCGCAGACCAATGGCTCGCCTTCGGGATGGAAGGTGCGGATCTCGCCTTTTGAAATGCCACCGAATCCCACTCCCGGTATGCCGATTGTGGATCGTGTGGAGGTGCAGGTTTGGTGGATGAGCGGCGCCGAGCCTCGCACATTCATGGTTGAGGGATTTCGGCGGCACTACCTGACCCCGCAGGATGTTTCAGCGGGATTGATGCGATGAATGGACGGCGCGGAGTCACGCTGATCGAATTGCTGGTGGCGATGACGCTGCTCAGTTTGCTTTCTGTCGGTGTGTTGTTCGGATTGCGCATTGGGTTGAATGCCATGGATCGTACGAACGACCGTCTGATGACGAACCGGCGCGTGCTCGGCGTGGAGCGTGTCTCTGACGCAGCAGATTGCAGGCTTCATCCCTGTGGTGGCCGATTGTATGACTTCCGCCCAAGGAGCCGCCCGCACGTCTCCCGTTTTTTCAAGGCGAACCGCAGACGATGCGCTTCGTTTCTTCCTATTCCTTAAATGAAGGCGGCGCGTGGTTATCCGCGCATTCTCGAGTTCCAGGTGATTCCCGGGAAGAGGCTCGAGGGGTGCGGCTGATCGTGAATGAGTGGTTGTACTCCGGTCCGCTGTCAGCGGGACAGCTCGTGCGCTGGTGTCACCAACATTCCTTCGATTGGTCCGCAGATGATTTTTCGCCCGGTGGAGATCAGTCCGGCGTCGTTCGTTCTTGCCGATAAATTGGCGCAGTGCCAGTTCTTCTATAAAGAAGAGCAGCAGCTTCCGAAACCCGACTTGTGGAGCCAGAAATGGACCCGGCGGTATCGCGCCGGCCGCGCTCCGGATCGAGATGAGCCCGCTCAATCCCGATCCGGCGCGTCTTGAAGTCCCAAGCATCGTGGCCCCCATACACACGCGGCGGAATCCGGATTTCGAGTATACGGACTGGGAGGATGACCGTGCGAGATGAACGGGGCGCCGCGCTGCTCGCGGTCCTGTGGCTTTCCGCGATTCTCACGGCCATCGCGTTTCTCCGTTGCCATCACGGTTCGAGGAGAAACCGAGCGCACCAGCACTCTCGCCGAAGGCGTGCGCGCCTACTATCTGGCCACGGGAGCTCTGGAGCGGGCATTGGCATATATCGAATGGGGTCCCGGTCACAAGAATCCGGACAATACGCCGCGCTATTTCGAACCCGGCATGGCCCGGCTGAATATGGATTTTCCATCGGGCGTGGCGACGGTCGAGATTATTCCGGAATCGTCGAAGTTCGATATCAACTCCATTAAGCCCGAGGAATTGCAGCGACTTCTGATGAATCTGGGGGCCGATCCGGCGCGCGCGCAACTGATCGCATCCGCCGTTCAGGATTGGCGGTCGCCTGCCCCGCCGGGCGGCATTTCGATGTTCGATCAGCAGTATCTATCGGGGGTTCCGTCTTTTCGGTCACGGCATGCGTCCTTGGAAGAGACGGAAGAACTACTCCTTGTGAAGGGCATGACGCCAGAACTGTATCACGGTGGATTCGTACGCGACGCGGCAGGCCGGCTCCAGCCTCAAGCCGGCTCTGAAAGACTGCGTGTCTGTGTTCGGATCAGCGGGTCCATTCGATATCAACTCGGTTCAACCCGCTGTTATGACCACGATCGGAATCAATCCCACGGTCGGTGGCCGCGATCCTGCAGCGGCGTCATGCCATGCCTTTTCGAAACAATGCGGAACTGGCGCAGTTCGCGCAAGCCGGCGGACCCGGTTTCAGCAGGCTCACTTTGGGTGGCAACACGATTTTTACGCTTCGCTCCACGGCCCGGCTGCGGGTGGGGGAAGGCCGCTACTCGGACATGGCGCGCACCGTCAGCGCGGTTTACAAGTTTCACAGGTCCGGATATACCCCTGGGATCGAGTCTCTACGCTGGTATGACAACAACTGACGGCTTGCCGCGGGAGCGCTCGCGATGACCGCTCTGCGCCAGTGGCTCGCTTTCGGGACCGGTGTCGGGATCGAGGTTTGCGAGCAGGAATTGAAGGTAACGATCGTGCGCGTCCGCCGTTCGGAAGCGGCAGTGATCGGAGCCGCGACAGTTACCGATTACAAGAATCGTCCGGCAGCCGAGTGGGGCGCGGAACTCGCCAACTTCCTTCGCCAGGTGGGCACGGCCCATATCGCGGCGACGGTTTTGCTCCCGCGCCGCGACGTGATCGTGCGCAGCGTCTTGGTGCCGGGTGTTTCGGATCGAGATCTGGAGTCGGCTGTGCGGCTGCAGATCGATTCACTGCATCCCTTCTCTGAAGATGAGGTTTATTTCAGCTGGGCTCGAATCGATAAGACGCCTTCGGTGCTGGTGGGTATCGCGCGGCACGAGATCGTCGACCAGTTCTCCTCGCTGTTTGCCGAAGCGGGCATAAAGGTCGCCGCATTTACGTTCTCCGCGGCAGCCATTTATTCTGCGGTTCGCCTGCTGGGAGCGCCGCCCGGCAGATGGCTTCGTAGTTCTGCATGAAGGCGAACGAGAGATCGAAGTTTACGGCGAGAGTCCTGCGCGTCCGGTGTTCTCGGCGACGTTCCCGCCTGTTGGTTCGCGCGCTCTCTCACTTGCGAAGTCAGAACTGCGGCTGGAACCGAAACAGAACCGGTGAGCTTTGCGGGGCTGCTTCCAAAGCCCGTCCGTTTCTCCAGCGAGTCACGATCCCGAAAATCCCGAATTCGTTCGGCAACGCGATGCCATACGCGACTGCCCTCGCCGGGGCTTGTCCGTGGTTATCGCTGGACGGCAATTTGCTGCCGGCGGAGCAACGGCGCGCGAGTTCGCGCGTGCGATTGATTCCGACCTTCGCTCTGGGGACGATCCTGGCGCTACTCCTTGTCGCGCTGGCGCTGCAGTCGCGATGGGCCGATGGCCGCTATCTGGGGCTATTGCAGCACGAGATTCGAAGATACGAGCCTCAAGCTCGCAAGGTGAATACTCTCGACAAGAGCGATCGCCGACACCCGCAATCGCACGCAGTCGCTGGATGATTTTCGCCGTCGCGCCAAGTACGACATGGATGCGCTGGCGGAAATCACCAAGCTGATCCGGCCACCGGGTTGGGTCGGCAATCTGGATATGGACCGGCAAAACATCCAGATCGCTGGCGAGGCGGACCAGGCGGCCGGTCTGTTGAAGTCGCTCGATAATTCGCCGCTGTTTGAAAGATCGGAGTTCACGATGCCGATCACACGCACGCCGAGTGGCGAGGCGTTTCGGATTCGCGCCGTTCGAACGGTTACTAATGTCGCTCCACCGCCTGCAACGCCGGGAGTCGTGAAGAAATGAAGTTGCAGGAGCGCGAGAAGAAAGTTCTGATCTTTTGGGCTGTGGCGATGACGCTCGGCTTGGGCTGGTGGGCGTTGAGCAAGGACGACGGGCCTGCTCCGGTAGTTCAGGCCGTTGACAATATCCCATCGGCCGAGAAGCGCCTGACGCGTTTGCGGCAGCTTTCGGCTTCGGTGCCCGGTGAAGCAGGAAGCGCTTCAGCGGGCCTCAGCGGAATTGGCGGAGCGTGAGAAGGGCTTGATTCAGGCTGACACTGCGGCGCAGGCGCAGGCGCAGTTGCTTCAGATTATGCGCAAGCTGGGCAAGGCGCAAAGCTCGCCGATCGACATGCGCAACAGCGAGATCGGTCAGGTGAAGCCTTACGGTGAGAAGTACGGCGAAGTTGCCGTCACCCTGAATTTCGAAGCCCACATCGAGCAACTGGTCCAGCTTTTGTCGGACTTGACGGCGCAGAAAGAAATTATCGGTGTAAGCGATCTTCGCGTTGGCACTGCGACCCCGAAGGAAAAGATCGTGCCGATACGCCTCACAGTCTCCGGCGCTGGTGCGCCGTGAACTGGTTCCTGATAAGAAAGGTCCGGCCTCCTTATGAGGCGCAATCTCTGGGTTCTCGACTTAATTCTGCTTGTAGCCGTCGTAGTGAGTGGGTTCATGTTGAAGCAGAGGCAGAACGAGATATTCGGTCGAGAGCAAGCATTCCTTAGACAGATCGTTCCTGCTGTGCCGCCGCCAGCGCTTCCAAGTATTCCCGGCGTGAGCCCGATTACGGCTGCGAATTATATGGAGACGGTTCAGATGATGCTGTTCTCGAGAGATCGCAATCCGAATGTCATTCTTGACCCTCCGCCGCCACCTCCGCCACCTCCGCAGATGCCTCCTCTACCGGTGGCATACGGTGTGATGGATCTGGGTCGCCGGGCCTACCGCGATTTTGGCGGAGAAGCCCGGGGCGCAACATCGGGGCTATCGAACAGGAGAAATGATCGGGGCGTTCAAGATTCTCGGTATGAATAATCACGAGATCCTTTTCGATTGGGATGGGCAGCCGGTCAAGAAGACGCTCCAAGAACTGGCGGAGAAGAAGTCCACCATACCGGTGGAAGCTGCACCCGAAAATCCGGCGCCTGCGCGGCGCCGCGCCAATACGGCGATCGCCGCGCCCAAGGGTCCAGGTAGTGATCTGGGAAATGAGACACGTGCTTGCGTCCCGGGAGATACGAATGCCTCCGGGAACCGTTCAAGACGGTATGCGCAAGGTAGTTACAAAAAGTCCTTTCGGCGATGTGTGCCGCTGGGAAACGGCTAAATAAGGAATTCTAAATGCTACGAATTATAGTTACTGCCGCTCTGGCTGTAGGTTGTGCCGCCGCTGAAACCACGATTCCGAAGACCGCGGTCGAGGTTGAGCCCGGAGTTTATAAGCAGACCGAGGACTCGGGAAAGACGTACATCTTCCGAAAGACACCGTTCGGTGTTGTGAAGTCATTAGAGAAGGCGAAGACCTCGAAGCCGGCCGACGATCCGGCGCCCGCTGTCAAACCTGCCGCGACCGCGACTCCTTTCGGAGACGTCAAGACTCCTTCCAAGACAGAGCAGATAAAGGTGACGGAGCGGGGCGACATTCTGGAATTCGAACGCGCAAGTCCGTTCGGCAGCTACAAGTGGAAAGCGAAGAAGAGTGAATTGAAGGATTCGGAACGCGAGGCATGGGAGCGCTCCAAGAGCCAGACCGCCGCTTCAGGACCTAAGGAATGACCCTTCGTTCGATCACGGCTGTTGTTCTGGCCTTCTCTCAAGTTGCTTTATACGGGCAACAGCCGCCCACATTGCCGCCGGGGTTCGTGCGCGCGCCGGAAGGGAATCAGCAGCGTCAGACCGCCAGCTCCAAAGCAGGTTCCGGCACAGCCTCCGCCGCAAGCTCCGGCGCAGCCGGGAGCGCCGGCGGCGAAGCCTCAAGCAGCACAGCCGCAGGCCGCACAGCCACAAGCCGCACAACCGCAGCAACCTGCGGCCGTGCCCACGATTGCTCCTTCACCGGCAGGCGGGCTGAATCTTCAGAATGCGTCCTTAACGGAAGTCATCGATATTCTCGCCCGGCAATTGAAGATCAACTACATCCTCGATCCTCGGGTGAAGGGCGGGGTAACGATCAATACCTACGGCGAGACGAAGAGCATCGATAATCGCGCGCTGCTTGACATGATCCTGCGGATCAACAACGCAGCGATGATTCAGGTGGGCGACATCTATCGCATCGTACCGCTGACAGAGGTGCAGAGGCTGCCGCTAGCTCCTGAGATCAACGGCAAGGCGACTCCGGAAGATGACCGGACGATGCTCAATCTGATGTTCCTGAAATATGTGACAGCGGACGAGCTCGCCAAGCTGTTGGATCAGTTTTTAGGCGAAGGCGCGAAGATGTGGTCCTACGCTCCGGCGAATCTGCTGATGATCCAGGACAGCCGGCGCAATATGCACCGGCTTCTCTCGCTGATTTCCTTGTTCGACGACAATACATTCGCAAATCAGCGAGTCCGTTTGTTCGAGATCGAGAACGGCCGTCCTTCGGATCTCGCGAAGGAGATGGAGGGCATCATGAAATCCATTTCCTTGAACGAGAAGAACAGTCCGGTCAAGTTTCTACCGATCGATCGGATCAACGTCCTGGTCGCGGTAGCGCCGAATCCAGGCGTATTTCAGGAAGTGGAGAAGTGGCTGTATAAGCTCGATATCGCCGTCGAAGCCAGCTCCGGGACCATCAGCAACTATGTATATCGCGTACGCTACGGCTGCGCTCCCACCATCGCCATGGCGATCATGAGCCTCTATAGCAACAATCCGTACATGGTCGGAATGATGAGCATGATGGGGATGACGGGGGCCTCGGGGGCAGGTTGCGGCGGCGCCGGTATGGGAGCGAACTCGGGTATGGGCGGAGGCTACGGTATGCCTGGCGGTGGTATGGGCATGGCTGGCGGATATGGGATGCCGGGCATGGGCATGGGCATGGGCATGTACGGCGGTTATGGTATGGCAGGCGCTGGTTATGGGGCCGCTCCGTACGCGGGGACCTATGGCGTTCCTGCCTCACCCGCAACGGCGCCGGGAGCCGGCGGCGCGCCGATAGCGCCAGGGTTTGCGCAAGCGCCCGCGCAGAATCTCACCGGGCAATATTTGGGAGCGGCTCCCGTCGGAGCGCCTCAAGGACCCCCGATGCCGAAGATCGTACCGAATCCGTTTGACAACTCGCTGATGATCCAGGGTACTCGTCAGGAGTACGAGGCGATTTTAAAGCTCCTGAAGGATATCGATGTGCCGCCTCGCCAAGTTCTCATCGAGGCGAAGATATATGAAGTCACTTTGTCGGGACAGTTGCAATACGGCGTTCAGGCCTTCCTTACGCAGAAGGGCGCCGAGTTTCCGGTTCCCAGGCCGGGTACCAGAAGCATCCTAGGAACATCGGGGCCTGGCGGAGTCAACCTGTCGGTCGCTACGCTCGTCGGAGCCAGCAAAGAACTCCTCGCGTTGATTAATGGCTCGGAGCTTCGAAGCAAGACCCGTGTGGTGTCCGCGCCAAGCGTTATCGCGACGGACAGCATTCCCGCATCCATTAATGTCGGCGACGAGGTTCCGACGTTGACATCTCAGGCGGTGACCGGTGCTCAGCAGAATGGGAGCTCTTTGTTCGCCAACAACATTCAATCGCGCAACAGTGGCGTCACACTCAATGTTATGGCCCGGGTGAACCCATCCGGGATCGTGACACTGGTCATCAATCAGGAAGTCAGCACGCCGATTCCACCCGACACTGGGGCGGCCATTCAGAGTCCATCATTTTCCAAGAGAAATGTTCAGACTCAGATAACGTTACAGGACGGAGACACCATCGCGATCGGCGGCATCATGAATGAGAACCACGCCAACAGCAGTTCAGGTATTCCGTTTCTGCACCGTATCCCGGTCTTAGGGGCGGCGTTCGGCGGCAAGGCATTCACGGACGGACGGACCGAACTTATTGTCTTCTTCACACCCAGGGTGATCTACGACAGCACGAATATCAATGATGCGAGCGAAGAGCTGAAGTCTCGTTTGAAGAAGCTGTCTAAGTATGTTCGGGACGAGATGTAGTGCCGCTCCGGTAGATCACATAGTAAGCATCAATACATTTTTTAACGGTAGGTAAGTGACCGAGAGTAAGTCCGATAAATATCTGCTCGTTTAGTCTGCCGTCAGGTAAGCATTTTTCCGTAATCCACCTTCGGATAGGTCGAGGGTCAGGCGCGTCAAGTAAGGTAAATAAGACGCTCCGGCCATGCTTATCGCGCGAGTTGTGGAGCGACCACGCAAGCAATCAGGCAAAGAAGTAGCGAAGCTCAGACCCAAAATGTCGCATTTCAATAAAGTTTTGATGCATTTGAACGATAAGAACGTTGACGGCATAGCAACTTACGTGTTTTAATGACTGCGTAACGAGTCGCTTCAGTTAGTCAGCTACCGCACTAACCGCTTTTTGCTTGACTGTCCGCGAGGAGTGGTGATATGACTAGTTCTGATTACATTGAGGCATCGTAGCGGTATTCTTCTACCAAGAGGCATCCCGCGAGCACAGAAGAAAATATAAAGAGAAGTCGGACTGTGAGCTCGAGGCTCAGGTTGAAAGAACTTCCATCAATTCAAAAAAACTACTCTTCAACTTCACAAGGAGAAGGAAATGGTAGCATTCCGCAAATTGTTTCCCGTGCTAGCCATTGGTGCATTCCTTCTAGGAACTGCAACAACTGCTAGCGCACAAGCTATCGGCGGCAATCCGCTGCGGTGCGACACCAACGCTGGTGTCCCGCCCGTGGTTCGCGCCGAAGGCCATACTGAACTGGTTGGCGACATCATTATCGCCTGTACGGGTGGTAACCCGGCAACGCCGTTTCTTGCCAACTTTCAGTTGTTCTTGAACACTAATGTCACCAGCCGAATTCTAGGCGGCAATCACTCTGAAGCGCTGCTGATGATTGACGAGCCGGCCGGCCCGTCGGGAACGCCTCTGTGCGCGTCCCCGAGCGCTGCTTCTAATGCTACGGCGTCCCCGGGTTGTAATCCAGCCGGCGCGACAGCGTACCAGAGCGGCACGTACAATACATTCCGCGGCCAGCCTGCCGCGGCTGCGAACAGCACTCCCAATGCAGCTGTAGTATGGGCTGGTATTCCGGTCGTTCCTCCGGGTACGAACAATATTCGCACGTTCCGCATCACGAACATTCGCGCCAACGCTGCCGGTGTTCCTGCGTCCACCAGCCTGGTTCCTACCCAGATCTTTGCGTTCATCTCGATCTCGGCGAGCCAGTCGTTGGCGTTGAACAATCCGCAGCAGGCCGTTGCATTCGTACTGCCGGGCTTGCAGTTTGATGTACGATCCTGCACTGGCGGTTCGCCTGCCGCGAACTTCGTACAGTGCTCGCCGCAGAACCGGGATCTGTTCAACAACCCCAGTTCTTCCGGACCCTTCGGCAGCTCAACTCGGACTCAGATTCCGTGAAGGCTTCCAGACTGCATTCAAGGCGAGGTTGGATCCGACCCAGGTTACTAGCGTTCCTGGCGTTGTGTACAACACCGAGAGCGGCTTCGTTCGGACGGACGTGGCGGACCTCACCGGTGTCGGCATCGCCGATGCAGCGACTCGCGTTGCTGCGCGCTTCACGAATGTTCCGGCCGGTACGCGGATCTTCGTAAGCACCAACAGCGTGCAATCTTCCACGAACGGCGACATCGGTTCGCCGACAGCTCAGGCCATCCTGGTTTCCACGGATGCGAATGGCGCGGGTGGCAGCTTTGCATCGTCTGGCTCAATCGTGCCAGTTGGTGTCGCGTCCACCACGACCCTGCTCTGCCCGGGCGCGAACAACCCGAACGCAGCGGCTGCTGAAGTGCCACTGACCGCTGGCGCCGGCATGGCAGTTTGGGAAGTCACGGCTGCCAATTCGGCCAATATCGACACGTTGTTCTTCTACATGGGCGTAGCTTTCGCTTCGAACACCGGTAATAACCTGCCTGGCCTCGGTCAGTCCAGCTGTAACCGGCAGCTTCGCTCCGTTCTATGCCGCAAACTCGAACGCGAATGCGGCCAGCTCCGCGCTGCCCATTCCGCGCTTCATCGACAATGCTCGTCCGAACAATGGCTTCCGTATCGACCAGTGCGTCACAAACTTACTATTCCCGTTTGTGACGAACCAAGCTGGCTTCGACACGGGTATCGCAATCAGCAACACCTCGCGTGATCCGTTCAGCGGCAACTCTGGCCGTGTCCAGGCGGGTACTTGCACCATTAACTACTACGGCGCAACAACCGGCGGTCCGGCTCCGTCTGCACAGACGACCAACGCTGATGTTGCCGCCGGCAGCACACTGGCATTCGTGCTGAGCAGCGGCGGTGGCCTCGGAGTGACGGGTACTCCTGAATTTCCAGGGGTACATCATCGCTCAGTGCCGCTTCCAGTTCGCCCACGGCTTCGCGTTCATCACCGATGGTCCTATCGGTCAGGCTCGCGTTGCTGAAGGCTACATTGCTCTGGTAATGGATGACGGCATCGGCAGCCGCACTGGCTCGTTCAGCGAAGTTCTCGGACAGTAAGCCAGGCCGTAGTGCAGTAAAGCAAAAGGAGGTGGGATTTCCCACCTCCTTTTTTTGGTTCCACCTGTTTCCCCTCCCCCGATGGCGCATTCAGTGATACACTAAAAAAGCTCCGCGTCCTTAGCCCGATTTTTCGGGCGAATCTGCTTTCCAATCACACATTCGAGGTGTTTATGTTCAAGACGTGGTCTTGTATTTCGGCGCTTCTGGCTTGCATGGTTGTCCCACGCCTTAGCGCGCGAAATATATTCGTGACCTCAGGAGATCCCTCCAGTTCCAGCGCGAGCCTTTATACGACCGAGCCACTGTCGTTTGCGGGTAACGTCACCGTTCCAATTGGGTCCACGCAGGTGATGGCTGGGCCGGCAGGCAAGTATTACGCCATCGGCCGCACTCCCAATGAAGGAGTGGGTGTGCTTACCGGAGTCTTTCCGAGTCTTCAGCTCAGTAAACGGTTGGCGACGCCGGGAGTACCTACTGCGGCTGCGTTGAGCGCCGATGGACGCCGGCTGGTGGTGATTTATCCCGGCGGCTTCCAATTGATCGACACCGCTAGTGACACAGCAATCTCCGCGATTGCGGTCAATGTTGGGGCAAACCCCAGCGCAGTGGCCATCAGCACGGATAGCAAGAAGGCGTTTATCCTGAGCCCCGATCTGCAAAAGGTCGTCGCGATTGCTACAGAGAATGGCGCCTCTGCCGGCGAGCTTGCAATTGTCGGACAAGGGACGTCGATGACGGTGTCGCCGAACAGCCTTCTATATGTAACGGTCCAGAATGCGATCTATGAGATCGATCCGCGCACACTGACGCTCAGCTTTACGTACACCCTGAATGGAAACCCGTCAACCGTTGCGTTCACTCCGGACGGACGAGTCGCGATTTCTCCGAATAACTCTCTGGTGACGGGTAAATCGGCCTTTTATCTCGATACGGTAGCTAAGATCGCGACCGACATACCGCCCGTGGGCGCAATATTCAATAAGATCCTGGTAGCCGATAACATCTCGGCCTATGCGTACTCGAACCAGACGAATCGAATCTATCTCCTGAACCTTACGAGTCCTTCGGCGCCAGCTTTGTTCGCTCCTGCGGGAACGAATTTCGAGAACACGCGCGACATCGTCCTTTCCAATGAAGGGCCCTCTGCTAAAACTCTGTATGTATTGACTACGGGCGGCCTGTACCGCTTCGACCGGAACCAGACTGTTACGATTGGTCCCGTGGCGGCGCCGGTTGGCTTGTTATCGTATGCGGGACCTGCCGCTGTGGGAGGACCTGCTACCCTGCTGCAAGTCAACACTACGCAAACGGTAGCGCCCGGCGCGGCTTCGCTTCCGCTGATCGTACGCGCGGTGGATATCAACGGTGTGCCGCTGTCGAATGTATCGATCCAGTTCACATCGGATGCGACTGCGACTCTCTCGGCCACCACTGTTACCACTGATCTCCAAGGATATGCGCAAACGACGGCAACGATTGCCAGCACGGCTGCTACCGGTGTAGTGACGGTCACGGCTACTTCCAGCGGCTTGTCGGTCCCATTCACGATCAACGTTGCGGCCGGCGGCGGTGGCGGTGGTGGCGGTGGCGGCAACACGCCCGGCGGATTGGAGATTGTCGCCGGCCAAGGCCAGGTTACGGGCGTGGGCTTCCCGGTACAAACTCCGTTAACGGTCAGGGTGGTAGACGCAGCAGGCAATCCGATCCCCGGTGTACCGATCACGTGGTCGGTGCCACAAGGAACCGGAAACTTGGGCAACGTCACCCTTTCTACTGACGACAAGGGTATTGCGGTTGCATCGTATGTCGAGTTTCTGGTGCCGTTCGGCGTACCCTATGTGCAGGCGACGATTTCCGCCAGCACGGGACCGGAAACCGTTAACTTCATCGTCACCACAGTACCAAAATTGCCGAACGGGTCGCCGGGTGAGGCGACGTACACTTTGAAGACGCCAGTGTCGCGAACGATTGCAGCTCGCGCCGGAGAGACGGTAAAGGACGCGATTCAAGTCGTAGTCGGATCGCTGCTTGGTCCGCCGATTCCGAATGTTGGTCTGCGTATCGCCAACGTCGACACTACCGGACCGACTGCTGCCTGCCGCGGCGGAGTTCCGCTCTCCGATGAAACCGGCTTAGTTACTTGCGACTTGATTGCTGGTGGGACGGTCGGCGAAACGACTATCCGCGCGATCGTCGGCGAAAAGGTTCAGTACCCCTTGCTGCTTCAAGTCAGCGCCGGTTCTCCGAGCGTGGTCCGTATTACCGGCGGGAACAATCAGACCGGCAATGCAGGACAACCACTACCACAAACGCTGGTCATCGAAGTTACCGATGCAGGCGGCAATCTGCTGCCGAATGTCGATGTGGCCTGGGACGTACTCCCGGCCGGTGCGGCGACGTTATCGCAAACTCAGGTGAAGACCGACAACAACGGTCGCGCGACCACCCGTGCCACTCTGGGTCAGATTCCAGGCGCGTTGCAGGTCCGTGCGCAAGCCGGCACAGGAAGTGCAACCTTCGCTCTGACCACTAATCTCAACGCGACGAGCCTCGTCATCAACAGCGGCGCCAACCAATCGGCGGTGATGGGGCAACCGTTCGCCCAACCGATCACGGTGCGTGTTACGGACGCGCAAAGCCGGCCTGTGCAGGGCGCATCTGTGACGTTCCAAGTTGCATCGGGCTCCGCGACGGCAACGACTCCTGGTGTTACCGACGCGAATGGCATTGCATCATCGACGGTAACTGCCGGACCAACGGTCGGTCCAGTGGTGATCAACGCCATCCTGGGGGGCCTCACGCAAGCGATCAATCTGACCGTTCGGACTCCGGGGCCGGACTTCACTCAATCCAGCTTCCTGAATGGGGCTGACTTCCAGCCCGGTATTTCGGCGGGCGGCATCGCAACGATCTATGCGGCTGGCATCGCTCCGAGCTTGAATGGCACAGTCACTCCGCCGAACCCTGTGGGGCCACTTCCAACCACGCTCGCCGGTGTGGAAGTGCTCTTCAATGGCGTGAACGCTCCGATCTTCTCGGTGTCAAACATCAATGGGAAGGAAAGCATCAACGTTCAAGTGCCGTTTGAAACAACACCGGGAGCGGCATCAGTGACAATTCGCACGACCGGCGGTGGCAGTACGACCGTCGCGAACGTGCCGGTTCAGGCAGCGAAACCTGGGATCTTCGGGTTCCAGGATGTCAACGGCAAGGTGTACGGTGTGGCCATGCGACCCGATGGAAGTTATATCAGTTCCACGAATCCGGCTCATCGAGGCGACATCATTCGAGTGTTCGCTACCGGCCTCGGCCAAACCTCGCCCGCTGCGGCGACCAATGCTCCTGGCATTGGCAACCAGAACGTCCTGGCAAATGTAATCAGCGGTATCAATAACGAAGGAGTCCGAACGGTGTCCGCCCGGATGCTGCCAGGATCCATCGGTGTGTATCTTGTCGAGATGGAGATACCGCAAACTACGACGACCGGCGACTCGAGGCCTCTCGCGCTCGCAGTACCCGGTCCGGATGGGGCTCCCGTCTTCGGAGGTTCGGCTATACCGATCCAGTAAGCCGGACTTCCTAACCAACAAAACAGAAAGGCCCGCCGGTGTTAAAGCCGGCGGGCCTTTCTGTTGCGAGATGGATTCTATTTCTGAAGCTCTTTGGGTAGAAGTCTTTTCAGTTCCGGCTGAATGTCGAAGGTCAGTTTGATATTGAAAACCTGACCAGTCGGCTCGACATGAATGGCAATTTCAGACGCCGGTTTCGGCTCCTTCGTCGGAGGATCGTAATGGACGCTGAGTTTGGCCTGTTCACCGCTCTTTAACACCGTTTTGTCGAGCTTGATCTCCATGCCATTGATCGGCGGGGCTTCCATGCGGAGGTTGATCTCGCCAGGCAGGCTGTTGGCGATGATGGCCTCACCATTCGAAGGCTGATAACCGCTAAGCGTCAGCGCATCTTTATCGATGGCAACTTGCCGGGTTACGTCTTGCACGCTGACACCTTTGAAAAGAGCTGCCATTTGTTGCTGCTGTGCGGTATCAGCGCCTGGATGCATCTTGCCCCAAGGAGTATCCCAATCCTTGGCAGGAACGACGTACCAATACCAGTTCCCCTTCTCCTGACGCCAAAGACTCGTCATCGGTGGCTTCACGCGCATGACGCCGATACGCGGTGAGCGCCATTCGACTTCGACGGCCGTAACTACCGTGGCTTTGGTGAAGTTATCGGTGTAGTTGATACGTTCGATCTCGTAGCCCAGATAGTGCTGCTTCTCCATGTTGTAGAAGTAGTCCTTGCTGTCGTCAGCGACCACTTCTTCCGCGGCCCGAAATTTGCCTTCTACGTGAGCTTGAAAGAACTTCGAAACACGTTCACGGAGGGCATTATCAACCTGCGGCGGCGCTTTATCGAAGACATCGGTCGGATTTTGTGCGGCGAGGACGGCGCAATACACGGGGAGCGCGAGCATCAATTTGCGCATAGTTTAATTGTAACCTTCTGAGAATAAAAGATAAGCCTGGAGCGCAGGCTCCGAACGCTCAGTAGATAGACGCGCAGGTTAGAGGAAAAGACTGCATCAAAACCGGACGAGCTCGATCCGTTGGCTTGAATCGGCATCGCCGACGCCCTGGATGGAAACTCGCGATTTATCGATACCGTGGTCCATCAGCCACGTTGCAACCGCAGAAGCGCGCTTTTGCGAGAGCGCGACATTCGCCGGGCGATCCGCGCCATCGCCGCTGTGGGCTTCCACACAGATCTTCCAGTTCGGTTGGCGAACTAAAAGACTCGCGACCTCCGCCAGGACCTTGTCTGCATCGACGGGCATATCAAACTTCTCTTTATCGAAGTTGAACCCCTGCAGCGTCACGCGGCCATTTTTCACCATGTCGTCGGCGAGCGCCTCTGAGGTAGCTTGCGACTCCGGCGCCACCTTCACCGAGGACAAGACATAGGCCGTGTATTCGTTGTACATGTATGTGGAGATCTGCAGCCACCGGGTGTCTTTCAGAGCAGTCACTAACGGCTGATCGTCGTCATCTTTGCCGTTGAAAACGATTTTGTATCCGGATTTTGCAAGCGTCGTGTCAGAAACCTTCGTGATGTGCGGCAGTGAAACTTTGGACGGGCACAGATAATAGATCACCTCGGTGGCGCCATCCATCGATTCCTTTTGCACTGCTCCATCCGTGCTCATGCCTACTTGAATTTCAAGCGTGTCCGCTTCTTTCGTGTCGCACTGGATGATGCTGCATCCTGGTATTCTTGCCAGCAACGCCGAATCCTTGCAGCCAGGCTCGTCTTCACCAAGCTTGATGTCCCTGCTCTCCAATTCCTTAACGGAGCGGTGGGCCGCCGGAGAAGGGGCATTCTGTGCCGCGAGACAAACGGCAAATAACCCGAGACATGCAAGAGTACGGAAGCTCATATTTACAATCAACGCAAAGTTGCTTTCACCATTCCAGGAAAGGGCGCTGTGAGAAATATAGCAGCGGAGGCCTTTGGGTACAATGAAACAAATGCGGGGAGTGATACCCGCGTTACCCTCGGCGGGTTCGGTAAAATCCCCGTCTCCTATAATCGGAGTAATGTCCTCAACCATGGCTGCGCCACTGCCGCCCGAAGTGTTGGCGAAGTATGAGCCCGTAATCGGGCTCGAAGTACACGTCCAACTCGCGACGCGCACCAAGATTTTCTGCGCCTGTCCGACGAGCTTCGGCGCTCCGCCGAATCAGAACGTGTGCCCGGTTTGTCTCGGACTTCCTGGGGCATTGCCGGTGCTAAATAAACAGGCTGTGGACATGGCGATCAAGGCGGCGCTGGCGCTTCGATGTAAAGTAAACTCGTTCTCGCGGTTCGCTCGAAAGAATTACTTCTATCCGGACTTGCCCAAGGGCTATCAGATATCCCAGTACGATCAGCCAGTCGCGGAGCACGGTACTGTGACGATCACAATCGACGGCACGGCCAAACAGATCGGAGTGACCCGCGTCCACATGGAAGACGACGCCGGTAAGAGCATCCACGACGGATTCAAAGATTCAGAACGATATTCATACGTGGATCTGAACCGCTCCGGCACGCCGCTAATCGAGATTGTGAGTGAACCCGACATGCGCAGCTCGGATGAGGCGTACGCATACTTGACCGAGATGAAACAGGTCCTCCAATTCATCGATGTTTCCAGTTGCGATATGGAAAAAGGTCATCTGCGCTGCGATGCCAACGTCTCAGTGCGGTTGCGAGGCGCCGAGAAGCTCGGAACGAAAGCGGAAGTAAAGAACCTGAACTCCTTTCGATTTTTGAAACTGGCTCTGGATCACGAGATACAGCGTCAGATCGCGCTGATTGAAAGCGGAGGCAAGGTCGTTCAGGAGACGCGACTATACAACCCGGACTCGGGTGAAACCGTCAGCATGCGCAGCAAGGAGCACGCTCATGATTATCGGTATTTTCCTGAACCCGATCTGGTCCCCTTGCGAATCAGCGACGAGCTGGCTGGCTCGGGTGAAGGCTGAAGTCCCCGAGCTTCCTCAGGAGAAGAGGGCCCGCTTTATCGAAGAGTTCGGCATTGCGTGAATACGATGCCGATGTCCTGACCGCCTCGCGCGCGATCTCCGAATATTACGAGAAGGTTGCCTCGGCTTCCGGCGACCCCAGGACAGCCGCAAATTGGGTGATGGGAGATCTCGCGGCGGCGTTGAAAGCCGACAACAAAGACTATTCGGATTCTCCAGTCTCAGCCGAGAAATTGGGTGAGCTGATTGCATTGATCGGCAAAGGCGAACTTACCGGAAAGCTTGCCAAAGAAATCTTCCCCAAGATGTACTCCGGCGGCGAAGGCGCCCGAGCGATTATGGAGCGGGAAGGTCTCAAGCAGATCAGCGATACGGGCGCGCTCGAAAAGATCATCGATGATGTGCTGGCCGCTAACCCCAAGCAGGTAGAGCAGTACAAAGGCGGGAAGACCACAGTTATCGGTTTTCTTGTCGGACAAGTGATGAAATCTTCACGCGGCCAGGCGAATCCGGCGACAGTAAATGAACTATTGAAGAGCAAGCTGCAATAAGATGAGTAAGTGGCCGCAATGGCCTTTGATGACGAAGATATGGACGGTTCTCGATGGCTTCCGAAGAAGTGCTTTACTGCACCGAACTCATCGGGCTCCCGGTATTCGATACCCGGGGGCGCAAGATCGGCCGTGTCAAAGACGCAGCGCTTGTCCCTATCATTAACCCCACGCGAATCGATCGCTTCCTGGTAGGCGGTGGCTGGGCGTGGCTCAGCATCCATTACGATCAGGTCCGCTCCATTTCTCTCGAGGGCATCTTCCTTAAAGACGAGAAGCTCACACCTTATCATTCGGACGAGTACATGCTACGGATCGCCCGAGATCTGCTCGATCAGCAGATTATCGATTCGCTCGGCCGAAAGGTGGTTCGTGTTACCGATGTAACGTTCCAAATCAAGCACGCGGAGGGCTATGACCAGTTGAACGTGCTCGAAGTCGATATCGGCATGCGGAGCATCGTCCGCCGGCTGCTGCAAGGTGTGGTACCGGTGTCCTGGGTACGTTGGATACAGAAGCCGATTGCGCCGAACTCTATCAGTTGGGAGTACTGCAACATTGTCGAGCCGGACCCGCAGCGCAGATTGAGACTCAACATCTCGAACCAGGCGCTCGAGAAGATGCATCCGGCCGACCTGGCTGACATCGTAGAAGAACTCAGTCCCGATGATCGTGAGGCGATCATCGAAACCATCGACGCGGAAGTTGCCGCGGAAGCTCTGTCCGAGATGGATATGGATGTCCAGGCCAGCATTCTTGAATCGCTGGAGACGGAGCGAGCAGCCGAGATTATCGAAGAGATGTCACCCGATGAGGCGGCCAACGTTCTTGCTGAGCTTGAAGAAGAGACTTCCAACGAAATTCTGGAAGAGCTCACGGAAGAGTCCAAGTCGG
The DNA here is from genome assembly GCA_963833675.1 of Bryobacteraceae bacterium. Lineage (GTDB taxonomy): Bacteria > Acidobacteriota > Terriglobia > Bryobacterales > Bryobacteraceae > DASQDN01. The sequence goes on along the minus strand of CAWHYW010000022.1, from coordinate 137,094 downwards.
AGGTAAGTGAGCTTATCGAGCATCGCGACCACACTGCCGGCGCCCTGATGAATACGGAGTATGTAGCGCTTCCGGACGGGGCGACGGTGCAGGACGCGATCGAAGCCCTTCGGAGCAACGAGGAACTTCTCGAATCGCTGAATACGATTTTCCTGGTTGACGCGGACGAGCGGCTGACCGGGGCGGTTCCGCTCGCGCGTCTATTTATTGCCCCTGGCGCTGGACCGCTGAAGGATCTCAGTTCAGAAACGCTGATCCGTGTAACGGTATCGGAATCCGAAAATCGCGTAACGGAATTGTTCGATAAATACAATGTGCTAACGCTGCCTGTGGTGGACGAGGAGCTCAGGCTAGCGGGTGTCATCACTGCGGATGACATCATCTCAGTGTTGAGGCAGAAATAGCGGATGCTGAAACGGCTGCGCTATCACATCCTGGTCTTCTTCTCGGTAATTGGTCCTGGTTTCATCACGGCTGTCGTCGATAATGACGCGGGCGGCATTTTCACGTATTCGCAGGCTGGAGCGAAATACGGTTACCTGCCGCTCTGGACGCTGCTTCCGATTACGCTCCTGCTGATCGTTACCCAGGAGATGTGTTCTCGCATGGGGGCTGTCACCGGCAAAGGGCTTTCCGACCTGATACGCGAAGAATTCGGTCTTCGCACGACGTTTTTCGTAATGGCTCTGCTGGTGCTCGCCAATGTCACCAACGTCATGGCGAATTTTGCCGGTGTCGCAAGCTCGCTGGAGCTGTTTCATGTCTCGAAATATGCTTCGGTTCCGGTTGCCGCGATTGGCGTCTGGTTTTTGATTCTGAAGACCGACTATCAGCGCATCGAGAAAGTATTTCTGTTTGCGTGTTCGCTGTATGTCACGTATCTGATTTCGGGCATTCTGGTGAAGCCTGATTGGAAGGAAGCGGCCTTGTACAGCGTGAAGCCGGTGCTGATGCTGGATACCGGCTACATCACGATGCTGATCGGCATGGTGGGCACTTCCGTTGCCCCGTGGATGCAGTTCTTTCTTCAGGCTGCTGTTGTGGAGAAGGGGATCACTGCCAAAGAATACGCCGAGTCACGCATCGAGGTGGTTGTCGGGTGCATCGTGATGTCGGTTATCGCATTCTTCATCATTGTCGCGTGCGCCGGGGCGATCTACTCGAATGGAGCTAAGGATATTACTGATGCTACCGATGCCGCGCTGGCATTGAAGCCGTTCGGGCAGTACGCATATTTGTTGTTCTGCGCCGGCCTGCTGAATGCTTCTGTATTTGCGGCTTGCATTCTGCCGCTCTCCACCGCTTACTCGGTGTGCGAAGGATTGGGATTCGAATCCGGCGTGAATCGGAAGTTTTAAAGAAGCTCCCGTATTCTACTGGCTGATCACGCTTCTTATTGCGATCGGCGCGGGCGTAGTTTTGATTCCGAACTTTCCGTTAGTCGATATGATCCTCTGGTCGCAGGTGATTAATGGCATGCTGCTGCCGTTAGTGCTCATCTTCATGACCATTCTGGTCAACAAAACTTACCTGATGAAAGACTGGACCAACTCGCGCGTCTACAATTTCGTGTCCTGGGCGGCGGTTGCGGTGATGATCGGACTCACCGTGGGGCTCGTGGGAATCTCGCTACAAGACCTGCTTAAGAAGCACTGATTTCTTCGCCAACAGTTCTTCGGCGTAAAGCGCTCCTTGGGGAGTGTCTTCGTGTTTGAAGTAGACAAACAGATCGCGTCCATCGCCCAGAATTTCGCCCGCGCGCCGCGCAATATCAAGCCGATCCTCCTCGGTGTAGTCCGGCTTTCGGAGGCGCGCATAGACAAAGGGCGCAGTGATCACCTGCGGCACAACGAGCTTCTCGGATTCGGCCAAGCATAATGCAGCCGCCGTACTTTTTGAGGGCCGCGTAGACATCCTCCTGCAGCCAGGACGTATGGCGAAATTCGAATGCATGCCGCACATCTGTCGGAAGCAATGCGAGAAACTCGTTTAACACTGCAAGATCGCACTTGAACGTCGGCGGCAGCTGATAGAGCACCGGCCCGAGCCTGCGAGCCGATCGCAAAGGATCGATCGCCCGGAAGAACACGTCCAGAAACGAAGCCGCATCCTTCAGCTTGAGAATGTGCGTCAGGCGCATGTGCGCCTTCAGCGAGAAAACGAAGTTGTCCGGCGTCGCCTCCACCCACGCCTTCAGCGTGTCGGACTTGGGAAGTTGACGAAAGGTGTAATTAACCTCCGTGCTGTTCAGCCGACCGGCATAATGTTGCAGGAACTGCTTGGCCGGAAGCTTTGCAGGATAAAAGTCCGGTTTCCACGACGCATAAGCAAACCCGGAGGTTCCTACGAACAATTGCGGCATACCGCTACTTTACAGCGGGTTCATTCTCCTCATTCAAATCCGCCAGAATCGCGACAACGTAAGCTTGTGTCTCCGGGAATATCAGGGAGCTTGCTTCCTGGACCGGGCGTGACTCGTTGCGGTCCGGCATTGTAGGCGGCCAGCGCAAGAGCCGTGTTGCCTTCATAACGATCGAGCATCTGTTTCAGATATCGGACTCCGCCGTTCACGTTCGCTTCCGCGTCAAAGGGATCGCTGATTCCCAGATCGGATTGCGTCGCGGGCATCAGTTGCATCAATCCCTGCGCTCCCTTCGGTGACACGGCGCAGGGTTTGCCAGCCGACTCGCGCTTAACGAGCGCGCGGACCAGTTTGGGGCTGACACCTTCGCGTTCGCGCCGCGGTCGATATGAGCTTGTCGAGCGATTCGCCGGGCATTGGATCGCAATCGCCTTGCGCCTGAACTGCTGGAGGGGCAGCCAGCGCATTCGGCCCAAGGAATCGTGAAGAATCCGGCTACCGAGCCGGAGACATGCGCCTGGCGGCGGACGGAAGCTCGCTGCTTCTCAATCGCCGATTGTCCGAACAAACAGGCGGCGACCGAGTACGGCAAAAACCAGGGGTTTCAAAGGAGGAAGTACCCGAGCTCGAAGATTTTCTCTCAAAAAAAGCGCGAAACTGCCGATAAGTAAAGCAGTGAACCTCTACGAACAATACGCCGAGAGCAATGTGATGACTGCCAGCCCGATGGAGTTGGTCCGCATGCTCTATCGATTCATCATCGAGAACCTGGGAGATGCGCGGCATTGCACAATGACCGGGGACATAGAAGGTCGCGGCAGGGCAGTTTCGAAGGCGACAGAAGGATTTCTGGAATTGCTCACAAGCCTGGATCATCAGCAAGGCGGCGAAGTGAGCCGCAACCTCTCGGAACTGTACGGCTACATGGTGTCGCGGGTGCTGGACGGACATATCAATCAGGAGAGCGCTCCGTTTGAAGAGGTCGAGCGGCTTATGTCTACGTTGCTCGATGGGTGGGAAACGGTGGGTGGGCAAGAGCAGCCGGCCGCATATGCGCCGATCAGCGCAAGCTTCTAAGGCTTGCGCTTCTCTTGTGCCGCGTTCAGTCCTTCCTGTTTTTCCAGTCCCTTGAATAACCATCGCAGTTAGACCTAACCCACCGGATGTGGCGAGTGTCTGCGCGAGTTGCTCTTCCGCCATGCCGGTCGCAGTCGAAGACGCTTCATCCTCGCCGCCGCCGAACCAGCTCCCGCCCGATTCACGAGCAGACTTGAGCATCTGGCCGATCATCAGCGCCTCGAACTGACGGGCGGAATCCTTCAATTTCGCCTTATTCACCAGCCGGCACATCGGCCGGCATCGAGCTGACTACTTTGTCAATCATTCTCTAAATGAGCTCCACATCTGCCGCAAGCGCGCCTGCGACCTTCAAGTTCTGTAAAATCGCGATCACGTCACGCGGTGTTGCGCCGATCGATCCAAGAGCGCGCACCAGTTCTTCCACCGTCGCGCCCTGTTTCAAAATGACGTTCCGAGCTTTGTCTTCTTTGACACCGACGCCGACGCGAGGAATGACCTCCGTAGTTCCGTTCGAAAACGGAGCCGGCTGCGAGACATCGAAGGAGGTTGTGATCTCAACCGAAAGATTTCCATGCATGATCGCCACCGGTGTGATCTGGATATCCTGGCCCATCACGATGGTTCCGGTGCGCTCGTTGACAACGATGCGAGCAACGCGATCCGATTCAACGGAAACGCTCTCGATGGATGCGATAAACTCCGTGGCGCGGGATGCGAACTGTTTCGGGATTGCCACGTCAACTACAGCGGCATCCTGCGCGCGCGCCAGAGGAGTTTCGGCGCCGAACTGACGATTCAATGCTTCGGCGATACGGGCAGCCGTCGTAAAATCTGCCTGCTTGAGCTGTAAATGAATCACATCCGTGAAGCTGGCTGAAGGCGAGGCGCGTTCCACACTTGCGCCATTCGCAATGCGACCCACAGTTGGATGATTGACGGTCTGCTTATTTCCGCCGCCGCCTGCGACAAACCCTCCAGTAACTAAAGGACCCTGGGCGATGGCGTAGACTTGCCCATCGATGCCTCGAAGGCTTGTCATCACCAGCAGGCCCCCCTGCAGATTGGTCGCGTCGCCGATGGCTGCGGCGGTTACATCGATCCGCGCACCGGGCCTTGCGTAAGCGGGCAACGTGGCGGTCACCATAACCGATGCGGTGTTGTTCACGCGCATCGCTTGCGCCGGAACGGTCACGCCCATCTGCTGCAACAGATTGCTCAGGCTTTGCGCGGAGAAGAGCGTCTGCCGACGGTCTCCAGTGCCGTTCAAACCGACGACCAGCCCGTAACCGACGAGTTGATTCTCTCGAACGCCTTCGATATTCACGAGCTCTTTCAGCCTTGACGCGCCAGAGCGCCAAGCTCGCGGCAAACATCATGCCAACTGCAATTCTTTTCATGACAAGTTTAGAAGGGAAGCACACCAAGCAGTAGTCGATAGAGAATATTGGGCCGCCGCACTGCATCTCCGACAACGCCTTTACCAGCGACACTCACTTCCAGCATCGCGATCTGATCGGATTGGATGGCATTTGCCGTCGTCAGATCGAATGGTCGAACGACGCCGCGCACAGTTACGCGCTGGGTTTCGGAGTTGACCGTGACGGCCTTGGCGGCTTCAATCACAAGATTGCCGTTCGGCAACACATGAGTTACCCGCGCCGTCAGGACGGTGCTCAGGACTGTTTCGCGGACTGTCTCACCCTGGCCTTCCAGTTTCTGTTGTCCCGACATGCTTGCCATGTTCGGCAGCCATCCGGAAGTGCGGGGGCCCAACGCGGCATTCACGCTGGCATTGGCGCTGGATGCGCGAGACGACGAAACAGACCCTCGGGACACGGCCGATGCCCGTTCCTGGACAACGATGGTGACGACGTCATTGACCTGCCGCGCTCGAAGGTCAGCGCCGAGATTCGCCGAACCTCGCATCCGGCGACCAGAGCGATCCGGTAGCCGCCTCGGCGCCAGCGGAAGAACTTTGGCTGGCCTCCCGGATGTAATCGTCAAGCGGGCTTGTCTGCGGAGTAGGCGCTTTCTTTCCGAATGCGAGCGAACAAAACAACAAAGCGATACTGAAATGTTTCATTGAGCTAACGTCACCTCTCCTGCGGATTCGACACGCGCCCGCAGGACACGGCCGCTGGACGGGTTCTTGACAGGGATGTAATCTCCGATCTTTCCTGGCGCCTGGGCGCTCACTTCCATCGATACCTGGGCTGCTCCGACTGCCGTGTGCAAACGGACGGTGTCGCCCTTCAGAACTGCCGGTGGACGTTCAAGCATGCGCGCCAACAGGGGCGAACCTTCTGCTATAGGACCGCTTCGATATCATGCCGACCGCCTCTTCAATCTTGCGAGACACGCGTATTGTCCGGGGCCTCTTCGACCTCCTCGACGCGAATTTGACTCGCGGCGATCCGATCTCCCGCCTTTATCGGAGCCGCTGCAACCACTCGCGTCTGTTTGACAGTCACATTCACCCGAGCCCAGATATCGAACTTCGAGCCTTGGCCATAGCGAACGAAACCTCGCCAATAGCCGCTCCGCAGCATGTCCATTGGAAACTCGATTTCGCCCGGCGGGGCGGTGATGCGGCTGATCTCCAGCACTTTTACGGATGCGCCCTCCGGCAGCGAATGCCGAAGCGCAGTTTCTACCCGATCGGCATTCAGCGGCGTCATCGGCCACTCGAAACAGATACCGGCCGGAGGTGGCGTCACGCGTATGCCGTGCTTCGCTCGCCATGGCCTGTATCTCGTCTCCTCGAATAATACGGACCGCTCCCGGCGCCGGCGTGTACCCGAAATCGACATCCGGCGCAATTTGCGAGAACTCGGATAAGGCAGCGGCCAAATGCCTGGCAAGCAATCTTCGGACCATCAACCGGAAAACAGGAGAGCGCGAGCAGCAACGGAATCATCGGGTGAGATTATTCACCTGCTGGTACATCTCATCCGCCGCTTTGACTACCTTGGAGTTGGCCTCATACGCGCGCTGGCTGACAATCAGATTGATGAACTCGTCGACAACGCTCACGTTCGACTGCTCCAGATATCCCTGCAGCAATGAACCCATTCCTTCCTGTCCACCAGGAACACCCACCACTGCGTCACCTGAAGCGGTAGTTGGCTTATAGAGATTCCGGCCCATGCTGTCCAAGCCTGCGGGATTCTGGAAATCCGCAAGCTGAATCTGCCCGGCCTGCTGTGCTGTCGTGCTCGAAGGAAGAACGTAGCTAACGGTGCCATCGGCGCCGATCGAGATCGACTGCGCTTCTTTCGGAATCGTTATGGACGGCTCCAAAGCATTTCCATCCAGCGTGACGAGGTTGCCATCCCGGTCGAGATGGAACGCGCCGTCACGTGTATAGGCAAGCTCGCCAGAAGCTGTTCGCACCTGGAAGAATCCGCGACCTTGAATCACCATATCCAGAGGGTTGCTGGTCTGCGCAAAATTGCCTTGAGAGAAGATGATCTCGTTCGACGCGGCGCGTGCGCCGAGCCCAACCTGCAATCCCGTGGGCACCGATGTCTGTTGGGTCGCGGCCGAGCCTGGCTGGACGAGATTCTGATACAGCAGATCCTGAAACTGAGCCCTCCGAGCCTTGAAGCCCGTCGTGTTTGCGTTCGCAAGATTGTGCGCGATGTTGTCGACATTCGTTTGTTGCGCGGTCATGCCGCTTGCTGCGCTATAAAGTGCGCGAATCATAAGTAATCTCCTCTACTGCCCGACACGGGCGACTTCTTCGAGCGCCCGGCGATTCATGTCGGCGCTGACGGATATGGTTTTCTGAAGCATTTCAAACTGACGAAGGATTCCGACGAGCCGCACCGCGGATTCGGCGCTGCCGACATTCGATCCTTCGAGCTTGCCCTGATGGACTTCCACGTTGGCCGGTGTCGGAGTGGCTCCATCAACGGGACGGAACATGCTCACGCCCTGCTTCGCCAGAGATCCAGGCGCGAATTCGGCCAGATCAAGCTTGCCCAGCACTAGACCGCTCTGTTTGACGGTTCCGTCAATCGAGATTTGCATCGGGTCCTTGGATTGCGACCGCAGTGTGGTCCCGCCGGCGAGGCGCACAGGATAGCCCTCGGCTGTTACGACATCACCGGTAGGCGATATCTGAAACGAGCCGTTGCGTGTGTATAGAGGGCCATTCGGGCCATTGACACCGATAAAGCCTTTCCCGTTAAGAGCAATATCCAGCGGCTTATCCGTTACCTGCAACATGCCTTGAGAGAAATCTGTCCAAGGCTTTTCGATCAAAGGAGACAAGGCGCCATCGTCGGCTTCTGCATCCCGGTACAGCGAATAGAATTCGCGGTCTACTTTGTAACCCGCCGTTGACGCATTCGCAATATTGTTGGCGAGCATATCGAGCGACTCGAGACGGGCTCGCATGCCACTCGCTGCTGAGGTCGCGATTGGATCCATGTCACCGGTCCTAGCAAGCTACAGGCCAATCGAGTTTCGCGATGAAAACAACGCGACTGCACATACGCTCCGTCAAAAAACAGACATGGAGCAACTCTCCGATGACGAAGAGTTGACGCTTTTGACACGAATCCGGCGGTTTTACGGGCATTCTTTGCTTTGGACTCACGACTGCATGGTAAGTGGCGTGAACCCCATCGCGCTATCGGTCTTTGCGGTCGACCCAGGCATCGTCACAGGAAATAGTTTGCCTGCGGAGAGTGGCGCTGATCCGTCCATGTCGCTTTTTGCAGAATTGCTGCAACAAGCGGCTCCGATGATTGAAGATCCGGACGCCGCGCCTGCTGCGGGTGCGGATGGAATTCCGAAAACAGCCGCAAGAGACAGCTCTCTTGTATTGGATGCGATCGCGGCGCCGGAACGTACGGAAGAAAAGCCGGAGGATGACTCTGTCGCTATTGCCTATGCTCTGGTCGCCAATATGCCGGTCGTGCCATTGTCCGAGCCTGCGCCGGCTAGGATCGACGCCGGCGACAAAACTCCGCGAGTTGATGCGCGGACGTCTACCGTGGCGGACCTAAGTGAACCAGCGCAGTTCGTGCTACCGACGCGAAAGACAGTCGCCGAAGATGTCGACCCTAACGCAATCGTTGTCGAGGCGAAAGCTGCTCAAATCGTGGTCCCGGCAACGGAACATATCAAGTTGCCGGTTGACTCGAGTAAGCCCGATCAACCTGCGCCTATATCCAGTGGGCAGGCTCCGCCTACAGGCGAGCCTCTTCTGACCGAAGCGACACAGACAAGATCCGATGTGGCGGCCGCGCCGCCCGAAACTCCTCAGCCCGTCATTCTCGAAGCTCGCATTACAAAGCAAGGCAGCGCCCCGGAAAGCGGCAAGCCCGCGATGCCAAAAGAGAACTCCTCTACCGAGGCTCCACCTTCGGAGCGTCGATCGGACCTGCCCATCGCGATGCCTGTCAAGGCGGCTGCTAAGGCCGAGTTTTCAACCGGCGAACACACGAGCGAACACAAGGACGAGCGTCAAGTCCGCTCTGTAGAACGTCAACCGGCAGTACATCACGAACCATTTACCACGCCGATCGCAAGCGTGGAATCCGAACGCTCCACGACTTTGCGCAACCTGCCGCAGGAAGGCGCCTCGCGAGTCTTCTCGCCGCCGGAAATTCCGGAACCGGCGAAAGCCGATCCCGCGCCGCTTAAGAGCATGGATCTCAAGATCCCGGATGCGAACGGAGGAAATGTCACAGTTCGCCTGCAAGAGCGCGCCGGAGCGGTCCATGTCAGCGTTCGTAGTAACGATACCCAACTTGCAAACGGAGTTGCCGCAAATCTTCCGGAGCTGAGCCGCAACCTCGACGGTCAAGGTTTTCACGCCGAAACGTGGACACCCGTAGATGCGCAACGCGTAATAGAGACAGGTCCGGAAGGACATCTGCGCGCAGCGCATGAACACACGATGGATGCGTCGAGCGCACATGGGGAAACTATGGCGCCCATGCAGCCTGACCTGGCTCAGTCTGGTAACGAGTCTTCGGATAATCACCGCAAACCCGACTGGCAGGAAGAAATGTACAAACGGCCGAGACGGCCATCTGACGAAAACTTCAAGGAGTATTTATCATGACCTTCGCACCCGTATCCGGGACGACCTCGGCAGATGCCGCGGGCAACCAGTCCTCGACCACGAAAACGAGCGCCAGTCCGGCAATAGGGAAGGACGCTTTCCTGCAACTGCTGGTAGCGCAGATCAAGAATCAGAACCCGCTGAATCCTGCCGACGGCGTGCAGTTCCTGAGCCAGCTTGCGCAATTTAGCCAGCTGGAGCAAACGATGGGCATCAAGGAAGGTATCGACGGACTGCGGACGCAAGTCGATTCGATTACGACCGTACTCAACAACGCCCAAACACAAACAGAAGGAGATAAGAATGTTTAATTCATTTTCGTCCGCGCTAGCGGCACTGAAGGCGCACGCCGCCGCGGTTGATACGGTCGGCCACAATCTCGCCAACGTGAACACTACCGGCTTCAAGTCGGTCGATATCGCGTTCAAGGATCTGGTCGCTGAGTCCATGGGCGGACGATCCGAGATTGGAATGGGTGTCGCGCCGCCGATTACCGTGCGTAATTTCACGCAAGGAGCAATCCAGGCCAGTTCCGGTCCTCTCGACGCTGCCCTGCAAGGCAATGGATTCTTCATTGTGCGCGATCCTGCCAATTCCGGTTCAAACGTCAACTTCTATACGCGCGATGGAAGCTTCGAGGTGGACAAGAAGGGTTTCATCCAGACGCTCACCGGGCAGCGCGTGCAAGGGTATGCAGTTGCTTCAGACGGGACGAGGTCGACCACTCTTAGCGATATTGTCATACCGACGGGAACTTCCACGGCCAAGATGACAACCTCAATGTCAGTTTTCGCCAACCTCAACGCCGCAGCCGCCGCCGGAGACAAGTTCAGCTCTTCGGTGGAAGTAGTCGATTCGATCGGCAAGAGCCACGTTGTCACACTGACCTTTACGAAGGGGTCCGCTGCCGGAGCGTGGACGATGCAGGCAAGTATGCCGGGAGCCGAGACCTCAGCGTCTGGGGCGACCGCAGGCACGCCATTTGATCTGCTCACAACTCCGACCGATGTGAAGTTCGACAGTACCGGGAAAATGACGGATCCGGCGGCTCCCGGAAGTGTCGATATCAAGCTGCCGTCTTTGGCCAGCGGAGCCGACGACCTCACTGTGGCGATGAAGTTCTATGATTCGAACGGCGCGTCCACATTCAGCCAGGTCTCCGCCGAATCATCTACCTCGAAAACCATTCAGGATGGCGTGCGCGCAGGTCAGATCACCGGAGTCGGCATGGGCGATGAAGGGAAAGTGATCGCGCGGTACGACTCGGGTGAAGAGCGTGTTATTGCCCAACTTGGAATTGCGATCACGTCGAATCCAGGTTCGATGCAGGATGCCGGCAACAATCTGTTTCGTCCTGGTGTCGATACGGCAGACATGGTGGATGGTGTGGCCGGCGCAGGTGGCCGCGGCCAGGTGAAAGCCGGGGCGCTCGAAGGCTCGACCGTAGACATTGCCCGCGAGTTTACAAATCTGATCGTGTTTCAGCGCGGGTATCAGGCTAATTCGCGAGTGATCACAACGACGGACGAGTTAACTCAGGAAACCATCAACCTGAAGAGATAAGGCTGACGTATGAGAGCCTTGGATGAGCTTCGGCCTCTCGCCGACATACCGCTGGAAGTGGATACCCGCCTTGAGTGTCGCGGAATGACGGTTGAGCAGTTGCTTGCCCTCAAAGAGGGGAGTCTCGTTCTATCCGATCGAGCCGCCGGCGACAACGTCGATCTCCAAGTGGGTGGGGAACTCATAGGCACAGCGGAGCTTGTTGTCTTAGGGGGTTCTCTTGGATTTCGTATCGCAGATTTCCGGGAGAAGTTTTAGGATTAATCCGCACCATATCAGTGAAGCGGCTGTGTAGAGAAATGCAGCCGCCCACTGATTCATGGAATTCGTTCAACAAATCGCGGGTGTGATCCTGGTCTTTGGGCTTCTGGGCGTGCTCGTCTGGTATGCCAAGGGCCGCAGCTTCACTCTCCCGGTTCGATCCTCACGACCTCGAAGGATGGAGATCCTCGAACGGCTCGTACTTAGCCCGCAGCACTCACTTCATCTGATCAATATCGACGGCCGGACCATCCTCATCGGAGTCTCGCCCGGAAGCTGTCAGAAGCTCGACGATCTGAAGGACCAGAAATAATGGCATTCCTGATTCTTCAGCAACTCGCTCCTTTGGGACTCGGCAAAGCGGGCGCAGGTCTCAGCATGCCGATGCAGATCGCGGTATCGCTGACGCTGCTCACGTTGTTGCCGGCGGCGGTGATGTGCATCACGCCGTTCCTGCGGATCACGATTGTGCTTCACTTTCTTCGACAGGCGCTAGGGACACAGACCACCCCGTCCAATCAGGTACTGATCGGATTGGCTATGTTCCTGACCATCGTAATCACGCAGCCCGTCGTGCAGGACATCTACCAAAATGCGTGGACTCCCCTCGAGCGTGGAGAGATCACCACGCAGGCGGCGATGGATCGCGGCTCCGCGCCCCTGAAAACATTTCTTGCCAGATACGTCCGAGAGAAGGACGTGCGGCTGATGGTTGAGATTACGAAGTCTCGCGCGCCGCGAACGGCAGCCGATCTCGACCTGCGAGTGCTGATTCCGGCCTACATCCTTTCTGAGCTAAAGACCGGATTTCAAGTGGGAGCTGTCCTGTTCCTTCCATTTCTGATCATTGACCTGGTGGTTGCCTCCGTCACGCTCACCATCGGCATGGTCCAACTGCCGCCGGTCATGATATCGGCGCCTTTTAAGATCCTGCTGTTTGTCCTTGTCGATGGATGGAACCTCGTTCTCGGATCGCTTCTGAAGAGCTTTTATTAAGATGACACCCGAATTTGCTGTACAGATCATCAAACAGGCGCTGATGACGGCCGTGTGGGTCGCCGCGCCGCTGCTTCTTATCGGATTCATCGTCGGCATCGTCATGAATGTCGTTCAGATCGCTACGTCGATGCAGGATTCCGCGTTCAGCACGGCGCCGAGGCTCGCAGCCTTCCTGGTTGGCTTCGTTTTGTTACTGCCGTGGATGCTTAACCGATTGATGACGTACACGACGTACGTGCTCGGCGACCTGGGCCGGTATGCCAAGTGAGCTGATCATACCGCTCGGTACGGTTTACGCGTTTGCGCTGGTGCTGATACGCGTGGCCGGCGTTTTTACTTTTCTTCCGATCCCGGGTATCACCGCCGGTCCGGTCGCCGCCCGCATAGTTCTGTCCCTGGCATTCACGTTCGCGCTCGCTTCCAGATGGCCTGAGGTGGAGCCATCAGGGGTCACCACCGGTGTGTTCATCGCATGGGTTCTTTCCGAAGCCGCATTCGGAGTTGTAGCCGGACTGCTTGTTGGTTTCGCGGCGGAAGCCATTGTTATGGGGGCGCAGATCCTCGGGTTGCAGGCCGGTTACGGCTATGCGTCTACGATCGATCCGAATACACAAGCGGATTCGGGCATTCTCCTAGTGTTTGCCCAACTTCTTGCGGGGCTCCTCTTCTTCGCACTGGGCTTGGATCGTCAACTTCTTACCATCTTCGCGAAGAGTCTCGACGCACATCCGCCGGGGACTTGGGTGCTTGGACGACCTGCTGCCGAGGAAGTAATCCGCACAGGCTCGGCGGTCTTCTCCACAGGCTTGCGTCTGGCGCTTCCCATCACGGGCATGTTGTTGTTAGTGGATCTCGCTCTGGCGCTGGTTGGACGAATCAATGCCCAAGTCCAAATGGTGACCGTAGCCTTTCCGCTGAAAATGGGCCTCGCGCTTTCGATGCTGGCGTGGACCTTGGTGGCATTCCCGCGTGTCTATGAGCAGCATGCCGGGCACATGCTCGGACTGCTCGCAAAGTTGATGTCGAGATAGCGCGATGTCGGAGCAGCGTACAGAAAAACCCACACCACGACGGTTGCAGAAGGCCCGTGAAGAAGGGCAATTTCCTGCGGCGAAGGACTTCGTCAGCGCTATCCAGTACCTCGGCATAATGCTGATTCTCTCCGCCTGGGGAGCATCCTGGTTCCGCGAGACACAACATGATTTCCGCTGGCTGCTGCAGCGCGCGTTCTCGGTGCAAATGGACGCGGCATCCGGAGTCGCGCTGGCCAAGGATGCGCTATGGCGAACCTTTCTGCCTCTGGGCATTGGAGCTGCGGTTTTGTTGGGGATCACGCTCGCGGCGCAGCTTGCCTCGACAAATCTCGGCATCAGCTTCAAGCGCCTGGCCCCGAGCGGCGCCCGTTTCAATCCGCTGAACAAGCTCAAGGATCTGCCCAAGCAGAACGTTCCAGCTGCGATTCAGGCGCTCGCCTTGATGGCTGTGATGGGATACGTGCTCTATCTGTTGATCCGCGACAATCTACCGCGGTTAATGCTGTTGCCGTTATCGACCGTGCCCAGTGCGGTCTCTCAGATCAGCGCATCTGTTCAACAACTTCTTTGGCGTGCGGCCGGAGTGCTGATGGTATTCGGATTTGTGGAACTCATACGCAATCGTGCAAGCTACCAAAGGCAGCTCCGGATGTCCAAGCAGGAAATCCGCGACGAAATGAAAGAAGGCGAAGGTAATCCGCAGATCAAAGGCCAGATCCGCCGCCTTCGCCGTGAACTGCTGCGCCGCCGCATGATGCAGGATGTGCCGACGGCTACGGCAGTCATCGTGAATCCTACACACTACGCAGTTGCAATTCGGTATGAGATGGATGGCATGGCCAGCCCACTAGTAGTAGCGAAGGGAAAAAACTACCTGGCTCTGCGGATTCGGCAAAAGGCCATCGACAACGGTGTGCCCATCGTCGAGAATCCGCCTCTCGCACGTGGACTTTACACCGCGGCGGAAGTAGGGCAGGAGATTCCGGCCGAGTTCTATCGGGCTGTTGCCGAAGTACTCGCGTACATTTATCGTCTGATGGGCCGCAGGAGACCGAATTGATGGGAGCGAACTGGAAATGGCAAAGAGCGTAGCCGCTGCGCGGCAATTGCCGCCGTTATTCAATCTGCAAACGCTCGGGGAAATGGCTGTCCCGGTCGGAGTCCTTGCGATCGTCATCGCAATGATCACTCCGCTACCGGCGTTTGTGCTCGACCTGCTGATCGCGGCCGACATCATGCTGTCGGTGATCGTGATGATGGTTTCGATGTACATTACGAAACCGGTCGAATTCAGCACTTTTCCGACAACTCTGTTGCTGCTCACACTCTTCCGCCTCGCGTTGAATATCTCCTCGTCGCGGCTCATTTTGTTGAACGGAAACTCAGGAACTTCCGCCGCCGGTCATGTGATCGAAGCTTTCGGCAACTTCGTCGTCGGTGGCAATTACGTGATTGGCGTCGTTGTCTTCCTTGTTCTGATCGCAATTCAATATGTAGTCATCAACCACGGCGCGGTTCGCATTTCCGAAGTAACGGCCCGCTTCACCCTGGATGCCCTGCCTGGAAAGCAGATGTCGATCGATGCCGATTTGAATGGAGGCTTGATCGATGAGAGCGAAGCCCGCGCGCGCCGCAAACAACTTGCGGCCGAAGCGGAGTTTTACGGCGCCATGGACGGCGCTTCGCGATTCACCCAGCGAGATGCGGTGGCAAGCATTCTGATCACCGGAATCAACATCCTTGCAGGATTTCTGATCGGCGTCCTTCAGCACGGCATGGACCTGCGGCGAGCCCTCGAAACATACACCGTGCTTACCATCGGCGATGGTCTGGTAACCGTGATTCCTGCCCTTATGATCTCGGTATCCGGCGGACTCATCGTTACCCGCGCGGGCTCCGATAAGCGTCTCGGAGAGGAATTCAACAAGCAGCTGTTCGGGAACGCTGAACCCCTCGGATTAGCGAGTGGCGTACTGGTTGCTTTATCGCTGTTTCCAGGATTGCCGACCGTGCCTTTCCTCGCGTTGGGCGGACTGGTCGGGACCGCGGCATGGCGCATGCGCCATCGAGCGCCGGCCGCTTCCGCCGAACCCGCGGCCCAGGTTGCCGCTCCCGCGAAGGAGAACTTCGACACGCTGCTTCGGGTGGATCCGATATCGATCGAGGTTGGAATTGGTCTCGCGTATCTTGCAGCGGGCGGCGCGAATTCGCCGCTCCTGCAGAAGATCGCCGCGATTCGCCGCCATTTCGCATCCACGATGGGCTTCGTGTTTCCACCGGTGCGTGTGACGGATAACGTTGGCCTCCGCGCGCGTGAGTATCTGATGATGATCAAAGGCGGCGAGGCCGGCCGATACGAACTGATGAGCGGTTGCGAACTCGCTGTCCCCACCGCGAAGGCGCAAGCGTTGGAAGGGCAAACGACGCGCGAGCCCGCCTTCGGCCTTAATGCGCTTTGGGTTCCTGCCGACAAGACGGAACAGGCCCGCAGGTCAGGTTACACGGTTGTCGATTCCATCAACGTTCTCGGCACACACCTGACGGAGCTCATGCGGCGCAATGCCCACGAGATTTTCTCGCGTCAGGATGCGAAAGCCTTCTGCGATCGCGTTGCGCAAGACAGTCCGAAAACAGTCGAAGATCTAGTGCCGAAGCTTCTGCCGCTCTCGAGCGTTCAGAAAGTTCTACAGAACCTGTTGCGGGAAGCCGTGCCCATCCGCGATGGTGTGTCCATCCTCGAAGCGTTGGGAGAAGGGGCAGCCAGCACGAAGAACACAACGCTGTTAACCGAGTACGTGCGGCAGAATATCCGTCGCACACTCGTGAAGCCATACCTCTCGACAACGGGAGAGCTTCGGGTGTACTTTACCGATCTAAGCGTCGAGCAGAGCGTCGAAAAAACGGTGGAGCACGGCGAGCAGAACAGTGTCGCAGCGCTCGCGCCGCAACTGATGCGCGACATCGTCGGCAAACTTCAACAGAAAATCGAGCGGCCGGAAACGCCGGTCGTAGTAATTACAAGCGCAGGCGCCAGGCCGTTCCTCAGGCAACTTGTGGAGCCGGTGCTGCCAAATGTTTTCTTCCTCTCGCATAACGAATTGCCTGCGGGAGTTCGCATTGTTTCGGCTGGAGTCATTCAGTGAGAATCAAATCCTATTTCGCAAAGACCATCACGGAAGCGATGGAGCGGGCGCGAGTCGAACTCGGGCCGGACGCCATGATTATTGCCTCCAACAAGACTACGGGAGATACCCAACGGCTCGGGACGTATGAAGTCGTGTTCGGGCTTAACGACGCGCCGGTTGCGGCTGAGAAGGCTCCGCCCCCAGCTACCGAAGGGCTGGAACGTTTGCGCGCCCGCATGGAAGACATGCGCAAGTCGGTCTCCAAGAAGCGCGAACAGGTGGCCGCGGCCAAAACGCCCGTCGCAGGTCGCATCGCGGGAGTTCTTAAGAAGAATGGCTTCCCGGTGGATCTTGCGGATGAGCTCGGCTCGAGTGTGCAAAACCGCTGCCGCGACGGCAAGCAGGATATTCTCGGCGGACTACGCGCAGAGCTCAACGCCAGGGTACGCGTCGCCCCGAAGCCCGGAACGACAGTCGCGCTGGTAGGACCGGCGGGATCGGGTAAAACCACAACCTTGGTGAAACTCGCTATCACATGGGGGATCGCAAAGCGCCGGCCGGTGCGGCTGATTTCGACAGACACCTACCGCCTAGGTGGAACGGATCTTCTTCGCAGATATGCCGAGGCGATGGGTGTGGCCTTTGAAGCGCCTGCGAATCTCGACTTGCTCCAGCGCGCCCTAATGAATGAGGAACGGGGGGGCCTGACTTTGATCGATACTCCTGGTCTGAGTGCGAACAACGCTGATTCGAACGCCGCCCTCGGCAACTTTCTTGCGAAGCGGGCCGACGTCGACGTGCACCTGGTGTTACCTGCCTTTGCCGGATGCGACGAGTTGTCCGGAATGGCCGCTCGTAGCAAGGCATTCCTACCTTCGAAGCTACTGTTTACTGGGCTGGACAACTGCAGTAATGCCGGGCCGATGCTTGCATTTGCCCTCCAGAACGAGACGCCCATCTCTTTCCTAGGCAGTGGACCCGAGATCCCCGAGGACCTTGAAGAAGCGTCCGCAGGATCGTTGACGGCTCGCTTGCTCCCCACTCTGATGGACGCTGTGGTTACGGCTGCGTGAGAGGACTATGCAATCCGCATACTCCAAAGAGTCAATCAATTCAGTCCAGGATCGGGAGCGGCTGATCATCGAGCATCTTCCCCAGGTGCGTTGGATCGCAGCGAACGTCCACGAAAAGCTGCCTGCGGGAATATTGCAGGAAGATCTGGTATCTGCCGGAATCATCGGGTTGATCGCCGCAATCGATAATTTCGATCCTTCGCGCAATACTTCCCTCCGCACCTATGCCGAATATCGGATCCGCGGGGCGATTCTCGATAGCGTTCGCGGATTGGATGGAATCCCCTCGCACCACCGAAAACGCGCAAAGGAAGTACAGGCGGCGATAGAGATCGCGGAGCAGCGATTGGGACGGTCTCCGTCCGAAGAAGAGATCGCCGCTCAGCTCGGAATAGATCTCGACGAGTACCACGAGACACTCCTCGATGTCAGAGCAGTTTCCTTAGGCGCGCTTGATGCGGTCCCATCCGAAGATTCCGCAGGTGGGCTGCTCCGTTATTTGGCGGACCGCGACGAGTTGACACCGGGATGGATTGTCGAGCGCGAGGCGCTGGGAAAGCTGCTTGCGGATGGTATCGCGTCGATGCCGAAGCCTGAGCGCACGGTAATAAGTCTTTACTTCAAAGAAGAACTCACGTTAGCCGAGATCGGACGGGTTATGGGCCTGCACACTTCGCGCGTGTGCCAGCTGAAATCGCAGGGGATTTTGCGGCTGCGCACACTCATGCAAAAGCGCTGGCCAGGCGGGCCGAAATGGTGAAAAGTTAGATGGATAAGCACGCTCTTTCGCAAGAAGACATAGATGCGCTATTCCAGGCGCAAGCCGCGGCATCCAATAAGCCGCAGGCGCGCGCCTACGATTTCCGCCGGTCGGACCGCATTCCGAAGGAACAGATTCGGGCCTTGCGCGCGGTGCATGATACCTTTGCGCGCAGTCTCGGATCTACTCTTTCCGCGTATCTTCGCACGTATGTCACAGTAAATCTGATCTCGGTGGAGCAGCTCACGTTTGCGGATTTCGTCGCGACTCTGAACTCGCCTACCTGCATTGCCACTATTGGGATGAATCCATTCGAAGGTGTCGGAGTTCTCGAACTTAACCCGGCGCTTGCGTTCCCGCTGATCGAATGCCTGCTGGGCGGCGGCAAGGTCAAACCGCTGGTAGTCAACCGAGAGATGACGGCGATCGAGCAGCGTATTCTCGGCGGGTTGCTCACGCTTATCCTGCAAACACTCTCGCTATCCTGGCAAAGCGTTGCGACGGTAGATTTTTCCCTGGAGAGCCACGAATCCGAGCCGGCCCTGTTGCAGGTGGTAGCTCCTAACGAGGCGATCGTTGTCATTGCGACCGAAGTGCAATTGGGTGAGACTTCCGGCATGATGAACATCGGCATTCCGTCAAGCGTGGTGAAACTCCTGCGACAGAAGTTCGACCAGCAGTGGACTGCCCGCAAATCAACGATGACTGATGAGAGCGAACGGCTTTTGTCGTTGGTGCATCCGTCGCAATTGGCGCTCGAGGCCCGTGTGGAAGGGTCGAACGTGTACTTTGAGGATCTCCTGGCTCTGCAGGAAGGGGATGTATTGCAATTCGATGCGACTCTGGAGCAGCCGGTTGTTTTGCGAGTCAATGGCCTCCCGAAGTACCTCGGGAATGTCATGATCTCCAAGGGACGGCGAGGCTTCTCAGTGGCGGAACGGGTGGAAATGGGCTCGGCCTAAGCTGTGATCCTACACTCCTGACGAGCCGCAGATCGCTTGTGCCATCAGTCCGAGAGGAACAACTTGTTGCACTGCGCCTGCCCTGACCGCCTCTTTTGGCATGCCATAAATGACACACGTATTCTCGTCCTGGCCTATCGTGCGCGCTCCTGCTTCTTTCATTCGCAGTAGTCCACGAGCGCCGTCGGACCCCATGCCCGTAAGGATGACGCCGATAGCGCTGGCCCCTAACATTTCCGCTACGGATTGAAACAAGACGTCGACGGACGGCCGCTGGTAGCAAACCGGTGGCCCTGAACTGACGGAGACCCTCAGCATGCCCCCGGTTCGGTTCAATGACATGTGCAGATTTCCTGGCGCGAGCAAAACTCTGCCCGGCTCGACTGAGTCGCCATCAACCGCTTCTGAGACGCTTAGCTTGCAGCTACTATTCAGGCGTTCTGCGAACGCCTTTGAGAACACCGGCGGGATATGTTGCACGATCAGAATCGGAGGACTTGCCTCGGGCATGTCGGACAGGATCGTTCGAATTGCCTCCGTACCTCCCGTCGATGCGCCGATTGCGATGAGTGGCAGTGCAGGCCCTCTTTTTAGAAACAGCCGTGCAACTCTGGCCGGAGAAGTGGCATTACGAGATGCTACGGCGCGCGGTCGTCTCGCAAGAAAAGCAGCACGGATCTTGCCAGGCAAGATCGAACGAAGATCGCTGACAGAATACGGCCCGCCCGGCTTCGCGACAACGTCAACCGCCCCGGCCTCGAGTGCTTGAAGAGCCGAAGAGCATCCGGACTGCGCAAAAGAACTGACCACGATCACCGCCGACGACATGTCGGCAGGAAGGCTCCGCAGAAAGCTCAGTCCGTCCATTCTGGGCATTTCGATATCCAGCGTGATGACATCAGGCTGGAGGCTGCCGATCCGATCTTTGGCAACCAATGCATCGGGAGCAGTTCCGACCACCTCGATATCGGCAGAGCCGTTCAGGGATTCAGTGAGCAGCTTTCTGACAATTGCCGAATCGTCTACGATCAAAACCCGGATCGGTCGCCTCATAGAGCCCCGAAAAGGAGTTCCTCGGGCCGACTTTCATCTCTTACCCAGAAACGACCGCTTCCGATCTCCAGGCGCATGGCTCGGGATATCTGACCGCCCATCGCAACGGCATGGAGCTTGAGTCCCGCCTTCGCGAGAGCGCGTTCCAGGCCGATCTGATTCTTACGGCCAACGTTAAAGAATGCGCCGTTAAGTAAGATACTCGCGCCGCCGGCGGCGCAAACCGATAGTCTTGTCTTCCGCGCGCCGAGCTGAATGCAGAGCTTCAACAGTTCGGGCACTCCTGTGTCCGCGCATAAATACAGGTTATTGCGGCGACGGGCTGGTTCGTAGCTCGCATCGGGCAAGAGAAAGTGAAGTAAACCACCCACCCGTGCAGCGCGGTCGCAAATGGCGACGGCTATACATGAGCCGAGCGCGTAGGTAGCAAGAGACTCAGTAGGGTCCGCGGATGCGATACATTCCCCTACGCCGATGACTTTGATCGAACTGACGTTCCGTATCACAGAGGTTTTCGGTATACGGCAGGTCTGATGTACTTCAACGAATGATCGACGCCACTTAAGCTCTCCGAGTGTCCGACGAACAAGTAACCGCCGGGCTCCAGCCTGTCAGCAAGGCGTGCGACGACCTCGGCTTGCGTACTTTTGTTGAAATAAATCATCACATTCCGGCAAAAGATGATCGGGTACAGAGTGGTCATTGGAAGAGTTTCCACGAGATTGATTCGTTGAAACGTGATCGCGCTTCGGAACTGTGATTTCACGCGCACGCTGTCGTATGGAAGGTCCTTCGAAGGTTCAAAAAACCGCTTCGTCCATTCCGGTGGCAACGGGGAGACCCGAACGTTCGAGTACAAAGCTTTACGCGCGATCGAAAGGACTCGTGTTGAGATATCGGATGCAAGAATACGAACGTCAGGCGCGATCGGCCGGTCCGCAGATGTCAAGGCAGTAAACAGCAACGTGTAGGGCTCCTCACCGGTCGCGCTTGCGGCAGACCAGATGTCGATTCGCCGTCGAGAGCGATACTCCGTGCTAAGAAGCTCGCGAAAAAAATCGAAGTGCGATGGTTCTCGCAAAAAGCCGGTGTGATTCGTTGTGAGAGCGTCAATCAGTTGGACCAGAAGGTCGCCGGAGCTGTCGGATCGAACCCGATCGTAGTATTGCCGGAAGCTCCGAAACCCGCCCGCGCGAAGATGCTTGGTGAGACGTGCGGCCACGAGGCGCTCTTTGCCGGCTCGTAGATCCAGGCCAAAACTCTTCATCGCCAGTTGGCGAATCATTTCGAATTCACTCGGTTTTAGTTCGAGGGAAGGAAGAACACCGGCGTCAGTGAACATCGGAATTTCCCGCAAAGAGCGTCTGGGGGTCGAGAATCAAGCCCACACGCCCGTCGCCAAGAATTGCTCCTCCGGCGACGCCCGGAATGTTTCGGAAAATAGTACCCAAGCTCTTGATCACGACTTCCTGCTTCCCAATGAGATCGTCGACCATGATGCAGAAGGTGGCGTTGTCTGTTTCAGCCATTACGAAAACCGACTCGATGGGATCAGTGGTTCTGGGCTCGATCCGGAAACGACTGTACAGCCGGAGGACGGGAATCAACTGGTCCCGCACGGAGACGACTTCAGCTCGTCCCTCTATGGTTGAGACCTGACCTGGCGACCGGTCGAAACAGTTCTTTTACGGACGCCAGAGGGATAATGTAGCGCTCGGCGCCGGAAGTCACAATCAGACCGTCGATAATGGCGAGAGTCAGGGGAAGTCTCAGCGAGAACTTCGCCCCTTTGCCCTCGACGGAATGCAGCTCTACATTGCCTCGAAGCTTCTGAATTTGCTTGCGAACGACATCCATGCCGACGCCTCGGCCTGACACGTCGCTGACACGATCGGCGGTCGAGAAGCCAGGCTGGAAGATGATGTTGTGGCACTCGGCGTCAGTCAACTGCGCCGTCGGCCCAATCAGCCCGTTATTGCGCGCCTTTTCCAACACTTTCTGCTTGTTGATCCCACGCCCGTCATCCGATACTTCAATGACGATGTGTCCGGATCTGTGAAACGCGCGCAATCTGATGAGCGCAACCGGATCCTTGCCGCTCGCTTGCCGCTGCTCGGGAGTTTCAATCCCATGATCCAGAGCATTGCGGATCATATGCATGAGAGGATCGGCAAGTTCTTCCACGATATTTCGGTCGAGCTCCACCTCTTCTCCCTCTGTCTCCACGCGAGCCTGTTTGCCGAACTTGCGCGAGAGATCGCGGACCAGCCTGACCATTTTCTGAAACAGTGGTCCGACTGGAACCATTCGCATGGCCATCGCCGTGCGCTGTACCTCGTCGGTAATTCGCGCGAGCTGCGAGAGATTGCGCGCAAGAAGTTCGTTGCCTTCGATCTTCAAGCCAGGATCGTGGCGCACCAGCGATTGCGCAATGACCATCTCGCCGACCATGTCGACGAGAAAATCGAGTTTATCTGTGTCGACCTTAACGGATCGCACCGCCACCTTTGTTTCAGGTGTGTCTGCTACCTGAGCAGACGGCGCCGGATGCTCAGGAGATTGCTCTGGCGCATCCGGCAAACCGGCGTCCGGTTCGACGAACCGATGAATTCGCCTAAGCAGCGCCTGGTCGGTTGCGGGCGGCGTAAGGCTCGCGCCAGTTGCAGACGCGTCGAGATACTGCAGCCACTTGCCGACATAATCCTTACTCTCCAGGACCACGTCGATCACGGCGGCCGTTACAGAGAGTTTGGAGTTTCGTGCCAGATCGAGGACCGTCTCGACTTCGTGGGTGAGATGTTGGATTACATCGAAACCGAGGAATCCTGCAATGCCTTTAATCGTATGAAAACTTCGAAAAACCGAGTGGACCGCCTCCATATTGGCGGCCTCCCGGTCAAGCGTTAGAACCTGCGACTCGATGGATTCCAGATGTTCGCGCGATTCCAGAACGAAGTCCCGTATCAGCTCCGGATCGTCCGCCAAACTCATGGCGGAACTGTCC
The DNA here is from genome assembly GCA_963833675.1 of Bryobacteraceae bacterium. Lineage (GTDB taxonomy): Bacteria > Acidobacteriota > Terriglobia > Bryobacterales > Bryobacteraceae > DASQDN01. Next base: position 113,739 of record CAWHYW010000022.1, on the reverse strand, counting down.
TCCTCAGCTTCCAAGGGCGCCTCAACCATGTCACGCAAGCGCTCAATGCAATTGGTAAGCTCCGCTCCCTCGATTGCCGTTTCTTTTAATTCCATTTGCGAATCTCCTGCACGCAACCGAGGCTCAATTCGCAAGCGCGTCGATGGCCGAAAGATCGGAGGCGGCGAGAGCTTCATCGATGTCGAGCAGAATTTTGACGCCATCGCCGACCTTGGCCATGCCCAACAGATACGGTGTCTCTACGCCCGGGCCAAAGTTCGGAGTGTCCTGAATGTCGGATTCCTGCAGGGTCAAAACTTCGCTTACCTCGTCCACGATGATCCCCATCGGGCCGGTTGCGGCGCGTCCAAGTTCCACAACGACGATGCAGGTTCGTTGTCCGTATTCCTTTTCGGGTAGTCCGAAGCGAAGACGTAAGTCAACCACTGGAATTACTTTCCCGCGCAGATTGATGACGCCTTTCAACTCCGCGGGCGTTTCGGGGACTCCGGTGATGTGCTGAAGCTTTACGATTTCGCGTACCTTCACTACCTGAATCGCGTACTCTTCCGCACCGAGATGGAAGCTCAAATACTTGCCGGAACGCGCTCCGGACGACTGCGATTTTGGGGCGTGAGCCGTTTTTGTACGCATGAGTTTCCTTTAGAGCTGGACTGCAGCAATTCCCCCAGCGAAGGGAACACGCTCCTTGAGCGGGTCGCGTTGTTCAGCCAGACAGAGCTGGACTTCCAGCCGCTCACCACCGCAGTCGAAAGGCACGACAGTCCACTCGTGTTTCCCCACGGTCCGCGACGAGAAGTTCCGGCCATAGATAACGGTGGGGATGCTGAGACCCATAGGTCCCAGACGCTCTTCAAGCGCTGTCTTGACGTTTCCGAGAATCATGTTGGTCACTTCGGCGACCGCGTCGAGAACCTCGTCATCGACGGCGCGATAGTCGCCCATCAGCAGCTGGGACGCAAGCCGGCACGCGCACGCAGCACTGCAAGCGATGCTGCCCGTTCCTTGCCACGCCCCGGCGAGACCGATAAACGACACTACGCCGTTGGAAGCGGCGGATGCAACGCTATCCAGATAGGCGTCTTGGGACGCGATGCTTTGTCCAAGCATCGTTTCAAAAACGTTTTCCGTCGCGCTGCGCACTAACGAAACAAGATCATCATGACTGAGTGCCGGCATTCGCTCTCCTCCTGGCCTATACAAGTCCGGCCAATTTCTCCTTGATCTGATCGGGTGTGAATGGCTTGCGTACGTAGCCCGACGCGCCCAATTGAACGGCTTCCATTACCTTCGCCTGACTTCCTTCGGTGGTGATCATAATCACGGGCACATTCTTCCATTGCTCCGCTGCTCGCACCTGACTCAACAGTTGTAAGCCGTCCATGTTCGGCATGTTGATGTCAGAAAGCACGAGTCCGATCTCGTGGGCCTTCAGCATCTCCAATGCTTCAAGACCATCTCCTGCTTCATAGACCTGTGAGATCGGCACTTTCGCCTGTCCCAACACGCGCTGCAGGATTTTCCGAATCGCTGCGGAATCGTCGACTATCAAAACGTTCACGAACTGGTTCTCCTTGTTCCGTTGACCTGATTGGCTTGTCGGCAAACCGGTGACGGGCTTTGAGGGTTTTTATCGCCGGTTCCAACCGCCGAGATACAGGTCCGACGCAGTCGCCTCCATCTCACGTGAAACCTCAGCCGACCATTGGCTATACGAACGTTCCTTAAGCTTCCCGACGAGACGCCGCTCCGTGTCCGCACTCCGATATTTCTCCTGCTGCGCGGCAATCTTGTTGTCGCAAGCGTCGTTAAGGTGTTCTGTTCGAGAGCGGTCGCGAAGCAAAGCAGATCGCGCGGAAGCTGCGTATGCGAGTTCCTGCGCGCTTTCCGCAGAATAGGAGATCTCGGAAAGATCGTTAATGCGATCATTCAGGTTCTGCAGGGATTCGGAAATTTCCTGCTTCTCGTGATGCAGTGAATCCAACGCCGCCTGCTCCTGCTGAGCAATCACGGTCTTCCACTCAAGGACGCGATCCAGACGAAATTCGAAACGTTTCATAAGGTAGATGCAATGGCCAGCATGCGCTCCAGGGTCTTGTCTACGGGAGCCTTCTCGTGCGAATCCTGACGAAGGAACGAGACCAGCTCATCGCGGCAACGGATACTGGCATCGAGCTTCGGGTTGGCGCCGGACACATAGGCGCCCAGTTGCAAAAGGTCAGAACTACGCTGATAGCACGCGAGGGACTCTCGAATCTTTTGCGCTGCACGAACCTGTTCAGTCTTGGCAACCTGATTGATGACACGACTGACGGATTGGAGAACATCCACAGCCGGATAGTGCCCCGACGAGCCGAGCTCGCGCGAAAGCACGATATGCCCGTCAAGAATGCCTCGAACAGCGTCGCAGATCGGCTCGTTGAAATCATCGCCTTCAACCAAAACCGTAAAAAAGCCGGTGATTGAGCCTCCAGCGAAGTTACCGGCGCGCTCGAATACTTTCGGCAACAGATTGAATACTGACGGTGTGTAGCCTTTCTGGCTCGGCGGCTCGCCCGCTGCGAGGCCGATCTCACGCTGCGCCATCGCCAACCGGGTTACGGAGTCCATTACCAGGAGCACCTTCGCTCCCTGGTCGCGGAAGAATTCGGAAATCGCGAGCGCCACAAAGCAGGCGCGTACACGCAGCGGCGCTGGCCGGTCTGAGGTGGCCACCACGACTACTGATCGCTTCCGACCTTCCGGACCGAGTTCATTCTCGATAAACGCGCGGACTTCACGATTGCGTTCGCCGATCAGAGCAATCACTGTCACATCCGCTGAGTTCTGTCGGGACATTGCGCCGAGCAAGGTGCTTTTACCCACGCCGCTTCCACCGAACAGGCCGACACGCTGACCTTGTCCGCAAGGCAGCATGCTGTCGATCACGCGTATGCCTGTACTCAACGGTTTTGTGATCGGTTCGCGGCTCAGGGGATTCGGCGGCGCGGCGTAGAGATCGTAGGCGGCCGTGCTTTGAATCCGAGGGCCATCGTCCATCGGCCTGCCAAAGCCGTCGAGCACTCGGCCGAGCAGTTCCGGCCCAACCGGCACCCGGCTGTCTTCGGACCTGGCTACGACTCTCGCGCCAAGCTGCAGTCCATCGGTTTCCTCGAGCGGAATCGACAGAACTCGACCATCTCTGAAGCCTGCGACCTGAGTACGAATGGAGCGTCCCGATCCCGCCTCGATCTCGCAGAAATCGCCGAGAGCTGCCGCCGGTCCACGCGATTCAATCAACATCCCGACAACGTCGGTCACCTCGCCGGTCCATTGGACCGCGTCAGCGCCGGCCACGTAATCGAGATAGGGTTTAAGATCTACGCCGCTTATCATTATTTAACGACCGAGATTTAACGACCGAGCCGGTCCGTGAAACCACGCTCTATCTCCTTCAACTGCGTCTCGATGGATGCGTCCAGGTTGCCCCGCTTGGTTTCCACAACCAGGCCTCCGGGTTGGAGAGACGCGTCCGCAATGATTTCGATCCCCACGTTCAGGCCCGCTTTCTCAAAGAAAGTTCTCACGGCGGCGACATGTTCCGGATAGGCTTGGATGACACAGATCTCTTTGCTTTGCACTTTCTCCAGGGCGGCCTTGATCACGCCATGAATGGCTTCCGGGTCTACGGATAGCTCGCGTCGAAGTACACGGCGGGCAATCGCCACTGTCAATGAAACGATGTCGGTTTCGGTTTCTTTGCGAATACGGGCACGCAGTCCGGCTATCTCGGAGCACGACCGCAGAAGGCGCTCCATCACCGGCTGGAGTTCCGCCTGCGCCGCTTCACGGCCGGCTTTTGTCCCTTCCTCAATTCCGCGAGCATGGGCCTGTCGAAGCTGAGACTCCATGGCGCTCTCCAACTCCACGATGCGGCCATGCAGCTTGCGAAGCTCGCCGGAATCCTGGGGCGGGCTCGCTGGTTGATTGCGGATCGCGGCAGGTCTCTCGGAATTGGCTTCTTTCCAGGAAAGACGCTCCGGAACGGGGTTGTCGGTTCGGGAAAGAATCTTACACGACATATTGGCTCTGCTGGAGAGTGATCGAACCGTCCTTCTCCATCTCCCGGATCAAAGCAATAATGTGCTGCTGCGCCGCTTCGACTTCGCGAATCTTCACTGCTCCGATCACCTCGATGTCTTCTCGCAGCATTTCGGCGCTGCGTTGGGACATTACGCTCATAATGCGAGTCTTCAGTTGATCGCTGGTGCCCTTCAGCGCGATCGTGAGCAATTTGCGGTCGACGCGCTGGATGAGTTCCTTCAAGTCGCGGACATCGAGCTGCATCAGATCTTCGAAGACGAACATCAGGTGCCGGATCGTCTCGAACAGTTTTGCATCCTCTTCTTCGATCGCATTCAGAATTTCGCGGCTCTCTCCGATATCCAGGCGATTGATCATCTCGGCGACAGCGCGTACGCCGCCGTAGGATTCCCGGCTGAACTCTCCGAGGGCCTGAAGTTTTTCTTCGATTACGGCGGCGATTTTGCCGATGATCTCGGGCGATATCTGGTCGAGGTTGGCCATGCGCACCGCCACGTCTCTTCTCAAGGCGGGCGGCAATGAAGTGAGAAGGGCCGCGGCTTGCGTGGCCGTCAGATGGGACAACACCAGAGCGATCGTCTGTGGATGTTCGTTATGAATAAACTTCGCGAGCTGCTGCGGGTCGGCCTTCTGAAGCACATCGAAGCTCGCCATCTCGCTGGCAATCTGGTTTTTGACCTGATCGAGCAAACGCGCCGCCGTGTCGGCTCCGAATGCGCGCTGCAGCATCTCGCGGGCATAATCCATTCCGCCCTTCACGACATACTGTTGCGCGATCACCATCTGGTCGAACTCTTCGAGAACGGTTTCCGCTTCCGATGAGCTTAGGCGACTCATTTGCGCAACCGCCTGGCTGACGCGTTGAACTTCTTCTTCGTTCAAGTGTTTTAATATCTCGGCGCTTACGTTCTGGCCGAGGGTCGCGAGCAGGGCCGCGGCCTTCTCTACTCCAGTTAAAGTTCCAGTCTGAGAACGGCGCATATCAGGAAGGCCGCTCCTCCAGCCAGTTCCGCACCACACCGGCTACAAGAGCCGGATCGTCGGAGACGGCGCGCCGGACCGAACCCATCAGCTTCTCCATTTTGGCTGCCTGCTCGGAGATACGGGCAGTCTCGGCATCGCCGGCAATCGCTTCTTGACCTTTGTCGTCTGAACCCGCTTGAAGGGCTTTGGCGGGCTCTTGGTTCGATTTGGGTAGAGCTTGCGCGGCTGTAACGCTCTTGGAACGTTTCTTGCGTGAGCGCCGAAGTAACAAAATGACGCCGCCGAGAACAAGGAGCGCAATCCCTGAGCCGATGAATATCAACAGGCGGGTATCGATGTTCTTGCCTGAGTTGCCTTGGGCCGGCAGCCGGCGTCTCCGTTGCCGGAGGGGCTGTCTGCAGAGTAGACTCGAACGGCAGACTCTCGACTACCAATTGATCCCCGCGGTCAGTTTGAAGACCGATAGCGCCTGAAACCAGCACTTTTATGGCGCGAACCGTTTCGGCCGAAGGCGGTGTCACGACCTTTTTTTGCTGATTGCCCGAACCTTCCCATCGGACCGTTTGGTCTACAAGGATCGATGCAGACACTCGCTTCATAGCGCCTTGTGGGATTTTGGTGCGGCGGACGGTCTTGCTGGTCTGGTATGCGATCGTTTCACTGCGTCTGGATGACGAAGCGCCCGATCCTGCGATCCGGCTGGTCGGCCTTGGCAGGTTGGATGCCGTTCCGGGAACTCCGCCGCCTGAGGTGGCGCCGGTGGTAGCTTCTTCTGTTTTCTGCGAAGAAGTCATCACCGACCGTTCCGGATCGAAGGTTTCTTCACTTTGTTCGCCGCTGGTGAGATCGCACTCGACGGAAACGCTGGCTCGAAAGCGATCGGCTCCCAGGAGCGGTTCAAGAGTGGAATTGATCTTCGTCAGCAGATCTTTCTCAACCCTACGGCGGTATTCGATAGCCTCATCGGAAAGATCCAGCCCTTCTTGAGAGTTTTTGGGCCGGCTCAGCAGGTTTCCATGAATGTCCATCACGGCAACTGAGTCCGGCGTGAGCCCCTCAACCGCGCTCGCAACCATGTGCGCGATTCCGAGGATGTTCTGTTGAGGAAGTTTCGCGCCGTTTCGTATCTTCAGGAGCACGCTTGCCTTCCCAGGCGTACGCGACTCGAGAAAGACCGAATCCTTGGGAAAGGTGATATGAACCCGGGCCTGCTCGACTTCCGCGATGGCGCGGACGGAGCGCTCCAGTTCGCCTTCGAGAGCGCGGCGATAGTTCACCTGCTCGGCGAAGTCCGTCATCCCGAGATTCGCTTTGTCGAACAATTCGAATCCGATCCGGCCGGTCTTCGGAAGGCCTGCGCTGGCCAGTTCTAAACGAAGCTCGGCTTGGCGAGAGGAAGGCGCCGACACAGTTCCATCTTCGGAGACCCGGAATTCGACGCCGGATTCTTTCAACTTCGCGACGACGGCGCCCGCATCCTCAGCGGACATCCCCGTGTACAGCGGCTTGAAATCACGTTCATGCTGCCACTTCGTCAGGCCGAAAAAGGCGGCCCCTATGATAACGATCGCCGCCCCGATGGTGACGCGCTGACGCACCGGCAGATTGGTCCAGATTGTTTTCCACTGTTCGAGCATCGGTCTTGAAGTGAAGGTTTAGCGAATCCTACAGTTGCATCCGCATGATTTCTTGGTAGCTCTGGACCACCTTATTTCTCACCTGGAGAAGCAAATCGAAATCGAGGGAGGCGCGTTGAGTGGCGAGCATGGTTGTATGCAGGTCCTGATCTTCACCTGATACAAACTTCTCCACCGCGTCATTGGCGGCTGAGCGCGATGATTCCACGCGGTCGATGGCCGATTGAAGGATGTTTTGGAAGTCTCCGGTCTTACCGGCTTTGCCGGTGGAATCGATAGGACTGACCGGACTGACTGGCGCAATATCTGAGAGTCGATTTATCATTCGCTTTATGCTTTCAGGAGATCGATAGAGCGATGGATCATGTCCTTCGCGGCGGAAAAGGCGGCGACATTCGCCTGATACCCTCGAGAGGCTCCCATCAGGTCGACCATTTCCTCAGTGGGATTGATTCGCGGCATGGCGACGTAGCCGTCCTTGTCGGCATCGGGATGTCCAGGGGAGTAGCGGCGGAGCGGCTCGGATTCGTCCACGAGGACGTCGCTCACGCTCACGCCTGAGCCTCCTGAGCCCATCTGTTCAGCGAGCATACCGGCAAAGGGAGAACTGGTCGCCTGCGACTGGAGCACGACATCGCGCCGGCGGTATGGGCCACCGTCGGGAGTCCGCGTCGTGTCGGCGTTCGCGAGATTCTCCGAGATGACTTCGGCGCGTGAGCGCTGCGCGGCCATTCCCGAAGCGGAGATCGAAAGTACGGAGAATAAGCTCATTAACTGCGTCCTTCCTGAATGGCCGATCGCAAAGTTCGGATCTGAGTTTGGAGCAGATTCGAGGCGATTGTGAAACGAATCGCATTCTCTGAAAGAAGCCGCGACTCGCGATCGACATTCACGTTGTTGCCGTCGTTCCTTGTGGCAAGACCAGGCGCGTCGATGATGTTCGGCTCGCGCCCAGTGGCAGTCGTCAGTTCGGATTGAAAATCGATGTCTTTGGTTTTGTAGCCGGGAGTGTCGGCATTTGCGATATTGGACGCGGTCAGCTTTTGCCGGAAGCTGACGAGATCCATGTAACGCTCCAGGCGGAGGCCGGATTCGGTTTGCATCGCGAAGATAGATGCACGCGGCTTGCCACGCCCAAGCTATTGAAAAAGAAATGGCGCCTGGTGCTCGGCGCCATTTTTACGACATAGTCGGCGACAAGAAAATGTCAGCCGATAAAATCAAACAGGCTCGACTTGACCGCTTTCGCATGCGCCGAGAGCGCGGCGTCGAGCTGGACCTTCGAGGACGTCAGTTCGAGAATGGCGGCTGGAATGTCGGCCTCCTCCAGTCCGCTAAGATCGGCCTTCATCGCCGTGCTGGACTTGCTTGCGGAATCGATCGCGGCGGTAACGCGATTCTGAGCATTTCCATAAAACGCCAGGTTGCCGTTCAGGTAATCGAGGGCGGCAGCGATCTTAGGCGCTACCGCCATGACATCCGACTCGCTGTCGTTCTCGAGCGCTTTCGTCAGATCGACCAGCGCCTGAAAAGCGTTGTTTGCTCCGGGAGCATCGAACAATTCACTAGCGGTTTTCGATACGTTGAACGTGGTTCCATTCTCATCGGTGACGAGAGCGGAATTAGTTGTCGATGTTCCTACGAAGCGGACTCCGGAAGGCTGTGTCCAGTCACTTACGTACGGCGCGACTTCGGGACCGTCGCCGTTGAACACGAACTGCCCTTGGGCCGCAGTGCTGACCAGGGCGACAAGCTGGTCATGCAACTGGCGCGCTTCCAGAGCCATCGCCGGCCGATTTGGCGCTCCTGTGCTGGCGTTCTCCGCTGCCAGAGTGCGGGCGCGCTCCATCAGCGTGACCGCCTGACGCAGCGACGCTTCGCCAGCGTTTACCTGCGACTGCACGCGGGTCAGATTGGTTTGCAACTGGCTGTTGTTCGCCAAGCGCGACTTCAATCGGAGGATCTCGAGAACCTGACCGGGATCGTCAGATGCCGATTCGACTCTGAGTCCGGATGAGATCTGCCGCTCCGCGCGCATGCTGCGCTCCTGGATTCGGTCGAGATCGGCGAGAAACCTCGGGGCGGATGGGTCAAAACCGTTTAACATTTAGAAGATCCTCACTATTTGCCCAGATTGACCGCGATCTGCAGCATGTCATCGATCGCAGAAACCATGCGCGCGCTCGCCTGGTACGCCCGCTGGAATTCGAGCAGGTGAACGGCTTCCTCATCGAGCGACACGCCTGAGATCTGGTCCCGGAACGATTTGACCTGGGCCGAAAGCTGTTGTTGAGACTGCTGATTGAACTTCGAATCGTTCAATTTGCCGCCGATGCTGGACGCAAGCTGCCCATAAAACTCGGTGAAGCTTAGGCCATCGAGCTTGTCGTTGCCTTTTGCAGGATTTGCCAAGGCCGCAAGTTGAAGCGGCTTTCCGTTCTCGACGGGCGGCGGTCCCGGCTCGACCGCATCCAACATCGCAGGTCCGAGGGCAGGATTTACGGACAGAGTATGAGCGATCGCTATCGGGCTGACGCCAGTGACGAAAAAGGGCTGTGCCGGAGGCGGCCAAGCTTCATTGATACGGTCTGCGATTTTTTTAGCAAGCCGGTTGACGGCGCCCTGTTGCATGGTGTCGCCACCGACCGACGCCAGTGTATTGTGCCGGAAATCGATCAGCGCTCCGAGCTTCGAGTCTTTGATAGAAGACGTGATGTTCTGACCGTCGGAGGTCAATATCTGCGCTTGCGGCGCTCCGTCGGGATAAGGCGGCGCGGGAGAACCGGGCACATCGAAACTGGCTGACAGCTTGTATTGTTCCGTTCCGATGACTAGAGGATGCTCGCCGGCGAGCAGCAATGTGTAGGTGCCATCCTCCTGGCGGCTGGCTTCGACATTCGCGTTTGCGGACAACTCTTCGAGGGTGGCATGGATTCCAGCATCGACGCCGGCGTCGTTCACTGAGCCGGAGCGGACCTGTTTGTTGAATTCCTGGATGCGCCCGGCGAGGCGATTCACCTCGTCCACAGTGCTGCGGATCTGGCTAACGTTGTCATTGGCCAAGTCCGACAATCTCCGAGCGGTTAATTGAAAAGAAGAAGCCACATTACCCGCGGCGGTTAGCACATTGGCTTTGCTTGCCTGATCATTCGGCGCAACCGCCCAAGCCGAAAATGCTTTGTAGAGTCCGTCGAGCGCCGTCGGAATGGAATCGCCGCTAGATAGCTGAAGGATCTGCTCGAGCTTCGAAAGCGCAACGGTCTCGGTGTCCGCGGCCGTGGATTTGCCTTCCTGGGATCGAACCGCGCGCTCCATGTATTCATCGCGGCTGCTCGCCAACTGCCCATTTTTCACACCGCCGGCCAGGCCGGTGTCCGGATCGAACTGAAGCGCCTGCAAGCTGACTTTCTGTTTGGCGTATCCCGCGCTTCCTGCGTTGGTCACGTTGTTCTGCGTGATCGTGATCGCGTTCGTGATTGCGTTGAGCGCGCCTGTAGAGGATCGGAGACTGGAGAATAGATTAGACATTGGATACTCCTGCTATCCCGTGATGGACAGGTCCATTCCTCGGGAAGATTCGCTGACAAAGCCCTCGGGAGAGTAACCGACCGGGTCATTATCGTTGGGAAGACACGCGTGCCACAGTTGTGCGGATTGAAGCGCCAGGGCTCTCAATTGTTCCAGGCGGTTGGTGTTGGAATAGCGCGACTCGGCGATTGATTCGGTGAGCTGCGCCGCGACCGACTCGATCTCAGCCGCCTGCATTCCGGTCATAGCCGCTTGTGCGCGATCCAGCAGTAATTCGAGTTCTCGAGCCGTCATAGCTCGAATGCCTTCCCGATCAGTGCGGCTGCGATCTCCTGAGCGGAGGGGTCATAGGATTGATTTCGAACTGACGCAGTAAGCGCAACTTCGGCCGGAAGGGGTTCACGCAACGCCGCCGCGCATCGGTCAGCGAAGTCCAGGGACACTGAGTCCTCAGAGGAATTTTCAAACGCCGATTGGCTCGCTTTCGCCCCATCGCTCCGGGTGATGGCGACACTTGAAACGCCGCTCGTGTTGTCGTTGATTCTCATCACTTTGTCGTATCGCGAGGACACGCTCAACATACATATCGAACGAAATCCTTAGTTTTTGAAGGATTTTTTCAGCCGATCGACCTTGAGGATGAATTCCACTTCGCCCTTTGGCACTCCGAGTTCCTCAGAGATCATTGGAATAGCGGCTCCGGTGGCGCTCCGCTCAATGACCTGCGTCCGGCTCGAAGCGGTTACGTGCGTGGTGACCGGATTTCGCGGAGCGATGGGCCAAACGACGGGCGCTGCCGCGCGGTTCTGGCGCCGGCGAACCAGACTTCTCGCATAGGAGAGCGTAACTCCAGCCCGCTGGGCAAGCTCTGCCGGTGTCAGGTTGGGTTCGTTTTGCAAAATTTCCACTGCGGACATCGACCGCACCGGCGGTTTTACTTCGGGGGCCGGCGTCGAGGGAGGCGGCACGAACGGAGGGGGAACGGGAGCAGGCGTTACAGGAGGTTGCACAGCGGCTGGAATTGCCGGAGCGAAGCGGCTCCTGATCCAATTGACAAGCATGCTTCTAATCATTTGCGTCCATCTCCTCGCAAGGCCATACGCTGTTCCCGGCTTATGATTTCCGTTATCCTCACACCGTAATTTCCTTCTACAACTACCACTTCTCCACGCGCAATCACGCAGTTGTTCACAATCACCTCGACATCATCATCAGGTTTGCGGTCCAACTCCACGGCAGACCCGGACGTCAGTTTCATAACCTCTTTCAATGGCATTGACGTGCGTCCGAATGAGATGCTGACGGGCAGTTTCACGTCAAGCAGAACGGACATGGTCCGAGATGGGGCTAGAGGGTTCGGAGGAAAAGCCGCTTCGATAAGCTGGGTCTCCGATAGAGGAGAAGGTTCCAGGGCGAGGGACATCTCCTCACTTACAACCACTTGTAGCGTTGATAGCTGCAGCTCGCCGCTCGCGATGATGACTCCGAAGGTTTCACCGGCTCCTTCGGGGGCGTGGTCGCGACCGTTGGCGGCTTCCACTTGCTTACCGATTCGCGCTGTCAGCGACCGCGCGAGGGCGGAAGCTGACTGTTGCATCGCCTCGAGATAAGTGCTCCGGGCGCTCGATTGCTCAATCAGTTCCACACCGGCAGCCTGCAATATGCGGGCGCCGAGCTCACTCCAAACGAGGGGAGGAGCGCCGATCGAAATCGAAGCTCCACTGGCTGCGGTGAACTCCTGTGTCCACCAGAAGCGAGTCCCACCGCCATCCGCATGGCTTTCTTCAATGCTGATGGTCCAATCCTCAGCCGTAAGAAACTGAAGGACTGTTTTGAGTTCCTGTGCCCACGATTCAACAACCCACTTCGCTGCGGTTCTCACGACACCTCACTAAGCAAGTTGGATAGAGCGCCGAATCGTCTCATCCGAAGTAACGGTCACGCCAAATCCCTGGTTGTAATAGCCTGTCAGCACGCCACCGGCGTTGAGCCTTCGCCCATCGCTGAGCTCGACCTCGTAAATCGGTTTGTCGACGACGAACGGTCCGCTCTGCCAGTTGGTTTTGACGACGGTCGCTTCCGGAACGAACTGCTTGACGATCCGCAAAGCTTCCTGAGCTCCCTCTTCGGTCGAATATTGCATCTTATTCGCCGGCACCGGGCCGTTTAGGCCGCCGAGGATCATTGGGTCGGCAAACCACTTATTGAATCCCGTAACATATCCCTCGCGCAGCGGGTTGCTGGGAGTCGTGAAGTATGGATTGTTGGTTGCCGGCCCGGTATACCCGTATTGATTCTTCGTCGCCTGATCGCTATTTCGAATGAGCGGCGCGCCGCTTCCGGTGGTGAGGCCGCCACCTTCCGGAAGTCCGTCTCGCACATCGCGGGGACCAGAATAGGGAGCCCAAGCCATCGGATCGGCTTTGGGAACTTCAGTGGGCGCCAGGTATTCGGTATACGTAGAGAAAGGATTCGTCGAACTCGCGGACGTGCCGACCGCCGGCTCTGACTCGGTGGGTGTTGTAACCGATGATCCATCGACAGAATACGTCACCAGAATCTGACGTGTGGTTGGCGTCGGATTTTTAATTGAGATATTTACCTCACCTGAACCGACACCTAACTTTTGTAAGGACTCGGCGAGCGCGGTAGAAAGTTGCGCCTCGAATTCGCCGCTATTTGGAGACTGCGAAGCCGTCGTCTTGCTGGTAGCGGATTGAGATGTGGAAGCTGCTTGGGAAGTGGAATCGATTATCACCTTATGAAACTCCAACAGGCCCTTGGCAAGCGAGGGGCCATTTCGAACCTCTCCGCCATGTTATTGGAATGAAAGGCTAAGAATTGTCTGAGATTTCTTCGACCGTCAAAGTACTAACAGGATTCAGTCGAGTATTTGTCAGGTTGTCAACTTTCCGCCGCTGCTGGGGGAGTAAATGCAATTCGAGTTGAATGAAAGTCACTGGCGATCGATGTTGGTGGGCGCGAGCGCCCCGATGGAGAGCGTCGTGCGCATCATCAGGCTGGCCGCTCCGCGAAAATCGACCGTGCTGATCACGGGTGAGACCGGCACTGGAAAAGAAGTTGCGGCGCGAGCGATCCATGCGGCGAGCGGTCGCGCGCATCGTCCGATGGTGACTGTGAACTGCGGGGCGATCCCCTCGAATCTGATTGAAGCGGAACTCTTTGGCCATGTTCGCGGCGCATACACGGGGGCGATACAGTCGCGCGCGGGACGGTTCGAGGAGGCCAATACCGGGACCATCTTCCTGGATGAGATCGGCGAATTGCCGATCGATGTTCAGGCCAAGCTGCTACGAGTGCTGCAGGAACGCGAGGTGCAGCGCGTCGGCAGCTCGGAAACCATACCGCTGGATATCCGCGTCATCGCTGCGACGAACTGCAATCTGGAGGAAGCGGTGGCACGCCGCGAGTTTCGGCAGGATCTGTTTTATCGACTGAGTGTAGTTCCCCTCAGGATGCCTGCTCTGCGGCAACGAGTGCAGGATATTCGAGTACTGGCGCAGTTTTTTGTTGACGCGATCTGCCGGTCGGAGAACCTGCCCGAGAAACGAATCTCAGAGGAAGCGATACCAGCTCTTCTGTCCTATTCGTGGCCGGGAAATGTGCGTCAGTTGCAGCATGCGGTAGAGATGGCCGTGGTCCTTTCCGGCGAGAGAACGGTGCTATTCGAGGAAGACTTCGCGCTGCCCAGCGATCCTGAAGTAAGGATGCTGCATAACGTGGAGCCGATTCGCGTGCCGGAGACGGGTCTAGATTTCGATGCAACGGTCAGCCGCTTTGAGCGTTCCATTCTGGAACAGGCGCTATCCCGATGCGCCGGCAACAAAGCGAAAGCGGCGGAAATCCTCGGCATGAAACGAACCACGATGCTTGCCAAGTTGAAAGCTCTCAACATGATCGGCTCGATTGAGGCGCGGTCTGCCTGCGCCTGAGGAAGTCTACTTTGCAGCCTGCGAAGGCGACGGCTTGGCTTCCTGACTGTTTGCCACGTCGTTAAGGATGGTCAGATCCACTCGCCGATTTCGTGCTCGGCCGGCGTCCGTTGTGTTTGTGTCCATGGCGACTGTGTCGGCATATCCTACGATCGCCATCCGCGACTCGGGTACCTCGAAGCGATCGCGCAGAAGCTGGAGAACCGAGATGCTTCTTGCGGCGGACAACTCCCAATTGCTGCGAAAACGGCTGTTGCGAATTGGAGTGGAGTCCGTGTGTCCTTCCAGTCGCACCGGGTTTGGCAACGGCTTCAAAACGCTCGCCAGCTTGGCGATCGAGCCGTAGCGCTCCTTGTGGACCGTATCATCACCGGGCTCGAAGAAAGCGCCTTCCTTCAAGCTAATTACCAGGCCGCGCGGTTCGAGGCTAATCTGAACGCGACCTGCCTTGATGTCGCCCTCCAACTCCGCTGTGAGCTTCTTGAGTGAGGGAGTCAACTCGGGGAGCTTCTCCGCAGGTTTTTGTTCCGCTTTCTTCTCGGTCAACAGGCTTATGGCTTCGCTCTTCCGGTCCTTGGCCGCTTTCGATGGTCCCAGGACCTGCTTCAGCTTTGACGCGAAATGCTCGTCTGCGAGGGCCCGTTCGACTGCATCCGATACTGCTTTCGTCTTGGCCTTGTCGGACTGCGACGTCGCAAACATGACGACAAAGAACGCAAACATCAGTGTGATGAAGTCGGCATAGGAGACCAGCCAGCGTTCATGATTCTCGTGACTTTCCTCGGGTTTTTTACGAGCGGATGTCATGCCGCCTCCGCTCGATAGGCCGGTTTCGATCCTGTGGAACCCGTCCGCGCGCTTTCGCTCAAATAGGCTTCGAGTTTTCGCTCGATGATCTTCGGATGCAGTCCTTGAACGATGCCGCTGACTCCATCGAGCATCAGCTCCTTCATGCGAGCGGCTTCCTCAGCTCTCGCCTTGAGCTTCGCGCCTGCAGGAAGGAAAAAAATATTTGCCAAGCCGACTCCGTACACCGTCGCGACGAACGCGACCGCAATTCCGTGTCCGACCAGTTCAATCTGGTCGAGATGCTTCATCACCTGAATCAGTCCGAGAACAGCGCCGATAATGCCGACCGTGGGAGCGTATCCGCCTGCCGCCTCATATGCCTTGGCTTCTGCCCGTCCACGATGTTCATCGGCAGAAATCTCCAGATTCATCATCTGCTGCAGGTCCTGAAGGTCGGTCCCATCGACACCCAAGGACAGAGCCTTTTTCAAGAATGGATCCTTTATGGATTCGACATCTGATTCCAGCGAAACGATTCCATTACGTCGCGCGCGGGTCGCATAGAGGAGGATTTCATCAATAATGCCTCTAGGTGTGTAAACAGGCTGAAAAAACACATAAATCAGCTTGCGTGCGGCGCCCGTCAGTATGCTGGTGGGCGTAGTGACAAGGACTGCCCCCAAAGTCCCCGAGATAACGATGATTCCGCCAGTTATCTGCGCGACATCCTTAATATTTCCGCCCTCTGATATCAATCCTCCGAGAATGCCGCCCAGAGCTACGACAAGGCCTGCGAACGAACCAAGATCGATTTTGAGTCCGGGTCCTTTAGACGTCGCCATTGGCCGCCTCGCTCACCGGGGCTAGCGACCGGACAGTGGGCAAATCCGAATGGATCCGACGCCGATACTGCACAATTCGCGAGATGATTTCCTGCGGCGACTCCAGCACCATGAAATTGTGTCCGCTCGTTAGCGTAATTACCGTATCGGGCGTGGACTGCAGATGCTCAATCAGATCCGAGTTCAAGAAAAGGGGCGTGCGATTCAGTCGAGTGAGGTGAATCATGATTACGTTCTCCACTTATCTCCTCGACAGCGTGGGGATAGGCTTTAGAGATTTTTCTAGAATGCCTACGTACTGAACCTCTTCCTCGACCTCGAATCCATAGCGTTCGCGGACTCGTCGCTTGAGGTCGTCAACGATTTCACGAACCTGAGCAGCCGTGCCGCGGCCTGCGTTGTAGATCAGGTTCGCGTGGTAGTCGGCGACGTGGATGTCGCCGTTTTTCATGCCTTTGGCTCCGACTTTCTCGAGGAAATAAGCCGACGGAATTTTGCCTTCACGGATGACCTTCGGGTCCACTTCGCGCTGCACCGTCTCGGGGAGATCGACAAAGAGCAGGTTTTTGAAAATACTTCCCGCGCATTTCATCTCGGGCGGGTACTTGGCATTACGAACAGCGAGAATTTCGTCGGCCTGCTTGCGAAGGGCTTCGCCATCACCTGCTGTGAGCCGCCATGCGGACGATAAAATGATCCAGCGCTTCTTGTCTTTGAACCGGCTGTGCCGGTAGCGAAAACCACATTCCTGATTGCTGAATTCCCGGATCGTGGACCCATCGAAGAAACGCACGGAGTGAATGCTCTCGTGCGTCGACCGCCCATATGCGCCGGCATTCCCATAGATCGCGCCTCCCACCCAGCCCGGGAATTCCAGTCATCGTGTGTATGCCGGACAGGCCTTCATCGATGGTGTAGTCGACCAGTGACTGCAAATCGGCTCCGGCTTCGGCCGTCACGCATGTCCCGCTACTCGAAATCCGGTCCGCGGTATATCGAATCACGACACCACGATAACCGGCGTCGGCCACCACCAGATTGCTGCCGCCGCCGATGATCACGAAAGGAACCACGTACTCCTTCGCAGATACGCTGATTGCGGCTGTTAACGAGCTTTCTGTCGAAGCGTCGGCGAATAGGGATGCCGGTCCCCCGAGCGCAAATCGCGTGTACCGGCTCAAAGGCGCGTCCCGCTCGACACGAAGGCCCTCTATTTCGGCCAGGCGCGAGCAGGCCGCAGAGAAATCATGCATTCATCTGCGATTATACGGGCTGAACAGGTCTTACTCCGATCAAAAGCTATATCGCATCGAACAGATTGAAAAACGAGTT
The DNA here is from genome assembly GCA_963833675.1 of Bryobacteraceae bacterium. Classification (GTDB taxonomy): domain Bacteria; phylum Acidobacteriota; class Terriglobia; order Bryobacterales; family Bryobacteraceae; genus DASQDN01. The sequence goes on along the minus strand of CAWHYW010000022.1, from coordinate 96,591 downwards.
CTTGCGGTACTGACCCAGGAAGTCGCCCGGGTCGCCACGCAGAAGAGTGAAGCCCAAGCGTTCCGCTCCAATGAGGTCCCCACATCTCGGAGTATTCCGACCGGAGCCATACTCCATTCCCGTTCTGACGCACAGCAGTATCGATTGCAAGGGCACGCCTCGAATCAATCTCGTAAAAAGCGCGACCGAGAAATGCTCGCGCCAATCCCCGGTCGGGAGCGAAACTGGTTTGGCCTCGATCAGCCGTGACTTCCTCGCCTGCGTAGCCGCCGGTGAATGACCAACTACCAGCATTACGCTCGAGTTGAATCAAATAAAGAAGATAGTCATCCGTTTGCCGGGTGGATGATGTGAAATATGCTGCTTCCCCTTTGATCGTGAACCAGTTGAGTGGAATCGCCGCGTCAGCCTCGTACATCCGCATCTTGGGAAAATAGCGCTGAAAATCAGTTTGCTGGTCATAAGAAGGGAGATGGTTGTAACCATCGAAAAACGACAGAGAAGCGTCAAACCAGGCGGCAGAATGGTCCCATCTGAGCGCCCCATTGCGGTCCGCCGGGGAAACGGCTCCCAAGATCATTCACGGGCTGCGTCACGGGTGTCCATCTTTGATTCAACAAGGGCATGCGGCTGGGAGTAAAGAACGGTTGCAGGACTACTTCGAAAGTGTCCGAAGGAAATTCCCATCTTGCCCGAGCAGCGTTCACCCCAAGAACTTCGCTGTCGACGACAGTCAGATAATCGCGAGGAGCAAACCGATCGGCGGGATTCAGAATGGCTGTCCTGCCCCAACGAATAACCTGCTTCCCTGCTTCAAGCGTCAACGGACCCTTGTTATAGCTGATGCTGAATCGTTGTATGGAAAAATTTGAGCGCTTCAGCCCACGATCATTCCAATTCAGTTTGAACTCTCGCTCGGTTTGGCGATGAGTGTCACTGCGAGTTTCGGTTCCGCCTGTCAGCCGGAGGCCGGGCGCCAAGCCGTAATCTACGTCGTATCGAATGAGCGCCTCACCTATGAAATGAGCGCTGTCGTTGGGGGTAATGTCAGGGAATCCGAATCCCCGAAGTTCAATGTAGCCCTTCTGATGGAAAGTCCATCTGGGCAAAGAGAACATACGGAAAAAGCAGCAGTAGCGCCGTATGCGACAATCCTGGTTTGAACCAGCAGCTACTCTCGGTCGTCCTGACGTTCAGTATCGCTCTCGGACTTTGCCTGCTCGGGCGCAGTATCGTCCTGGGAGTATTTGACAGGCGGATCAAGGACAAGCTGACGTTCTCCCACACGCTATTACACGCGACTCGTTTTCCGTCGATTCTGTGGTGCCTTGCGGCGGCGCTCGCGATCACAATTCGCAATGCTGCTCCATCACCAGAGATCGTGTACTGGGCCACGAAGGGAATCGGAGCTTTCACTATTATCAGCGTCACGCTCGTGACCGCCGCAGTATTCGTGCGCATGATTTCGGTTTATGGCGAGCGGAATCATATGCCGTTCGCCGTCGCGGGCCTTTCCCGAACGTTAATAAACGTGTTTGTAGTAAGCATCGGCCTCCTGATGCTGCTCCGGATGTTCGGAGTGGAGATCACGCCGATTTTGACGGCATTGGGCGTCGGCGGCCTGGCAGTCGCGTTGGCTCTGCAGGATACTCTGGCGAACTTGTTTGCCGGGATCCACATCCTGATTGAAGAACCCATCAGTGTTGGCGATTTTATTAAGCTCTCGACCGGCGAGGAAGGTACTGTTAGAGATATCGGATGGCGTACGACACGGATCTTGACGGGCGCATACAGCATGACGGTGATTCCGAATACAAAGATCACCTCCGGCAGCCTCACGAACTTTAGGTTGCCGGAACCTCGTGTTGCCGTCGATATTCCGATCTTTGCGTCATACGAGGCAGATCACAATCAGATCGCCAATGCTGCGCTCGAGATAGCATCGAGCACCACTGGCGTGCTTGGAGAACCGGCCCCATCGGTTTGGTTCGATCCTGGAGTCACTCCGGCCAACCTGCAAATGAAGCTCGTTGTGCATGTCGGTTCGCAGGCCGCTAAGGGTCCGATTCAATCCGTCATCCGCCGCCGCTTATTCGAGCGATTCCGTGAAGAAGGCATTCCATTTCCGGTTCTCAGGCCGTAGCTATGCGGATCGGTATCGATACGGGCGGCACTTTCACCGATTTTGTCGTTGCCCATAGAGACGGGCGCATTGAAACATTTAAGATTCGGTCCAATCCCGACAGTCCTGCATCCGTTATTTTGGAGGGACTGCGGCAAGCCGGCGCCGGTCGCGGGGATGAAATCGTCCACGGCTCCACTGTCGCGACGAATGCGCTGCTGGAGCGAAAGGGCGCTCGCACTGCGCTGGTGACCACAGCCGGGTTTGAAGATGTCATTCAGATCGGGCGGCAGAACCGGGAGCGCCTGTATGATCTGAACCCGCCGCCGAAGAGGCGTCTCGCAGATCCGGAACTGTGCTTCGGTGTAAAGGAACGGAGTTACTTCGATGGCACGGTCGCTCTCGCGCCGCAGAACCTGCAGGAAATTCAACAGCGATTGAGCAACGCGAATGTGGAAGCGATTGCGATCTGTCTTCTGCATGCTTACGCCAATCCGGAAAATGAGCGAGTCGTGCGAGAGGCGCTTGGCGGGATTGCTCCGTATTTGTGTTGTTCTCATGAAATCTGTCCTGAGTTTCGGGAGTATGAGCGGACGACGACGACCTTCCTCAACGCGTATGTGGGGCCGCTGATGGACCGGTATCTGTCGCAACTGGACAGTGTGCCAAAGCTGTGGATCATGCAATCGAACGGCGGGGTGATTCGTTCCGGGGAAGCTCGCAGGCATGCAGTGCGGACGCTTCTGTCGGGTCCGGCGGGCGGTGTCATCGGCGCAATCGAAACCGCTCGGCTGTCTGGATTGAACAAGGTGCTTGCGTTCGATATGGGCGGTACGTCTACCGACGTGAGTCTGTCGGAAGGCTCGGCTCGACAGGCAACCGAGGCTTACCTGGATGGGATTCCGGTGCGAGTGCCGATGCTCGACATTCAGACGGTGGGCGCGGGCGGTGGTTCCATCGCGCGAGTCGATGCAGGCGGGTTATTGCGCGTGGGTCCGGAGAGCGCCGGCGCTATACCGGGTCCCGCTTGTTATGGACAAGGCGAACTGCCGACTGTTACGGACGCGCACGTCGTTCTCGGACGCATTCGGCCGGATCAATTTCTAGGCGGCGCGATGCAGATCCATGTGAATCGAGCCATTACCGCTATCGATCGAATTGCCAAGGAGCTCAAGCTGTCTCGCAGGGCAGCGGCCGAGGGCATCATTCAAATCGCGAATGCGAACATGGAGCGCGCAATACGAGCGGTATCCATAGAACGAGGCTACGATCCGCGTGATTTTGCCTTGGTCGCTTTTGGGGGCTGCGGTGGACTGCATGCGTGCGAGATAGCGGATGATCTGGGAATCGTTACGGTAGTGGTACCGGAACATGCCGGTGTCCTCTCCGCGATGGGGATGCTGATGGCCGATCGAGTGCGTGATTACACGGCTGGCGTGATCGGCCGGGAACCGGACTTCCGGGAACTGGAAAGGCGCGCGCGGAAAGACATGCCAAAGGCGATACTCGAGCGCTTCCACGATATACGCTACGTGGGTCAGAGTTATGAGCTCACTGTTCCGGAAGGGTCATCCTTCCACGCTGCACATCGCAAGATCTATGGTTATTCGGACGAATCTCGCGCAACGGAGATAGTTGCGATACGCTTGCGCGCCGTCGAACGTGTTCCGAGAGTCGAATTGCGATCGGCGCAAAAACAAAAGCCGGTTGCGGGACCGGCTTCCATCACGGATTATGGGGCAACGATTTGGATTCCGGCGGGATGGCGCTCGAAGACCGACCGCGCCGGAAATCGAGTCATTACGAAATGAATTCGACCGGACGCGCCATACGGATCGCCCGATTCTTCAGCAGCTCGACCAGGACCGGATCAGGAACTGCCTGATCGGTCTCGACAACTGAAACAGCTTCAAGAGGCTGATTGGGACCGGCAGGAGCGTCCTCACGACCTAGCGAAAAGCTCGCGATATTGATATTGTTCTGCCCGAGAACGCGGCCAACATGTCCGATTACGCCTGGGACGTCATCGTTCTTGAGGAAGGTAAGGTGTCCGGATAGGGGGGCCTCGATGTAAATATCGTCGACTGCGACCAGTCTGGGCTTACCCACAATGACTGCCCCTTCGACGGCTGTCCGTCCCGAGTCGGACTCCAGTTCCAGCCGGATGCTATCGATGTGTGTCTCGCGCTTCTCGTGCCGTTCTTCGACTGTCCATCCGCGATCGGATGCCAATTGCAGCGAGTTCACGAGATTTGCCTTGCGCGATAGCGATCGATTCAGAACGCCCGCGACACCCGCATTGCGCATCAGGTTCGTATTCTGTTCAGCGATTCGTCCTTTATAGATCAGGCGCACCGCTTTGGGATTGCCGGTCGAGACATGAGCGGCGAAGTTTCCGAGGCGTTCCGCGAGCGTGACGTACGGAGCGACATCGCGATATTGATCCGGTGACAGAGCCGGCATGTTTACCGCGTTGAGAGCCACGCCGTGCTGCAGATACTCGACGATCTGCTCCGCGATCCGGACGCCTACGATCTCCTGCGCTTCTTCGGTGGATCCGCCGATGTGAGGTGTTGCGATCAACGTATCCTGCTTGAGGATTGGCTCTTCGGCCGCGGGCGGCTCCTTGTCGAAAACATCCAGTCCGGCGCCGCCTACCCTGCCCGCAGCCATAGCTTCCTGCAACGCGGCCGTATCGATGAGCTCGCCGCGCGCGCAGTTGACGATACGGACACCCGGCTTCATGCTGTTGAGGGCTTCGGTCGAGATCATCTTCTGCGTCTCGGGCGTGAGCGCCATATGCAGCGTGATGTAGTCACTCTGCTTGTATAGCGTCTTGAGGTCCACGAGTTCCACATGAAGATCCGCTGCGGTAGCTGAGCTGACGTAAGGATCGCTCGCAATGATCCGCATTTCGAACGGCGCAGCCCGCTTTACCACTTCGCGACCGATGCTGCCAAGACCAATGATCCCGAGCGTCTTCCCGCGCAGCTCGTTGCCAAGGAATTTCTTCTTTTCCCACTTGCCCGATTTTGTAGAGACACTGGCCTGTGGGATTGCGCGGGCCATTCCCAGCATCAGCGCAATCGTGTGCTCGGCAACCGAAACCGCATTGCCGCCGGGTGTATTCATTACGAGTACACCGGCTGCCGTTGCCGCGGGAAGGTCGACATTATCGACGCCGACACCGGCCCGCCCGATCACTCTCAGCTTCGGGGCCTTTGCCAGGACGTCAGGCGTCACCTTTACCGCGCTGCGCACGATGAGGGCATCGCATGTAGGCAAATGCGCGGCGTATTCTTTGGGATTGGAAACGACAACATCCCAGCCGGCTTGTGCTTTCAACAATTCGATGCCAGCCGGCGCGAGTGGTTCAGCGACAAGTATTTTCATGCTCGGAATTGGCGGCTCACACGGCCGCGGGAACTTTGTTCTCCTTCAAACCAGCTACTTCCGCGTACACCTTCTGCACGGCCGCGACACCTTTGCCGAACTCAACGGGAACTCCATTGGCGGCGAGGATAATCTCCAACTGAGCGATGATGGCGAACGTGTCGGAGAAATCGAAGTAGCCGAGATGGGCGATACGGAAGATCTGACCCTTCATGCTGCCTTGGCCGTTGGCAATGATGGAGCCGAACGGTTGCGGTAATTCCTTGACGATGACGCCGGAATCCATACCCTTCGGCGCGCGAAGCGCGGTGACCGAAGAGCTCGGCGATTTGGCCGCGAATAATTCCAGGCCAAACTGAGCGGCAGCTTCGCGGGTAGCGCGAGCCAGTTGCTGCGCATTTTCGACCAGCTTGTCCATGCCGATCGACTTGATGTATTTCAGCGCTTCGCCCAGAGCGATGATCAAAGATGTATTCGGTGTCCAGCTCGATTCGCCGGCAGCCGCATTCTTACGCTCTTTCTTCAGATTGAAGTAATACTTCGGCAAGTTCGAGGAATCGGCTCGCGACCATGCCTTCTCGCTTACGGAGAGGAATGCCAGTCCCGGCGGAATCATGAACGATTTTTGCGATCCACCGACAACGACGTCGAGACCCCAACCATCGATATCGATCGGCTGCGTTCCCAAGCCCGTAATTGCGTCAACAACGAACAATGCGTCGGTGTTCTTAATCGCTGCGGCCATAGCCTTGTACATCGTGCGCCGCGCCGGTCGAGGTTTCCGATGCCTGCACAAAGACGCCTTTGTAGCTGCTGTCCTTTTTGAGCGTGTCGGCGACCTGGCTGGCACTGACGACGTCACCGTATTCCGCGCTGAGCACGGTAGCATCCAACCCGTAGGCCTTCGCGATCTCGGCCCAACGCTCTCCGAATTTACCGGCCGAGCACACAATCACCTTGTCGCCACGCGAGAAGAAATTCGATACCGATGCTTCCATCGCTCCGGTTCCAGAGGCAACCAGCGACAGTACGTCGTTCTTAGTCGCAAATACTTCCTTCAGATCTGCGAGTACAGCAGTGTAAATTTTTCGAAAGGCTTCGGTGCGGTGATGTACGTCCGACTCCATCATGGCGTGCAGCGCCTTGGGATAAAGAGGGGTCGGACCGGGTGTTAGTAGGCGTTGTTTCTTGATATGCATGGGAGTTGGTGCGGTAATCCATTAGAATAACAGACGGTATGGCTCTACTCGAACAGTTGCAGACCGAGATGGTGGCTGCGATGAAGGCCAAAGACGAGCTTCGGTTGTCCACTCTTCGCATGATGAAAACGGCGCTGAAGAAGCATGAAGTGGATAGCATGAAGCCGCTCGATGAGTCTTCTGAGATGCAGATCCTGAACATGCTGATCAAGCAGCGCACGAGAAGCTGCGGATATGTTCCGGAAAGGCGATCGTCGAAGAGTTGGCGGAAAAGGAAGAAGCCGAACTGAAGATGATCGAAACTTATCTGCCTGCGGCTCCCAGCTGAAGAAGAGTTGAACCGCGCTGTATCCGAAGCGATTACGGAATCCGGCGCTACTTCGGCGAAAGATATGGGCAAGGTGATGAAGGCGGCGCAGGCGAAGTTGGCCGGGAAAACGAGTGGATGGCAAGGCGCTCAGCGAGCGAGTGAAATCCAGGCTCAGTTAAGTTGGTCACCGCGTCCGAAACGTAATCGACACGTCGACGACATTTCCGCCGCCCGGCTCGGTCTGACTCGCGACACCGTTGAATTCCGGTCCCAATTTGCCGAAGGCAGCCTTGATGAAATCATCGACGTAACCTTCATTCATTGGCGCTCCGGGCGCGAGTGTCCAGAGCGGCCTTACGATCGATTCCTGGGTGGGGTTCAGGCCGGATAGCTTCAGCTTGCCGAACACAGACCGGTTACCGCGGGCATACCCGGCATTGATGTCGACAGTTCCGTCTTCTTTCAGGTCGCGCGTGACTTTGTAGGTTGCCTCGAGATAGCCCTGATTGCGCAGTCTCTTCCCGATCGCATCGAGAGCTTCCTGAACCTTGCTCCATTGCGCAACCTCCCCGGCGGTGAGTTGCGGCTGGGCATCCACACCGGTCACCTTCACGCGGCCGAGCTTGTAGACCTTTCCCTCGTCGACATGAACGGTGACGGCGGTTCCGTCGGCCTTGCTAGTCGAGAACTTCACATTCAAGCGGCCTTTGTCTTCGTAGAGGGGCCGGATGTTGAGGTCGAGAAGATGATTCACATCGTACTCGTAAAAGGCGTCCCCTGAGCAATGGGCGCCAGTTTCTTCTCCAGCGTCGCTGCGTCGATTGCCTGCGCGCCTTCGAACTTAACAGATTGGATAGAAGGAACGTTTGTGGGCCGGAAAACGAGCGTTGTCTCATGCGTATTCAGATTTGTGTCAACCGAGGGAGCAATGTCCTGTTTCAGGTACCGTCGAATTGCGCCCGTGTAGAATGTGACCGCTTCATCGGAACTCGGAATCTTTCGCTGAATCAGCGGCTCGTTTTGCGCTAACCACCCCCACAGTTGTTCGTCAGAAACGCCGGGGACTGTGAGGCGAGCGGTTTGAGGCGCTGGTGCTTCCTTGAGATCCAACGTCAGTGTTCCTCCGCTGCTGGAGGTTGGTGTGTATTTCCAACTGCACCCTTCAAACAATCCGGAGCCGATCAATTTTTGACACGCGTCATCTAAGTCGGTCTTGCGCACATCGCTGTTTGCCTTCAAAGCTACGGTGGTCAACACTGCTTCGGGCCGGAATCGGGAAAGACCTTGAATGTCGATTTTCAGCACGTGAAAGGTGGATTGCCACAGGAACAAAAACAGGAATAGGGCGAACACGCACCCAGCTTAACAGCGCTTCAGATATCGCTTGACCTCAGGCGAAGAAAAGGCGAATATAAATCATGCTGTTTCCCGAGTTGGCTCATGCATCCAACCTGGTAGGCATCGCAAAACTCGCAGCAGAAGGCGAGGTCCTTGCCACCAAGCGACGTGTCGAATATCGCGATTTGGAGACGCGGCGCTTTATCGGCCGGGCGACCGGGCGGAAGATGCCATTCGATTGGACGATCAACCCGTATCGAGGTTGTGAATTCGGATGCAAGTATTGCTACGCCCGCTTTACGCACGAGTTCATGGAACTTCGCGGCGCCGAGCAATTCGAGCGTGAAATTTATGCTAAACGCTTCAACCTGGATTCCTTTCGCCGGGAACTGTTGACGATCCCTCCCGGGCAGGGCATTTGCCTTGGCACTGCGACCGATCCTTATCAACCCGCCGAGCGAAAATTCGAAGTGACGCGAAGGATCCTCTCTGCGTTTACTCGCGAGCGCGGCCGAACTCTCAGCATCACCACAAAGTCCGATCTCGTGGCGCGCGACATCGACTTGCTCGAGCTGATCTCCAAGAGAAACGTCTTACACGTGTTCGTTACCGTGACGACAACAGACGAACACCTCGCACGGCAGCTGGAACCGTTCGCGCCACGTCCATCGCTCCGCGCTCGAGAGCATTCGAAAGCTTGCGTGTAAGGGTATTCGCGTTGTCGTGCTGTGCAGTCCGGTGATGCCCCTCATCAACGACTCGCGAGCGAGCATAAGCAGAGTCGCCCAAGCAGCGGCACAGGCCGGCGCAGTCTATCTTATGGGTGGCGTCCTCTTTCTGAAGCCATGCGCACAGAAGGCATTCTTTCCGTTCATCGAGGAGGCCTTTCCGAATCTGGTCCGCAGATACCGTGAACGATACACCGACCGGGCATTTCTCAACGGTCATTATCCTGAAATCATCGCAGGCCGATTGAAGGAGATACGTGAGCGTTACGGTCTGACTCGCAAACCAGACGCCTATCAGCCCGAGCAGTGGCTGGGTGAGCCACAGTTGGAACTTTTCAGTCCGCGGTCTTGACCCAACAGCGGAGCGCTTCGGCGACGCTCCAGGCCTGCGCAATGCAGCCGCGTTGTTGAAACGGAGCCTCGGCATCGAAGATTTCGCTGATTGTGCCGATCGCTCCTTGGAGCATCTGCGTGTCGAACCCGTCGATGAATTTCCGTGCGCCTGCGCGATCGTGGGGGTATACCTTCAGCCATGCATCGATGAAGGGACCGATCAGCCAAGCCCAAACTGTACCTTGATGGTATGCCGCATCACGCGACCGAAGGTCGCCATAGTAGCGGGACTTGTAGTCAGGATGGCCCGGCGCTAGCGATCGCAGTCCGTAGGGCGTGAGCAGTCGCTCCTTTGCGACACTTACGACGCGTTCCCATCGAGACGGATCGAGTACAGGATGCTTCAGAGAGATCGACAGCAACTGATTCGGCCTGCATGCCGCATCGTGCGCCTCCGCCTTCCGTGTCGACAACGTCGTATAGATATCGGCCTTCTTCATACCAGAATCGTTCGTTGAAGGAAGCGCGAACGCGTTGGGCTTCCTCTGCCAAATCGGACGCGTTCAGATCGGGCTGAGGGTGGTCATGCAACCAGGCTTCGAGAAGCCGAAGGGCGTTGTACCAGAGCGCATTGATCTCAACCGCCTTTCCTCGCCTTGGAGTCACTACCCAGTCGTCCACCTTGGCATCCATCCAGGTCAACTGATAACCGGCCGCACCTTGCCGTATTAAACCGTCACTTGGGTCCATGCCAATACCAAAGCGCGTGCCCTGCAGATGACACCGGATGATCTCGACCAGCTTGGGCAGAATAGCCCGCAATGTCGGGCGATCGTTCGTGACCTCGATATAACGATCGAGCGCATGAAAAAACCAAAGTGTCGCGTCGGCCGTATGATACAAGCCCTCGTTTTGACCTTCCGGGAACATGTTCGGGATCAGGCCATTGCGGACGTAATAGGCAAATGCCCGAAGGATCCAGCCCGCTTCCGCATGTCTGCCCGTGGTCAGAGTAAGACCCTCGAGGCTGATCATGGTATCTCGGCCCCAATCAGTAAACCAGTGGTAGCCCGCGATCACGGTACGCACGGAATCACCTCCCGCCCGCGCTCGCGCAAGGTCTTCAACACGTCCGGCTGGGGTGATGACGAACTGGTCGGCCGCTAACACCAGTTCTCCTCCCAAACCTTCCTGAGCAGCAGGATGAGCCCTGCGAAGCAGCGATCCGCGTCGCTCGAGTTCTATGTCGCGGCCCTCTTCCGGAGAGACTGCGCGCATCACTTCCCAGAGCTCGGTCGACGCAACAAGACAGGCCGTCTTATCCGGGCCCAGATCGAGATGGAAGTACCCGGGACTCCACATGTCGCCGCGCGCTTCGTACCCGCGGCTCTCTTCCGTCCGATACAGCAGTTCTTTGGTGTACGATCGATCGAAGGTCAGCGCACATTCGTGGCCGAACAAAAGCATCTTCAGAGGGGGAAGCAGGGGATTCGCGCTGGCGAACTCGTAACGATCGCCATCTACCCGTACTTTGTACGGCTCATCGAGCAGTGTTTTAAGCACACCCTCATGCGGGCGAAAGTTCATCAAGGGCCGCAGTTGCAGCTTTACCTGTTCGGAGCCGGAAATGACGCGATAGATTATACAAACGGTGTTTTGCTGATAGGGCAGGAAAACGCGTTTCTCGATGGTGATTCCGTTGATGTCGTAGCTCCAGACCGGTAATCCGCATTCGAGCCGAAATTCGCGTAGATGGTCCGCACCGTGAGCTCGGAGCAATGGATTGACCCGATCTTCACCGCTGATTTGGATATTCCTGCCGTCAGGAAAGTGAACATGCTCTACCAGGTCGTTGAGCATCATCCAGCGACCGAAGGGTGACGGCAACGCGGCAACCAGAACGCCATGAAAACGGCGTGTGATCAGTCCTGCGACGGTTCCCGAAGCGTAACCCCCCAGCCCGTTTGTCACGATCCATTCGCGGTCGAGCTGTGTTGCCTCATCTGTTCTACCCGGCCATGGCAGCGTTCGAGTAAAGCTCATCGCGGATTCTTCTCCTTGGTCTCGGCAGTTGACTGACGCTTTGGACCCGGCGCCAGCAGCACCGCCGATTGCCCCTGAATCATCCAATTCTGTTCTTCACAATCCGGCTCGGGCGCTCCCGACCCGCCATATTCCGGCGCTTCAGTCGCCAGCAAGGTTCGCCACGATTGGTTTCGAGGGGGAGCCAATAACGGTTCGGGAGCGGGGTTGAGGTGCAAATCGATACCGAGATTCACGATGAGCAACCGATCCTCCCCTGAGGAGCTGAAGTATCGCAACAGGAAAGCCTGAGTGGAGAGAACGGCGCCGTCGATGGGCACGATGGGGACCGCGCTTAACACCGGATCCGTTCGCTTCAGCCGGATCAGATCGGAGTGCAGTCGATAGGCTGCGCCGTTTTTGTTCCGCTGCGCAGGATCGAGTTTGCATCTCTCGAATGTCTCGACGGAGCAGGGGTCCGGCAGCGAGTCGATCATTGAGCTTGTCCGAATACTGCGCCACTGGCAGAGAAATTCTTTGCGGCCTTCCCTCACGTGCGGCACAAGCGATTCCGGAATATCGGCGAAGAACTGAAAAGGAGCGGTGGAAGCGAACTCCTGACCTTGGAACAGCATCGGAACTCCCGGTCCAAGAATGGTTAGCGCGGTAATGGCGCGCATCATCCCGGGAGATGTTAACTGATGCGCCCGCAGGCCTTTCGCAGAGTTGGCCACCTGGTCGTGATTTTCAATGAATGTCACAAAGGCGCTTTTTGGGGCGTGCAGCGATGAGACGCCGCGACGTTGTTTCTGCCATTTGTACCATTGGCCCTGGAATAGATATCCGTATTTCACTGCGGAGACCAGCTCCTGCGGAGTACCCAGATAGTCTGTATAGTAGGCTTCGTTGCGGCCGGTTAACGCGACCAACGCTGTGTGATGGAAATCGTCGTTCCAGAGCCCATCCATGCCGTAGCCGCCCTTGTCGGGAGATTCGACCAGATGTATTTGCTGCGGCTCATTTTCAGCGACCACAATAGTTTTGCGTTTCCCGGCGGCTTCGCGAACCGACCGCGTAATCACTGCCAGAATGTGATCTTTTGAATCGTCATAAATATTCTGTGTTGCGTCCAGCCGCAGCCCATCCAGGTGAAATTCCTCGATCCAGTAACGAGCATTGGCCGCCACGAAGTCGCGGACAGGACCGCTGTTCTGGCCGTCGTAATTGATCGCTTCACCCCAATCAGTGGTGTGCTTCGCACTGACGTAGTCTTTCGAGTACTGGCCTGTATAATTTCCATCCGGACCGAAGTGGTTATAAACAACATCGAGAATCACCCCGATCCCGAGTTTGTGAGCGGTGTCGATAAACCGGCGCATGTCATCCGGGGTTCCGTAGAGCTGTGTTGGGCTGAACCAGTTCACTCCGTCATAGCCCCAGCCAAACCGGCCGGCAAAACCGGCGACAGGCATCACTTCGATTACCGAAATCCCGAGGCGCGCCAACTCCGGCAACTCACGAGTCGCGGATTCCCAAGTCCCCTCCGGCGTGAAAGTCCCAATATGAAGTTCGTAGATTACCTGTCCTGCGAGTTCCACGCCGGTCCAGGACTGATCCGACCAATGGAACGCATCAGGGTTGACCACCTGAGACGGCCCGTGAGGGCCTTCGGGCTGGAAGCGCGAAGCCGGATCGGGGAATGCGTCCCCTGCGTCAAGACGAAAGCAGTACGTATCGCCGTCCCGAACTTCAACGGCGACACCGCTGAAGTATCCGTCATCTTCTCGGCGAAGCGGGAAAGCGCCGCCTGAAGCGATTACCTCTACCTTCCGTCGCAGAGGCGCCCAAACGCGAAAGTGTACGCCACCCTCCGGCACGATCTCCGCGCCGACGGGCAAACGCCGCCTTACAAGTTGTCTATCTGACGTGATCATTCGGGGCAATTTGTCTCCAAGTCGGTACGAGGCTTGTTTTTTTGAAATAGTTTCAGCTTAAGAGCGTCCGTGGGTTATGGACCAGGAGTCAAAGGGGAGCGTGTTGCTTGTCGAAGATGACGATCAGGTCCGCTCCTTTATCCGAATGTTACTAACTAACAATGGCTACCGTGTGCTGGAGGCGCAAACGGGGGCCGAGGGACTCGCAATCGCCAAAAGTGAGAGTCGAAACATCGATTTGCTTTTGTCGGATATGCTGTTGCCCGAACTGAGCGGATTCGATCTGGCGCAGCAGACCCTGGAACTCAAACCCGATATGAAGGTTCTGTTCATGACCGGATATGTGGAAGGAGACATCGTCCAGCGCTGCATCTCTGAGCTGGGGGCGTCTTTTCTCGACAAGCCATTCCAGCCGAATACGCTCTTGACCAGGGTTCAGGAAGCAATATCGTCGGCGCGCAATTAAGCGGAGCGTCTCTTCAAGGCCAGAGTCAGTCCATCTCCAATCGGCAGCATCGAAGCGATTACCCGGTTATCGGAGGCTATCTTTGCGTTCAGTTTCCGAATCGCTTCTGTTTCAGGATCATTGATCTGAGGATCGGCTACCTGACCTTTCCAAAGGACGTTATCGATGGCCAGGACGCCGCCGCTTCGGAGCAAAACCAGAGACCGCTCATAGTATCTGTCGTAGTTTTGCTTATCGGCGTCAATGAATACGAAATCAAAGCTGCCGGCGCCTCCATCCGCGATCAGCGCGTCTAGGGTTTCCGACGCCGGGGCCAAACGCAATTCTATTTTGTTTGTGACTCCGGCTTCCTTCCAATATCTGCGCGCGACCTGCGTGTATTCGTCGCTGACGTCGCAAGCGATCAATCTGCCGTCGGACGGCAGCGCCAGGGCAACAGCTATTGAGCTGTAGCCGGTGAAGACACCGATTTCCAGCGTATCCTTTGCATTCAACATTTGAATCAGGAGCGAGAAAAACTGGCCTTGCTCCGGTGTGATCTGCATGCTCCCTCGTGGCAGCACCGCAGTTTCCCGACGAAGACGGCCGAGTAACTCGGGTTCTCGCAGAGAAGACGCCCGGATATATTCCGCTAAGGTGTCGGTAATCTTCAGGTGTGTGCTCGACATTTGGGGTGTTTTTAAGATTCAGTGATTGCTGGCGAAGCCTGTTACCCACATGAGACCCTGTACAGGGCTGACAATCTCGTCAATTTCGCGCAGAAGCTGTTCATCCGGCTGCTCAGCAGTCGCCTCGATATTGATTCTCGCCTCCTCAACATTGGACACGCCAACGAAGGTGGATGCTACATAAGGATGCCGCATAGCAAATTGCAAGGCAAGTTTCGGCGCCATTACTCCGCGTGAGCGGCACAATTCCACCACTCGACGGGCGGCCTCTTTCACTTCCCGGGGCGCCGGATGCCATGCCGGCGGGCCGGTTTCCGCCAGCAGTCTCATGTGGAGTGGAGATGCGTTCAGCAAACCCACATTTTGTTCTCGAGCGACCGGCGTAAGGACCGCATCCAGGTCACGATTCAGCAAGGTGTACCGGCAATAGGAGAGGATGCAGTCGACTGAGGCCGCTTCAGCTATGTCTCTGAGCATCCGTAGCGCCAACCCCGTGATGCCGATGAAACGAGCCTTTCCCTGGCTTTGTATGCCACGCAATGCCGGAATCGTTTCTTCGACAATCTGAGTTAGACAGCCGTATTCTACGTCATGGATATGCAGGACATCGACATAATCTGTTTGGAGTCTCCGCAGCGATTCGTCGATGCTCCGGCGGACCCCGGCGGCCGAGAAATCAAACCCGTCGATATCGTAACGGGCGCACTTAGTTGCGATGACGACTTTGTCACGACGGCCCCGGAGCGCCTCGCCTAACCTGGTTTCTGCCAGTGTTCTCCCGTAGTAAGGGGCCACGTCGAAGAAATTGATCCCATTGTCGACGGCAAAGTGGACGGCGCGTTCCATTTCCGCCGGATCGGCTTTTCCGTATTCCTCTCCTAATGTCGCGGCTCCGAAACCTAGCTCGGATACACGCAGACCGGTAGAACCCAGATTGCGATAACGCATCTCTTCCATGGTAATTTCTGCCGTTCCGGCGGCATGGCCGTCTAAAAATCCTTTGCTTGCAGCAGTGCCGCGTGGCTATTCGCGTGCAAGCAAGGCTACAGGCATTCTTGTGAAAAAGAGCACGAAAGGAGTTTCTATGGCCTTGATGAATCAGACCAAGACAATCGTTGGAGTATTCAACTCTGTTCAGGACGCAAACGCTACAGTCCATGATCTGGAATTGCAGGGGATCTCACGCGATCAGATTAGTGTTGTCGCAAATAAAAACGCTTCCGGCTTCGAAACGCTGGAGGATCGCGACAAGACCTCCGACGTCGTTGCCGACGCCGGCATCGGCGCAGCCATCGGCGGTGTCGGTGGATTGCTTCTGAGCGCCGCCGGTGCGCTTACAATTCCGGTGGTCGGACCCATCCTGGCAGCGGGTCCAATTGCCGCGGCGTTGACCGGAGCAGGTATTGGAGCGGCAGCCGGGGGTCTGATCGGCGCCCTTACGGAATCCGGCATTCCTGAAGACCAGGCGAAGTATTACGCCGAAGGTGTCCGTCGTGGCGACGTTCTGGTCACCATCAAGGCGGATGATGCGATGACCGATCGGGTTTGTGACATTCTCGATCAGCACGGTGCTGTAGATGTCGAAGACCGCGTTCAGAATTGGCGTAGCCGCGGCTGGCAGGGGTGGAATGAATCGGAACAGCCCTACACTTCTGACGAGCTTCGAAGTGAACGGTCTTACTATAGGTCGCCCTCGTATACGGAACCCGCCGACCGCAGCAATGTGGGGACGACAGGGATGACTAGCGCCGGCATGACGGGTGCGGACATTACGGGTGGTACTGCAAGCGGCTATGCCGGCCAGCCGTCACGCCACGTATCGGGCAGTGACCTCACGACCGACACGCGCGATACGGACCGTGGATATGGCTCTTTCGCGTCCGGTAATGCCACGAATATCGGCGGCATCGAAGACACTCACGGCGCCACTCGCGATCCTCGGGATAAGGATGGGGATGGATGGGTGGCGGACGACAAGATGCGAGAATGGGGTCGGGACATCAAAGACGCCGTCAAGGGCGCCGGTCACAAGGTGAAAGAAGAGGGCCGTGAAATTCGTGACGAAGGCCGATATCGGATGGACGAAGCCGAACGTCGCCGGCGGCGCGCTCGAGTCTACGACCGCAATATCTAACATGAAATAATCGCGGGCGGTTTCCCTAAGAGACCGCCCACATTCCAGAATTCGAACGAAAGCCTACGCGTCGGACGTAGGCTTTTTTCTTGGCGTCCGCCTGGGCTGGCGCGGCGGCCGGTCTGTGTTGCCCGAAGCCGCGGTCCGTTTCCTAGGCGCTCTGGGCCGTTTCGCAGGAGGCGGAGGCGGTGGTTGAGGCGGATCCGGCTCGAATATCGTCGGCTGACCGAGTACGATCGGCTGCTTCTCGTCGTAAGGACTGAACGTTTCCTCTTCGGCTCGGGCGGGCGGGGCCGGCGGATAGAATTCCGCTCCGAGGAAGACGGTCAGCCCCTTCTCCTCGTCAGCGTCAAGGCGCACGACCAGCTTGTCCTGCGCAAAATTCAGGAATTCGGTGAACTCCTGGAATCCGAACCGCTGCGGATCGAAGTTACGCGTTCTCCTCCTTCACCCAGGCGAACAGCGTGTCGGGCGGTACGCCCTCTTCCATTTCGATGCGGTGAATCTCTAACGTATCCCGCAGGCTCGGAATGCCCTCTTCCGGTTTGGGCGCGGACATCTCCGGCGCAGCGGTGCCCTTGCGTTCGATAAGCGTGCGGCCGCCGGTTCCGGTTACGTTTACGAACTCGGCCCGCTTCAGCTTGTCGACAAACTCGGAAAAACTTCCGCACCCATAGGCCTTCTCGCTGAACGCAGGATCGAGCTGCAGCATGGTCGATTTCAAGAGTCCCAGCTGCGGCTGCACTGCGCGCCGTTCCAATACCGTCAGCGCGCGCTCTACCAGCGGCATCGCTTGAGAGATATCGAGCGGCGCAGGACGTTGTCTGGGACCGCGCGGGTCCTCGCGACGGTCCTTATTCTCGCCACGCTCGCCACGGTCGCGATCGCGGCGATCGCGAAATTCACGTGGCGGCGGCGGTGAGGCGGGCTTCGTATCGTCCAGCAGAGATTCGTAGCTGATGAACTCGTGACAGTTCTGCTGCAGAATCGTGCTGGTGAACCCCTTTCCACCGACTACAAATACAGTTTTGCCGTACTCCTTGAGCTTGTTCACCAACGGGATAAAATCGCTATCGCCGCTGACGATTGCAAATGCGTTCACGTGGTCGTGTGTAAACGCCATTTCCAGCGCGTCGAGCGCGAGGTTGATGTCCGCGCCGTTCTTATCGCCACGCGGCGACGGGACGCGCTGGACCATCTGCACGGCGCTTTCGGCCATCTGCCGAGTCGCGTACTCCTGCCGTCCCCAGTTGGCGTACGCGAACTTGGCGACCAGGTCACCGCGTTCTTTCAAAGCGTTCAACGGCAGCGCGACGTCGAACTGACGCTGCAGCGTAGACCGCAAACCGAGTTCGATGTTGTCGTAATCGACGAACACCGCGATATTGAGCTTCTCTGGTTGCATCCGCTCCTTCTCTGCCCGCGATAACTCAGATGGTTGTCCGCGGCGCATACTCTCTCACGAATCCGATGGGCCGTATCATCGAACACCTGGATCTCCGGTTGCACTTCCCACTAGGTCGATAATGCCGGAGATACCGCGCAGCGCCTCAATTTAGCCAACGGTGGCAGAGGCGCGCACTGCTTACAGTATATAGAGCATTGTATGCCCCTGCGGGGAGCGCTGTACGATGTTCCCGATCGATGACTTATCCTGGGCAATGCTGTTCGCGATCGCCATTCCCGTGCTCGTGATTTTGCTAGGGGTGGCGTATCAACGAATCGGCTCCGCGCGTGATCGGAGACGATATCCGCCGCCCGGCCGGATGATTGCCGTAAATGCGGTCCCCCTGCATGTTCGAATCGAGGGCCAAGGTTCGCCAACCGTGGTTTTTGAATCCGGCGTAGCTGCATCCAGCGTTAACTGGACCCGCGTACAGAACGCTGTTGCTCAGTTCACTACCACTATGAGTTATGACCGGGCCGGATATGCCTGGAGCGGTTCTTGCCCCAATGACCTCACGGCTACAGAGATGGCAGAAATGCTCCGCGAAGCTTTGACGCTCGCCGGTCTAAAACCGCCCTTCGTTTTGGTTGGCCATTCGTTTGGAGCCCTGCTGGTTCGCATTTATGCGGACCTCTGGCCCAATGAGGTCGCCGGCTTGTTCTGGTCGACCCGGCGTTATTGGCGGAATGGGCGAACCCGTCGCCGGTAAAGTTGAGAATGTTGGCGCGGGGAGTCGCCCTCTCGCGACAGAGGCGCGTTCCTGGCTCGAATTGGGTTTGTTCGACTCAGTCTGTCTCTGCTTACGAGCGGCGCGCGAGCCGTTCCCAAATTCATTTCGAAGCTAACGGCGGGAAGGGAGGGCACTCCGTTCTGGAGCGAATCATTGGAGAAGTGCGGAAAATGCCGCCCGAATTATGGCCGGCAGTCCAATCGCACTGGTGCCGGCCGGAATCCTTCCAAAGCATGGCGAGGCACCTTGAAGTCCTGCCGGCGACCGCGGCCCGAGTTTTCGAAACGAAGCCAAATCCTGACATTCCGGTCACGGTAATATCGGGCGGGCACCTGACCCCAGCGGAGCGCTCCGAGCACCAATCGCTCGCGCAAAGCAGTCTCAGGGGGCGGCACATTCTTGCCGAGCGCAGCGGACATTGGGTTCAGTTGGACCGGCCGGAACTCGTCATCGAGGCTATTCGCGAGATGACCGTTAACTAGCTTCGAGTTGCCGGCAATAGAGAGTCTCACTCCCAGGAGAGACCCGGATGTCGAAAACTACCCCGCTCGAAGACCCTGCTCGCAAGGTGGATCCGCGCGACGTTGGGCACAAACCGCCACACCAAGAGCAAGACAAGATTCCCGTTCCCGGAAAAGAATCGGAAATGAATCCCAAGCCCGATCATGGCGAGGAGTCCTATCGCGGATTGGGGCGATTGAAAGACAAAGTGGCGCTGATTACCGGAGCAGACAGCGGCATCGGGCGCGCCACTGCGATCGCATTTGCGCGCGAAGGCGCCGATGTTTGTATCGGCTATCTCGAGGAGGACAGCGATGCGCACGAGACTGAGCGTTGGGTGAAGGAGGCCGGCCGTAAGGCGCTTCTGTCCCGCGGGGACATTCAAGACGAAGGGCATTGCAGGCAGATGATCGACCAAGCTATGCAGAAATTCGGCAAGCTCGATGTGCTGGTCAATAATGCCGCTTTTCAGATGACGCACGAGTCGATCGAGGAGTTCTCTACGGAAGAGTTCGATCGAACGTTCAAAACCAATGTTTATGCCATGTTTTGGCTCTGCAAATTTGCTATTCCTCGCATGGGAGCGGGCAGCGTTATTATCAACACTGCATCCATCCAGAGTTTCGATCCGTCCCCGAATCTGCTCGCTTATGCGAGCACGAAAGGCGCGATTGCGAATTTCACCAAAGGCCTGGCAAAGATGGTGTCGAAACAGGGTATTCGTGTGAATGCCGTTGCGCCTGGACCGGTTTGGACGCCGCTGATCCCGAGCACCATGCCTGAGGAGAAGGTCAAGACCTTCGGTTCAGATACTGCGTTCGGGCGAGCGGCGCAGCCTCGGGAAATGGCGCCGCTGTATGTGTTTCTCGCATCGAATGAGTCGAACTACGTGACAGGTGAAGTGTACGGAGCCACGGGTGGTCAGACTCCGTACTGATCGTTACTTAGCCGGGTAGCTCTTCTGGTATTTATTGCGGGTGTTCAGGACGGTGAAGGAGCCGTCCGCAGAAGCGGAAGCTTTAATGTACTTGCCTTCGCATACTTCCTCGATGTTGGCAATAAAAGAGTCGGCTACATTTGTCTCTTTCCCGCCCGCGACAGCAAAGTGCAGTTGCCACAGATCTTCCAACCCTGGTGAGGTACGAACTGCTTTCCAGGCTTCGGGGCTGCCGCCTTTTTTTGCGCCATTGTTCATCACGGCGACGCGCGGAGCCAGCGCATGGACAATGCCGGGAGCATTCGAGGAACCGGTGCCGTGATGCGTGGTGAGATAAAGATCGATTTTGCCCAGCCGATTCTGAGGGCAAGCCAGATCCATTTCCCTCTGGCTGGTGAGATCGCCGAGGTCGAGCATGCGGAACTTCCCGTATGTAATCAGCAATCCTGTCGAGCGCGCGTTTTCCGATCTGTCCTCAGGAAACGTTGCTCCGCAGAACTGATTGTTGGCGCCTCCCCCATTCACAGGTGCTGAGATCGCGGCGCCATCCGCAGTTACTACTTGTGCTTCCACTCCCTTTAACGGAAGCTTGTCCCCGGGTTTTACGACCAAATGTTTCCCGGTAGCGACTGCCTTGTCCCAAGCCTCCGACAACTCGCCTGCCGACTTTCCAGTTTCGCGATTCGGGCCGTGGTCCACGAAGGTCTTCACTGGAATTCTTTCAACAAGCTGGCTCACGCCCCCGGCGTGGTCAGTGTGATAGTGCGTCAATACGAGATAGTCGATTTGCTTGACTCCCGCGCTCTTTGCGGCGGCCTGGATACGCAGGGCGTCACGGCCATTGAAGCCGGGCCATCCACTGTCAACGAGAAGGGATTCCTTGGACGGCGTGACAATAAGAGTCGCTTGTCCGCCTTCGGTATCTATGAAGTACACGTCCAGCGTTTTCGCCGCGTTCGCCAGGGCGCCGGCAAGCAGTAGACCTAAAACCAGTCGCATGGACCGCATCCTATCATGGCGATCAACGCCAGCAGATCAGCTTGGATTCCGTCATTTCCTCAATGGCGTAGCTCGGGCCTTCCCGTCCCATACCGCTTTCCTTCACTCCTCCATACGGCATGTTGTCAGCGCGGAACCCCGGAATATCGTTGATCATCACGCCGCCAACTCTTAACGTCTTAGCAGCATGGAAGGCGCGCGAGAGGTCGCGGGTAAAGATGCCCGCCTGCAGGCCATACGGCGTATCGTTAACGTCGTGAATGGCGTCCTCGAGATTTGAGAAAGAGTTGATCGCAACCACCGGCCCGAAGACTTCGCAACATGACATGCGGGCCGATTTCGGCACGTCCTGCAGCACCGCCGGAGTCACGGTAGCTCGTGTCCGCTTGCCGCCGGTCAGTATCTTTGCTCCATGGCGAGCGGCGTCATCGATCCAACTGACAACACGCTCTGCTTCCTTTTCGGAGATCAATGACGCAATATCCGTTTTTTCTTGGAGCGGATGGCCGATCTGCAGCTTTTCCGTTGCAGCAACAAACTTTTTGGTGAACTCTGAAGCGATGTCCTGGTGTACGTAGATACGTTGTATGGAAATACAAATCTGACCGCTATAGAGGAAGGCGCCAGGAATTGCACGTTCCAGAGCCAGGTTCATATCGGCGTCGCGATCGATGATCAGGCCGGCATTGCCGCCCAATTCGAGGGTCACCCGCTTCAATCCGGCATTCGCGCGGATCTCCTTGCCGACAGCAACACTGCCGGTAAATGTGATCATGCGGACGCGCGAATCCGATACGAGTTTTTGTCCGATGGTGGCGCCGTCACCTGTGATCACGTTATAAGCGCCTGCGGGAGCGCCGGCTTCGGTGAATAACTGGGCCAGCCGTATTGCAGTAAGCGGAGTAAGTTCCGATGGTTTGTGTATAACGGCGTTGCCTGCCGCCAGGGCAGGTCCCACTTTGTGCAAGGCCAAGTTCAATGGCAAATTAAAGGGAGTGATGGCTCCTATAATGCCCAACGGTTCCCGGATCGTCATTGCCATCCGGCCTTTGCCTGCGGGAGATCCATCGATAGGGATAGCTTCGCCTGCCAGTTCGCGGGCAGCGATGGCCGAGGCGATAAGAGTTTGCTGACCGCGTTCCGCTTCTACGCGGGCCTCCTTGATGGGCTTGCCCGTCTCCAATGTGAGCAACTCGGCCAATTGGTTCGAGTCTCGCTTGAGGAGGGCAGCAACGCGAAATAGCAGGTCGGATCGCTCGGAATTGCTCAGAGCGCCCATAGCAATTGCGCCATTGCCGGCGGCTACACAGGCTTGCTCAAACATTTCGCGGCCGCCTTCCGCCACCGTAGCCGTGGGAGACCCGTCGTACGGTAGGTGAAGAGTATAGGTCCCCCCGGTTGTTACAGACTGACCACCAATCCACATCGGGAAGTCGTGCATGATTTATTCTCTGCTCCAAAACTAAAAAAGGGTGCGCTCGCGGCGCACCCTGGCTTAACTACACCGAGGCAGAATGTTATTTGGACGGGGTAGCGGGAGCACTGCTCGGAGCCTTCGTGACGGCATCGGTGGTTGAACCGGTTTTCGAAGTTGCGTCGCTTGCTGCCTTGCGTCCTCGCGTGCCGCCTCGCAGCTCTTCCGCTTCTTTCAAATGTTCCTGAAGCGTCGGCAGAGTCTTCGATGCAAACTCTTTCACGTCAGAGTCCATCGCGTTGGTGGATTGTTTTTGGAACGCATTTACGTCTTTTTTGTGATCTTTTACAGCCATTTTCAAAAACGCCTTATCAAACTCGTCGCCGGAAAGGGCGCGAAGTTTGTCGACCGCTGCTTTTTCGGCCCCCATGTCCGTTGGCATCGGCACATTCTTCGATTCGGCCAGCTTCTTCAACTGCTCGTTGGCTTTCGAGTGGTCCTGCTCGAGCTTTTTCCCGTACTCTTTCACTTCGTTGCTGGAAGCTTTTTCTTGCGCCAGTTTTCCAACTTCGACTTCCATTAATCCGCCCTGAGCGGCTTTTGTGATGAATTGCTCGTCCGATTTCCCGACCAGGACACCCATCCCCTGGGCTGAATTCATTCCATGATCAGCGCCGTGATTCGCGTGACCCTTCACAGTGGAAGATGGTGCGGCAGCAGGATTCTGCGCGTATGCCGGGTTGCTGGTTAGGGCAATCGCCATCGCGGATCCTACGCCGAAGACTAAGACCGTCTTTGCAATTTTTCCATTCATGTTCGTGTGTCAACCCTTCTTTTAAGGCGAGGCAATTGCCTAGCCATAACGTGCGCGTCCAGCTACGCTATTGGTTCTGCGTACCGGGTCTCTGTGTGCACAATAGCAATTTCTACATACTAGTGAAAGGATTACGCGGCCAAACCGGCTCTTCGGAGCAGTGCTGTGACATCAGGATCGCGGCCCATAAAAGACCGGTATAGTTCGGCAGGATCCTCGCTATCGCCTCGCGCAAGGATTCTGTCACGGAACTCAGCTCCGATCTCACTGCTAAATACCCCTGAGGCCTGAAAGCGCGTAAACGCGTCGGCATCGAGAACCTCTGCCCATTTATACGAGTAATACCCAGCGGCATAAGCTACAGGACTTGCGAACAAATGTGTGAAGCTTGCAATTATCGCGTAGTCTTTCGGCAAGGGCGTGGGCAGGAAGGGCTGCATGAGCTTCCGCGAATACTCGATCACATCCCCATCCTGGGCATGGGAATACTGCGTGTGAAGAGCGAGATCCATCGTGGCAAAGCTCAGTTGCCGCATCTGAGCATTGGCAGCACGAAACGTCTTTGCCCGTTTCATCTTTTCAAAGAGGTCTTCCGGAAGCAGTTCACCCGTCTGATAGTGACGGGCAAACAGATCGAGGGACGGCCTTTCCCAGCACCAGTTCTCCATGATTTGTGAAGGTAGTTCGACGAAGTCCCACGCGACATTGGTTCCGGCGAGCGAACGTACCTCGACGCGGCTCAGGCAATGATGCAGCAGATGTCCGAACTCATGAAAAACGGTCTCCACCTCACGATGAGTTAAGAGCGATGGCTTTCCGCCGACAGGGGGTGTCAAGTTGCCGCATATCAAGCCCAGGTGAGGACGGAATCTGCCATTGTCGGGCCCACCCGTAAGCAGCGCGTCCATCCAGGCGCCTCCCCGTTTGTTCTCTCGAGGAAACCAGTCTGCATAGAAGGAACCCAACGTTACGCCGTCAGTGTCCACAATCGAGTACGTTTTCACCGCAGGGTCCCAGGCGGGGACGTTCTGCTCTTCTCGCACGTGAATACCGTACAAGCGTGAAACCAGATCGAACATGCCGCCTACAACCCGGTCGAGCTCAAAATAAGGCCGCAGCGCCTCTTCATCGAATTCGTAACGCGCCTCGCGCTCCTTCTCTGCGTAATACGCGATATCCCAAGGCTGCATTTCCGGCGCGTCAGGACCTTCGAGTTCTTTGCGGAAACCTTCCAGATCTGTATTTTCCTTTTCGAAGAACTCCTGAGTGCGCGTTTGCATTTCTCGAATAAAGCTGAGCGCGCGTTCGCTGTTTTTGGCCATGCGATCTTCGAGGACGAGATCGGCGAAATCACGATAGCCAAGCAGATGCGCCTTTCTGCGGCGTAGCTCAAGGATGCGAACAATCAGATCGCGATTGTCGTGGATGCCTTCCGTGGCGCGAGTAGTGTAAGCGCGATACATCGTCTCGCGCGTGGCCCGGTCGTCCATATACGTGAGGACAGCGGTGTAACTGGGCGCTGAAGTGTGAAGCGCCAACCTTCAAGCTCCTTGGATTGAGCGCTCTCTCTCGCCGCTTCAACGGCGCTGGGGGGCAGACCGGCGATACCGGCTTCCTCTTTGACTACCAACTCGAAGGCATTCGTCGCATCGAGGACGTTCTCTGCGTACTTCGTGGTTGCTTGTGCGAGTTCGACCTCGATTACCTGAAGCTCCTTCTTGCCTGCGTCGTCCAGATCGGCTCCGCTGCGACGGAAGCTATCCATCGTCTTTTTCAGGAACCGGGCACGAACACCGGTCAGCGATTTGGCCTCATCCGTCCCGGCGTATTCCTTCAAGATTCGCCAGATGCCGGCATCCAGAACAATGTTTGTGTAATAGAGGCTGACTTCGGGCTGAACGGCATTGTAGGCGGCGCGAAGCTCGGGGTAGGTCGCGACCGATTCAAGGTGACGAACGACACTCATCGCCCAGTCGAGCTTTTCGGTCAACGCTTCCAGCGCCAGCAAAGTGTTCTCGAACGTGCGCGGTTCCGTGCTAGAAGACAACGCGGACTGCTTGGCGCGCGCGTCATGGAGCAACGCGTGGATTGCCGGCTCGACGTGCTCGGCGCGAATCTGGTCGAAGGGAACTCGGAACTGGATTTCGAGAAGCGGGTTCACTCCTCTATTATCCTGTGCGCTCTTTCCAGGGCTATTTTTTCGCGTTGCCAATCTTGCTGAGAATCCGATCCTGAATCCAGTGTTCGTCCCACCACTCGATAGGATTGACCTGCACTCCGTCTACTTGAATCGAATAATGGATGTGGTCGCCGCCGGCGAGACCGGTAGCGCCGCTTTTACCCATGACCTGCTCTTTAGCGATGGGATTTCCGACCTTCACATCGATTTGGCGCATGTGTCCGTATATGCTCTGCAATCCGTAGCCGTGATCGACCACGACACAGTTCCCATAGATCCCCAGTGGACCCGCATGTACTACCTTTCCTGAATTGGCAGCCTTGACCGGAGCCGCCTGCACGTCGCTGAGGTCGAATCCGAGATGCATCTGCTGATCGATCTTCTTGCCTTTATAGATATACGACCGCTGGTCCGCGAAGAAGGATTCGACCTTGCCGATCCGAAAGAAAGGGCCTTTCCACAAAATCTGAGGCTCCGTTTTGAAGCGAAGATCGGCCAAATACTTGTTGTTTTCGCGCCGCATCTCGCTATTGACTTTCACGAACCGGTCCACGAGCTCCCCGGAGCCGTTCGGGTCGAAGCTCAGATACCGCCTTTTGAAGGAAGCCGTCGTCAAGCTGAAGATCGCGCGTGCGGAACTTTTTCGGAAACACTTTGAACCAGAAGCGGGCGGTAGCTTCGGTTCCCGCTGGATTCTTCGCATACACGACCGGCACTGTATCGGCAGGAACATCCCAAGGGAAGGCGAACAGAGAGAAGCGTTCCGACGAGTTTGGGTCCGTCTTGCCGGGCATCGGGAAACTTCGAAACGTGTACTTTCCCACGCGAACACCGGCCTCCGTCCAATAGCCGGAGGCTGTAAAGGTGACAAGCTCACTTCCGCCTTGATTGATGTAATGTTGCGCGCCGTCGGCAGTCACGATTGGCGGCCGAGTGATTACGTCGACGGGGCTCGACCAACTCGCAGTACTCGCGGCCATGTCGTTCGCGGTGGCTTCGATCACGAGGGTTGCCTTGCCGTCCTGTAGCTCGGGCGCCTGCTGCTTTCCCACGGGAACGGTAAAGTTGCGCGCCGGTTCCACGCCTCGGAAAATAGAATTTCTCCGTGACGGCTGGCTCTGTTCGAAGACCTTGAAGCGCCTTCCGTCCTGGTTCAGGTAGGCAGTCAGACGCCTTACGCCATGCGGGCTCTCGACGTTGACCGGTACGGGAGTATTCATCCCGATCGCGCTTACACCAGGGTCCACCTGGACAGCGGGTCGTTTTGACATCACGAATTGGGCCAAGAGCAGGATCACGATCACGCCTGCGAAGGCGCCGAGCAATTTTCGCATCTCAGCTTAGTGTATTGCCTTGATATCGCCAAACTCGGCACTCCCCTCATCCGGGGGGACTTGGCGAGTACTGGAACGACCGGAACCAAAGCCGACTAAAGATCGACGTAGATGAGCCCGATCGATAGACATAGCATGAAGAATCGACGTGCCACATTGCAGACCTGGTCAATCTTCGGACCGTGTGCGGTCGCCACTCTTCTCTTTGCGGGCGCGCAATTATCAGCGTCGCCGGTCGGTTCCGTCACGGATCCGACGACCAATTTCAATGTCGTTCCGTTTCCAAATCAAAACGACTATTTCAATGACCAGCAGACGGGACAGGGCGGAGCCGATATCGTCGGCAACACGGCTAATCCTGGCTTTTACTCAGCATTCGATGGCACGAACCTCTACTATCGAGTTCGACTGGGAGCGACCGACAAAGCCGGCAGTAAGACGGCGTTTTCGGGTCTTTTCTGGATTGGTATCGACGGGAATGCGGACGGTAAGCTCGATCTCTTCATTGGTGTGAATAATCAAGGAAGTAATAAGCTTCTTGCAGTTTCAGGCTCCCGGAAGCGGAGCAAACAATTCTCCGTCGACCACAAGCATCGGTAATGCGCTCGCAAAATTTCAGATAGCTGAGACGACTTTCAATTACAATTACGCGTCGGTCACTACCGCACTTCAACCGGGACTTGTCGATGTGGATCTCAACACGGATACGAAAATTGACTCATTCCTGACATTCCGACTTCCTTTCGCGGGCGCCGCTGGAACGGCGACCGTACAAGGAGCCATGGCCGAGATCGCCGGAATCAATATCACCCTATCGAGTTCGCTGTCGTACGTAATCGCGACGTCAACTCAGCAGAATTCGCTCAACCAGGACATTGGCGGGCTGCCGAAGGATTTCGATGGAACGAAAACCTGGAAAACGCTTGGCGCCATTACTCGGCCTGTTCACGTTGATGGCTCACCAGTGTTTGCCGAGACACCGGAACCGGGCACGTGGGTTCAACTGTGTTCCGGCGGAATCGTGATCGGGTTGTACATGCTGCGTAGGCGTCGGTCTCGCAGCAACTCTAATTAACTCACCTCTTCTTTTCGCCTGAACTGCTCACTTCGATACACTGGTCCAACCGGACCAGATGAACTTAACCCGATTCTCCATGCTCGTCGCGGTAAGCGCTGCCGCCATTGTAGCGTCTGCTCAAACGCCAAATGTCGTCAATCGCGCAGAGATTATCGCTCGTCCCGAGTCTGCACAATTGCGAACACCGCCAGGTTTCCGAGTAGTCGAGTTCGCTTCCGGACTCGAGAAACCTCGCATCATGCTGGAAGCTCCCGGCGGCGAGATTTTGGTCGGCGAATTCATTGTCAACGGCAGAGTCACGGCTCTTCTGGGTCCGGACCATAAGCAACGGAAAGTGCTCATCAAAGACCTTGACCGGCCTTATGGAATGGCGTTTTGGAAGGACTACTTGTACGTCGCGGAAGCAACGTCGCTGAAGCGCTACAAATTTGATTCTAAGGCGTTGTCCGTTGGGTCTGGCGAAGAGATCATTCCGATGAAGGACTACTCGAAAGGCCACGTCACTCGTACGATCGCCTTCGATAAGAAAGGCGAGAAGTTGTACATCGGCATCGGCTCGGAAACGAATGCCGACCCGGGTGGTCCGGAGAAGCGCGCCGCCATCTGGAAATGCAATCCGGACGGCAGCAACTGTGAAATGTTCGCGACGGGTCTACGCAATCCAACGACAATTGCTTTTTATCCTGGATCGGACGTGTTGTGGGCCTCTGTGCAGGAGCGTGATGGATTGGGGGAGGATGTCGCGCCGGATTATTTTACGCACATTCAGCAGGGCGGCTTCTATGGGTGGCCGTACGCCTATTTCGGACCGAACGAGGATCCGCGTAACAAAGGACAGCGACCGGACCTCGTCGCTAAGACCATTAAGCCCGACACTTCTCTGGGAGCTCACTCGGCCGTGATCGATTGGGAGTTCTACACAGGCAAGCAATTTCCAGCCACTTACAGGGGAGGGGCATTTTTCGCCTTCCACGGCTCCTCTAACCGGGAAAAGCGCACAGGATACTCAGTCGTGTTCATGCCGTTCAAAAATGGCAAACCTGCCGGACCGCTTCAGGATTTCATCACGGGGTGGATGCTTGGCGAGGACAAGCGCGAGGTCTGGGGCAGGCCGACGGGAATTACGATGACTCGGGATGGCGGCTTATTAGTCAGCGACGACGGCGGCAACAAAATTTGGCAAGTTTCGTATAAGAAATAGCGTCAGAAGTGTCAGACACGTAGGAAAGGACGGTCCGCTTAAACTGGACACGAGACTTGGTATGAAGCCCACTTTCCTCCTAATTCTGACTCTTGGGATCCTAAGCGCAGCCGAGGTGAAGCTGCCACCGCCTTTTCAAACCCCCTCGTCCACAAACAGACCGCGCGTGATCGCCAAACCGGAGGGGGCGCAGCTTCGTGTGCCTCAAGGCTTTCGGGTCGAGGAATTTGCTACCGATTTATCAAAGCCGCGCATCATGCTCTACACGCCTACCGGCGAGATTCTGGTAACGGAATCGATACCGAACGGGCGCGTGACCGTTCTCTACGACAAGAACAACGACTTCAAAGCCGATTCACAACGCAAAGTTCTCCTGCAGGGACTTGACCGGCCTTACGGTATGGCCTTTTGGAAGGATTATCTATACGTCGCAGAGACCACTTCGTTGAAACGTTACAAGTACGATCCGAAGGCGCTGACGGTTGGGAAGGGTGAAGAAGTTGTCCCCATGCACGAGTTCGAAAAGGGGCACTGGACTCGTAGCCTCACTTTCGATCCCAAGGGAGAGAAGCTGTTTCTAGGCATCGGCTCGGGTTCGAACGTCGACACTGGTGAAAACGAACGTCGCGCCAGTATCCTACGATGCAACCCCGATGGCTCGAGCTGCGAGTTGTATGCGACCGGCACGCGCAATCCTACGTCGATCTATTTCTATCCCGGAACCAACCAGCTTTGGGCATCGGTTCAAGAGCGAGATGCTCTCGGCGACGATCTTGTTCCTGACTACTTCACACACATCCAGCAGGGCGGCTTCTATGGCTGGCCGTACGCATATTTTGGACCGAACGAAGATCCGCGGAATAAGGGTCAGAGGCCCGATCTCGTCAAGAAGACCATCACTCCCGATGTATCGCTCGGCGCGCATACCGCGGTGATCGATTGGAAGTTTTATACCGGCAAGCAGTTCCCGGCGAAATATCAGGGTGGCGCCTTCCTGGCGTTGCATGGCTCCTGGAATCGTTCGCAGAGAGTGGGACAGTCGATTGCATTCGTGCCCTTCAAAGATGCCAAGCCGTCCGGTCCGGTCGAGCAGTTTCTGACAGGCTGGATGCTCGATCCGGGTAAGGTGGAGGTTTGGGGTCGTCCCACGGGAGTGTTCGTGATGAAGGACGGGAGCCTCCTGGTCAGTGACGACGGCGGCGACAAGATTTGGCGAATTTCTTACGGAAAGTAGTCTGGCTGCTGCCGCTCACGATCTCGATTGCCGTGCCGGCTCCCTTCTCGCATCGAGTTCACTTGCAGAAGAAGCTGACATGCGTGGTATGTCACACGAATGCGGCAAGGAGCGTGAAGGCGGAAGACAACCTTCTGCCGAACGCTGCTGTTTGCGCAGGTTGTCACAACGATTCGAAAACGATCAAAGCTCCTCGCGTACTTACGGTCTCGAAGTTCAACCACGCGTTTCATGTGAAGCTGCCGGGAATTGGCGCCACGATTGGAAAAGCGATCGATTCGGGAGCGTATCTCGGCAGACCATCTGACGTGTCACGGGCCGACTTGAAGACAACGAATGCCTGCATGGCCTGCCACCGTGGCCTTGATAAGTCAGACGAAGTCAGTCCAGCAGTGTTTCCGCGTATGGCCGACTGCCTGGTTTGTCATAACCAAGTCGATCCGCCGTTCAGTTGTGTTAAATGCCACGAGGAGAAAGCGCAATTAAGGCCCGCCACTCATACGAGCGATTGGCTCGACCGGCATTCTTCGCGCAAAACTCCCAAAGACCTTCAGAGCTGCGCGGTTTGCCATGGGCGCAGATTTACCTGCCTTGGGTGTCATTGAAGGCCTTAGTACCCTGATAAGTACTGTTTTTATGCAGCTAAGATAAGTCTGAACTAGCCTGCTTACCTAGTCCTGCCGATAGTACACGTGGGTCTACGTGTGAGCTCGTCCACTATCTACGTTTGCGAAAATCAGCCGGTTCTCGTCGAAGGATTTCGAAAGGTCCTCGAGAATTGCAACGATCTGAAGATCATCGGATCTGCCTCTGACCTCGGAGTCGCCGTCGCGGAATTGGCCGGATTGCAAGTTGATTTGTTTTTGATCGGTCAGCCGTTTACTTCGAAATCAGTGCTGCCGATGCTCGGGCAAGCGCGTGAAGCGGATCTCCGGTGCAGCCTGGTCTTGTGGGTTGGTGAGATCAGCGAAATGGATTGTTTCCGAGCTTTGCAGATGGGCGCGAAAGGAATTATCCGGAAGACACAATCTATCAACGATCTGATTGAATGTCTCCGTACCGTAGCCGCCGGATCGGTTTACCTGGAGAATGCATTCCGATCGCCGATGACTAGCCTGCCACGACGGAACGGGGCCCTTCGCATCACCAGACGAGAACGCGAAATCATCGAATACATTTGCCGCGGCCTCAAGAACAAAGAAATTGCAGAGGCCCTTTCCATCACTCCGGGAACAGTCAAGGTGCATCTGATGCACATCTTCGAGAAGACAGGAGTAAAAGATCGGTTCCAACTGGCTCTCCAAGGAAGGCAGTTTCTGAGCGCCGTGGAATCGGAGGCAGCAATGGTCAGGACGGCTGAAATCTGATGGCCTCCTCCGTCCTGCCTGCTACGCAGGCGCCTTCCGCTAAGCCCTCTGCGCTCGATACGAGGTTAGGAAAATTTTTGATTCCCTCGCTTTCGGACATGTTTTTTGTGGCGCTGATTGTGTGGCTGTTCGGCGTAGGGGAGGGATGGAAGGGTCTAGTCCTTGATGGCGACACGGGCTGGCACATTCGAACCGGCGAGTACATCCTCCAGCATGGCTCTGTTCCGCATACGGATATTTTTTCTTATTCGAAAGCCGGGGCTCCCTGGTTCGCATGGGAATGGCTTACCGATGTCCAGTATGCACTCTTGCACATGCGATGGGGCCTTGGCGGGGTCGCAGTTGCGTCGGGATTGGTAATCTGCGCCTCGGCCTACACATTGCTTCGATCGATGTTGTGGACCGGAGCGAACGTTTTTGTCTCCCTGGTGCTGACGCTGCTCTATGTTGGAGCTTCCTCGTTGCACCATCATGCGCGTCCGCATGTTTGGACATTGTGGCTTTTCGCGATCGCGACCAGTCTCTTGATACGAGACAGGCGCCAGCCAACGAAACTTATATGGCTGCTGATACCGCTTGTCGTCCTGTGGACGAACCTTCACGGCGGGTTTCTTGCACTGGTCGCCTGTTTGGGTCTGGCTTCGATCGGGACGCTCATTGAGAACCTGCCGGACTGGCGAAAGTCATTGCGATATTTCGCACTCACCGCCGCTTGTTTGGCTGCATCCGTTATCAACCCCTACGGTCTCGGGCTGCATGCGCATATTGCAGATTACCTGCAATCGGGCTTCATCAACGATGCTGTTCAGGAGTTTCAATCTCCGGTGTTTCGTTCAGAGAGCATGCGGCAATTCGAGTTCGTCCTCGTACTAGGCGTCATATGCGCCGGATTTCTGCTCACTCGCAAGCGATACGTCGAGAGCTTTTGGGTCCTGTACTTCGCGCATGCCGCGCTGACGTCGGCCAGACACATACCGCTTTACCTGATCATCGCTTCTCCGATTATTGCGAGAGAGGGCACGTCGTGGTGGAACGCCGTTTTTGCGAATGCTCCCAAGAAGTCGGTTCGAGGAATTCTGGACGCTCTTGCATTCGACGTCTGCATCGCGTTCCGACGGTCCACGCTTTGGTTAGCTCCCGGCATCCTGCTGGCCGTCGCCGTCACAGCTCCACAGCATTGGCCCTCCGATTTTGCCAAAACATTTCCCATTCAAACCGTGGAGACCCAACAAGAGCGAATTCTAGGCGCCCGTCTGTTCACTTCGGATCAATGGGGAGACTACATTCTCTACAAGCTTTGGCCCCGGCAGAAGGTCTTCGTTGACGGCCGGAGCGATTTTTACGGCGAAAAGCTCGGCAAGGAATATCTGTCGCTGATGGGAGCCGATTACAAGTGGCCAGAAATTGTGCAGAAATACGGCTTTAACCTGATGTTGCTTCCGGTAAAATGGCCCCTCGTCTCAGTGCTTAAACTGGACCCGAATTGGCGCGTTGTAACCGATGACGGCACAGCTATCCTATTCGAACGCAGTGACTTGCATCGGGCTGAAGAAAAAAACCAATTGCTCGGGCTAATGGAACGATCTGCAACGGCCGAAGGTACTAAGGAGCGATAAAACGAATATGGCCAGTACTCAGACGATTCCGACGAAGCAGCCAAAAAGCGTTTCGGCCGGCCGGAAAGAAGGCCCTGTCTGGGTACTGCCGTCTGGTCGCCGGCTTTTGGATTTTGTAATTGCGGGCGGCTTGGCAGCGCCGGTTTTAGCGCTTGCGTGGAAGCACGTCACGAATGTGGAGCGGCGGAGAAAGAGAGCGCGAGCCTAGGTGACTTCGAAGCGACTGCGCGCGACGTTTGCGCGCCGCATCGCGGCAATGGGTTCACGTTAATTGGGAGAGCAGCTTAGATGGATCGCAGATTGTTCCTTGTTTTGGGCTTGAGCCTTGTCGTCGCCCTTGTCATTTCGTCGGTATTCTACTTTCAGTTTGTGGGGCGGTCCGCCCCCAAGCAGGAAGTGAACACGAAAGAGGTCGTGGTCGCAGCCAAGCAGTTGGACGTCGGCATCACGATCAAGCCAGGCGACGTTCGCCTTCAAAAAGTGACAACCGAACTGTTTCCGAAGGGCGCATTCAACAAGATTGAGGAAGTAATGGACCGGCCCGTCGTAAACAAGATTTTGATGGACGAGCCTGTGCAGGAAGGCCGTCTTGCTGTTCGCGGCAGCGGATTGGGACTCGCGCCGATCATCCCCGTGGGAATGCGCGCCGTGTCAGTGCGTGTGTCCGATGTTGCCGGCGTTGCCGGGTTCGTTTTGCCGGGATTGCGCGTGGATGTGCTCGTAACCGGCAGACCGACCGGCGCGGAGGGGACAATCACAACCACCTGCCTTCAAAACATGCTTGTGTTGTCCGCCGGTCAGACAATTCAACCCGATGGCCGCGGCCAGGCAATTAACACCCCGACTGTGACGCTGCTGGCGTCACCGGAACAGGCAGAAACGCTAACCCTGGCCGGCAATGAAGGACGAGTTCAACTTGTACTTCGTAATAGCTCGGATCAAGCAACGCCAAAAACAAGTGGAACGGACATCAACTCTCTATACAGCGGCCGTGCTGCGACCGACTCCAAAGCCGGAAGCAGCTCCGCGGCCGAAACCAGTAACACCGAAGCCGGTAGCTGTCGCCGCGGCCTCCCTCCGCCACCGCCTGCTCCCACCCCGGAAATCGTAGTCATCCGCGGGAATCAGCGGACCGTCGAAGTCGTACCGCAAAAAGCTAACTAGATTGAGCAAATTCATGAAACGGCTAATCAGCAGATTACCTATTCGCAATATCCTCCGGTTCGCTGCAGCGCCGGTTGTGCTGGCTCTGGTAGCTGGCGCGCTATCCGCTCAGACCGTCGAGGAGTTGCGCCTTACGGTCGGCAAAAGCATTGTGCTCGACTATCCGGGACATCCGGCAAATTTCAACAAGCGATCCGGCAATTGTCGACGCGGTGGCCGTCAGTACTCGGGAAATCCTGCTGAATGCGAAGGCTGCAGGCAGCGCCACGGTTGTTGTTTGGGCTCGTACCGGTCAACGAACGATCTACAACGTCAATATCGAACAGAACCTGGAGCCCTTGCGAAGGCTGCTCAAGGACACGTTTCCGACGGAAAACATACAGGTCCAGTCAAGTCGAGATTCGATTGCGCTCACGGGTGGCGTTTCTACGAAAGAAATCGCCGAGCGCGCGCTAGCGATTGTCGCTCCGTTCGGCAAGAGCATTGTGAATAACCTTAAGATCGCGCCACTTCCAGTGGACAAGCAGATTCTGCTGAGAGTTCGGTTCGCGGAGCTGAATCGAAATGCAGCCACGGCTTTCGGTATCAATCTGGTCTCCACGGGCGCGACGAACACGATCGGCGAGTATTAGTACAGGCCAATTTCAAGGGCCACGTGCTTCTGAAATTGGCCGTAGCACGACATTCTCATTGACCGATGCGCTCAACATATTTGCGTTCCGACCCGATCTGGATCTTGCCGTTTTGATCAAAGCCTTGCAGAACCAGGGCATACTGCAGATCATTGCCGAACCGAATCTCGTTACCACCAACGGAAAAGAAGCGAGTTTCCTGGTTGGCGGTGAGTTCCCTGTGCCAGTGCTGCAGGGCGGCGGTAATGCGGGCGCGGTAACAATTCAGTTCCGTGAGTTTGGCATCCGGCTCACCTTTAATCCATCGATAACAGAGAACGGCACCGTCAAGATGTACGTGAAACCCGAGGTCTCCACGATTGACATCGCGAATGGTGTTACCATGTCGGGTTTCCTCATTCCCGCCCTCGCGACTCGACGAATGGAAACGAACGTCGAACTCGGACCTGGACAGAGCTTTGTCATCGGTGGCCTGATCGACGACCGCGTGCAGGAGACGCTGGCTAAAATTCCTGGACTCTCCAGCATTCCGTTGCTCGGAACATTGTTCAAGAGTCGCGAAGAGCGCAAGAACAAGACCGAACTTGTCGTAATGGTGACGCCGGAAATCACGAAGCCGCTGGAGCCGGGTGAGTCTGCTCCCATTCCCGTAATGCCTCGTGAGTTTATGGCTCCCCTGACCCCGGTGACTCCGACTGACAAACGGTCCTCGAAGGAACCCGCTAACAAGCCGCAGCAGCAAGCGCAAAAAGAAAAAGCTACACCGAAGAAGGCCAAGGGATTTTTCGCAAAGAAGGGCTAGATGAGCGCTCGGGGACCACAGATCAGAGCACTGATGATCTCGCCGGACCGGCGAATCGCGGAGGAATTCCTCGAATCGCTGGGACGCGGGCGAGCGTTCGAAATCATCGCGGATCTACGGGCGTATCCGACGCTGGCAACTCTCGATACCCGCATCAGGCAGCTCCGGCCCGACGTGCTCCTCTTGGATGTAGCAACTGATCTGGAAGCTGCCGGTGAATTGATCAGGGCTGTCACCTCGCAGACTCCGGCGGTGCACGTAATCGGACTGCACACTCATAATGAGTCGAACGCGATCCTGCGCTCGCTCCGCTACGGCGCGTCGGAATTCCTGTTTGCTCCGTTCGATGTCTCGATCCAGGAAGCTGCGATTTCGCGTATTCAGAAGCTGCTTCAGCCGGCCGGCGAGCGAGAGTCGGGGAAAATTGTTGTTTTTGCAAGCGCGAAACCCGGCAGCGGCGCATCGACGCTCGCGATCCAGACCGCATACGCGCTGAGACGCGCTTCGGGCAAACGGGTCTTGCTCGCCGACTTCGATTTGATAACGGGCGCGCTCGGATTCTACCTGAAGCTGGACCACGTGTATTCGCTGGTGGACGTCATCCAACGCGCGGACCGTATCGACTACGATCTGTGGACGACGGTAACAGCCGATGCTGACGGGATCGATGTTCTCCCAGCTCCGGATCTGCCGTTCACGGATTCCGTGGAGCAGGGCGGACTGCATCAGGTCCTCGCGCATGCGCGCAACACCTACGAGTGGGCAGTCGTTGACCTGCCAAGCATCTTCCAGCGCGTCAGTCTGCTGACGCTTGCGGAAGCCGACCGGGCATTCATCGTAGCGAGCTCAGAGCTTGCCAGCCTGCATTTGGCCAGGAAAGCCATCAAGTTGATCACCCAGCTTGGTTTGGATGCGCAAAAGATCCAGGTGCTTATTAACCGGATGGACAAGCGGAATACCGACCTGAATGCTTCGGACTTGTCAAAACTGCTCGAATGCTCTGTCGATACGAGTCTGCCGAACGACAGCCTGGCGCTTCAGCGAGGGCTCACTCTTGGCCAACCATTGGGAAACGACTCAGACCTTGGCAGAGCCGTCGACAGTCTCGCCGGAAAACTGATGGGTGCAGTCCCGGAGCTTAGAAAGAAAACAGAGGGTCGCTTCGCGATAAGGCCCTTGCTGTCGCTCACCTGAGAGGTAAAGATTCATGCTGCCTACATTCGATTCCAAACCCCCGATTCCAGGCGCAGGCCAGCAGCTCTCATGGGAGCAGCGGCTGCTGAAAAGCTCTTCCCAAAACCGGGGGTCGCTCAAGCCTGAATATCAGGAACTAAAGTTCACGCTTCATCGCAAGCTGCTCGACAAGATCAACCTTGAAGCGCTGGCGATGATCGACAACCAGCGCGTCCGGTCGGAAGTGCGCCAGGCCGTGATCTCTCTTATCGACAATGAGCCCACCCTACTGAGCTCATTCGAGAAGCAGCAGATCTCCGATGAAGTTCTCGACGAAGTATTCGGTCTCGGCCCTCTCGAGCCGCTGCTGCAGGACCCGACAATCTCGGACATTCTTGTCAACGGTCACAAGCAGGTTTACGTGGAGCGCAAAGGTCAGCTCGAGATTACGAGTGTATCTTTTCGCGATGACGGTCACCTGCTCCGGATTATCGACAAGATCGTTTCGCAGGTGGGCCGGCGGGTAGACGAATCTACTCCGATGGTCGACGCTCGACTCGCGGATGGGTCGCGCGTCAATGCGATCATCCCGCCCCTGGCGATCGACGGTCCCTTGATGTCGATCCGCCGCTTCTCGCAAGACAAGCTGATGGGCGCGGACCTCGTGGAACGCAAGGCGATGACGCACGGGATGCTCGAGTTGCTGGAAGCCGCGGTGAGGGCGAAGATGAACGTGATCATTGCCGGCGGTACGGGCGCCGGTAAGACGACGTTGCTGAATGCGCTGTCGGCGTTTATCAACCCGAGAGAACGCATCGTAACCATCGAAGACGCGGCCGAATTGCAGTTGAAGCAGCCGCACGTTGCTCGTTTGGAAACTCGCCCGCCGAACTTAGAGGGCCAGGGCGCCGTTCGTCAGCGTGAACTGTTGATCAACAGCTTGCGTATGCGCCCGGATCGCATTGTCGTCGGTGAGGTCCGCGGCGGTGAAGCTTTGGACATGCTTCAGGCGATGAATACGGGCCACGATGGCTCGCTGACTACCGTACACGCGAACAGCCCTCGCGACGCAATCTCTCGTTTGGAAGTGATGGTGTCGATGGCGAACGCCAACATGCAATTGATCTCCATACGCCAGCAGATTGCGAGCGCCGTTCACGTGCTGGTGCAAGCGTCCCGGTTGAGCGATGGATCGCGCCGGATTATGAACGTGACTGAGGTCACCGGCATGGAAGTGGATATGGTGACGCTGCAGGACATCTTCGTATTCGAGAAGAGGGGTGTCTCTCCGGATGGGCGCGTGCTAGGGAGATTTGCGGCGACCGGCATCCGGCCGAAGTTTTACGAAAAACTCTTGTCCGCAGGTATACGGCTTCCAGCGGATCTGTTCGATGAAGTAATGGAGGTCTGACATGGCTATTTTTCTCGGCATGTTCATGATCTTCTGGGCGGTCGCGCTGGTCGCGTATTTTGCGTTCACGCGCTGGTTCCGCTCGGCGGATGTCGACAAGATCAAAAGCCGTCTGACAGGTAATGCGAAGAAGGTCGAGAGGGCAGTGGCGTCGAAGGTAGCCCTTTTCGACTTGGAGGACAAGCCGGTCGGGAAGATCATTCCGCAGCTGATGAAGAAACTCAACCTGAACGAAAAACTTCAGGAGTTGCTGGAACAGGCGGGTCTGAAATGGAAAGCGGTCAAGCTCGCACATTTCTGCTTGACCGGATTCCTGGTGGGCTACGGGGTCAGCTACGTATTTCTGCCTTCGTCGATGCGCACGGCTTGTCTGATCGTTGCTGCCGTTGGAGGCGCCGCTCCCTTGCTGTACGTGATACGCCTCCGAGGCACTCGTTTGAAGGCGTTTGAGGAAGTGTTTCCGGATACGTTGGAGTTCATCTCCAGGTCTATGCGCGCCGGGCATGCGTTTTCGGTATCGCTCGAGATGATCCATCGCGAGTTTCCCGAGCCGTTGTCAGGTGAGTTCCGCCGCACGTTCGAAGAGCATAATCTGGGTCTGCCTCTCGACGTCGCACTGCAGGGATTGGCGGCTAGAATTCCGCTTCTGGATGTTCATTTTTTTGTTTCGGCCGTATTGCTGCAGAAACGAACCGGCGGCAATCTCGCCGAGATTCTTGACAAGCTGGCGTACGTGATCCGCGAGCGTTTCAAACTTCGCGGAAGAATTCGCGCCATCAGCGCGCACGGCAAGATGACCGGACTTGCCCTTACCTGCATTCCGATCGGTGTCGGCGTGATGATGTTTTACGTCAATCCCGATTACGTGAAGTTTTTCTTTGACGACGATCTCGGAAACAAGATGATGGGCGCTGCGGTCGCGTTCCAGATCATTGGGTATCTAATCATCAGAAAGATCGTGACGATCGAGGTGTAAGGAAATGGGACTGCTGCTAACAATTGTGATCTTCGCGTCCATTATGGCGATCGTGACGCTTATCGGCATGAAGTTCTATGTTCGGCCGAAGGAAGCAATTGAGCGCGTGGCCGGTGTGTCCGTGGATCAACCGGACCATATGCCCGCGCATCCGAGTCTCGCCTTCCGGCAAATTCTGCAAAGGCTGGGGGACGTGCTGCCGGCGAGTCCGAAAGACGTCACTATCATGCAGCGCCGGTTAATTCGAGCCGGCTTTCGAGGGCCTCACGCGCTAAAGGTTCTTTATGGGTCTAAAGTAGCCCTGACCGTTCTTCTGCCGATCCTTATGACGATGTTCATATCAGGCTCAGATATGGGCTCCGATCGCAAGATCATGGCAGTGCTCGCCGCTGCCGCGATGGGATTCTTTGGGCCAAATGAGTACGTGAAGCTGGTCTCAAAGAAACGGCAGAAAGAGGTTCGCCGCGGGATGCCGAATGCCCTTGACCTGATGGTGGTTTGCGTCGAGTCGGGATTGGGTCTCGATCAGGCAATTCTGCAGGTATCGAAGGAACTGTACAAAGCGCACCCGGAGATAAGCGAAGAGTTCGCGCTGGTCAATTTGGAATTGAAAGCGGGCAAGCGACGTACGGAGGCGCTTCGTAACCTGGCGGACCGAACGAATGTGGATGAGCTGAAAAAGCTGGTTGCGGTTCTGATTCAGGCTGACCGGTTCGGAACAGGTATCGCGCAGAGCTTGCGCGGACACGCGGATTTTATGCGAGTACAGGCCAGGCAGGTGGCGGAGGAAAAGGCCGCAAAGCTGGGCGTCAAGCTTGTATTCCCGATTTTCTTTTGTATTCTTCCATCGCTGTTCGTCGTGACGGTCGGTCCTGTTGCGGCGAAAATCGTTCGGGAATTGGTTCCGATGATGCAGAACATCTAGCGGTGGCGAAAGAGTTCCGGCCGGCAAGGCGGGGTCTTCCGGCGGAATATGCCTCAAAAGGGCTAACCAAACGTGTGGCTCGAAACAGCCGCATGCCGGAAGTGTGCGACTAGTCGCATGGATAGAGTTGGGCGATGTGTGCCTTAAGAAAGGAGAAGCAATGGATACCGTACGTATAGCTTGCGCGGTCCTCGGGGTAGTTCTACTCGGACTTATCGTGCTCCGCCGGAAGAAAAGCGCGGAATAACGAGCATTTCAGTAATCATTCCTGAGCGGCGCGGCGCTACCTAAGCTCCGCGCCGGCAGGTCAGTCAAGCATCCGCACCCTTACCGGCGCGAGTACAGATTTGACCGGCTGTCCAACGTGTGTTGGCGTCGGTTGGTTTGAGGTCTTTTTTATGAGTAGGCATGGCATCTCGACAATACGGTTTTTGAGGTTTGCTCTCGCACTCTGCATCTCTGCAGGGGCTTGGGCGGGTACATTCGGCAAAGTTGTTTCGGTGGGAGGGCAGGCATCCGACCTGGCGCTGGACGAAGCGCGAGGCGTCCTCTACGTGGCCAACTTCACTGCGAACCGCATCGAGGTGATGTCGCTTGCCGATCTTTCCATACAGCGGTCCATAAACGTGGCCGCCCAACCGAGTTCCCTTGCTCTCTCTCCGGATGGCAAGTACCTCGTCATCACGCATTACGGCAACGTTCAAGCGCCGGGAAGTCCCAATAACGCGCTGACGGTAATCGATCTCGCGAGCAATTCCCGGCAGACGTTCGGCATGGGTAGTCCGCCTCTGGGCGTGGCGTTCGGGATCGACAGTCTTGCGTTCATCGCCACTACGACGGAATTCGTGCTCTTCGACCCGGCGTCCGGTTTCATGAAAGCTGTCGATACAGTGAGCGGCTTGAGCGCGAAGACTCTGCCCACAGAGGCCGGCACCGTAGTATCACAGATTGTTGCCACGTCGATGGCGGTGTCCGCGGATGGTGTAGTCATTTATGGACTCACAGATAAGTTCAAGTTTCGTTACGACTCCAACCGGAAAGTTTTATCGGCAACGCAGTACACGTCCAGCCCTGCGCTGGGACCGCGCGCGGTGTCGGTGAATCGTGATGGAACCAGGTGGATGGGCGGGTGGGCGCTTCACGATCCCGATGGATACATCATCTCTCAGCTGCCGAATGCCACTGGCGCCCTGAACATCGGCTCGGTCCAGTTTGATTCAAACAGGGACGTTATCTACTGCCAGATGGAGGATACCAATTCCAAGACTCCCGTCCTCCAGATCCTCGATGCGTACAACCTCATGGTGCGCGAGCGGTTAGTGCTTCCGGAGAATCTTTCCGGCAAAAGCGTTCTATCGAGCGATGGTTCGACGATGTACTCCGCATCCGAGAGTGGTGTGGCCGTGCTTCCCGTCGGGCAACTCGACCGCCAACCTCGAGTATTCGCGTCCAAGCAGGATCTGACATTCCGAGGAAACTACTGCGACCGCAACATCGCGACGCAGGAAGTAACCATCACCAGCAATGGGGCCGCGGCCGATTTCAAACTTACTTCCGATAATCCTGCTGTCCGGATTAGCCCCTCAACCGGTGTCACTCCCGCAACAGTAAGAATCAGCGTCGATCCCAGCGCGTTCGAAGCGTCCAAAGGCACTACCAGCGTCACGGTCAAAATCGAATCCGCTCGAGGTATGAATCAGATCGATCCGATTCGGATCCTGGTCAATGCCAAAGAACCTGATCAGCGAGGTAATGTAATCAGCCTCGGAGGGAAGCTGGTAGACCTTGTCGCTGATCCCGATCAGGACCGATTCTTCGTCCTGCGTCAGGATCGCAATGAAGTGCTGGTCTTCGATGGCTCAACCTTCACGCAAACGGCGACTTTGAAGACATACAACACGCCGAAGTCGATGGCCATTACCTTCGATCGGCGGTTCCTGTTGGTCGGCCACGATAACTCGCATTACGTCGCGATCTATGATCTGGAGACCCTGGAACCGCTGCCTCCGATCCGCTTGGCTACCGGAGATTATGCGCAGGCGATCGCCGCATCGGGCAAATCGATTCTGGCAATGACGCGCGATGGTGGCGGTGGTGATAATCAGATCCACCGCATCGATCTCACCTCACGCAGCAGCACTCCGCTGGTTTCTCTCGGAGTATTTCAGAACAAGCTTGCTCTGGGGACCGTAA
This sequence comes from Bryobacteraceae bacterium, assembly GCA_963833675.1. Lineage (GTDB taxonomy): Bacteria > Acidobacteriota > Terriglobia > Bryobacterales > Bryobacteraceae > DASQDN01. Next base: position 53,817 of record CAWHYW010000022.1, on the reverse strand, counting down.
TGACATCGTCCGCCAATGGCCGCTATATCCTCATCGCGCAGCCGGATGGGACGCTGATGCTCTATGACGCTTCGGTGGATTCCTTCACCGCCTCTCGTAAAGAGGCAACCCCATTGGTCGGCGCCTATGCGGCGTCGAACTTCGACCAGTTTGCCGTAGGCAATGCGCTACTGAATTCATCGCTTGTTCCGACCATACGCTTCGATGATTCGACTAAGTCGTCGGGGTTTGTTTTCCTCGATAATCAGACGGCATTCCGGATAGGAGCTCCGTCGCAGTCAGCGCCTGGTATTTTGCAGCGTGTCGATCTGGCGAGCGGATCAACAATTCGTCCCACTCGTACGAGTGAGGCGCCGATGCTTGGAACCGCAGCTCCCGATGTCTTCACGCGTACTCTCGCGCCGCTGGCAAGTCGAAACGCCATCGTGGCTTTGACCACGTCGGGAATCACCATCTTCCCGTGGAACTTCGACGCCGGCACCGCGCCGCCACGCCTCGATCGAATCGTCAATGCGGCAGATGGCACTCAACCGGTGGCTCCTGGTGGGCTGATCTCCGTGTATGGCGCGGACCTGAGCCCCGTCAGCCAGTCATCGCGTTCGATTCCGCTCCCGACAATTCTCGGCGATACCTGTCTGACCGTCAATGGCCAGCCGGTTCCGGTGATGTTTGTCTCTCCGACGCAGATCAACGCCCAACTGCCATTCGCAATCGATGGAAACACGCAGCTTTTGTTGAGAACACCCGGTGGTGTGAGCGATGCGTTGAACGTGACCATCCTTCCGGCTGCTCCAAGTGTGTTTCGCAATAGCACCGCGGGACCCGAGACAGGCATCGCGACGGTTGTCCGTAGCACGAACGGCCTGGTTGTTACGCCCTCGAACCCAGTGCATCGCGGCGACGTTCTGACGATCTACGCGACGGGTCTCGGCCGCACGTCTCCGACAGTGGAGACCGGGCCGTCCGCTCCGTCCGAGCCGCTCGCGGCGGCTCTGATCTCTCCGCAGATTACTGTGGGCGGTGTGCCGATAGAAGTTCAATTTGCAGGCTTAGCGCCTGGACAGATTGGAGTCTACCAGATTAACGTCCGTGTGAACGATCGAGTTCCGCTCGGTCTAAGCGTTCCATTGAGTATCAACCAGGGGACAGGATCGACCTCTCTCCCTGTTCGCGTTGTTGAATAAGAGGCCTTCATATGCGCATCGTTTATCTGAGTACGGCTATCCTGATTGCCCTCCCGGCATTTGCCCAGAAATATGAGCTTGGCATCCTGGGCGGCGTGAGTCTTTACGACACGAAAACTGTGACCAATCCGCGCGGGACAGCCGACGCCGGTTTTAAACCTGGCTACGTGGCCGGCGTGACCCTTGGACATAATACCTATCAACATATCGGTGGGGAGATCCGCTATACGTTCCTTCAGAACGAAATGAAACTGTCCTCCGGATCGACAGAAGCGACATTCGGATCGCAGGCGCACACGGTTCATTACGATGTTCTGATTCATGCCACTGGAGTGGAATCGCCGGTTCGGCCCTACGTTGCTTTCGGCGGTGGCATGAAGTATTACCGGGGCACCGGCACGGAACAGCCGTTTCAACCGCTCAGCAACATTGCGATTCTCACGAAAACTTCCGATACCAAAGGGCTTGTGTCTGTTGGTGGGGGAGTGAAAATGCAGATGACGCACAAGGTCTGGCTTCGACTTGACGTTCACGATTACCTGACGCCATTTCCGAAGAACATCATTACTCCGGCTTCAGGTTCCAGCGCCGGCGGTTGGATGAACAATATCGTAGGAACGGGCGGCATAGTCTTCACATTCTGAGCATAATGGGAAGGTGCGTTCGTTCACGACGACTATCTTCCTTGCGATAGCGGCCTGGGGACAAACCGGGCCGCTAAAGCCTCCTCCCAGTGCGAGCACATCCCCGTACGTAGGTAGCGCAGTCTGCAAGACTTGTCATCCGGATGTTTGGGCCAATTTCTACAAGAATCCCCATTACAAGTCGATCGCGTCCGGCAGAGAGGCGCCGGAACAAACCGGATGTGAGAGCTGTCACGGTCCCGGGAAAGCGCACGTAGAGGCTCGAGGCGGCAAGGCCACCATCATCGCTTTTAGTGAGCTGGCGCCGAAGCGTGTTCTGGACAACTGTCTCACCTGCCACGCCAAAGACGTTGGCCGCTCCGAGATCCGACGTTCGGAGCACACTCAAAACGACGTCGCCTGCACCAGTTGTCATTCCATTCATCGGTCAGTCAGCACGAAATCTCTGCTCGCCAAAAAACAAGCCAATCTCTGTTACGACTGTCACGGCTCTGTACGAGCACAGTTCAACATGCCCTCCAAGCATCGCGTGAACGAAGGAGTCATTTCCTGTACGGATTGCCACAATCCGCATGGGGCTCCGGCTCCGACGTGGCGCATGGCAGCACGGCCGCGTATGGTCGATCAGGCGCTCGCAAATGAGGAACCTTGCCTCAAGTGCCACACCGATAAGCGAGGCCCATTCCTGTTTGAGCATGCCGCGGTTCGCATCGACGGTTGCGAATCCTGCCATTTCCCGCATGGCTCTACGAATGCGCGCCTTTTGCGGCGGCCGGTCCTGTTCACAATCTGTCTCGAGTGCCATACGGGCGGCGGTTCTGGCCGTAGCGGTGAAGGCATTCCCACGCAATCGCCCTCTCACAACATGGCGGACCCGCGATATCGGAACTGCACCACGTGTCATGTCCGAATTCACGGGAGCAATGCGGACCCGCAGTTTCTCAGGTAATCGTGATGAGGACTTCAGCGATGAGAAGAATCTTTTCTATTGCGCTCTTCACTGCGTCTGCCGCCATTTGCCAGCCGACGGTTGCTCCGACGGAGGCGCAGGTTGGCTCACGTCGCGGTCAGGACGTGGACGGCTATAACATTACCAACTCGTTCGAGGTGGGATATCGATGGCGCGATGTCAACGGCGACCTCGGCAAATATCGCAGCGATGTTAACTTCGGGAACGGCATTCGTCTCCTGGGCAGCAACTTAACAGTCAACTCCAAGGAAGGACACGGCAAATATTTCGACGAACTCCTATTGAACACACAGGGTCTCGGCAACGACCCATATCAGTTCGCGTCTTTTCGTGTTCAGAAGAACCGGCTCTATCGTTATGACCTCCTCTGGCGCGAGAACGACTATTACAATCCCGCCCTAACCATTTCCAATGGGCAGCACTTGATAGACACGGCTCGCCAGCTTCAAGATCATCAGATCGTTCTTTTCCCGCAATCCAAATTCCGCTTCCTTGGCGGCTATTCACGAAACAGTCAGTCCGGGCCTGCATTAACGACGACAAATCTTTTCGACCAGCACCGTGGTGATGAATTCCCCCTGTTTGAGAACGTCCGCCGCCTTCAGGACGAGTATCGCGTCGGAGCTGAAATGGTCCTTGCCGGCGTAAAGTTATCTTTCCTCCGCGGCTGGGAGTTTTTCCGTGACGATACCCGCGACACGTCCGGAGTGTCCACGGGTAATAATCCATCGGACGATACGCAACTTACGTCGTTTCGCCGTGATCAGCCGTATCACGGGAGTACGGGAAACTGGCGTGTCCACCTCCTCGTCGACAGATCGAAGCTCTATAGCATCAATGGTCGCTTTACATACGCCGGCACACGCCGCAACTTCATCTTTGATGAAGCAGCCTTAGGAACCGACCGGTTCGGTGGAACTCGTAATCGCCAGGTATTCGTATCCGGAATCGGTACCAGACCGGTGCTCGCGGCGAATCTTACGACTGCTATTAATCCGACGGAATCGCTCTCCATCGTCAATCACACAGCCTTCCACCACACGCGAATGAACGGCGATGGGACATACCAGGAGGTCAACAACGCCACCGCCCTGGGCTCTCTCATTCACTTCCAGTTCCTCGGAATCCAGGCGATTAGTACGAACACCGAAGCGAACTACAGACTTTCCTCAGTGTTCGGGCTTTTCGCGGGCTATCAATACACGGAGCGGCGAGTCCGATCAATCCAGCAGGTCGATTTCGGCGATGCGTTTCCTGATCGCACCGAAGCGGAGCAATATAACCATCTGCACACCGGACGTTTCGGCGTGCGTGTTCATCCAATCAAGCCTCTAACTATCCTCGCCGATGCCGAGATCGGCCGCGCGGACAAGCCGATTTATCCTACGAGCGAGAAGAACTACCACGCGATCGGCGGACGTATCCGATACAAGACGCGATCCATAGCCTTCGGCGGGATGGTTCGCACAAACTATAATTTCAACTCGGATTCGCTTTTCTCGCATAGCTCCCGGAGCCGTAATTATTCGGCGGACTTCTCGTGGTCGGCGCTCACTTGGCTGGGAGTGGATGCCAGCTACAGCAAGCTTCACCTGGACACATTGAGCGGCATCGCCTATTTTGCGAATAACGCCCTCATCGACAATGATCAGTCTCGATACATCAGCAATATCCACTCAGGGAACATCGGTGTCCGAGTGTCAGCCGGATCACGAGTTGAGCTGTTTGTTGGATACGTCCGGACTCAGGATACGGGCAGTGATGAACCATCGCTGGGTCGGCTCGGTTATCAGGTCTATCCTCTAACCTTCGATTCGCCGATGGGAAGAGTATCAGTGCGTCTACGCGAAAAGCTCCGATGGAATGCAGGCTATCAGCACTATGGCTACGATGAACGCTTGCTTCCGGCGCAGAATTATCAGGCGCACACCGGATACACGAGCTTGAGTTGGTCTTTCTGATATGGGTTTTCGCGCGACGAATTTCACGGTAAGCGTCCTCCTCTTGATGGCCGCCACGCTTTTCATGATGGTGATTCGAATGAGGAAGCCGGTGGAGAATAGCTGGCCGTTTCTCTATTGGGTGGGGGTTGCGGTTGCAACCCTTTCGAGTCAGGATCTCCCCCTTGATTTCCGAATCGTTCTCGGGGGTGTGATCGCCGGTCTGATGCTTCGATTCGAATTCCTTAGTAGAAGCCTGATCAATGTGGTGATGGCGGTAGAGATGGTCGTCTGGATCTATATTCTCTACGCGAGCTGGATCACTATCACCACGTATTAGGCCTTGATGATGCGCTGCGCCTGCTTGTCCCACTTCATGTAGGCGCGCTTCCGAAGCGACTGCACACCCATTTCCGACGCCACCACTCCGTAGTAGCCAAGCTCGACAGGGCAGTTCAACTCTTCACCCTTGCGGATCGCATTCTGGAGATTGCGATGGTGGAGGTACACGTCCTCCGCGCCGTTCTTCTTGTAGACAACCTCTTTTGCCTCATCCTGGAACAGCTTCTGTGGCACGATCGTGAACCCGGTCTGATCGAATTCGAGGGTGGCCTTGTGACCTCGCAAGAGATGGTCGATCTTTCGATCATTCGCCATTGAGCTGACCAGTTGAACGGTAACTCCCTCCGGATAATCGAGGAGCACATCCATCGTGTCGGGGACGTCGCCTTTCGTTTCTTTGAAGACGTATCTACCGCCGGCAGCCATGCCATAGTCGGGGAATGTCAATCCCAGCGACTTGATAATGCGTGTCACACGATGGACGAAGAGATCGCCTGAAATGCCGCCGCTATAGTCCCAATACTTGCGCCACCGGTGAAAGCGGTCGGGGTCGAATTCATGCTTCGGGGTATCTCCAAGCCAGGTCTTCCAATCGAAGTTCACTCCGGGTTTGATATCCGGATCGTACGCGTACTCCCAAAGATCTTCCTTGCCGTTACGGGAGTAGTCGATCTGTGCCATTACAACCTGACCCAGAGCGCCCTCCTTCACGTATTTATTCGCGGTGATGTACGAGTCGTCCGACATGCCCTGCACGCCGACCTGCAATTTGATCTTGGGATTAGCATGCGCCTTGGCAAGGACAGCTTTCGCTTGTTCCACTGTCCTGGTCATCGGCTTTTCGTTGTAAACGTGCTTGCCGGCGTCGATGGCATCGATGGTTACGTGCGAGTGCCAGTGTTCCGGAGTGGCATTCAGGATGTAGTCGACGTTTTTTTCAGCCAGCAGATCGTGATAACGGGTGAACGGCTTGCCTTCCGTTAATTGGGCGGCAGCATCACGGCGTTTGTCATAGAGATCGCAGACCGCGACAAATTCAAAGTTGTCGTCCGGCTGGCGCATCTTCAGTAGCCGGTTCATGTGGGCATTCGCCATGCCCCCACAGCCGATCACTCCGATGCCCAAGCGCTCATTTGCGCCCTTAATCTGCGAATAGCTGCGCGCGGTCCAAGCCGATGCGGCTACGACGCCTGCGAATTCTCTACGACTGATCATCCTCCTTCATTGTAATTCCGTCTATGGCCTGGTAGCGACAAACACGTTCTGCTGGCTCGTGGCCGTTCCGATGATAATCTGCACCGGCACATTCGTCCCTCGTGGCGTATCGGCCGGAATACGAGCGTTCACCTGCAGCATGCCTGCGACGAGTCCCGGGGCTGCCCCGGCGTAAGTCACGTCTGCTACCCGCCCACCGATACGCACGCCGACGGGCAGTAGCGGTCTCGGGAACGGCGTCTCGGTTACGCGGCGGCCGTCAAAGACCTGACGATCCATTTGCCCGGCTCCCGTAGCGTAAATTGCTATGACGGTGCCCGGTTCCGCGCCATTAGCTGTTGCGTTGACCGCGCCGTCCTGGTTGATGATTGCGCCCTGCCCGTTGGTGTCCAGCACGAAGATGCCGGGCATTGCGTCGGTGACTAGAAGATCGAAAGCATTTGAAGTGACGTCCGTTGTTAATCACTTGCACTCGCGTACCCGCCCGACCGAAGACGCCGAACGGAACGACAGCCGAGATCTGGCCGGCAGCTACATAAATAATCGGAGCGGGAACGTTATCGAACATTACCCTGACGTCGGATAGCGTCGAAGGCAACGTACCGCTAGCATCGTAATCTCCCGATACGAGTTGGGCGGGTCCGAGATTATTGCCGAAAATCGTAATCAATTCTCCGGGCGCAACCGGGCCGGGAGTGAAGCTGGCCGCGTTCGTCACACCAGTGATCACGGGCTGGGCCGACGACACGTTGACAGTGACGGGAATCTGAATCGGCTGTGCCACCATTTGCAGGGGTGATGACGACCGAGCCTTGCGAAGTTCCTTGTGGCAACCCGGCAAGCGCGACACGCACCGATAGATTCGCAGGGGCGCTTCCGGTCGCGGGATCTACCGACAGCCACGATCCACCGCTGGCCGTCGCTGTGAAGCCGAGGGCCGTACCGTTTGTGGTGCCGATCTGGACGGATTGCGATCCCGGCCCATTGAAAGTCAGCGCCTGCTGATTGATTGTGAGCGACGCCGCCGGCGAAACTACCATCGTGACAGGAACAATGATTCTTCCGCCCCCGTTTTGATCGGGAGTGAACTGAACTGAGCCGGTGTAAGTGCCCGGCGCGAGTCCGGTAGCGTTCACGTTCACCGATACCGACGCAATCGTCTCTGCGCGCGTGGGATTTACGCTTAACCACTGGCCGCCCGAGTTGGTATTCACCGATACGTTGAACAGCGTTCCCGTCGAAATGCCACCGACCACAACGACATCCTGCGCGATCAACCTGGTCGGGTTCATCTGGAACAGCAGCGACTCCTTGCTGACGGTGATGTTCGACGAGGCGGCGACTTGCAACGTAACCGGGATGTTCACAGGGCTGTTCGACACTCCGGAGGTGATGATGACAGCGCCTGTATATGTGCCTGGCTGAAACGATCCGATATTGACCGCGCGTACGTTAAATGTGGCCGGAGTAGAGCCCTGAGCAGGCGTGACGGTCAGCCAGGGCGTAGGAGTGGTGACAGTAAAGGGAACCGGCGTGGTTCCTGTTGACAATGTGACACCTTGATCGCCACTATTTTGGGCCGTGTACGCCACTGAGAAATTGATTGAGGAGGGTGTAGCGATCATCGTGACGGGGGCGACGGTTGTGCTCACGATAATCGCGAAGTTCTTTGTATCTGTCCTGCCGCATGTGTCCGATGCACGAAGCGCGAAATTAAAGGTTCCCTCCGTGGTCGGCGTGCCGCTGATAGTTACAGACGTTCCCGAAGGCGCCAGATTCAATCCCGGCGGCAACGTTCCGGAAGCAAGTGCCCAGTTGACTCCACCTCCTCCGAATGGATTCGTGCTACACGCGCCTGTCGCGTTCACCAGCTGCTGATATCCGGCTCCGATACTGGCGTTCGGTAGCGAGGCGGTTGTGATGGCAAAGGTTCCAGGCGCCGCGCCCGATGTGATCGTCATCGTGAAGGGCTGCGACGCCGCAGCGCCCGTCACGTCAGTGACTGTGATTGTGAAAGAAAAAGTGCCGGCTGTCGTTGGCACACCCGTGACCGACCCATTCGTTGGCCCCAGTCCCAGACCGGGCGGGAATGTGCCTGTCGCAGTCCACGAGAACGGCGCTACACCTCCCGAGGTTCCGATACTCAGCGAATAAGAAGCTCCCACCATTCCGGCGGGGAGTGGTGATGTGGAGGTAAACGTGATACCGCCCGGTCCCGGCGTACCCGCGGCGGCCTGGTTGACGGTCACAGATTGGCCGGCGACCGTGATGGCGCCGGTACGAGCTCCTCCCGAATTGGCAGCGACTGTGTAGGCGACAGTTCCGTTGGCTTGACCCGAAGCGCCCGAAGTAATGGTGATCCAGGGCGTGGCTGTAGAAGCAGTCCAGCTACAGCCCTGACCGGCGGCAACAGTAACGCCGATGGTTCCGGATGATCCGGCAGCTGCGACGTTCTGCGTCTGTGGGCTGATGCTGAATGTGCATGCCGTCCCAGCAGTAACCGTAATTGGAATCGCTCGAAAGAACTGGACGACTTCTCCAACGCTGACCGTTAAATAAGTTGATCCCGGTGTCGTACCTAACACCAGATCGCAATACGCGTAACCCTGCGAGTCGGTCAGAGTCGTATTGGCCGAGCCTGAGCATGTGGCCGTTGGGTCACCGGGTTGCTCGGGATCTCCAATCCGGACGCCGACAAAAGGGATTCCCTGGCCGATTCCCAATCCTGCTTGCGCAACCACTCGAATTCCAAATGCTCGGGGAACGACTGTACCGGCAGGGCCGCTGATTGTGGTCGTTGGCGGTATCAGCTCAACCTGCGGCAAACCCACGAAAGCTCCCGCGATCGAGTGGGTAGATACGGTGGTTGCTACGAAGTCTACCGATCCGAAGCTTGAGGCCGCATTTATGATCGACGTAGCGTACGATTCGCCCTGAATCAAACGTTCGCCGAAGAAATCTGCTTGCGCATACCCATTGGCATCGGTTTTCGCGATGACGTTGAAAACCTGTCCGCCGCCCTGTTTGACAGTCCAGTTTATGGAAACATCCGGGACCGCCGCTCCGGCCGCGTTCGTTGCGCGAACCACTAAAGGCTTCGTCGATCCGAAATTTTCCTGAGCAATTAATCCGTTGCCGGAAATTAGCGACAGCGTTTGGGTGAGTGCCGGCAACGCTGCCAGCGTGAGGAAAGAGGGTAGTAATAGTACGCGCATAGGGGAAATTGCCTAGAACGAATAGTCCCTGAGTTCTCTTTTAGATTCTACAATTTTCAAGCTAAACTTCCACAGTCCCAAGAGAAAGTGGGGCAAAAAACGGAGAGATCCCGTGAAAAAAGCAGCGGGTAGGGGCGCGGGTTCGCGAACTGCGCCGAATTCAGGAGAAACATTGAAAAGACTACATGCAGCACTGTTGATTATCTTCTCGGCGGCTACCTTACAGGCCGCTCCGGTACTACCCGATTCCTACTCGATGTCCAATGGACAAGCCGGCAATTGGATTTACCAGGACAATACCTATACAAACTGCCTCGGCAACGCCTGCAATACCTCTTTGGCGAACTTGTCCGGGGGAACCGGGAAGCTGACAGACGGCATTATCACGCCCGATGACTGGTTCGGCTCCGGCCAGCCTTTTGGCGCCTCAGTGCCTTGGGTTGGTTGGAACTTGTTCAATCCGACTATTACATTCTATTTCAGCGGCCTGCCCGCGATTTCGCGGCTGGGATTGTACTTCGACAACACGCCTGGCGATGGAGACGTGCGGATGCCGGAGTCGGTCGATATCGCCGGCGTGAACTATAACGTCAACGCGGATGGGCAGTGGGGTCCTCGATGGGTTTACTTCAACATTCCCACAGCGTCGTTTAGCAGCTTGGATGTTACGCTACACCACGTCACCGGTATTCCAAATAGCTGGATCATGCTGGGAGAAGTGTCCTTCAATACAGAAGCGGATGCGAGCGCCGTTCCGGAACCTGCGACCGTTGGTTTATTAGGACTCGGAATTATTGCGATGGTAGCGCGCCATTATCGAAGCCGATCGTAATAGTGATTTCGGGGAAGACTTCAAATATCTTCCCCGAAACACTACCGCTGCTCAGCCACCGAACGTTCGGCTAAATCACCCACAATCGGCAAGTGGAACATCTGTTCCTGGGCCGTCTTGATCATCATCCAAATCCAGGCGCCGAATACGATAATGTGCATCAAGCCTGCCATTGCGCGCATCGGGTTCGGACCCGGCATAGCACGGAAGATCGGCTGAAACACCCAGTCAACCATAAGCCACACAACGAAAAGATACAAACCCTGGAAGGCATGAAACCGGACATCGCGATCCTGACGAAATCGCGGTGAAGCCAGCACGAAGATCGCAGCGATCCAACCGAGTATGGGGATGTAGCACAACATCGATGCGGTTCGCGGCGAAATACCTCTGAGGACATCGCCGGCATTGGGCGGTTTAGCGCCTACCGCCTGCCGCGTCCCGCATTTGGCGCAAAAGATGTCCGTCGGCTGGACCTGATTGCCACATTGTGTACAGAACGCCATCCTGCTAGTACATACGATAGCTCAGCATGAATTGTTCCGTCGTAGGCGACCTTACTTTGCCGGGTCCTTCGCACACCGGAACCCGATATCGCCCGCGTGGAATCGAGCGGGAACCGATGACCATTCCCAGGGCACAGCCGATGCCAGAGGCCGCCCGAACGATCCGCCCTTCACGCTGTACCAGGGCTCGTTCAATGCGGGCGGCGGTTTCAGAATCTGCGAAAAATGCTGGACTGCATCCGGGCTCGGGGTGATATCGTCCCCGACGTACTCGAGCGCATTGCCGGCCATATGAAGCGCGTTGTAAGGACTTGCGCCCTCCGGCATCGTCTCCGCCTCCATCAACTCATGCTTCGACAGAGTCGAATTGTCGGATACGTTCGCGCGTTTCGGATCGCTGACATCGCCCCATGGCCAATTCTTCCCCTCGGTCCCGCGAGCAGCCTTCTCCCACTCGACTGCCAGCGGCAATCGCTTGCCGGCCCATTTCGCAAATGCAATGGCATCGGCTGCAGTCACATTGACCACCGGGTACTTTGGCCGGGCGGTTGGGAAACCTTCGGGAAGAGGGCGATTGGTGGCAGCGCAGAATTTTTGATACGCCTCGTTCCTCACTTCGGTGCGATCGATATAAAAGGGAGGAACCGTGACCTGTTTCTTATCCGCGCCTTGCAGAAACGGTCCTCCCGGGACGAGCGCCATTTCTCCGGTGTCTGTTGTCAAGACCGGTAGCAGGACGGTTTCCGTTTTCCGCGTTTTGATGTAGATAAGACCCACGACTGCGATTGCAATGAAAACAAGGATTCCGAATACCAGAAGCTTGCTCTTGTTCCCGCTGTCGATCCTCATCGCGGCTTCGCGTTCGGCGGTGGTTCGAGGATCTACTTCGCGAACCAGAGACTCGAGGACTCCGCAGACTTCCGTGAAATGCTGAGGGCGGTCTTCTTTTTTCTTAGCGGTTGCCCTGCCGACCAACTGTGTGACACCGTCGGGTACGCCTGTCTGTCGAAGCGGCTCGAGATTCAAGGGCTCGTTGAGAATTTGATAAAAGAGCCGTTCGACGGTTTCGCCGGTAATCGGCTTGACCCCGGTAAACATCTCGAACAGCATGATGCCGAAAGCATAAACGTCGGCAGATTCACTCACCTGCTCCCCGAGCACCTGCTCCGGAGCCATGTAGTACGGCGTTCCGAGGGCAAAGCCGGCCTTGGTCATCGAGAGCCCTTCGGCCTTGGCAATGCCAAAATCCATCAGCTTTGCCTTACCGCTCGAATCGAGATGGACATTCTCGGGCTTAATGTCGCGATGGATGATCTTCTTGGAATGAACGTACTCCAATGCCCGGCCCACCTGCAAAGCGATGCGCAGCTTATCCGAAATACTGCCGATCGCCCCGGCCTTGATTGCATCGCGTAGGTCCTGGCCGACGAGAAACTCCATCACCATGAACGGCCGGCCGTTCTCTTCTCCGAAATCGAAGATCTGTATGATGTTCTCGTGCTGAATATTGCCGGCCATCCGCGCTTCCTGCAGGAAACGGGCTTTGGCTTCCGGATCGGCGCACCCTTGCTCTGTGAGAATCTTCAACGCGACCGTCCGACCGATGACCGTGTCGCGCGCACGGTAGACATGGGACATGCCACCGCCCAAAAACTTCTCTAGTTCATACTTACCGATACGAGCCGGAAGCTGCACGCTATTTGGCCACCTGTGACACGCAGCGCAGTCCCGCCAGGCTGCCCTTCCTGAAGAACGGCGGCGCGCCACCTAAATCCAGATGAAACCGGATAGCGGGAGTGCCTGTGGTCGGAGCGCCGGCGCGACTGGTGCCAAGGCGGAGCGGCCACTCGATGTCATATCCATTCGCCGCCGACTCCCAACGTTCAGCTTCTCCCATTAAGCGGAAGGACGCCCATACTCCGCTGTAGCTCAGCCACGTTATTCCGCCGCCCGAGATCGAGGCCTGCTGTCCGCCTGGCCAGGTAAGGGACTTCGCCGGTCCGCCGGCTCCGCCCGCGTTTAAAGTTTGCCCATCCAGGTTGACTGTGAAAGACTGAGTTCCTTCCGACTTCAACGGCGTCAAGGTATACATCAACTTCGGATCTGGCGAGCCCGGCTTATACAACACCTCAGACAATTTAGCGGCATTGTTAAAGAAGCCGACAAACTGCGGCGTCAGCGGCAGCGTCCCTGTCGAGACATACTGCGATCCCTGCTTGGCGAGAGCCTGCTTCAGATTGGCATCGTAGAACGCCCACAACGCGCCCTCACCCGGCTTCAAAAGCGAATTCACTTCAGCAATCGACGCCTCGGCCGTAGCCGCCGTGTTGAACGGATACTTACTCGTCACAGCCGAGAACTGAGCACACAGTCCCTTACCCTTCGCATTCAACTCCGCCGGCCCGAGCGCGCGCAGTAATCCTTCGGCATTCGTTATCGGATCTTCCAGTAACTTCTGCAGCGTCGCTTCAAGATGAGTCTCCTGATCGATATTGAATCCTTGCGCGACCTGCTTCACCGAGATCTTCGCATTCGTGGCATTGGAAAGCGTCGTACTCGCCGTCGCCGGGTCAGGCGTTGGCATCTGAGCCGCCTGATCGACCGAACTCTGCAACGTGAGCAGCGCATTCACATAGGGCTGATTGGATGGCGCGACATATCGATCCACGTTTGACGGAGGAACCACATGGTACACCGACTGAAATGCTTTCTGGATTCGATCGGCGCCTTGAATCTTGGTGAAATCGACACCTGTATTTTGCGACGCCAGCCAGAAGAGGCCGAGGATCGGCGATTGCGTGCCCGATTGCAGATTCAGTTTCTTGGCGGCATCCTTCAGATCCGCGTAGCGAAGCACACTGGAGTTACGGAAGTACCCGCGCCACTGCTTGATGAAATCGTCGATATAACGGGTGCTCAGATCCTGCGTCAGCTTCACTTTATCGAGCGTCCCCTGCTGACAACTGCTCGCGCCAACATTGCCCGCCGCATCACACAACACCCATCGCTCGCCCGCGAAGAACTGATCGGCCTTCGGCAGGTTCGCGGCCATAAACTGATACCCGTTCTTCGTGAATGCCGCGGGAATATCGCGATTATTCAACACCGCCTGCGCGGAGTCCTTTACGTCGCGGTTGAAGTTGACCGTGGCCTTGCCCGCTTGCGACAACATGAACTGGTAAACGCGCTCGATGCCCGAAAACTGAGCTAAATAAGACCGGCCTCGGGCGACTGCATCCGCATCGGCGGACGAGGAGAACGGATTGCCATTCTTCAGATCCTTTGCGTAGAACACGAACTGCTTCTGCGCCAGTTGCATGCTTTGCGCATCGACACTGCGATTCTCTGCCCAGCGCTTCAACAGAATCGGCGCGGGCGATGCATCGGTCACCTTGTCGTTCTGCACCGTAGTGATGAGATATCCCTTGAGCACTTCGTACGGCAGACCGTAGTCGTCTGTCGATGCAGGCGCAGCGGGCAGACGCTGCAGATGGGATCGCAACGAGCCCTGCGCCTGCGCGAAAAGCAACTGGCCGAAGCGGGTGTAGTAAGTCTTCCTTAAGTGCGGATACAGATCGTCGCCGGCGTAGAGCAGCCAGCCCATGCTGAACGGATGTCCTTCGAGCCGATAGCGCGTCACCTCTTCGAGAGACTGACGGAGTGTCTCCAACTTCTGCAGAGAATCGAGAGAGGCAAGCGCGTTGCCCGATGCTTCCGTCGCCGGAATCGCCTCCGCCGCGGCAACAGCATTGCCGATCATCGCGCGATTCTTGAAAAACGAAACCGTAAATCCGATCACCGTGAAGAACAACAGCAGCGATGCACCGATCAGCAGCAGGCGCTGCAGGCCGCTTGTCTTTGTGCTCGATCCGCTCGCCGCGAGCGCGGCCCGATCCTGCAGAATCACCTGATTGAGGAGGCGAGTCGCAAACACCCACTGTGGAACGCGCTTGGTCCCGCTGTATGCCGGAGCGGCTGCAGGGATTGGAGCGGCGCCGGGTCGCATGGCCGCGAACATGCCGGTAGCGTGGCCCGCAGCCTTGGCCTGAGCGGAAGAAGCGGCCGTTGCCGTCGGCAGCGGTGTGTCTTGTACGGTCACCGGGCGGACACCGGTGAAATAAAATCCACGAAGAAACGGACTCGTACGCAATTGACTCGGCCTGGCCACATCGACCAGAAATTGCACCACCGCGTTCCGTAACTTTCGAAACTCACGAGGAAACTCGTACGCCCCGGGAATCTTCTGCGGATCGGACTCGCGCGGAAGGAAAAGCAGCCGCTTGTCCGCGAGCGAATAGAAAAGAGAATCGAACGCGCCCACCAGTCTGCGAGTTTCTTCCTCGGCGTATACACCGGCCTGCATATTGCGCATCGGCAGCGTGACACCGAGTACCTGGCCTGCCTCTTCATTCGTCAATGAGCGCACATAGTCCGCAAAAAATGGCAGGCGATCAAAACGTGTAAATAGCACATACACCGGAAAGCTGATACCTAGCGCCTGCGAGATGTCGCCCAGACGTTCTTGCGTAGTCTTGGCAACCTTTGCGAAGTAGTCGGCCGCCCCTTGTTGCGTGAACATCTCGGCATTCACACACACGACAGCTGCCCGAGGCGCCTGTGCGTTGCCGCCTACAACAGATTTCAGCCTGCCGGGACGAAGACGCCGGACCAGTTTGATCCAGCGCGAACGATCGCCAAGCACTTGCGAACCCGCCTCGACGAAAACTGTGTTCTTGGCGAGCCAGAGATTCGCCGTGCGCGTCGGAGCGACGTTGTTATCCTGATGCGCGATACCCGCAAGCAACTCGGGTTCAAGACCCGCGTTCAAAATCGTGCTCGTCTTGGCGGCGCCTTGTTCGCCGGCAACAAGCACCACAGGCAGGGTCCCGATGCTCGCGCCCTTGCCTAAATGTGAGGCGGTCAATTTCGCTTCCGCCTCCCGGATCAGCGCATCGACTTCGTCGTTGGGATCCATGGGTGTGTCGGAAGACGAATCCGCAGCTTCCTGCTGGCGCGTTTTCCACCAGAGCAAAACGCCCGCTGCGATGACGCCGATCGCGGTCAACGCTCCCCAAAAGATGTAGAAATCCTTTTCGGGCAAACCGAGCAGTTTACCTGCTGCCCACACCGCCGCCATGTAGGCCAGCAAAGAAACTCCGATAATCGCGCCAAGCTTTGCCATTCCTGTGCTCCGAATCTGCTCCGAAACCTAACTCCGCGCCTGCGCCGCGATCTGCTCCATGCGTCCAACAGCGGATCCTAAGCCCATCTTGTACACGCCAAACAGGATCAAGGTAATCAGCAGAACACCGGCCGTCATATATATCAGCCGCCTCACCCACGGATCGGCCCCCGAGGTAGCGACTGCGTCATTCGGGGCGGCCCATGCGGGCGACAACTCTGGCGACGACTGCCGGATCCGGGCGATTTTCTCACCCGTGCTGAAGACACGTGACTGCAACTCGCCGCGGCCCCCGATACTGTATTTCCCGGCAAACCCCAGAAGCATGCAGAGTTGGTAGACCTCCAGAAGATCGCCCAAATCCTGACTTTCGTTGCGCTGTTGGATCTTATCGAGATTCTGGAAGAAAATCTCGCCCGCAACGTGATGTCCGAAGTATTCTTCCTGCAAAGGCCGGCGTGGCCAATCCGCAAACACGGGGTTGCGCATGTTCAGGATCGACTCGTCCAGAAAGGCCACTACCGCGAATGTGGCCAACTGAATGTCTTCGGCGGAGTAGCCACGCCTGCGAGCTTCTTCGGCCGACGTTTTGATCGCCTCGCGCACCTGATGCCGGAAACTCTCCGCATCTGATACGTGCTGCCGGCTGGCGCGGATACGCTCGCCCACCGTCAGCACTTCCTGAAAACAATACGCGAGATTCTCCGCGCGTCGATCTAAGTTCGAAGACATGCAAGCGCTCCTGGGCTCATGTTCAGCGTTTTAGGATTCCAAAATGACGAGGATCTCAGCCTCAGGCTCGGGTATCTCGCCGGGGATATAGACACCCACCTGCTTGGTTTGCATCAGATGGTCCCAACAGGGGCCCCCTTTATTAATAGCGAAATATTGCGTATCGACCCGGGCAGAAATTGCGGAAGGGGGAATGGGAAGATGCGAGAGAGGCATGCCGGGAAGCGCTCGCTTTACCAGCTCACCCACGACATTGGAACAGACCTTCACCAATTGTGGAGTGCGCGTAATCAGCTCAACTTCTCCAATCGGAGAACGAATCGCCAGGATCCACCGGGATTGTCCGAAACTGCGCTGGTCGGCCGCGGTTCCGTAATAGAAGTATTCAGCGTCCTTGGTCAGCGGAATCGACAGGCAGTTCGTCGGAACTACCATCTCCAGGTGCGTGCGGATATGATTGTCCAGCAGGTCGAAAGTGCGGTCGAGATTCAGATGATCGTACGGAGGGATCACGCGAGGATGGGAGTCCAGAGCAAACGTACAGAGCGCTCCGCCAAGACGCGCCATCTCCCGGTACAACTCTTCCGGATGACCCCGTTTGGTCAAATAAAAATGCCGCAGCGGCGCGAGCGCGCTGTTGACGGTATGAAGTAGCCAGAAATTCGCGACGTCTCGTGTGGAAAATTCTGTCAGACTCTTGCCCTTGGGACGAGACAGCGTCGAGCTTTTTTCATCGAGAATGTCAATCAGCCGTTGCAGCATGCTCATCAGCCGCTCGCTGCCCCCGATCTGCATGCATGGCGGCACAAACGACCAGTCATATATAAAGTGGCCTGAATGGTCACGCGTTACACGCGCGAGAGGGATAGACTGCAAGCCTTCGAGCGGCTCGGTATCAATCGTCAGGGAGATATTCTTGCGGCCGAGCGGTACGGACTTCTCATCCACCCCCGTCGTCTCATCATGGAGCAGTCGCTTTTCCGCTACAAATCTCGTGTGCTGGCCGTTCGCCGTCTCCGCTGGGACGCAATTCAATCCATTCTGCCGGCGCTCAGGTACAGTAAGCAGGACAGTGACGGATTCTCGATTCGGAGGAAACAGGTCGGCAATCGCTCGCGGCTCCGGGGCCGGATCCGATTCAGGCATGTGAAACGCAAGGCCGTCCGGAAACATGCCGCGCGCATGCAGGAGTGAGATAGTGCCGTTGCGCAGCGCCTCAGGATCGAGCGAGCATCCGGCCAAACCCCAGGGTTCGAACCACAGGGAGGATGTCGCGAATTGAATTGTATCTTCGAAATACCGGCTCTGTACCTGAAAATGATGAGGGCCCAGGTACATCCCCTCAGACCAAACAACTCGGGAAAGGTATTTCATAGGCGCAGGTTTATGCGTGAGGGCGCTATGCTGCTTTGTTTTGTTCGACCTTTGATACTCTACCATAGCTCTTTTTTCGTGAACCCGGCGTCATAACGTATGCGCTGTGACGATTCTTTCCGATTTCGCGCGATTATAGAGAACGAGACCCGTGGTAGTTTTGGTAAGCGCAGGGCAGGAGGTGCAACAGGGCAATGAGCATTTATCAGAGATACGAACTCCTCGAAATCGTACATGATGGTCAAGTAAAGACCTTCGCCGCCCGGCAGATCCAGACGGGGCAGATCGTCGCCGTTCACCTTCTTATCGACCCTTCCCTCGATTCTCAAGAGCTTTTAAAAAAAGTGCGCGCTTTAACCGATCCGGCAAGGAAAGAATTGTTGGAGTTTGGCGACCATGACGGAACAATTTATGTGGTCACGACGGAGTGGAAACGGATGGTCACTTTCCCCGACTGGGTGAACTCCGTGGCCACGACAGCTCCCGCAGGTGACAGATTCGCAAAGGCCGGCAATTGGCGCATCCCGGTTTCCGAGTTTGGCCGCAAGGTAGAGCCTGCGGCGGGATCACCCGCGCCACCTGAGCCTAAGGTTCCACCTCAGCCGGCGGAACCTCACCCCCCGACGCCTGAGCCCCCCGCTCCTACTGGTCCGGGAGAATTCACTCGGATGTTCGAAGCCGCTAAGCGCGCCGAATCTCCGCAGACGAACGAGATCGGTGAGTTTACGCGGATGTTCCAGGCGCAGCAGTCCTCGACGCACAGCGCAGATGCCCAAAGTCCACCGCCCGCGACTCCTGCCCCCTCCAAGTCGGAACCCGGCGAATTTACACGTATGTTTCAGGCGCCTGCAAGCGCGCCGCAATCGGCAATCGGGTCGTCCCCACTTCCGACGGCTCACGAGTCTAAGCAGGAACCCGGTGAGTTCACCCGGATGTTTCAGGCGCCGGCGCCGCCTCAGCCGAAAGAGGACATCGGTGTCTCTACCGCGTACTTTTCAGGTTCCCGTGATGAAGCAGGAACCGCCACCACCCCCGCCGCCAACTCCTCCGCAACCGCAAACGAAAAACGAACCTGGCGAGTTCACACGAATGTTTCAGACGCCGTCGGCCCCCGCTCCCGAGCCGGCGGCTCCGCCTCCGCAAAAATCCGGCCCAGGCGAATTTACTCGGATGTTCCAAGCCCCGGCTAATCCGGCCGCGCCACAAACTCCTCCCATGCCGCCCCAGCAGTCCGGCCCGGGCGAGTTCACTCGAATGTTTCAGACGCCACAGGCTGCGCCCCCGCCGCCGAAACCAGTCGTCCCCGAAACCCCGCCTCCTCCTCAGCAGTCCGGCCCGGTGAGTTTACGCGCATGTTTCAGACCCCGGCCCAGGCGCCGGAAAGGCCGTTTATCACTCCGGACCGCACGCCGCGTGCGCCAGAGCCTCCAAAAACGGCGCCTGGTGAGTTCACTCGGATGTTCGAGGCCCCCGCTGTTCCGCCTCCGGCGACACCGCCCGTTCCGCCTACCCCGCAAGCCAGGCCTGCCGAGCCCGGCGAATTCACCCGGTTCTTTCAAACTCCACAGCAGTCGTCCACACCGGCAGCGCACCCGGCTTATAAGGACCCATTCGCAAAAGCGCAGGAGCCCACGGCCCCCGAAAGCGGTGTCGGTGAGTTTACGCGAATGTTCGGCACTCCGGCTGTGAGCGCAAATGCGCTGCCGCAGATGTCTATGCCGCCGACGCACGCCGCTCCGCCCCAGACTCCACCCCAGCAGCAGGGTCCAGGAGAGTTTACCCGGATGTTCTCGGCTCCCGTGCAGCCCATGCAAGCGACCCAGCCCACCCCAGCACAACCGGTATCGGCCCCCGCCGCCCCACGCGCCGCGAAGAAGACTAGCTACTTGCCGCTGTTCATCGCCCTTGGTGTCCTGCTGGTGATCGCCATTGCGATCATTCTATTTTTTGCATTGAGGAAATAATCTTAGTGAGTATACCGATCGAGATCGGAACCGACGAACAATTCGCCGCGCTCCGTCATTGTCTTGAAACCCACAACTATACGGAAGACGAGTTGTGCCGCCGTTACGGCATCGAAAAGCTTTCCGATTTCGAAGATATTCAGGACCGCGAGCAGGTAGAGCCCTGGGATAAGGATGTCACCGGCGTGCTGTTCCGGCTTTTTATCGAATCGCGCTTTATTCCCGAAACTCTGGTGAAAGAAAAACTGGGAGCGAAGGACCTTGAGTTGTT
This sequence comes from Bryobacteraceae bacterium, assembly GCA_963833675.1. GTDB lineage: Bacteria > Acidobacteriota > Terriglobia > Bryobacterales > Bryobacteraceae > DASQDN01. The sequence goes on along the minus strand of CAWHYW010000022.1, from coordinate 33,446 downwards.
CGAGGAGCTAGGCCTGATTCACGGCAACGAAGACAACCTCGAAGAAGTATGGGCGCCGGTTTCCCTGGTGCCGTATATCGGTCTTTGGTCAGTCTGCGATTCGTGGCACCGACCGGATCGGGCCATACTGTCTCCCCAGGATCCTGTTTACGCCCCGATCGTTTCGAACGCGCACCGCTTCTTTAATCTAATGCCCAAGATGAGGTGCAAGCGGTTGCTCGAACTCTGTTCTGGGACAGCGTTCGCCGCGTTATATGCCGCCCGTCACTACGCCGACGAAGCCTATGCCTTCGACATCTCGCCGCGCAGCACCTTGTTCGCCGAGTTCAATCGCAAGTTGAACAACATCCCGAACGCAATCATCAAAGAGGGCGATCTTTACGAGCCTTCGGCCGGAGTGCAGTTCGATCGAATTATCGTGCACCCTCCGTACGTTCCCGTGTTGCGGCCGAAATGGGTGTTTCACGACGGCGGCAGCGACGGCGAGGCCATCGTCAAGCGTGTCATCGCCGAGGTGCCGAAGTACCTCGCGCCTGGTGGTCTTTTGTACATGCTGTCAATGGGCACCGATCGCGAAAAGCCCTACCAGCAGAGAATCCGGGAGTGGCTGGGCGAATCGCAGCAGGAGTTCGATATCGCCGTGTTTCCGATCCGTTTGGTCGCGCCGGAAGACTTCGCGGTTCGCGCGAGCGCCGGCAGCAGGACGTACTCTGAAGATAATTACCGTTTCAAAGATCTGTTCCGACAGCTTGAGATCGAGTCGCTGGTTTATAGCGTCGTGATCCTACAACGCAAAACAGAGGACCGGCCGCCATTCACAATTCGCCGGCAGTTCGGTCCGCGCACAGGCGCGTCGGAAATCGATTGGGCAGTGGAGTGGGAATCGCTGGCCGCGAGCGGCCAGGCCGTTGAGCGAATCCTCCAATCGAGGCCAAAGCCCAACCCGGAAACCGAACTCAGAGTTCTTCACAGGCTTGGAGAAGATGGCTGGGAAACAGCCGAGCACATGCTGGTCACACCCTATCCTTTCTCGATGGAGGCGCGGACCGACCCCTGGGCTCCTTACCTGATGGCTGCTTGTAACGGAACAAAGACGGGGCGCGATCTTTTTGCGGAGCTGAAGCAGGAAGGCGTGTTGCCCGAAGCGGCTCCCGATGAGGAATTCGCTCGCGCCATCGCGATTCTTGGCATCCGGCGGCTTCCTCTTCCTGGAGCAGGTATGATCCGCATCGGCGACCGGCAGCAGTTCGCGACCGTGCGAGCATTTCTGGAGTCCACGTATCCGGAGGACTCGAATGATCTCGCCGATCGTGTCGGTGACTTCGATCCTAAGAAACACCACGACGAGCCCCCTCTTGTACGCATGCTCTTTCTCGGTCGAGCCATCGCGGTGGTGGACTGGGAATCTGTAGCGAGCCCGGAAATACGGATCGCCTTTTCGGAACTTGGCCTGACCGAGCCGGCATCGGATGGTCGCATTCGATCCAGTGTCCTGCTGTATCGCATTCGTGGCGCTTACATCGCCTCCGACCGGTTCACAAACGATGAAGGGCAGGTCGGCCGGCCGGCGGAAGACTGCGTATATTATGCGCTGACCGACACGGCGCACTATTACCTGCATTCGCTTCCAACCAGGCGCATACGGCCAGGTGCTCGATGTCGGATGTGGATCGGGTGTGGCGGCATTGCTTCTCGCGCCCCATGCCGCAGCAGGTGTACGCGACGGACATCGCGCCCCGCTGCATCCTGTTTACCGAATTCAATCGCATGTTGAACGGCGTCGAGAATATCATCGTCCGGGAAGGTAGCCTCTACGAACCTGTAGAGGGATTGAAATTCGATCTCATCACGTGCCATCCGCCATTCGATATTTCGCTCAGCTCGAAGAGATACATCTATGCCGATGGAGGTGAGGATGGCGAGTTCGTCACGCGCGGTGTCATCGCCGGGCTCCCGAAGATGTTGAATCCGGGCGGCCAGTTTATCGGAGCGATTCGAGCAACCGACCGCAAAGAAGGCCTCATCGAGGAGCGAATGCGCCAATGGATGGGCGACGCTCATTCGGAGTTCGATATTGTCGTTATCGTGCGCTCTGCAATCAAGCCGGAGGAGCATGCCATCAGCGCATCGATGCTTGCAAAGCAAAATCTCGATGACTACCAGCGCTACATGGATCTATTCAACGGATTGGGCGTGATCCGGATGCCGTACGTGCACGTTCTGATCGAGCGCAAGGCGGATGGAGCGCCGCTTAACGCTGCGCCGGCAAATCGGTAAGCGTTGCACGGCAGGCGATATGGAAGCCATTCTGTCCTGGGAGCGCGCGAAGCCGTCGGTTAGTCTCGCGGGAGCAAGATTCGCGCCTTCGCCGCATATGGAACTGCGGGTAAGACACAAGTTCAAGAATGGTGAAGTAGCGCCGATCGATTACACCTTCGTGGTGGAACACCCTTCCCGCGAGGAGGAAGTCGTTCCCGAGTGGGTGGCCAAACTCGCCGCCTTCTGTATTGCGGACCGCACGACCGAACAGGTATATGCGCTTGATGCGTGAAGAATACCCGATCGAGTTCGCCCATGTCGAATCCGCTCTGAAGCGGCTGGTAACTTTGGGCGTCCTTCAGCTTGCTTCGGGCAGTAATACGATGAGTTCCAACTGAGGCGAGGGGAAATCGCCGGGCACATAGGCGGCGAGGTTGCGCGCCCGGATCACTGCTTCCCATGCCACGCCTGACTGATTCAAGCTGAAATATTGATAGTTCAGCTTCACCGGTATCGCGCTCGGCGGTCGATGGACGTGTGTTAGCGGCACTCCCGGTAGCGCATGCTTCACAAGATGCTCGATGTGAGCCGCGGAGCAGAGCTTTATCAGATAAGGCGTCTTTGCGATCAGGTCTGCTTCCGGCATCTCGGCGCTGACGGCCAGATACAGCCGGGTGTTATGCAAATACTTGTCGTCTGCAATCGAAGTCGCGTAAATCGACGGCTGCACAAGTTTAAGAGGCAGCGAGACGAAGTTCGTCGGTACCACCGTTTCGAGCAGGATGCGAATCTTATCGTCCAGATCCGTGAAACAGCCGGCCAGATTATCGTGTTCGTACCGCGGAAAGTCACGCGGATGAATCTGTGTGGAGAATGTCGTCAGACTTCCCGCCAGCCCGAGCATCGCCGAGTACACAGCCTCCGGGTGGCCATGTCGAGTCTCGAAGATGTGCTGCAGAACGGGAAGCGTTGTATTGATCGTATAAAGCAGCCAGAAATTCGCGATATCCGCAGTTCCAAAATCGGCCAGTGTCAGATTGCGCTGGCGTCGCGTTCCGGACAATAACGTACTTTTAGCGGCAAGCACTTCCACCAGCCTGCGCGCAATCGAGACGAGATAATCGCTGGCGCTGAAATCCAGAAGCGGCGGCACAAACTTCGGATCTACTTGAAATGTGCCGGCCGGAGTGCGGCGAACCGTTGCGATCCTTAGCGTAGACATCCCGCCGTACTGGCGATCACCTACCAGCAGCCGGAAGTTCTTGCGCGCAACCTGGACAGGTTTCTCGCTCAGTCCGGAGTTCTCATCACGCAGCATCGCCGTTTCCGCGCGATAGCGCGTATCGAACTCGCGGGTCGACATGGAAACGTTAAGTCCACGATCCCGGTGATCTGGGATTCCCAGATAGATGCCGATCTCTTGCTGATCCGGGATCGAACTGCTCGGCGAGCGGAACAGAATGCGGAGCGCCGTCCGAATTGGGAATATCGAAGACGAGTCCGTCCGGAAAAATGCCGGATGCCCGGGTGATGCTGAAATCTCCCGCAGCAAGGGCTTCATGGTTAATCTGCAGTTCGGAGAAACCCCAAGGCTGAAATGCAAGCGATTCGAGCTGAAAACGCAGCGTGTTCTCGAGAAAGCGATCCTGCGTCTGGAGATGTTGCGGGCTGAAAAAGGTCCCTTTCATCCAGATCACAGGCTGCAATTGCTTCATATGCAAACTCACAGTAGCACAGGATACGATTAGGGGTTCTATCCTGGTAAGAACCCATGAATGATTTCCTTCGATTAGACGGCCAAAGCGCTCTTGTGACCGGCGCTGCCACTGGTATTGGCGCTGCGATTGCGGCGCGTTTGTCGCGAGCAGGAGCCACGGTCTGTTTCGCCGACCTCGATGGCGACGCTGCAGAGAAGGCCGCTGCAGAGCACGATAAGGCCTTCGGTGTCTCAATGGATGTCTCTGATCCTTCGTCAGTTCAGAAGGCCGTTGCGGAACTGGTCTCGCGCGCGGGCCGTGTCGACATTCTCGTAAACAACGCCGGCATCGCTGGAGCCGCAGCCCCCTTGTGGTCGCAGGATTTCGAGGATTGGAGGCGTGTATTCGCGGTGAACGTCGATGGCATCTTTCACTGCTGCCGGGCAGTGATCGGGCACATGCGCGAGCAGAAGTACGGGCGAATCGTGAATATCGCCTCTGTCGCGGGCAAAGAGGGAAATCCGAACATGACTGCCTATTCTGCCTCGAAGGCGGCGGTCATCGGCTTCACCAAATCGCTCGCAAAAGAAGTTGCCACCGAACAAATCTGCGTCAATGCGGTCTCGCCCGCCGTCGTTCGCACGCGTATTTTGGAGCAACTGACGGAGCAGCAAGTCAGCTACATGACCGAGAGAATACCGATGCGCAGAACCGGAATGCCGGAGGAAATCGCGGCTGTGGTGCACTTCCTTGCCAGCCCTGATTGCTCGTTCGTCACCGGTCAGACATACGACGCAAGCGGCGGCCGCTGCACCTACTAGCCAGGGTTACGCTCTTCCGACGGGCGAATTACGACAAGCTCCGAGGTCTTGATCATCTCGAGAGCCTTGAGTACTTTGTTGACCAGAGGCTGCAGATCTTCAAGCTGATTCGTTCCTGACTTGAGCACAATAACGGACAGTCGACCGCGAGTGAGATTTTGTTGATAAGTATGCCTTGATCCACGGTGACCAGGACTTCGTATCCTGCGGACTCAGCAGCACGGAGCAGGTCACCGTTTTTCAATCCCTTTAGCCCTGCCCAAACGACGCTATGAGCCTCATGTCCAGGAAAGCTGTGCCGAAAATCGAAAGGTAAACACTCATCCAACAAAACCTTAATGCGATTTTGGCGATCAGCGAGTCCTTGGCTTCTTCAAGCGCTCGTATCGCCATTTCTCGTGTAACCGATGGGAACTGTTCAAGAAAATAGCCGAGCGAGTGGCCTCCTTCCAGGAAATCGATTAAATTTTTGAATGGTACGCGGGTTCCGCGAAAACACGGTGTTCCGCTCATCACCTCGGGATCACTCACGATTACCGGTTCAGCCATCACTCATGAGGATTTTACCGCGCTTCCGTTCATGCCTACGTCGCAGCCAGTGTCACCCCTGAGATCTCAGTGCCCGAAATGGATAGTGCAGTTCTTTCGCGATAATATCCCTATGTCGTTAGTCCGCCTCGCCGTCATCGCCGCCCTTCCTTGCCTTCTAACGGCAAAAGCGCCCATCACTCACGAAGATGTCTGGCTGATGAAGCGCGTAGACGCGCCGATCCCCAGCCCCGACGGAAAGTGGGCTGTTTTCTCTGTCACACAGCCCTCCTATAACCCGTCCGATACTTCTTCGGACCTCTGGATGGCGCCCACGGACGGTTCGCAGCAGCCGCGACGCTTGACCAATTCAAAAGGACCCGAGAGCAGCCCGACTTGGAGTCCTGACAGCAAGCGAATCGCGTTTTCGGCAAAGCGGGAGGGGGACGATGCCGTCCAGATTTACGTTCTGGACATCAGTCAACCAGGTGAGGCTATTCGAATTTCTTCCATCAGCACCGGCGCATATAGTCCGGTCTTCAGCCCCGACGGACGCAACGTTCTCTTTCAGTCCAGCGTTTATCCTGGCGCTGCGGATGATGACGCAAATCGCCGTCTCGCCGCCGAGCGAAAAGCGAGGAAATATAACGCCCGCGTTTATGAAGGCTTTCCGGTTCGGTACTGGGACAAGTGGCTCGACGACTTGCAGCGGCATGTCTTTGTACAAGCGGTGGAACCTGGCGCCAAGGCGCGCGACTTGCTTGCAGGCACAAAGCTCGTATCGACTCCGGGATTTGCGGGTCCGTTTACTGCCTCTGCCCAGGATCTGTATGCCGCTTGGGCTCCGGACGGAAAGTCGATCGTATTCACGGCTACGGACATGCGCAATCAAAGCGCATACGCAAGCGTAAAAACGGATCTCTATCAAATCGACGTCGGAGGCGGAGAGCCGAAGAAGATCACCACAGGCGAACATAACTACAGCAAGCCGGTATTTCGTCCGGACCACAAAGCGTTGTACTGCCTCTACGAACGCAACGGATCAAACGTCTACAGCCTGGAGCGCCTCGCAATGTTCGATTGGCCCGCAATGGCCGCCCCTAAGATCATTACGGCTGATTTTGACCGATCGATTGGCACATACGCGTTCAGTCCGGATAGCAGGACGATTTACTTGACCGCAGAAGATGCAGGACTCGAAAAGCTCTTTAAGACCGGAGCGAGCGGCGGTCCAGTAAATGAGCTGGGACAGATGAAGACTGGTGCTTTTACCAACCTCGCGGTTCCGAGTTCCGCACCTCGTCCCGTACTTGTGGCGAACTACGATAGCGCTACGCAACCCTTAGAAATTGCCCGAATCGACGAGACGACGGGTGAGCACAAGCTCCTCTCCTCGTTCAACACGGAGCGCGCTTCGAAGATTGACTTGCCTCCCGCCCGCCACTTCTGGTTCACGTCTAGCCGCGGCACAAAGATTCACAGCATGATGGTTGTGCCTCCCGCTTTCGATGAATCAAAAAAGTATCCCGTACTGGTGTTGATGCACGGCGGTCCACACAACATGTGGAGAGACCAGTGGGTAACTCGCTGGAACTACCATCTACTCGCGCAGCCTGGATACGTTGTCCTCCTCACCAACTACACGGGATCGACCGGCTTCGGCGAGAAGTTCGCGCAGGCGATCCAGGGTGATCCATTGAAGGGACCCGGAGCCGACATCAATGAGGCTGCCGACCATGCAATTAAGCAATTTCCGTTTATCGACGGAACGCGCCAGGCAGCGGCCGGTGGAAGCTACGGCGGCCATCTTGCGAACTGGATGCAGGCCAGCACGAGTCGCTACCGGTGCCTCATCAGCCACGCCGGACTGATCAATCTCGAATCCCAGTGGGGAACCAGCGACACGATTTATCATCGCGAAGTGGGAATGGGAGGGCCCGTGTGGGAAGGCGGCAAACTGTGGAGCGAGCAGAACCCGATCCGTTTCGCGAGCAAGTTTCACACGCCGATTCTTCTTACTGTAGGCGAGCAGGATTTCCGAGTTCCTCTCAATCAGACGCTAGAGAACTGGTCCGTTCTGCAGCGTCTCAAAGTGCCAAGCAAGCTGATTGTGTTTCCCGACGAGAACCATTGGATTAGCAAGGGAGAGGATAGCCGCTTTTGGTATAGCGAGGTGAAGGCATGGCTGGCGAAATACCTTCAGCCCGGCAGTAACGAGCTAATCCGAAGCGCCGGCGCGCAGTAATTGTTCGGCGTGCTTCAACGCTTCCGGCGTAATGCGGCCGGACAGCATGCGGCTGATTTCCTTCGTTCGCGCTTCTCCCTCGAGTTCTCGTACGTCCGCACTCGTACGGCCCTGCAACTCGTGTTTCTCCACAGCAAAGTGGAAATCTCCGAATCCGGCAATCTGGGCCAGGTGCGTCACACATAGCACCTGGTCGGATGCGGCGAGAGCCTTCAGTCGTTTGCCTACGCTCTCCGCGGCCGCCCCGCCAATCCCCGCATCGACTTCATCGAAGACGAGAGTGCGACCCTGCGTTGCTCCCTTTGCGCAGGTCTTGACGGCGAGAGCGATACGCGACAACTCGCCCCCGGATGCAATCTTGTCAATCGGTCGCGGGATCTCCCCGGCGTTGGCGGACACCAGGAATTGCACGGCATCAATTCCAGTTGCAGACCACGAAGTCTCCTCCACCGAAACCTGGAAGACGGCTCGTTCCATTGCAAGCGATCGGATCTCCTTCTCTACGCGCTTGCCGAGTTCTTTTGCTGCGCGGCGCCTCCGGTCGGACAACTCCCGTGCCATTGATTGGTATCGCGCGCTGAGTTGGTTCTGTTTCTTCTCGATCAGAGTTCGCCGTTCGGACGCGGTTTCGGCGGCCTCCAGATTTCCGGTGACCTCGGACAAAAACTGCCGGATTTGTGCCACCGATCCTCCGTACTTGCGCTTCAACTTGTCGATGGCTGCCAAACGGGCTTCAACGTCTTCAAGCCGCGATGGATCCGCCTCCAGTGCCCCGAGATAATCTCGTAGTTCGCCCGCAGCCTCGTCGATAGCAATTTCGGCCGGCCTGACCAACTCCGACACTCGTCCTAAACCCTCGTCAAACCGACGGAGATCCTCGAGGCGCTTGAGTGCTGTTCGCACCAGGGCGTAGGCCGAGGCTTCGTCATCATATAGAGCGGAATAGATGATTGAAGCGCCTTCCGAGAGTCGGCCGACGTTTTGTAAGACGCGGCGCTCCGATTCGAGCTCGACATCTTCTCCATCAAGCAGTTGCGCGGACTCAATTTCGCTGCGCTGAAATTTCCAGAGATCGAGCAATCTCAGCCGCTCTTGTTCTGCGCGTTCCAGGTCTCGCAACTCTGCCTCGCAGGCGCGCCATTCGCGGAAAACGTTGCCAGTTTCCGTTACTGACGGACCTAGGCCGGCGAATTCATCGATAATTGCGAGTTGGGTCTCCTGGGAAAACAAACTCTGCTGATCATGCTGGCCATGAATATCGCCCAAATGCGGCGCCAGGTCTCGAAGTAGAGCTGCTGTAACCGGCCGGCTGGATAACCATGCTCGGGATTTACCCCCCGCGAGAATTTCACGGTCAATGATCAGTTCGTCACCTTCGGAGTCGATTCCGGCGTTTGCGAGTAGGTCGGCTGCCGTTTTCGGTGCTTCGAAGATCCCGGAAACCCGCGCCTTGTCCGCGCCCGTACGCAACATGTCAGCGGATGCACGTTCCCCCAACAGCAACCCTAACGCATCTACGACGATGGACTTACCGCTACCGGTCTCACCGGAGAGCACGTTAAATCCTTTATGGAACCGAATGCGTAGACGCTCCACCACCGCATAGTTCTCTATCATCAGCTCCAGCAGCACTGCCCTCAGTTTACGCGACAAGGCCGGTCACGATTGCAGACTGTAACGGGCTCGGCATTTTACCGTTTACTCGAACTGACCTGGCTCCTGAAATATTTACCGCTAGCGAAAATTCTTGCTGGAGTAGATACGAAAGGTACATAACATTTCTCCGTTAGTAAGTAACGCTTTCTTATCAGATCTAACGTACTATCAACAACTTACATTTATTGACCCGTGTGGCGGCCTCGTGGCGCCACAATTGCCCAACATAAGTGCGTTCGGGAGGCCGAACCCGGAGGGCCCAGTGAAGAGCCACTCGGAAGTTTCTGGGAGGAGACATCGATGCTTTCGTTCTTCAGCTTGATTCTGTTTGGCTTGGTTGTGGGTGTAATCGCCAAGCTGTTGATGCCCGGCCGCGACCCTGGTGGATTCATCATCACGATTTTGCTTGGTATCGCAGGCGCCGTTCTTGGCGGCTATGTTGGCCGGTTGCTAGGTTTCTATGGACCTAATGAAGGCGCGGGTTTCTTTATGGCGCTTCTAGGCGCAGTTATTCTGCTTGCGCTGTACCGCATGACGCTAAGCCGTCGCGTCGTCTAGGCGTTGCGGTTGTACCGATAACCAGAGGCTCCGGCAAACTCCAACTTCTCGTCGGGGCCTCGTAAATAATTCTCGACATCTTAAAACTACGGGTGATAAACAAATGACAAGAGAACAGTACGGCCAAGCTTATCAGAAGGGCTTTAATTTGACGGTACGCTTTTTGGTTTCTCGAGGGTTGGCGTATGACGCCGCTCAGGAGACCGCGCAGGCCGCGTGGGTGAAAGGATGGGAGAGACTGGCCCAACTGAGAGATCCCTCAATGGTTCTCACTTGGATGAACAGTATAGCTTTAAACATCCATCGCAGTTATATCAGGCGCGAGCCGCTACTCCAGACGCTACCTGAACTTTCGACGAATCCGAAGATCAACTTGGCTGCCATTGATGTCCGTCGCATCTTGAAATCCTGCAAACACAATGATCGTATGGTATTGCAGCGCCACTATCTGGAAGGCTTCAAGGTGCAGGAGATCGCCGAGCAACAAGGCTGGACAGAGACGGCTGTTCGGATCCGCCTCCTTCGTGCTAGGAGAACCGTCGGCAAGCGCCTTGGGCGGCGTTATCCCGAAAGCCCCGCCACCCACAAGCGAGCTGCCAACACCGCGGAAGCCGAGGTCGCCTCTCCTGAAGCCGTAGCCGCTTAGTTTTGAATTATCCTCTTTCAAATGACAAAAAAGGACGGGTCGGCGCCGTCCTTTTTTGCTTATAAGTTATAAATAGAAGCAGCTTGGACTAACCACCGGCCGCTTTTCTTTTTCTGCCGCTCGCCCGCCGCTCTTCTTCCGTATGGCTTGTGCGTGCCGCCGGCTTTTTCTCCGCGCCGGACTGGTTGAGGCTCTTCTGTAAAGCCGCCATGAGATCGATGACCGGAGCAAGACGTTTTGTCTTCGTCTCCTTTACGGTTTTACCCGCCTGTTTTGCTTCCAGCATTTCCGTCAGGCGCGTCTGGTATGCGTCTTCGTACTTCTCAGGGTCGAAAGGCGCCGCGAGGCTCTTTACCAACTGTTCGGCCAATTGGATCTCTTGTGGTTTGACTTCAGTGTTCTTTGTCTGGCCGTACTCGGGCACGGCGCGGACCTCATTCGCGTAATAGATCGTGTGCAACGTCAGGCCGTCTTCCCGAGGACGAATCACGACAGTGTATTCCCGCTGGTGCATCGCAACCTTCGCCATCGCCGCGTAGCCAGTCTTCTGCATGGTTTCGAGTAACAACTGATAAGCCCGACGGCCGGCTTCTTCGGGTGTTGCGTAATAAGATGTTTCGAAGTATAGCGGGTCGATTTCGCTGAGTTGGACAAACTCCAGAATCTCCATTGATTGAGACGACTCCGGCGCCACCTTTTTCATTTCTTCATCGGTGACGGTCACATAAGTGTCTTTCTCCGCCTCGTAGCCCTTTATGATCTCGGAGCGTTCGACAACTCGTTCGCAGGTCGGACAATACAATTGCTGTTTGATGCGGGTGGAGCACACCTCGTGCAGCATGTTAAAGCTGATACGATCCGTCCGCGCCGCCGCAAACAGCCGCACCGGAATCGAAATCAGCCCGAACGTAATGTAGCCTTTCCAAATCGTAGATGCCATCCCGGAAGTCTCCTCTCAGGCCTGAAACTTAGTCATTCTATGCATTTGCAATCGACCAACCACATTGGGCAGGGTAAGAATTGCATGTGACGCTTACGGAAGATCATTATGCCATGGTTGCAACCTATTGCATACGGGCGAGTTATACACAGGCTCTGCTTTGGCCCACGGCTTGCACTGATCAATATGCGCGCCGCGGTTTGACCCGGGCGATTAAAAAACTGGAGGGAAATGAAATGTTGCATTATGCTCTTGTGTTTTTCCTGATCGCTATTGTGGCGGCGATTTTTGGATTTGGTGGAATTTCGGTAGCTTCGGCAGGAATCGCAAAAATCCTATTTTTCCTGTTTCTTATTGTTTTTCTGGTATCACTCGTGATGGGTGTTGCGCGCCGCGCCTGATGCGGTGAGCGCTCGACAATCGACTTTCCGGCAAACCCGGCGCAAATTGCGCCGGGTTTTTGCTTTTGACTGCCGGGTAACTTCGGCCCCATCTGTAAATTGTGCCGCTCACATATTTCAGAAAGTCATTCTAGATCAATAAGTAAGAAGAACTTACACTTTGGCCCTCCGTTTGCTACAGGAAGGCTGGAGGAGACAATGAGTAACAGTTTTATGTCGCCGCTTCCCCCGTTTACATTGGAGTCCCTCGTTACGAACGGCCAATGGACGGCGGCGCAGAACAGCGTCCGAAAAAAGGATGATGCGAAACCTGGATCTCCTAAAAAGGCCCAGCAAACTGGAGCGGCGCAAAATAATAAAGCTGCAAAGCCTTCACTCTGACCGGAGCAATCATCATGTCAGCAAAAAATATCGCAGTCTTTGGGATCTATCCTGATCAATTAACTGCTGAGGACGCGGTCGACAGCCTGAAGAATTCAGGGTTCCGGAGCACAGATATTTCTTTATTGTTCCCGGACAATCAAGGTAGCAAGGATTTTGCGCACGAGAAGCACACCAAGGCGCCGGAAGGGGCCGTCGCAGGTGGAAGCTCTGGGGCTGTCATTGGGGGAGCGCTCGGCTGGCTCGCCGGCGTGGGCGCTCTTGCCATTCCGGGTATCGGGCCGCTTATCGCTGCCGGCCCCATCATGGGACTGCTCGGCGGTATCGGGATGGGCGGAACCATCGGTGGCCTCATGGGAGCGCTCATCGGACTAGGCATTCCGGAATACGAGGCCAAACGATATGAGGGTCGCATCCGCCGGGGCAGCATTCTCCTCTCAGCGCACTGCGATGACTCGGATTGGGCGAAACGCGCCCGTAACATCCTTTCTCAGACGGGGGCAGAGGACATCGCCTCGACAGGCGAAGCGAAAGCAGATTTTGCTGCTACCGATAAACCGATGCCTCGAAGCGGCATTATGTCAGACTGTGACACCGGGCGATGATCTAGGAGGAGGGTATGGCAATGAAAAATATAGCTGCCTTCGGGATATATCCCGATCAAGGGACAGTAAACGACGCAATTGAAAATCTAAAGTCTGCCGGCTTCCGCCAGACGGATATCTCTGTTCTTTTTCCGGAAAATCTCGGTTCGAAGGATTTTGCGCATGAGAAACACACCAAGGCGCCTGAAGGAGCCGTCGCGGGCGGTGGTTCTGGAGCAGTCTTAGGCGCGGCTTTTGGTTGGCTCGTCGGAGCTGGAGCTTTGTTGATACCAGGCCTCGAAGCGATGCACGCAGCCGGCCCGATTCTGGGCATGCTTGGTGGATTGGGCGTCGGTGTCACCGTCGGCGGTTTAGCTGGAGCGATGGTCGGAGCAGGCGTCCCTGAGTATGAAGCGAAACGCTACGAGGGGCGAGTCCGCAAAGGCGGCATTCTGTTATCCGTACACTGCGACGACGCGAAGTGGTCGAAGACGGCCCGAAGTATTCTTAAGCGTACGGGCGCTAGCGATGTGTCGACCACTGGCGAAGCGAAGGCCGATTTCGCGCGGACGGAAAGACCGATGCCGCGAACGCGAGAGGCTCAACCGAGATAACTAACTGAAAGAACGACTCTTCAGGAGGGCGCCGGATGAAACGGCGCCCTTTTTGCGTTTACAGAGTTTCTGGAGTCCAGGAAGGAGGATCGCTCGCCGGGAAGGATTCTTCGGAGGAGGACGTCACCGCATCCCGCTCCCAGACCTTACCACCAGTCCCGCTAAAACGGGCATTCGGGGAGACTGACGATCGAGCTCTCTTCGATGCTCTGGTCACTACATTGCCCGTCTCCATCAGTTCCTTGAACCTCTGCAAGTCTTCCGCGATGGTCTTACGTGGGTTATTTCCAAACATGCTCGCCACCCACTCACCTAATTGGCCGGCAGGTGGGTTGTATTGCATAGACACTAGCACTCGCGTACTGCTTCCGTCGTTCTCGGATTCAAAGCGAACGGAACCACCGCTATCCACTTCCGAACCTTCCAGCGAACGCCAGCCAATAACCCTGGAAGGAATGTCGTTGATGATCTGGGCGTCCCACTCTACGCTCATGCCTACAGGACCTTTCGCGATCCAGTGCGATAACCGATCATTGACGACTTTCACGCTCTCCAGATGATCCATGAACCTGGGCAGGTTGCCTAGCTCGCGCCAGAACGAATACAACTCGTCGACCGGTTTGTTGATAGTGATCTCATGATCGACACGAATACCTAGTTCATATGGAACTCCGGCGCGAGAGCCTGTGCCTTTGGCGTACCCGCGGTCCGCCGTGTTCACGCCGAGCGTTTGATACATCGGACAATGGCCGGTAGCGCCTCGCCACAGAAGACTTCCGCCCAGCGCTGCCAAACCAAATCCCGAGGAGTTGCGCCGCGCAAGACCATAAGCTATCAATGAACTTCCGCCGATCAGCGAGAGCCAGCGCTCGGCGTCTCCCACGTTTGTATTCGGCTTTTTCGCCTGTAATATATGCATCGTCTCCACCTCTCTCTTCACAGCGGCCACAAGCGTCTCCTGGCTCGCGCCTGTCAGTGAAGACTCTGCCAAAATTGAAAGGTTTCCGGTATGCGCTACGGAAGGTAACGTATTGAAATCATGAAAGTCTGATAGTTCGGGAGCTAACGAAGATATGGGCGAAGTGCGAGTCGGAAGGCGGGTGATTCGAACCTCGAGCGAGGACCGCGTAGTCTTTCCACGCGATGGCATCACCAAAGGTGAAGTGATCGACTACTATCGTCGCATTGCCCCATTTCATGTTGCCGCACCTGCGCAAGCGCAGGCTGACCATGGAACGTTTCCAGCCGAACATCGATGCCAAGCCCGTGTTCCAGAAAGATATGCCGGAGCATTTCCCGGACTGGATTACCCGAATCGAAGTGCCGAAGCATGGCGGCAGCGTAACGCATGTTGTTTGTGACAATGCCGAAACTCTTGTCTACATCGTAAACCAGGGCTGTCTGACGCCTCATGTGGGGTTGCAGCGGATAGATAAGAACGAGTTCCCTGATCAGATGATCTTTGACCTCGATCCGCCAGGGGACGATTTCGATGTGGTCCGCTCGGTTGCGTTCAAGATGCGTGAACTGCTTACCGAAATCGGACTGACGCCGTTTCTGAAGACGACCGGCTCGCGGGGATTGCACATGGTGATTGCGCTCGATCGGAAGCTGCCGTTTGATAATGTCCGCGCCATAGCCCACGAGATCGCCCAAGAGATGGTCCGCCGCGACCCGAAGAACGTGACGACCGAGTTCCTTAAGAAAGACCGCGGCGGACGCTTATTCCTCGACACGAACCGCAACGGAACGGCTCAGACGGCTGTGCCTGCGTTCGCGGTGCGCGCAAAGGATGGAGCGCCCGTTGCGATGCCCATCACTTGGGAAGAGTTACAAGACCCGAAGGTGAATGCCCGATCATGGAATATACGCAATGCGTTCGAGCGCATGGAGTCGATCCAGGATCCGTGGAAGGGCTTACGCGCCGCGGCTCACCGCCTCCCGCGACTTGCGGCGTAGCGACTTGCGCAGCGTGCCGGTCAAATCCTGCTGCTCCGCCATCTTCTTCACGTAATTCGTCACGACGGCCATTACGCAGGCTTCCTCGCGCCGATTGCCGCTACATGACTTCAGAGCCGCAAAGATCGAGCCATCCTCGTACGCTTCGATAATGGCCGGATGCACATAATATTTCCGGCATGTCGCGGGTCGATTTCCCAGCTTCGAAGCGACAGACTTAATCGCCTCAACGACTCGCTTCTTCTTGTCGGTGTCATTTTCTGACGGGCCGAGTTCTTCAAACGTCAGCGCCGCCCATCCGGTGCCGCCCCAGGTGCGAAAGTCTTTAGCGGTGAAGTCTTCGCCGGCAATCTCTCGAATGTACTTATTCACATCGGTTGAAGTGATGTCGCAGTTCTCTCCGCTTTCATCGAGATACTGAAATAACTCCCAGCCTGGGATATCACGGCACTTCTTCACGATCTTGGCCAGCCGAGGGTCCTCAAGCTCAATATCTTGCAATTGTCCACTTTTGCCTTTGAACTTGAATCGCATCTTGCTGCCTTCGACTTTGACGTGGTTGTCCTGCAGCGTGGTCAGCCCGTACGACTCGTTCTGCTTGACATATTCGTCGTTTCCGATCCGCATGCACGTTCGTTCCAGCAGCTTTACGATCGCCGCGAGAACTTTGTTCTTAGGCAAACCTGGGAGGCTGAGATCCTCCTCAATGCGTTTCCGGATAGCAGGCAGCGCCGTCCCGAACGCGAGCATCCGGCCGTATTTGGTTTGATCGCGCTGGCTCCGATATGCCGAGTGATACCGGTATTGCTTTCGGCCCTTCGCATCACGTCCGACCGCCTGCAGGTGGCCGTATGGCGAAGGGCAGATCCAGACATCCGTCCAGGCCGGTGGAATTACGAGCGACCGAATGCGCTTCAAGGTTGGTTCGTCTTTGACCGGCCTGCCGTCCGGATAAAGATACCGGAACGAACCTCGATTCGCTACGCGGCGAATCCCGGGAATATTGTCCGAAACATATTCAAGACCAGCTTGCTCTGCGGCAACCAGCGGATCTTTAGTTGGAAAGGGAATTACTTTGGCGCGCCCCACGCAGGTTAGATGAGGATACGCGCCAAAGTATCACGTTAACTGTTGTTGTTTCACCTGATCAACAAGCCTTTGCTTCCAGGCATCCAGGATGGGCTGGATGGCATTGCTAGTGAATCGGGAGTAACCGGCCTCGCGCGAGGCCAACGCTTCCTCGAGCGTCAAAACCGCATCCGACCGCTTCAAGCGGATCAGATCCTTCAGCAGCGGCTTTACAATCGCGAGATCGGATTCGGAGTGCTGAATAGCGATCGCATCGGCCTCGACGCGCTTCGAGATGCGGGTGGCAATGATCTTAAGGTCATTGCTCAGGATGCGATTATTGCAAACGACCGTCAGCGCACAGCCCGACTCATGAGCTGAGCGGACCATCTGCATTAATTCCGTTTCGACGTGCTCGAACTGCCGCGACATCATTGCCGCCGGGTTTAGCACAAAGTCGAGCTCGCGCACCCCGAGACGAATCAGGTCGCGCCCTTCGTAAAGCTTCGCGCCAGTGGTAGAGATCCCGTAAGGGTAACCGGCCACGCTTGCGACTTTGACTGCGCTACCGGCCATCCATCGTGACGCCATCTGCACATCGCATGGGCGCACGACAACCGCCGCCAGGCCATATTCGCGGGCGGCCCGGCATCCTTCATCGATATCATCAGCGGTGAGATTGGGCGCCAACAGAGTCAGCTCCATCAAGCTCGCCAGAGATTCGTATGTTTCTACGGGCGTCTGCTCGAGCGGATCCATAACGTTCCCCAGTGCCTCAATTCGGTGCGCTTATCCTTCACGCCGGCCCACCAGTCTTCATGGTGGAAATTGCCGAAATTTCCGACGCCCTTCTCTTTTTGATCCAGATCGCCGAGCGCGATATTCAGACCCACGGGCTTATCTCCCATCTTCGGTGAGTAGAACACACCAGGCTCGATTTCGACACACGGATCGAATGCGATTCGCCATTCAAGCACGTATCCGCCCTTCCGCGGGTTGACGGCGCAAGTCTGATTGCCATGCTCGATCCAGCGGACGTAGGTATTCCATGCGTCTGTGCTGCGGCGGGGCTCGCCGGCCAGGATTCCTCCCACGTTGGTGTTATGCAACTGCGACTTCGTCAGATTACAAACCATCTGCCAGGACGAGCCGTTCCCAGCGGCATTCTCGTCGCCTTTCCACTTGTTGCTCGCATTCAACAGGATTTCCATCTCATCGCCGAGCCAGGGATACCCCTCGCGAGATATCTCATGAGCGCGCGGATTGTTATCCGGCAGCCATCGTTCGGTGTCGATGCCATAAAGCACGTCGTCAGTGACATCGAAGGCGAAGTAGAGGTACTTGTCGTCGTGTTTTACGTAGCCGACGACCGAAAGATCTTTAGGATCCTTTGTGGGAGTAAACTGCGCGATCCAATCGGAGACGCCGGTGAAGCGTGTGGCGTCGGAGTACTCACCTTTGGAGATCACGCCGTCCAGGCTCGGCGTCTTGCCGGCATACGCATCCAGGATCCTGGGAAATTCGCCCGCGGTCAGGGTGCAGGCGATCAGCGCGATCCCGAACCGCATCGGGTTACCGGCGTTTTGTCTGGGATTGCGTCGTGGGAACACTCAATCCCAGAGCCTTTCGTTGTATCCGAGCCTTCGAAGCCACTTCGGTATTCGGATACTTGGTGATCACGTTCAGAAATTCACGAGCCGCCTCGTTGCGCAGGCCAGTTTTCAACAGCGTCATGCCTTTCATGTACATTGCGTCCGCAGTTTTGTTGTTTTCCGGAAACTTCTCCAATACCGCGTCGAAGGCCTGCAGGGCCGGTTGAAACGCATTCTTGTCGTAGTTGATCTGCCCGATGTAGAACTGAGCGCTGGGGGCCAACTCTGTGGTGCCGTAATACCGCAAATACTCCTGGAAACCCTGCAAAGCGAGATCCAGGTTGCCGCCGCTGCGATCCCGCAAAGCGGTTTCGTAAAGGCTTTGCCCAGACATTCCCGCCGGCGGCGCACCCGAAGGGGAGGCAGACGACCCACCCGCCAAGCCTGACAGCCCTCCAGGAGCAGTCGAGGCAGAGGGCGGCGGCGCGGGCGGAGCGCCCAGCACCTTGACCGTATTATTCAGGTCGACCAACTGCGTTTGCATTTTGTTCATCCGTTCCGTCAGGTCGGAAATGGACTCACGGAGGGTCTGAAAATCGGTCGCCATCTGATCTACTTTGGCGCCCATGTTGACCACGGGGCCCGTCAGAGCCTTCTGCTGCTCCAGCAGGCGGTCACGGATACCGTTCTCGAGCACAGCAACGGAGGTGCCGGACTTGGAAGCTGCCGCAAGTGTCTGCTCTACCAGAGTGCGCAGAGCCGCCATCTTTTCATCGAGGGAGCGCTGCAAGGTTTTTACGTCGTCCTGCAGTAGAGCTACATCGCGCTGCAATTGCACTATTTCCTTGCTCGCGCCGAAGAGGGCGGCAGGAAGTAGCGCAAGCACTAAAATTACCGGTCTGATTAACGTCATCGCACCTCCCTATAAGTAAGGGCCGGAAGTACAACAGGTCCCCCGGCCCGTTACTACTATAGTGACCTATTACTGGCCGACAGCGAAATGAGCGCGGCGATTCCTAGACCAGCAACCTTCGTTAGACTCCGTGCACTGCGGCCGTTCCTTACCGTAGCTCACAGGCTTGAGACGAGCCTCGGGAACGCCTAGTTGCACCAGGAATTCCTTCGCGGCCGTCGCGCGGCGATCGGCGAGACCGAGGTTATACTCGGCTGAGCCGCGCTCGTCGGCATGACCTTCTACGGAGATTACCGCATCCGGGTTCTCCGCGAAAATTGACTTGAGCACTTCAGCATCGCGGGAGAGAACCGCACGGGCATCTTCCCGAATCGTGCTTTGGTCATAGTCAAAGAACGCGTCCTGTACCTCCTGCGCGAGCCATTCCGAGACGCTGCGCTTGGTTTTCGTGGGTGGGGGCGGCGGCGGCGGCGGATTCGTCACGTTGACCGTGGCGGTTGCCGAATTGCTGCCGCCGGCGTTGCTTGCCGTCAAGGTGTACGTGGTGGTGCTGCCAGGGAACACCTGGCGGCTGCCCGCTGCATTTACCGTTCCGATACCCGGTTCGATCTTAATATCCGTAGCGTTGCCGGTAGTTTTCCAGCGTAGCGTTGCGGCTTGACCGCGCTCGATTGTCGATGGCTCGACCTCGAATGCCGCGACGATTGGCGCTTCCGGCTTGGGTTCTACCTTAGCCGGCGGCGGTGGCGGTGGTGGTGTAGTTACAACTGGCGGTTTCTTTTTACAACCAGCTGCAAACAGGCTCAACATCAGCGCCAAACCGATAGTGCCGAGGTTGTTTCGACTAGCGATCTTCTTAAGTCCCATCCGGGGAACACTGCCTCCTGAAAATAAATCGACCAAATGCCTTACTTACTCCACACCGGCATCGTATTTTCTCCTAGTGTGGTTAACTGCTTCACCTGTGTGCCATCGGCCAACATGGTGTAAATGTTCATACGCCCTCCGCGCTTAGAGGAAAACACCAGATGTCTTCCGTCCGGAGCCCACGTCGGGTTCTCATTGCGGCCCTGCCCGTGCGTCAGCTGCACGAATTCCTGACTTGCGACGTTCATTACGAAAACGTTCCAGTTTCCGGGTTCGAAACCGCGCGTCCAGGAGAACGCGATGTGCTGACCGTCGGGGTTCCACGCGGGATTCGAAGCTTCCCCTTCGCCCGTGGTGAGCCGAATTATATCTGTTCCTTCAATATTCATTTTATATAGTTGTTGAGGACCTGAGCGACCAGAAACGAAAATAACCTCGTTTCCTGTCTTAGGATTAACCTTAGGCTCTACCTCCACAAAGCGGGAATGGGTAAGGCGTTTCAAATTGCTGCCATTAGCGTCCGCGATATAAATTTGTGCGTAACCCCCTGCAAGCGTTGAGGAAAATACGATTTGCTTCCCATCCGGAGTAAAGCTGGGGGTTGCATTCATCGATGCGTTCTGGTTAAAGAAAGGCAGACGGCGTGAGGTTTCTAACGAATGAATCAAAATTTCCGGCTGGCTGCGCACATAACTCGTAAATGCCACCTTCGTTCCATCAGGTGAAACTGCGGGAGTTGTACAGATCGATCCGTACTTTGTGACCTGACGCTGATTCGCTCCGTCGTAATCCATTGCCCAGATTTCTTTCGTACCCGTACGGTTCGATACAAAAACGATCTTGGTCCCCGCGAGACTTGCCATTCCGAATTGCTTTAAAATGTCGGCCGCGAAATCGCGGGCGATTTGTTTTGCCCCCGCTTCATCCAGGGATCCGTTGTAGATCTTTCCGAACACCTGAGCGTTCGCCGCGTCGGGCTGCGTTACGTTATAGAAGTACCCCATCAGCACCAGCCGGCCACCCTGGACGGCGGTGTAGCCGAATGCCAGATAATTCGCCGTTACCGGCGGCCCGGCCCAATCGGATAAATACATTCCGGTCGGCTGCTGTACCGGCGGTGGCGCTCCGCGACGCGGCGGCGGGGGAGTTGGAGCTTGGCCGCCACGAATATCCTGCGGCTGCTGCGGGGCTTGCAGCGGATAGGATGTCTTCGGCGCCATGCGGAAGAGCCCCGACTGGTCCACTTCATTCCAAAGAGTTGTATTGAAGGTTGCCATGAATCGCGCAGCGTCGCCGCTCCCGCGAAAGTCAGGGATCGCCATGACGCCTTTGCCGCCCTGACCGGTAAGTTCAATCAGGATGCGATTCTGAGCGAGGGCGAGAATCGCCGCGAACGCCAGTCCTAGAACAAGTAGTGTCTTCTTTGTCATTACTGTAGTCGAAATGAAAACTCAATAGTGGCTAAGTCGTGCTCATACTGAGCAGGGAGCGGCGGAAACGGATTCGACATCAGGATCGCCCGTTGTGCCGACTGATCCGCGGCGAAATTCCCGCTGGACCGTGTGACCCGGACGTTCTGAATGCTTCCATTCCGCAGAATATCGAACGTCACTACCACGGGATTGTGGACCGAGGCATCGAGGTCCTGCGATCGCCAGTTACGCGCGACCTTATCCCGAATCAACTGCTCGTAGTATCC
The DNA here is from genome assembly GCA_963833675.1 of Bryobacteraceae bacterium. Classification (GTDB taxonomy): domain Bacteria; phylum Acidobacteriota; class Terriglobia; order Bryobacterales; family Bryobacteraceae; genus DASQDN01. Next base: position 12,018 of record CAWHYW010000022.1, on the reverse strand, counting down.
GAAGCGATTGCCGAAAGGGCTTGCGCTTCCCGACCCGACCTGTCCCGATCCGGACTGGCTGAACATTGGCGACGTTGCCGCCTGGCCGGTGCTGCTATAGACCTGGTTTGGCCGCGGCTCTTTGATCGGGCTGTATTTCTGCGTGGCCTGAGGCGCTGGCTTCTTTTGCGGATTTCTGCTCTTCAGCGCGACTGCATCCCGGTTGTCCTGCACCGCCGGCTTCGGCTGCGGCTTCTCGGGAGCGGAGGGAATCTGCGATTCGGTATCGTTCGCGACCGGATTGATCCGGCCCTGTCGCGATGGGATCGGGATTCGCTCGACAGGCGTAATGCCAACCGCTCCGCCGCCGAGTGAATTGGGATCCCCCCAATGTTCCACGCTGTTACCCCGCATGAAGGTGAAGAGGAAAGGGAGCGCGATCACTCCCGCATGGATTACAAGTGACCCAAAGAACGGGCTGCGAAGCGATTCGCGCTCATCGAGAATGTCGACGTGCTGACTCATCTCATACAGCTCATACCGCGATTTACTTTCGCCGGTCGGCCTCGTCCTCCGGTTGTGTGACGACTCTGACGTCGAGCTTCGATTCGCCAAGTTTGCTGATCACTTGAGCGATCGGATCCCACACAGTACCCTTATCCGCGCGCAGGTAAACCCCCTTTTGCTGGGGATAACGCTGCTTGATGGCATCACCGAGGACGTTGATGTTGACCGGCTTCTCAGCGAGATAGGTCTCGCCGTTCTTGGTGATGGTGACGACCGGCAACTCTTCGGCTGTATTACGCACCTGGGTTACTTTTGGAACTTCGACCTCCAAGCCGAATTCCATTACGTGCGCGGTCAGCATGAAAATGATCAGAAGAACGAGCACCACGTCAACGAGCGGGATGATATTGATCTCCGACAACGTTCCGACGCTGCCCCGAAAGCGGCTGCGTCCGCCGCCGTTGCCCGAAGATCCGAGAGAAATTGCCATCCGCTAGTCTCCGAAATTGCGCTCGGTCATATTCAAGAACTCGAGCGAAAAGTCTTCCATTCGGGCGCCGAACTCACGAATCGTGTTCCCAAAATAGTTGTAGAACACGGCCGCAGGGATTGCGGCAGCCAACCCCATAGCCGTTGCAACGAGAGCCTCCGAGATCCCGGGCGCCACAGCGCGCAAGCTCGCGCTTCCTGCCATGCCTAACGATCCGAATGCCGAAATGATGCCCCATACGGTTCCGAAGAGGCCAATGAACGGCGAGACGGTAGCTGTTGTCGCCAACCAGTTCATGCTGCGTTCAAGGCGAGCGACTTCCTCGCTAATACCAAGCTGCAACGTTCGTTCGAGAGCGAGTTTATTGGTTACGGTGCCGCGCGCTTTTACCTGACGGTCTACCTCGCTGTATCCGAAGTCAAATACGGTGACGAGTGGCGATATCCGGAACTGCTCGCTTGCAACAGCGACTGAGTCCATGCTGTTCGCCTTGCGGAACGCTCGTAGAAACTTCACGTTTGCGCCACGGGCATCGCGGAAGCGTGACCATTTCGAGAAGATGATCGTCCAGGACAATAATGACAGGACGAGAAGGATCGCGAGTACTACCCAGGTCACGGGACCGGAGTGAATGATCGCGTCAGTAACGCTGACTTGCAATAGGAGTAGGGGTGCAGGCAAAGGTGCGCTCCGGTACCATTCTAACCATCAAGAACAGATTGGGGTGATTCTGTTTCAACAAAGGACGTGGGTTTTGGGCCAAAAAGACGGGGCGTATTCGTTTTTACGAAACGAAGCCATCCTCGCCGGAGTACCGAATTTTACGAAACGAAGCCAGTTTCTGAGCTGCACTGTACGCAGATTTCCTCCTTACTTCTATTATGAGTGGAGGCTCCCAGGCACTTGGAGGTATCTCTATGAGAAAGAAGAGGAAGTAGTACTGTGAACGGTATGCGTGCGAGTCCAGTCGCTTGCGCTAAAGCGAACTCCGCGAACGACAGCCGGTCCAATGGCGGTAAAAGCTAGCGCTTAGTCTGAAGTTCGCCCATCATCTTCTCGAACTTGACTTTCTGGTCTTCGCGAAGGATGCGGAGGATTCGACTTTTTCCGGTAGCGCGCACGTCTTCCATTTGAGCCTGCGCGTACTGGTAATAGGTCATGAAGTCATCGATGATGCGCTCGAACTCGTCGGTTTGGGTCGGGGTCAGGTCGAGTTCTTTCTTGAAGCGCTGCAGTGTTATTTCGCGACCCGCTTCGTTCCAGGCTAATCCAGGCTTGTGGCGCTCCGGCGGGAAACCGAAGCGCATCGTAATTGCGCCTGTCGCGGCGCCGGCGAGAAACACGCAGATGAGAGTGAGGAGAACGCTGGGGCTTTGCCAGGGCGCTCGCGACATTACTGATATTCCTGCGATGTTTGCTGATACGTGGCCAGATTGACCAGGACTACTTCACGGTCGCGCGGGCCGTCATCCATCGTTACCGGCGTGTATCGCTCGGGTCCGGCAAGAATCATCTCCGGATCGGACGATGCCAATGGCTGATCGGGCTGTGTCGAAGACATGAAAACAACCCCGACCAAAACCAGGAATGTGGCAGAGGCGTACGCCAGACGCTTGGCAAACATCGATTCGCCGAAGAGACTCCACACGGACGGTCTGGCCTGCGATTCGATACGGTTCATGACCCGGGCGTAAAACCCCGCGACCGGATCGACATCCGCGCGTAACGCACGGCGAAGCATCGCCGCTTGCGTACGCATCTCGTTCACTTCTTCACGGCATTCCACGCATTTGTTCAAGTGCTCTTCCACGTCCGGAAATGATCCACTACCGTGTAAGTATTCTTCGAGACGTTCTGTTACAGGCTGATGCATAGCTTCTTCCCAAAGTTCAACCAACTCCGGCGCGACTTCTTTGTACCAGCGGCTATCACCGCGGTCTGTTCACGTCCGGTCCACATTATCCGGCAAACGGGTTTGTGCCACCTTTGCCGAGCCGCTGAGCGGCTTTTACCAGCTTCTGTCTCGTGCGAAACAGTTTAACCTTAATTGTATTCTCATTCATTCCGGTCATCTCAGCCAGTTCCTCGACTGAGTGACCCTCGACCTCTTTCATGAGCATCAGGGAACGATCCTCATCGGAGATCTTCGATAAAAGCTTCAGCAACAGATCGCGTTGTTCCAGGGTTTCGTCAACCGGAACCTTATGGTCCTGGGCGGTCTGCGAGTTCTCCATCTGCAGGGAGTCTTCTTCGGAGAAGTCGCTTTCGTACACGAGTTTTCGCACTCTTTTCTTGCGAAGGTAGTCGTAGCACTCGTTGACGGTGATCTTGTAGATCCAGGTCAGCAGGGAGCTTCGGAAATCGAAGTTGCCGATTGAAAAGTAGATCTTGGCAAATACCTGCTGGGCAATATCTTCGGCATCGTTATGATTCCGCAGGATGCCGTAAATGATGGAAAAGACCTTGGTCTGATAGCGTTCGACGATTTCCTTGAACGCCATTTCGTCCTTGGCCTGGACGCGCCGGACAAGGATCGCCTCTTCCGAAGTGCGGTGATCCACTCTATTCTTAATCCGAGTCTTTTCCCCGGAGGCGGGTATCGTTGTAAGCACGCCCGTCAAGCCACTCATATTCCCTGCGACGCGCCACAGCCGCGGCCGGTTCCATCTGATAATCCGCTGTGTTCATATTAACTTGGCTCGCTTGTTGGGCGCGACCTACGAACCTCCGGCTGCATCTAACAACTGTGCGCTGCCTATTGCGCTACCCGGTTCGGCCGCGCGGTCAGCTACAATAGTGTTTATACGATCCGTGGAGGTATCCAGATGATTCAATTAACACCTACTGCCGTTACCAAGGTGCAGGAGATTCTGAGCTCGCAGGAGCCGAAACCGGCAGGCCTGCGAATCGCCGTTGTCGGCGGGGGCTGCTCCGGTTTCAGCTACTCGATGGCTTTCGAGACTAACCCCGGCATGCTCGATAAGACTTATAATTTCGAAGGTTTGAAGGTTTTTGTCGATCAGGCGAGCCTCCTATATCTGGACGGCGCAGAGGTGGATTACGTCGAGTCGCTGGAGGGTTCCGGCTTTAAGTTCAACAATCCAAACGTCAAATCGACGTGCGGCTGCGGCAGCTCCTTTAACGCGTAATTGTTGGCTCCCTACTGGGCCTACGAGATAAACCTCCACTCCCTTGCGGTCGTGGCTCTGTTCCAGTAGTTTACGGGCCAGCGAATGGTCATTCGGTTTCCCGTACATGTTTGAGGCGCTCCGCCAATTCCGGCGGGAGCGCCTTTTCTATTTCTTCGTTAATCAGGTTGGCTGCGTCCATGCTGCGTATATGGACTCGATCCTTGTCGCGGAATGATGTCAGTTTCATCTGTAGCAAATCCGACACGGGAAGCACCATTACAGACTTCCCCTGAATATGTTTCTCCTCCGGCCGTATTGGCGGAGCGGCGAGCACGTAATTTGCTCTAACCTTCTCTTCACTGAAGATGAGGTGGATCGCATTCCTGGTGTTTTCCGTGCCAACTGGGAGAAGCATGTCCACACCTGCGGCATGCCGAAACTTGAAACCCTGCCGCGAGGCAGCCTCCTTTACGCGGTTTAGATCCACCCTCCGGACCATGAGATCGACATCTCGCGTCAGGGTAGAGTGTTCCGGACTTGCTTCTTCTACGTGGATCAGGACTGCCAAGCCACCAATGAGCGCGTAGGGAATACGCTCCGCCGAGAGCGTATCGGTAATTTTGTGCAGGACACCTACGAGTTCGAACAGGCGCTCTTCAAACAAAGTGTTGACTACCTCTCCCCGGTTCGCGGCATCGGCCAGAAATTCCCGGAACGTAAGCATACATGCACTCCGCAGCGGCTCAAATGACTTGTGCGCTAATGATAGATTGTTGCACTTTCGTCCGGTCGCAATTTGACTCCATGCTTGAAGACCTCCTCACCGAACAACGCAACCCGAAATCCGCCCGGATCGACACGCTGTCAACGCAAGAAATCCTCCGAGTTATCAATGACGAAGACCGGAAGGTCGCCGATGCGGTTGCCGCCGCGATCCCACAGATCGCCAAGGCTGTGGACGGGATCGCTGAACGATTCGGGTCAGGAGGACGGCTCTTTTACGTAGGAGCGGGAACCAGCGGAAGACTTGGCGTGCTCGACGCGTCTGAATGTAAGCCGACCTACGGCGTGCCTCATGAAATGATCCAGGGGATCATTGCCGGGGGCGAGGCGGCGCTCACACACGCAGCCGAGGGCGGCGAGGATGACGCGGAGGGTGGCATCAGGGACTTGTTGGAGCGGGGATTTTCAGAGGGCGATACGCTGGTCGGGATTGCCGCTAGCGGCAGAACTCCTTATGTGCTTGGGGCGGTTCGCAAGGCTCGCGAGTTGGGAGCGCTGACAGTAGGACTGGCGTGCTCGCCCGGTTCGGAGTTGGCGAGAGCATCCGAGATCCCGATCGAGCTGATTGTCGGGCCTGAGGTTGTTACGGGGTCGACGCGGATGAAGGCCGGAACGGCGACAAAGCTCGCGCTGAACATGATTACGACGGCCTCGATGATAAAGCTCGGATATGTGTATGGCAACCTGATGGTAAACGTGCAGCCTCGGAATGAGAAGCTGCGCGACCGGGCTCGCAGGATTGTTCGTGATGCGTCGGGTGTGGACGACGAGACTGCGGCGAAAGTTCTGAGCGAGGCGGGCGATGTGCGCACCGCAATCGTAATGGCGAAACGCGGCGTTGCTCAGGAGGAAGCTCGGAGGCTGTTGAATGCGGTAGGTGGGAGCGTGGGAAAGGCGCTTGCATGGACAAACTCTTAATCGAAGGCGGGGCAAGGCTGGAAGGCGAGATTCGGACGAGCGGTTCGAAGAACGCGGCGCTGCCGATTTTGGCCGCATGTGTCCTGACGGACGAGCCGATCACGCTGCACCGCATTCCGAGGGTACGCGACATCCGCACGATGGAAAAGCTGATGACGCATGTCGGTGTCTCGATGACGAAGGACGCCGATGGCCCGCATCGGATTCAATGCGCCAATCTAGCCGAGCCGACGGCTCCGTACGACCTGGTGAAGACGATGCGGGCATCGAGTCTGGTGCTCGGGCCGTTGGTCGCGAGGTGTGGACGCGCTCGCGTTTCGATGCCTGGCGGGTGCGCGATAGGGGCTCGGCCGATCAATCTTCACGTCGCGGCGTTGGAGCAGCTTGGCGCTACGATTCATCAGGAGCACGGGTACATTGAGGCGCAAGCGCCCAATGGCTTAAAGGGCGGACTGATCAATTTCGACCGTATCACCGTCACCGGAACGGAAGATGTCCTGATGGCTGCCACGCTGGCCGAAGGCGAGACGGTGATCGAGAACGCGGCGCGCGAGCCGGAGGTAGTGGATCTTGCGGAGATGCTCACGAAGATGGGCGCACAAATTGAAGGCGCCGGCACGTCGACGATCCGCGTGCGAGGTGTAAGCAAGCTGCATGGCGTCGAGCATGAGATTATTGCCGATCGGATTGAAGCGGGTACTTATATGATCGCGGCGGCGATCACCGGTGGAGATGTGCTGATTACCGCGTGCATGCCTGAGCATCTGGGGGCTCTGGTGTCGAAGATGCGACAGGCCGGCGTGGATCTGACGGAAGAAGGTCCCACTGGATTACGTGTCCGTTCGAACGGAAAACTGCGGTCCACCGACATCACCACGGAAGAGTATCCCGGCTTTGCCACCGACCTTCAGGCGCAGTACATGGGTCTGATGACGAAGGCGAATGGAATCTCTTTTATCACGGAAACAATTTTCGAGAACCGGTTCATGCACGTGCAGGAGCTGGTTCGGATGGGCGCGAATATTCGGATCGAAGGCCGGCAGGCCATCGTGGCAGGCGATAGTAAGCTGACCGGCGCGCAGGTAATTGCGTCCGATTTGCGGGCGAGCGCGTCCCTGGTGCTCGCGGCGCTTGCGGCGGAAGGCGAGACTTTGGTGGACCGGGTGTACCACCTCGACCGCGGCTATGAGAATATAGAGGGCAAATTGTCGGGAGTCGGGGCACGAATTAAGAGGATCGGCGATAATCATGAGCTCTCAAGCTAAGAAGCATAATCAGGGCTTTCTCGACCTGGTGAATGACGCGAAATCCCGCGTGCGCGAGATCAATATCGAACAGTATCAGGAGATAAAGAAAGCAGGGGAAGACCACTTGCTCGTAGATGTTCGCGAAGACAACGAATGGGCCGCGGGACATGCTGCGGGAGCGCTTCATCTCGGGAAGGGCATCATTGAGCGTGATATCGAAGCGAAGGTGCCGGACCACGACAAGAAGTTGATTCTGTACTGCGGCGGTGGATTCCGTTCTGCGCTCGCGGCTGACAATCTAAAGAAGATGGGCTATAAAAATGCCATCTCGCTTGATGGTGGTTGGCGCGCGTATACGGCCTCGGGACTTCCGGTGGAGGGCTAGTAGCGTTAGCGGCGCGCATATACGCGCGCTGTTCGAACTGCAGATAAGAGTGCTTGACACTTCTCAGCGACCACGGTCCGCATTCTCCGTACACGTGGCTTCCGAAGGCGGGATCAACTGTTTATTACACGGCTTTGACGGCTGCGCTCACGGGTTGCGAGCCCACCGGAATCATCGTGAACAGCGGGGCTGACTTGCGTTTGAAGACTTCGTCTGTGGCGAGCGCGGCGGTTCGGATCACGGCCATATCGCCGGACTTCCGGTTGAGCACCAGGGCGTAATTGTCGTCGGGCGTGATGGTGATGAAGCCCGGTTCTTCTCCGACTGCAGTTACAGCGACGATTTTCCTTCGCTCGATATTGAGGATGGTTACGTCGCCTGCCTTGGAGTTCGCGAGAAACAGGTGTGTTGACGATGCCGCCATTGCGCCCGGAGCATGGCCGGCAAGAACGGTTTCGGCTACCTGAGGCACGTAATACGGAAAGATTACGACCACGGCGTCCTGTCCGTCTCCTGTGATGAAAAGTTGGCCGCCGTCCTGGTTGAAACATAAATTGTCCGGCCGAACGGCTAGCGGAAGCTTTACGACAACTTTGGCGTGGTCGTCCATCACGCAAAGCTGACGGGAGGAAGTGTCGGCGATCAGCAGACTCTGGCCGTCGTGCCGGAATCTGGCAACTCCGATAGCATCGCTGACCTTCACGGGAGAGCTTATCGAGCGCGCGGTGAGGTCGGCAACCGATACGCTGCCTGCTGGGCCGTAGCTCACAAGCGCGTGATGATTGGCGACGTCGAAATCGTAGGAATCGAATGCTAATGAGATAGCTGCGGCCTGACGAAAAGACTCGAGCCGGATTTGAACCAGACCGCGATGTGTCAGTACCCAAAGGTACATCGTCGGCTATCCGCATCGACACCGCAGGTCCGACTTTGATGTGTTGGACCACCGCGAGCTTTTCCGTGTCGATCTCGTCAGACCGTACCTGACTTGGGGGCGAGCGCATAGACTCGCGATTGATTCGGATGCGCGATTACCGCGCTGGGTGAGTCATCGAGCCCAATGTGCCGCGCGACCGCGAAGGCGGAGAGATCGACGACGGCAATCGCATTCCCTGCTTCGTTCGGCGACGTAAGCGTAGCCGTCGAAACCCGGGCGACTTTTTTCTACGACACGCCGCGACGGCAGCGCCGAACGCAACGACACTGAAAACGACGACGGCTGACCACTACTTCACAAGCGTAGCGGATTTACCGGCGAAGTCCCAGACCAGGGACGGGAAGTGCCAGAAGCAACCGTACAGGCAACAGCCGAGGCGACGCTCGAACGCCTCGTCCTGCACCGGTCCTGCGGGATTTGCCAACAACCAGGCGAGCGGCACGACGATGGCGCCCGCCGCTTCGGCGACACCAGGGAGTTCGATCCGTTTCTGCTGTTCGACGATTTCCGCAACGACCGGCCCGCGGACTACCTCGCCGGCTTTCCGTGGCACCCGCATCGCGGCATCGAGACCATCACCTACGTGCTCGCCGGCACGGTCGAGCACGGCGACAGCCTCGGCAATCGCGGCACGCTGGGCGCCGGCGACGTGCAGTGGATGACCGCGGGCAGCGGCATCATGCACCAGGAGATGCCGCAAGGCGACGCCAGGGGCGCATGCACGGGTTCCAGCTCTGGGCGAACCTGCCCTCGTCGCTGAAGATGACGGCGCCGCGCTACCAGGACGTCGCCGGCAAGGACATTCCCGAAGTCGATCGACGACGACGGCACGCGGCGTGCGGGTGGTCTGCGGCGAGTTCTGGGGCAAGAGCGGGCCGGTCGAAGGCGTCGCCGCGGATCCGCGCTATCTCGACATCTCGGTGCCGCCCGGCAAGCGCAAGACGCTGCCGGTCGAGATCGACGCGGCATGCGTTCGCCTACGTGTTCGCCGGCTCGGGCACGTTCCGCGACGCGTCGGAGCCGCGCGGCGGTCCGCACCGAGAGCGACCGACGGCACGCGACGCGGTCGCGCCGCGACAGCCGGCAACCGTCGCTCGTGCTGTTCGATCGCGGCGACGAGGTCGTCGTGCAGGCCGGCGACGAGGGCATCCGCTTCCTGCTGGTCTCGGGCAAGCCGCTCGAAGAGCCGGTCGCCTGGTACGGGCCGATCGTGATGAACACCGAGGACGAGCTGCAGCCAGGCGATCGCCGAGCTGCGCGCCGGCACGTTCATCAAGCAAGACTAGCGGCCTCGGGCGACATCGGCCTGGAGCCGAAGCCGCGTGAAGCCCGGAGGAAGGCCCCTCAGAAGTCCAGGTTCTCGGTGATGCGCGTCGCCGTCCTTGCGAACGCCGCCGCGAGCAGCCCGATCCGCCGCTTCGCCTTCGGCGAGGTCGTGGTTGCCGAGATTGATGTTGAGCAGGTCGATGTACCACGGCAGCTTGACGTCGCTCCAGCGACGTAGGTCTCGACGATCTCCCGCGCGATCGGCAGCGTCGTGTTCTTCGACGTCGTCGTGCACGTCGCGGTTGCTGGCGCGTGCGCAGCTTCTCGTACTCCTCGGCGAGCAGCCGCGCGAACAGCGCCGGCGTGAAGCGATCGCCGGCCTTGACGCCGATCTGCGTCATCGTCTGCGGTGAACGGCGCGTCCTTGTGCAGCCACTCCCACAGGATGCTCAGGCGGATCTCGCCGGTCGCCATGTCTTCCATCAGGTACAGGACGTCGTCGTTGCCGAAGAAGTCGGCCGGCTTGAGCGCGGCCGCCTGCAGCCCGGCCAGAACGCGTTGCCGTACTGCAGCGCGACGCTGAGCAGATCGCGCGCGCCGCGGACGGTGCGCGGCGCCGGCTCGAGCAGCGATCAGGCCGTCCGCGTCGGCCGGCGTGTAGCGTGAGCGGCGGGAACGTCCGGCCGAGCTGGTTGTCGCTGCCCGACCTTCTCCCAGACCGGCCGGACGATGTGGACCATCTTCCAGTGGGCGACCCACTTGCCGCTGGCGCCCTCGCGCTGTTCGCGCTCGGCGCCGGCGACCGCCCGCTTCATGCCGCTCGTCGACGCCGGCCTCGGAGCCGACCGGGATGTTCGGCTCCATGCCGCCCTGCCAGAGCGCGAACTGGCCCAGCTGCGTCGGGCGTGTTGCACGGCGCGGCGCACGCGGTCCTCGTAGTCGCGCATGTAGCCGTAGGTCATCGTGATGGCGTCGATGTTCGGATTGACGAACGTCGCGATCCCAGGCCATCGCGTCGGCGACGCTGTTGATGTAATCCCAGCGGCCGGTGTTGAAGCCGACGAAGTGCGGGCCGAGCGCGGCGCGGATCTCCATCAGCTGGAAGCACGCCTCGACCTGTTCGACGAGCACGTAGACCTTGATGGTGCCGTCCGGCAGGCCGAGGTGCTGCTTCGAGCGCCGACGAGGATGTCGTTCCACAGCGCCGCTTCCTCGGCGGTCTGGATCTTCGGCAGGTACAGCACGATCGACGCGCCGGCCTCGCGCAGCCGCCGGTGGTTGTTGACGACGTACAGCGCCAGCATCGACGATCGACGCGGAGAAGCCGCGCGCCGTCCGCGTGCCGGACGTGCCGGTCGTCGAGGTGCAGGCCGCGCGCGCGGAAGATCTTCGTCGTGAAGTCGAGCTGCTTCTTCCAGTCGTCGATGATCGGGCGGCCGAAGAAGCCCTGCGCCCACGCGTTCATCTCGCCCGCGACCTGCTCGGCGACCGTCAGGAACACCGGGTCGCGATGGATGGCCAGCTTCAGGTTGCGCTGGTTGTCGAGCGACATCGTCGAGATCTGGCCGAGCGCATCCTCGCCGTCGAACATCCAGCCGTCGGCGCCGGACAGCAGCGCGTAGGCGACGTTGCGGATGCTGTTCTCGACCGGCGCGTTCGGCTTGGCCGCGGGGCCGGTGCCCTGAATCCACTGCCGCTGCAGATCCGCGGAATCTCGCTGCCGATCGAACTGGCCGTCGCGGGCGTCCTGCACCTTGATCGTTCGTGCGCGCGATCGGCGCGTGCCGGATCGAGGAACGCGATCGCTCCCGGTCGCGCGCGCGCGCCGGAGCGCCGCGCGATGCGCGCCGCCATCACGCTCTGCCGATCGTCGTCGAACTGAGCCAGCGCATGGAGCGCGCTGCGCACGCTCGCCGTCAGCACATCGGCGTACGCCTCGAGCAGGGCATCACGAATATCGAGACTGGGAGGAGTGACCGTGGGCATGTGCGGCAGATGAGACTCAGGTGCCGGGCGAGGAGTATTTCGACGCCCAGGCGAGGAACTCCCGCACGCGAGGTTCGTTCGCCTTGAGCCAGTCGGTGACACCTGGCACCGGTGCGCGCTGGCTGGCCCGGTACACGAAGGGCTCGACGAACTTCTGCTGGCGGAGCGCGACGAAGAATGGCACGTAGTGAGTATTGACGAACGATTTGGCCTCCGGTCCTGACGGCGGCGTGGCCAGCGCGCCAAGCAACTGGTCTACCTGTGCGACCAGCGCCTGGATCTCCGGCGTGCCGTCGTTGAGCTTCTTCAATGAACGCTTCGTGCGTCGGCGCAATCTGGGCTTCCAGTGTCGAGAAGTCGCCTTCGTCGGTCCGGGACGTGGGACTCTG
>CAWHYW010000021.1:0-121658 GCA_963833675.1 Bryobacteraceae bacterium | reverse complement strand
CCGACGCCGAACGGGCGCCACATGCCGATAGGAACGGGAACACGCTGGATGAACACTTGCGGCTTCTCGCCGCCGAGAATGAGCACGGCATTCGCGTACGCCGGCGAGTCTGGAATTGCGAGGCCGGCCCCAATGACCGCCAAGCGGTGCTGTCGATGCAATTGATCCAGCGTCGGTTCCCAGAACGCTTCCGTCGCCTCCGTCGCTTCCGTCCAACGACTGACGACCGTTTCCGGTAGAACGGTCACCGCTGCGCGGGAGTAGGACACGATTCTCTGTGAGTTTTCGGCAAGGATGCGTGACGGCGGGTAACGCGGGCTGTTAATTTCATTCAGTCGTCGAGGGCGACCTGGGCATGAATGAGAAACCACACCTATCTCTTCCCGAAGCCATTAAGCAGCTTCAGGAACAACTGAATCAGTTCCGGCTCACACACGCCCGGCGGACCAAACTGCCGGAGCCGCTATGGGAAACTGCGGTGGCTTTGGCGCGACAGCATGGCATTTATGCCGTCGCGCACCCCTTGCGGCTGGATTATGTGGGCCTGAAGAAAAGACTCGTTGGCGCCTCTCATACCGCATCGAAGGCGGCCAGGGCGTCCAACTCGAAGACGGCGTTCGTGGAGTTACCCGCGCCACGCGTGACGTTGATCGAGGAAGGCATGCTCGAGTTCGAGTCAGCGCGCGGCGACAAAATGCGCATTCCGCTGAGAGCGACAGAAAATCGAGACTGGACGAAGCTGCTGCGGGCCTGGCGCGAAACCGAAGGATGATTCAGATCTCGGCCCAGATGCGGGTGCTGGTCGCAATCGAGCCGGTTGATGGAAGAAAGGGCATTGATTCCTTGGTGCGCCTTTGCCAGGACAAACTGTCCGAGGACCCTTTCTCTGGATGCGTGTTTATCTTCCGCAGCCGCCGTGGAAGCTCAATCCGACTGCTCGCCTACGACGGGCAAGGATATTGGCTTGCGCAAAAGCGATTGTCGAAGGGACGGTTTGTCTGGTGGCCGGAAGCAGACACGCCCACCAAAGGTCTGGAAGCTTACGAGGCACAGTTGCTGATGGCTGCGGGGGACGTTCGCGGGTGCGTGCCGCGCCGATGTGGCGGCGATTGCATGCCAAATGAGCTAAAACATTCCTTACTCCTTGCGTTCCAAGAGAAACAGATTCATACTGCTGATCGATGGTTGCATTCAGGTATCGCGGCCGGAATCTCAGCAGTACCGACATCCTTTATATACGCGGGTTGATCGCCGCCCATCCTGAAGCAAGCAGGCGTTCGCTGTCGCGCCTTCTATGCGAAGCCTGGGAGTGGCGGCAACCAAACGGAGCCCTGCGCGACATGGTGTGCCGCAGCATGCTGCTGCTGCTCGATCGAGCCGGCCAGATCACACTGGCACCGGTCAGCTACGTGCGGCACAATCCGCTGGCCCGCAGGCAACGGCCAGCGCCCGTGCTGATCGATCGCACGCCCATGGTGGATCACCTGGGAGACCTTCGTCCGCTGGAGTTTATGCAGGTAAGGCGAACGGGAGAGGAAACGCTGTTCAACAGCCTGATGGAAGAGCATCACTATCTCGGCTATGAGCAGCCGGTGGGCGAGCACCTCAAGTATCTGGTAACGGCACAGGGGCGGCCAGTGGCTTGCCTTGCATGGTCAAGCGCGCCACGGCACATCGCATCTCGTGATCACTTCATCGGCTGGAACGCGGAAGCGCGGCGACGCAACATTCGTTTCATCGCGTATAACACCAGATTCCTGATCCTGCCGTGGGTGCGGGTCGAGCATCTGGCTTCTCATATTCTGGGTCAGATGGCAGCGCAGATTTCCGCTGACTGGCAGAAGCTGTATGGGCACGCCATCTATTACCTCGAGACGTTTGTCGATCCGGAGCGATTCCGCGGGACCTGTTATTTTGCGGCGAACTGGAAGTTACTGGGCCAGACCAAGGGCCGCGGCAAGCAATCCAACAGCTATGTGCCGAACCGCTCGCTGAAGCATGTACTGGGATATCCGTTAACCCGGCACTTTCGCCGGCTGATGACGGAGTAGAATCCATGAAACGGCGGATGGATGTGAATCTGGAAGAACTCGACCACGTGCTTGACGAAGCGCGTCAAGCGCCGTTGAGCGATGCTGATTACGACAAACTCAAGAGCGCTCTTCATGCGCTGGCCGCGATGGTGGTGCGTCCGCGAAATACACGAGAAGACTAACGCCGTGCTCCCGCAACCGCAAAGCACCGAAGGGGCTCAGACGGACACCACAGCATCAGGCACGCCGCCCGGACACGGACGCCATGGGGCCAACGCGTTTCCAACTGCGCGGAAAGTGAACATCGCCCACCCGACCTTGAAGCACGGCGACCGCTGCCCGGATTGCGGTAAAGGCAATGTATACGGGCAGAAGGAGCCGAAAGTGCTGGTGCGCATTGCCGGACAGCCGCCGTTGGCAGCCAACGTTTATTCACTCGAACGGCTGCGCTGTGGCGCCTGCGGGCAAATCTTCACGGCACAAGAGCCGGAGGGAGTGGGGCCGGAGAAGTACGACGAAACAGCGACGGCGATGATCGCGCAGCTCAAGTATGGAAGCGGCGTTCCCTTCAATCGGCTGGAACAGTTGGAAGCTCCAACTCGGGATTCCATTGCCGGCGGCAACACAGTGGGAGATGGTCGAAGAAGCCGCGGAGTTAGTAAAGCCGGCGCGCGATGAGTTAATCCGCCAGGCGGCGCAAGATGGAGTGTTGCATAACGACGACACCGGCATGCGAGTGCTGAAGCTGAAACGCCCGGAGGGCGACGAGCGCACCGGTGTGTTTACCAGCGGCATTGTTTCGGTTGGCGAAGGAAGAAAGATTGCGCTGTTCTTCACCGGTCGCGAGCACGCAGGTGAAAACCTGGCGGCGATTCTGAAGCAGCGAGCAGCGGAGCTACCGTCTCCAATCCAGATGTGCGATGCGCTATCGCGAAACGTTCCCAAACTGCCCGCGGGAGTGGAGATTCTTTTGGCTAACTGTCTCGCTCATGGAAGGCGGCAGTTTACCGAAGTGGCCGCGAACTTTCCCGCTGAATGCCGCTATGTGCTGGAGATGTTGGGTCAGGTATACGGGCATGATGCCGAAGCGCGACAGCGGATGCTGACTCCGGATGAGCGGTTGCGATTGCATCAGGAACGCAGTGGGCCGGTAATGGATCAGTTGGACAGGTGGTTGGAAGCGCAGTTAGCAGAAAAGCGAACGGAGCCGAACTCAGGAGTCGGCAAGGCGATCACCTATCTGCTGAGACACTGGCGGCCGTTGACGATGTTTCTGCGGGCGCCGGGCGCTCCGCTGGATAACAACGTCGTCGAACGATCTCTGAAACGGGTCGTGCTTCACCGGAAGAACGCATTGTACTGTCGGACGCTGAACGGTGCGCAAGTCGGAGATCTGTTCATGAGTCTGATTGATACAGCCAGCTTTGCGGAGCCAACAGCTTCGATTACTTAACCGAGTTGCAGCGGCATGCACGGGAACTGGCGGAACGCCCGGCTGAATGGATGCCCTGGAACTATCGTGAGACACTGGCGCGAGCTGAAGTAGGATAGATCCTTGCTGGCCGAAAAGGATCGACTGCGGCCATGCAGATCGGACCTGCTGAAATGCCCATAACAAGGGGCTCGGCGAAAGCAAATTCTGAATGCCTTTTTGGCCAGGCACGAAGGCCGGCGAAAATGTTCCGGGTCGGCCTCTATGCCCGCGTTTCCACCAACGATCAGCAGACGCTGGCAATGCAGAATCGAGCGATGCGGGAGTATGCCGCCCGGCGGGGCTGGACCGTCGTCATGCAAGTCCGCGAAGTGAACTCCGGCGCGGCCAAGCGACAAGCGCGCGAAAAGCTACTGGACGCGGCCCGCCGCCGGAGATCGATGTGGTGCTGGTGTGGCGGCTCGATCGCTGGGGACGGTCCGTGACGGACCTGCTGGCGATTCTCCAGGAACTCGAGCATCTGGGTGTCGGGTTCGTTTCACTCACGGAGGCGCTGGACCTGACCACACCCGCCGGTCGTGCGATGGCCGGATTGCTCGCCGTTTTCGCTGAGTTTGAAAGGGAGGTCCTGCGGGAACGCACCAAGGCTGGTATGGCTCATGCGCGGCAAAACGGTAAGCGGCTTGGCCGGCCGGCCACTGCCGCCACCCACGCTGCGGAAATCCGCAAACTATACCGTGCTGGAGTCAGCAAATCCGAGATCGCGCGCCGGCTGCACATCGGGCGGACATCCGTCCGCCGAGTTTTGAACGGGCCGGCGCGTGCTCGGCATTAGACCGGATACACCATGCCGGCAGCAAGCGAACCGAACATCAATCCTGTTATCTGGGCGGCAATCGAGCAAAGACGCCTGCTCCGGTTCCGCTACAAGAATCGCGAGCGGATTCTCGAACCGCACGATTACGGCATCCATAATGGCGTGATCAAGCTCTTCGGCTTCCAGGTTGGCGGCTCCAGCAGCCAGAAACTTCCGAACTGGCGTTGGGCCGAGCAGGACCTCATCTCGGAACTCGAGATGCTGGATCGCAGCTTCCCCGGCGGACGTCCCTCTCCATCCGGACGGCATCACAAATGGGAAAAGCTGTTCATCAGAGTCAAGCCTAGCTCGAAATAGTCCCTTCGACGCAGCCTTGCCGAAAACTCACGCCCTTGCGGTGCGGTGAGTTGGAAAAGTTGAGAAGAGTGTGTGTGACCAGGTCAATTTCGCCGTAGAGGAAGAGGAAGTGGGCCAGTTCAATGTAAAGGTGCTGTGCGGAGAGTGCGGTGCTCATGTCTGCGCTTAGACTCCTCTGCAGAGCGCTGCTGAATGAAGGCAACTCGATGCCACGCGTCATCAATGTCGATAAGAATCCAGCTTATTCGCGTGCGATCGAGCAGCTGAAGCGTGAAGGCATCATAAGCCGCAGATGTCGGCTTCGTCAGTGCAAGTACTTAAACAATGTCGTAGAGCAAAGTCACCAAAACGTAAAACGCCGAACGTGGCTGGCGAAAGGGTATGGTTCGCTGTTAACAGCATGCCGAACCTTACGAGGCATCGAGGCGATGGAGATGGTGAGGAAAGGGAGAGTGAGGCGGATCGCCAAAGGAGATCCCGTGGCCCGAGCGAAGTTCATCGGCAATTTTGTTCGCTGTGTAAGTGCACTCTCGATCAACAATTCTTTACACCGGACGATTTTCGCGACCTAACCACCAAAATGCATGCCGACTCGGATAACTTAAGAAATCCGCTCGATACCGCCGCGCTTCCGGCCCTTCTGTCTGCTCGCCATTTTCCCGAGAGCCATTCCTTTCATTCTGGCCAGTTTCCCCAGAAATGCGCGATGGCACGGTTAACCAAAAGTTGCCCCGACTTCGATATGGAAACGAATAGCGGTTGACCTGCCACTGCGCGAATTCAACATCCGTCGTCTTCGGTATCTGAACCGAATTCGTCCTCGCGGGCCGGCACCTACGTTGAAACTCGCTGAAGATCGGGATCGAGGCTCCAGTCGTTAATCTGTTTTCCATCAGATCTCGTCGTTGACTCCATCGCTGATCAGATTTGCGAGAACGACAATACTACAGAACGCCGGTCGCTCCCGCACGTCTCCCTGAATTGGCAGGTTTTGCTGCACTACAACTGCCTTTGATTTCTCGTGCTCAACAGCCCAACGGCGCTCACCAGCAGAAAAAGCAACGTCCACAGCGCGATAACCAATGTCACCTCCAATGCCTCGGAGACGAGTCCACTTATCACCCCACGGGCGCGTAGAATCATCCAGAAAAGAGACAAGATGCCGGCCCCAAGCAAGGGCCAGGCAATGCGCTCCAGAGCTGTCCGTAGCTGGCGAGTGTACAACGGATCTGCCGGCATGAGGATCGGTTTTGTCGCGCGGCTGATGACGCTTCCGGAAGATGCGGCGGAAACCATCCCCGCATCCACTGTCGCGCTCTGTTTGCGCGCCAGTTCTTCCGCAATACGCGCCGCCACCTCTTCCGGCGCAGTGGCCAGCACCCTCTTTTTGGCCCAAAGTCCGTACCAAATTGCTGCCGCAGCATAGAGTACTGCGGTCGGAAGGATCACCTGAACGTTGGACCAGACATACAGGAATCCTGCTATCGCCGATAGCATTGCCACAAAAATCGGCAGCGCGGGATACATCGGTACCCTGTAAAGGCGCGATAGCGCCGGCTCCTTCCGGCGCAGCACGATCAGACATAACATCGCTAGCACGTACCAAATCACTGCGGTTAGCGTCGAGATGAGGATCGCGATTGCCGTGGCTTTTTCATAAAAACGTCCAAACACGATAAACGAAATCGTCACTGCTGTCCACACTGCCAGAGATATGTGTGGTGTGCGTCGCGTGGGATGGACCTTTCCCAGCGCCTTCGGCAAATAACCCGCTCGGCCCAGTGAAAACGACTGGCGACTCGTCGCGTAGATCATTCCGTTGTAGGAAACGATCATGCCCGCCACGGCCACTGCTGAGAACGCCGTCAGGAGCCAGCCCGAACCCCAGACTTTTTTGAACACCAATGGCAGCGGATAGTCGACGGCCCCCGTTTCGGCAAACGGCGCAGCCGCAGAGGCAAAGAACCATGTCAGCAGCACCAGCGCCACCAGCGTGATCTGCGCCAGCACCAGGCCGCGTGGTATCGAGACCTGTGGTTCATGCGCCTCTTCCGAAGCCAGCGCCACTGTTTCGATGATCACCAGCCACCACAATGCATAGGGCACTGCGCCCAGAACACCCGACCAGCCGGATGCCAATAACGGACTTGTAAACACACGATCTAGCGATACGCCCGGCGCAGTCCCAAGCCAGAACCAGACCAGCGCTCCAATCGCGGCGTATGTCAGCCAAAGCATAATTACCGCCTGCTGCTTGACTCCGGTGTACTGGATCCCAAAGAAAATCAGCGCGCAGGCAATCGCAAAAGCCGTAGCTACGTTACGGCTTGGATGATCAGGATTGATAAGAAATGCGATATAGCCGCCGGCCGCGAGACCCGTTCCGATTGTGGCGAACAGACACTCGAGAAACATCGACCAGCCCATCAGAAATCCGAACCATTTCCCAACGGCTCGGCGCCCGAAAGCCAGCGGCCCTCCTGCGAACGGCATCGCCACCGAAAGTTCCGAGAGCGCCAATACCCAGGCCAAATAGAGCACGCAAACGATTAGCGAGGCGACAAGCACACCCATCGGACCTCCAATCGGAAGCCCGAAATTCCAGCCGAAATATTCGCCGGTGATCACCACGCCTACGCCGAGCGCCCAGACATGAACGACCCGCAGAGGCTTATACAGTGCGTGCTCCCGGATATAAGCGATCTCTTCTGGCAGCAGCAGCGAACGATCGATGTGCGCCTCTGAAACGACCTCGTTAACGATGGCGTCCAGTTCTGGGTCTTTCATGTCCGCGAGAGATCCTATTGTACAGGCCGTTTGGTCAAATAATCAGGCGGCCCGGGAGTAGTCGCGAAGTAGACCGCCAATTCGTTGCCTGCATTCAACACGCTTAAATATTGGATCTGTCAGCCGGCTCTGAAAAGAGCAGGATGTTTCCCTTGCCCTGATGATTCCGCTCGCAGTGGAAATGCTCAAGGTACTTGAAGCGCGCAAATAATCCGTCCAGGCTCTACGCAGCCACTTTTTGCAGGCTGTATTCGTGATGTAGACCTTCGAGGACTCGCCTGGCCATTGCTCGGTGATCACGAGATATCTCGTGGCGGCCCGAAGAAACGATCGGAGTCGGCATGACCGGCGCCGGGATTCCCGGCCCGAGCCGTTTATGTGGACGGCGTGATTGTAATGAGAAACCCACTCGCGAAGAATGCATCTGAGGTGTGCCTCAGGGAACGGGATCAGAAAATCCAGGCATTCTCTTCCGTAGTGCCGTCTTGAACTGTACCCAATTCTGTGCCCCATCGGAGGAGTCGACAATAACGTCTACTTTTGCTCTGGGATTTACAGTGGTTTATTTAAGACAATTGCGTTGTGATGCCAGAGCGTCATGTCTGCACGGAAAGTGTCAGGATTCGGGGTTCGCCGAAGTGGCGCCCGTCGTGTCGCACCGGCACGCCCTTCAACTTCCTTGAGTTCCCGACAGACATCGTCTTCGAGATCGTGTTCTGCCGGTTGCGATACAAGTGCAGCCTGCGGAATCTGGCGGAGATGTTTCTGTTGCGCGGATTCGAATTCACCCATGAAGCGGTACGGGAGTGGGAAGAACGGTTCGCTCCACTACTGGCGGAGCAGATCCGTCGCAAGCGAAACGGGAAAGTAGGGCGGCGCTGGTATGCGGACGAGACATATATAAAGGCGAAGGGAAAGTGGTGTTATCTGTATCGCGCCATTGACAGGGACGGCAATCTGGTGGACTCGATGCTCAGCGCTACCCGGCACATGGATGCAGCCCGGCGTTTCTTCCGTAGCGCTCGGTCCATGGTGAACGCGGCACCCACACAGGTCACCTCCGACGGCCACGATTCGTATCGACAGGCGATCCGGCAAGTGCTCGGCCCGCCAGTGCAGCCTCCTTGCAGTGCGTACCTTAACCGGCGGATCGAACGGAACCACCGCGCGGCCAAACAGCGATATTATCCGATGCTGGGCTTTGGGGAGTTTCGGTCAGCCCAGCGGTTCTGTCGAGCCTTCGAGGAAGTTCGGCAGCACTTCCGTCCACGGCGCAAAGACCTTCAAGGTGCACCTCGACGGCATAAACCTGATGCCATTCTTGGGAGGCAAAGAGGAGAAGGCGCTACGAGAGGGTTTCATCTACTGGAGCGACGACGGCAACTGCACGGCCATGCGCATGGGGCGGTTCAAGATTGTCTTTGCCGAGCAGGGGAGTAAGGGTCTTGATGTCTGGCGCGAGCCGCTGTCGCCGATGCGCATTCCCAAGTTTTTCGACGTGCGAGCCGATCCGTTCGAGCGCGGTGAGGCAAATTTTAAAACGGCTGGTTCTGCGAGAACGTCCCTCTTCAGCACGCCGCACCGCCATTTCTAATGAAGTGGCTCGGAAGCTTCAAGGAGTTCCCGCCGCGAGCCAAGGCGGCAACCTTTACCATTGACAAGGTGGTCGAGAAGCTGATACCGAAAGACTGATCGCCAAGTCGCGGGGCGGCGGGAATGATGAAGCGATGAGCGTCAGCCGCAACGCTCTCGCCGCTCACAAAAATCGACCGAATTCGTTGCTGAACGCTTGTGCGACTGTTCGGCCTGTGATGTCGCCATACGGACAATGCGCCTTGAGCGAGCCCACTGGCTCGATCACTCGCTCGAAGGTGTTCACTTTTGTTCCTACTCAGTATCGTTCGCAAGGGTAGAGCGCACCACAGTACAAGAAGACGAGGAGGTTGCGGACACGAAAAGGGAAAGCGAACAGTCGGCCCCTCACGCCTGTTGCCTTGTTCCGCTGATTCGGTTCGTGTAATCCCACGCGCGTAGAAAGATGCGCGGGACGCAGAGTCGTATTTCGGCTCGCCTTAAGGCACACTCCGGCAGCATTCATCCAAACGAGCGAAGCACGATGAAGCTGTCGCCCCGTCGGTCGCCTAATTGGCGCCCGAATCGATCCATTCCTTCGGTACTGCGATTTCTGCGGCGGGTAACGGTGGACCGGCGGGCGGCATGCGAAGTTTGGCGTTCCCGCTTACCATCGCGTGGAGTTTGCTACCCGCACTGTCGCCGGGTTTGATCACGCGCAAAGCGGCATCGCGGCGATCCAACCGCAGATTACTCATCTGCTGAGCGGCGCCATGGCAGCCATAGCAATGCTTCTGGAGGATGGGGCGTACGTCGCGGGCGTAGTTGACTGCCGCAGGCAAAGCGCCGATGGTTAGCGCGGTCGCAATGAGAGTACGGGCCAGGAGGGTCATACAGGTAAGGCGCTGCGTCCGCCGTAAACTGAGCATACGGATTTTCTAATCAAATCCGAGCCTGCGATGAGGATCGATGGCCATGAGTACGATTTGGCGACCCGGTGGATCGTAGCCGGCGGCCTCAATGATCGTGTTGTAGCAATCTTCAAGAATGTCGAAGCCTTTCCGTGATGGCGGCCTGTCTTCCTGCGCGCGGCCGTTGTGGACGCTGGCACTGCCGCCGGTTTAGGCCGCGTCGAGATTCTGACAACGCAAGGTTTTCTGCCGTATATCCTCCGGTGGGCGAGATCACGTGTGGAGATCGAGTTTCGTAGGAAAGTCGCAAATTGAAACCGTTGTTGCGAAGGCTCTCTCCCGTTGTAGTGCGCCAAAAATACATCCCTGCTGAACCGTGGTAGTGGAGAAGAATGTTGAGAAGGTTCGCGAAGCGGTCGCGAACCTTTGGCTGATTGGGCGCTGTAACATAATCTGTGTAAGTTGTTTTGGGCACGGGTAAGCTGGCAATAGCGGCTCAACCGTATCTGAAGCGGGTGGAGCTCACCTTTAACTCGATGAAGAAGAAAAGAAAAGGCTCCATGACACCCCCAGAACCGCTGAATGCGGCTCTTTCCTCCCGATCGGAGGATTCCAAGAATTTCAAGAAAACTGCTGATGGACCAGGTGCGCGCTGGCGGCACGCAGGCAATGGATACCAAGCATCTGTTTTAGACGCTGGTGAAAGATACGCTTGAGGCGTTCCTGGAATTGGAGGTGGAAGAACATCTCGGCTATCCAAAGCACGATCCGGAAGGCCGGGGCAGCGGCAACTCCCGCAATGGAGCCACGGGCAAAACAGTTCGTGGCGACTTTGGCCAAGTGGAGATTGAAAGTCCACGCGACCGCAATAGCAGCTTGGAGCCAAAGATCGTTGCTAAACGTCAAACGTCGGTCGGCAACTGCAGTGAGGCGGTAATCTCGCTTTATACCCGTGGCATGACCACGCGCGAAATCGAGCAACAGGTCAAAGATATCTACGGTGTCGAGATCTCACCGCAATTTGTGTTCCGCGTTACCGAAGAACTCCAGCAGCAGATTGTGGAATGGCAGAGCCGACCTTTAGAAAGGGTGTATCCGATCATCTTTGTCGATGGTTTGCGGGTACCCATACGCACAGACAAAGGCGTTGTGAAGAAAGGTGTCTATACCGTCCTGGGAGTCGGCATTTCCGGCCGGCAGGAAGTGCTTGGTCTTTGGATCGAAGAAACTGAAGGCGCCCGCTTCTGGCTCAAGGTCTTCAATGGTCTGAATTAAGCGGTTGCGTAATGCCGTGGAATCCGTAGTTTCCCAGGCCGATGTCCAGCTTTGCGTCGTTCCTCACATTCGCAACGTGACGAAATTCGTTTCCTGGAAGGATCGCAAGCCATTGTGCTCGGCTATGCCGATCTATACGGCTCCTACCATTGAGGCGGCCGAACTCGCACTCGATCGTTTTGACCAATCTTGGGAAGCGCGCTATCCGATGTCAGTGGCAGCGTGGCGCAATCATTGGAGTGACTTGACAACCTTCTTTCGGTATCCGGTCGAACTCCGGCGCATGATCTACACAACCAATGCCATCGAAAGCCTGCATTCGCAGATGCGCAAGAATATCTCCAATCGCAAGGTCTTTCCGACTGACGAGTCCGTTATCAAAATTCTGTTCTTGAATATCCGCAACTTTACAAAT
The DNA here is from genome assembly GCA_963833675.1 of Bryobacteraceae bacterium. Classification (GTDB taxonomy): domain Bacteria; phylum Acidobacteriota; class Terriglobia; order Bryobacterales; family Bryobacteraceae; genus DASQDN01. The sequence goes on along the minus strand of CAWHYW010000021.1, from coordinate 110,059 downwards.
CGCTGGACCAAACGTCAGGGCTGGGATAAAGTGATGAATCAGTTGATGATGATTTTCGGCGATCGGCTCAAACCCGAGCTAATCGACGCTTAACCATATAACCGCTCCACCTACTTACACACTTCCCGTTACAGTCTCGCTCAGCCGTGCCGGCATTTGCAAGCACGTGACGCCTCATACTCTGAGGAACGCTTTGGCATACTACACCCCCTTTCAGAAACAGTTCATTCTAAACAGAATTGTTGTTGCTCAACTGCGATTTGTGGCGGCCTACGGCCCCGCCGAACGTTCTGCGTCTGTTGCTGCACGGCCGGCAGCGTCAGATGTTTCCGCTCAATGATCCAAGGGGCACATTCGACGACGTGCTTAGCTGGCAAAATGCCCTCACGAATGAGCCTCTTCACGACCGTGTCGCTGACGTGCAGTTCTCGCGCGGCTTCTTGCTGAGTGACCCATTCCTCCTGATGCTTAAAGACGGCGATTTGATGATATCCACGCACCCCCGCAACGCGTGACGCGTTCCATGACTTGCCTTGACCGGTCTTATAGCCCAATCGATTCAGGATTGCCGCGATGGATTTATCAGGGCACACTTTGGCCAATTCTGCAATGAGTTCAATGACATTGCGATCTGCACTGCGTCCATGCTGACCTGTTTTGTTGCGTGCGATGGTCAGCTCGGTGTGAACGCCACCAGCCCAGTGCAAGCGAATGCGATACATCGAGGAGTCTTGTTCAGGGTTGATGATGATGTCGTTCAGCACCGTTCGCAGTATCCGCTTCTTCAGTTGCACAGGAGCATTGGGATGCTCCCAAACCGCGGGCAACTGCTCGCATAGAATCATCAGTTCCGCCCTACTCTCGTTGGTGACGATTACCGGCGCATTCTCGATCTCCGATACACGTCGTTCGAGTTCGGCGACTTGTGCAAGAGCACGATTCCACCGTGATTCGAGCTCACTCGCGACGAGACGATTTTCCGGATCAACCGCGTCGAACTGCCGCCGAGCTCGGTTCGCCTCATAGCGAGCACGCTCCAGCGCCAAATCCAACGCCGCTCTCTTCTCCTCGTCTTGTGCTCGGTTGCTCTCCGCCATCGTCAATGCGGCTTCGATTCCGACTGGGTGAATGGCGTCAAGAACGCTGCTGACCACCGCTCGATCCAACCGCAGGCTACCTACTGTCTGACATCGCGCTGAACCTCGATCGCCTCGATCACCACGACAGATATACCGCGGCACTCGGCCTCTGCTGCCGCTGTAAACCACCTGGAGTTTCCTTCCGCACCGCCCGCAACGCAGCAGCCCTGATAACAACGCAGCACCGGCTTTGGCAGCGCCGCTCCCTTCTCCATCGCACATCGCGTTGGCGTCGAGCTGTTGCTGGTTCTGCACGAACTCCTCCCAACTGATGACCCCGAATGATGGTCCGCAATCAAGACCTTCCATTCACTTTGTGGCTTACGTTATGATCCTTGCCGCGCTCTGCCTTGTTCAATGACGGTACGGCCGGCAGTTTTGCCGTACGCAAACACGCCGGCGTAGCACGGATTCCTGAGCATCTGAAGGAGTCTTCCACTGCTTGGCAGAGCCCAAACAATCTCATGACCTCCTGTTCCGGCCTTCACCTGCGGAACGGGAATCTGTTCCTCGCGGAACCAGATCGTTGCTTGCCGCGCACTTCCGAGTTGCCGAAACTTCTGAAACACTGCTGTGACCGCTTGCTGAACTTGGCGATTCGGCGTTTTCTCGATTCGGTCTTCGTCGTTGCGGATGAATCCAACCGGCAACTCCCACAACGCGAACCCGCGTTTCACCTTCTGTTCGAAGCCTCACGAGCGCGCTGCCGCATCAGGTTTAGTTCGAACTCGGACATTGTGCCCTTTAATCCAAGGACCAAACGATCGTTGAGCTGTCGTGGATCATAAATGCCATCGCTGTCGATCAGCAGCGTTTCCGCCAACGCACAGAGATCCACCAGGTGATGCCAGTCCCGATTGTTACGTGCCAGTCGAGACGCCTCCAGCGCGAAGACGGCTCCGGCCAGTCCCTGACAAACGGAGGCTAACAGCCGGCCGAAGCCTGGCCGCTCCTGAGTCCCGTCTCCGGACCGACCCAGATCTTCATCAATGACGATAACGTTCGGAGACCCAAGCTGTCGTGCTCGCTCTGCCAGACCGTACTGGCGCTCTTTGCTCTCAAGATGGTTGCGGACCTGATGGGGCGTTGACTGCCGCACGTACACGTAGGCAGCACGTTCCAAATGCTTCCGCCTAATCTTGTCGCTCATTGCCCCTCCGCTCTTGTGGGTTGAACGTCTCCACGAGCAACTGGACGAGCAGATCCCGACAACTTACTCGAGCGTTCTCGGGCAATGCTGTCCAAATCTGGTCCTGGTGGAACGGAAGCCGCCACTGTCGCGTTGGCGGCTCGTCTTTGTCGCGCATGCTCACCTCCTCTGGAGGATTTCGCGAGAGAGTGCCTCTCCGTTGCAGGAGCGTGCTCACTGAGCAGACGTCTCAATGCAAAAAGAGCGCTCAAAACGATACGTGGCCGCACCTCATCTAAGAGACGATCACAGGCCGCCGGGCTCAGCATCCACTCAGGGATGGCCATCTGCAGCCCGTCCGGACACCTCACGATCACAATGGGCGCGGTGCTGATCCGTCGCAAATATCGAATGACGGTGACCTCTACGCCATACAGAGGGTGATAACGATAGCAAACCGTCGCCAGATAAAGATCATGAGCATTGCGACGATGCCTTACGCCACAGCTACGCCGTCCACTTGCTCGAGTCGGGGACCCATGTTCGCACGATTCAGTTGCTGGTCGGGCCATCGCAGCCTGGCAACGACTGCGCGCTACCTGCGGATCGCCACCAGCAAGGTGTGTTCGACGACCACTCCGATCGACCTGCTGCCGCGTCCGGTCTCGGCTGAACCGAAGCCCACCCCACCTCAACACTTCTAGTGGCGGGCATGGATCCCCGGAGGTCGAGCGGTCCGACTACGATCTCGTCACCGGGCGGCTCGATCCCCCGAAGTTGGGCCCTCGCACACGCCAGGTCTTCCTCAAGAAGAACCGGTCTCGGAACGACGGCGAGAAGCCGAAGGGAAGCACGCTGAAGTCCTTGCCAGGCGAATTCCGGCCTTGCGTTGTCTGCCTGGAACAGGCCTCCTTCGGGCGCTCCTCGGTGCAGGACCACACGAGCAAAGGAGACGAACCCTTCCAGACCCTGATCACGCGCCAACTCCAGATCCAAGCGCCGAGCCTCAAGGACGAGAGCGCCGAGAAAAAGGCCTTCGTCCCGCTGCAGGGACGGAAGGTCCTGATATTCTCCGACTCCCGACAACTGGCCGCGCGCTTGGCGCCGAACATCCAGACCTACTCTATGCGCGACACGATGCGGACGCTGGTGGTCTGGGGCTTCTGGCGGCTCCAGCAGTACGCGTCGGTTGCGGCGAAACTCTGCCCGGAGGATCTATACACGGCCGTCCTGATCGCGGCGCGTCGGACAAAGCGGCCAGTCGATCTTTGGCAAAACGCTGTCGCCACTTCGATACCCGTGCCGGTCGAGTGCCCAGCTGTTTCGCGATGTTTTCCACCGTGAGGCCTTCATGCGAGAGCAGAATAATGCGCGCGCGGTCTACCGTCCGTTGCTCAGACTTGCCCCTGCGACACCACTCGCGCAATGTCGTTTCTTCAGCCTCGGTCAGTTTGATGTGAGCAGGCCATCGAGCCATGCATCAGTACCATCCTTAACGGCTACTATGCAAGTAGATACTAGCCAGAATCCGGTTTTGCGGCCAGTATTTCCTAATTGATCGTGGGATGTAAGCACCATCAGTATCTTCATGGTCGATTTCCTTAAGTTGCCAGCGAGACTTCGCTGGGCCGAGCACCACGTCGTAGACGTTGTGCGTAGCCAATTCCTAGGACTGCCCCCATCTCTGATCGAGAGCCTTCCATAACTGGTTACGGTTCAGCCCCTTTTCCCTCTCAATTGTGGTCGCAACTTAAGATATTTGACAGTAAGCTGGAACGGAGTTCGGGGCCTCTATCTATGGGACTAAGGATTAATTGCTCCTCCACGGCCATCGACATCAGAATGCGTTAACGAGTTGTGATGCGATCAGGGACGACCGGATGCACGTTGAACTCTCCTGGTCGCGTTCGCGTGCAGAGCCGACATAATTTTACTGCTCGGGTCGCTACAGGTGCTTGAAGGCCAGGCGGTCTCCGCTGATGGCTCCACTTAGATTCAGCCGCCTCATTGCCACGTGGGATGAACGTCGCAAGGCCCACGGCGTTGTGCGAAAACCTCCGCTTCCTCATGTCCCGGTTCAGAATCAGATCTAGAAAGTGAACCCTAGCTCGGCGCGATAGGATCGCGGAGTGAGGAAGTGCGTCCCGCTGAAGGTCGAAAGAAAGTTGTAAAGCGCTACTGTGTTTGTCAGATTTTCCACGGTTAATCGAGCGACTGTCTTAAAGCGGTCCGTGTGAAAAAGATTGTCCGTCCCTAGACCGAGGTTGAAGATGTGGCGAGGCGCGATGCGCGGCGGGTTGTGATCGTCGTTCGCGGTTCCTTCCGCCGGAATGATGAGTCGAGTCGCCCCGTACGCGCCGGAGCAACTGCTGATTCCTTGACCGATCGTCGCTTGCTGTGTGCCACAGAAGAAGCCGATTGCCGCTTGCTGCGCCGGTGACAGCGCGAGCGCTGATTCCAAATCGGGAACGGCTCCCGCGACAAGGCCACTATCGTAGCGCCAAGTGAAGGCAAACCACGGACCACTCCGGGGTAGCTGATAACGAACATGCGTCGTCTGCTGGAATGCCTGATCGTGATCGATGCGGAATACGCTCATGTCGAGCGGGGAGTTGAAGATCAGACCGCCGTTCGAAGGTCCGAAGAAACGGGAGCGGGTGTGACCCATCGTCATGTACGCCTGAAAGCCTCGAAGGTTTGGCGTACTGATACGGAAGGAGACTCCGTCCACTTTCGACTTGCGCCATGAAATCGGGAACGTAATCGCCGTATCGAGCAAAGTTCCGAAGTCGAATGCATTGTCCGTATATTTCCAGAAGTAATCGGCGTCGATCAGCGCGAATTTGTGGACGGCCTGTTGGAGACCTAGGTTAAACTGATTGCGCTTTCCCGGCAGGATGGGCGTGGCTCCGTAGCCGTCGAATACTCCTCGCGCGAGTCCGCCTGCGCCGGTGGAACTCGAGAGAATGAGATTTTCGTTATAAGGAGTCTCCAGCGTGTTCGAGTAAGAGCCTCTCAAAACCGTTCCAATTCCATTGATTTTGTACGAGACGCCGATTCTGGGTTGCGCTTGAGAAGCAGTACTAAGGCCGTCATAATGCTCTACTCTGAGCCCAGGAGTAATCGACAGGTTATGAACTGTGATGGTGTCCTGCACGAAAATCGCATGCTGATTGATGTTGGCGTGACCCGCGAACTGAAAGAAGCTTCCTCCACGAGTCAGGTCGAAGGGCACGAGGCCGGGCTGCAGATCGGGATTTGCGTTGTATCCCAGTCCGGCGCAGAGGTTCGGGTCAGTCACTGCCGGTAGGGCTAGCGGATCACCGTTCGCATTTACGCAAACTGCATTGTAGTAGGGATCGGTTACACCGAGGCTGAACTGCTCGCGCAGTTTCGTCTGCATGAGCTGCGTTCCGACCTTGATGTTGTGCGCCCCATGCACATAGGCGACATCGGCGCGGACACCCCAATTCGTCAAACGCCTCGATTCCTGCGGACTTACCGGTGTGTCCTGAAATCGGTCATTGCTCGGATAGTATCCGACCTGATCCTGCCGGAAGAAGGGATTGATGGTCAGCAGGATCTCTGGCGAGAAGGTGTGTTGATAGCCCGGAGCGAAGTTGTAAGTGACGACTTTCTGGCGCTGGTCCTGCTGAGGCTGATCGTACGTGTTGGGAGTTTGGAACCAGTTGCGAGCCTGGAAGAGATTGAAGTGTAAAGAGTCCCGATCATTCGGATGGAAATCGAGTCGATCGAAGATCGAATAATTGTTGCCGACCGCGTGAATCGGCCAGAACTCGTTCGTATCGAGAAAGCGACCGGAGCGAAGCGCATTCGCGGATAGGAAGTTTCCGAATCGACTATTGCCCATTCCTAGTGTCGTCTCCTCCGAGACTGTTCCGAACGACCCGTACTGCGCAGTGAAACTGCCGAACGGCTTTTGCCCCAGCCCGGACTTGGTGACTGCGGAAACGACAAGACTCGTTTTGTCCCCGAACTCGGCATTCGGCGCTCCGGTAATCAACTCCATCGACTGGATTGCATTGAGAGGCAGCTGCGTAGAGAACTGTTTGGACTGCTGGTCGCTGATAGGCTCGCCATCCACCGAAAAGGTGACCTGCGCATGGTCGCCCAACGGATGAAAGAATCCGTTGGAGTCAGCAACGACGCCTGGGGCGCCCAGGGTGATGGCGTCGCTCAATCCCGAACCGGGGGACATCGTCGGCAGCTTCGAGTACAAGGCCGAGTCCATATCGTTGTGCGCGTACGCGACATTTTCGAGAACATCGGCTCCGGGCGCTTCCACGTTCAAAACAGTTTGCGCCTCGGCGAGTTGCAAAGAGATGCGCAGTGAAATCGGCACTGCGCTCCGAACTTGAACGTCTTGATCGTAGTCTGCAAAGCCGCTTGCCTTGACCTGCACATGATAGGTGTTCGGCGGAATGTTGACCAGACGAAAGGTCCCGTCGCTCGCGGAGGTGACGTTCTGCTTGTAGCCAGTGAGGGGATTTTTGATTTCAATTGCGGCTTGCGCGACCACGGCGCCTGTGGGATCGACAACCGACCCTTGCAACGTGCCGGCCCGACCGAGCGATTGTCCGTAAATTGTGCCGAAGCTCAGGAGAAGACCCACCGCCAGGACGCGGCCGAGGCAAAGCATGTCATCCCATTGTGAGTTCAATCACCGAAAATCTCCTACCTCGCGGCCATCAGCGATCTATTTCCAGCGGCAGACGGACTGAAAACTGCCGTAGGCGGCTACCAGCTCAGGAGACCACGCACGGCCTTGGCCTGCCGTTTGCTGACGATGAATTCCTGATTATTGTCCATGGTCAGCAACCATCGCTGGCTGCTAAGAGCGCTCATTTTGCGGACGTGATTGACGTTGACAAGAGCATTTCGATGGACCCGCTGAAATGAGTTCCCGGCGAGTTTCTCCTGCAGCGTGCGCAGAGACAGAGTCGAGAGATATTTACGCTTGGCGGTGACGATCCAAACCAGGTCGCCCTCAGCCTGGAAGGCAAGCACCTCGTCGGGAGTGAGAAGGAAATACTCATCGCCTGCCCGGGCCACGATCTTGCGAGGCATGCTCCCGCGCTCATCCGCGATCTGCTGAAGATGAGCCAAGTGCTCCGCGACTTCGGCGGGGTTGTAGGAAAGTCGCTCGGCTCGCTGTACCGCAGTGAGGAGACGTTCGTGGCCGACCGGCTTGAGAAGGTAGTCGACAGCCCCGGCCTCGAAGGCACGGATGGCGTACTGATCGTAAGCGGTGATGACGATTACAACCGGAAGAGGCCCCGAACCGAGGCGGCGGATGACGTCGAATCCGCCAATTCCCGGCATCTGCAAGTCAAGAAAAACGAGGTCAGGACGAAGCGATTCGATGAGGCTGAGAGCAGTTTCCCCTGCGTCCGCCTCGCCCACGATCTCGATCTTCGGCAAAAGCTCCAATTCCTCGCGGAGAACCTTCCGTGCAAGCGGTTCGTCATCCACAATGAGGGTTTTCATTGCCAGCTAGCTTCCGGGGCAGGGATGATAAAGGAAACCGTAGTTCCCATCTCGCCTGCATCCACACGAAGCTTCGATCGTTCTCCGTAGCATAATCTCAATCTCTGCTGTACATTCTGGAATCCGACACCCGATCCCGCCCGGGGCTGAGGCTCGCTGTCGGGATCAAAGCCGGCCCCGGTATCGCTGACACTGATCTGTAGGCGCTGTCCTTGATCCCGGACTGACACTCGGACTTTGCCCGGCCCAGTCTTGTGCGCTACGCCGTGCTTCACCGCATTTTCAACCAGTGGCTGAATGCAAAGCGCTGGTATACGAATCTGTTCCACTTCTTGATCGATAGCGATCTCGGTCTCGAGTCTGTCGCCCAAGCGGAGTTTCTCGATTTCAAGATATGCCTTTACGATGCGGATCTCTTCCGATATCGGAATGAGCGCCTTGTCGGTTTGCAGGAAGTAGCGGAAGATTTCGGCCAGGTTCAGCACGGTCCGGCGGGCGCCTTCGACATGGCGCGGAATGGCGCCGTAGAGGGCATTCAGAGAATTGAACAGAAAGTGAGGATTAATCTGGGCCTGCAGCGCTCGCATCTCGGCATCGGACGCCAGACGCTGGATCTCACCGGACCGGAACCGTTCCACCTGCCCCGCAGCAACAAGAGAAAGCTGTGCCAAATTCTGGAGGTCCTCGCTCAAATAGCGTCTGCCGCCGGCGCGACGGCCGAGAAGAAGAAGCACTGCATCGCCTCGAGAAAATCGAAACGGAACGATGGCTTCCACCCAGCGATCTTCCGGTGTCAGGCCCCACTGGCCGACAGCGGTGACAGGCTGCGGCAGAAGAAGCTCACCTCCATTAGTGGTCAGGGTCTCAACTTGGCGAAGCTCACAGCGCTCAGCGCCGGCAAACTCGGCGATGGCTCTTCCGGATTCGTTGAGAGTCTCGCGTTCGGTTGTAAAACGATTAGGCGCGGCGAGCATTCTCTGGATCTCGCGATCCAGGGCGGGCCTCCGAAAGACGACCTGGGTGAGCCAGTGTTGGACGATCAATCGCAATTGCGAGAACACGATAAGGCCGACGCAGCCTCCGACGATCAGGAGTCCCTGGGTGAATCCATTCGCCGAAGCTCGCTCGACGAAATGAAGGTGCTCGTTGAGGCCGATGGAGCCCAGAGTCATCGCTGCCGCAAGGATAGTGTTGGCCAGAAAGCGCACAAATGCATCGAGCAGAAGAAAGCGGTAATCCTGCAAGAGCACGTATAGGGCAATGGGAATGCCCGCATGGTGCAACGCGATCTCTTCCGACCACGCGTGCGCGTGCGTGCCGCCGAAGTGCAGGAATGATGTCGCAAGGAGGAACAGAGACATTGCTGCGAGGATGCGCTGTCGAGCTCGCGCCGACGCCGAGTGTCCTTCTCTCGAAAGCATTATCACGGCGATAGCGGTCAAAGATCCAAAGCCGAGGCTGACCAGTAATAATCCAAGCTCGTGGAGTTGGGCACGCGGCGCGAAGATCTCTGCGACGTGCATGATGACGGCGGCGGCGCTTACGACGTATCCGGCGCGGGCAAGCGATGTGAGGCGTTCCTGGAGCGCAATGTTGAACAGAACGGCAGGCAGCAAGCTCAGGACGATGAAGCTGAAAGAAGCAGCGGATTCGGTCTGTGCCGATCCGTTCGCCGCACACGCAAGCACGACGAGCGAGCCCAGATTCCACAGCATTGCGAGCGCGGCCGCCATAGCCGGCATCGCGCTCCTTCCAAGCCGGGCGCCTTTGGCATCGCGCAGGAACAGGTATAAGAAGATGCCGAAGATCAGAGCGCCCGCGGAATGGCCTACGGTGTTGATTAAAAGAGGTTCGTAGCTCGCCACGGATGACGGCATTGGGCTGCGATCCCACTATCGCACGCCCGGAGACTCCCCGCTCTACCTGCCGTGAGTCTCCGATAGCATGACTTGTCCATCCTCGATCGGATCGGGAACTGTAAACGCGGGCTGCCGACGTAGAGGCACGGTCAGAAGAGGACAATTCAAAGCGGAAAGAGTAGCTCGGAGATCGGCGGTATATGCGCCGCTTCGCTCAAAGCCTGAGCCGGGTATCATCCGCGCGGTAAGCACCAGATCGGCAGCATTCTCTCGGGCCGCAGAGGCGATGCATTTCGTGGCCGATCCTGTCTTTATAAAACTCCGAACCGAAACATGCATGTTCCTCGTCAGTTCGGCAAGTCTCTGCGCAGCGAATTCCGCGGAGAGGGGCCGGGAGCTGAAGTTTGCCAGTCCGTAAGCGAGAAGTCCTTCGCTTACCGGAGGTACGACGTGAAGGAAGATCAATTCGGCCCTGGTTCTCACTGCGAGATCCTGCGCGTGAGAAAGGACGCCCGCATCCTGGCCGTCCAATCCAACCACGCAAAGAATTTGCCGGCTGCCGAAGCAACCGCCGAGATCTGCATCGATTTCCTTCCTGATCAAGACGGGACGCCGAGTTGCCTTCATGATCTCCGCCGTCATGGATCTTCGCCACGGCCGAGTACGTGAGCTGTACGTGCGGGTGGTTATCAGCAGCAGGTCCGCGTCGATATGGTCCGCGTAGCGGGCAACCGTTTCGGGCACTGGTCCGGCGAGCACCAGACGATGGATGTCGAGGTCAGGCGTCCGCGAGCCCCAGGCGCTGGGCGGCCATCCTAGCCGGTGAGAATGCTGATACCACCGGGCTGTCGAGACGTGTAAGAGGTTCAGTTCTGCGCCAAGAACGCCCGCCACGCCTGCGGCGTATTCCACTTGCGGTTCGGTATCAAACCGCAAATCCACCGGAGCCAGCACTTTCCACATTACGTCGACCCTCCTCGCGTTACTTCCGGCGATTTAAGATGCACTTTGCTTGCCAAGGGAGATTTTGGGTGTTTTGGGCAACGAAGGCGCCTGTTTTCGGGCAGCGATGCGCATAAGGGCGCAGTTATCGCGGCTCGGGTTCGATATCCTCTTTTTCGTCTGAGCCGGAGCCGCGCCGGATCCCATGCTTTTCCATCCGGTAGGTCAAGGCCTTGCGGCTTATATCCAGATACTTCGCGGCGTGCGTCTGGTTCCAGTTGAACCTGTGGAGCGCACGGAGCAACAGCTCTTTTTCAACTGCCTCCAGGCTTACACCTTGCTGTGGCAGATCGAGGCTGAGCGTGTCGACGGAAACATGTTCTCGTCTGAGGTGCTCCGGCAGGTCGCTGATCTGAATTTCTGGGCCTCGCGCGAGCACGACGATCCGTTCGATGACATTCTCGAGTTCTCGGACGTTGCCAGGCCACCGATAGTTCTGGAAGTATTTCAGCAACTGCTGCGGCAGCACTACATCAGGCCTTCCGACTCTCTCCCTGGTCTGTAAAAAGAAGTGCTGCACAAGCTCGGGAATATCTTCGGCCCGCTCGCGGAGAGGCGGCAGTTCGAGGGGAATCACAGCAAGGCGATAATACAGATCTTCCCGAAACGTTCCATCCTCGATCATGGCCTGAAGGTTTCGGTGCGTGGCTGCAATGATCCTGACATCGACCTTGTTCGGTTCGGTTGCGCCAATCTTTTCGATTTCGCCCTGCTGAATGAGTCGGAGCATTTTAACCTGAAGCTCGAGCGTCATCTCGCCGATTTCGTCGAGGAACAGTGTTCCGTTATGCGCGAGTTCGATGCGTCCTCGCTTGTGCGCCATGGCCCCGGTGAAGGAACCCTTGACGTGACCGAAAAGTTCGGATTCGAGCAAGTCCTTTGGAATGGCTCCGCAATTTATGGTGACGAAAGGCTTGTCCTTGCGACGGCTGTTGTAGTGGATCGCCCGGGCGAGCAGTTCCTTTCCCGTGCCGGTTTCGGCATTGATCAGGATGGTAGAGTTCGTTCGCGCTGCGCGAGCCGCCATCTCGAGGACTGAAAGTAAAGCTTCGGAGTGGCCGATGATGTTCTCAAACCCGTACTTCCGGTCCAGGTTCTGACGGAGATTCGTGACTTCATCGACGAGCTTCCGGCGCTCCAGTGCGCGGTTGACGACGAGGAGCAAGTCTTCCTGATCGATGGGTTTGGTCAAGTAATCGTAGGCTCCGGCCTTTACCGCTTGCACGGCGCTTTGGATTGTGCCGAACGCCGTTATCATGACGACCGGCAGATCCGGTTCACGCAGGCGAATCTGCTCCAGCAGTTCGATACCGGACATGCCCGGCATTTTCAAATCGGTCAACACGAGAGAAGGGAGCTGCTTGTCGAGGGCGCTAAGTGCGGCTTCGCCGTTGGCGACGGTCGTCACGTTATAGCCCGCATCCTCAAGCTGGGTTTGCGTTACCCAGCGGAGGTTCTCATCATCGTCAACCACAAGAATGGAATCGTTCATCTTGGCGTGTGCTGCTTGAGGGGGAAGGCGATGGAGAATGTCATTCCTCCATCCCGATTGCGATGCGCGGTCAATTGTCCGCCCATTTGACCCACGATCTGGTGCGCCACCGGCAAGCCCAGACCAGTGCCCGTTTCCTTGGTGGTGAAGAAAGGGTCGAAAAGTTTCTCGACATCTTCCGGCGCAACTCCGGAGCCTTCATCAATGACACGAATCATTGTCGCTTCTTCGTTCTGATCCGCCGCGAGCGTTACCACGGAACCTTCACTGCTGGCTTCGGTGGCATTGATGACAAGATTCAGGAGAACCTGCGTCATCTGCTCGGGATCGCAGTCGATGGGCGGCAGATCAGCATTGAGGCGCCGCCGGAAATCGATGTTCTTCCGTCCGATGGCATGCTGCGCGAGCGCGATGACGCTGTCAAGAATCGAGTCGAGGCGCACGGGCTGCAGCTTCGGCGGCCGCGGGCCCGCAAAATTGAGGAACGTGGTCAGGAGTCCGTTCAGTCGTTTGCATTCGCTATCGATGATGTCGAGACACTTCGAGGCCTTGGCGTCGAGAGGTTCATTCCGACGCAGGATAGACGCGGCTCCAGCAATGCTGGCGAGCGGATTACGAATTTCGTGGGCGAGCCCAGCCGAGAGCTGGCCGATCGCGGAAAGCCGCTCGGCGCGCTTCATTCCTTCGAAGTTGATATGCAGTTCCTGGTATTTGCTTGCTCGATCGCGCTCCCGATCCGTGTACCAGCCGATGATCAGGGCAAGACCGAATAGCGAGGGCACTTCGATATAGGAATCGATCGGGAGTGGCAGCAGCGTGGCTCCGGCGAGCAAAGCGGCGAGGCCACCTCCGCGCCAGCCATCGTAGAGAGCGGCCACCACGACGGGCACGCAGTAGAGACGGGCAAGAACCGTCCGATCGATCGGTGTGAGATACAGGCAAACCGCGATCGCAACGATCATCGCGGATACCGCCGCTCTCCGCATCAATGCCACTCCTTATCATTCGAGCGTAACCCAACCTTCCGCGGGCTCGCAGCTATTGAGGAGATTGGCACTGTAAGTGCAGTGATTCGTAGTTAAGTCCGCTCGGGGCATTCCACTCGGCATTCCACATAAGAGGAGAACTCAATGATGCGAAATCGCATTTACGTTACAAATGAAGACATGCAACGGCTTCGCCAACTTGTCGAGAACCTGCAAGCCTCCGTCACGGCGGATACCCGGAACCTCGCCGCATTGGAAGAAGAACTGGACCGCGCCCACGTTGTGGATGCGAAGAAGATTCCTCGCGACGTGATTACCCTGAATTCGCAGGTGCGGATTATGGACCTCGATAACGGGAGAGTCTTTGAGTACGAAGTAGTGTATCCGAACACCAGGACTCACAGCTCGGCTGATCCGCTCTCCGTGCTGGCGCCGCTCGGGACGGCATTGCTCGGATATCGCGCCGGAGATACGATCAACTGGTCCGTGCCTCGCGGCAAGCGACGGTTGAAGGTGCTGGAGATTATCTATCAGCCGGAGGCGAAAGGCGCGTCTGCTGCCTAGTTAAGGCCGAAAAAAAGGAGCCGCCCGATAGTGCGGCGGCTCCGAATGGATTCGCGAGTCAGGCCGCTTCCGAGTTCGTCCGAATGGATTCGACAGACGAACGGATGGATCGGCGAAGCGCTTCCGAAACTCTATATTTCACGCGGCCGGCCGCGCGACTCAGCGCCTTCGCTGGTGTGGCGCCTTTTTCCAGGACGCCCAGATCACCGACCCCGCGCACTCGAACAGTTATCTGGCAGAGCTTATCGATTCCGCGGCGTGGACCGTTGAGATCCATCAGATAGACGGAGACGGACTCAATTCGATCTTTGAATACGTCCAAGGCGTACTGCAATCGCCTCTCTATGAGCTCACGAAGTTCATCAGTGGCTTCAATCGCACGTGTTCGAATCGACAGTTCCATATTTTCAGTCCTTTGATGAATTGATGGCGAGCGATGACACGCCGTGCGCCCGGTGAAGACAATCGGACTTTGTTTTGCGGTCATCGCTCGCTTAGACAAGTGCACGCAGGCTGCCATTATAGATCTTTCGCAGAATCTGTGATTCAGCGCCTAATCGGCAATGTCGGTAGCATGTGAGTTGTCCGGCGCAATCAGCAAGTGAATTGTCCGGTCCAGGAGCGGGTGGGAAAAGCTGAAGGATGTGGAAGCCATCGAACAGCAGATACCGGCCGCAGAAATGGAGCGGATGATGAATACTACAGGAAGTGATCTTGAAGGCGATGGCGGGCAAGCTGACATGGATTGCGGCAGCTGAGATCATCGGAGTGACTGACCGTACGATGCGACGGTGGCGAGATCGTTGGCAGAAGCACGGCTACAGCGGTTTATGGGATTGCCGGAAGAAGCGTCCCAGCCCGAAACGAGCGCCGGTCGAGCAACTGCAACAGGTGCTGCAACTATACCGGGAACGGTATTTTGATTTCAACGTACGGCACTTTCACGAGAAGCTTGTCGAAGTCCACGACATCCATTTCAGCTACACATGGGTGAAGACAGCCTTGCAAGAGGCGGGGCTGGTGAAGAAGCGCAAGAAGCCGGGTTCCCATCGGAAGCGACGACCGCGGCGGCCGTTGCCGGGAATGATGCTGCATATCGACGGCAGTAAACACCGTTGGTTTGGCGACCAGCGCCAGTACGAGTTGATTGTAGTGCTGGACGACGCGACCAGCGAGATTTATTACGCGCAACTGATGGAAGCCGAAAGCACGCGCACGATCATGATGGCGTTACGAGAGGTCATCGAGAGCAAGGGTGTCTTCTGCTCGTTGTACAGCGATCGCGCTGGCCATTTCTTTGTCACCCCGAGGCGGGGCGAGCGGGTTGATCTGACGCATCCGACGCAGGTGGGGCGAGCGTTGCAGGAACTCGGGATCCGAATGATCCCGGCGTATTCACCGCAGGCGCGCGGTCGCATGGAGCGTAACTCCGGAACCTGGCAGGGACGCCTGCCGCAGGAGCTGCGGCTGCGCGGAATTACTGACGTCCACAAAGCGAATGAATTTCTACGCAACGAGTACATTGCCGAGTTCAACCACAAGTTCATGGAGAAGGCGGCGCAGAAAGGCACCGCGTTTGTACGGGTGCACCGTCGCGATCTGGACTGGATCTTCAGCGTGCAACACGAACGTATGGTGAATCGAGACAACACGGTCGTGATCGGCAATCGTGTCCTGCAGTTGGAGAAGACTCGATGGAAAGATACCTTGGCCGGGCAAACAGTGACGGTGCACGAGCATTTGGACGGACGGGTGTCGATTCGCTATGGTCCGCAGCTCATCACCGAATATGCCGGCGATGGATTGCCACTCGCATCGCCGAGACGCAAACACACCGCTAAACTCTCGAAGCGGGTGGCGGCCTAACGCAATTCGGAAGAAGACTTGGATTGAAACTGGAGGCTCTGCCTCCAGACCTCCGGGATTTAACGCTTTTGGCCAGGATTGCTGGAAGCGGAGCGAGCCTTAAACTCGCTCCCGCAATCCCGGCCCTGAGTCGGCGCTCGAGTTGCTTCCCAGCAGCGCTCTGTTTTCCGCTCAGGTGACCGAAGCCTAATCGATCCCGGTAACCTATGGCAAGACCGGACAGTTCATTTGCTAATTAAACCGGACATCTTGACGTGCTCCCAACAAGCGCCTAATCGGCAACTCAGGCGCCTCAAAACGTCCATCGGTGTCCGTTTGCGGCCAGTCGTCGGTAGAGTCTTTTCGCCGCATTAGATGCTCTTCTAATCCGTGCTGCAGGCTGCGCAACTCCTTATCTACCAATGTGAGGTTGTGCAGCACTCCCGTTGGGACCGGCTGATTGTATTCGCGGGCGATACGAAGGACGATGAGAAGGCTGCCAAGGTGCTCAGTTGCGAGATTGATGCGATGCAATGTACGATGCGCGATTCGATTTTGAGGCGCATTCGCGCCGATGTTCGGAGACTCGCCTTTCGGGGGCGCGCTGTATCTAAAGCTTATGAGATATGTCCAGGCAAAGGTGAGCACGCTTGAAGCAACGACAGTGAGGCCGGAGATCAAAACTGGCCGATCGCCAGCTAAAAATTCGGACGCTCCTATGATCAAGGCGACTCCGAGCGCGCTACTAGTGCTGTGCACGATATTGCCGGTCATCGGAAGTTCATAAGCACGGAACCGGCCAATTCGATTTGCAATTATGAGAAGCGACTACAGGAGGCCATTACGTTGAACGAGATGGAAAGGATTTTGAGCGGGAGCAACAAGGGAGAGCAGCGGCGAGATTTTCTGCGGCGGATCGCGAGCGGCGCGCCGTTGCTGGGGCTTGGCGTACACGGCCTGCGGCTTGATGCGCAATCTCCTTCAAACGCAATGATTATGCGCGAGCGGGAACCCGAGAATCTGGAATTTCCGTTTTCCTCGCTCGATGGACCGATCACGCCGAATGAACTGTTTTATGTCCGGAGTCATTTTGCTGTCCCGGAGGTGGATGCGGCTTCGCATCGTCTGCAAGTAGAGGGCGCAGTGGAGCGACCGTTCGAGATAAGCTATGACGAACTACGGCGGATGGCTTCCAATTCCGTTCAGGCGACATTGGAATGCGCCGGCAACAGCCGTGTGTTCCTGATTCCGCAGGCCGGCGGAGCCCAATGGGAACTCGGAGGAGTCAGCAATGCCGTGTGGACCGGCGTTCCGCTCGCCGCATTGCTTGAGCGCGCTGGCGTGAAGGCCGATGCAGTCGATTTGGTTCTGGAGGGAGTCGATCGGGGTGAACCGAGGTCGGACCCGAAGCCGCCGGGACCGATCGAGTTCGCTCGAAGTATTCCAATTGCGAAGGCTCGACGGCCAGAGGTGGTTATCGCGCATCAGATGAATGGGAAGGAATTGCCGGTCAGCCACGGGTTTCCGATTCGGGCCGTGGTACCCGGGTATTACGGAATGAGCTCGGTGAAGTGGTTGAGGCGAATTCAGGTTTTACCAACTACATATCAGGGTTACTGGCAAACGACGGATTACGCGTACTGGGACCGCAGCACGGGAACACCGACCCGACAGCCTTTGCGGGAGATGCGCGTCAAGAGCCTAATCGCGAGGCCCGGCATGCACGAGGTTGTAAAGGCCGGAACTCCGTTTCGCGTGTTCGGGGCCGCCTGGACCGGCGATGCCGACGTGGAGACAGTCGAGGTGAGCGTCGATTCAGGAAAGACGTGGGCAAAGGCGCGCTTGATCGACAAGCCCGTACGGTTCAGCTGGCGGCGATGGGAGTACGAATGGAAGGCGCCCATACAGCCGGGTCGAGTGACCTTGATGTCACGGGCGAGCGATAGCAGCGGACAACGCCAGCCCGAACAGCATAATCGGGACACTGCGAATTACGTCATTCATCATGTGCTCCCGCGAGTCGTCGTTATCGAATAGCCGGGGTCAGTGCGATTGCGCTCCGGCGGAATCTGCCGCTGATGCGAGAACTTCGACCAAGGGGACGGCGCCCTTGCCTTTTAGCTCGACCTCGCCTCTCGGATGAAAGTTCAGCCCTTGCAGTTGTTGTGCCTGAGCTTCCGTGAGCGCAATCGCCTGTGGCGACGCGGCGGACGTCAGGCGGGAGGCGACATTGACGGTATCACCCCAAATATCGAACTGATAGCGTTCGCGTCCCACGATCCCAGCCATCACCGGTCCGCAGTGTACCCCGGCGCGGACTCGCCAGCCGTCGCCGACGCCAGGAGCGGACGCGAGTATCTGTAAGGCACAATTCACAGCTGCTCCGAGAGGGTTCGGAACAGGACGCAACAGTCCTGCCGTCGCCAGAAACGCGTCGCCGATGGTTTTTATTTTTTCCAGACCGTTTCGGCTCGCAGACTCTTCAAAAAGGACGAAAACATCGCCGAGGTTGCCCACGACCTCTTCTGGAGTATGCCGGTCGCAAAACGACGTGAAACTGACGAGGTCCACGAACAGAACGGCAACATTTTCGAAGCGCTTTGGAGCTACTTTCCCGGTCGCCTTGAGCTCGGTGACAGCGGCCGCAGGCAGTGTGTTATCGAGGAGCTGATCGACTAAACGCTTCTCCCGGACCAACTGCTCGCGAGTTTCCCGCAGATTCAGATGGGTTTGCACCCGCGCCATGACGACTGCCGGCGAAAACGGTTTATGGATGTAGTCCACCGCGCCGACGTCAAAGCCCTTAGTCTCGTCTGCGGCTTCAGTCATGGCCGTGAGAAAAATCACGGGTATTTCCCGAGTGACAGGGTCAGCCTTCAGCCGGGCGCATACTTCGTAGCCGTCCATCTCCGGCATCATTACGTCCAGCAGGATCAAATCGGGTGTAGGAGCTACCTTTACGAGTTCCAGAGCCTTGGCGCCACTGGTCGCGACACGAGTCTTATACGTGTCCTTGAGAATCTCCCGCGCTACCTGGATGTTCGCGGGAGCGTCGTCAACGAGCAGGATGGTTTTTTTCTCTTCACTGGTTGTCATCTCGTTGCCCCACGTTCAGATGACATTCACCGGCAATTTGGATTAACTTCATTCGCGCGCTGTCGAAGTCGAAGTCGTTGACGAAATCCCGGAGTTCGTCGAGACGCCCAGCCTCGACTCTCCCGCTTAGGACGGACGCGACATCCCGGACCGCATCGGCTGCATCTCCATCATTTGCCTCAATCAACGACAAGAGCCTGGTGACTGCGGCAGCAGCCGTGTCGGCCCGGAAACCGCCCGGAGCCGCAGCCGCTAGTGTCGCAGTTCCGAAAGCGGACCGGATTCGGCTCACTTGCGGTCCCAGGACCGACTTCAATTCGGCGAGAGATCCGGCGATGGAATCGTCATCCTCACGGATCGCCTTTTCCAGCTTCGCTGCAGCCGCCTGCGCTGGCCCGATTCCAATGTTTCCGGCAATGCCCTTCAGGGTGTGCGCGAGCCGCTCGGCGGAAGCCCGATCCCGGTTCTCGAGCGCGGCGCTGATTTTCACGTCGGCATCGGCCTGTTTAGATGCAAATTGCTCCAGCAAACTCCGGTACAGACGTTTGTTTCCCGCTACCCGCCGTAAGGCTCCGGCTACGTCAACACCTTCTATATTCGGTATTGCCGCCTCATCAATTGATGGCTCGGGTTCCGAGGACACAGGAGGCGCGATTTCACTCGGCTTAGTCCATCGCGCGAGGGCAGCGAACAGCGCATCAGGGTCGATCGGCTTGGTAACGTGATCGTTCATACCTGCCTGGAGACAGCGCTCGCGCTCTTCGACGAGCGCATGGGCAGTCATGGCGACGATAGGAAGATCGTTGAAGCGCGCGTCGGCCCGCAGCAGGCGGGTGGCCGTCAAACCATCCATCTCGGGCATTTGGAGGTCCATCAGCACGATATCAAACGGTGGTGGTTGTGGCCCTTCCTGGAGGAGTTTCACAGCAATTCCGCCGTGATCGGCAACAGTAACGACGGCTCCCGCGCTCTCCAGTAGTTCGGTGGCGACCTGCTGATTCATTTCGTTATCTTCCACCAGCAGGACACGAAGGCCCCGCGCCTGGTATTCGGCCGATTCGGCGGCACGACGGGATTCGCCGTGTGCGTCCACACGTGCATCACCGAAGAGGTCCATTAAGGTGTCATAGAGCACCGATGCATTAACCGGTTTGGTCAAATACGCGGCGATTCCGACCTGTTCGGCCTGAGCGCGAATCTCCTCGCGACCGAATGCCGTTACCATGACGATCCGGGGTGTGTTCTTCAACCCCAGGTCGCGCCGGATGACTGCGCTAGCCTGCAACCCATCCATACCAGGCATGTGCCAGTCCATTAGAACCAGTTGATAAGGGTCGTTCGAATCCGAGTCAGTTAGCGCCTGGATCGCTTCCCGACCGGATGCCACAGCGTCGGCTCGCAGCGCGAAAGCGCGCAACCCATCGCTGAGGATCTCGCGCGCCTGCGCGTTATCGTCTACCACGAGCGCCCTGATTCCAGCGAGATCCGGAATAAAGCTCTTGCGTTCCTGCTCTGCCGCCCCGAGGCCGAACCATGCGGTAAACACAAAGGTGCTGCCCACTCCAGGCGCACTTTCCGCCCGGATGTTCCCGCCCATCATTTCGACCAGCCGTTTACTGATAGAAAGTCCGAGCCCGGTACCGCCGAATTTGCGCGTCGTGGAGGTATCGGCCTGGGTGAACGGCTGAAACAGGCGCGAGGCTTGCTCCGGAGTCATCCCGATACCCGTATCACGTACCGAGAAGCTCAATTTGACTCTGCCCGAATCCTTCTCTTCCACGCTCACTACGACAATTACCTCGCCGCGTTCCGTGAATTTTACAGCATTATTTACGAGATTGATGAGGATCTGTCCCAACCGCAATGGATCGCCGACGAGATTGGGGGGAATATCCGGTTGCGCGGATATAAGAAACTCTAGATTCTTCTCATGTGCTTTCTGACCGACGACGGTGGATAGGTTCTCGAGGACATCCTCAAATCGGAATTCTGCATTTTCGATATCGAGCTTGCCCGCTTCGATCTTCGAAAAATCGAGAATGTCGTTGATAATTCCCAGGAGCGCGCCGGCCGCCGATCGTACCTTACCGAGGTAATCACGCTGCTTCGGCGTGAGCTCAGTTTTCAGAGCGAGGTGAGTCATACCGATGATCGCGTTCATCGGCGTTCGAATCTCGTGGCTCATGTTGGCAAGGAACATCGACTTAGCCTCGGTCGCCTCCTCGGCTTTCACTTTCGCGGCCTGGAGTTCCTCCTCTGTCCGTCGCCTCTGAATGCCCAGACTGATACGGCGCGCCGCTTCTGCCAATGCTTTGAACTCGACCTCCGACAAGGGTTGCTTAGCGAATGTCACGATAACGGCTACCAGTTGATCCTGGACTATGAGCGGATAGCCGCCAAACGAGAGAATTCCCTGCTGCTTTGCCCAGACTGTATCGACATCCGGCTCGGTCTGAATCGAATTCGTTTCGAGGGCTTGCCCTGAAGCCGCGATTCGGCCGAGCTTCTGCTCGCCTATCTTGACTCGCGAATGCTTTCCATCGAGGTGAGTGTACAGGCCGACACTCGTACAGAGCACAAGTGTATCTGTTCCCGGCTCAACCATCCAGATGCGAGTGAACGCTCCGTTGACGCCTCGCATGATGGCCTCCGCGCACTCACGCAGAGTGTCGCTGAATTCCTGCGACCGGACCAGCGCAGCCCCGATTTCGGAGTGCATGCAATCGAGACGGCTGCGGACTCTGATCGCCACTGCCTGCTCTTCCAACTGGTGCGCCTGTTCCTGAGTTTGCGCGAGCAATTGTTGCGTTTCGATGTTGCGAGAGAGGACCTGAAGGCTTAACGCCACTACGGGCAGCAGTTCGTCGAGCAGTGCCCGCTCGCTCGCGGCCAGTGCCCGGAACGAGCCGAACTCGACAGCGCCGAGCAGGTCGTCTTGCACTGTCAATGGATACGCGACGGCTTGTACGGCGGTAGATCCTCCCAATCCGGAGGTAATGCGGAGATAGTCCGGAGGAAGATTGGTGAGCGACGCGCACGCGCGTTGTCTGGCGCACTCACCAACGAGACCCTCTCCCAGTGCTATCGATTCCGAGATGTTGGCTACTTCGGAAATTCCGTAGCTGGCGATACGCCGAAGCTGGCCAAGTTCAGCATCGAATACATAGAATCCAGCAGCGCCACCGCCCAGCAGCGGCACGAGTCCGGAAAGGAGCCTCTGTCCAAAATCCGAGAGCGATTCCGCACGTTGTAACTCCGCGCTGATCGTCGCCATGTTCGTTTTCACCCAACGCTGTTCGGCGGTTTCGGATGCGCCCTGCTTGAGGATGTCGATAGATCGCGCCAGATCGCCGGTTTCGCCGACCGACCGCGTATAAGGCACGGTCTGCTGATAGTCTCCGGCGGCTATCGTCTTGACAGATGTCTGCAGGCTCCGAATTGGGTAAACGATGCTGCGAGACGTTAAGTAACCTAGGACTCCGGATAATAGCATGGCAACGACGATAGCTATAACAGACCTCCATTCGGCCTCTACTATCGCGGCAAGCGTCTCTTTACTCGCTTCGTGCGCGAGTTTTTCGTTGTGGCCGATCCATGCGGCAAGGAGGTCGTTAATGCGCCGGCCAATCTCAGGAAACGACCCCCTGAGAGTTGCATTCCGGGCCTCGGCTCGTCTGCCTGATTCATTCAACGAGAGAAGTTTTTCGGCTTCACCTGTCCATTGTCCGGCGAGCTCTCGGAAGTCGTTATAGAGTCTTCGGTCCGTATTGTCTGTGATCAACGTATCCCCGTACTGACCCACGAGACGCCTTAATTCTGCCGCGTTCTTCCGAAGATCTTCGGCGTTCATGGACTTTTCAGCAGCTGGCTCGTCCAGAAGCTCGTTACGGATGCCGACCCTCATCTCGGTGACACGGCTGGAAATGTTTCCGAGCGCTGCCAGGCTTTCAACCTGACTTTCTCCCACAAACCGGCTTTTCCTTTCGATGACGTTCAACTCGTAGACGACGAAGATGCCGAGACCGACGAGAACGAGGATCGGTACCGCGAGTAGGAGTGCAAGGCGTTTTGCTATCGTCATGGCTTCGTTCTGACCAGATTACTCCTACCGAAAGGCAAGCAGTTGAGGTATCGGCTCAATTCCCGTAGCCTGTTCAGTAGGCATCTAAACCTGCAAGACGAGGAAAGCGAGGAACTGCGATGCAACCGACCCGCGTTGCGGCGGTGAGTATGAATGGGCTTCTGGGCCAACCGGACCACGTGCTGGAGGCCATCGACGGCTGGTGCGCGCGCGCCGCGGCGGCGAACGCCCATCTTGTGTTGTTCCCCGAACTCGTGGTGCATGGCCACTGTACCCCGACTACCTGGGAATTGGCCGAATCCGTGCCGGATGGCCCGAGCACGCGCAAGCTGACTGACTTGGCCCGGCGTCATCATTTGGTGCTCTCCGTCGGACTTAGTGAGAAGGAACGCGATATCGTTTACAACACTCAGGTGCTGGTCGGACCCGATGGGTTCATCGGAAAGCAGCGAAAACTGCACCTGTCGCGCGATGAGGCGAATTATTACAAGGGCGGACGGGACATTTTCGTATTCGATATCGGCCGCTGTAAAGTGGGTACGGTCATCTGTTACGACAATCAGTTTCCTGAGATAGCTCGGGTGCTGGCTCTGCGCGGAGCTGAAGTGATCCTGATGCCGCACGCCGCACGTTTCAAGCCTTGGCCAGACACACCTGAAGGTGAGTCAGCCGCACGCCGGCATTCCCACAATTTCGTTGCAGTTTATGCGCTGAGGGCTCGTGAGAACTCCTGTTTCGCTGTGCTGACCGATCAAGCGGGTCGGGCCGGAACTCTGGACAGCTATCCCGAAGATCATGAGAACCAACCTCACCACGCGGGAGTAGCTTTGATCTGGGGTCCGGACGGCGAAGTGCTGGCGAGTTCTCAAACGGAGCGCGTGCGAGAGGAGATGATCATCGCGGATCTCGATCCTATGCTGCTGGCGCGAGAGCGGTCGCTAGCCAACTACATGCTTCGCACTCGCAGACCGGAGTTATTCGGCGAGCTGGTGAGAGATCAGGTTTCCTCCTGAGCAGGAGAGACGAAAGGAAGACTACCCATGAGACTACACACGTATCTGAACTATGGCGGCAACTGCGCTCAGGCATTCCGGTTCTACGAACAGCATTTGGGTGGAAAAATCACGATGATGATGACCCACGGTCAACAGCCAAATGCGAACGATGTTCCGCCCGAAGCGAAAGACGCCATTCTCTACGCGCGGATGAGCATCGGAGAGACGGAAGTGATGGGATCGGATGTCCCACCGGACCGTTTTCAGCCGATGCGCAGCGTTTATCTCTCACTCACGGTGAGCAGCACAGAAGAAGCGGAGCGAATTTATGCGCTGCTTTCCGATGGCGGCCAGATCTTCATGCCAATGCAGGAGACCTTCTTCGCGCTTCGGTTTGGGATGCTCAGGGACAAGTTCGGCACGTCTTGGATGATCCTTCACGAACGTCCGATGCCATAGGATGTTGCGGTCGAATTGACAGTTTGTCGTAGCTTTCAATCCTGAGTCATTCACTTTTGAGACGGAATCCCGCAGGTTTGATTGAGAAGCTTGATGGCGATCGTATTAGCAAAGAACCACGGGCTTCAGAACAACACCTATCAAAGGACAAAGCTATGACAACGCTAATCAAGACTCTCGTTCAAACATCCGGCGGTATTCTGCGCCTGGTCCCTTTGAGCGCGCTCATTCTCACGAACGTTTGTGGGTCACCTGCCCTGGCGCAAGCTGACCACACACACGCAATGGCTAAACAACAAGAGGACGCCCTGAGCCAGACGACCAAGGCGAACGCTTTAATCAAAGTTGTCCGGGATGCCACCGAGCGCTTCAAAGATGTGTCGGTAGCGGTCGCAGAGGGATACGCGCTGCAATTCGGCTGCGTAAGCGGTCCTGACTCGGGAGCAATGGGACTGCATTATGTCAATGGAGATCTGGTGAATAAAGGCGAGTTGGATGCCAGCCATCCTCAGATCGTCATCTATGAAGCGATGCCGGACGGAAAATTGAAGCTGATCGGCGCGGACTATCTGGTTATAGCTGACGCCTGGAACGCAAAGCATTCTGGGCCTCCGGAGCTCATGGGCCAGTTTTTCCATTTGTTCGAGAGCCCCAATCGCTTCGGGCTGCCGGCGTTCTACACGCTCCACGTCTGGGCGTGGAAGGACAATCCGAATGGCGCGTTTGTGAACTGGCATCCCAAGGTTTCGTGCGACTCATTCGGAGGCCAGAACCCCTGAGCTGGCCGCATCACCGACAGGAATCGATGCCCCGCGCCGCTGATTCAGCAGCAATCGCTTTCCGTATATCCTTTAAGACGATGACCTGGATATTGTTTGCTCTCGGCGCGGCATTCTCGTGGGGCATGTATGGCCCGATATTGCATAAGGGACAAGTGCAACTAGGCAATCCATTGCGGGCCTTGTTGTGCGTGGGTTTGGCTTATTTCCTCGTGGGTGTGCTGGTACCTGCGATCTCTCTGGGATCGCAGGGCCAACTCAGAGGGTTCAATTCAGGGGGCATGACGAACTCGATCATCGGCGGAGCTTTGGGAGCAGTGGGGGCGATTTGCATTATCTGGTCGTTTCGCAATGGCGGCACGCCGACTTATGTGATGCCGATTGTGTTCGGGCTTGCGCCATTGATCAACGTGATCTTCACGATGTCTCTGCATCCACCGAAAGTCGCCCCGAATCCGCTCTTGTATTTGGGATTCGCTCTCGCGTCGGTGGGCGCCGGACTCGTGCTGTATTTCAAACCGCAGTAGTCTTCTGACCACTGCATAACATGAGGCTGGCATTTCACCCTACACTCGATGAGCTGCGCGCAATGATACTCACCGGCGGCTTGACTGGCGCCGCATTCGCGGAAGAGATGACAGGTTTGATCTCTGATGCAGCCGGTAGTTGGAACCATGCCAGGGCCGCTAAGAAAGCCAAAGAGTGTGCGCTGGGGTGTGTCGAAGCCGGATGGGCTCCCGTATTTGTGCCCGACGGGCAAATAGATGCTTTTAAAGACAGCGATAAAAGTATGGCCGGCTCGTGGGTAATGGATAAGAGAGCGGAGATTGAGCGCCACATGAAGGGACAAGCGAGAGCCTTAGCGAAGCGGCCTCCATCTTTAAAGAAATTCCCCAGTCAACCAAGATAACTGGCGAATCGCCCAATGCACGCAATAAGCTCCTGTTCGCGGCAAGTGGTAGCGGTCGTTAGAGGAAGAACTACACCGCGATTAGGATGGAGACTACCGTCAGGGCCGCGCCGAACCGCCACATGTCTCAGCACTGGTTCACTACCATTTGAAGTGAGTACGAAGCCCGTCAGCCGAGTCACTAAGCAGTGCCATCAAAATCCGAATACCGGAAAATGAGCTGACTACCTCGCCACTACCGCTTTCACGATCCACTTGACGGTGTGTCCGTTTACGCGGATGCAGCATCGAACCGCTCCGAAGAGAATCGAAGATCCGCGTACAGCCATTTCGGAACCTTTGACACGTGCCATGCACGTGATGTCTGTCGGGGCAAATTTAGGTTATTGCAGCTTACCTCACGTCGTCAGGCGGGGCGACTTTGGAGATTCGCATCCATATCTTCGAGAATCGCCTTCGCGGCGTTCTGGGCAGCAGATTTTTTCGAAGGCCCGGAACCCGTACGACGGTAAGCGGAGCCGATGCGCGCCTCGACCAGAAATGTCTTGGCGATGTCCTGGGCCAGTCTCTTCCACGATGACGTAGTGAGGCTGCGGGAGGTGAATGGCTTGAGCGCGCTCCTGCAGCGTACTCTTATAATTCGTCTCCTGCGCTTCGAGCAATTCCTCGAGATTACTACCACCAAGAACGTGAGTCGATCACAAATCGGCGCGCAGAGTCCAAACCACCATCGATGTGTAAGGCGGCGATGATGGCCTCCACCGCATTGGCCAAGCAGCATCTTTTTCTGACGGCCACCGCTCATCTCTTCACTACGACCGAGTTGCAGGAACTGTCCCAAGCCGAGTTTTTGCGCTACTCGATGAAGGTGTGTAGCGCTAACTAAATGCGCCTTTACCTTCGAGAGTCGGCCTTCCGGCCAGCCGTGATGGCGAAGGACGAGGCACTCGCTGATGATGAATCCGAGAATTGAATCGCCCAGAAACTCGAGGCGCTCATTGTCAAGAGTTGTCGGGATCTTCCGATTTCTGGCCGAAGGCGAAGGAACGGTGAGTGAGCGCGCGGACCAGCAGATTCCGGTCATGGAAGGAGTGGCCGAGTTTGGCTTCCAGATCCTGCAGGTCCGCCGCTGGCATGATTACTTTGCCGGGGGAGTAGCCGGAGGGGCAGGCGCGCCGGCCGGCGGTGTCGTGGAAGTAGCCGGGGCTGCCGCGCCTGCGCCGCCTTTCAATTTCACTGCGTTGTTGCGTTCCTGCGCGGCGACCGCCTTGATCGATGGGTGTACATCGGGAGTCGCGTTCAATTTATCCAGCGTGCAAGAGCCTGGTCAGGCTTCTTTGCGAAATTATATGCGGCTGCGAGGCGGACCATCGTCGCCGGATCCGGCGAAGCCGTCACCGCCGATTGGAACTGAGTGGCGGCATCATCGTACTTCTTTCGGACCATCGCCGCCAACCCGAGCGCCTCGTAAGCTTGCGCCATGTAGTTCTGCTTTGCCGCTTCCCAGTCTGCATCGGGAATGTCAGGACGAGGCTTGGTGGCGACCTTTACCAGATCCATGGCGGTCTTGGCGTACTTCTCGGCGCGGTTGAGCTTTTCTTCCTTATCAAGGTCAAACTCGCGGGTATGTTGGGCGATGCCGTTGCTAGCATCAGCATCGCCGGGTAATTCTTAGGGTCGGCTTCGAGCGTACGCTCGGCGTAGACGACCATCTTCTCGAAGTCGTTTTTCTGTTGCGCGGATGCGGCCGCGATTTGCAAGGCGACAGCCTTGAACTCTGTGTCTGCGAACTCGGTGAGCAGTTTTTCGGCGGCGGCGATGCGGGCGTCGGGAGTCTGCGCATTAAAGATCGCCATGACTGCCTCCAGCTTCCTTTTGCGACTTCGGCTTCGGCTGCGCCTGCCCATATACTAATCCGGCCACAAGGGCAAACGACAGTGCAATGCGTTTGATCATTATGAACTCCGTATGTGAACTGTCCTTACTTGGACGTCTTGCGTAAACCTTCTTCGGCGGCCTGCTTTGCTTTTGCGGGCGCGCCGTCTACGGCGAGCGCTGCGCGATAATGCTCGACCGCTTCTTCCGGCGTCGTCGACGCCTGAGCCAGACGCCCCAGATACACTTCCGACCATGCGCGCGTGTGCGCATCCGGGGATGATTCCAGTGTCTTATGAAAGAGCTGTTCCGCCAACTGCGGATCCCGATTTAGGGCCGCGATCCTGGCTAATCCATAGTAAACCCGCGCGTGGAGCGGCTTTCGTTCGGTCTGCAGCTAGCGCCTTTTGAAAGGTCGCGCCCGCCTTTTCGAAATCCCGCGCTTCGTACAGACCTCCGCCTCTTCGAGCGTTTTCTCCGCCGGCTCGCGCGGGAGACTCGGGCGTCGCGTTCTACCGCGGCTTGACTGGCTTTGGAGGGGCGACAGTCAGATCGACACGCGTCAAGGCGCTTGGATTCTTTCTTGAGATCCATCGAGGCCATCATGTCCGGGAAATACATCCGCATGGCCGTCTCCTGCTTCTCGTAAAGAGGAAGCGCCTCCGAGAAGAATGGCGTGAGGATGAATCCCGCCATCAAGGAGTCCCTGCACCAGCCGCAGGCTTTCGGTCCATCCTCGCCTCAATCGCCCGGATAAGGGATTCAGTCGTCAACAGCAGGAAGTCCGACTTGTAGCTTTCATCAAGTGCAGCCGCGCCTTGCGCAAAATCGCTGAGGCTCCGCTTCTTCATTACCGATTCGGAGAATTTTGCTGTAAGCGGGTCCAAAAGATAGTGCAGGTAAGCGTGGCGAACCTGCTCGACTCGCGGCTGCGCCGAGGGGTTATGACGATGAAGTAATCGTCCTTGTAGCTCCTGGTATGGACCTGATTAGGCGGCGCCAGCATCTCGACCAGCACGAAAAAGCGCCGGCCCATGTACCCGCTGGTCGGGTTGCGGAGGTACGCGTTGGCCTCGAGCAGGACTCGCGTCGACCGGCTCGTGATAACGGTCGATTTCGCGCTGATACAGTGGGCTGTAGTTTGGTCCAGAGATCGTTGCAATGCCGCCTCGCGGTAGAAGCGGTATCGAGCAAACCGCGAAACCCTTCCGAGTTGAGAAAAAGATCGGGCGGCTCTTCGAGACCGGTGAAGCTCGGCTTGAAATCGTGGAGGCCCGCCGGAAGAGAGGGCGAATGAGATGTATGGCGACCAGTTTACCGGTGTCCCTGGAGGGTGATGGGAAACAACAAAGTTCCTCAGTTCGAAACGGGCGATCTATCTTCGTCCAGCAAGGTGATCACGTTACGACAGTTGCGGGTTCAGGAAGCCCGACGTTTACCGCAGCCATGACGCTGAAAAGCGTCTCGCTGGAGTCCAGTCTGCCCTGTTCCTGGGCCTGCAGTCCGGCCCAAATGGCCAACGTACAAAGGAATGCCGCGTGTCGAATCAAGCACCTCTTGCATTCAGTTTATCGCGCTGCCTAAACACCAGGAGCTCAAATCCGCCGAGGATGGACCGTCCGGGCATGGCACACGCGGGGATCTCCTCGTAGGACGTGTTCGTCAGGTTGCTGAGTTGCACAAAAGGCCGGATACGGCGCCGGTTGCGCAGCGGCGTATACATCCCATAGTCCATACGCATCCCGCTGATACCGCTGGAGGACTCCGATGCGTGTCCGCGCAAGCAAGCCTGCCGGGAAAGCCTGCCCTGCCACGTGAACGACGCCGGAATGACCGGTATTGAAGACGTACTTCGATTCCTGCTCTGCCAATGCGTCCTGGGCTCCGCGCAACCCGGTGTATTGGAATTCGATCTCGTGTGTCGCCGCGGTCGAACTGCGACGCCGCCCTCTACTCCCGTGAATTGCAGTCTCTGGAAGTTGGCGCGCCCGCCGATTCGCGGATGCTGGTCGAACGTAGTCGATGCCGTCCCGCTCGCGTCGTTGAAAGACCGTCACAGCTGCGCGCCAACGCGCCGCCCGGCATTCAGTCGACCCGCCCTCGTAGCTCCAGGCGCTCTCGGGGCGAAGGTCGGTGACCCGATATTTGCGGGATCGTGATAGTAAAGATCGGTGTAGCTGGGCAGACGAAAAGCGCGGGAAACGTGCCACGCAGCTTTTAGCGCGGGCGCGAGCCAGTATCCCGGCGGCGAAGGTGGGACTGACTTCGTGATTGAACGACCCGTAGATTTCATCGCGGAGGCCGAGAGAGAAACTGAAACGGCGGAGTGCTCGTACGTCGAGCGCGATGTATGGGGCGCTCCGGTTCGATCGTGGGAGCCAAGATTATTGCTGCGATCGCGTCACGGTAGACTTCCGCTCCGTAGTACAGCTTGATGTCTGGCCGAGCTTTCTCGCCGCCGTAATAACGCCTGGATAACTCCTCGACGGCGTGCCGATTGGTAAAGACTAGCGGACGATCGCGGTAGAGAACAAAAGGTCCGTATGCGCCGGAAAGCGAAAGCTGCATCGGTCTTGATCCGAGCGACTGCCGAGCGGAAGCGAACCAAGTCCGGGTGCGCTCCCAGGAATTGTAATCGCCATAGAACTGCTCGGCTCCGAAGGGCCGGTCGTTGGTGCCAGCGTGACCGCCGTGGTTCCGAGCGAAGTGTCAACCGATGTTCGCGAGGCCAACGATAAGTTTCGATAATCGCGGTTGGGGATGAAGCCGGTCGAAAAATCGCGTGAAAGTTGAGTTGCTCGGACCAACGCTTCGACGCATACGCAAATCACCCTGCTGCTGGTTTGTGCCAAAGCTACCGAATGCGGTACGAAGACGCATCTCGTACTGTTCCGGCGCGTGAGTGATGAAATTGACGACGCCGCCGACCGCATCAGAGCCGTACAACGTGGATCCGGAACCTTTGAGGATCTCGACTCGAGTGATACTCTCCAGCGGAACTGGCACATCGAGATTGTGGTGACCTGATTGGACGTCATTCAAGCGCAGTCCGTCAAGGAGGATGAGTGTCTGGCCGAACCCCGCTCCGCGGATGGAAAGGTCGCCTTGAATGCTGTTGGGCGCACGCTGGCGCAAATCCAGGGATGAATCAAGTTTGAGGAGATCGGCGAAAGTGTTGACAGAAGCGAGAGCGCGGAACATCAATGGATCGCACGGGCCGGTCCGTCTCCTCAGAGGCAGCGGATGATACGTGCCGGTCACGATGACCGACTCCCGTCTCGGATTATCCTCCGATTGATTTGACTGGGCGCAAATTGGATACACGGACAGCAGAGCACATAACCAAAAGACTCGGTTCAATCCGTATCAACTCCGCGGAGAAGGAATAATTCTGGCCGATGCCGATTGCTTGGGCTTTGCTTCCGACGTCGAGGTTTGCGGCGATTTTGCGGGAGATGGCGATTTTTTCGTGTGCCTTGGCCGGCGATCGGAAAAGAGCGGGTCGGTTTCAGGCGTCAAAAGAACCCAAAGTCCGTAGCCGCCAACAACACACCCGAACGGAAAGTTGAGCAGGTTGAGCGCCGAAACCACGATCGCGAAGCCGCGCGCCCATTCCATAAAGGAACGAAGATACACCCCCACGAGGATGCAAGGAATCGCCAGCAGCATATGGAAAACAACCGAGCCCGCCAGCAAAAAGCCGAGAACATCGTCATTCATCGTTCGATACAGGCCGACGGGGCCGCCAAAAAATACAAAAACGGCGAGCCCAAAGAGCACACTGATCCCGCCGAAAATAATGTTCAGCAGGCCAAGCGCTGTTTACGTGTGTGTCCATCAAAAAGCTCGAAAATGAAGCGGACGCCAGGAGAGACTAGGCGCTAATTATCAGGTTACCGCAATAGCGGCGGGTTCTACCCCATAGTTACCTATCGACAGTTGATCGCAACTTCCTCATTCTTTTTCAAGCGGGCCCGACCCGAAGGTACTTTTTCCACCGCGGCCCGTATCGCTCACAAAGAAGCCCAAATGGACTGCTAGCGTAATCCGGAAGACGATGGCGGCTGCTATAATAAACAATTGCGAGCTGTGTTTGTAGCCTGGAACACGGTTTACGGAAAAGAGATAGATTGGTTGGACGATGTGCCGCCAAGATCTTTACTAGAGACCTGAATGAGCACCTACCCGGCTCTCCTGTTGGCTTCCACGCTCACCAAAGCGCTCGATACCTTTCTTGATCCTACGTTTTCGGGTATCCATCAATTCGACTGGTTTGACTGGGCGTTGATGATCCCGTATTTCAGTGTCCTCATTATTCTGTCGGCCTTCGGACTGCATCGGTATGAAATGATCCGGGGCTATCTCAAACATAAGAAGAAGTTAACCGATGGGCCGACATCGAGGTTCGAGCAACTCCCGCGCGTTACCGTTCAGTTGCCGCTCTATAACGAGAAGTTTGTCGTGGAGCGCCTCCTAGAGGAAACGCTGAAAATGCGTTATCCTCGCGATCTGTTTCAGCTCCAGGTTCTGGACGACTCGACGGACGAAACGCACCCGTTCGCTCAGTCCTTGTGCGCGCATTATCAAGCACTTGGGTATCCGATTGAATACCGCCACCGGTCGAACCGTCATGGATTTAAGGCCGGAGCTTTGCAGGAAGGCCTGCAGTCGGCTACCGGCGAGCTTATCGCAGTTTTTGACGCGGACTTTATTCCTCCGGACGATTTCCTGGAGCGTACGGTCCACTATTTCAGCGATCCGAATGTCGGTGTAGTGCAAACCCGGTGGACATATCTGAATCGTCACTACAACCTGCTGACGGAAGTGGAGGCGATGCTGCTCGACGGGCATTTCGTCCTCGAGCACGGCGCCCGGTTCGGTGGAGGACTCTTCTTTAACTTCAACGGCACCGCCGGTATTCTGCGCCGCGAGATGATCGACGATGCGGGAGGCTGGCAGCATGACACTCTCACCGAGGATTCCGATCTGAGCTACCGGGCTCAGCTGAACGGCTGGAAATTCGTGTACATTCCCGGCGTGGAGTGCCCATCGGAACTGCCTGTGGAGATGAACGGATTTCAGGTGCAGCAGTCGCGTTGGTCAAAAGGGCTGACGCAAGTCGCGATTAAACTCCTGCCATCGATCTTGAGGGCCGATCTACCGCGGCGGGTGAAGCTGGAAGCGATCTTTCACCTCACCCCGAACATTTCCTATCCCATGATGATTATCGTGAGCGCGCTAATGCTCCCGGTAATGATCGTTCGCTTTTATATGGGTTGGCTGCAGATGCTCTGCATCGACATGCCCCTGATAATTGCTTCGTTCTGGTCGATCACAGCGTTCTACATGCTCGCGCATCGGGAACTCTACCCGCAGACCTGGAAACGAGGGATCTTCTTCATTCCGATGCTAATGGCTGCGGGCGTTGCGCTGACGATCAGCAATACCCGAGCAGTATTCGAGGCTCTATTCGGTGTGCAGACGGCATTCGCTCGGACGCCCAAATTCGCGATTGAAGGCGCCCAGAAGGTGAAACTGCAAGCCGACCGATATCGCAGCAGAAGCGGATGGCTGCCTTATATCGAGCTTGCGATCGGAACGTACTTCCTCTTCATGATAGCCTACGCTGTCGATACCTATAACTTTTTCGCTTTGCCGTTTCTGGCGATTTTCGTGTCGGGATATTATTGGGCCGGCTGTGCGAGCTTGTGGCAGGACCTGCAGGCTCGTTTGCGTTGGCACAGACAGCGCCGGCTCGAGCTGGAACGCACGCCCGCCACGGGCGTGTAACCTATTTCGGTGACATCCGCGGTTCTGCGAGCCTATCGATGGCTGCTTTGGGCCATAGTCATTGGCGCCACCGCAGCTCTGATTTACGAGCTATTCTCCACAGGATTGTTGAACAGGCCCACGTGGTTCCCGAACGGGCAACGCCGGTTTCTGTTATACGCGGCCGCCTTTGCCTTTGTCTCGGCGACGTTCTTCTTTACGGCTCGTAAGTACTTCGCCATAACTCTGTTTCTGATAACACTGGTCTGCACGATTTATGCCGTGGGCGCAATTGCCGTTCTCGCGGTTGCGCTGTTGGCTCTGTCCTGTACGGTCTTGGGTCGGTTCTTCTTTGGGAGCAAGGAATGGTCGCTATCCTTTCTCGCCGGACTAGGCTTCTGGGCTTTGGCAATGGGGCTGCTCACTCAAGTGCCGCTGCACTATCCAGCGGTGTATGCAGGCGCCGCCTGTTTCGTTCTCATATGGCGGAGGTCTGCATTGTGGGATCTTTCGAGGGAGTCGTATTCAGAGATACGGCCTGTATGGGTTCCGGACCCTCCCGCGTACCTGGGACGATCGCTTTTCGCGTTTGTCCTTCTAACTCACTGGTTCGCGGTGATCAAGCCCGAGGTGAGCGCTGATGGGTTGTCCATGCATCTGGCGATCGCTGCTGATTTCAGCGCTCATCACGCATTCACATTTGACTTCCGCCAGTTCGTCTGGGCGCTGATGCCCATGGGAGCCGATTACTGCTACGCGATCGCCCACGTGCTGGGAGGCGAGTTTGCGGCCCGCCTGCTGAACTTCCTGATGCTCATTTGTATTACACGGCTGAGTTACATCCAGTCGCGCGTCTGGCTGTCGCCGGCGAACGCATTTTTGACGACCGCCGTGTTCGTTTCCGGTTCGATGGTGCAGCTGGTGACGGGATCGATGCTCGTGGAAAATTTCATCGCCGCGATGGTCCTCGGATCAGCCGTAGCGCTTTGGCGATTTCATCAGAAGCCGACGGCCAGAGGGCTCTTGTTATGTTCCTTTCTGATCGGGACGGCGGTTGGGTGGAAGATTGGCGCGGTTGCGATTGCAGTCGCAGTCCTTCCCTACCTAATCACGACAGCCAGACCAAAATGGCGAATTCTGGCGACTCGTCCTGCGGTGACAGCCTTAACGGCATTCGCATTGTTTCTCGTCCCCGCTTCCCTGCCCTACGTCAAGGCGTATGCTCAATCCGGAAACCCTGTCTTTCCATTTGCGAACAAGATCTTTCATTCCCCATACATCGACGTTGACCTGGTGGATGTCCGATATCGTGAACCGTTGACCTGGCGGACACCCGCGGACCTCACCTTTCAAACCCACCGGTTTTATGAAGGCGACGACGGAAGTTTTGGATTTCAATATTTCTTCTTGCTACCGCTATTGATCGCGATGCTGTTCATCATGCAAAGCATGGAGGAACGATCCGCCGTGGTGATTGGTATCGTCGCGTCGATTCTGATATCGCGGAGTGAGCCCAATGCGCGGTATCTCTATCCTGCCATGCCGTTTCTGACCATCGCCGGGGCAGCGGCAATAGCACGCGTGCGGCATATGGACCCTTTGCTATTCAGAGTCTGCATTGCGGCCCTGCTCGGAATTCTGGCGTTGAATCTGCGATTCCTTCCCGCATCCAACTGGTATCACCGCGAATTCTTCCTACGTCCCGTTTTCGCAGAACGTGGACGCATTCAGTATCTAAAGGACGATGCTCCTGTGCGCCTGGCCATAGATTACGTCAATCAGCAAGGTGGCAATGTAATGATGACGGAAGAATCGGAAATCGCGGGCATACGCGCGAAGGTATATTCGAACCACTGGCATAATCGCGCCTTTCAGAAACAGGTGCGGGAGTCTTTTCGGGCTTCCGATTTTCAACGGCTTGTTTCGAAATACAACATCGCTCATTTCATCACTCCGGCATCTCCCGATCCCGCCGTCGTCGAGGCGTCGCGAGGCATGTCCGAGTTCCTGATGCTGTGTGGCGACCCGGAGTTACGCCTGCCGAGATGTACTGTCCTTCGCACGCGCTCCGATTGCAGTCAACGGATCGAAAAGCTGGAGATGACACGGCAATCCGAAGTGTTGCCGCCTGGCAGTTACGATGATACGGATAGACGCCTCCCCTACAGCAGTTATTGGTTTGCGAGCACCGGTTTCGACGCAGCATTTGCAGATTCGCTGACATATTCCAACCAGCCAGGAGCGCACTTACGCATCCGATTCAAAGGACAATCGATCACCTACGGATTCACCAAGGCATTCAATCGCGGTATGGCGGAGATTCAAATCGATAGTGAGCCGAAAGAGGTCATAGATCTGTACAGTCCTTCGGTCGAGTGGCGGTCTGAAAAGCGATTCTCCGCGCCGGCCGAAGGCGCGCACGAACTGACCATCAAAGTTCTGCCGACGAAGAACCCTCTTTCGAAGGATTTCTTCGTCGACGTGGACCGGATCGTAATTTCACCCGAATGAGGTTACCGAGTAGCTTGCAAGCGGCCCATGAACCGAGCCTTGATGTGATCGTGAATCGCGTCCGCCTTGGTTTTCTGTTCGGGCGTCAATTGCGCGTAGAATTTGGCCATCGCCTTCGAGTGGATGGCCGCGAGCTGGCCAACTAGAGCGCCCTGCTTGGCCGCGATATCGTTGATTTCCACGTCGCTCTTGTTAGCTTTAACGGCTGCTGCCATGGATTCGTGGCCTTGCTTGAGTTGCGCGACAATCGGCTCGGCTTGCGCCTTGGCGTCGGTGAAGAGCGAAGTAGCCGTCTGCTTCTGCGCGTCCGTCAGATTGAGGACTCGGCCGAAGTGATCGATTATGGCGGCAGGGTCGCGATGAAACCGCCCTCCGCCCCATCCGCCGAATTGCGCGACCAGCGGACTCACCGCAAGCGCAGCGAGCGCTACGCCGATCAAAGTTTTCGTGAAGAGTTTCATGTGATCTTTTCCCTCCACCCAATCATGAAAGGGATTCGTAAAGGTAGTTTGTCCGCCATGTAAACGTATGTAAAAAGTAGAAGCTCCTGGCGATTGCCCATGAACCGCCGTGATACGTTGGAGCCGTGCGGATACTCGTCATCGACGACGATGTGGAACTCGCTGGCCTATTACGAACCTTTCTGCAGCGCGAAGGATTCCAGCCTGAATTCGTCTACGACGGGCGGTCCGGCCTGGATCGGGCTCTGCAAGGCGGACTCGACCTTATCGTGCTCGACGTGATGTTGCCTGGCCTCGATGGATTTGAAATTCTCCGCCGCCTACGCCAGCAAAGCAGGATTCCTGTCATCATGCTGACGGCGCGTGGCGAAGACGTAGATCGGATTGTCGGCCTCGAAATTGGGGCGGACGATTACCTCCCGAAGCCCTTCAACCCAAAAGAACTCGCCGCGCGTATCCGTGCGATTCAGCGGCGCGTTCAGTCACCCGAGCCGATATCGCGGCTGGAGGTGAATGGCGTCACCCTGGATCACGGCAGTCGTGAGGTGTTCTGCGACGACAAACGAGTGGAACTCACTACGGTGGAGTTCGACATTCTCGAACAACTCATGCGGGCTGCCGGGCGAGTGCTGTCACGGGACGCACTGATGGAGGCGCTTTATAACCGGAAGGCCACCCCGTACGACCGCTCAATGGAC
The DNA here is from genome assembly GCA_963833675.1 of Bryobacteraceae bacterium. GTDB lineage: Bacteria > Acidobacteriota > Terriglobia > Bryobacterales > Bryobacteraceae > DASQDN01. The sequence continues at coordinate 72,901 of CAWHYW010000021.1, read as the reverse complement.
ATGCACATCAGTCATCTGCGCAAGAAACTGGAGTGCGGCGGCAAAGTGCTGATTAAGACGATCCGCGGGGTAGGTTATCAGTTCTGCCGCACTTCGGAGGAAGCCGCGGATTGAACACCGTCTTCACCAAAACGCTGCTCTGGTTCTTCGGCACGGTTGTATTGACGTTCGTCGCGCTAATCGCCGCCGCAGCCTTAAACTTCAGCAGCGGCGAGAGACGCCAAAGCCCGATGGGATCCATGATAAGGCTCCAGCTTTCCGAGGCGCGGCATGCGTTCGAAACGGGTGGGACGCAGGCTCTGGGCGAGACACTCAAACGATTCGGAGAGGTCACCGAAACAGAAGGCGTACTCACGGACAATAAAGGTCGCGACCTGTTAACTGGAGAGGATCGCTCCGATCTCCTGGAGACCGTTCGAGAACGTTCGCGCATTCCGTTCTTACGACGCGAACGGACGGTTTTCGGGCGGCGCAGCGCTGACGGCGCCTATTACTACTTCGTATCGCTGCAGCGCGGTAATTTTGTGGCCTGGTTCCTGCAGCCCGAAGTTCATTTGACGATTCTGTTGGTCCTCGCATTGCTTTGCTATGGCTTTGCGCGTCACCTCACCAATCCGGTGCGCGAGTTGCAGCAGGCTGTGGACTGCTTTGGACGAGGAGACTTTGAGGCCCGCGCGCGCGTGAACCGTGGGGATGAAATCGGTCGGCTTGCGCGAGCGTTCAACCAGATGGCCGATCGAATTCAACTCCTGATGGCGGCCGAGCGGCGGCTGCTGCTCGACATATCTCATGAGCTGCGATCCCCGCTTGCCCGCCTCAGTGTGGCTGTGGAATTAGCTCGGATGGGTGAAGATGTCGAGTCGCATCTCAATCGCATTCAAAAAGAGGCAGATCGTCTGAATTCCTTAGTAGGCGAGCTATTGCAGGTCACGCGAGCCGAAGGAGACGCCTCGCAGCGCCGATCGGAACGCGTGGCCCTGGATGAATTGATTGCCGATGTGGTCGAGGATGGCCGCCTGGAGGCGGAAGCGCGTGGCTGCGGGATAGCTCTCGAGTCCCACCCGGTTTCGATAGCTGGCGATCCGGAGCTACTCCGTCGCGCTATGGAAAATGTGGTACGGAATGGCATTCGCTATTCGCCTCCGAAAACAGATCTCGAGGTGCGGCTCAGCCGTCGTGACCGGCACGCATGTATACAGGTCCGGGACCACGGCCCGGGCGTTCCGGACGAGTCCTTGCCGCGCATCTTCGATGCTTTCTACCGCGTGGATAGCGATCGAGATCGGGCTAGCGGGGGTGTGGGTCTCGGCCTCGCGATCGCGCGCCGGGCAATTGAACTCCATCACGGAAACATTAGCGCCCGGAACGCCCATCCCGGACTCGTGGTTGAAATAGATCTGCCAGTCAGTTCCTGATCCGATTTGTGATTCAATAGAAATAAGCACTTAGAAAAACGGACCTTGAGTTGCTCTACAGTACGATTGGCTACTCTGGAGCGCGGAAGAAACGTGTAAGGATTACAACTTCATGCAACACGATCCCCGAAACACCCGCCGGAAACTGTTCGCATCGTTAGCCGTATTGACCGTAGTCTTCACAGTAGCTGCAATTGCGCAATTTACCGGAACTCTCCCAAATGTGTCGGCTGTAAACAAAGCTGCAGACAAACCGATACAGGCTAACCCCAACCAGCCGCGAGCGGTCTTTGGTGAAGCCTCCCCCGGCCGCTCCGGCGCCGACCGTGCAGCAAGCGGAGCCCAAACAAGCTGAGCCCAAAGAAGAAACGGCGCGTTCCAGGACCGAGGTCGCCACTTCACCAGGTCGTGGACAAATCGAAGGAGTCCTGGACCGGTGGCGGGATACGTTTGTACGCGGCGATGTCAACGGACAGACAATTCTCTACGCTCCGAAGATGGAAGCTTTCTATCAGAGGAGCGGCGTTTCGCGGGAGACGGTGCGGCGGGAAAAATCGCGCATGATGGAGTTATATCCTCGAGTGCACCGGTATGAAATCTCCGATGTGAAGTTCGAATCCCATAAGCACGACGAGGCAGTCGTCTCGTTCAGAAAAGATTGGGACATGAACGGTGATCGCCGATTCTCAGGAGCTGAACGCCAACGTCTGAAGTTGCGGCGAATCAATGGAGATTGGAAAATCGTCAGCGAAGAGGAGATGCAAGTCTACTGGGTGAAGCGCGGCTAGCCCTGCGCGGAATCGGCGCGCGGGAAGGACCGCACCGCGACTTCCTCATCGTCGTAGGTATCGAACAGGGTAATCAGCTTCGTGATCTGAAGTAGACCCTGGATTTTCTTCTGCAGGTGGACCAATCGAATGTTCGCCCCGTGCGCTTTAGCCAGGGTTTTACTCCCGACCAACTCGCCTAAGCCGGCGCTATCGATATACGAGACGCCTTCAAGGTCCAACAGGATATTTTTGTGGCCATCCATAATCACGCGAGTTACGGCATCCCGAAGCACGCCCGATCCATCGCCGAGAGTAATCTGGCCATCGAACTCGATGACTGCCACCCCCCGATCCAGCCGGGTATATGCCTGCAATTTCATTTCTTGGATACTTTGGCACAGACATCAAAGCAAGTCAAACGCGGCAACAGTTCCTACGGCCCCACCTCGGCGGTCACCGTAACGGTGGCTCTCACCTGGACCTCGCCTGGCTCCACTGGCGTCTGAGCGGCGTCCGCGGATTTCGCCATCATCATCTCAGCGCGAAGAGGGATGACGCGAGGCGGTTCCCCATCTTCAACGCGTACCAGTCGGATGACTTTGAGGCCGACGGACGAAGCAAGCGCCGCGGCATTGGCGCGAGCCTGTACGGCAGCCTTGGCCAAAGCCTCGCCTCGTAGCTTTTGTTCATCCCGTACAGAAAAGTGAACGCCCTGAATTTGATTCGCTCCGGATTTAGTTGCGGCATCGATCACTTTTCCGGCCGCGCTGACATCATTGAGACGAACCTCCACCGTATTATTAGCCTGATATCCCGCGATCGTCGGCTTTCCACCATCGCGCTGCGTGCGATAGTTCGGATAGACCGAATAGTTCATAGTCTGAAATTCGGCTCCGCTCCCGAGGAGTTGCTTCAAGTCGGCGATAAGTGCGGAACTTTGTTTGGCGTTCTGTGCGCCCGCTTCCTGGGCGGTAGGAGCCTGGCTGACAACGCCGACCTGTATCCTCACCTGATCCGGCCTGACGCTCACGACTGCTTCGCCGTGCGCAATCACGCGGGCCGATTCTTCCGCCGCAAAAGTAGATGCCGCGAAGAGCATTACCCCAAACAAAATTCTCATGGCAGTTCAGACGGCATAGGTTAAAGATAAGTTGCTAAACGTCAGATGTAGAACATCAATTCTTCTGATGCCGCTCCGGCTTTCAAACGCGTATCCACCTCAGCGCAAACATCGGCGAGAGTCGTATGATCGAGTATCTCAGCCATTGCGTCGCGAACGCGCCGCATAACGATTCGAGTTCCACAGGTCTGTTCGTCGACGCACTCCTCGCATCGTCGATATGCCGTCTCGCTCGCGCATGGCAGCGGCGCGAGCGGTCCGTCAATCAAGCGAATCACAGCACCCACCGTAATCTGACTCGGGTCCTTAGCTAAAAAATAGCCACCGTTTCTCCCTTTCTTGCTGTCGACCAGGTGGTTGTTCTTCAGATGCAGAAGAATGAGTTCCAGAAATTTGTGTGGGATTGACTCCTTCTGAGACAGCGTGGCGATTAGCACGGGTCCTCTCCCGTATTCGCGCGTAAGGTGGTAGAGGGCTCGCAATGCATACTTACCCTTCTTCGATAAAGTCTTCAAGGACTTTGCTGGATCTCCTGAGAACTATTGTCCAACGGAAAGTACCAGTTCACTAATCAATATCGAATATCATCCAAAAAGATGCGACGTCGTGACTTCCTACCACTGATCGGATGCGCTCCTCTGTACTCCCAATCGAACCAGCGGCCGCAAGCCAGATGGGGAGCGCAGATCGGGGATGTGGCCCCAGGACGCGCGCTGATCTGGTCGCGCTCCGACCGTCCCGCAAGGATGATTGTCGAGTGGGCAACAACGGAATCCTTCCGCGACCCGAAGCGAGTGCTCGGATCCCACGCGATCGAAGCGACAGACCTCACCGCGCGCATCGATCTTCGAGATCTGCCGTCATCGCAGCACATCTTTTATCGTGTGTATTTCACGAGTTTGGCGGACGGTAAGACACTCAGCGAACCCGTTGGGGGCAGCTTTCGAACCGCTCCCACGCAAGCTCGAGATATTCGCTTCGTTTGGTCCGGCGATACTGCGGGACAAGGATACGGGATTAATCCGGATTGGGGTGGAATGCGGGCATATGAAACGATGCGGCGCTGTGAGCCGGATTTCTTCCTTCACTCCGGGGACACGATCTACGCCGACCAGCCCATCCCTGCTCAATTAACAGCGGGTGACGGAAGCGTTTGGAAGAATATCGTAACCGAAGCGAAAAGCAAGCCGGCTGAGACTCTCGACGATTTTCGTGGCTGCTATCTCTACAACTTAATGGATGAGAACGTCCGTCGCTTCAACCTCGAGGTCCCACAGATTTGGCAATGGGACGACCACGAAGTGATGAACAATTGGTCGCCTTCGAAAGATCTCAGCGCCCTGCCTTACAAGGAAAAGAGCGTGTATCTTCTCTCGGCACGAGCTACACGAGCCTTTCTCGAGTACGCGCCCATGCGGTACTCAAATGAAGAAACCGAACGCATCTATCGAATCATTCCCTATGGTCCGCTGCTGGACGTGTTCGTACTCGACATGCGTTCGTACCGCGGCCCAAACACGTATAACCGCCAGCAATCGCCAAGCGCGGAGACTGCGTATCTCGGTCGTGCGCAGATCGAGTGGTTAAAGCGAGGACTGGCTCAATCTCGCGCGGCGTGGAAAGTGATCGCGTCCGATATGCCGCTTGGTGTCATCGTCGGTGATGGTAAAGACAAAGAAGGGCGTCCCGTGTTTGAGAATTCCGCAAACGGTGATGGTCCCCCATTAGGACGCGAGATCGAGATTGCAGAATTACTGCAATCGATGAAGCGCGCAGGTGTCAAGAATACTATCTGGATCACAACCGATACACACTACACCGCAGCCCACTATTTCGATCCCGGCAAAGCGCAATTCAAAGAGTTCGACCCATTCTGGGAATTCATCTCCGGTCCCGTGAACGCCGGCGCATTCGGTCCAGGAATCCTCGACAATACGTTCGGACCCGAAGTGAAATTCTTTAAAGCGCCGCCGAACGGTGAAAGCAATCTGCCGCCCAGTTCAGGATTGTCATTCTTCGGTGAAGTGGGAGTCGAATCGAAAACCCGCGTTTTGACCGTAACGCTGCGAGATGTAACCGGAGCCGCGCTCTTTGTTCAGCGAATTGATCCTGCCTGAATAATTGCGATCCAGCCATTTGGGTTGCCGGCAGATACGCTCTCGCCAGGCTTGGCTTTCTTCCGCAACAGTACGCCGTTAATCGGAGATCGAATGAAGGTCTTAAGCAGGCTGGCGCGTGCATTTTCTACCTCGGTGCGCGCCAGCGCAACTTCCGCCTTCGCCTTTTGCGTTTCAACCGGGTTCGCGCCCTGGCTCAGGTTCGCTAGCCGTGCCGCCCGATGCTTTAACTCTGCTTCTGCACGATCGGCCCGGGCAGTCGAATCGGTGTTCTCCAAAATGGCAATCAATTGACCCCGCTGTAATCGGTCGCCTTCTTCTACCCTGATCTCTCGAATTTTCCCGTCAACTGGAGAGGCGACCTTTACCTGCGTTGTCGCGATTGCCTCGTCAGCGGCAGGCGCAACCACTTTGAGATTCGAATGGGCCTCTACGGCATCGATCGATTTTCTGTTCCAGGCGAGCACGGCTGCGCACGTCAACACAGCCGCAAGAACAATAAGCGCAATCTTCGTCTTCATGCCGTTGACAGTTTCCGTCTCATGAAATTTTAATAAACCGACCTGTTGCACGACGACGGGCTTCAACTTTCTTCGGTTTCAGTTGTAAAGCCGAATTTACGCCACTAAATTGCTAGATCCATACCGATGCCATTTCACTACGTCGTTTACTGTTTCTTCCACCGGCCGGAAGGTAAGATCAAGTTCCGGGATCGCAACGCTCGTTCGCGATTGTGAGCTTCCAGCGAGAATCCCAGCGAGATCCTCCAGCGTGATGAAAGGACCCGCCACCTCGAATTCGCCCTCAATGCGGCGTTCGGCCGCAGTCATCATCGCGAGCGCAACATCGCGCGCATCTGTAACACACGCGCCCGCTTCACCTCTCGGAAGTTGTCCGCCACGCATAAAACGCAGGATCGAATATCCAATCACGGAACCACTGACATCCTCGCCCGGACCCAGCATTTCTCCGCAAACAAACCGCGAAAGAGGACGGCCGTCCCGATAGACGAAGCCGGTCACGGTGTCGAAAATGACCTCTGCTTCGGCTGCCGACGGGGTTAGATGATGTCCTTCCCAACAGAGCGCGCCAGCCAGATTAGCGCCGAGCAGGTTCCGTGAATTCTGTATGTAGGCTTTCATTTTCGTAGTCCCTCCAACATCGTGTCGATGGTTTCTGAAATGAGCTTCTTCTTGTCTACCCACGGAAAAGAGGGTTTCGCAATTAGCAGAGATGTGATCCCGTGAACACCTGCCCATAGAATCTGACTTGCAAGGTCAATATCGACAACGCGTAAAAAATCAGCCTCGATACACGATGAAACAGTTTGTTTCAAGCATCCAAAAGACTGACATCCAACCTCATGCCGGCGATTCGCTTGCGCGTCCGCAGCCCGCGCATCCGCGGTCATAAACGTGATTTGATAATGATCCGGATTTTCCAGTCCGAACTCCGCATAAGCGCAGAGTCCGCTTACGGAGCCGATCCATCGGGCCGTTCGATTCCTGGCCTCCAATCGACTGTAACTTCTCCAGAAGTTTGCCGAACGCCTGCTCCGAGAGACAATCGAATAGCTCGCTCTTGTCTCGAAAATAAAGATAAATTGTCGTTGGCGAATATTCGATCCGGTCCGCGATTTTGCGCATCGACACGGATTCGTATCCGTCGCGAATAAAGAGGTCGCGCGCCGCATCCAGAATTTCTTGTTTTAGGTCTTCTTTCTCCCGTGCTCGACGCTCTCGGATTCCCATAGGCTCTTAACGGTTGCAACTTATCGAACATAGTTGAGTATGTTAACGACGTTAATTTGAAGTATAGGTCGACTTCCCAGGAGCGTCAAGCGGTAAAATGCAGCGAATGAAAACTCTGTCCGAAGCCCTTGAAGTGAAGCCAGGCTCCAAGTTCAACTTGAACAGTTTCGATGTAGCAGCTACACACGGATACGATAAGGGGCTTGCCTCGGAACTGCTGCCGAAGAACATCGAGCGTCTCTCTGTCCTTCAGTACCTCCTGTACGCCGAGAACAAACGCAGCGTGCTCGTCGTGCTTCAGGGAATCGATGCCGGAGGGAAGGATGGAGTGATTCGCCACGTAATGACGGGCCTGAATCCCCAGGGAGTGACCGTAACACCGTTCAAGGTTCCCGAGGGTAAGGAGAAGCAGCACGACTATCTTTGGCGCGTCCACAATGCGGTTCCCGAATTTGGACACATCGGGATCTTCAATCGGTCTCATTACGAAGAGGTCCTCGTGGTTCGAGTTCACAATTTGGTTCGCGAAGCCGGTCTGGAAGCAGCGCTACGAGCAAATCAACGATTTCGAACGCATGCTTTCTGAGAACGGCACTACGATTGTGAAGTTCCTCCTGATGATCAGTAAGGACGAACAAGCCAACGATTTCGCGAGCGCATCGAAGACAAAACGAAGAACTGGAAGTTTAATGAAGCAGATCTGAAAGAACGCGAATACTGGGATGACTTTATGGATGCTTACGATGACATGCTCGAGAAGTGCAGCACGCCCTGGGCGCCATGGCACGTGATCCCATCGAATCGAAAATGGTTTCGCAATCTCGCGATCGCGGAAATCCTTTGCGCCAAGATGGAATCGATGAATCTAAAGTATCCGGAAGTCACCGCTGACCTTTCAAAAATTACGTTCGAATAAAGTCGGACTCGGTGATCTGTATCCGCTTTGTTAGGATGGTCGCTTCATGGGTAAATACTCGATCGGTGTAGATCTCGGTGGGACCAATCTGCGCGCTGCTGCCATCAGCGCCGAAGGCAAAGTGATCGAGAAGAACTCCGGAACAACCGATCTTCACGAAGGCCGTGAGGCGGTTATCGGTGATATCGTTAATGCGATCAAACAGCTCAAAGCCAAATGCGGCACTGAGATTCTGGCGGGAGTCGGGATCGGCGTCCCGGGATTTATCCTCATTGAGGAAGGCGTGATCGTCGGCTCCAACAACCTACCCGAATTCGATCAGTTTCCCATTCGTGACGATATCGAGCAAAAGCTGGGGACACCGATTTTTCTCGAAAATGACGCGAACGCTGCGGCTCTTGGAGAGAAGTGGATGGGGGCAGGCCGTGATGTGCAGGATTTGGTTCTGCTCACCCTCGGTACCGGCGTTGGCGGCGGAATCATCTCTGACGGTCGCGTGGTGCATGGTCATGTTGGAATGGCCGGCGAGCTAGGTCACGTCACGGTCGTGCCCGCCGGCAATCCATGTGGCTGTGGAAACTATGGCTGCCTCGAGAAGCATGCCTCTGCGACAGCGATCATCGCTATGGCACGTATGATGCAACTGGGTGATGACCTGACTGCCGAGGATGTTTACGAACTCGCAAAGAGCGGGGACAAGAAGGCCAAGATGATCTTCCACACCACCGGAATGATGCTTGGTATTGCAATCGGGAATCTCATTAATATTTTCAACTTTCCTCTCTATCTGCTGAGTGGAGGCGTCGTGGCAGGTTGGGACGAGTTTGCGCCATCCATGATGAACGAGATCCAAAAGCGTTCCTTCACATATCGAAATACTAAGACTCGCGTGGAAAAGGCCAGTCTGGGTAAGGAAGCCGGATTGTTCGGCGCCGCCTACTTGCCTCTACAAGCCGTGCAGCGTTAGGAGCTCGCATGTACTGGCTCGGAATCGATATCGGCACAGGCGGATCACGCGCGCTTCTCATGGATGAGAAGGGCGATGTAAAGTCTTCCTTCACCGTTCTCCACGAAGACATGCGAATGGATCGGCCCCTATGGGCCGAACAGCGGCCGGAGAACTGGTGGGATGCCGCTCAGGATGCAATTCGAGGCGTATTGCGGAGAGTTGGCGCTTCGAGCAAGGATGTACGAGGGATCGGTCTTTCAGGACAGATGCACGGTCTCACGCTACTCGATGAAAGCGACAAAGTAATAAGGCCGGCTCTTATTTGGTGCGATCAGCGCAGCCAGGCCCAGGTCGACTACGTGAATGACACGTTAGGACGCGAAACGGTCTTGAACTTTACAGCAAATCCTGTGGTCACCGGATTCACACTGCCTAAACTCCTCTGGGTCAGAGACAATGAACCGGGACACTTTGAACGGGTTCGCAAGGTCTTGCTGCCGAAAGACTACATCCGCTTCAAACTCACCGGTGAATACGCGACGGAGGTTTCCGATGCGTCCGGAACCTCACTGTTTGATGTCCCTAAGAGATCGTGGTCCTATGAGATGTGCGATGCGCTCCAGCTTGATCGAAGCATCCTTCCGGCATGCTACGAGTCTGTTGAAATAAGCGGGAAACTCAGCGCGCCGATTGCGGAGTCGCTTGGCCTTCAACCGGGCACGCCAGTGGTGGGCGGTGGTGGAGATCAGGCTGCAAGCGCAGTCGGCAACGGAATCGTGGAGTCCGGCGTTGTGTCATGCACGCTCGGCACCTCCGGCGTGGTATTTGCGCACATGGATCAGCCGCACTACGATCCCAAAGGACGCGTCCATACCTTCTGCCACGCTGTTCCCGGCAAATGGCATGTCATGGGAGTCACTCAGGGCGCCGGTCTCAGTCTGCAATGGATGCGCAGCCAGCTCATGGCAGGAGCAGAATATCCCACGTTGACCGAGGAAGCCGCAAAAGCGGAGCTTGGATCGCAGGGCTTGTACTGGCTTCCGTACCTAATGGGTGAGAGAACGCCCCACCTGGATGCTACCGCGCGAGCAGCGTGGGTCGGGCTCACCGCGAAACATACGCGGGCGGATTTGATTCGGTCGATCATCGAAGGCGTTTGTTATAGCCAGAAGGACGGGCTCGACATCATCGAAGAGATGGGCGTACAGCTGCATTCCGTCCGCCTGTCCGGAGGCGGAGCGCAGAGCCCGTTCTGGCGTCAATTGATGGCGGACGTGCTGAACAAGCAGATAACGACGCTCGCGACTCAGGAAGGATCGGCTTATGGCGCCGCGCTTTTGGCTGCTGTGGGTACCGGCGCATACAACTCTGTTGAGGAATGCTGCAGAGCCGCTATTCATGAGGTGGATACAGTCTCGCCCCGGCCCGAATATGCGCACGAATATGCGCGGCTCCATGGAATTTTCCAGTCTATCTATCCGGCATTGAAGCCGATATACGGTTCGTTGTAGGTGTACGCGGACGTCGCATTACCGGTCCCGATTGATCAGCCCTTCACATACTTGTTGCCGGAAACTCTTCGACACCGTGTGCGGACCGGCTGCCGGTTAATCGTGCCCTTCGGGCCACGAAAGCTCACTGGCGTTATCGTGAACACGCACGAGACGCGGCCCGCCGGACCCGTAAAGGAAGCTCTGCGCCTGCTCGATGAGGAGCCGGTCCTTGAGGATCATCTCATCTCTCTCGGCCGCTGGATTGCCGGCTATTACTGCGCTCCCATCGGGGAAGTGCTTCGTGTAATGACGCCTTTGGGAGGCGAGATACGCTCCACCAAGATGTACTCGCTCACTGACGCAGGCCGCGATGCTGCGCGTCAGCTGCTCTTCGGAGCCGATACGGAAGACCCCACGATCCAGGTGTTGCGCCTTCTGGAACGCCGCTCGCTTTCCTCCACGTACCTTGCCAAGAAGGTCGCCGATGCGCCAAAGGTCTTGCGGTCGCTATTAAGAAAGAACTTCATCGAGCTCGAAGATGTTCAGACGGACCGCGATCCGTTGCGAAGCGCAGCAGAGCGGCTGCGTGTCCACTCTCCGGGTCAGTGGCCCGAAGCAAAACTGAAGAAAGCCGAGCGCGAGTTATTGAGCTATCTGGAACTGCATCCCGGATCGCACAATCTGGCGGAAGTCGACGAAGCCGTCAAGGGCGCGAGTGAAGCGGCGCGCGCTTTGGCCAGACGAAAGATTCTGGTCCTGGAAACAGAAGCTCCTGCGATGGGGGCACACCCTTATAAACCGCCTCCTACGCTGAATCGCCATCAGGAAGTGGCGTTCCACGCTATTCGCTCGGCAGTAGAATCCAAGAATTTCCATGCGTTCTTGTTGGAAGGTGTCACGGGCTCAGGGAAGACGGAAGTCTATCTCCGCTCAATCGCAGCGACGCTGGCGCTCGGGTCGAAATGCGCTGCTCCTTGTGCCGGAAATCGCATTGACTCCTGCTGTCGCGGGACAGTTCTTTCATCGGTTCGGTGACCAGGTCGCCATTCTTCATTCCGCTTTCCACGATTCCGAGCGCGCTGAGCAATGGCGTCGCATTCGAAATGGACACGCGCGCGTTGTCGTCGGTACACGATCCGGAGTGTTCGCCCCGGTGCAGAATCTCGGCCTCACTATCATCGATGAAGAGCACGATGGCAGCTATAAGCAGCAGGAGACGCCGCGCTATAACGGACGCGACGTTGCGGTGATGCGCGCGCATCAAGCGAATGCGTGTGTAGTGCTTGGATCGGCCACACCAAGTCTCGAAACACGCTACAACGTGGAGCGTGGAAAATACTGCCTGCTACAACTTCCGGAGCGCGTCGAGAACCGCCCGATGCCGGAAGTGGAACTCATTGATATGCGTGCTGAGTTCCTGGAAACGCGTAAACAATCACGTTCTCGCGAGGCTGCTCGACTGCGATTGGCGAGAAATTGAATCGGGCGAGCAGGTGATGCTGCTGCACAATCGCCGTGGATTTTCGATCCTTCGCTGCGTGCCGGTCCTGCGGCGAGCGTGTTCAGTGCATCAATTGCTCCGTCACTTTGACGTTCCACAAGCGTGACCGCCGGATGCTCTGCCACTATTGCAGCTTACGCGGAACGAGTTCCTTCGCATTGTCCGAAGTGCCAGAGTGAGCATATCTATTTCCTCGGCCTCGGATCGGAGCGCGTTGAGGATGAACTTCATCGCGAATTTCCGCAAGCTCGAATCGCGCGGATGGACCGTGACACCGTAACAGGCAAACGGCATTTCGAGACGATTCTTACGGGCTTTCGAGAGCGGGCTTTCGATATTCTCGTCGGGCACGCAGATGATCGCCAAAGGCCACGACATTCCGAATGTGACGCTGGTGGGAGTCATCTCGGCCGATATCGGTCTAGGTATGCCGGATTTTCGCGCAGCCGAGCGAACCTTTCAATTGCTCACACAGGTTGCCGGCCGCGCGGGTCGCGGCCAGTTGCCTGGCCAGGTTCTGATCCAGACCATCAACCCCGATCATTACGCGATTCGACTCGCCGCATCGCAAGACTTCCTGGCATTCTACAACCAGGAACTCCACTTTCGAAAGGCAATGAGATATCCGCCTTTCTCGGCGCTTGCAAATGTTCTCCTTCGAAGTGAGAAGCAGGAAGAAGCAATGCGAATGAGCAGCGAGGTAGCACATTTACTGACCCCGCCGCCGGAAAACATCAAGGTACTCGGCCCCGCGGAAGCTCCGGTCCCCCGGCTGAAGAATGAGTATCGATATCAGTTGTTGATCAAAGCCAAGGATCGTCGGGCATTGAATCAAACCCTTCAGAACCTTCGCTCATACGCCCTTGACCACAAATGGAGCGCGACTGCCCTGGTCATTGACGTCGACCCTTTGACTCTGTTGTAATCGGGAAAAAAATGCACAGCGTCGTGGATCAAAACCTTAAGGCTGCCATGCGCTGTTATGCAAATCTTGGAAACGGGAGCGAAGCGCGAGATTATCCGGGTGTCACCGTAGCTTCGTCGGGCTTGAATGTCGCGGTATTCAACTCGGCGATGCTCACGGAGTATACGACCAACCTGGAGCGTCCAATTGACACGGTGGATGTGCATTTTCGCTGCGCGGGGGCTCGGCTGGACGTTTTGGGTGTGCGACGACCTTATTGCGCCCGACCTGCGAGAGTGGCGAGTTCGCAACATCTTCCGGTCGAAGGGAATGCTGCGCATTGCAGAAGCGCCGGGGATGTATGCGGAAAGTCTCCTGCCGCGCGTCCGAGCCGCAGCAGCCACTATGACCTTTGCCCGTGTCACTACCGAGCGGGCGCGATTGGAGTTCGCGCATATCGCATCGGTGGTCTTCTCACTTCCGTTTGGAACCGCGAAACGCATCTACGGCACGCCGGATCTCTGGCAGCCGCCATCTTACGGATGGGTAGGATACTTCGAAGGCAAGCCTGTCTCTATCGTTACGATCGTTATCGCAAGCGACGCGATTGGCGTCTATTCCCTTGGAACGTTACCGCAGCATCAGGGATGTGGTTTCGGGGAAACGCTATTGCGCCAGGCGATCGGCGAAGCGCGCCGGGAAACGGGAATCGATCGCACTGTTTTACAGGCAACGATGCAAGGATTCAATTTGTACCTTCGGATCGGATATCGGGTAGTCACCAGATTCAGTATTTACATCCGGGAAAGTTGCGCCTCTTTTTGACGATCTGCCACACTCGGAAGATAATGCGATTCTGGCTCGCTGCGCCTCATCGTGGTCCTGGTCACTTTCCACGCAAGCGCCGACCCCGGAACCGCTTCAGACCAGAAGTTCACATGGGAGTACGGCATCGAATGGAGACTTGTGCGCGCGGGTTTGGCGCGGATGACCTGGACACCGGAAACTTCCGGCTTCCAGGCAGACCTGCACATTGAATCTGCCGGACTGGTATCCAAACTTTATCGCGTCAATGATGACTATCGCGTACTGATGAAAGATGAATTTTGCGCTTCCACCGTGAATATACACGCCGAAGAAGGTAAGCGTCGCCGGGAGACGAACATTACCTTTGCCGATGGCAAGGCTGCGTACGCGGAACGCGACCTGGTGAAGAATACGACGCTGACAAAAGAGACGCCGATTCCGGCCTGTGTTCATGAATACCTTGGAGGTTGCAGCGGCTGCGCATGCGCAACATCGGAAATTGGCCAATCCATCCAGGTCCCGCTCAGCGATGGCAAGAAATCCGCGAATGTAAAGGTGGAGGCCCAGGAAAGAGAGGAGGTTTCCACACCCATCGGCAAGTTCAAGGCCATACGCTATGAGGTATTCCTCTTCAACGATGTGCTGATCAACAAGAAAGCGAGACTGTTTGTATGGCTGACGGATGACGACCGCCGGCTGCCCGTCCAGATTCGCGTGCGAATGCAGTTTCTTATCGGTACGATTGAATTGAAACTGGAAAAGCAGGAGTAGGCGTCAAAACTATGATGCGTGTTGTGTTGCTTGCCGTCCTCTGCGGCGCTTTGTCGCTGCTGCAGCCGGCCGAAGTACGCATGAACATTCAGCAGCTACGAGCTTTTGTCTCTTCCTCGCGCAAACTCGGCCACTCGGACAAGCAAATTGCTGACTATCTGAAAAACATCAAATTGACCGAGCGGCTGGATAGCGGCACGGTGGAAGATTTAGACGCCGGACCTAAAACGGCCGAAGTACTGCGGAGGCTCGTTGACACGAGCAAGAGCTTGCCGGCCGCTGCTCCGCCTCCTCCCCCTCCGGCAGCGCCACCGCCGATTCCTCCGCCTGACTCGGTCGAGCAGGCGCGTGTGCTAGATGCGGCCCGGGACTATGCTCGCGACTATTCGAAGAACCTTCCGAACTTTATTTGCACCCAGGTTACGCGTCGCTATCTTGACCCGAGCGGACTGGAGTTTTGGCAGCAACAGGACACGGTGGTTTCAAAGCTCTCGTTCTTTGAACAGAAGGAAAACTACAAGGTTGTGCTCGTTAACAACCATGTCGTCGATACCTCCATGGAACGTATTGGAGGCGTTCGCACCAGCGGTGAATTCGGCTCCATGCTGAAGGAACTGTTTGATCCGGCAACGCAGGCTGAATTCGAATGGGAACGTTGGGCGACATTGCGCGGCCATCGTATGCACGTATACTCATACTCCGTGGCACAGGAGAATTCGAAATATTCCATTCAGTATGAACATCTCCAACCCATCGTGCCTGCGTATACGGGCTTGATCTACGTGGATCGGGATACTCAGACCATCATGCGTGTGACCCAAGAAGTCACCCAGGTACCCGCGGGCTTTCCGATCAATTACGTGCGCAACATTCTCGATTACGACACGGTGCAAATCAGTGGGCAACCCTTCATCCTGCCGCTCAAGGCCAGCACGGTATCTCGGCTTGGGAAAGGAACTAACCAAGAACGACACCGATTCCGCATGTATAACAAGTTCGGCGCCGAGGCGACCATCACTTTCGAGCCTGAGGCCATACCGGAAGATCAGCTAAAAGAACAGCCGGCAAAGAAGTAACGCCAGTTAGCCTTTTAGCTCCACGACGACAACCTCGAACGGTTTCTTGCCGACGTTCGTCTCCGTGTGTGTGGCCGGTCCACTGAAGCTGACATCGCCTGCTGCGTGGTGCGGAGTCTCTACCTTGCCGTCGGCATTCGTTACTCGGAAGTCCTGATCGCTTAGATACACGACGACCCGGTTGAGCTTGTGCTCATGCTTCGGCGCGGTTTCACCAGGGCCGATTTTCACGCGGACCACTCGAACCTGATCGTTCTCGAACTCAACCTTATAGTGCTTCGGATCGACCTTCACCGGGTCCAGTGGTCCGGACGGCTGCTGTCCGCTAATGGGCTTCTTGAGCTCGACTTCAATGATGCGCACGGGCGTAGTGCTTGTGATCTCGGCTGTGTGCATGCCGGCAGCCGGACTCCACAGCGCTTGACCAGCTTTCCACTTCAGGTCGGATGGGCCCTTCCCCTGATATTCGAAGTGCTGGATCCGTCATCGAGATAGATCATCACGCGATTGACCTTGTGCTCGTGAAGGCGGGTCTTTTCGCGAGGCTGGACTGTTACATCCAGGACGCGGATCTGATCGTTATCGATTGGAGTCGCAACGCGCTCGGCCGCACACAGCAGACCGGCGAGGATGAAGCTAACGAGGATTGTGCGCATAGGCTGAGTCAGCCCGAGCATCATATCATCCGCTATTCCTCGCGTAATGCTGTCATTGGCTCGACTGCTGCCGCTCTGCGCGCCGGACCGCAGCTTGCCGCCATTGCCACGGCCGACAACAAGCCCATCGCAGCAAGCATCGTGATCGGATCGTACGGTTTCAGACCGTAAAGCAATGTTGTCGCCGTTTGTCCGGCCCAAACCGCCAGCAGTCCGCCAATCACGAGTCCCACTGCCAGCATCACACCCGCCTCACCTCAGACCATTCGAATCACTCTGCTGCTATCGGCCCCTAATGCGATGCGCAGGCCTATCTCGTTACGACGCCGCGCGACCATGTAGGCAATCACGCCATAAAGACCCGAAGGTCGCCAGCAGTCCCGCCAACAAACCAAACCCTCCTGACAACGTCGCCATCAATTTCTCTCGCAGCAACGACTCTTGCAATTGCGCTGAGAACGACCGGAACTGCATGTCGATTGCCGGGCTAACTTCAGCCACGGCGCTCTGTCACTTCGTCGCATCACGCCTCCTACCGACCTCTGGTTCGCAAGACGAATGTCGCGCTCGCTCCCGGATCATCGTCCTGCGCCATCGGCAAGAAGGCGATCGGCAGGAACTCTTCTCTTAATTCGTAATATTTCGTGTTCTTCGCCACTCCCACGATCTGATACTGAGGATCGGGCTTGCCTGCCTGCGCTTCCACATGAAATGTGCGTCCGACAACGCTCGCTCCGCCGAAGAACTTGCGCGCGAAAGCCTGGTTTACGATCGCAACCTTCGGCGACGATAGCGTATCGCGATCATCGAAATCACGCACCGTCCACCACTGCCGTGCCCATCGTCTTGAAGTAGCCCGGCCCAACGCGTTGAAGAAACTGTCCTTACCGCTGTCTGATGTTCCGGGGCCATCGGGACGGATCAGCGAGTCCCATCCGCCCCCGCTAATCGGTGTTAGAAGAACCTGCGCAGCTCAGATGACACCCGGCCGGCTGGACAGCTTCGCCAGCAATTCTCTGTTTACGACCGGCCGCCGTTCTTTCGAGTATTGCGGCCTCGATAATCCAGGTTGACGGTGACGACTCCCTCCGGCTGGAAGCCTGGATCGACACTCATCAGGTTTCCCAGCTCCGCACAAAGAGCAATGCGCCTACAAGCAACACCAGCGACAACGCAACCTGAGTGGCAACCAGGATGCGGCGCAGGCTGAATCCTTCACGTCCGGCGGTGAGACTCCGACCGCCTCCTCGGATCGCTCGACGCGGGCGCAAGCTCCGTTGCACGGAACGCCGGCAGAAGCCCGAACAGGAGACAGGTGCCGACGGCAAGTGCGGACGTAAACCCAAGAACACGCAAATCGAGATGCAGGCCTACAAACAGCGGTCGATTCGTCGTGTTCAAGAAAGCAACGAGACCAGTGCTCAACACCTGCGCGAAGATGCGCGCCGAGAACAGAGCCCATGACTGCCAGCAGCAGGACTTTCCGCCAGCAGCTGACGGATCACGCGAGCGCGTGAGCTCCGATCGCGAGTCGTACCGCCATCTCGCGCTCACGGACACTCGCCCGAGCGAGCAACAGTTGGCCAGATTCGCGCACGCAATCAGCAGCACCAGACCTGTGATTCGCCATCAAAAGCCACAGCGGCCGCTCATATTGCCGGCGAAGACCTGAAACTCCGGTGTTCCCCGCAGTGACCACGAGCTTGTTCTTGAGGTACTTCGCCGCCATGTCAGGCCTGTAGCTTTCGGGTAAGGTGGCTTTCATGATGTCCGGCGACAGCACCTCGAGATGCGCATTGGCGCGTTCCACCGACCAACCCGGCTTTAAACGGCCCATGATCGACAACCACCACGCGTGCGCGAGAGGCATCCGACCCTTCTTGTCCGGCAGCGAGCAGCCTGTCTGCGCAGAGCGGGATCGCGACGTCATAGCGGTTCCCAACCTCGACGCCAAAGAATGCGGCCTGTGTGACGCCGATTACAGGAAAGGATTGGCCATCGAGACTCAACTTGCGCCCGATTACATCCGGACTGCCGGCAAACTCGCGCTGCCAAAAAGCATGACTGAGTACCGCGCCCGGACTGTCACAACTCGCGGTATCGTCCTGATTGTTGAAAACGCGGCCGAGAGCGGGCGTGACGCCGAGGTGTTGAAAGAATCCGCCACTGACATACAGGCCTTGCGCGTTACGGACCTCCCCGCCCGGAGATAGATTGAACTGAGCGGCGCTCCAAGCGAGCACTCCCGTAAAAGCCTGCTGCCGTTCCTGAATCTGCCGCCAGTGGTCGTACGTAAATCTCGAACTGCGGGTCGAAAACCAACCTGCTCGCGTCGATCCTGAAGGGAAATCGATGGTCGCTAACTCTTCAGGATGCGATACCGGCAGCGATCGCAAACGCACAGCGTCGATCAGTTGAAACATCGCTGTGTTCGCGCCGATTCCCAAAGCGAGTGACAGAACAGCGATGGCCGTAAAGGTCGGGCTCTGGCGCAGTTGACGCAAGCCATAACGCAGGTCCTTGACCGCGAACTCTATCGCACGCATATCAGTGCATACGATAAAGACTCGGTTCGGTTAGCTCGAGCGTTTGCGCTTGGTAGTGCTCTTTTTGCTGGCCCGCTTTTTCGTCGTAGTCTTCTTGGCGGCCTTCTTCGTGGCCCGTTTTTTTCGTCCTGCCTTGTAATCGCTCTCGGCTTTCTTTCTCGTCGAGGCAGAGGTTTTGCCTTTCTTTGGGGGCGGCACGTCTTCACCAGCGCGGCGAGCCTTCGACAACCCTATTGCAATCGCCTGTTCGCGGCTCTCGCGCTTGCCATGCTTCCTTTCGTGCATCTCCTGCTCTACATACTTTCCGGAGCCTGAGGAAGACTTCTTTCGAGTGGCGCCTTTCTTAGTGCCAGATTTTTTAGTAGCCATTCATCCTCCTAGAGGAATGGATGCGGGTCAACAGTGATAGTGTCATTTAAGGATTGTCATCGTGTTTCAACTTGCCTCGCTCTGTCTTTTACTTGCAGCCGCTGCGAAGGTGGATATCACTCCTCAAAGTTCGCAGTGGCTGATGGGCTACGGTCCTCGTAAATCGACTGCCGTTCACGATCCCATTTACCACCGCGTTGTGGTGATGGACGACGGCCGATCGCGTTTTTACCTTGTTGCGAGTGACCTCTGCCTCTTCTCGCCTGAAGTTTATGACGAGGTCGCTGCCGATCTGAAACAGAAGCTCAAGATCGAGCCGAAACAGTTCTGGTGGTCGGTTACACATTCGCATTCCACTCCTGAAGTTGGTCCACACGGTGTGTATGACGTCCTTTTGAAAGGGCGCTCGGATCACGAATGGGACCGAGAGTACACGCGGCAAGTCAAGACCTCACTCATCGCGGCAATCGAAGAGGCCTCCAAGAAACTGGAGCCTGCGCGCCTACAGACCGGAACCGGCACATCGAACGCAAATATCAATCGACGGGCGAAAGACGTCGACGGCAAGATCAGTCTTGGCTTGAATCCCGATGGCCCGGTGGACCGCCAGATCGGACTCATCCGCCTCGAACGGCCAGATGGAACACCGATCGCTCTAGTCGCGAACTACGCGATTCACGGCACCGTGCTCAACGGCAGGAGCGAGGCGATCAGCGGCGATGCTCCCGGAGTGGTTTCCGCTTACGTGGAAGAGAAACTCGGAGCTCCGGTTCTCTTCGTGAACGGAGCTGCGGGCAATGCAGCGCCGATCTATTCGGTTTACCCGGATCCGAAGTCAGGCCACCTCGGCGAGTTCCGAGTCCTGCTCGGAGACCGCATTCTGCAAGCCAATGCGGCTATGAAACCGGGCACGTCCGATGTTCAAATCAAAACCGGCGAGGCGGTCGTCGAAACTCCATTGAAGCCTGGGCTGGAGTGGCCTGCTTCCTTGCGTTCCTACGCGGCGGATTTCAATGGAAAAACGATCGTGCATCTGCCGGTCCGATTTCTTACAATAAAAGATATAGCCATATGGGCTGCGCCTGTGGAACTGTTTTCCGAGATCGCGATGGATATTCGAAATAAATCTCCGTTCAAGCAGACCTTCTACTTCGGCTACACGAACGGCTGGTTCGGATACCTGCCGACAGCGGCCGCTTTCGCCGAAGGTGGCTATGAACCCGCAACTTCGGTGCTCACCAACGCCGCCGAGGCCGATCTCACAAACCAGGTAATTACGACTTTGAAGGGGATGCGCTGATGAGATGGGCTGCCGCACTATGCGTCCTCACGCTCGGTTATGCTGCCACTGACAAAGAGCTGACGTTTATCGGCGCGCGCGCCAGGTACTGGGCATTCCAGAAAGTGGTCAGGCCTCCGGTACCTGAGATAAAGGACAACTGGGTTAAAACGCCGATCGACTCGTTTCTTCTCGACGATCTGCGCAAAAAGCAACTCTCGCCTTCTCCTATTGCGAAACGAAGCCAACTGATCCGTCGCGTCACTTACGATCTGACCGGACTGCCACCGACACCGGAAGAGGTTTCCGCTTTCCTGAAGGACAACTCGCCGGACGCTTTCGATAAGGTTGTCGACCGGCTGCTCGCTTCTCCGCAGTACGGAGAGCGCTGGGCAACGAAATGGCTCGACGTGGTTCGCTACGCCGACACTAACGGATTTGAAGCCGACAAAGAGCGCACACATGCGTGGCGCTATCGCGATTACGTGATTCGCGCGTTCAACAGCGACAAGCCATACGATCGATTCATCCAAGAACAGATCGCGGGCGACGAGATGTTCCCCGGCAACAAAGAGGCATTGATCGCTACGGGGTACCTGCGGTCAGGTTCCGAGCATGTGGTCGGCGGCAATGTCGATCCGGCCGAAAGCCGGCAGGAAGTCCTTACCGAAATCGCAACCAATGTCGGCCAGACGTTTCTGGCGATGACGGTCAATTGCGCTCGTTGCCACAACCATAAATTCGACCCCATTCTGCAGGCCGACTTTTACCGGCTCCAGGCCGTTTTCGCCGGCGCGAAAGGCAAAGATGTCGAGATCGCCACGCCAGCCGAGAAGGCGGCGTGGGAAGCGGCGGAAGCAGCTTACAAAAAACGAATCGAACCGGTACAGAAGGCGCTGAAGGACCTCAACAAGCCATACGCCGAGAAGATCGAAGCAGAACGAAAAGCCAAGCTCGAACCGGCGCTCCTGGAAGCGATGTCGATTCCGAAAGACAAACGCAGTGAGCAACAGAGCGTGCTTGCGAAGAACGCCGAATCGATGATCAAGCCGGCCTGGGACGAAGTCGTCGCAATCATGCCAGACGATGTGAAGGCTACCCGGGCGAAGCTGCGCGAACAGCTTCACCAGATCGAGTCCACCGAACCCGATCCGCTGCCCGCCGCTTACGCGTTCGTCACTTCGGGAGAACTCGCGCCGAATTGCTATGTCCTTCGCATGGGCGACCCGCATCTTCCGATCGAGCCGGTCGATCCGGCAGTTCCCCGTGTAGTCAAGGGCAGCTTCGAAATTCCGGACGGAACAGCCGGCCGGCGTACGGCACTGGCGAACTGGCTTTCGTCTCGTGAGAATCCGTTAACAGCCCGAGTGATGGTGAATCGCATCTGGCAGTTCCGCATGGGAACCGGCCTCGTGCGCACGCCCAATGACTTTGGCACGATGGGCGACAAGCCGCCATCGCGCAACCTCCTCAATTGGCTGGCCGCGGAGTTCATGGATAAGAATTGGAGCATCAAGGCAATCGATCGCCTGATTGTCACTTCCAATGCTTACCAGCAATCATCCGATCCGGATCTGGAGAAAGCCAAGATCGATCCCGATAACCGCCTGTTCTGGCGCATGAATCGGAAGCGATTCGACGCTGAGATGATTCGCGACGCGGCGTTAAGCGTATCCGGAACTCTGAATCCGCAAATGGGCGGCCGCCCAGTGCGTATTCCGATCGAGCCGGAAGTCTACGATCTTATCTTCACCGAAGGGGAACGCGACGGGTTGTGGCCCGTGAATCCGGATAAGAACGTCCAGAACCGGCGCGGAATCTACTTGCTCAACAAGCGCAGCGTACGATTACCTCTGCTGGCGGCATTCGATCAGCCGGACGCCATCACCGCCTGTCCGGTGCGCCCGGTTTCGACGCACGCTCTACAAGCCCTCTCACTTTTTAATTCCAGCTTCATGAAGCAGGTCTCCCATGATTTCGCCGCGCGCCTCAAAGGCGCCTGCGGCGCGAACCGGTCTTGCGCAATCAACACCGCGTGGAAGCTCGCGTTGGCCCGACCTCCTCGTAAAGAAGAGGTTTTGCTCGCGAGCAAGTTTCTGCAAACCGGCGGCTCTCTGCCGGATTTCTGTTTGGCCCTCCTCAATCGAAACGAGTTTGTCTATGTTCCGTAATCCGCACATTCAATCCGCCCTAACCCGCAGGGACGTCCTAGTCCGCGCCGCTCACGGCTTCGGTTCCATCGCCTTGGCGTCGCTGCTGCCACCGCGCGCGGAAGCGGCGGCGGAGCGGATTAATCCTCTGGCGGCGAAACCGCCCCACATGCCCGCCAAGGCGAAATCCGTTATATTTGTCTTCAATGTAGGCGGTCCGAGTCAGATCGACACCTTCGACCCGAAGCCAATGCTCGAAAAATTCAACGGGCAAAAGCTACCCGAGAGCTATGGCACCGTCGTGAGCCAGTTCACGAAAGGCGACACACCTCTTCTCAAGAGCCCCTGGAAGTTCCAGAAATACGGTCAGTGCGGGCGTGACGTTTCCACGCTTTTCCCGCATATTGCGCAGTGCGTGGACGACATGTGCTTCGTCCGCAGTTTCTACACGGACAGTACCGTGCATGCTCCCGCGATGTACCAAGTAAATACCGGACGCATCCTGATGGGCTACCCGAGCATGGGCTCATGGATTACCTATGGCCTCGGCAGTGAAAGCGAGAATCTTCCGGCTTATGTCGTGATGCCGCAGCCCGAAGGCACTCCCGAAGGAGGCACTCCGTGCTGGGGAGCGGGCTTCCTGCCTGCGGTGTATCAAGGGACCGTCTTCCGCTCCGGCGCGAACCCGATTCTGAATCTCAAGCCGAGCGATGAAACCATGACGCCGGCCCGACAGCGCCGAACGCTGAATTTCCTTCAGCAGATGAATGAAATGGACACGCTCGACGGCGACACTGAAATGGCAGCGCGGATCAGCTCGTACGAGCTGGCGTTCCGGATGCAGAGCCACGCGCCGGAAGCAGTAGACCTCTCGAAAGAAACCGAGGCAACCCGGCGGATGTACGGAATCGACCAGAAGCATACGAACGAATTCGGCACGCGATGTCTGCTTGCGCGCCGGCTCGTGGAGCGCGGCGTCCGATTCGTCCAGTTATATTCCGGCGGCGGACCCGTTTCGATTCAGTGGGACGCGCACAAAGACCTCGTCGGCAACCATGAAAAGATGTGCGGCATGACCGATCTTCCGGTTGCGGGCCTATTGAAAGACCTAAAGCAACGCGGTCTGCTTGACTCCACGCTCGTCATCTGGGGCGCAGAATTCGGCCGTCTGCCCATGTCGCAAGGTGGGGATGGCCGCGATCATAATCCGCACGCGTTCACGATGTGGTTCGCCGGCGGCGGCGTGAAGCCGGGCACGATCATCGGCGAAACCGACGACATGGGGCTTCGCGGTGTTGGCACACGATATCCGATGCGTGATTTCCATGCGACGATTCTCCAACTCCTCGGCCTGGATCAAAATCGTCTATGGTTCCTGCACAACGGCCGCAACGAGAAGCTTACCGACTTCGGCGGAACCGTGATCAAGGAAATGCTAGCGTAAGCTGACCCGGCCAGGCTGGGAGTTTGTTTTGCAATTTTACTTTTTCAAACTCTGGGGACAGTTCGCCCCGCTCTCTCGCCAGTTCAATTAGGGCGGCGGACAGAGCTTTGCGCGCTTCAACAAACGGTTTTAGCGCTTTCCAGATAACCGGGTGAAGAATGTCGAGTGTGCGCTCGCAGAGTGCGTCGGGCCGAGTCTTTTTGTCAGGAACTTCCTCTGGGTCCGTTCTCCAAACGGTTCGGGGCGTCCACGGGATATGCATATCCATACTGGTTCCATGTTAGCTACGAGGTCCCAAACTTTAGACTCCGTTCCTTTGTAGCGGCGAGCGTAAGTTGTTGGAAGGCTGGCGATAAGGAAAATTTTGAAGTTGCGTGACTACCAGTTGCCAGTTGGCCAGGACGGAGGATGAAACTTGTCCACCGCATTATCCCCAACCTGGGGAGCCGACGAAGAAGCCTAATTCGATATCCACGAGGCGAGATAGTCCGCTCCACAGAACCGTCAGTCCCGGCAGAGGATCACCGGAGCGTGCAAGATAGCTGTTCTTGACAAGGCAGCTTCGCGGTTCGACTCACAAAAGTTGTGGGCAATTGAAAGGTCCATCGCACGGTTACGGAGCTGTGAAGGAAACCTCCACTCCAGGCCGGTCGTGGCCCAGTTTCCGGTCAGCGGCAGATTCAGTAATCGTCGGGTTCGAAGCCAAGTACGTGTATCGGACCTGGCGGCCGAGGACGGCGATACCCCGTGCCGACACAGACGGTAACCCAGACACCGACCCGGATCCGACCTGGACCCCACTGCTGACCGTCAATCATCCGGAATATCCGTCGGGGCATGGATTCTATTCCACTGCAGTGACGGATGCCGTGTCGCGGTTCTTCGGCACAAATAAAGTTGTCTGGACGATCGACACCAGCAAGGCAGCAGTCCCCCAGTAATTCAGACTGAACGCACATACCGCGATCTCAATACGATGATGCGCGAAATCGATGACGCCCGAGTTTGGGCAGGTCTGCACTGGCGGCACTCAATGCGACATGGGGCCCAGATCGGCCGGAAGGCGGCCAAACACGTGTGCGACAACTTCTTGCAGCCGATACGGTAGTCCTGTTTTTCAAACCAAAAGTGAGAACGGTGCATCCCAGAGTCTTGCCAGCGGCATCATCTCAGGTGGCCAGGCACTTTCGCAAACCTGGTGATCACTCCCAATGCAGTGGAGGGCCTTTCTCCGGAGCCGGCTAGCGATCCCTTGGAGGGGGACCGAAGTCTGGTCCGGAATTGGCGTCTCTCAACTTCTTCCTCGTTGCCCGAAGGCAAGAATGCTATCTATGACGAAATGCCGGGCGCTTCGCAGGAATGGAAGGCGATCCGAACAGAGCGCAGCGGGCTGGTAAATCTCAGTCGCGAGTACTGCCGGCCTTTACGCGAGCCGAACCGCGCGGTATCGTGGCTGAAGACAACGATAAGTTCCGACGGGAAGCAGACGAAGAAATTCAATATTGGATGGACACGCGAAGTGTGGGTATTCGTGAACGGGAAACTGGTGTATGCCGGCAGGAACTTATTCGAGCAGGAAGGAGCACGGAAATATCCCGATGGGCGATGTTCGCTGGACAATGGCGCGTTCACGGCGCCTCTGGAAGCGGGTGATAATGAGGTCGCCGTGGCAATCGCAAACAACTTCTTCGGATGGGGGCTGATGCTGCGCCTGGCCGATGCGGAAGCGGTTCATCTGGCAGCAAAATGACAGATCCGATAGCCGGCAAACAATGGCTGAAGTCCCGTCCGGGCCAAGTTACTCTCGCGGCTCTGGCATGGACGATTCTCGGCTGTGTGTTTGCCTGCCGGACCTTTCTGCCGGTAAGGACTGGCGCCAAGCTCTGCTTCCTTCTCTGACTCTATGGTGGTCCTGGGGTACTGTCACCCCTCTGATTCTTTGGGTGGACCGGCAAATCCCAGTTTCCAGCAAGCAATTCGGCCGACGAGTTCTGGCGCATTTCCTTCCAAGTCTTCTTTTGACGTGTGTGTACGTTTATGTTCTGGGACGCTTCGCGCCGGATTCGGGATTCACCAGTCAAATGGCTTGCTCGGTATCGGGTTTCTTGTCAATGCGCTAGGAGACATGTTTCTCTGGAACTGGCTGGTCTACTGGCTGATTCTGGGAGCCTGGCAAGCCTATCGCTATTACGATCACTACGTTGCGGCTGAGTTGCGGCTGGAGCGTCTGGAAAAAAACTTCTCCGAAGCTCGTCTGAACGCGCTTCGAATGCAACTCGACCCGCATTTCCTTTTCAACGCCTTGAACACGATCTCGTCTCAGGTGGAACGCGACCCGAAGCTTGCGCGACGGATGATCGAGCACCTGGGCGACCTTCTCCGCCTTTCGCTGGAATCGAAAGACAGGCAGGAAGTTCCGCTGGCGGAAGAGATGGCGTTTCTGGAACACTATCTGGCGATTCAGAAGATCCGCTTTGGGGACCACCTCCGGATTGAGACGCAAATCGCGCCGGGAGTGAAATATGCTTCCGTGCCCTGCCTCTTCGTTCAGCCACTGGTGGAGAATGCAATCCGGCACGGGATTTCCAGCGAGCTTCGGGGGGAACGGTGATCGTGTCGGCACAGCGCAACGGAAATCGGCTTGACATTCGTGTGGTTGACGACGGCGTAGGACTTCCGAAGGGATGGACGCTAGAGAACTCCGGCGGCGTAGGTCTTTCCGTGACGCGGCAGCGTGTGGCAGGGCTTTATCCGGATAGAGAAACCTGTTTCGCAGTGAGCCGGCGCGCCAGTGGTGGAACCGAGGTTGAAATCTCTCTGCCTTTGCGATGGACCGGAAAGGATGCCCATGCCGCTATCGGCGCATGAAGGCCTCTGCGTTCTGGTGGCAGACGACGAAGCGCCGGCGAGGCAGCGGATTATCGACCTATTGCGCGGCGATCTGTTGCGCCGCGATTCTCAGATCACGGCAATCCTAGAGGCGTCCGACGGACTCTCCGCGGTGGAGATCATTCAGAACCGAAGGCCCGATCTGGTGTTCCTCGACGTGCAGATGCCGGAACTGAACGGCCTGGAAGTCATCGCTGAAGTGGGGGCCGAACGGATGCCGCTAACCGTCTTTGTGACGGCCTACGATGAGCATGCAATTCGCGCTTTCGAGGCAAATGCGCTTGATTATCTCCTGAAGCCATTCAGCGACGAGCGCTTTGAAGTGACCATGGCTCGGGCCGGAATGCGGATGGATGAACGCAGCGTGCGGGAGTTTGGACGGCGCATTCTTCGCATGGTCTCCACAGCGCCCCCAACGAAACATCGTGACGTCACGCGGAAATGACGACTAAGGTGGATCTGCATCGTTTCCGGTCAGCCGACGTTCCGTACGCCATCTACCCCGACGGCAACGAATCATGCCGTGTGGCACAATACCAGAACGACATCGTCTCGAGCCACTCGAAAGAGGAATGGGCGCGGGCACTAGGTGGTTAACGCGAAGATGAAGGTCTAATATCACAACAATAGGTGCAAACGGTTCGAACTGCGGTTCTCCACTTGTATGATGAGGATATCGAATAAATCGAGGCGGGCGTCGGACGCGCGCCTGCGGGGACGTTCCGAGAAACCAAGCGTCGCAAAAGAGGTGTTCGCAACCGTACCCCGGAATTTCAATGACTTTCGTGCTGAGCCTGAGCAGTTCATAGACGGTGGCGAGAAGTGGGGCACGCTGACGGCGATCGATGCAAGGCAAAGGGCAAGACCTGTGGCAGGATAAGACGGAGAATCCGCTGGTAGGCGGTGTCTCGGTGGTGGTGGTTTTTCGGACCGGGGGGACCAATAGCGTACGGTGTCCAATCGGCCGTGCTTCTTTGCGGGGGGTCATGGCGCGCAAAGAAACCTGGGACATGACGAAATGTGAAAGTGGCGAAATGAGCGCACCTGCCGGCGGACTTTCCCCCAGGAAACAATTACCGCTCGCCCTGATCGTGACAACCCCGAACACGGAAAATGGCATCATTTATGGCTCCAGCGCAGAGGCTCGATCTTGAGCGAACTCGGCCCATTTCGAGACACGGCGGCGTGGCGCGACAGCTTGCTGCGCGTACTACGGGCGTGGAATCGTCACCAGGTCTGGAAAATCCTGACCTCTATCGTGGTGATCTGGATCGTGAGCGGTACAGCACTCCACTTCGCGGAGCGTGGCACGAATCCAGAGTTCGCGACCTTGCGCGAATCCCTCTGGAACGTCTGGGTCACCCTCTTCAGCGGACTCAACAATGCCCCCAAAACCCGTGTTGGGCGGCTCGTGATTTCCGTCGTGCTTGTCGTCGGTGTCGCCCTGGCCGGTTTGTTCACGGCCAGCGTTGCGTCGATCCTGGTCGAACGTTCACTAAGGAGTCGTGAGGTGTCTAATCTTGAAATGTCTAGCCATCTGGTGCTGTGCAACTGGTCGCCGCGAGCACTGGACTGGATACGCGAGGTGCATAGCGGCATCGTCATCGACCAGCGGCCAGTCGTAATCGTTCACGACATACCCGACGAAGTCGTGCTGCCCGACAAACAGGATGACTCCGCCTTCAACGACGTTTATATCGTCAAAGGTGATCCAGCCAACGAAGTGATCCTGCGCCGCGCCAGGGTTGCGCTAGCGCATTCGGTCGTCATCTTATCGGATGACCGTCAGATCCAGCACGCCGACGGAAAAACCATCGTTTGCTGCATCGCGGTCAAGAACGTTTGCGTGCAAGAGCGTCAGCCAAATATTGTGGTCGAATGCCAGGATCCGAAATACCGGGCGCACATGCGCAAGGCGGGTGCTGATGAAGTCATCTCGGCCGCCGACTTCGGATTGCGCCTGATGGCGCGCGCCTCGCTCTTTCACGGCATGACGCGCGTTTATCAGGAGCTACTATCAGTCCGGCGTGACGCCAATGAGATGTATCTGGTGCCGGTGCCTGCCCAGCTTGTCGGGATGAATTTCGTCGCAGCGGCAAACGTGTTCCTGCCCGATCGCACGAATATGAAAGCGTGCCTTCTGATTGGGCTTTATCGCGGTGAAAAAATGATGCTCAACCCGGTTGACGGGGAAGCGGGACCGTTGCGCGAAGGCGATGAGCTGATCTTGCTGAGCCAGACTCTGCCGGATCTTTCGAGGCTGCAGCCGCGAAAGATCACATAGTTTCTGCATCGTCGCCGCCGATCCGTGAGATAGGGCGGCATGGATCCGTCGAGATCAGGCCGCGGTGGCCTGACGTGTTCCGTAGGGATTGAATGCCTTATGCAAGATCGAGGAAGTATAATGGAGTTTTCCGTCTCAGAGACATCCATCAACCTTGCGTGTATCTCCTTGCCAGCTCCTGACCTTCCATCGTGATTCGCTGTTGCCGCTTGACCAGACATTTACGGGCAGACAATCATCGTTCATATTCTTGGCCGATTGCAGAACTCTCAGAGCATAACCATTTTCGGCAGGACTTTCCAGGGCCAATCCAATCACGGCTAAGCGCACAATAACTCCACGAACCACGCGTAACAGCATTCCACGGCGCCAATAAGGCCACGTGGCGACAGCCTACTCAGTGGTAGTCGCGGGCACGCCTCATTTTCTCCGGAACCGCGAAAAAAAATCGAACTCTCCGGAAAAGCGTTTATCCGGTGCGACCTAAATAAGTAATTCGAGCAAAGATCCCACGAAGGGGGTAGACGTGAGGGATACACACATCGAAGATCGGCGGCTCACGGACACGCAACTTGTTGAAGCAAGTCGTCGCGGCGAGCGGTTGGCCTTTGACGAACTCGTTCGCCGGCATCGGCCAAGGTGCGTGGAAGTAGCAGGTTCCTTTCTCCGGAATCGCTGTGACTCAGAGGATCAGGTGCAGATCGCTCTAATAAAAGCTTATGAACATCTGGATCAATATCAAGGCGCCGCTGAGTTCTCCACCTGGTTAACAAGGATTGTTACAAACCAATGTCTGATGTCCATGAGGGAGAATCGCCGGGCACGTTTCCTCTATCTTGATGAACCGTCCGGCGATCGAACAGCCTTTTTTCAGCTATCCGACACCTCTAACCCGGAAGGTGACTTAGCTTCTCGACAATTGCACCAGGTGGTAAGAAAGGAATTGAATCATCTTCCTGGCTTGTTTCGCCACGCGGTGTTACTTCGCGACGTTCAGGGATTACCCGTAGCAGACGTTGCGGAGAAGCTGGGAATCACCTTGGCTGCAGCGAAGTCGAGGGTTGCTCGCGCGCGACTGGAGTTGCGATCTCGCTTAACCGGGCGCTATAGCGAATTCGGAGACTCGTTGCCGCTGACGAAGACAGCTTGCTTCGGTCACCACGGTCGCCGGCGGGCACATTTTATTGCATGATCCTGGCCGAGCCGAGTTGGCGCCTCCGAACCACGTTTCGACTTGGTGAGCAACTATCGTCGCCACTCGTCAATAAGCGCGGCTACTAACCCCGTCCAACCGGTCTGGTGAGAAGCGCCCAGACCGGCCCCATTATCACCGTGGAAGAACTCATAAAACAGGATGAGGTCCCGCCAGTGCGGGTCTTCCTGGAACTTCCGAGTTCCTCCGTAAACCGGGCGTCGCCCGTCTTCATTCCTCGTGAAAATCCGAATCATGCGGTTGGCCAGATCACCCGCCATCGCAGTCAGATCTTTCGGAGGGTATCCATCGTTGGCCGGAGCGGCAGCCAGGTTCGCGCCATACCCCTGGCCCAACTTACGCAAAGATTCGATAATCAGAAACGAAGTTGGGAACCAAATGGGACCGCGCCAGTTGGAATTGCCTCCCTTTATCTTATTCTCCGATTCTGCCGGATCGTATCGAACTTCGCTGGTCCCGAACACAAAAGGATGCTGTTCGTGGTATTTCGATAGACTCCGAATGCCATATTCAGAGAGAAACTCGTCCGAATCCAGCACTCGTTCGAGCATGCGTCGCAGCTGATTCTGATCTACCACCGTTAACGCGTAAAGCCGCTCACCATTGCTTTCCACGGCATGGCAGCAGGCGTTTGTCAACTGACTGCGGTTATTTACAAACCAGAGAAGATTCGTGCGGAACTCGTCGAGGTCCTGTATAGCGCGGAGTTGCAATTCCTCGACAGCGTACAGAGGGATGACACCCACCAGGGACCTTACTCGAAACTTGTCGAACTTCCCGTCGGGGTAGCGAAGGACGTCGTAGAAAAAGCCATCGTCCTCGTCCCAGAGCGAATATTTCCGCCCGCCCATATGATTCATGGCCGAGCCGATGTAGATGTAATGTTCGAAGAACTTCAGGGCGGTCGCTTCGTATACCTTGTTTGTCTGGGCGAGTTCTAAAGCGATCCGCATCAGATTTAGACAGAACATGCCCATCCAACCGGTCGCGTCGGACTGCTCCAGAACAGCGCCGCCTGGAAGTTTGTCGCTGCGATCGAGCACGGTGATATTGTCGAGGCCGAGAAATCCGCCTTCGAAAACGTTGTTGCCCGACCCGTCTACCTTATTGACCCACCAGGCGAAGTTAATCAGCAGTTTGTGAAAGCACTTCTCGAGGAATTGGCGATCCGCACGGCCCGTGCGGTTCCTGTCCATGTTGTACACACGCCAAACCGCCCATGCGTGCACAGGAGGATTCAGGTCAGAGAATTCCCACTCATATGCCGGGATCTGCCCATTCGGATGCTGGAACTGCTCGAACAGCATCAGCCAGAGTTGCTCCTTTGCGAATTCCGGGTCAACCAGGGCTAGCGGAATCGTGTGAAACGCGAGGTCCCATGCCGCGAACCAGGGATACTCCCACTTGTCGGGCATCGAGAGCACGCGCATCGAGTTCAAATGCTGCCAGTGGCGATTGCGAATCCACTGCCGGGAAGGCGGGGGAGGCAACTTTGTGTTGTCGCCCTCCAGCCATTTCGTAATATCGAAGAGGTAGATCTGCTTGGTCCAGAGTAGACCAGCAAGCGCCTGTCTCTGAACTAGCCGCTCGTCCTCGGTCGCCTTGGGTGGGTAGATCGCCTCATAAAATTCATCCGCTTCAGTTCGCCGTTCCCGCATAATGCCGTCGAAATCAGCCCACGGCTTCGATAATGACTCCGGTGTCAGTCTGAGACGTAACTGTACGGATGCGCCGGGCAGAACCTCGTAGCGGTAATTGAGACACGCCTTCGTCCCTATCTGGTCGGGATTGACTGCCGCAGCATCGTTGTTCGCGATCGCACGGTGAAAGCCGTCCTTGACAAAAGGACGGTTATTTGCGACCCCATATAGCCGCGCTCTGTTCGTTTCGTTGTCCGTAAACAAGGGCGAACCGCCCAATTCACCATATAGGTGACGCTTGCCCAATCGATACACGAAAGGCAGGTTGGCCGGCGGCGGCGTATTACTATCATCCGCTACAAGACAAACAGCATCTCCTGCAGGCGAGCCGGTTTGAATCGACGGTTCCTGTTCCGCCTTATCGCCCCAGCACCATGTGTTCCGAAACCACAACTGTGGGATCAAGTGAAGGGGAGCGGGATCCGGTCCTCGATTAAAGGCCTCTATGCGAATGCATATGTCCTCTGGGCTTGCTTTCGCGTATTCAATCTGGATGTCGAAGTATCTATCTTCATCGAAGATGCCCGTGTCGAGTAGCTCGAACTCAAACCCACGCCCGCAACGCCGCTTGTTTTCCTCAACCAGCCAGTCGTACGGATAACGACCCTGCGGGTACTTGTAGAGATACCTCATATAGGAGTGGGTCGGAGTGTTGTCGAGGTAAAAGTAATATTCCTTGACGTCCTCGCCGTGGTTGCCTTCGGAAGGTGTGAGGCCGAATGCCCGTTCTTTCAGAATCGGGTCTTTCTCGTTCCAAAACGCAAGCCCGAAAACCAGGATCTGGTACCGGTCGCAGATGGCCGCTATTCCATCTTCGCCCCAGCGGTAGGCTTTGCTGCGGGCCATCTCATGACTTAGAAAGTCCCAGGCCGCGCCGGAAGCACTATAATCTTCGCGGACGGTGCCCCAGGATCTTTCACTGACATAGGGTCCCCACCTTCGCCAAGTCAGCGGCTTTCCATAGGTCTCCGCCAAGCGCTTCCCTTCACTTGTTTGCGGAGCGGTTGCAGCTTGCGTTTCTGTTTCGGCCATGCTCACAAATCCTCGTCGATCCGGAGGATGTAACATCGCCGGATCCGGCACTATTATCTTTGGTGTCAGCCGCCATCTGGCATAGAGCGACAGATCCGGAGTTTCGGAAGATTACACTCTAACCAAAACACTACAGCCTTACCTCGCGGCAATCTTATGCGTGGCTGGAACGTTTTCCTTTCCCGCCCCTTCTCCCACCACCTGCTCCGTTACGATCCGGGAGAGCAGATGCCCACGTTCGGTTTCCAGCAATTGCTTTGCATCGATACGTCCGAAGACGTCGAGGAGTATGGCGATTGTGCCGGTCCAACCGGTCTGGTGACTGGCGCCGAGCCCTGCCCCGTTATCGCCGTGAAAATACTCATAGAACAGAATCAGGTCACGCCAATACGGATCCTCCTGGAACTTCTTTGTTCCACCATAAACTGGCCGCTGGCCGTTGGCGTCGCGCAAAAACGTGGCAGCCAGGCGCCTCTGGATCTCGTTTGCCACCTCGAACAAGGTCATGTAATGCCCGGAACCGCTGGGACACTGAACCTTGAATTCATCTCCGAAAAACGTGTACAGATTTAAGAGCGCCCGGACAATCAGTACATTGACAGGCATCCAAACGGGGCCTCTCCAGTTGGAATTACCTCCAAACATACCCGTGTTCGATTCCGCCGGCAGGTACTTGACTGTGTATTCCTGGTTAGCAACCCAGAATGAGAAAGGGTGATCAAGGTGATAACGGGAGAGAGAACGTATTCCGTATGGTCCCAGAAACTCGTTTTCATCGAGAAGGTAACCGAGCACCCGCTCCAGTTTGGACCTGTTGAGTATCGACAACAAACGCCGGTTCTTGTACCCAATGAACCCCTGATCGGTGGGCGCGACCTGCGACACCATTTCCGGGTGCCGTTTCCTGAAAAGAGCAATCAACTCCATGAACTTCGGATATTTCGTTGCGGCATCGGCTTCAAACACGGTCGAGGCGCACAGCGGCAGCAGTCCTACCAACGACCGTACCTTCAAACGAGTGGCCCGGCCGTCCGGCAGCCGAAGAACATCGTAGAAGAAACCGTCCTGTTCATCCCACATTTCGTCATGGCAGTCTCCGATGCGATCCATCGCAAAGGCGATCCACATAAAATGCTGAACAAACTTGAATGCGACCTCTTCGTACATAGAGTCGTATTCGCAAAGAATCAGGGCCATCTCGAGCATGCACTGGCAGTAAAACGCCATCCATGCAGTCCCGTCCGCCTGCTCCAGCGATCCGCCCGTGGGCAGTTGCGCGCTGCGATCGAAGACGCCGATGTTGTCCAAGCCCAAGAACCCGCCGGCGAAGAGGTTGCGGCCCGATGGGTCCTTGCGATTCACCCACCAGTTGAAGTTAAGCGTCAACGCCTGAAATGATCGTTCGAGGAAACGCATATCAGCACGGCCGAGCGTACGTTCCAGTTTGAATAGATACAGCGTGGCCCAGGCGTGTACCGGCGGATTTACGTCGCTGAAGTTCCACTCGTAGGCGGGTATCTGTCCATTGGGGTGGAAATACAGACTACGCAACATAAGGAGAAGCTGATCTTTCGCGAAATCGAAATCGACCAGCGCCAGCGAGAGTGTATGGAATGCCAGATCCCACGCAGCATACCAAGGATATTCCCACTTGTCCGGCATCGAGATCACGTCCGCATTCAGCATGTGGAACCATTCTGCGTTCCGAACGCGGTGACCATTGTTCTCGAGCAGTGGATGACTTTTGTGCTCGGTTAGCCACCTCTCGAGATCGAAGAAATAAAACTGCTTCGTCCACAGCATCCCGGCCAGGGCTTGACGGTGTACCCGACGCTGGTCTTCATTCAGTGAGGCGGGAGTAATCCGCTGATAAAACTCATTCGCCTCCGCAATTCGCTTTTCAAAACCGGCATCAAAGCCGCTGAATGGATTGTTGTCGCTGGCCGATCGGAGCCGCAGGCGGACTTCCTTGCTCCCACCGCCGGGGACTTCCAATACATAATGGGCTGCAGCTTTGGTGCCTTCTCGAGCCGGATTCACCGCCCCGCTGTCGCCTGAGACAACGTAAGTGTGAAAGGCATCCTTTACCCAGGCCGAACCATTCGCCTCTCGCCAGAGACGCCTGCAATTCGTCTCGTTTTCGGTGAACAGTACCTCTGGGTTCCCGTCGCAGTAAAGCCAGTAATCGCCCAGGTCCTCGTGTGTCGCCTGAATTACGCCGGGATTTCTTTCGCGTATCGACGGCTTCCGCGTGTCTTCGCCCCAGGACCATGTATTCCGGAACCACAACGTCGGTAACACGCGAAGCCTGGCTGATTCCGGGCCGCGATTATGAACGGTGATTCGGATGAGCAGATCTTCCGGACCTTCCTTGGCATACTCGAGGAACACGTCGAAATAGCGGTCGTCATCGAAAACCTGTGTATCGATTAACTCGTACTCCAATTCCTCGCGCGATCGTCTCAAATTTGTTTCAACCAGATCGCGATACGGAAACTCACGCTGTGGATACTTGTAGAGATATTTCATGTAGGAGTGAGTCGGAGTGCTATCGATGTAAAAATAGTACTCCTTAACATCCTCGCCATGATTTCCTTCGCCATTGGTCAGCCCAAATAGACGCTCCTTAAGGATCGCGTCTCGCTCGTTCCACAGCGCCAGGGCAAAACACAGGTGCTGCTTGTCATCGGAGATTCCTCCAAGCCCGTCCTCTCCCCACCGGTACGCACGGGACCGGGCTTGGTCATGCGAAAAATAATCCCAGGCGTTTCCGTCCTGGCTGTAGTCTTCCCTGACCGTGCCCCATTGCCGCTCGCTGAGATAAGGTCCCCACTTTTTCCACGGTATCCCGGTGTCACGCGCGTCGTTCAGCCGCTTCTGTTCCGTTACGTCCACTACTTCTTTTGTAGCCATGGAGGTGTCGCCTCTCCTTACAACGATCTAAGACGTGGATATCGTTGGGTACGGCGGATTTTTTTGTCTGTCCGCGTCGCGTGCCGGAATTGCGCGGCCGTGGCGGCCGATGATACGCTGAACCCTCATTCAAACTCAGAACGGGAGAACGGCTTGATACAAATTTGCCCCTGGACTCTATTCACCAGGTGATAAAAGCGGTGGAGAAATCCGAGCTTTCGTGATCAAAGGTCGTGCGGGACTTGTTCGAAGGCCGGAAACCGGGCGTGGAAATGGTGAACGGAAGCAGGACCTCTTCATAGCCGGCAGAGCAGTTGCCGTGTAGGCCTCATTTCTATGCTCCAGGTGTACGCGGGGCCTGAGGAGGCTCGCTCGGATAGCCCTTTGTCGTCCAGTCGTTGTGCACATTGTTCGGGATGGATAGAACGCGTACTGCCTTGAAACCCATCCCTTTGAGAGCCTCGTAAGCCGGGCGGATGTTCGGACAATCCTTCATCGGACAACAGCCGCAGTAGATCACGATCTCGGAGTCCTTTGAGAGTGTCCCCGCAAGCGCTTCAAGATCTTGAATGCCTTCGGGCTTGTTCCCCGGTCCGGCATATTTCGCCCCGCGGATATGCCTTTGACGGTAAAGCAACGGAAAAGCAACGCAGATGACGGGTGGCGCGGTTCCAGCTTCAATCTGCTTCGCCAACTCCGCAGGCTTTACTAGCTCACTTTCCGTCCAAGGATCGGCGCCGAAAGCGGCGCGTGCAAATCCGGAAGCTAGAAAGCCTCCTACCATGCATGAAAGCGCCTCACGTCGGTTGGTCATATTCCGCATCCTCCTTAACGACATTAAATCAGTACTGCCGGGTGAGGCAATTCAGTGCGGGCGGGATCTCTACCGGGAAGCGTTTCGCGCATGGTCAGAAGAGTTACCAGTCCGGAGATGACGGTCAAAGCTCCGACAGAAAAAATCGCCCACCGAATGCCGAAGAAATCCGCAACCAGACCCGCAGGAAGAGCGCCCAGAGCATATCCACAATCTCTCCATAAGCGGTAAACACCCACTCCAGAAGCTCGCCACGACGGGTGTGCAACGTCTCCTATCGTTGCTAAAAGCGTCGGATCAATCATCGCAGTCCCAATACCCAACCAGCACGATGCAAAAGCCGACGGGGCAAAGCCGGAGGTCAAAGGCAGCGAGAGAGAATCGCTAATCCCTGAAGGAGCATCCCGGAGGTCACCAAAGGCTTTCTTGCGCCGGGCCTCCACCAGTTGGGTTTGTTTCAGAACTTGCAGATGCTGGGAAGTGTTTGCAACAGTCTGCGACGTTTCCTCCGCGAGTTCCTCGACTGAGCGCTCTCCTTGCGCAAGCAAATCAAGGATTTCCAAACGCCTTTCGCTCGCTGATGCCTTGCCGATACGGGCGAACTCGCCAAAGAGGGAATCCTTGAACTCGCGTTTCGACTTTGCATCCACACATGTATTCAATAGAATGCTTGAAAGTTGTCAACGTCTGCACATTTTGGAGCTCATTCTGTCTGATCGGAAAATCTCTGGTCACACGTCTTACTGATGGAAATGGAGGAGAGTTGAATGGCGCAAGACGAACTACGGCGCAATTGGCTGCGTAATTCGGTGACCTTGGCCTTAGGTGCGACCGGACTCATAACCGTGCCGGGACTGGTTGGTCAAGAGAAGGGTGAGACGGGTGGGAAAGGAGAGGAGGACGAAGTGTCACCCGCCGAAGACCTCATGCGAGAGCACGGAATCCTCAAACGCGTGCTGCTCATTTACCGGGAGGTAATAAACAGGATCGACGGAAAACGCGACTTCCCGCCGGATGTGGTCAAATCTTCCGCAAAACTGATCCGGGCCTTCGTCGAAGACTATCACGAAAAACTAGAGGAGGATTACCTCTTTCCTCGCTTCCGGAAGGCAAATGCGCTCGTCGACTTGGTGGATGTTCTCAAGCAGCAGCACGAGCGCGGCCGGACGCTCACCGACCGCACAATAAGGCTGGCGTCAGGCACGGCGCTCAAAGACGCCGGCCCACGAACCGATCTACGCAATATGCTCTATCAATTCGTTCGCATGTACGAGCCCCATGAGGCACGGGAAGACACGGTACTGTTCCCGGAATTCCGCAAGGTCGTTTCGAAGCACGAGTACGATGCTTTAGGCGAGGAGTTCGAGAAGAAGGAGAATCAGATCTTTCACGGCGATGGTTTCGAGAAGAATGTGGATGCTGTCGCGAAGCTGGAGAAGGAGCTAGGGATCTACGATTTGGCTCAGTTCACTCCTAAGGTCTAAGCTCCAATCCGGCTGCCGTCCCAGAAGTCTGCCCGTGGGATTTGGAGAACTGCGGGAACGGCCTTCCGTGAAACAAAACAGGAGAGAAGGAAGTCTCTCGTCATAGTGAAAGCGGCAAAAGCCCGACGTGAAGTCCCCTGGTGGCTCAATCCGGGAACCGAACTTTGCACGTGTTGTGGTCAGACCCACGCATATCGCGCGGAGCGTCGATGTGAAGGATGTGATGCCGTTTTGTGCGCGTGCTGTGTAGAGGCAAAGTTTGGCGCACCGGTTCTGTGCAAAGAATGCGCTTCCCGTGAAGCGGGTCAGAAAAGAACGCGGAGAAGCTGATCATGGCAGCTCGAGCAATTTGGAAAGGCAAACTCGAACTGGGCCGGTCAAAGTTGCCTGTGAAGTTATACTCGGCGGTTGAGGACCGGGGCATTCATTTTCATCTGCTTGAAAAGAGCGCCCACGCGCGCGTCAAGCAGCATATGGTAAACCCGGATAGCGGCAAAGAAATAGCGAGTGAGGAAATTCGGAAAGGCTACGAAGTCGAGCCCGATATCTTCGTCATCGTGGACGACGAAGACCTGGAAAAGCTCGAGCCCGAGCCCTCCGATCTAATCGAGGTCCCGCATTTTGTCCCACAGGGCCAAATCGGCAGCCAATACTATGACCGTCCCTATTACCTCGGTCCGGACGGCGATGCGAAAGCCTACTTCGCGCTGGCCCAAGCGATGGAGCGAAAACAACGGGAAGGTTTCGCGCATTGGGTGATGCGTCGGAAGCATTACATTGGAGCGCTTCGCCCTCGTGATGGATATTTGGTTCTCATAACCCTGCGATATGCCGATGAAGTGGTCTCGGCACGCGAACTCAAGCCTCCACCCGGCAAACCTCCGGATGCGCTCGAAATCAAAATGGCCGAGCAACTCGTTCACACGCTCGAAGGAAACTTTCGCCCGGAGGAGTATACGGATGAATACCATGATCGCGTGATGAGTTACATCGAGGCGAAGGCAAAAGGTCGTAAGCCCAAGCTCGAGACGATCCGCGCTCCGCGAGAGACGACATCCCTACTTGACGCGCTTACGGCAAGTCTCAAATCAACATCGAAGCTGAAGGAGAAGGCAGTTGCCTGAAGAACTGGATCAAAGCGAAGCAGCAACGCGGCCTTTCTGGTCGGGCACGATCACCTTCGGCCTTGTGAGTATTCCAGTCAATCTGTTCCCGGCAAACCGAGGCGATCGCGTGTCGTTTCGCATGCTCGGGCCGTCAGGGAAGCCCCTCGCGAGGCGCTACTATTCGGAGAAGACCGGCCGCAGCCTCGAGGCGAACTCGATCGTTCGCGGCTATGAAATCAAGAAGGACCGATTTATCGAGATCTCTGACGAGGAACTCGAACGCCTGGCTCCGGAGCGCTCGCGGGACATTGCGCTACGGCGCTTTGTTGATGACCGTAGTATTCCGCAGATCTATTTTGAACGTGGCTACTTCTTGACGCCGGCAGGATCGGCTCGCGCGTACCATCTTCTAGCCGAGACAATGGAGCGGACCGGCCGCGCCGGAATTGCAACATTCGTTATGCGAGGCAAGGAATATCTCGTGGCCATCACCGCGGAAAACGGAATCCTTCGCGCTGAAACGATGAGATTCTCTGACGAGGTGCGGGCGCCTGAAGACGTTGGATTGCCGAAGAAGCAAAAACCGGCTCCTGCCGCGGTGCGCTCATTCGAACGCTTGATCGCCCAGAGGTCCCGATCGAGTATTACGGCAAAGGACTTGCAGAACGAAGATGCGGAACGCGTGAGGAAGTTGATCGCCCGGAAGCGCAAAAGTCAGAAGAACGTGATTGAAGGACCGAAGCGCAGAAAGGCCCCTGCCGAGGTGATCGATCTTGTCGAAGTTCTGCGCAGAAGCCTGGGTCAGAACGCAAAAGCGTCCCGCCGCCCGGCACAACGGACGTAACCCCAAGCCTCCAACACCAAAACTGCCGATAATCGAAAGCTACCGACCTCGGAGTCGCAGGCGTAAGCGCGCGATTAGGCTCTCTCGTCTCGACAAACTTCGTTACAACAGATATAATTAAAAAGAGCATGAATGGAACAGCCAAAGCTAAATCGGACCGCACTCCCCGGCATACCGCCGTTCCGGAAGAGGCTGCGTACCTCGATTTGCTCCGCACCACTGAGATGCTGTCCCGGCCTCTGGCGCAGGTGTTGAAAGGCGAGGATCTCTCCCCGGCCCAATACAACGTACTCCGAATACTACGTGGGTCTCCCGACGGACTAACGTGCGGCGAAATCGGTAATCGAATGATCACGCGCGATCCGGACATAACGCGCCTGCTCGACCGCATGGAGAAGAGAAAGCTGATCTCCCGGCGCCGTGACGACAAAGATCGCAGGGTCGTCCTGCCCCGTATCACTACGCAAGGCCTGGACCTCCTCGCCAGGCTCGACCATCCTGTTCGCGAGATGCATCGCAGACTGCTTGGACATCTCGGTACAGAACGTCTGCAATCCCTCCGGCAGTTGCTCGAAGCGTGCAGGAGTGAGATCGGCAGTGTAACCACCTGATATCCTTTGGAATGATTATTCGTTGCAACGGATGTCGTTCGAACACATCCAATTTAACCGAAAGGACTCAAAATCCATGAGCACAACGCGAGCCGCTACCCAACCAACCACCACGACCTGGAATCTCGACCCGGTTCACTCCACCGCCGAGTTCAAGGTGAGACACATGATGATTTCCAACGTGAAAGGACAGTTCACCGGTGTCTCCGGCGTCCTGAACCTCGACGAGACCGATATCACGAAATCGCGCGTGGAAGCCACGATCGATGTTTTCTCGATCGGCACGGGCGATGCGCAGCGCGACGCGCATTTGAAGAGCCCGGATTTCTTTGATGCGGAACAGTTCCCGACCCTGAGCTTCCGCTCGACGCAGGTGAAGCGAACGGGCGACGATGAACTGGCGGTGACCGGCGATCTGACGATTCACGGCGTGACTCGCGAAGTTGTCTTCAAACTCGAGGGTCCCACGCCGCCGGCGAAGGATCCTTGGGGGAACACCCGCCTGGGCGTGTCGGCTGTTACGAAGATCAATCGGAAAGACTTTGGCCTGACCTGGAACACAGCCCTCGAAACCGGCGGTATTCTCGTCGGCGACGAGGTCAATATCGCCCTCGATATCCAGTTCGTAAAAGTCTGAACATCCGGCACGATCGCATTCGTGCCCTGTGAATTTTAGGAGGAACATTATGTCTCTGCGTCCCGTAAGACAAGTCCTGCAAACGCAACCCACGATCGAAGGCGCCGGAGTAAAACTGCAGCGGGCCTTCGGCTTCGGAAAGACGAAGGATTTCGATCCTTTCCTGCTCCTGGACGATTTTCGGAACGACAATCCGGAGGATTACTTGGCCGGATTCCCGTGGCACCCTCATCGCGGAATCGAGACCATCACTTATGTGCTGGCGGGCTCCGTGGAACACGGAGACAGCCTCGGCAACAAGGGCAAAATGACGGCCGGAGACGTCCAGTGGATGACCGCCGGCAGCGGCATCCTGCATCAGGAGATGCCCAAGGGCGACCCGCAGGGCCGCATGCACGGCTTTCAACTGTGGGCAAATCTGCCCGCGAACACTGAAGATGACGGACCCGCGCTACCAGGACATTCCATCGGTCGCGATCCCGGAAGTAACTGACGATGACGGCACGCGTGCGCGCATCATCAGCGGCGAGTTCTGGGGCAAGCGAGGCCCGGTTGAAGGAGTAGCGGCCGATCCGAATTACCTCGACATCTCAGTTCCACCTGGGAAAGAAAAAGCGTCTGAAAGTGGAGACCACCCGTAACGCCTTCGCCTACGTCTTCGCGGGTTCGGGCACTTTCCGCGACTCATCGGATCCTCGCGCGGTACTGACGGAACAGGTGGCCAAACCTGACGCAGCGCCCGTCTATGACGTGCGCAACCACTCCCTGGTTCTGTTCGATCGAGGCGACGAGGTTGTGGTGCAGGCGGGGCCCGAAGGAATTCGGTTCCTTCTCGTATCCGGCAAACCGCTCGAAGAACCCGTAGCCTGGTACGGGCCGATCGTGATGAATACGCAAGACCAGTTACGTCAGGCCATGCGTGAATTGAACGCCGGCACCTTTATCAAACACCGCTGAACACAGACAACTCTAGACATGCTCGATTCCGTGGCGCACAGTTCGTTGGACCCTCCGGATGCCTATGACCGGACAACGCAAACTGTGCGTCCACGATCGGCGATCGTAATCAGGAAGATGAAACCGCGTGTCACCCGGCAGCTGCTCGCTTGAGCTCGGCGATATCGATCTTTTTCATCTTGAGCACGGCCTGCATTACGCGCCCGACGCGTTCCTGGTCTGTACTTCCAAGCAGTTCATTCATGGCGGCGGGACTAACCTGCCATGAGAGGCCGAATTTGTCCTTCAGCCAGCCGCACTGTTCCGCTTTCGGGTCCGCCGAGAGTTTTCCCCAGAAGTAATCGATCTCTTCTTGCGTATCGCAGGGCACGATGAACGATATAGACTCGTTGAACGCGAACTGGTGCGCCCGCGCCGAATCCATCGCGCCGAACCCCTGACCATCAAGGGAAAAATGCGCGTACCGTACCGCGCCTTCGTTATCCGGCTCCTCGCCCTTGCCATATCGCGCGAGCACCATCGCTGTCGTTTCTCCGCGCCGCGCGCCAGCAGGCGCATTCGCGAACACCGAGGCATAGAATTTGATCGCTTCTTCCGCCCTGCCGTACACGCTTCCCACGAACATCAGCACGGGCGTCAACTTCTGCTGGATCTCCATTCCGCCGGCCCATATCAGCTGCCACGAAAGCCCGTATTTGTCTTCGAGCCATCCGTACCGCTCGCTGAAGGGATAACTGTCCAGAGGCATTAGGACCTTCCCGCCGGGAGACAGCTTTTCCCACAGCGCGTCTACTTCCTCTTTCGTGCCGCATTTAGCGTGAAAGGACACCGACGGATTGAACTTGAACAATGGTCCCGCACTGATCGCCATAAAGGGCTGCCCCGCCAGGTCGAACGACACGAGATCGCAATCCCCCGACGGCGTACCTGTTAGCTTGGTCACGTCAGTGACTCGGGACCCCGGAAACAACGACACATAAAATTCGGCTGCCTCCCGAGCTTCTTTGTCAAACCACAGATGCGGAGTTATTTTTTGCATATTCTTTGATCGTTCTCAACAGATGGCCGACATCACCTGCCCCTCATCGGGAATTATATCGGCGAACTATATCCGAGGCGCGGTCACTGCTCACACTTAGACTCCCCGTTGAGCAACACGGCATTGTGACCGGCGTATAGGGACGGCCCGACTCGAACGTGGAAAGCCGCCGGAGAGTTCTTGAACGACACTCCAGTTGCAGCGATCGCGTTTGACGAGACAGCCAGGCCTTCCAGCAAATTGCGATCCCGGTCACCAAAGAAGCTTGCGAAACACAACCGGGTCAAATCGGGGCTGAATGCTGCGACGAAACCGTCACCATCGCCACCTCCATACTCGCGTTGGATGGCGTTCCTCATCGGCAGGTTCTTTGAGTGGGTAATGCCGGCAAGCCACACTTTGCCATCAGGACCTACCTTGACGTTTCCTCCGTCGTAGCCGCTCTCGTCATCCAAAGAGCCTCCAAAGTACGTGGCTCGAATGTTCCGGTGATCAAGGTTCCCGAACAGCGCGAGGAACGCGTCTCTTTGCCCGCGGTTTTGAGGCTGATATGAAGCGGTAGTTCCCGGCAAGTCTTCTGAATCCGTGATTCCCGCCACAATCGGGTTCCCTCGCTTATCTATCGCGATACCCCATCCCGAATCAGCGCCGCTTCCACCAAACAAGGTCGAGAACGTCATTTTCAATGTGGGTATTGCCAGCCGGGTCAGAAACAAATCGCTGGATCCACGGAGCCTCTCTTGCACTTGGCGTCTCATCGGGAAATCCGCCGAACTCGTAAAGCCAACGGCGTAAATGCCTCCTCTGCCGTCCAAAGCTAATCCAGTCAGCTTTTCTGTTTTGCTTCCACCAAACCTGACGCATTGGGCAGTACCTCTCGGGCTCGGAACTCGGCAGACAAACGCATCGTCGCCGGTTGAGAAGTCGGACATATCGGATGCAGGCGCTAAATCGGGAGAAGAAGAACTCCCGCCCAGATACACGCTTCCGTCCTCTCCGATTGCCAACGCATTGCCGATCTCATCACCGCTTCCGCCAAACGTAGCTGAGTAGATCACCTCGCCAGTCGAACTGATCTTGGCGAGGAACGCGTCACTGTTTCCGCGCAGCAGGCCGCCGGAGGTCACCGGGAAATCACGAGACTTTGTCAACCCGGTGGCGTATGCGAACCCGTTCCTGTCCACAGCAATTCGCAAGGCTGCATCGAAGGAAGATCCGCCGATGCGCGATGCATAAACAATTTCACCGTTCCTCGGTCGCACGCGTAGGACGTAGGCATCCATGATGTCCGGTGCGGACTTGGCGCCCCGAACCTTTACCCCAAGGGCGTCGGTTGGTGAATGGCAGGCGAAGTAAAGATCGCCTTC
Organism: Bryobacteraceae bacterium; assembly: GCA_963833675.1. GTDB lineage: Bacteria > Acidobacteriota > Terriglobia > Bryobacterales > Bryobacteraceae > DASQDN01. The sequence goes on along the minus strand of CAWHYW010000021.1, from coordinate 27,977 downwards.
GGGCCCGAATACAACGTCATCGCAATCCGCAAGCGCAAAGCGATAGACATCTGCTGCCGGCGGAGCAAGAGCCAGTGTAGCGGCAAATAACAGAATGGATAAATCGTGGGTTGCCACGCCCCATTGTGCCGCAAGCGGCGCCGGCTGGACGCGGCAATTGCGCTTGGTCACAATAGAAATATGTCAAGTGCTGGTCGCCTCAACGGAATTGTATTGTTCGGTCTGCTGGCGGCATCGCTCGCCGCTGGGCAAGACTCGGCGAGCCAAGCGGATAGGGCGGAGATTCGTGGGCCGCAGTTCCATGGTCCACCTTCTTCGGAGGAATTCGAGGACTTCTCTAGCCCTGCCATCGCGCGTCTGCGCAAGGAGTATCGGCTCGACGACGTTGTGCGCGGCGAAACCAGCGAGTTTGAAAAGCAGCTCAAACTGAGACATTGGGTCCACAGCCGCTGGCCGATCGATAACGATCAGAAATTCTCTGGCGACGTGTTTGCCATTCTTGAAAAAGCAAAAACCGGCGCCGGATTCTACTGCACGCATTCGATGAACGTGCAGCACGCGGTGATGACTGCCATGGGCTATGTAGTTCGGGACCTGGGTGTCGACAGCGACCATTTGGTGTTCGGCAAAAGCAACCATCATGGTGTGAACGAGGTCTGGTCAAACGAGTACGCCAAGTGGGTTCTGCTCGACGCAAAGTACGACATTCATTACGAGCGTGCGGGCGTCCCGCTTTCGGCTTTGGAACTGCACGAAGCCGCGCGCGCTGACCAGGGGAAGGGCATCGTCAAAGTAGCCGGGCCCGACCGCCGAGAGGTCCCCATGAAAGGTCTGGAGTTCCCTACCAGTAGCGTGCTCAGCTATTGGTGGATTTCATACAATCCCGGAATGAAAACGTTCACCGGGAAAAGTGACCGTCGTGGAGTAGTTGTTTTCGACAGCCCCGAATTTCGCGCGACCAAGTGGTTTCGCGATACGGATGAAGGGCTGGCAGAGCACTGGGCGTATCGCGCGAAGGCATTCGTACCCGTGAGCGACCGGCGCCAGATTGATTGGACCGTCGGCGTACCCGACGTGAAAGTGAAGCAGACAGCCATGGGCGACGTTGATGTAACTCTCTTCAGCATCACGCCCAACCTGGAGACCTATCGCATACGGCTCAATAACCGATCGTGGCAGGACATTGCCGGCGATCGGTGGCATTGGAAGCTGAAGGCGGGTGAAAACATCCTTCACGTTTGCACACGAAATCGTTTTGGAGTGGATGGGCCTGTCGTTACGGTGGTTGTCACGCACCCGGAAAATTGAATGAGCATTGCGCATGCCTTCACTGCCACGAAGCCTGACCTGCCTCGATTCCCGTTCCGAGCCGCTCGATCGCGTATCGCATCAGGTCTTCGACGGCGCCGGGCTCGCACAGTTGGCCGTCAATGCCGAGCATGGACACACCGTGCACCACTGACCACACGAATCTGGCCATCAGCACCGTGTCGTCGCCGCGCACCACCGCGTCATGCTGGAGAGCCGCAAGCGCGTCCACCAGCGCCTGAAAAGCGCCATTCGCTTCGAGGGTCAGCTCGGGGTCTTGCGCCTGCGGTTCGACGAAGCCGCCGAACATCACTCGATAGTGCGAGGGATTGTCTACCGCAAATCGAATGTAGGCGGCGCCCATCGCCTGGAACGCTACACGTCCTCGGCCGCCTTCTTCCCATGCTGTGACAAGCTGCTGACGAAGACTTCGGAACCCTTCGGTAGCGACCGCCGTTAACAAGGCGCGCTTGTCCGCGAAGTGCCTGTAGAGCGCAGAACGCGACACACCGAGCCGGGCGCCGATATCGCGTAAAGTCAACCCGTTCACGCCCTCTGCCTGGATCGTCGCAAGCGCCTCGTCGAGAAGCGCCCGGCGCAGGTTGCCGTGATGATACGGGCGCGTCTTGCGAGCTGCGCTTCGCGGGGGAGCCATGTATTCGATCTTAGCGAAACATGTTGACAATGTCAACTTGTCGGGTTATACTTATGTTGACACTGACAACATAAGGAGAGAAAAGATGACATCCAATCTCTGGCGCTCGAGCCCGCCGCTGACGGCAGTGGGAGCGCTTATGCTATTCGTGGCCGTTCTCTCGGCGGTGGGTATTTTCATCGACCCGCGCGTGATTACCGGCGCGCCGGCCTGGCTCAAGCCATGGAAGTTCGCCATATCCACCGCCGTCTATAGCCTTACGCTGGCGTGGATCTTTCAATATCTTCCGGAGTGGCCGCGTGTCCGGCGTATCGTTGGTTGGACCACCGCGATCGTATTTGTGCTTGAAGTGGCGATCATAGATACGCAGGCCTGGCGGGGAACCACCAGCCACTTCAACGTTTCTACGCCGCTGAATATGACATTGTTTTTTGTGATGGGCGCCGCGATCCTGATCCAGACGTTCGTGAGCATCGCGGTCGCTGTCGCGTTGTGGCGGCAGAGATTCCACGAGCCGGTGCTCGGATGGGCCCTCCGTCTCGGCATGACACTCACCATCGTGGGCGCGATGACCGGGACCTCTGATGACTCGGCCGACGAACGCCCAGCTTGCGGAGGCCCGCTCGGGCGTGCGCATGACAACCGCGGGCGCACACACGGTCGGAGGACCCGATGGCGGTCCAGGCGTGCCCGTAACCGGTTGGAGTCGCGACCATGGTGACGTGCGTGTACCGCACTTCATCGGCCTTCATGCCGTCCAGGCGCTGGCGATCGTCGCGCTCTTCCTGCGAGCTTGGCATCGGCCCGAGCGCGTTCGGGTCCGGGCGATGTTGGCAACCGCGGCAAGCTATACCTTACTGTTTTGCCTTCTGCTCTGGGCAGCATTGCGGGGGCAGAGTATCGCGGCCGTTGCCGACACGGCCGTATCGGCCTCGATAGCCATCTGGGCACTGGCCACGGTGTTCGCCTTTGGCTGGATTGCGCTTAGCTCGCGCGACGTCCTGGACCGGAGTGCAATAGAAACGCCGAACAGCTAGAGGCTCTTCGAGCGTCGAGCCGCCACCCGAGCGAAAACTACCGATTCGGAGTCGCAGCGCGTAAGCGCGCGATTTCTGGTTTCCTCCCCCCATTATGGCCTCCAGCAATGGGTGGTTCACACGCATGCCATCAAACCGAAATCGCCATCCGGCGTTTAGCCTAGCGTGCTCGAGCCATTCGGTGAAACAATCGGCGGCGGTCGCTTTCGAAGTAATAGATCTTTGCGACCTCGATACGCCTGGCCATAGAGCTACACGCCAGAATCGCAGCCAGCGTGCCGAGGATCGGACCGACCCAGTAGATCCACCATCCGTCCCAACGCCCGGAAATCAGCGCGGGACCGAAACTGCGGGCTGGATTCGTGCTGGTGCCGGAGATGTGCGCTTCCAGCGGTACCATGACCGCATAGAGAAAGGGGATCACGAACGGTGTGTAACGCCGCAAATGACGGAACCCCAGAAAAACGCATAACGTGGCAATCAGACCGAAAGTTGTGACTGCCTCACCCATCACCACGACAGCAGTTGAGTAGTTTTTGCCGGGGATGGTCGCGCCAAATGCCACGCTTCTGCCCACCGAATCCCATGCGAGCAGCGGAAGAGCTCCTATAGCAGCGCCCAGCATCTGCGCAATCACGTATCCCGATGCGGCGCGCACGTCCAGCTTACGCATCAACAGGAAGCCCAAAGTGACGGCGGGGTTGATATGCGCCCCACTCTCCTTCCCTATGCGCGATAGAGCGATTGTGGATCCAATGGCCCCGAAGAGAAAAGCGGTCACCGTCATCCGCACAGACTCGTTCGGCAGCAGGCGCGCCATGGGACTGCCGTCGCCGGACATGGCGATGACCACTGACAAACCACCGAACACGAGAAGCGCCGTCCCGATCAGTTCCGAGAAGAACAGCCGCCACCGGACCCGCCAGTCCCTTGCTGCCTCCGTCTCCACTATCTTCCTTTCTCGTCTCGGCCGTTTCTTCGAAACACTACGGATGTAACCCCAATCTCTTCAAAACGAAAATCTCCGCTAATCCAAAACTAGCGATTCGGACTCGCAGCGCGTAAACGCGCGATTTCGGTTTCATCCTCCGATTGCGGTCGCTGGCGATAGGTGGTTCACAGGGGCAACGTCATGGGGAAGTGGCGGACGCACGGTTAACTCCCTCCGCGGCAGTTATCTCGAACATGTGATAGCCCCAGGGGGACATGTCTAGGTAGAGGCCGCGTCCATCGGGATCATGACCTTCGCGGTCGAAGGCCAACGAGCCCATCAAATCCCGGAACCGCATCGCACCGCTGCCGAAGGCCGGCAGGCGAACATAGCACTGGCTTTGATTTGCCGCGTAATTGACGGCCACGAGTCGCTGCTCACCGGTCTTCCCGGTCCACATCCACGCAAGGCAACAGTCCCACGTCCAATTGCCCTCCCACGCGCCGACGCATTCGAGCAGGCGCCACTCCCCGTCCCTCAGGGCTGTATGCGCCAGCACGTCGAGCAGGCGTTCGTAAAACTGCTGCACGGCTTTGTCAGGTGTTTCGAGCGGCGCCCGTACAAGATGCGGTGAGATGCGCTTCCTGCGCCCTTCAAATTGACCTTGATGAAAGAACCGTAGTCCCGGCGATAGAAACGTAATGATAGCGGCGGCTTCGTGCATTTCCGGCGGGAAAGTGGCGGCCGCGCGTGGCTCGTCGTGATTCTCCAGGAAACGGGCGAGCTTGTCCTGATAGTCAAGACCGGCAAACAGATGCTCCCGCACGGGTCTGGCGTGGCCTTCACGTAAGCGATCGTAAAGCCGCTTGTCGTATGCGTAGTCGAACCCCTGTTGCTGCATCGTCCATTCGAGGTCCCAATAGACTTCAGCCATGAAGCAGAACCCCGGCGCCTTTCCCGTACGCGCCTCGTCGTCTCGGGCCAGAAGAGCGGAGCGCGACGGCCCCAGGTGCGCTCGAACACGTCAGGTAGAACTAGCATTGCCATGTCACACCGCACGCCGTCGCACTGCCCGGCAATCCTGAGGAGTTCGCCACGCATCGCCTCTTGTGTTTCCGGATTGCTGTAATCGAGTTGCAACGTGTCGGGCCATCCCGCGAAGTACGGGTCGCGGCCGAAGGCCAGAACTTTCTCGCCGCGACGCAGCTTGACACGTGTGTAGTTCTGCGGCGCCTGCGCTAAATCGGCATCTGTTCCCGCGATGTAGTAATCAGGGTAATCTTCCACCCAGGGATGATCCGGCGCCGTGTGGTTCGGCACGAAATCGAGCATCAGACGCAGCCCGCGATCCCGCAGGCGCTTGCGGATCCGCGCGAGCGCCGCGTCGCCGCCGAGCTTCGAATGCACGGTGTAGCCGGTGATCGCGAATCCTGAGCCCGCGATGTCCCGCTCCCGGAGGTCCGGCAGCGTCTCCTGAAACTCGTGGCGCCACTCAGGATTGGCGCGCGAAATCTTCTGTGCGGCTTCCCCCGTCTGCCAGACGCTCAACAGCCAAATCCAATCGAACCCCATCCTGGCCAGGCGATCGAGTTCCAAATCCGGTACGTCGTCGAGCGTCGCAGCGCGGCCCAGAGTTTCCGAAATCTCCGTCAGCCAGACACGGGTGTTGATCTGGTAAAGCGATGGGTAGTGTGGGGATTGCATATCAGGTCAGCTCGCATTCGCCTGTGGCTCGTAATAGATGCATCCGGAGGCATTGGAGTCGTATAAACTGCACTGCCTGCGTTGTTGTATTTCGGTTTCCCGGATTACAAGCAGATACCGCAAAACGTCCAGCCGACTTGGCTAGGAGATGCTGGACGGCCTAAATTTTGGAGTCAATGTATCTGCGCCGAGATATTTAAGATCATCTGTCAGCCGCGGTGCATCTCGTTTACATTTATGATTGCTGGCGTGAATGCTCAAGCGAAATCGGATGCACTGGTTTTCTTCGGAGCGACCGGCGACCTCGCCTACAAGAAGATCTTTCCTGCCTTGCAGTCCGCCATCCGCCACGGTTCTCTGAACGTTCCGGTTATTGCCGTAGCCAAGAGCGCTTGGAGTCTCGATGATCTCAAAAGGCGGGCCTGGGATAGTTTGAATGAGTTTGGAGGCGGGGTCGATCCAGATGCGTTTGCCAAGCTGACTAGCCTGCTGCATTATGTCGACGGCGATTACCGGGATGACGCCACTTTTACGCGACTTCGCCGGGAACTCGGATCAGCGAGCCACCCGACGCACTACCTTTCCATTCCGCCGAGCCTGTTTCAAGAGGTCGTATTAGCGCTAGGGAGGACTGGCTGCGCAGACGGTGCGCGCGTCATTGTCGAGAAGCCGTTTGGACGCAACAGCGCCACCGCATGTCAACTGAACGAGACGATTCACAAGGTCTTTCCGGAATCGGCCGTGTTTCGCATCGACCACTACCTGGGTAAAAGGGCAGTGGAGAATCTTGTGCACTTCCGGTTCGATAATGCGATGATCGAGCCCGTCTGGAACAGAAACCACGTCGAGTGCGTGCAGATTACTATGGCCGAAGAGTTCGGCATTGCCGGACGAGGAAAGTTTTACGACGAAACGGGCGCCATCCGCGACGTGATTCAGAATCATCTCTTTCAGGTTCTTGCGTTCCTGGCAATGGAACCGCCCAGCCATCTTTATCTTGATGCGTTGCGCGACGAACAGGTGAAGGTTTTCCGCAGTATTCCGAGCGTGCGCCCATCACAGGTGGTGCGGGGGCAAGTAAAAGCCTATCAGGATGAGTCGGGAGTCGACCCCAACTCGGTAGTAGAAACATACGCTGCCCTCCGCCTGGAAATCGATTCCTGGCGATGGGCGGGTGTGCCGTTTCTAATCCGTGCGGGCAAGAATTTGCCCCTCACCACGACGGAGGTCTTCATCAAGATGAAGCGTGCTCCTGGCCATCGCCACGCTAGCACTTCCAACCACTTCCGTTTCCGGCTTGGCCCTGACACGCTTGTGGCAGCGATCGGCATTCAGGTAATGGATTCGGATGATGTCTCGATATCTCGGCATAAAGAATTAAAGGCGGTCACTGTGTCGCTGCACGACGAAGTGGAAGCTTATGAGCGGCTGCTTACCGAAGCGATGCGGGGCGATCAGACGCTTTTTGTTCGCGAGGATCTGGTCGAAGCGCAATGGTCTGTGGTGGAGCATATTCTCGATATGCAGGACACGCCATTTCCGTATGAAGCCGGATCGTGGGGCCCGGCGGTGGCAGATCGTCTGGCCAACGATGTCGGCGGCTGGCACAATCCGTTACCCGAACAGATCGGGCATGCAGCAGCCTCACATTAGTGCGTTCTGCTACAGCGATTGACCCAATCTCTTCTCGAGCTGCTTGCGATAAGTCCTGCTGATTCTCGATCTCGAACCGTCTTTCAGGATCACTTCAAATTCGCCATGGGAGATGGGCTCCAATCGCAGGATACTTTCGATATTGACGATAGCCGAACGATGGACGCGGACAAAACGGACGGGATCGAGCCTCTCGGCGAGCTCGTTCAGCGCCGACCGGTACAGCAGTTCTTTTCCTCCGAGGTGCAGGTTCGCATAAACACCGGCGGCTTCGATCCAGTCGATATCGGCAACCCGCACGAAGCGGGTTGAGCCTCCGGATTTCACTACCAGTCGGTCCAGCGGCAGATCCCGCTGCCGAATCCTTGCGCGGGTTCGCTGGAAGTTGATCTGATCAGTCTGAATAATTGCAGGAGTGCTACATAGGCGCAACCAACCCACTCTACGGCAAAATCGCAACAATCCGAACCGGTCCACCCGTGCCGTTGCGAATCTTCATCGGTAAAGCAATCAAGGTCGCGCCAACGATGGGAACGCGATCCAGATCCGCTACATTCTCCAAACCGTAGATACCCGCGGCCATCAACGTTCGATGCGTCCGAAAGTCTGTTGACTTCCCATAGTCGAGGCCTGCCGTGTCAATTCCCACGCCGTCGACTCGACGGTCCACCAACAGCTTGGCTGCATCCGGAGAAATACCCGGGAAATGCAGGTTTCGCACGTCGCCCGGCGCCGACGTTCCCATGTAGCGAGTCCTATCCGGCCAACGCTTCGACCATCCTGTCTTGATTAGAACGATGGTTCCGGGCTCTATCTTCCGATTGGCTTTCTCCCACTTCTCGATGTCCGCGGGGAGGAGTTGGTAATCGGCATTTTTGGCGCACGATCCGGAGATATCAATGACCACCGTCGGCCCGACGAGCTGGCGAAGCGGCACCGTGTCTGTCGTCGCCTGACCTTCCGCAAAATGGATCGGACTGTCGATATGCGTGCCGAGATGCTCGCTCGCCTCGAAGCTTCCTGAAGCGTACCAATATCCTCCGGCGGCCTTTCCCCAGGCATCCTTATGCCAAACAAAAGGCTTGGCTGTCGGCCAATAGATCGTCTTGTCGTCGAAAGTGTGCGTCAAATCAACGAGCTTGCTGTCGTCGATTGCGCAGGGGCTGTAGATTGCAAGAGTAACGGCTATGCCGAGCGCGCGAACCATAAGCTATCTGACCGCATCATCAACTCCGGCCACAAACACCGCCGGCAGGAACAACGATAACATCGCCAGACAGTCACCAGGTGTTTCAGCCACGGAAGCGAATCGACCGCATCATCTGATCGAAAGCGCCCTGGAATTGATCGAAATCCTGATTCGGGGCTATGAAAACCATATAGAACAACCCTTCCGGACGCGCAACGGTCAAAATCACATCTTTTTCAGTACCGCCAAAGGGTGACTCGCTCGCCAGCGTGGCAACGGCTCCCGCCGATCCGTCGCCAGCAGCGGGCTGTCGAGGGAGTATCCCTCCGAGCTCGTCTATATACCGCTGCAGTGACTTGTTGTCGACGATATCGACTTGCTGTCTCACCTGCTGGGCCGCCTGCCGTCCGAGCTCGATATCCTGAGCCTTCGAATAAATGTTGCACCCAGGCTTTAGCGGATCACCTGGGTGACGTCCGGCGCATCCGGCCAAACTGAACGCGATGACGATGACCGCAAGCTTGCTCGCAAACATCACGAGCCTCCATAAGCGAGACTCCCATCCAGGCGTTCCGTTTCTATGGAGATCGTTGTAGATCAGGGAATCGCGCTACCTGGTCCATCTCGAGTCAGTTCCTCTAAGGCCGCCGCAGCCACGTCATCCGAACCACCCGATTCCCATTTAGCGCTGCTGATTGCTCCAGCACCCTGCGCGCATGGCTGGCCGCGTTTTGCACGCCTTCGCCATATCGGAGGTTTGGCCTGCCGGGACCGCCATTGTAGGCGGAAACTGCCAGTGTCACATTACCGTCAAAACGATCCAAGAGGTCTCGTAACAGTCTGCCCGCATAAGTCGTCAAGACCTCTGGGCTGACCTCATTCACATTTAAATTCTCGGGCGGCCGCAGATGCTCGGGAAGCAGCGAGTAGTCACGAGTGTCACTCTGTACAAGCCGGTGAGCGTACCTTAGCGTCTCACGAGTGATCTGCCAAACTCCCGCGGAATCGTTCAACACCCGTACACGGCCGCGCCGGCGCTCGAGCACGATATCATCCTTCGCCGGGCGCCGCTTCCAGATTGAGTGTTCGAGATCTCCACGGATATTCATGTAATTGTTTTCCATGGCGCCGATTGCAAGGAAGTAGTCGATCGGCAACGAATAGAACTCGGCGACCGTTAGGATGTCGCCCGCAAGTCGCTGCGCGTCATCGTCGGAGAGCGGGTTGGGCACAGGTTCAAGTTTCAGGCGAACTCGCGGGTCGATTGTCGATTTAAACCGGATAAAGCGCCGCAAATATGATGACAACGATTGGCGCGACAGGTCTTCCAGCTTGCGCCGAACGGGCAGATTGTAAGCCGAGACGAACAAGCGAGTCTGCTTCTCGATCGCAGCCACGCGCGACGGCGATGTCAGTGCCCATGCCTGCGCCGGTCCACCGCCCGGCAGGTCCATAGTGCTAATATCTGCAATCGCTGCGATCAAATCTGTTTGGCCCCGCAGGATGAGCCGATATGGCTTTGTCATCGCTTTTCGGTCAAAAGCAAGCAGGAGCCGTGTTTTTCTCAGCACGGGACTATGCCGCAGGTAATCGAACATCAGGTACGCGAACAACTCGTCGTTGTACGCAGCCAGCTCCGCCGTCAACACGGACCCGGGCGTTATCAATGCGAGCTGTTGGTTGACAAAGACCGGCATCGGTAGCAACGGCGCGGTCGTCACCGCCAACCGCTCGGGCGTCAGCCACGACAGAGATGTACCGGTCGCAAAGACGAGCGCCAACAGGAATAGGAAGATCCAGCGAGCTCGTGAGGTAGAAGTGGAGTTCTCCCAGAGCTGTTGAACGGTTTCTGCTGGAAACTCGCGCTCAACAGGCGGTGCAAGAACAGCCGTCGGCTCGGCCAAGGCGCCGACTCCGACAGCGTAAGATGTATCGTTCGAGATCATCGCCTCGTCCATTCATCCCTATTAACTTGGACGACGACGGCATCAATCCGACTACAAACAATTGGCAGTTCACTCAGAATCCGGACCAGGAAACGAGACTCTCGCGTGTAGCGTCCTTAGAAGAGGGGTCAAGCCAGCAAATCGCGAACTACGTGGCCGTGCACATCGGTAAGTCGAAAATCGCGGCCGGCGTAGCGGTAGGTAAACTTCTCGTGATCGAAGCCTAGCGTGTGGAGCAGCGTCGCGTGCAGATCGTGGACATGCACTCGATTCTCAGCAGCAGCGAATCCGAATTCGTCAGTCGCTCCATAGACAATGCCCTTCTTGAATCCCCCGCCCGCAACCCACATCGAGAAGCCGTACGGATTGTGATCGCGGCCGTTCACCATACCCGAGTTCGCGCCCGAGATCCGGCAACTCCACTGTGGGGGTGCGGCCAAACTCTCCGCCCCATATAACTAGCGTGTCTTCGAGCATGCCTCGCTGCTTGAGATCCTTGAGCAAAGCCGCGATCGGCTGATCGCACTCACGAGCGAGGCGGCCGTGATTGGTCTTGATGTCATCGTGGCTGTCCCATGGCTGCCCTGCCCCATGCCACACCTGCACGAAACGCACCCCACGCTCCAACAATCGCCGAGCCATCATCATCTGGCGAGCCTGCAAACCTTCGCCATACATCTTGTGAATGTGCTCCGGCTCTTTCGAAAGATCGAATGCGTCGTCGGCCTCCATCTGCATGCGATAGGCGAGTTCGAACGATTGCACTCGCGCCTCCAGAAGCGCGTCATGCTGGCGTGTTTCCTGGTAATCGCGGTTCAATTCCGCGAGAAGGTCGATCTGCCGGCGCTGCTCTTTCGAACTCGAATAGCGGTTTCGGATATTCTCGATCAACTTTTCGAGTCTGCTTTTCTCGCGTATCGATGTGCGTCGCCTGATAAGCGCCGGGAAGAAACGCCGAGCGCCAGTTCTGATTACCCTGCGTCGGCAGACCATCCGGACAGAGCACAATGAACCCCGGCAGATTTTGGTTCTCCGAACCCAGACCGTACGTTATCCACGACCCGAAGCTTGGACGTATCTGGCGGACATCGCCGCAGTTCATCATCATCAGCGACGGTTCATGGTTGGGAATGTCCGTGTGCATTGAGCGAATGATGCACAGATCATCCACACAACCGCCGACGTTCGAGAAGACTTCACTGACCTCCGTGCCGCATTGACCGAACGATTTAAAGGCGAACGGCGAAGGGAAGGCCGCGCCGGTGCGCCGCTCGGTTTTGAGCGTGATCGGGATCGGCTTTCCGGCGAACTTCGCCAACGCCGGCTTGGGATCGAACGTATCGACGTGCGAGCAGCCGCCGTTCATGAACAGATGTATCACCCGCTTGGCAGTCGCGGGCAGTGGAGGTTTCTTCGGGGCAAGCGGATTGACGGCATCCGTGGCGCCCGCAACGGGCGCGGCCTTCAGCTCACCATTGGCGCCCAGCAGCGCGGTCAGCGCAACCGACCCCATTCCCATACCGCAACGCGAGAGCATCTCCCGCCGGGTAACAAATAGATCCCGATTTTTCATTGCTCTCTCTCAATCCACAAACGCGAACTCGTTCGTTTCCAACAAAACTTGCGCGTAACGCGCCCAGGAGTGCAGCGGCTCTGCTACCGGCCCCGCAAAGTCATCCTTGGCGCTCCACGTCTGATCGCCCTGTTTGATATTCGGACTCCAGCCAAAATTGTCGTTTTCGGGGTCAACTCGCGAATCGACGACGAAGTCGATAATGTCGCCCTTCTGGACCGCTATTCCGTTCAGCTTCGTCTCCGCGCTCGACCCGTTTACAGACCAGGATGCGAGTTCACCCAAGCGGCTCGAAACGATACGCCCTCGCACTCCGTCACCGTACGGAACCGCGGGCTGTCCGTGACGAAACGTTCCCTCAATGTTGATTTTCCCGGCGACGGGACTTACCCAACGACGGATGACGGCTTGGCTCTGCTGCTCTCCCGGTTCGCCGCCAGTAGGTGTCAGGACCGCTTTGCCAAACCTTGCCGCCGGCAGAGCGGGGCCACCTTGCCACTTATCCGGAACGAAGGTTGGGAATGGCTTGAAGGAGACCACTTTCCCCGTGTCAACCCGAAACTCTCCGATGCCGTATTGCCAGGGGCTGGCCGCCGCCTCGCTTGCCTTCGCTTCGTCGTCGTTTCCTGAAACGAATCGCAATCCCGCCTCCAACTCCCGCTTCTCAGGCGAACGGCTGAACACGATGCGATAGAGCCGTTCAATTTTTTCCGATGGCGTTGCGGCGCCGCGCACTTCCGGCCGATTCGACCACATATTGCGCCTGCTCCGCGACAAACGGGCTATTCAGAAGAAAGAGCGCCTGTTGCGGCACAGTCGTGACATGCCGCATCGGGGCGTGCTGATCCGGAGAAGCGAAATCGAAAGCGCTGAGCATGCCGGGAACTCGTCCCCGCTCGATATACCCATACACGGACCGCCGGGGAGTGGAGGGCTGCGCTGTTAATGCAAACGGCGGCCCGCCGGCTGTCAAATCGAGCCGCCCCGCTACGGCAAGCATCGAATCGCGCAAGCTCTCGATCTCCAGTCGTTGGCGATTCATCCGCCACAGAAGCTGATTCTCCGGATCGATCTTTCGCGCCGCTTCATTGTCAATGCCAGCTTGGCGGTAAGTGGCGGACGTCATGATCAAGCGGTGCAGTTCTTCAGCGACCAGCCGGATTCCACAAATTTCACGGCCAGATAATCGAGCAGTTCGGGATGCGTCGGCCGGTCGCCGCGAAAACCGAAATCGCTCGGCGTGCGAACCAGGCCGAAACCGAAGTGATGCATCCAGACCCGATTGACAATCACGCGCGCCGTCAGCGGATTATCCGGGTCGGTGATGGCCCGCGCGAGTTCGAGACGACCGCTTCCATTACGAAACAATTTCGCGTCACTGCCACCCAGGCACTAAGAAAGTGTGGGGGTGTCAATGCGCCCGGATTATTCGCATTCCCTCGAATAAACACATGTGCCGGCTTCGGTTGAGGCACATCCTCGACCGCCATGGCACGCGCAGGAGCGGCATCGTAGGCGGACTGGGCCAGCATGGAGTTGTAACGCACGCGAATTGAGCGGAGGTTATTGTTGTCGCCCTCCGTGCAGATCAGTTCGAATTCCTCGACGGGCACGTCCACCGGTGATTTCGATCCGCGAACAACCGCGCGAAGTTGCTCGGCGGAAGCATCCGTGAACGGCTCGGCGCGATCGTATTTGGTCAACAGACCGGCATACACAGCGGCGAAGTCTTTAAGGCTGGATGACCTTTCGCAATTCCAGTTCTTTTTGCACCAGGGGATTGCCCTTCGCGCTGCTCGAGACCTCCATCCACTTGCCGGCGAATTCCTTGTCCGGAATCGCCGCAGCCGCTGCCATAGCTGAAATACCGGCTCGCCGGATTTCTTCGACTCGCCGAGATATTTGCGCCACCGCGCGAGCACGTGCGCATTTAACTGGCGATCGCGCACAAGCTCTTCGACCTCAGTGTTGCTGCGCGTTTCAGCATCGCGCGCTGCTAGGAGATAATCCGCGATCTGCGTCTTGAAAAATGCCACCATCTCTGTGTTGCGGCGAACCTGATACGCCTGCAGGTCCTCGTCGATTCGTTTCAGCCGCTCGGTGTAGAGTTGCTGATTCGGAGAAGAATGATTCGACACTTTCAGAAGTGGCAGTTGTTTTGGCTCCCGGATGTTCGAGAAGACACCGTACAGCGAGTAATAATCCTTCGTCGGAATGGGATCGTATTTGTGATCGTGGCAGCGCGCGCAAGCCACCGTGAATCCCAGCATTCCGCGCGTGACCGCATCGATACGATCGTCGACAGTCTCGGGGAAGCTGTTCGGGAACTCCCGGCCGAGACTCAGAAATCCCAGCGCGGCAAGATGACGCGGCTCCGTATTCGGCATGCGATCGGCGGCAATCTGATACTGGACGAACTTATCGTAAGGGAGATCGTCATTCAGCGAGCGAATCACCCAATCCCGATACGTATAGGACCAGGCGTAACGCTGCGCCGCGTTGACCGAGTCGTTCACGGAATCGGCATAGCGCGCCACGTCCAGCCAGTGCCGGCCCCATCGCTCGCCATAACGCGGCGATGCAAGCAGCCGATCGACTAACCGCTCGTAAGCATCGGATGAGGAATCGCGAACAAACTGATCCACTTCCTCCGCGGTCGGTGGTAAGCCGATCAAATCGTAGGTCGCGCGGCGAATCAGAGTTCGCTTGTCGGCCTCGGGAGCAGGTGTCAATCCCTTTTCCTCAAGGCGGCTCACGACGAACGCATCGATATCGTTCCGAATCGAGCTCTTGTCCTGTACAGCCGGGATTGCGGGCAGTTGCGGTTTTTTCAACGACCACAACTCCGTTCGTTTCGGGTCCGCTTTCGGCTGATCGGCCGGCATCGGCGCGCCGGCGCGAACCCATGCTTCGAAATCGGCGACGATCTCGGGGGCGAGCGCCTTCCCCGGAGGCATCTTCAGACTTTTATCGGTATATCGGATCGCCCGCAGAATGAGGCTGCGGTCGGGTTCTCCCTGCTGAACGACTGCGCCCGAGTTCCCGCCCTGCCGGATTCCTTGCGCGGTATCGAGGCGGAGACCGGCCTGGGGCGAAGCCATCGACGAGTTATGGCAGGCGTAGCAGCGCGAGGCCAATACTGGCCGGATCTTCTTCTCAAAGGCGTCCACCCCCGCATCTTGTGCAATAACTAGGGTTGAGAGCGCCAGAGCCAAACTCGGTATTCTTAGCATGCCAATCGTTGCTATTAGCAATTAAATCAGAATTCGTCAGGTACATGTCACAATAGCCCGCATGATCCTTCGTACCGCCTTCCTGTCCGCGGCTGCGATTCTCTGTTATGGCGCCCCTAATCTGCCGCCAGAAGCAGACCAGCGCCTCGCCCACGACATATATAAGGAGATTGTCGAGATCAAGTCCGGATACACAACAGGAGCGACAACACCCGTAGTGGAAGCGGTCGCCAAGCGCCTCAGGGCCGCAGGCTTCCCTGACTCCGATATGTTCCTGGGCGGAGCGATACCGACCAAATCCAACCTGGTTGTGCGCTACCGCGGCACGGGCAAACTCAGACCGATCCTGCTTCTGGCGCACACCGATGTGGTCGAAGCGAAACGCGAAGACTGGACCATCGATCCTTTTACATTCACAGAAAAGGACGGATATTTCTATGGCCGTGGCACGGCTGACGACAAGGCACAAGCTGCGGTATGGATCGCGAGCTTGATTCGCTACAAACGGGAGGGCTATAAGCCGGACCGTGACCTGATCGTGGCCCTCACCGCCGATGAGGAAGGAGGCGGGCCGTACAACGGTGTGGAGTGGCTCCTGAAGCATCACCGCCAACTGATCGATGCTGAATTCTGTCTGAACGAAGGCGGCAGGGGACAGATGGTGAACGGAAAGCGTGTCTCAAACGATATTCAGGCAGCCGAAAAATGGTACATCGATCTTCGACTGGAAGTTCGCAATAAGGGCGGCCACAGTTCACGCCCGGTAGCCGACAACGCAATCTATCACCTTGCAGCGGCGCTGGTCCGGCTGAGTCAGTTCGGATTCCCGCTGAAGACGAATGAAGTGACACGCGCTCATTTCGCCGGCCTGGCGAAAATCGACACGACGGGTTCGAGCGCGGATCTTGCCAAAGTTGCGGATACCAATCCCGATGCGATGAAGCGCGTCGCGGCAGCCTCGCCAAGCTGGAACTCGATGCTGCGGACGACGTGCGTGGCGACGATGCTCGAAGGAGGCCATGCCAGGAATGCGCTGCCCCAGTTGGCCGCGGCGAATGTGAATTGCCGGGTACAACCCGATGAAACGCTCGATTCCCTGCTCAACACACTAAAGAGCGTGATCGCAGACGATCAGGTCTCAATCTCGATTGTGAATCAGGAGGCAAACTCGGCCGGTTCGCCGCTCAGGCCTGACATTCTCAAAGCAGTCAACCGGATCACCGATACGATGTGGCCGGGAGTCATCGTGCTCCCGACGATGAGCACCGGCGCCACCGACGGACGAATGCTGCGAGCGGCCGGTATCCCGACATACGGGGTCAGCGGCTTCTTCGGCGAACGGGATGACAACCGTGCTCACGGCCGGGACGAACGCATGCTCGCGACTTCTTTTTACGAGGGGCAGAGTTTTCTTTACACTTTGGTGAAGTCACTTGCGACACAGCAATGAGGTATATTGGAGAACGCTGCTCCAAAAAGGTATAATTGTAGTTTAGTCAACAAAAATCAGATTTTCACAACAGGAGACCCGAGCTTTGGCGCGACTTCTTTGGCCCATGCTTGCGTGCATCACCGTTGGTACCTGCTTTGCTGGACCGGCATACGTTTCAACTGAGAACGACAAACTGAATACTCCGGCGCAAGCCGAGCTTGCCCCTGAAACTCCATTCTCCTGGCTGGATGAAGTTTGGGATTATCTCATGTTTCGTCTTAATCCCCTTCCGGTCGCGGAGACCCTCTCTCTGCTGGACGAATTTGCGCCTCCTCCTGCCAAGGTCGTTAAAACATCTCTGTGCATCGTGGAGCCCCTGCCACCGCTGAACGATCCCGAGGCTTTGCAGTTCGAGGGAGACGAGGAAGCCTCGGGCATGGTCGACACGTTGAGCCTCACGCCCGAGACGGTAACCGCGCTGAACCGGCTCCAGAGTTCTGTGACAAAGTTCGGTGGAAACTTCGTCGTGACATCAGCCTATCGGCCGCCCGCATACCAGGAACACCTTCAAGCCGTGTGGGACAGGTGGAGACTGTTGCAGCGGAACAAGTCTAAGGCGTGTCAGGCTCTGAAGGAAGAGGTCGGCGCCGAGTTCGAGAAGCACCAGCTGCTTCGCAGACAGCGGCCAGTCGCCTTCTCGGATCACACCAGAGGCATCGGATTCGACGCGCGTGTCCTGCTGCCGCGCCGCACGAAATCGCGAAGGAGAGTCTCGATCGATCGATTGGCCCGTGCCGCTGGTGTCCACCGTCCCGATGTCCGGCGCGATCCTGTGCACTTCCGGCTGGTCGCCGCCGGATTCTAATTTTCCCGATGTGGTATCGTCGTCTCCACAGCTAGGAGGCGATGATGTGCCAGAAGCTGCACCATTCTCATGCGCATGCTCATGCGCGTCAATCGCGTAGAAGATTTCTGACGACGGTGATCCCGGCGACAGTTCTTACTTCCGATGCGTTCTCGCAAAATCTGTTCTCGCAAAACTTGGACACCGGCGAACGCTTCCGGCGGATGTCGCTGGATGCGGAACTACGAGGTCTCGCGGAACCGTTCAAGGGGATCACGGCAGATGGCACGATCGAAACCGGGTTATTCGGCATCCATTCCACTGGCGTCTCCACCTCTGCCGTGCGCAACGCGGCGGAAGCATTCCTAAACTCACTTACGGCCGGGCAGCGGTCCAGGACACTCTATCCGGTTGACGACCCCGAGTGGCGGAAATGGATGAATCAGCATTTTTATGTGCGCCAGGGTGTCAGCTTTATGGAAATGACGGACAAGCAACGGAATGCGGCATTCGGCTTGATGCAGGCGTCGCTGAGCGCGCGCGGCATGAAACTGACACGCGACATTATGCGCCTGAATGAAACGCTCGCGGAACTTACCAACGATTTCACCTATCTGGGCGAGTGGCTGTATCACATCACAGTAATGGGTAAGCCGTCAGCAACCGAGCCGTGGGGTTGGCAGTTCGATGGTCATCACGCAATCGTCAATTACTTCGTCCTTGGCGATCAGGTAGTGATGACGCCCTTCTTCGCCGGTTCGGAGCCGGTGATTGCGAAATCCGGGAAATTCAAAGGCACGTCCGTATTGCAGGATGAACAGCGCGAGGGTCTCGCAATGCTGCTATCCCTATCCAGCGCGCAGAAGGAGAAAGCCGTTCTCGGTTTCTCGAAGACCGGGAACAATAATGTCGGCGAAGCATTCAAGGACAACGTCGTGCTCGACTACGCGGGGGTTCGAGCGGACAGTCTAGGAACGCAGGAGCAGAAGAGGCTGCTCGATCTGGCTCAGATGTTCATCGGCAATATGGATGAAGGTCATGCTCGGGTGAAGATGGACGAACTGAGGCGCTATCTCGATCGAACCAGCTTCGCCTGGATCGGCGGCACCGAGCCGGACAGCGTCTACTATTATCGGATCCATAGCCCGGTTGTTCTGATTGAATTCGACCACCAGAAGCCAGCTAATCTCTCGAGGTTCGTGGCCGATCCATCGAAGCCAACGAGAGAGCATATTCACGTTGTGGTTCGGACACCCAATGGTAACGATTACGGCAAAGATCTGCTCCGCCAGCATTACCAGAAGCACGCTCACGCGTGACGATTATTTTCTGGCCGTGAGTGTTCGGATACGAATGTTGCGAAACTGGATCGCATTGTCCTTCTGACACTGAAATCCGATTACGCCGGACGCATGCTTGCCGTCGTGAGTGTCCAGAAGAGTCTTTCCGTTCAGCACAATCACAAAATGATCGCCTTGGGCCGTGATTTCGTATTTGTTCCACTTGTCGGCGAGGATCTTTGCTTCCGGCGCCTTTGCGGTGTTCACCAGACTTCCCGTATTAAATCCGGCAGGCTGGTAGTCCCAGATCTGCAGTTCGTATCCGGTGACGTGAGGCGGTCCTTCTTTCTGAGATCGTAAGAAGACGCCGCTATTCACGCTCGCCGGGCCTTTGAATTCGAGTGTGAGGACGAAGTCCGAAAACGATTCGGTGGTTCCGATCCAGCTCGGCGCCGATCCATCGCACACGATCGCGCCATCACGGACATTCCAACTCTCTGCCCCGTGATTCTCCCAGCCCTTTAACGTCTTGCCGTCGAAGAGGGACTTTTCAGCGGCCATTGCTTGTGCCGCGAGCAATGCCATGACGCCTAGGGTCGATTTGCGGAACATAGTGCATTTATTCTACGTGACGAATGCGGGACCAGGCGACCCTCTCTAAGACGAAATGCCCTCAGCAGTGGAGTTTCAGCGTGTCGAACGATTCTCTGTATTCTCCATCAGAAACTCTACGGGTTCTGGAAACGTCTTTGTTACAATCGCGAATGCCGCGTCTGGCTCCGCGCTTAAGGAGGGTCTGATGGCCGTTGTGCCCGTCCCGCAGGATCTACCACGCACGCTCGGCGAACTTCGCCGCAGCCGTTTCTCACTTGAGCGACTCGCTCGAAGAAGCGTCAAAGACGAAATCCGCGAAAATCTGATCTGCCGGCTGCAAAGGAAAGAACCGTTATTTCCCGGCGTGGTCGGTTTCGAAGAGACGGTTGCTCCGCAGGTGGTCAATGCGATCCTGTCGAGACATAGTTTCATTCTGCTCGGGCTCCGCGGCCAAGCCAAGACGAAGCTGATTCGTTTGTTGACTACTCTGCTTGACGAGTCTTTGCCCTTCATCGAAGGATCTGAGATTCGCGACAACCCGTACCACCCGATTAGCAAATACGGACGCGAGAAAGTTGCCGAAATGGGCGACGACACACCGATCGATTATCTCAGCCGCGACGAGCGCTATGTCGAGAAGCTCGCAACTCCCGACGTCACGATAGCCGACATGATCGGCGATATCGATCCAATTAAGGCTGCGCGGCGAGGACACAACATCAGCGACGAGCTCACTATCCATTACGGGTTACTACCGCGCTCGAATCGTGGCATCTTCGCCTTGAACGAGTTGCCCGATTTAGCCGGCAAAATCCAGGTCGGCCTGTTCAATATCATGCAGGAAGGCGACGTGCAGATTAAGGGGTATCCCGTGCGCCTGCCCCTCGATGTGCTCCTGGTATTCACAGCCAATCCGGAGGACTACACCGCGCGCGGCAAGATTATCACGCCGTTGAAGGATCGCATCGGCAGCGAGATCCGAACGCACTACCCATTAACCGTTCAGCACGGAATCGCGATCACGGAGCAGGAAGCATGGACTCAGCGCCGCTCGCCGGTGAAAGTGGATGTGCCGTCCTTTCTCCGCGAAGTGATTGAAAACATCGCCTTCCTGGCGCGTGAGGACAAGCGTGTGGATAAGCGTTCCGGCGTATCGCAGCGACTTCCTATTACGGTCCTTGAAAATGTAGCTTCCAACGCCGAGCGGCGCGCGTTGCGGTCGGGGGAGAGCGAAGCCTCAGCGCGAATCCTGGACATCTACGCGGCATTGCCGTCCATCACAGGAAAGCTGGAACTCGAGTACGAGGGTGAGTTGAAGGGCGGCGAAACCGTTGCCCGTGAGGTGATTCGCACTGCGGTCGGCAAGGTCTACAGTTCGTATTTCGAAGGCGCGAACATGTCGCAGATAATCCAATGGTTCGACATCGGAGGATCCGTCCGGTTAGACGAAAATCTGCCGTCCGCCGAGATGATCAAACAACTCAACGGAATCCAAGGCTTGCTCGAAAAGACCGGGCAGCTTGGTCTCGGATCCAATGAAACGGATGCGCTGCGTGCCTCAGCCGCCGAGTTCGTACTCGAAGGCCTGTACGCGCATCGTCGCATCTCTCGCAGCGAGGAGCGGGAGTTTACTGCGGGTGAGAGGAAGCGCGAGACACAAACGCAGGAGGAAGCGCGGAAATCGCGTCGACAATACCAGTGAAGTGGATCAACTACTCGCGATATACCGGCGAGGACTTCGGGATCTCCGCCGAAGATTTGATGAAGGCGCTGGCGGACTTTTTCCTCCAAAGCGGCTACGAGTATCAGTACATGCAATTCAGCGAGTTCGACCAGAACGCGCTGGAGCGGCTGAAGGAAGCCATCGAACAGGCGCTGCGCGAGCGGCGAGTTGTTCGACCCGCAAAAGGCCGAGCAAATGGCGGAACAGGTCGAAAGCATGTCTGCCGAAGAATTCGAGCAGCTCGTGAACCGCATGGTCCAAAAGCTGTCCGAAGAAGGCTATATCAATACAGGAAGCAGCCGGGTCAGCAGGGCGGAACGGAAGAGCCGAAGGACGTCAAGTTCCAGGTGACAGATAAGTCTGTCGATTTTCTCGGCTTTAAAACGCTGAAGGATTTGATGGCAGGCCTGGGACGTTCAAGCTTCGGCGCGCATGACACGCGCGAAATGTCGACGGGCGTTGAAACCAGCGGATCGGCCAAGCTCTACGAATTTGGCGACACAATGAATCTCGATGTCAGCGAGACATTGTTCTCAGCGTTAAAACGGGAAGGGCTTCGGTTTGCCCCTGAACCTCGAGTATCAGCGACCTGCACGTACATCAATCCGAGTATCAGAGCTCGTGCGCGACGGTTCTGCTGCTCGATTGCAGCCACAGTATGATCCTCTACGGCGAGGATCGATTCACTCCCGCTAAGAAGGTTGCTCTCGCACTGTCCCATCTGATTCGAACGCAGTATCCGGGAGACAGCCTGCGATTGGTTCTGTTTCACGATTCCGCTGAAGAGCTCCGGCTTGGCGAGCTCGCGCGCGTCCAGGTCGGCCCGTATTACACAAACACGTGCGATGGTTTGCGGCTCGCGCAGCGCCTGCTCAATCAGGAAAAGAAGGACATGAAGCAGATCATCATGATCACGGACGGTAAGCCTTCCTGTCTGACGCTCGATGACGGCCGCGTCTACCGCAACGCCTTTGGCCTTGACCCGCTGGTGATCAGCAAGACGCTCGAAGAAGTCGGCCGCTGCAAGAAGCAAGGCATTCTGATCAATACCTTCATGCTTGCGAGCGACTACGGCTTGGTCCAGTTCGTTCAGAAAGTCACCGAATTGTGCCGCGGGAAAGCGTATTTCACGACGCCCGTAAATCTTGGCCAGTATCTGTTAATGGATTACATGAATCGCAAGACGCGCACGATTCATTAGCGATCCTGAATTTCTTTCGCGGCCCGCCGGCCGGGATCAGGCAGTAGTGTCGGGCTGCCATACCGAAGCGTCGGAGCATCAAATATTCGGAAAGATTTTCACGCGTCAGCAACCCCAGCAGTTTTTCTTGCTCCATAACGAGGACACAGGTCGTCTGCGCGAGCAGCGGGATAGCTTGGGTCAGGGATACGTCCGGCGAAACCCGTGGGAAATTGCGGTCCATGATGCCCGCCACATAAGCGTCCGGCCCGTCAACGGCCATACCACGTAGCAGCGCATTCCGGCCGAGCAGTCCCATCACCTGCTCTCCGAGCACTATCGGAAAATCCTGCTGCGAGGTCGCAAGCAGCATGTTTGCGGCCTCGCGCACGGTCGTCCCATGCTCGAGAGTCCGAAACTCCGTGATCATGGCTTTACGGACCGGAACTCCTTCGGTCAAAGTCCGCCCGATAACAACAGCACTTTCCTGAGTGGCGCCGAGATAAACGAAGAACGCGATAAAGACAAGCATGAATTGCATGGAGAGCAAGCCATATAACCCGATCAGTATGGCGAAAACCCGGCCGGCGCGACGCAGCGATTCGCGTAGCCTGTTCTTCCGATTGCCGTCTTGCCAGGAGCGCTCGAAGAACGCGGCCGCCATCCATTGGAAATGCCGGGATCATGTTGAACGCCGCCAGAATCAGGTTCCCGATAGCGATACTAGCCAGCAGATTGGCATCGGACGGGTTTGCGAGTGACGCCAAATTTACATCCGCCCGCATGTAGCCGAGATACGCAAACAGCGCCGTCGCGATCAGCACGTTAACGAATGGGCCGGCGAGCGCAATCCACAATTCCTCGTTCGGCTTGGGTGTACGCTCCATGCGTGACACCCCACCGATCGGGTAAAGGACTACGTCCAGAGTACGAATTCCGTAGCGCTTGGAAACACCGACATGCCCAAGTTCATGAAGCAGTACCGATGTGAAAAGGGCCAGGATATAAATGGCATTGAAAGCGGCCGATTCTCCTCCTCGAGCCCCAGGGTCGACGATGAAAATTACGAGGAGAACGAAGGTGAAATGCAGGCGAACGGGAACTCCAAGGATGCGGACGCCTCGCTCGGAGACTGCGCCCGTTCTTCCGACACTGGCCCGGAGGGCGACATGCCATCCTCACGATACCATTCGCGGAAATGCGTCTTCCGTGATAAAGCGGACGTAGTCTGGGCGATCGGCTGCACTCTGATGCCGATAACTGCGAATAATCTGGCCGTGAAGATAAGGAACATGCCGGGCATCTGGCAAGGATCTCCCGCCACGCGACCGACGCCGTGTCCCTTCAGAATGCATGCGTCAAAAGCACGCAACCACACCTTCGGACCGAACAGCTTCCATAAGTTACCGCGGCGTAAGCCGAACGCCCGATACAACCCCCGGCAAGGATCGCTAATCTGATGCAAATCATCAAGCCCGTACTTACGAAACTGATTGCGTCCCACTCTCCGGCTGTCCCATATGGACGAGGACAATCCGGGTCCCCGAGGCCTCAATATCGTGCCGCTGCGCTGCGATATCGGCAAGCGCCTCGCGACAAAACGTGCAACCCCGCATGACGTAGAAACACCAGCAATACAGGCGCGTGGCAGGAAAGCTTAGCGACGCTCACGCCTTTGTTCGTTTTCGCCCGGAGTGCAAGGTTAAGGACTTCCGCGGTGTAAGCTCGCGTTACGATCGACTCGCAGCGAGTAGGCGCTAAACAGGATAAATGTTAGTGGCACCCACCATACAGCGTCCACCAGGGTGCGAGACACAGGGTGATCCACGCCCGGCAAAGGTAAAGGCGATCTGCGGCGCGACTCGTGCCACCAATGCCGTCAGGACCGCAGGCCAGTATCGAAATGGATCGGCGGAAGCGGCTAACAACCCGACGCCGATTGCCACCCAAAGCGATCTGATCTCGATGGAACCGCCTGAAAACGCAGCATCATATAAACAGTGAGCACCCGCAGCGACCACCGCGATGCGCATCCACAATGACGGGGTTCGACCTGCGTACATGCTGGTTTCTCAGATGAAGAAAACAGACCAGAAGGTCCCAAAAGTGTAACGTTCGCGCCTCGCGCTGCGATCCGTATGCAAGTGGATATTCGGTTCACACCGCGAGGAATCTATCTTCCGGCGATCGATCTTTGGCTCGACCCTCAGGAGCGGTGTGAAAACTCCTGGATCAGTCATGGCCACAGCGATCACGCCCGCGAACTGCACTGCCAAGTCATTGCGACGCCCGAAACTCTGCGCATCTATCGGATTCGCTGGCCGGAAGACCCCGCCATCCGCAGGATTTTCGTCCCTTGGCGTATGGCGAATCCATCGAATGGCGATGGAGCCACGTCTAACCGCGTACCCGGCCAGCCATATCCTCGGCGCAGCGCAGCTTCTGATCGAATTGGGCGGCTCGCGCGTCGTTTACACCGGGGATATCAAGCTGCGCGAGCCCATCTGCGGAACGAAAACGAAGACCGTACAATGCGATCGGCTGATTATCGAGTCGACCTTCGGCCTGCCCATCTACCGGTTTCTTTCGGCTGAGGATGCCCGCTATCGGATTGTGGCATTCGCCAGGGAATGCCTGCGGGATGGCATTACACCCGTGTTCATGGGATATCCACTCGGCCGCGGGCAGGAAGCAGCGCACGTGCTTTGTCACGCTGGCATTCCGACAGCCATCCATGGCGCCATCGCGCGCCTGATGCCCGTCTACGAAGATTCGGGATTCACATTTCCTGGCTGGTTCCCCTACAACGCGAAGGAGACCGAAGGAAAAGCGTTGGTGGTAGTCCCTGGTTTTCGCGCGTATCTGGAGGCTAGCGGCAAGAACACCCGGCTCGCCTATGTTTCAGGCTGGGCAGCCATCGACAACGCGCGAAATCGCTCCGGCGCGGAAGAATTGATTCCCTACTCGGATCACGCCGACTTCCAGGAGTTGCTTGCATTGGTAGAAGCCAGCGGGGCCAGCGAAGTGGACGTCGTGCACGGATACACCGAGGCGTTCGCGCGCATCTTGAGCCGGCGTGGAATTACGGCAACAGCGCCGCATGCCGCCGCGGCGCGATCCGATTCGAGAGGCGATGGAAGGCTGATGGACCAGCTCGCGCGAACATGCGAAGAAATCGCCCGGTGGAACTCCCGTCTGCGCAAGGTCCGAACTCTGGCGGAATATCTGCGGCAACTTTCTGAAGGGGATCTGAATCGGGCAGTTCGCTTCCTTTGCTGTGGACCGATTCAGTCAACGATCGAAAGTTCTCGGTAGGCGGAGCCACGTTAAGACAAGCATTGCAGCAGGCCAGCGGCTGGGATGCCCAGACCTTGGCCCAATGTCACACCGAGGTCGGCGACACCGGAGAAACAGTGAGTCTGTTGATGCGTGATCTGCCGCAGGCGAGCCGATGACGCTTGCCGAGGCCGAGATCCTCTACGCGCGCTTGTACAAGCAGAAACGCACCGCCGACAAAGTCGAATTGCTGCGTCAGATCTATCTCCGGCATAAACCCGACGACGTTGAAGTTCTTCGTTAAGGTAATTACCGGAAATCTTCGAATCGGATTGCAAGCCAAGATGGTGGAGGAAGCGATCGCCGAGGCGACGGGAGAGACCGCTCGACGATGTGCGGTTGGCGAACAATCGGGTGAGTGATCTGCCTCGTGTGGCCGTTGCCGCAAGAAGAAATCGACTCCATGAAATCGAAGCCCGGCTCTTTCATCCGATGGAGTTCATGCTCGCCAGGCCCCTCGATTCCGTGGATGGACTGACCGATCCGGAGAACTGGTGGGTTGAGGATAAGTACGACGGTTTTCGATCTCAGGTCCATTCCGATCACCGGGATACGCGAATTTTTACCCGCGGAATGGAGGAGGTTACGGAAGCTTTTCCCTGAGATCGCGACGGCGTTCAAAGCGAGCGTCAGGCTCCGCAGTGATCGACGGTGAAATCCTCGCCTGGCGCGATGGCCGCGCTCTCCCGTTTAGCATGCTTCAGCAACGGATCGCCCGCAAGAAAATGACCTGAGTACGATGACGGCCGCTGTTCCGGTGACGTTCTATGGCCTACGACGTCTGTATCGGGATGGGCGGATGCTGATCTCCGAGCCGATCGAGAGAACGGCGGCGGATTCTCGAGACGTCGTATGCAGGTCATGCGGTCATGTTCGTTGCGCCTCAGTGGCAGCTCCGAAAGACGGCGCGGTGACTCGAAGCGGCTTTCGAGGCCGCGCGAGATCGTGGCAATGAAGGACTGGTGATCAAGCGCCGGGCAGCCATTACGAAGCGGGCAAGACGTAGCGGAGCCTGGATGAAGATCAAGCGTCCGCATGGCGCGCTCGACGTGGTCATCACGGCTGCCGAACAGGCAGCGGCCGCCGCGCGATTTATCTTTCCGATTACACCTTTGCGGTTCGCGACGGAGATCGGTATCTGAATGTCGGTAAAGCTACTCGGGCTTACCGACCAGGAAGTTCGCGAACTCACCCGTATCTAGAAGCCTCTCGACCGAAAGATTCGGCAAGGTGGCGATCGTGAAGCCGGAGGTCGTTCTTGAAGTCGCTTTCGATGGCGTCCAGAAAGCCCTCGTCACAAAAGCGGGTTTTCCTTGCGCTTTCCCCGAATCATCCGCTGGCGGAGGGACAAACAGGTCAGCGAGACCGACACCCTCGAACGGGTGAAGGAGCTTTACGAAGCGTCCCTGGGCGGCTGACAAGGGTCCGTTAGAGTCGATCAGGCCATCAACTGAGAGGTTAAACTAAAGAACGCGCACGAAGGGTCGATGTGTACTAGTGTGTTCTAAGTGTTTGGCGCCAGTTTCGACCGTTTGCGCCCGACGAGATTCTGTGTTGAACTGTATGATTAATAACGGTGTTGCATGAGAAGAGCTGTGCTTGCGGTTTTACTGCTGCTGTCCTTCCTCGGGGGCTGCAACCGAGATCCGAATGTCGCCAAGAAAAAGTACGTTGAGAACGGGAATCGTTACTACGAAAAAGGCAAATATAAAGAAGCCTTAATCATGTATCGCAACGCCCTCAAGCGCGATATGCGATATGGCGAGGCCTATTATCGCTCCGGTCTCGCAGAAATGAAGCTGGGACAGTGGGGCGGCGCGGCCCGCGATCTCCAGCGCGCCGTGGAACTTCAGCCCGATAACCTTGACGCGCACACGACTCTCGGCAATCTGTTCCTGAGCGCCTATATTCAGGAACGGAAACAGTCGAAGCCGATGCTGACAGAGCTGAAAGGCGTATCCGACAAAGTCGCGCAACGGTTTCCCAACAGCTACGACGATGCAAGGTTTAAGGGTTACATTGCGTTGTTTGAGAACGATGCCGCCCAAGGCGCTTGAGTATTTCGATAAAGCCAACAAACTGAAGCCTTATCAACAGGACGTCGTGTTGGTCTACATGCAGACCTTAGCCGCTGTGAAAAGGCTGCCGAGGGCGAAAAGCTGCCTACGATCTTCTTGAAGAAAGATCCGTCCGCGCTCCCGGTTTATGATGCGCTGTTTATGCAATATATGAGCGCAAGGCGGTTTCCGGATGCCGAGCGCATCCTGAAATCGAAGCTCGACAACAATCCTAAGGTTGCCGACGGGTACTTACAGCTTGCCGCCCATTATTACGGGCTGAAACGGCATCCGGAAATGGT
>CAWHYW010000020.1:0-187986 GCA_963833675.1 Bryobacteraceae bacterium | reverse complement strand
CTGAATTATGACGACGATGCGTATGTTACATCGAATCCATTTGTTATGAATGGTTTAGCCGGTAGCTCGATCCACTGGGCTTTGACCAGTATCAGCAGTTTTTACTGGCATCCGCTCACATGGCTGTCCCGAATGACGATGTCAGCCTGTTTGGCGTCGAGCCTGGCGCAATGCATGGCGTCAATTTGTTCCTGCACCTTGCAACAGCGGTCCTGCTCCTCTTTACTCTCGTCAAGCTCAGCAAAGACTCTACGAAGAGTATGATTGTCGCCACGCTCTTTGCGATTCACCCTTTGCGAGTGGAATCAGTCGCATGGATCGTGGAGCGCAAAGATGTGTTGTGTGGCCTACTTATCGTGACTCAGTTTGTGGTGCTATGAGCGATATGTCCGGGAGCCTTCTCGTAAAAACTACGCTATCGTCCTAGTGGTCTTCGGCCTTGCGTGCGCGGCGAAACCCATGGGAGTTATCACCCCCGTGCTGATGCTCACACTGGACTACTGGCCGTTAAAACGCATCGCGATAAGGGAGAAATTGCCGTTCTTCGCGATTGCCGTTTTGGTGGCGTGGCTTACCTATGTCGGTCAGAAAGCGGCGGGAGCGCTCGACATGGCGGGGCCGCTTGATTGGACCACAAGGGCAGAAAATGCGATTTATTCGCTCGGACATTACGTTATGGACACGTTTATTCCAATAAATCTGGCAATTGTTTATCCCTACCACAAGCCGGTTCCGGTTGTACTTCCGATGGCGGTTTTGCTAATAGTCGCCTCTGGCATCGCCCTATGGCAGCGGGGCAAGCGGCCCTGGCTGTTGGCGGGTTGGCTTTGGTTTGTCCTGGGTGTTCTTCCAACCCTTGGTCTGATTCAGGCGGGTGTACAAGCGCGCGCTGACCGGTTTACGTACATTCCACAGATCGGCTTACTGATTGTGGTTGTTTGGACGGCGGGTGAATTCGACGTAAGCGCTTCATTCCGGCGCTGCTTGCAACAGCCATCGGGCTACTGACCCTGACTTCATGGCTTCAGACTTCGACATGGCGCGACAGCGAAACGGTATTCGGTCATGCTCTCGCTCACACGTCCGACAATTGGCTTGCGGAGTTGAAATACGGGGCGGCTCTCGCCGGCAAAGGCGATAATTCGGGGGCGAAGCCGCATCTGCTTCGAGCCGCACAACTGAATTCCGCAGACCCGCACAGCCGCTATCTACTCGGACGCGCGGCAGCGGCGGAGAAGCAATATCTGCAAGCAGCCGCCTATTTCGAAGAATCAATTTACCGTAAACCTGATTATGCGGATGCCTATTTTTCTCGCGCCTCGATGCTCCTCGCCTCTGGACGCGAGTCGGAAGCGCTGGCAGTATTTGAAAAAGCGATCCAGCTAAAACTCGCTCCGGAGTGGAAAGCCAGCGCTCACAATGCGGTAGGGACAATCCTCGCCCGTGCGTGGGAGCCTTCAGCAGGCGGAAAAACATTTCCGTGAAGCCCTGGTGATTTTCCCGGATTCTGTTGAGGCGCGCCGTAACCTGGCCACCGCACAGGAGCAATTGCATCGTACAATGGGCGAGAACTTTTAATCGGACGGTATCCTCAGTGCGCCAATGCATGCGAATATTACTCGCCGAAGACAACCCGGCAGACGTGTATCTGATTGAGGAAGCCCTTCGCGAAAACGGTGTCGAGTTCGATATGACCGTCGCGGAAGATGGCGAACAGGCTTTGACGATGCTCGCCGACCCCGCACGACAGTTGGATGTCGTGCTTCTCGACCTGAACATGCCCAAGCGCGGAGGAAGTGAAGTTCTGGAGAAGCTGCGGGGGAGCCACTTGCCAGTGATCGTGCTGACATCGTCCGATTCACCGGCGGACAAGATGCAGGCGCTTCGGCTCGGCGCGACTCACTACATTCGCAAGCCGACCGGGCTGGATGAGTTTCTGGCCATCGGCGCCACCATCAAGGCGATAGTGGCGCAAGCCTGACCTTCGATCTATTCGTCCGTTACGCAGCCCAAGCTGGCGCTTTTCACATTTCGAATGTACTTTGCCAGAGTGCCGCGGGTTGCTTTGTAGGAAGGCATCTTCCAAGAGTTACGCCGAGCTTCTATGTCCGAGTCGCTGACGTGCATCGTGATCTCGTTTTTCTCGGCGTCTATCGTGATCTTGTCTCCCGTACGCACCAGCGCGATCGGGCCTCCTTCCTGGGCTTCTGGGGTAACGTGTCCCACGATGAAGCCGTGCGAGCCACCGGAGAAGCGGCCATCCGTCATCAACGCGACGTCCTTGCCCAACCCCGCGCCCATGATCGCTGATGTTGGCGTAAGCATCTCCGGCATACCAGGGCCGCCTTTCGGGCCCTCGTAACGGATCACAATCACGTCGCCCTTGCCGATCTCCTTTCGCTCCAGGCCGTGCAACATCTCTTCTTCGGAGTCGTACACTTTGGCGGTACCCGAGAATCGCAATCCTTCTTTTCCGGTGATCTTTGCAACGGCTCCTTCCGGCGCCAGATTGCCTTTGAGAATCTGAATATGACCTGAAGGCTTCAGCGGATTGTTCAAAGGACGCACGATCTGCTGGCCTTCCTTCAAGCCCGGAAGATCGGCGAGATTCTCCGCCATGGTTTTGCCGGTGACCGTCTTGCAGTTTCCGTCGATGAGTCCCTCTGCCAGCAGCATCTTCAGTACTGCCGGAATTCCGCCCACTTCCTGCAAATCTTCCATCACGTAGCGGCCGCTCGGCTTGAAATCGGCGAGCAATGGAATACGATCGCTGACCCGCTGAAAATCATCGATGGTCAACTCCACTCCCACTGCGCGGGCAATCGCGATCAGATGCAGAACGGCGTTGGTGGAACCACCCAGCACAGTTACCAGGACCATCGCATTTTCGAAGGCCTGCCGTGTCATGATGTCCCGCGGCTTGAGATCCAACTCCAGGAGCTTGCGAACCGCTTCTCCGGCGCGGATGCACTCCTCCTTTTTGAGCGGATCTTCGGCAGGCGTGGACGAACTGTAAGGAAGGGACATGCCTAACGCTTCGATGGCCGATGCCATCGTGTTTGCGGTGTACATCCCGCCACACGCGCCTGCGCCGGGACAGGAATGGCGCACAATCGAACAGCGTTGTCCTTCATCGATCGATCCGGACAGGAACTCTCCATAGCTCTGGAACGCCGAGACGATATCGAGCACCTGGCTATCCTGATGGCCGGCGCGGATGGTCCCGCCATAGACGACGATTGCCGGCCGATTCAAACGTCCCATCGCGATCATGCAGCCGGGCATGTTCTTATCGCAGCCGGGAATGCAAACCAGGCCGTCATACCATTGGCCGCCCATCACCGTCTCGATGGAGTCTGCGATCAAGTCACGAGACTGCAGTGAAAAGCTCATCCCGTCGGTACCCATCGAGATGCCGTCACTTACGCCGACGGTATTGAATCGCATGCCGATCATGCCGACGGCGGAGACGCCTTCTTTCACTTTTGCGGCCAGGTCGAGCAAGTGCATGTTGCAGGGATTGCCTTCGAACCATACGCTCGCGATTCCGACCTGCGGCTTCTGCATGTCCTCTTCGCGCAAACCTGTTGCGTACAGCATCGCCTGCGATGCGCCTTGCGACTTGGGTTGGGTGATCCGGGAGCTATATTTGTTGAGCATTCTTTCTTCGTATCTTCGCAGGTTGCTATTTGGGACTTGCGAGAACACCCGAGTACGTATCGGGTCTACGCTCCTTGACAAAGAGCGACTTGCCTTCGCCCAAGCCCGGTCCGATCGAGAGCCATTTGGTGCGCCACTCACGATTGAGGTCGATATCTGAGACCGCCAGTTTGAAATCGCCGGCGGCTTCGGCGACAATCTCACCAGCCGGGTTCACGATACGGCTCGCGCCGCCCGAGGTGTTCGAGGAAATCAGATACAGGCCGTTGTCGATTGCGCGAGCTCTCGACATGATGTCCCAGTGCGTGTCGACATCGCCGGCGATTGGGAAGAAAACCATCTCCGCGCCTTTCAAACGCATGATCCGCGCCGGTTCCATGAACCAGTTGTCCCAGCAGATCAGCAACCCAATCTTTCCGAATTCGGTATCGAAGACCTGGTAATCACTGCCCGGCGTCATCCCGTCTTCCGCCTCGGAGGTGGGCAAGTGAACTTTGCGGTACTTGCCAACGAGCCGGCCGTTCCGATCGATCAACACAGCCGCGTTGTAGATAGCATCGCCATCCCGTTCAACTACCGCTGTTACCACCCAGAGCTTGTTCTTTTTTGCGCTTTCCCCGAGACGCTCGGTGATCGGGCCGGGAACCGGATGGGCCCTCATTTCCAAGGCGCCGCTGACTCCACGCTCTGCGAGTCCTTCCGACAGGCAGATAATGTCCGCCTTCTCCTTGCCGGCTGCGTCGATCATGTCGGTCATCAATTTGAGATTCGATTCGATAGTGTGGGGCGGCAGCGGACGGATATGAGAAGTCGCGACCCGAACGTGACGGGGCGCCGGGGCATCCGCGTTGGACAACATAGGAGAGCGCCATTGGATCGATCCGTTTTCAGCCCATCGAAGAATCAACTCGACCCGCAGGACGGTTGCGCCCGCAGGCGCCTGAAGTGTGCGCGACATCCGCTTCCAATCGTGAAGGGAATCAACTTTATCGACGTAATCGCGTTGGGCGGCATCGAGTTTGTCCGCTCCATTGAACCAGGAGAGTATTGCGGCAACGCTGACATCCTCACTCTTCACGTTTTGTGTTCGAAATTCGACCTCAAAACGATAGAACTTACCGGCATCCACCGGTAACGGCGCGGTGATCCACTTCCCGTACTCCGTCGGTTTCGCTGATTCGATGGATAGCGCGTCTCCGTCGCCGGAATGGATGACGCGGAATTTCGGACAGATTTCCGGACGAGGCGACCATGTGCTCCAGTTGGCGGGCGATCCCGGTCCGATCTCTTTGAACCGTGGATTCTCGATCAGGTTCGATGCGAGCGCCAGAACCGGGAAACAAAATGCCCAAAATGCGCGACGGCATTGTTTAATCTTATCGAAGCTACGAGGGATGAAATAGCGAATACTGAAAAGTCCGGCAATGCGGATCGAGCCCTTACACGAGGCGTGAGCCGGATGCGGCAAATCTGCACGTCCGGTTCGATGCACAGATCCTAGCCAATCGCCAATGCGTGCACAGCAGATCCGGACTCACCAGTACCCAGATCGTCATCAGGGAAGCGGGACTACCGGCAGCACAATATGCGATGCATGAGCCGGGCCATAATGAACCGTCTGCATCGCCGTCCTGGTTACGCTCGACGCCCCAAGATCTTCTCCGGTATTCGGATTCCGGTCAAACTGCGGAAAATTACTGCTCGTAATATCGACGCGAATGCGATGGCCGGGTTGAAAAACGTTCGCCGTGCCCGCCATGTCGATGTCGTATTCATACACCTGGTTGGGCTGCAACAGTTGCATCTTATCGACGCCACTCCGGAATCGCGCGCGAAGCATACCTTCGGCGATGTTCATCGCAAACCCGTCAGGATAGACGTCAACCAGCTTGATCATCCAGTCGGTATCGCGCCCGTCAGTTGCGGCAAACAGCTTCATGTGTACCGGTCCTGCTATTGCCAGCGGACTTGTCAGCGCCTCGCTTGTATACACAAGCACGTCGCTCCGCGATTCGATCGGCCTCTGGTCCTTCGGCCCAGCAAGCGTGGGAGTTCCACAGCAGTTATTCCCTCCGAGTGTCGGGACCGGATTCTTCGGATCGTAGGAATACTTTTCTGAACCGTCTGCCGACGGCTTCGCGGATGTAATCACCCGCGAACTCCCGAGATAGTAGGGTGTAAATTTTGTCCCTGGCAGGGGCCAATCTTCGGCGTGTGCCCATTTGTTCGACGCCCATATAGAAGATCTCGATCGGCGGCTCGCGATCGATGCCGTTGTCTTCGCCTTTCAGGTAATGGTTATACCAACGCATTTGCCTGTCGAAGAACTCTCGATTTGCCGTCGGACCGAAATCCACGTCGCCGAATTTGCGGCTGGCGCCGTGGCCCCATGCGCCGATGATCATCTTCGATTCACGGCGCGCCTTCTCCGTGCCGCCGTGCTTGCGAACACCCACAAATCCATTAATCGTCCCGTTAAGAAAAATGTCGAACCAGCCGCCGGACGTATGCACCGGAACCATGACCTTATCGAAATGTTCTTCGTCGCTGATCGACTTCCAGTATTCGTCGTAGGACTGATGCTTCAACCAGTCTCGAAAGTGCGGTACGACCTGCCCGGCATTTTGCAAATCGATGTCCTTCAATGGCAGGTACGTCAGAATATTTTCGTAGCTCAACTCCGGAGGAGCATATTTCTCCGTATGCCAATACTGCGGAAGCATAATGCGATTGGGCATCCGCACTACACCCCATCCATAGTTAAAGGACAGCCGGAATGCGCCCCCTTGTGTCAACCAGTTCTTATAGATGTTGGTCGATGCCACCTGTGGAAATGCAGTCACCAGGCTCGGCGGCGATTGCGTCGCGGCCCGCCATTGTACGTGCCCCAAATACGAGCCGCCTTCCAGGCCAACTTTCCCGTTCGACCAGGGCTGCTTTGCCGCCCATTCGATCGTGTCGTATCCGTCGTTGGCTTCGTTTCGAAACGGGTCCCACTTTCCCTCCGATTCGAACCGGCCGCGGACATCCTGGATGTAAACGGCGTAACCGTGCTGCGCAAATTTGATCAGCGCTTGATGGATGCCATCTCGTTGAACACCATACGGTGTCCGGACGATCAGCGTCGGAAACTTGCCTTCTCGCGCGGGTCGATAGAGATCGCCGTACAGCTTCACTCCGTCTCGCATGGTCGCCGCGAGATATCGTTGAATACGAATTTCTTCCGGGCCGGATTTTTCACCGGATTGGGCAGCAAGGCAGCACGCCATGAGGATTACGCCGGCAACGACTTTCATTGGTTATTGCTTTCCTGTATGACCTTCAGTAACTCCAAACCAGCCGCGGTCCCACGGCTGGGCGAGAGTCGGCGGATTCACATAACGAGCCATATGGAAGCGCATGCGCGCGCCCGATCCGGGCTCGAGCCTGACATTCAGCAGCGGGCCGGCGATTGACTGGGTCTTCCCATTCACTTCGACCGAATCGAACTGGTGCTCTCCGTAGCCCCCCGCCTGAACAACCACCGTCCGGGCTTCAACCGGATCGGTATTTACTAGAACGAGCGTCGCGTTGTCCGCCTCAAGCTTCTCAACCAGCGCGGCCACGTCCTCAGGCAAACCCGCACGGCGACGAAGCGGATCGAAATACCGGAACCGCGCGTGCAAAGTCCAGATATTTCCGGCAAGATATGCGCCCATCGTGAGATTCGTCAACGTTTGCGTCGCTACCGGATTGAAACCCATCAGGTAATCGGCCAGGCGAGTGTCCGGAGTCGTAATGTCGGCGTCCATGTCGTGCACATTCTCTCTGACGAATTCGAGATCGCGTTGCAGCGCCCGCACCGGAAATTCCGGATCTTTGCCTTCGAGGAAACCGACGAACCCTTTCATGGGGAGGCGTTCCAGGTCTTTCTTGTCCATCGACCAGAAGTAAATCTCAGTCAGACGGTCTTGAAACAGATTGCTCGTGTAGTGATACCAGCTAGGCGAGCCATTCTCGTGGTAGCCCTTCGGATCGCCGTACATCTGCGGCAGCAGCGTCTTGCCGTTCTCGACTTTCTTCTGAGCGTAGATATTGTCCATCTGCCGCCGAAGCACGCCCACAAAACTCTGGTCCCCCGTGAGCATCAGCGCATTGGCGAAGCCCGGCCACGCGCCCGAAGTAAACGTGTTGCGGCTCGCCGTCTCTTCCAGTTCGCCGTCGTAAATCGTGAAATTCCACCCATACGTGCCTTTCCACCATTGGCCGTTATACTCGCCGCCGGGTTTGCCGTCGCGACCCACGTTGGTAGGAATGTTTCCGTTGCACTGCTCAGTACGCGCTTTCCATGCGCCGATGTATTCCTTTACCCAATCTCGATACTTGCCGTCTTGCGTCAGCGCAAAAGCATTCAGGCCGAGATTTGTGGAAGCCATATTCAAGGGATGGTCGCCGACACTGTCGATGTAGTCCTTACAGTGCGCGAGCATCTTCGGGTAATACTCCGTCAGGTTCAGCAACTTGTGCCGGCCGGCGCGATTATGGAGCAAGTGGAAGCTTCCAGGCACTGGGTCGCCCACCCAGTCGTATTCCGTCGCCTTGTGCATCATTGGCCCCTTACTGCCGGTCCAGATGCTCCGGATCACTTTGTTCTTCGGGTCATAATTCGGCGACTCGGGATCGTCGCCCATGTACATCTCGGCGAACCGCTTCATCCGCTCCCTGAACAGCAGATCGTTCGGGTCGGACAGGCCCAGGAACATGAAAGCGCGCATGCCCTCTCCGGTATGAAACCAGTCCGACTGCGTAACGAACTCTCGATAGTACGCTCCATGCTCGGCAAGCTTGGTCAGCGTTGTCCGCATCTCCCCATACTGCTTGTAATGGCCTTCGAGCGCACTCTTGTAATTCCGAAGTACGGAATCCGAACCGCCAAGCGCATGGAGAAGCGTCCAGTTATGGAAGGTTTCAATCGCATCGTCAGGCCCGTCGAGCGTACCCCATCGCGGCGTATGCAGCAGGTACCCGCGCTCGTCGAGATACTTAGCCGCGAACCGGTCGGCTGCCTTTGAATCCGCGGCCAATAACTGTCGTTCAAGCAATGCCCATGCGGGCGGGGCCATCGGGGTGTCTATCTTTATTGAGGCATCGCCTGCGAAAATCCTGCGCCGCCAGCCCGGCCAGCGCGACTGCGGTCATCAAAACCTTCATCGTGATTTCACCTGGAGAGAGGAACTGCGTTCTTTTTGATGTATTCGTCCAACTGCGATCGTTCCGGCGCGATGTAGTGGAAACCTTCTGCATACTGCACGCCGTACTTCTTGCCGAATTCCGCGTCATGCGCCAGGACGAAATTCTTGATATACGCCCGGTTTGCGCTGTCGTCACTGTCACCTAAGACGGGCAGCTTCAGGTTTTTCTTCGCCAGACTCGCGCGCAATTCGGCGCCATTGCTTCCGGCCGGTCCTTGCGTCACGTTTGCGATATTCGTTTCGACCTTCTGATCGATCACCGAACTGATGTCCACGGCGCGGTTCACGAGTTGTGGCCCGCGAGCATAGTAGTACTTCTCGAGCACGGAATGCGGCTTCAAGCCCGCATCAAAGTGCTCGGGCAGGTCCCATTTACCGCCTGACATCCAACAGGCCGCTTCCACTGCCTGCGCGGTGACGTAATGGTCCGGATTCTCTTCGTAGTGGCCCCACGGGTCGTAACAGATGACCGTATCGACTTTCATCAGGCGGAAGATGAAGATCAATCGCGAACGCAGTTCGGAGAACAGCGCCTGATCCATCATGTGATTCCGGTAGCCCAGGTTGAAGACCTTTTTCAGCCCCATCTTCTCGGCGATCGCGGCATTGTCCTTCTCGTTATTCAGAACCACTTCGCCTACCGTCGCGCCGGCCCCGGCCATCTCATCATTCGTCGTGCGAATCAGGATGCCGGTATATCCTTCTCGGATCAGCTTGATAATTGTTCCGGCGGCGAACAGGGGCAGATCGTCGGAATGAGGCTGGATAGCTGCGAGGACCTTGCCTTTATGCGGCTGACCAGTCTGGTCTTTCTCGACGAATACCTCAGTCGATTGTTCGAAGCGAATACGATTTTGCGCGAACGCCGCTACACCTGCGGCAAGCATGCCTCCAAAGGCCCGTCTGCTTGTCATACTTTGTAGCGGTCATAGTCGAAGCGCTCATTCACCAGGTGATACTCCGGCTCACCGCTCTTCTGGAGGTAATACGTCTTCAGTGGCGTTCGCGGGAAGTCGGTCAGCTTGCGCGGAACCGCCTCGCCATCGACCCATTCGTAGACCGGCACTTCCCAAGGATTGAAGGTATCGGAGAGACCGCGTTCCTTGGCGATTCGATACAAGTGGATGTTCCCCGGCTCATGCCCGCCCAGATACAGCCCGATGAGGTCCAGGCGGAACTTGTCCTTGCTGAACATCACCAGGTTTGTCAGATGGTCGTTCCCGATCCCGAAGCCGTTGCCGTCCCGGCCGTAAATACCTTCGATCATCGCCAGGCCCGTCTTCAGGACGCTCATGTTGTCGCAGGTCTTATGCGCCCAGATCTCCTGGT
This sequence comes from Bryobacteraceae bacterium, assembly GCA_963833675.1. Classification (GTDB taxonomy): domain Bacteria; phylum Acidobacteriota; class Terriglobia; order Bryobacterales; family Bryobacteraceae; genus DASQDN01. The sequence continues at coordinate 177,766 of CAWHYW010000020.1, read as the reverse complement.
GCATCGGGCTAAGCTTCGCGGTGCTGTCATAGCGGGAGTAGTTCATCCGCCTGTGGCTCTCGAACAGCTTATTGATAGTGGGCTCGACTTTGCGGCTGATATTCGGCTGCATAAATTCCGGCGCTCCGGTCACCATGCTCCAACCCGGACAGAACCGAACATACGGAAGCACCACCAGGCCCTGCTCATTCTTGACCGATTGCGTCAGGCACATCCCGTGCGCCTTCCATTTGGCGATATTCAACAGCCACGTGTCCGGCTCGTTCACCGGAGCATAATGCGGAATGCTCGTATAAACGACGCCATCTGGCACCTTGCTCCACGTCATGTCGTACCCGTCTTCGAAATTCCGGATGCGGCGCGACGGCTCGTTCATCTCGATGCCGTGCTTCTCATTGATATCGACGAATCCGCGGTAGTTCCAGGCATGGAAGTTGTTGGCTTCGACGAAATGGAACTTCGCCAGTCCAAGCTCCTTCAGGCCCATCACCATGCCTTCGTAGAACTGAGGGTCCGTGCCCGTGCCCCAGTTCTCGACATTCGGACGATCCTTGCTGCGCACGCTGCAAACGTTCGGCTTCAGCACGATCCGATGGGTGATCGGAATCCCGTCCTGCTGCCTCGGCACGAAGATCTCTCGCGCCAGCGTCAAGCCTTCACGCCGCTTTGACTCCTCGTGCATCTTGTCCGGCACGTTGGTGCGCCGGATGAAGACGGCCTTCGGATTCGCTTCGATAAAAGGATGAAGCCCGAAGAAGGGCTGCGGCACGCGCGAGGGTGCAGCCGAGAGATTGGGTTGCTGCGGCCCCTGCCGCCAGCGCGCTGGATCGAATAAAGTCACGGCGTGTCACCATGTCGAGAACCTCCGTCAATAGTCTATCCGAATACTACTACTCCGAGGCGCTTGATCGCAGGTACTTGCACCTCGGTGGTTGTTCCACGCTTCGCGGTCTGCAGCGGAATGGGATCCGCATCGGGCCGCATCAGCGTAGCTTTCGTAAAATGTCCCTGAACCCGTGTCTGCACATCCATATCGATCGGCGACCCGTAATTGACCAGGTGAACCAACTTCTCACCGGTCGCAAGCGCGATCACTGCAGGCGCATTCCAGATACGGACCGCCCGTCTCTTATGGGTGATGATGTCGATCACGTCGAGAGCAAACTCGCTCGGGTCCGCGATCGGTCGTCGATACGCGACGACTTGTCCCTTACCAAGCGAGTAATAATCCCGGTCCTTCTCACTTCGAACCTGCTTTAACCCGGCAACCTTCCACCACTGCTGCGAGGGAGAGGTCGCCACCACGAGTGTCGTACCCGCCTCCGCATGCGCCAGAATCTGCTTGACCGCATTCGCCTCGGGAGCCTTTAAATTTGCCGCTACCAGCGCAAGACGCTTTTGTGGATCGGGGGAGGGAATCGCTCTGACGGATGCCAGAGCAGGGGATACATTTCTTCGATAAAGGAGATTCGCGATCTCCGCGCTCGCCGGACCGTCATCGACTAGAGCAGTCACGATCGGAAACGACGGCTGCCGGAATAGTCCGATCTGCTGCCGCAGCCATCGAGCCGTGCGGCCAAGCTGATTCCATGCCTCGGTCGCTTTCGGGTCCTTCCTTCGACAGAGCCTCGCGATAATGCGGCTCCATCGCCATGATGTAATTGCCGCCCGAGACCCACGCTTCGATCAACGCCAGTTCTAGCGAGTCATACGGGACGACGCGGTCATCCAACTTGTCCGGTAGATATGCCAATACAGGAGGTCGATCGGGATGGATAGCGCGAAGATAGCCGGCCTGATATCCGTTGGCATCAACCCATGGCTCGCGGCTCGCGCTGGCCGTCTCGTCTCCCCGGCCGGGGACCGCCGGCGGCTTACGAATTCCCGGCCACAGACCTGTCATGGCAAACGGACTCAGGTCGAGCGCCTTGATCTCCGCCTCCGTTATCGGCGAGATACCGGCTTGTGCCGGCAGTTTGTCATCGGCTCGAATGACGATGTCTTGTTTAAGATTGAGCGGCATCGCGTCTGACCAATAAAGCATAACTGGCTGCGCCCATCACTAACAATACGGCGATAGCTTGCATAGGCGCCTCGATAGTTACCTGTAGATTGTATAAGCCAACCTGTAAGTATAGGCGCTGAGACGCCCGCAAGGTTACTTGCCATGTTCTGAAGGCCACCGATCCTGCCGATTGCCCCGCTGGGGTACAACCGTCTGGGTAAGCGCCCAGTAGTTCGCCGTAGCGATCCCGAGTCCGGCCAGGGAGAAGATCGAGAAGAAGAGCGCAACCTCCGCCGAAGCTGGCCGCTGCGCCAAACACTTCTGTCGCCGCAAGCAGTAATCCTACGATCGTGAAAGCCTTCCGCACTCTGACCGGATCTCCACCGCGTACGATCAGCCTGTCCGCCGCCCACCCGAAAATGATTGTTGTAAGCGCCATCCCGGCAAAGCTGAACATCGTGTACAGTCCCATCAGCTCGAGAGGCAACTTACGCTGCTCCTTGAAGTAAGCAGGAAGCCAGGTGATGCAAAAGAACAGATAGCAGCTATAACAGAACGTCCCGATCAAAATCCCCCAGATCGCCGGCGACTTCAACACCTCTACAAACGGCGTCTCGCTCTTGGCAGCAGATACGGCGGACGAAGATCTCCCCGCATCGCGGGGAACAAGCAACGCCCAAGGAATCAACCAGATTAGCGAAGCCAGAGCCCGGTCGCGATGAACATGGCGCGCCATCCATACTGCGCGATCAGAAACGCCCCGATTGGCGCGCCCACAGCCGGCCCGATCTTCGTGCCAGCCATGTAAATACCCATAGCGAGCCCGCGCTGTCTCTCGTCGATATTCATTCGGATCCATCGCAGACTGGCCGGCGCAATCACCGCCTCACCTACCCCGAGCAGCAACCGGACAGCAAACAGTTGACCGACCGATCGGGTAAGAGCCGTGCCTGCGGAAACGATGCTCCAGACCAGGAAGCTAATGCCATACGGATACTTCACGCCGACCCGATCGACAAGCCATCCCGCAGGTAATTGAAAAAGCGCGTACGACCAGAAGAACGCCGAATTCATCAGCCCCCTTTGCGTGTCGCTAAGACCGAAGTGATTCCGGAAATCGGGTACCGCGATCGCAACCGACAGCGCCGTGCGGTCGATATAGGCGATCACCATGCCCAGACACAACAACACCACGATCGCCCAGCGGCGAGGCGATCCGACTTGAAGTCGCGAACTGGTCAGAACAGGTTGTATGGAACTATAATGCACTACAACATTGAATGAAGCGAAGAACCTTTCTTTCGGCATTGGCAGCGAGTGTCGCGTCTGCTAAAGATCGACTGATCATCGACACGCATCTTGAAGTCTGGACCCTCGATCCGAAGTTCCCCTTCGGCCATCCGGAGCATCCGGACGCCAAACCCTCGATTGCCGCTCCCGATCGAGAACCAGGTCGAGCAGATGAAGGACTTCGGACTGAAGTATGCGGTCCTGATCAACCCGCGTTACTTCGGTTGGGACAACTCCTATATCAGCTACAGCCTTCACAAATATCCGAAGCTGTTCGTCGCCCATGGCCTCATCAACCCCGAAGACCCGAACGTGACCGAGCGCCTTCGCTACTGGGTGAAAGAACACGGATTTCAAGGCATGCGATTCAGCCCGATCTATCATCCGAAGTCGACCTGGCTGAACTCGAAGGATCTTTATCCTTTGTGGAAGGAAGCTGAAAAGCTTAAGGCAGTGTTTAACTTCTACATCCTCCCGCACCAGATGCCGATGCTCGAGGACATGGCCGGACGCTTTCCAGGGGTCAAGATCGTCATCGACCATCTCGGCAAGCCTGACCTGAAATCCGCCGACCCCTGGCCCGAGTTCCGCAAGATGTTTCGCGCTGAAGAAATTCCCGCAGGTTTGGGTTAGCGCTTCCGAGCCTTACGAATTGTCCTTGACGAAAGAGTATCCCTATCGAGATACGATTCCGTTCTTTAAAGCTACCTACGAAGAGTTTGGCGGAAAGCAACTCATCTGGGGAACCGGCTATCCGCGCCCGCGTTGGGAACTGCCGATGGACAAGGAACTCGAGTTCATCCGACAAATACCTCGATTTTTATACAAAGGAAGATCGTGAACTTCTGCTGGGAAAAAATGCGCTGCGAATCTGGCGCTTCCCCGAAACAATAAGAAAACTATGCGAACCTACATCCTGTTTGGCGCTCTCTTGAGCCTCTCGGCATTTGCAGCCGAGAAGAAAGTGATTACTCCCGCCGGCGCGCGTCCGCCCGTCGGTCCCTACAGTCCAGGCATCATGGCCGGAGGCTATCTATATGTTTCCGGGCAAGGAGCCGCGAAGTCCGACGGAAGCTTTCCGGCAACAACGGAACAGCAGATTGAGCAGGCCCTGAACAATATCGAGGCGATTGTAAAAGGCGCAGGCTTGACCATGCAGCATATCGTCTATGCCCAGCTTTATCTCACGGACATGTCCAAATACGACGAAGCTAATCGGGCGTGGACCAAAGCGTTTCCCGAAGGATGCGCCGGCATTAGCCACGCTGGGGGTCGCCAAGCTGCCCGACAGATACCCCGGTCGAAATCACTGTTACTGCGGTGAGCGACCTGAGACAGAAAGAAGATCGTGCCGGGCGGAGTGATGGTCGAAGATCGTCTCTACCTGTCCGGCTCGTTCGGCCGTGACAAAGCCGGAACAGTTCCGCAAGATCCGCGCACAGCAGGTACAGCTCGCGTCTCGATCAGATGTCCGAGACGCTGAAAGCGGCCGGCATGGATTTTCGCAATGTGGTCTTCGTTAATCCATACCTTACGGACCAGATGCCGATGAATGTCATGAATTCGGTGTATGCCAAACATTTCGAATTTGGCAATACTCCGGCGCGAGCCACCATCAAAGTGGCGAGCCTGCCCCATGGCGCACACATCGAGTTCACCGGAGTCGCAGTTCGCGATCTATCAAAGCGTCAGGCTGTGAGACCCAAGAACATGGCTCCGAGTCCAACGGCCAGCCCTTGTGTCTTTGCCGAAGATACGTTATTACTGTTCGGCAAAGTCGGGATTCATCCCCGGACCCAACAGCGGAATCTATGCTTCGACTGTTGAGACGCAGGTTCGTCAAACGATGCGCAATCTGCTCGATGGATTAGAAGAGGCGGGCTTGAGTTTCGCGAACGTCGTTGCGTCGAACGTCTATCTTGACGATCTCAGTGACTTTCAGAAGATGAACAAGACGTATGCTCAGTATTTTTCAGGCGCTCCGCCGACAAGGACTACGGTGCAGCAAGTCCCGCCGGCGGAGCGGAAGGCCAACGATCAGGATCGCTGGCCTACACTGGAACAGATTTCCATAATCGCGGTGAAATAGGTTAGAACACCAGCCGCAGCGTGTACTGCATCTCGCGTCCGCGGTTCGTTGTCGCCTGCGCAGTGGACCGTGCCGAACAAGGGCTTGCCCGACTGTCATCGTCGGATTCGCCCACATCAACGAGTTGGTCAGGTTGTAAGCCTCGAAGCCGGAACTCCAGCTTGTACCGTTCCTTGATCGGAAAGGTCTTGGAGATCGTCCCGTCCATGTTCCAGAAGATCGGCCCCGTGATGCCGTCGATACTGATACGGATTCAGACGCGGAGTGAACGACGTCGCACCTTGAATGCGTCCGTGTTGAACCACTTCTGCGGGACCGGGATTGTCGATGTAGGGATCGCCCGATTACGTCCGCTGCCGGGAAGCCGCAGGAACTCGCCCGAACGGTAGCGTGTAGATGCCGCTGATCTGCCAGCCGCCGATCACCCCGTTCAGGACCGGGTGCATGGACGAGCCGAACTTTCGGCCCTTTCCGAGCGGGAAATCATAGGTGCCGGCAATCGTGGCCCGGTGCCGCGCGTTATTGGAACCCAGCCAGAATGACCTGGTTCACGATACTGCTGGGGATCGTTGAAGTACGCTCTCATTGCGCTCCTGGTTGTAGTTGTAAGCGAACAACACGCTGGCGCCGGCAGCGTACGTGCGCTGCACGCGCAACTGCAGCGCCTGGTACCGCGACCGCCAGTCGCCGACGTTGTTGACCGTCAGGTCACCGCCGTACTGCGGATACGGCCGCAGCAGACTGCCCCTGCGTGAACCGTCGCCTGGTTGCGCAGGGCGCCCGGGAACACATCCGGAGTCAGATAGTTATAGAACGGATTGGCAATGTTCTGCGAGAGCTGCGCCTTGTAGGTATAGCTCAGATTCGGATCGGCCAGGTTCACCTGCAAGTCGTGCGGAACATAGCGCCCGATATTCATGAACCAAGTCGCATCCACCTTGAACTGGCCGGGAATCTCTCGCATGATCGTGAAGTTCATGCGATCGTTGATTTGCGCGGTTATAGTCCTGATCGGCCCAATTCGCAGGCGTTGCCCGACGTTGGTGTACAGCTCCCAGGCTCTTGCCGATCGGCAACTGGATCGGGTTCGAGTCGGCCGGGAACGGATTCGACAAATATGCCTGCGGCCGTCCTTCGACGAAAGGCAATGGGTCGAGGTCTGGTTGAAGCCCGGGCACCACGGCAGGCGGCCAGCGTATTCGCGCTCGTGGCGCCTCTCGCCGGTGACAACCGGCACCGAGTAACGAGCGAAGCCGATGTTCACGGCCGTCTTGTCGTTGACGCGGATAGCGACGTCCCGACGCGCGGCAGGAAGACTCCTTCTGCGTGTCGAATGGCTTTCGGTTGCTGCTATCGGTAAATACCCATGCGCCGTTGTACTTCGGCGTGGACAAGGCCAACAGATCGGCCGGCATCACGGGCGGAGTCTTCTGCATCGCCGCGTTCGGAGCGTTGAGATCCAGTATCGCGCGAGAAGATGTCGTTGTCGTCGTAAGGAGCCGACTCCCACTCGTGGCGCAAGCCGATGTTCAAAGTCATGCGGCGGCTGATCTTCCAGTCGTCATGGATAAACGTTCCGATGAACGGAACGCGCATCGTTTGGAATGGATAGCCCTCGCGACGGTCGATCCGGTTGTCGAGCACACCCAGCAGGAACGACGCATGCGCGTCGCCCGACAGGGCCGTGTTCGGAGACAGATAAGTGTTGGCAGTGGAATCCGGATAGAAATTGAAGTTCATCAGGTTCGGGAAGATTCCGATTCCGACGTGGTACCGGTATTCGGCTCCGAACTTCAGATAGTGCGAGCCGCGCGCCTGCGACATCTTGCCGCTGAAGGCATAATGGTGCGGATGCTGATACCAGTAGCTGCCCTTTCCGTAGCTCGACTGCGTCTGGCCGTTGATGATGATGTTCGGGTAGTAGACGAGCGGCATGTCCTTCGTGTAGGGCGCGTACCAGGGATTGTTCGGCCAGAACTCCGCCAGGCCCTCTCTCGCCGACCGCGTAATCCGGAGCCGAGTAATCGTCTTCGAGCATCGAGTAGCTGCCGCGGAAGTTCAGAACCGTCGCGGCGACAGCGTGTAAACCACGTCGCCCGCGATGTTTCGCGAGTTCATGATGCCGCCGTTGTCGTTCGGCATCGCCGCGCGAATTGTTCGGGGTGTAGTTGCCCTGGTCGAGCGTCGTCCGGAACTGCGAATAGCGGCCGAACACCTTCAACTTGTCGCTGACGTTCCAGTCGGTCCGGCTGGAGAAGTTCGCATTCTTCATCGGCCACGGATACGACGCCTTGAAGTTGTTCGAGCCCGACAAGTCGTCGCCAGGGTTGTTCGGACCCCAGAAATCCTGCATGATGCGCCTGGCGGTTGGATCGATCCGGCTTGCCGGAATGATGTTGTTCGGGAAACGGCTGCCGGGTCGCCGTGTTCGTCGCGACATTCAGGACGGTAGTCGTCGGATCGTAGATCGTGCGCAGTGCCGCCGGACCGTGTCAGAGATTTCGAGAAGTCTCCGGTTCGCTCCAGGTCCGTCGGCATCGTGCGGATCGCATCCCTCGGTTCCTTGGTCCGCCAGCCTTCATACGTGAAGAACGTGAACACCTTGTTCTTCTTGATCGGACCGCCGACGGTACCGCCCCAGATATGGTTGCGGACGAAGTTCGGCGTACGGGTGATCGGGTTGACCACTGCGTTCAAGTGCGGGTTGCGGCCGAAATAATAGGCCGTTCCGTGGATCTCGTTCGTCCCGGACTTCGTGGACACCGACATCGTCCCGCCTGCGGAGTGTCCGAACTCGGCATCCACCGAGTTCTGTTGCACCGAGAATTCCTGGACGGCATCCATCGGCGGCGCGTACGACCCCTTCGGACCGATCTGAATCGGCGCGCCGTCGAGCAGGAGGTCATTCTTTGTGCTGGTGTTGCCGCCGACGTCCATCTGCGAAGAGGACCACATGAAAAATGGGTTCTTCTCCGCCGTGTAGCGGCTGACGACGGCCGGATCGAGCAGCGCAAGCGTAAACGGATTGCGCGCCTTTACCGGGAGGTCCATCAGCATCTTGCGATCGATGGTCAATTCGCGAGTGGTGCTGTTGAATTGCAAGGCCACAGCGGTTGAACTTACCGTCACCGTCTCCACCGTGCCACCAGGTTTCAATGAGAAATTTGCGGTCACGTCGGCTCGTGTTTGCACGAGCAAGTTCTCCTGAACCTGCTTAGCGAACCCTTCCAACTCCGCAGTGACAGTGTAGGTTCCGGGTTCGACGTTATCGAACAGAAAAGATCCGTTGGGGCCCGCTTCTCTGACGGTAACGATTCCGGTGCCGTTGTTGGTGAGTGTGACTTTCGCGCCCGGAATAACAGCGTCGGTAGAGTCGGTCACGATGCCCTGAACTCTTGCGCGATAATCCTGCGCAATTAGACACGTGAGACACATCAAGAATAGAAGCAATTGTCGTCGCATTGCTCAAACCTCCTGTGGGATGTGGTTATTCATCTCACATACGTCGCCAGATTGTCAAGATTAAAAGCTGCAATTAAAACAGAACTTTCAACCCAAATTGAATCTGTCTTGGATCGCCAGCGGAGGTAATGCGGCCAAGTGATCCTGGAACCGATATATTTGCGCCGGGATTGCCGAAATTCGCGTGGTTCGGCAGATTGAAGAATTCCGCGCGAAATTGGGTGTTGATCCGTTCCGTGATCCGGGTGTCTTTGATAAACGACACATCGAAGACGATATCGCCGGGTCCAAAGAGCAAGTTGCGAGCCGAGTTTCCGAACGTAAACGGAGCAGGAACGGAGTAGCCCGACGGATCGAACCAGCGAGTAATGCTGCGCTCATCACGCGACAGATTTCCGACACTGGTTACATCGGCGCGACTACTGCGCCAGCCCTGGACACTCGATGTGAACGAAACCGAAAACGGCTGCCCGGTGCGCAGGTACGTGATTCCCGCGACGCTCCATCCGCCTACGATCTTGTTCGTGAAGCCGCTGGCGTTCGACAGCAGCGCTTTGCCTTGTCCGAACGGGAGTTCGTAGGAATAAGCGGCGCTGAAGATGTGACGACGAATCTGATCCGAATTTCCGCGATCGGCAGCGGCGTTATAGGGATCCTGCGGACCGCCGACGATCGGCGTGTTATCCAGGGACCGGTTCCACGAATACTCCAACTGGAAATTCAAGCCATAGGAGTATCGCTTGATCGCTTCGAGTTGCAGTTGATGAAGAGTCGAGTCTCCCGCGAAGTGAAGGTAATTAATATCGGACCAAGGCTGATACGGCCGTACGGGTTGTAGGGCGCCTGCGACCTGCTGCCGGGAGAGGTTGATGTTGTCGTTATAGAACGGCAGGTTCGAAGTCTTATTCCCGACGTAGGACGCACGGACACCCAGACTCCCCGCAATTTCCCGCTCAAACGTCAGGTTCCACTGTTGAGAGACCGAATTCTTGATTTGGTTTTCAACAATCGTGATGGCGGGATTTGGCGATAGCGCGCCGGCGCCGGGGAACGGGCGAGCAAGGGTAAGAGAGGGAGTTGGCCCGGCGGCGGATTCGAAGGTCTCCGCAAGCAAGAACGGCGGATTTGTAAAGCCCATCTGCCGGAATCCGATGTAGACCGGGAGCATGTTGTAGTAGAAGCCCGCGCCACCGCGAATGACCGTCTTGTTATCACCGAAGGGTCGGAACGCAAAGCCGATGCGCGGCGCAAAGTTGTTGGTGTCGGGCTTCTGAATGTCGAAATTAGGATCGGTAACGATCGGGTATGCCGCGGCAAGACGAGGATCGGCCTGGGGCGGAAGGCTGGAGCGCGGAATAACGAGCTTACCAGTAGCGAAATCGAAGTTCGCCTGCGCTTGATCACGCTCTTTCCACGTGGTCTGCAGGAAATAGCGAACGCCATAGCTCAGCGTGAACCGGGAAGAGACCTGATAGTCGTCCTGGATGTACGCGGCGTAGGCGGTGTTATAGAAAAGGTTCACCGCCGAAGGGCTCGATCGGTACGTGGTATTCGGATAGCCGAGCAGGAAATCGGCGAACGCATGCTCGGGGCTGGCGGTTCCGCCGCCGGAGGTGAATCGTCCCGTGAAGTCGAACCGGCCGAAGCTTGCATTCTGTGCGGCGCCGCTGATCAATCCGAATGCTGCGGGTGGCGAAGATACCCGGAAATTCGAAATGTTGATTCCAGTCTTGAACGTATGCTTTCCGAGTATGAAAGTGAGATTGTCCACGATCTGACGCGTGAACTGTTTGCCGCGATCGGAACCGCCGTAATCACCAATCGAGACGTGATTGTTGATGTTGATATTCGGTAAGCCGCCGACAGGAAGCTGCGAACTCAAATCAGGGAACAGACTACGCGGATCGAAGTCCGTGTTCATGCCCAAACGCATGGAGCCGTGATACAGGTAGCCGAAGCGCGCTTCGTTCAACACGGATGGACTGAAGTTGCGGTTCCAGGTAAGGTTCCAAACCTTGGTGTCGAAGCCGCCGTTTTCCCAGGAGCCATAGCCGAGCGGGTAAGCCTGGGCGACGAAATACGGGTCGCCCTTCGAGGAGTTGAAATTACCTGAGATCTGATCCTTGGATGAAAAGTGGTGATCGATGCGCAGGAAGTAACGATTGATATCGAACTTGTTCGGAACGTTGACGGCGAGGTTATTGATCGTGCCTGCAACGCCGGTCCCCGCAGTGTTTGGAAGCTGTACGCGATCGATCAGCGCCTTGGCGCGCGCGTCGATGCGATCGGCGGGGATCTGATTATTGGGGAACGCTGCGCCGCTCAACGGATCGATGATCGGTCGTAATCCTGTGAAGTTGCCCGCGCGCTCAGCAGCGGTCCCGACCGAGAGAGTGTACGTATTCGAAGATCTCTCGCGCAGTCCTTCATATCCGCCGAAGAAGAAGGTCTTATCGCGGATGATGGGACCGCCTACGGTAAAGCCGAACTCATTGCGGTTGAAGGGTGGATTAGTGGGGGCAAAGAAGTTCCGCGCGGTATACGCCTTGTTGCGATTGAATTCGAACGCGGAGCCGTGGATCTGATTGGATCCGGATTTGGTGACGATCGTCACCGACGCCGCGCCCTCGTACTCCGCTTTCTGGTTGTTGGAATCGATCTTGAATTCGGAGACCGTATCGACAGAAGGCAAAGTGGCCATTCCGTGCCGGTAAGAGTAAGCGCCGCCGCCGTTACCGGGATCGTTGAACGCTGCTCCATCGACATTGAACTGAACGCCGCCCCAGTATGAAGAGCCGGCCACGCGAGGATTGGAAGCCGAATCGGTCGTCACGCCGGCGGAGATGCGAATCAGGCGGTCGAGCATGCGGCCGTTGAGCGGCAAAGTCGTGATCTGCCGCGACTGCATGACGTTGCCGATGGTGGCATTCTCCGAGTTCACGACCGGCGCCGCCGCGACAACTTCTACGGTCTGCTGGAGCTGACCGATCTGAAGCGCAATGTCCTGACGGACAGAGCGATTCGCCAACAACGTGACCCCCTTGATCACATTCGGCCGAAACCCGCTCACTTCGACTTTGATGGTGTATGTGCCGCTAGGAAGCACAGGCGCCGTATAATCGCCCGCTTCGTTCGTGGTGGCCAGAAATTCGGCGTTTGTTCCTTCGTTGACGATAACTACTTTGGCATCACCAACGGGCGCGCCAGCGGCATCGCGAACTGTACCCACGATGGATCCCGTAACTGTTTGCCCGTATGCTACTGCGGCGAGGGCCAAAGCCACCGCAAACAGCAAAAATTTCGAAAAGAGCTTTCCCATTTTGACCTCCTGAGGATGCAACACCAATTTGGGTCAGTATCCCACATTGCAGAGCTGGTGTTAAGGTCTATTTACTGTCCGGTGCTTGGACGGAAGGTGATGGTGACAGTTCCTGCAGGTTCCCGAACTGGTACTCCGATGATGAGCGCGTTGTCATTCCCATCTTTCGCAATGGAGAGGCCCTTTGGATTCTCCACAGACCATCCAGCGGGAGCATGCACGAAAATGGCGCCCTCCTGCTGCGGATAGGCGCGATAATTGATCTCCAGGCGATGGGCGGAGTCGCTCCAAACGCAGGACGTGATTTCGGCCTGACCCTGGCGCACCTGCAAGTTGGTTCCGATCACCCAGGGGTGACGACGGCTGCGGGAGAGACGCACGAGCCGGACCGACTCTGCCGGCACGGTGACCTGCAGTTCTTTGTTGACTACGCCGAGATAGCGCTCATTCCAGAAGTCCCAGGCAATCGAATCGGCAGATGCGCCAATGGTCCTTGTCAGCGGCTGCGAACCGTAGTTGAAGATGGCGTACAGGTCCCACTGATCCCAGCTTGTGCGAACCGGCAAATGGAAGAATTTGGGGTAGTCGGGATCGACGCTGGTGAATAGATCGAGCGCTCGCGCAGTTTCGGGAAAGCGAGGGAACACAAGACGGAGTAGTCTCAGACGTTCCTGCGACAACTGGCTGATTTCATCGCCAAGCATGATTTGCCCGCCGTTGATGCCGAAGATGGTTGTGCTGATCTGCGCATCGTTCATCGGTACTGGCTGGCCGACAGTAAGCACGTTGCCGGAGTCCGCCCAGAAGAGCTGCCGATGAAGAAAAGCATGCGAGGCTAGCGCGTCCGTTGCTGTGCGATGCGATGTCCAATAAGTTGGATTATTGATGACGAAGGTCCCCGGCCAGAATCCTTTTCCAGGCCCATCGAGCGGCCGGCCCTCACCATAATCGGAGCCGGCGCGAATGCCGTCGAAAATTCCGATCCCCCAAAATGTCGGCCCGGTACTGGCGAGTAGGAACGTATCAGGTCCTGCGGCATCGCGAATTGTGTTAAGAGCGCGGCGATACGGGGCAGGTCCGGGAATGATGTTCGAGTCAGCATAACCGGACGGGAGGAAGGTTCCCGGAGTAGAGCCTCCGATCGCGTTGAGGAAGTCGATCATGTAATAGCGAACGCCCCAGCGCCGATATTCCGTGAACACGTTGCGAAGGTACTCGAGGGTGAGCGGATGAGTGGGATCGAGAATGAACATCTCGCCGAGATCGCGATGAGGGACGGTGAGCGGCTTGCCGTCTTTGCGCAGGAATGCAGGGCGAAGGCGTTCGACTTCTTTCTTTAGCTGACTGTTGAGCCAGAACGCGCCGCACCAAAGGCCAAATCGATAGTCCAAATCATGGAGCTTGTTGACGAGAGCTTCATGCCCGCTCGGGAATGACTTCTCATTCCATTTCAGCCAGGCGCCGGGCCGCCGATCTGGGAGATTGCCCAAGCTCACCCACAGGAAATCGACTGGTAAGCCAGGGAGGCGCTCGCGAATCGCCTTCGCATTGCGGAGGACGACATCTTCGTATCGCTCGACATTGAATGGATCGACCCACGACCATCCGACCCAGCCGGCAGGCGGCTGGTCGGGAAGCTTGGGCTTGTACAGCTTCGCTACCTTGCTCGCCCAATCGTCCAGATGCAGTCCGGGCGCGATCCAGAGTTCTTCGGTCGAGACGGATTGCCCAGGAGGAAGTCGATATCCTTCGAAATCGCAGAGCGATCGAAAGACGGGCGGGCCGTCGGCGGGCCAGGCGAGTTCGTGGAGAGTGGAAACACGATCGAAGGAGAGAAAGCCGGCATGCGTGTAGGCTCCGCTTACCGGCTCGAAGATCTGCGTGACCACTTTGCTGGTAAGCGTGTCTCCGCGAGTTACATGCTTCACTCGCGAAGGGGCCTGCCAACCTGACATCGCGAGAAAGCTGGCCTGCGCGAGTGCGGCGTCCTTCCGTTCCGCGAGAATGACACGGTTCAAACGAATGGGCTCCGAACCGGTATTGCCCAACGTTGCTTTTATTCGCAAGCCGCCGGAGTCGGCCCGATGAACGAGCGTTACCTGTAACTGGTTGGGGAGCGGGAAGCGAGATTCATCGCCGCTCGATACGATGGCATCGGCTCCAGAGAGCAGGGTCAATTCGCGCCCGTCCGCCTCGACACGAAAAGAGAGTCTCGGATCGTAGGCCAACTGAGCGAACAGGGATGCGGACAAGAAGGGCAGGGCAGCGAGAAAGCGACAATCCATGAAGAATCAAATTAGTATATAGAGGTGACCCTCACACGATTTACCTTCGCGATTGTTCTTTGTCTGGGAACACTGCATGCCCAGGATGCTCGCAACACCAATACACCAAACACGGACACCCACTTCAAGGCCGCCGCTTATCATTCGCGCGCGGAATGGGAAGCGCATGCGGCAAAACTCCGGAAGCAGATTCTCTCCGCAGCCGGATTGACGCCTTTACCCGAGCGCACTCCACTGAACGCGAAGATCTTCGGCCGCATCGAGAACAAGGATTACTCGATCGAGAAGGTTTATATCGAAACGCTTCCCGGCTTTTATCTTTGCGGCAACCTGTACCGGCCGCTCGGAAAGACGGGGAAGTTTCCAGGGATGCTCGCCCCACATGGGCACGCTCAATACGGCCGCCTGGAAGACGGTCCGTTGTTCTCGGTCCCATCACGAGGTATTAATCACGCCAAGCAGGGGTACGTGGTTTTCGCTTACGACATGATCGGGTACAACGACACGATGCAAATACCCCACGCCTTCGGAGGGCCGCGAGAACAGCTTTGGGGAATCGGCCCTCTGGGATTACAACTGTGGAATTCGATGCGTGCGCTCGATTTTGTCCAGTCGCTGCCGGATGTGGATCCGGAGAAGATTGTGGTCACCGGGGAATCCGGGGGCGGAACGCAAACGTTTCTGTTATGCGCGGTGGATAGCAGGCCGAAGTGGTCTGCTCCTGTCAACATGATCTCCTTCATCATGCAGGGAGGATCGCCGTGCGAGAACGCTCCGAACCTTCGCCTGGATACGAACAATGTCGAGATCGGAGCGCTTATGGCGCCCAAGCCGATGTTAATGGTCTCAGCTACGGGTGATTGGACCCGCAACACACCGAAAGAAGAGTACCCGGCTGTAAAAGCGATTTACGATCTCTACGGAAAAGGCGATGAATTAGAGACCATTCAGATCGATGCTCCGCATAACTACAATCGCGAGAGCCGTGAAGCTGTGTATCGTTTCATGGGCAAGCATGTGCTTCACGATCCAAACGCCGCCTCCTATAAAGAGCAGAGAATCCGCCAGGAGAAGTTGCAGGACATGATGGTGTTCGAAGGCCGGGCTCTGCCTGACAATGCAGTTAATCTCGAACAGCTTATCGAGTGGTGGATCAAATCGGCGAAGAAACAGAACGATTCGACGAGAGACCCGGAACAATTCCGCGAGCGTCTGACGTTCGCGCTTGGCGCGGAGTGGCCGGAGCGTGTCGAGGATCGAATCACCGGAGAACGGATTGTGCTCAGCAGACCGGGCAAAGGCGATCAGATTCCGGGAATCTGGATCCCTGGGAAAGGGCAGGCGGTGCTGGTGGTTCATCCCGGCGGCGCGAGTGCAGCTAAATCGTCTCCTGCCGCTGCCAAAGCAATCCAGGCGGGTCGTCCGGTTTTGTTGATCGATGCTTTTCAGACTGGATCTGCCGTAGCTCCGCGCGATCGGTCGCACAAGTACTTTCTCACGTTCAATCGAAGCGACGATGCGAATCGTGTGCAGGACATCTTGACGGCACTGCAGTTCTTGAAGCAGTCCGGACACTCGGATATTTCGCTGGTCGGACTCGATAACGCTGCAGTGTGGGCGACGTTCGCTGCTGCCGTTGCCAAGATGCCGGTTCAATTAGATGCCAAGCTAGGCGATTTCCGTGGAGACGATGAGGATTTCATCAAGCGCTTTTTCGTCCCGGGTATTCAGCGGGCGGGTGGCTTGCAGGCGGCATTGCAGCTGACCGGCAAGCGAGGGCATTAGTCGGTCCGCTAAGAGGATTACCCATGGCAGAGGTTAGCAGTACTCGTCGTGTTGCCACCGTGAATTCGGCTGGTGAAAAGTCAGAACGTCTGGTATCGCTTGACGCATTCCGAGGAGCCGTCATGGCGCTGATGGTGCTCGTGAATACGGCGGGAGGATTCAGCGCGACGTATGGCCCGCTGCGTCATGCGGACTGGAACGGCTGGACGATCACCGATGTCGTGTTTCCGTCCTTTGTATGGATTGTCGGAGTGAGTTTGTCCTTGTCACTGAGTAAGCGACTCTCTGCCGGAATGACACGGGATCGGCTGTTACTGCAAGTCTTGCGCCGCGGCGTCATCATTTACTGCCTTGGATTGCTGGTATACGCATTTCCGTATTTCAATTTGACGACGCTTCGGCTACTCGGGGTTCTGCAGCGACTCGCGATTTGTTATGTGGCCGGTTCGCTGCTTTACCTGTTTACCAGTGTCCGAACGCAGATTGCTTGTATTGTGTTGCTGCTTGCGAGTTACTGGGCGTTGATGATGCTCGTTCCAGTGCCCGGTTATGGGGTGGGCCGGCTGGACGTGGAAGGGAATCTCGCGCACTGGGTGGATCGCATAGTGCTCGGAACGCACAACTACGCGGAAACCAAGACCTGGGATCCCGAAGGAATTGTCAGCACGCTGCCCGCGATTGCTTCGGTCCTGTTCGGAGTCATGGCGGCGCACTTACTCCGAATGCGAAGCGCGTTGTCAGATCGGACAACCTGGCTTTATTTCGCGGGAACCGCCCTCCTCGCTCTCGGGCTTATCTGCGATGCGTGGCTACCGATAAATAAGAAGCTTTGGACCACTTCTTTCGCGATCTTCATGGCGGGACTCGATTTCGTGATGTTCGCCAGCACGGTCTGGTTGATGGATGCGCTCGGGTTCCGGCGATTTGCCAGGCCGTTTGTCGTTCTCGGTATGAATGCGATTACCATCTACATGATCGCCGAGTTGCTGGAGACCACGATGAATGTGGTCCGGTGGCCGGGAAGCGGACAGTCAGTGAGAGCGTGGCTATATGGCCATCTCTACGCGCCTCTATTCTCTCCGATGAACGCATCGCTTCTGTTTGCGCTGTCGTATGTCGCGCTGATGTTTGCGATCGCGTATGGAATGTACCGTCGGGGATGGTTCCTGCGAGTTTAAACGAGCGCCTGTTTCACAACCTCTCCGGACACATCGGTCAGACGGAAATGCCGGCCCTGGAAGAAGAAGGTCAGTTTGGTGTGATCGATTCCAAGGC
This sequence comes from Bryobacteraceae bacterium, assembly GCA_963833675.1. Classification (GTDB taxonomy): domain Bacteria; phylum Acidobacteriota; class Terriglobia; order Bryobacterales; family Bryobacteraceae; genus DASQDN01. The sequence goes on along the minus strand of CAWHYW010000020.1, from coordinate 160,256 downwards.
AGCGCAGGATGGTTGCCTGCAGGTCATGGACGTGCACTGGATCTTGCACCACGTTGTAGCCGAAGTCGTCGGTCTCGCCGATCACTGAGCCGGATTTGATTCCTCCGCCTGCCATCCACATCGTGAAGCATCGCGGATGATGATCCCGCCCGTAGTTCGCTTCGGTGAGTTTCCCTTGACTATACACGGTACGGCCGAACTCACCGCCCCAGACCACTAACGTGTCCTGCAGGAGACCCCGTTGTTTCAGATCTGTAATGAGGGCTGCTGTCGGTTGATCCGTGCCGCCGCATTGGAGCGCCAAGTCGCGAGGCAGATCGTTGTGCTGGTCCCAGCCACGGTGATAGAGCTGGATGAAGCGTACGTTGCGCTCCGCCAATCTGCGCGCAAGCAGGCAGTTTGCCGCGTAGCTTCCCGGTTTGCGCGATTCCGGCCCGTACATCTCGAAGGTACTGTCGGGTTCCTTCGATAAATCCATCAGATCGGGGACGGATGTTTGCATCCGGTAAGCCATCTCGTACTGGCGAATGCGTGTTTGAATTTCCGGATCGCCGTACTGTTCCGAGTGCTTCCGGTTCAGCTCAGCGACCGTGTCAAGCATGCGACGGCGAGTAGTGCGGGAGACTCCCTTTGCGTCTTCGAGATACAAAACAGGATCGCTGCCGGAGCGGAAACGAACGCCCTGGTGGCTGGAAGGCAGAAAACCGCTCGACCACAGACGCGAGAATAGCGGCTGATCGGTATTGATGGCGTGAGCCTGGGAGAGCAAAACCACGAACGCGGGAAGGTTGTCGTTGGCGCTTCCGATCCCATAGCTGACCCACGAACCCATACTGGGTCTGCCAGGCTGTTGAGAGCCGGTCTGGATGAATGTGATCGCGGGATCGTGATTGATGGCGTCGGTATTTACAGTCTTAATGATCGTGAGCTCGTCCACCAGCTTCGCCGTGTGCGGCATGAGTTCGCTGACCCATGCGCCTGACTTGCCGTATTGCTGAAACTTGAAGATCGATGGAGCGATGGGCAACGTGCTTTGACCGGAAGTCATGCCTGTGATTCGCTGGCCCATTCGAACGGAATCCGGCAAATCGATTCCACGCCGCTTCTGGAGATCGGGCTTGTAGTCGAAAAGATCCAGTTGTGAGGGTCCGCCGGACTGATGGAGGTAGATAACGCGCTTCGCGGTCGGGGGGAAGTGAGGTAGCCCTGCCACTCCGCTCGCGGCGAGTCCCGCACGCTGGAGAAGCGAACCGAGAGCAGCCATACCCAAACCACTCGCGGTGCGGCCGAAGAAGTGGCGACGTGTGCAATCGAGGGCTGAGTCAGGGTTCACTGCTTACTCCTTGGAGATCGTCTCATCGAGATTCAGGATGGCGCTTGCGACCATTGTCCATGCGGCCAATTCCGCCGGTTTATAAGTCTTGTCGTATTGGGACTCACCGTTCGTCAGAAGAGCCGCAGCTTCCTTCGGCTGCCGGAGGAAATAGGCGGTCTGATCTTTCGACAGCTTGGTAAGGACAGATAATTCGGACTTGCTTGCGGGTCGCGCGGTCGCAAGCTCGAAGGCGAGCGCGGCACGGCGATTCGGCGTCGGCGCTGCCTTCATGACGCGTTCGGCGAGAACCCGCGCCGATTCGAGGTACGTGGGATCGTTCAGCAGGACCAGCGCCTGCAATGGCGTATTCGTGTTCGTGCGGCGAGCTGTACACTTCTCTCGATCAGGCGCATCGAACGTTGTCAATTGCGCAGGCGGCGAAGTCCGTTTCCAGAAGGTGTACATGCTGCGGCGGTAGAGGTCGGCGCCGGTACTCTGCACGTACGATTGCATCGAGAATCCATCGCCGAATGCCATCTCTTCCCACAACCCCGCGGGCTGATAGGGAAACACGCTCTTTCCGCCGACTTTCTCATTCAGTAGTCCACTTACCGCAAGCGCGTTATCCCGGACCATTTCGGCAGGCAGTCGATAGCGAGGACCCCGGGCCAGGAGGCGATTTTCCGGATCTTTTTCCACCAGCGCGGGAGTAGTTTGCGATGCGCGCCGATACGCGGCCGAGGTGACGATGAGTCGCTGCATGGCCTTCACGTCCCATCCGCTCCGAATGAACTCGGTTGCCAGCCAATCGAGCAATTCGGGATGAGACGGCGGCTCTCCCTGGGAACCGAAATTTTCCGCCGTTTTCACCAGGCCGGTTCCGAAGTACATCTGCCAATAGCGATTCACCGCGACGCGCGACGTCAAGGGATGCGACGGATCGACAAGCCAGCGCGCCAGGGTCAAGCGATTCGGTCGGCCTTCGGTGTGCGGGAGTGGGGGCAGCATTGCCGGAGTGCCCGGCTCGACTTTGTCGGTCTTGTTGCGATAGTCGCCGCGGGCGAGCACGAAGGTTTCTCTCGGCTTCTTGAGCTCGCTCATCACCATCGTGGTAAGGATTTCCTTGTCGAGATGATCACATTTTTCGCGCCGATCGCGAAGCTCGGCATAGCGATGCTGGATGGCGGCGTCGGCCACGTAGCGAAGATAGAAGTCTCGAATGCGTTCTTCATCGGTTTTGGTAGGCTGCCCGCCGACTCCGGAGAGCAATGTCTCGATCGGGTAATCGACCGCGGTGTGCCGGACCTCGCTGGCGGAGAGGGCGCGAGCGTAGAAGCGAAGATCGTCCAGGCCTCCTGAGAAGGCTTTGGTGTCGGGTTCTTTGACGCCGATACGGAGTTCCGAATCGTTCGTTGTTGGCCCGGAGAGTTGGTCGTGAACGATGTCCGTCTCAGCGCGTTTTCCGTTCACGTAGAGTGTGAGCCCTGCGGCTTTCCCGGCGCCATCCGATACGAGAGCGACGTGATTCCACTCGTTTTGGGTGAAGCGCTCCTTCGTACGCAGCGCTAAAGCGGAACTCGGCCAGTGTGAAGATAACCGTACCGTGAGGAGCGCGGCGCGCTTCTGGATGCCGACCAATACGGGATCCTCTAGCCAAATCTCCCAGCCTCGGCGGGTCTGCGGAGAATCGATTTTCTCGAATACCGGCATCGCCTGCTTGCTGCCGCCGTACCTGAGCCAGAATTCGACCGTGAAGGGCTGATCGCTCTTGAGATCGCCGACAGAACCGAAAGTGACAAGCGTCTGACCGTCGAAAGCCGCGGATTTGCTGACCTGGCCTTGGCCGAAGCCGGGGTCGCCCTTTAAGGTGCGGCCGTGCTGATAACCGCCGGAGGTGTCGGTTAAGCTCCCATCAAAATCGTAGTGCGCGGTAAGTCCGTCGCGATTGACTGGCACCGGTTTTCCGGTGAGGGTCGCGCGCCACGCAGCCATTGCGTCTATGACTTCCTTCGATTTCAATGCAGACTCATCGGCCTTGATGGTGGTCTCCAGTTCGTTCCACGTCTGTTCCTGATCGGGCGTGGGGAGCTTCAGAAACGGCTTCGCATTGCCGGTCTTTCCATCGAGGCCCTTCTCATCGACGTTATTGAAGAATGCGAAGAACTGGTAATACTCTTTGTGCGAAATCGGATCGTATTTATGAGAGTGGCAGCGCGCGCAGCCCATCGTAAGACCCATAAATGCGCTGGATGTGGTTTCGGCGCGATCGGCCACATACTCGACGAGGTACTCCTCCGGAATCGCGCCACCTTCGAAGTTGATCATGTGATTCCGGTTGAAGCCGCTCGCGATCTTGCCTTCGATACCGGCATCGGGCAGTAGATCGCCCGCGAGCTGCAGGATGGTGAACTTATCGAACGGAAGGTTGGAATTGAAAGCTTTGATGACCCAGTCTCGCCACGGCCACATGTCGCGGTGGCTGTCGATGTGGTAGCCGTGCGTGTCGGCATAACGGGCGACATCAAGCCAGTCCATGGCCATGCGTTCGCCATAATGCGGTGATGCAAGCAAGCGATCGACCTGCTTCTCGTAAGCATCGGGCGATTTGTCATTGACGAAGTCTTCCACCGCTTGCCGCTTTGGCGGAAGGCCCGTCAGATCGAACGTTAGCCGGCGCAGCAAGGTTCGGCGATCCGCTTCTGGTGCAGGAGTCAGCCCTTCGCGTTCAAGGCGCGCCTGAATGAACTGATCGATCGGATTGCGTACGGCGGCGGTGTCTTTTACCGCAGGGGGGTCGGGACGCTGCGGCGCGGTGAATGCCCAGTGTGTCTGCCATTTGGCGCCCTCTTCGATCCAGCGGCGGATCGCATCGATCTGCTTCTCCGAGACGACCCGGTCCGCCATGGGGGGAGGCATGCGGCGCGCTTTGTCGGCGTGCGTCAATCGCTGATATAGGAGACTTTTGGCAGGATCGCCGGGGACGATCAAGTCGCCATTTTTTCGATGCGCGAAGGCTCCGTCCTTGGTATCGAAGCGCAAACCGGCCATTCGATGTTTTTCGTCAGGTCCGTGGCATTGGAAGCAGTTTTCTGAGAGGACGGGCCGCACATCTCGATTGAAGTCGACGGGTGGCGCTGCGGCGAAACTTGCGGAAGATCCGAGGAGGAGAGCAGTGTAAAAACGGGCAAAATGAGGCATTCGACGGATGCATCACTAGCGTGGTGCTTCTTTCTATTATCGAACAATTTGGAGGGCAGATGGGAGACAGGCGGCAGGAATGCTCTGCGCTCCTCCAGCCGCATCATTTTCCACCAGATCCTGAGCTTAGTGGCCCTGTTCTGGAAGGGACGTCAGATTCCGGGGGTCGCACTTCGCTCCAAGATGTATCCGGGTTGTATTCGGTTATGCGTACCGCCAGAGTTGAAGTGTCAGATCCCAGGTCCTTCTGGTACAAGACATCGTCTTGATTGATGACAAACGTCATCACTCCACTGGACGCATATCTCGCCGGAAATGCCAGAACGGCGTATCCACCGGACATATCACCATTCTCGATATAGCTTCGGCGACCACCAGGGGCGGAATCTCCCTGAGCGGTCAAAATCCGGAAATAGTAACCCCAGAAAGGCGAAGATGACGGTTTATTCTCCTCATAGCCCGACTGGGCGGCGAGATCGCCCAAAGGACTTCGTAGCTGTCCCGGTGTTCTGGGCCAATAGAGACCGTCCTGATGGCCGGGACTACTTCGAATCTGCCGGGCAAAAAGACCTGCACGCTTTCCATCATGGGACTCACTGGCGTACTTCCGTTGCATATCCACGAGCGCGTGACAGAGGCCCATCACATCCAGTTCATTTCGGCCTATCCGCCGCACTAAAACTTCTTCCCGGGCGGCTTCCCCGTCGAACCGCCACTCAGTTCCTGTTTTGACCAGCGGAGCAGGGAATGGCCACCGCTCATCTCCGATGATGAGTTCGGAAGTCTCTGCATTCACCTGAGTCCACTTCCTTGCTTGCTCCATTGCGAGCGCAATCATTTCACGATCGTGGCGATCGGACGCCTGATCACCTGAAGCGACATCCCGCATGACTTCTCGGCCCAGGATGCCTTCTAGCTTCGGCATGTCATTGTTCTTGAGGGCTTGTAAAAGGGCAGTCGCGGCTGCTTCCGGAGTGGCAAACTTCATTTCAACCGGAGCTTTGGTGCACGCCATTCCAAGCAGGATCGCGAGGCTCACTGCTGTCGCCGAGGTATTGTATTTCGTTAATCGCATAGCAGTTCTCCTGCTTATCGCCGCCGCCCGCCGCCGCCGCCGCGGCCGCCGCGACTCGAGGACAGGCTGCTACTTCCTCTGGATCTCTCAGCCCGTGTAGCCGATCCCGACTGGTAACCCGAGAAACCGCCAGAGCCTTGCCCGCTTCGCTGAGATGCGCCTTGGCCCCCGTAGCTCGAAGTGGCAGCAGCGGTGCTTCGCTGACTTTGCCCCTGTCCGCTGCTTTGAGCCGGACGAGCACTCGCCTGCCGCTCTCCTTGATTGGCCTGGACCTGCCCCTGCCGGTCTTGCATGGAGGACTGGCGTTGGGCTTGATTCGCCTGCGCAGTGGATTGCCGCTCAGCCTGGTTTGTCTGGCGCTCAGCTTGATTCGCCTGTGCGGTGGACTGCCTTTGGGCCTGATTTGTCTGAGCGGTGGACTGGCGCTCTGTCTGATTCGCCTGCGCGGTGGACCGGCGCTCTGTCTGATTCGTCTGCGCGGTGGACCGGCGCTGTTCCTGATTCGCCTGGCGCTGCGGCGCGTTCTCCTGGAAATTCTCCTGTCGGTTCTCGCGGTATTCCAGCCGGTTCTCCTGACGCTCCTCCAGGTAATCGTAACGATCCTCCCAAGCTTCGTTGTACATGGCACCTCCGTGCCAGCCGTACGGCCCGTAATAATAATTGTTGCTGCTGGCGCCGATAATGATACCCGCCGTGAAGCCGATAGCGGCAGCTACCCCTACGGACGCGGCCGAGGGTGCCGGAGCCGGCTGGGTAACGTAGACTGTTTGCGGGTTGTACTGCGGTACGTAAATCACCTGCGGATTCGTCGGCTGGATGACGATCACTTGCTCGCCGCTGGATGTCTTCTGGGTTTCAACCTGCTGCTGCGGAGTCGTCTGGAGATTTCCGGCTGATTGCGCTTTCAGTCGCAGGCGTTGAATGGAAGCAAAAACAGATTGTTTGTCATTGGTGAAAGCTTGGCCTAACTGCGTAGTCCAGTCCAGTTGCTGGACCATCATCTGGACGACCTGCGGAAATGCCGCAAGTGCTATGTAAGACGCGCCGTACCCAGCCTTCTCGGCGGCCTCTTGGAGTTCGCTTCCTTTCAGGCCGCTGTTGACCGACAGCCACGCGGCGAACGACTGCAGCGCCTTTACATTCGTGGAAGCCATCAGGATTTGCGCGATCAGCGCGTCCGGGTAGAGCGCGATCGGAGCGGTGAGGCTGTCGACCGCATCCATAGGCAGGGGCTTGGGCGGAGATGCCTGCTGCTGCTGCGCAAGGGACTGGCTGACAGTCAGCACTGCACAGATTATCGATACCCGTGCCAACGACGGCCTAACTGCCGGGTTGCTCACCATTGCGAACTCTCCTTCCTCATGCGGCAGACGACACACTTCGGTTGCGCTCGCATAGGCTTCGCTTGCCTCAATGTCGTATGTCAGATGCAGAAACCGGGTTGGCAGGTTTATTAAAATGCCCGCGCCGCGGACTGGAGAAGCTCAATCGAGGGGAACGTCCCTTACCATATCCATGAACCTACGGACTCGCTCGGGGTCCACGGGATTTGCGCTGATACCCTCGCTTTTCAAGGCTGTTCCAATAATCAGACCATCGGCCGCCCTGAGCACTGATGTCACGTTCGTGACATCCACTCCGCTACCCACCAACACTGGCGTCCCACGCGCCGCGGCCTTAGCTCTCTTGAGATCTTCGACGGAGGTCTGCTTACCCGTAGCCGCATCGGTAATGATAATTCCGTCGGCACAGCCCCGCCCAATGCTTTCCTGCACTTCGTCGCTCAACTCTCGGTGAGCCAATGGCGCTGAGTGCTTCACATCGACGTCGGCGAAGATCTTGACACAGGCAAGTGACTTGCGATACCGAAGAGTGAGCAATAAAAAGCCGCCCTACTTTCGGCGGCCCTTTTCAATATCTCATGTGTTTTTTTAGTTAGCTTGGGGTGGCTGGAGGGGTTCGAACCCTCGGCCACCGGAACCACAATCCGGCGCTCTACCAGCTGAGCTACAGCCACCGTAACAAACTCAGTTTATCATCTATCGAGAGCGTGTCTACCCCAAACCGGCCCTGCGCCAGAGTTCATCGACGCGGCGCTGCACACTTTCATCCATTCGGATTACCTTCGGCCAAGGGCGAGTGAACCCTTCGGCTTGCCACTTTCTGGTCGCGTCGACGCCCATTTTGGACCCGTAGTTCGGCAGGCGACTGGCATGATCGAGGGAATCGACCGGACCCATAACGAACTCGATGTCACGCTGCGGGTCGATATTATTAAGCGCCTTCCAGGCTGCTTCACGAACATCCTGGACGTTGACGTCCTCATCCACCACTACGATGCATTTGCTGAACATCGCCTGTCCAAGTCCCCAGATCGCATGCATGACTTTGCGCGCGTGACCGGGGTACGATTTGCGGATCGAGACAAGGATCAAATTGTGAAAGACGCCTTCGGCTGGCATACAGATGTCCCGGACCTCGGGCAATTGCATACGCATTAAGGGCAGAAAAATGCGTTCGATCGCCTTGCCCATGTAGAAGTCTTCCATCGGAGGCGGGCCAACAATCGTCGTCGGGTAAATTGGATTGCGGCGCCCCGTCATGCACGTCACGTGAAAGACGGGATATTCATCTTCCAGCGAATAGAAACCTGTGTGATCCCCGAAAGGACCTTCCGTGCGCGACTCTCCGAGTTCCAGGTAACCTTCGAGAACAATCTCCGAGTTCGCAGGGACTTCGATGTCGGACGTCTCGCATTTGACCATTTCGACAGGCTTGCCGCGAAGAAATCCGGAGATCATCATTTCATCCAGATCGGGCGGCAAGGGCAAAATTGCGGAATACATAGTGGCGGGATCGGATCCGATCGCAACCGCGACGTCCATGCGCTTCCTGCCTTGTTCCAGCAGCCGCCGGTGATGCTCCGCGCCCTGCTTGTGGGTCTGCCAGTGCATTCCGGTAGTCAGGTCGTCGTAGATCTGCATTCTGTACATGCCGCAGTTCCGCTTGCCGGTCATCGGATTCTTGGAAAACACCATCGGCAACGTGATAAAGGGCCCGCCGTCGAGAGGCCAGCAATGTAGTACGGGCAGCTCGCGCAAAGAGAAATTGTCGTGGCGAATGACTTCTTTACAAGGTCCGCTGTCCACGATGCGCGGAAAGAAGGAGCCCACTTCCGCGAGCTTCGGAAGCATTTTCAGCTTATTGATTAAGCCCTGGGGCATTCGCATCTCGAGGAATTCGGTGATGCGTGCCGCGACGTCTTCTACTGACTTCACTTGCAGGGCGATCTCCATGCGTCGCATGCTTGCGAACGCGTTGATGAGTACGGGAACCGAGCATCCTTTTGGCTGCTCGAAGAGCAGCGCGGGGCCGCCGCGTTTCACGGACCTGTCAGAGAATTCGGTTATTTCGAGATAAGGGTCAACAGCGAACGGAATGCGCTTGAGTTCGCCGGCTCGCTCCAGCGCGGAGACGAACTCGCGCAGATCGTTATAGGCCATAGCTGGTCGTTTACTATGATGACAGACCATGAACAATCGAGTTGCTTTTATAACCGGCGCGAGCCGGGGTATTGGGCGAGCCTGTGCCTTGGCGCTCTCGGAGGCCGGGGGGAGAGTGGTGCTTGCTGCCCGGAACCGGGAAAAGTTGGAGGCGGTTGCGAGCCAAATTAGAAGCGCCGGCCGCGAGGCTTACATCGTGGACATCGATCTCGCATCGCCGGAATCGATTAAAGCAGCCTTCGCCAAATCGCAGTCGGAGTTCGGAGCAACGGAAGTTCTCGTCAACAACGCTGGGATTACGAAGGATGGTCTCGCCGTACGAATGAAGCCGGAGGATTGGCACTGTGTGATCAACACCAACCTGACCGGCGCGTTTCTCTGCGCACAACAGGTGTTACAGCCGATGATGAAAGCTCGCTGGGGGCGCATCATCAACATAACGTCAGTGGTTGGTGAAATGGGGAACGCCGGGCAGGCTAATTACTCGGCTTCGAAAGCGGGTTTGATTGGCTTCACGAAGTCGCTAGCGCAGGAGATGGGCGGGCGGGGAATTACGGTGAATGCCGTGGCGCCGGGATTTGTTCAGACGGACATGACGGGTGTTCTCAGCGACGAAATGAAAGAGAAGCTACTGACGAACATTCCCGTGCGACGCATGGGTGATCCGAAGGATGTGGCTGCGGCCGTGAGATTCCTGGCAAGCGAAGAGGCGGGGTATGTTACCGGCCACGTGTTGAATGTCAATGGCGGTCTGTACATGTAGCTTGATCACTTGCCTAACGAGTCCACCAACAGGCTGAAAGTTCCCCAGGTCTGCCCGCGAAATTGAGGCCGAAATCCGAACAAGACGACGTGTCCTTTTCCATGAGGCACATCCAGGAGCGCGGGGCTGCCGGCAATGACTCCTTCGCCGGAAAGCCATCCGCTTGCAAGCAGATTTTTCATGGCATACCGCGCGATTACGCGAATCTCATTGTCGCCCTTGTTTTCCGAAGGTAGAAGCGTTATTTCCCAGGCTTGGCCGCCGCTCGAGAATGCGAAGACTTCGCCTGATCCGACGCTCAGGCGCAATATGGAGCCGGGGCAGTAATACCCGTCCGGGGATGCATGCTCTCGATCTGCCACGAGGGGCCGCACAGGCAAGCCGAAGAGATTTACAGGCAGATCGGTGGCCTCGTCCATGGCCACTAGCCTGCCGCCGTTTTGCACGAATTCCTCAAGGGCGGCGGCGCCTGCGATGCCGATTCCGCCGGTAAATTCCGGCCTTTGTGGCGCCGGAGTTTCGCCGATAGGGGAACGGCCGCGAGACGTATTCTCCCCGGCTCGGTATCCGTGAAGAATGGATACGGGTTCTTGCGACGCGAACACGATCGTATCGAAGCGGCTCCCGAGATCGCCTTTGCGAACGTCTGCGTTGTGCACTAGCGTGTACGGAATTTTCAAACGATCGAACACCCATTGCGTCCAACCGGTCTCGCTGTTCGGCTGCCACGACTCGTACAGGGCGATCCGCGGCCATTTACGTCCGCTGAATGGAGTCGTTTGGGAAAGCGAGGGCTCGGATACTTCGAGGTCGGCGCTGAAGGGCTTATCGACGCGGTCGTAGACGACACCCATGAGCATCGGAAGTGTCCAGCCCGCGACGTCGTACGGCTTCTTGATGGGTCCGTTGACCCCCGCGCGCAACTCGGGATAGTGCTGCGGCTCCATCATGTCGAGTACGTATCCGCGAAAGGCCTGGCCCGCTGGAATCACCCAGGCGCCCGCCGGGTAGGTTCTGCCATTGGTGGTGAATGATTGCCTGGCGCGGCGTACCTCGACTCCGGCGATTCGGAGGCGTTCGATCATTTCCGGCGCATTGCCGGTATCGGGAACGATATACGCGAAAGGTCCGCCCTTGGCGCCAGCTTCGATGTTGGCTCGCGCGGTCTCCCACGCCTTACGGAGGAGACTCTCGCGTCGTGTAGCGGCAGTGTCGAGAATCGCGAAGTCGACCGTCATCATGTAATCGATCGCCTGACGTACACCCCACTTGCCGCCCATCCATGGCCGCTGATAGAAGACGGTAGATTCCTTGGCCGGCATGCCGTTGCTGAAGCGCTCTGGGAACATCGAAGGATCGTAGACGCGAGGTGTTGCGTACACATGCGCAGCGGTTTCGGTAAGGATTCCGTGCATGTTGTGGAAAGCCGGAGCCGATCGGAGGCCGCCATTCCACCAGGCATCGAAGCCATGATAGGAAAGCACTCCCGGCTTACTTTCCCTCGCAAGCCGCTCCTTGATCGCCGACCCGATGGTGTTGATGCCCTCCATTACTGGCGCGGGGATATTGGGATTGAGCGGCTCCGCGTAGGGAGGGACGAAGATGCGCGCCGGGAAGGGTGGCGCCTGATGCTGGTTATACACGATCTGAGGAAACCATTCCTGGAAGAGCAGCTTTGATACATTTCGCGTCTCTTGCAGGTTCATCATGAACCAGTCGCGGTTGTTATCGTGACCCGCATATTTCTGATAAAGCATCGGGAGAGGAGCCAGTTCATACGACGTCCCCAAGTTCTTGCGGTACCAATCCACAACCATATCCAGACCGTCAGGATTGATCACCGGTACCTGCATCAGGATCACGTTTTCGCGAATGCGGCGCGTCTCTTCGCTTTCATCGGTCAGCATTTTGTAGGCAAGCACGGACGAATGCTGCGCCGGTGCGACTTCGGTGGCGTGGAGACCCGAATCGATCCAAACAATCGACCGGCAATCACGCGCTAGGGCATTCATCTCCTCGGCAGTCGCCAAGCCAAGCGCAAGCTGCCGGTTCATTGCCTTGAATTCGTCAAGTCGTTTCAGGTTCTCCGGCGACGACATGAAGGCCAAATATGACGTGCGGCCCATTGACGTTTTGCCGTACTCAACGAGCCGGATTCGATCGGAAGCGCTGGCAAGCTTCTGGAAATACCCGATGATTTCGTTGTAGTTTGCGAGCTTGTAATCCTCGCCGGGATCGAACCCGAGATGTTGTTTCGGTGTGGGAATTCCTGCACTGGCGAGGCATACGACCGCTAAACAGGCGGCAAGGACCCTACGAAGCATGCTGCACAATGATATCGTGCGCTTTGGGACCGGGCCAGAAACTTTTTGCACACTCGCCGCCAGTGGCGCCGTATTAGAGAAATGAGAGGCGAATGACAGAGCCGGCGAAAGGCAGTGATGTTTTCTCCCAAGCTGTAGCCGGGGACCGTTCCGCGTTCGCCGAGCTGGTTCGGAAGCACCAGGCGATGGTTTTCAGCATCGCGCTACACTCGCTGCGCGATCAGTCATTGGCGGAAGAGCTGGCGCAGGAAGTTTTTCTGGATTTTTACAATCACTTAGCAGATCTGCAATCGGCGGCGCACGCCGAGTTCTGGCTTCGCAGAGTGGCCAGCAACCGGTGTATCGATTATGTTCGACGGAGAAAAAGGCAGCCGAATATCTGCTTGGAAGACGCTCCGGAGTTGGCGAGCGACCCGGTGGAACGCGATCCGTTCCTGTCGGAGACATTGCGCAGGCTGACGTCGTCGTTGCCCGAGAAAGCTCGGATGATGGTCGTCCTCCGATATCAGGAGGATCTGGCTCCGGCGGAGATCGCCGAGACATTAGATATGCCGCTTAATAGCGTGAAGAGCGGGCTGCATCGCGCGCTTGCGATGTTGCGAGAAAAGCTGGAAAGAACGCAGGTGCGAAAATGAACGACTTACACGAGGAGTTGCGAGAAGCGCTTCGCCGCCGGAATCCACCCGATGGGTTTGTCGATCGGGTGATGGCTCGAATTCCCGCTAAGCCGAAACGCCAGGTTTGGAATCGACAATGGCTTGCCATCGCCGCCGCCGGATGCGTTGCGGTGGTCGGTAGTGGCGTTTGGGAGCAGCACCGGCGCCAGGTGGAAGGACAGAAGGCGAAGCAGGAGCTGATCTACGCGTTAACCGTAGCCTCCGAATCGCTGCAAACAACGAAGCACGTATTAACGAAGGAATGATGAGATGAAGTGGATAATGGCAGGGCTGCTGGCTGCGACTGCGGCGGGACAGCAATTGGACCTGAGTATTCTGGATAAGCTTGCCTCTAAGGCGAAGAGTTCAGTGAACGTGACGCTGGATGAGGATAAGCTGCGGTTTGCCTCGGGGTTTCTGTCCGAAGGCGATCAGAATCAGGCCGTAGCCAAGAATCTCGTGAGCGGGCTCAAGGCGATCAATGTCCGTGTTTTTGAGTTCGACACTGCCGGGCAGTTCGCGCCTTCCGACGTGGACGCGATCCGAAAACAACTGCAGAGTCCCGGCTGGAGCAAGATTGTCGATGTGAAAGACGGCGCTGAGACGGCCGAAGTTTATATGTTCGGTAAAGGGAAAGATCTCGGCGGGCTGGCCATTATTGCCGGTGAACAAAAAGGAATTGACCGTCGTGAATATCGTAGGTCCGATCGACCTGAAATCGCTGGGATCTCTGGCGGGGAAATTCGGCGTACCGAAAAATATTCTTGGTGGCGCGGTTCCGAAACCGGCGGCGCCTCCCAAAAAGGACGACTAACTCTCAAACGGGAAGCGGGCTTGCTGGATGGCGAGTCCGCGAACTTCGATCCTCTTCAGATCCGCCGTTCCGACTCCCAGTGCCTCCGCAAGCTTGAAAGTGTTGTCGCATTTCGCAAATGGCTTCGTTCCTTTCGCGGCCATAGGATCATAGCCCATCACCGCTGTCGCCACTGCGTCCGTGGTCACACCATTGGTCCCGAGCAGCAGCACGCCGGGACGGATATAGCGCAGACCGCGAATCCATGGCCCTTCCCCGCCGGAAACGGTTTCTACACCATCGATAAAGGCAATGTCGATCGGCCGCGCGGATACCAGTTCGGCTGTGATGCGCGGCATCCGATATTCCGGCTCGCGGGATGATTGGGGATCGAGCTCGGGAAGGGCGACTTTGGACGGAGCGCGCTTTCCGAAATGGCATACCGCTAAACGGCCTTTTGTCGGGGACTCGTTGGGTTCGTCCACACCCGCATCGTCGCCGTAGATGGAGGCCGGAGTATTACCAAAGCAGTTCTTCATCGACAGCGTGACGCCGCAGGTCGCGTGATTCTTCAGCTTTGCCATGGACATGAAGAGATCTGTGTCGACGTATGCGCTATTCAACTCATAGGCCGGAAAAATGTACGGCTTACCCGAGGGTTTCACACGAACGTATTTCTTCGATTTGCCCAACGCGTTAGTGTTTTCAAACTCGAGCTTGGCTCGTGTGGCCGCGGACTGAAGCGATCGGACATTCCAACCCGAATCGAGCATGTACTCTTCGAGCGGTCCCGCCGTCGCTGCGCAGCTTTCCACCAATCGAATCCGCTTTGCGCCGGCGCGATCAAGCTGCGCGATCATGGCGCCGATTGTCTTCGGATGCGTATAATGAGTGGAGCCGAGCGGCTTGCCTTGGAAGCGGATACTCGGACTGCCGGTCAGATTTAGCTTGATCGTGACGGTTTTATTCGCAACCATCCGATCGAGCCCGACCTGATCGAACATCGTTTTGAGAATGGAAGACAGGTCTTCGTCATAGCTCGCGCACCGAGCGATAGCGACCGGCGCGGTGGGCGCCTCGTTTGCCCGGACCAAGGTAGAAGTGGAAGCGAGCGCCAGCAGTTCGCGACGAGTCATACTCGAATTATCTCTCCATCAGCAACGTAGCCGCTACGTTGACACCGTCGATGTCGACACCCGTGCCTTCTTCCACTTCGTAGGCCTCGACTTTCTTCGGCGGCGCTCCGGGAGCCAGTAATTGGGCCGACTTGAACTTACCGAGCAGATGGACAGTAACATTTTCCACGGGGAAACCGGAGTAGTTCACAAGCTGCAACACGCTTGTCGTTCGATCCGCGCTCTCGGTGAAGTTCGACAGCATACTGGAGACGTTGAACAGACGCACTCCCAGATTGCGACGCCCGGTCATCGAGTTCATCTCTTTCCAGATATCATCGAGCGTTTTGACGTCAGCATCGCTAAGTGTGATTTGACCCGCTTGCGGCGCTGGAAACTTCCAGGTTGCAGGGCCGTTAAGGAGCGTGCCGCCGCTGCGGGTCCAAGTCCGGAGCGTCTGTTTCTGCGCATCGCTTAGTGCGCCGGGGTCGACGTTCACAGCCATCTTTGTTCCTTGCATCGATTTCGGGTCGAGGGAATGGGTTGGCACCGGACGAACGGGCGTGTGTTTAACGGCGATCATGTCCAGGACGCCGCCTGACAATAATGCGCCGCTATCGACATCCTGTAAGATCGCGAGTTCGCCTGCCGGCTTCATCGTCCGCCAATCGTTGTGCGATTCAAAGTAGCTCAGAAGCCCGACAATTCGCTGCCACGCCTTGAGCGCTGGTTCTTCGCCCGCTAACAAGCGGCGCTGGAGGTCTTCGTCGAGCGCGAGAATCCAACGCGCTCCGACGATTGCCGCGTCGCTGATCGCCTGCATGTATCGTTCAGCGGTAATCGCCGATCCTGCGGGCGGCCGCACCCCGATCCACACGGGCGCATCTGTCGCCGCGCGCACGAACCGCAGAAATCCGCTATTGGTGTCGATCCACGGACCGCCGCTAGGCGCAGCTTTGGCGGCGCCTTCTTCTTCGACTCGGATGCCGGGCCATACGCCTTCATATGTGCCGACCACCGGAAGAGCCGCATCGAAGCGCATCTTCGAACGTGGGGGAAGATCGATTGTAAGGAGGCCTGAATCGGTGGCCACCTTACGGAGACGTGCCGCGGCGTCAGCGGCGTAATCACCTTCGAAGACGACACCTTTCAGCTTCATCGCTGATGCGCTTTGAACCTGCTCCTCGGTCGCGCCGGCGCCGATGACGGCCATGGTCTCGATACCGGACTTGGTCGCCGCTTCCACGGTCTTTGGATTCACCGCCGCCTTTTCGAGCAGCAGGCAGTTTACGGGCGTACCTTTCAGGATCGCTAGCGATGCGGGATCCGCTGCTGTCCAACGCATCGGCACCCAGTTCGCTGCTGCAGTTAGCAGCAACATCGCAAAGACCATACTTACAATTTAACTAGCGCACAGGAGCCCGTCTGTAGCAATGAATCCCTGACTTTCAGGAACCATTCCGGTCCAGTTGCAGGAGGTCGCATCCCTGAGCACCAGGTTGAAGCCGTTGCTACACCGAAGGCTTTCAGGACTCTGGCATTCAGAGCTGCTTTGTTAGCGGCGATTATTTGAAGCGCATTACGCCGTATGAAAGCTCGTGCGGTCAGAGCGTTGTCTGCGGACTCCTCCTGGCTAGCACAAAAAGCCGCGCGAAGAGGTCCGATGAGCGCCGCGTCCGATCTCTCGGTCACCGGTGGCGCCGCTGCTGGTTTCACCTGAATGGTTGGAAGCGTCGCCTCCAGCACGCGAACCTCCATCGGATAGGTGAACCAGTCATTGGCATAGCTGACCCAGAGTTGCGGCTCGAGTTTGATGCGGTCGACCGGAACTGTCTTTGCCGCCCACGTATCCAGCCAGAAGGTGACAGTAGTTTGGCCGGGAATATCCGTATCCGGAAATTCCCCTTCGTATGGAATTTTGACTGGCTGTAAGGCGTCCGGAATCCAACGTTCGCCATACTTTTCGAAGCGCTCGCGATAGAGCGTAGCCTTCACAGCATCTTCAGGATTTTGTCCGACATCCAGAACATATTTTGCCGGTTTGTCAAAAGTCACCACGATGCGAAACGATGAGAAAGCATTCCGCGGCACACCGGGCGAAAGGATATCTCTCGGTGCGGCCGATCCGCGATCCTGAGCAAGGATTTGGCCGAACGGATCGAAGCGTGTGAATTCGGAGAACACTCTCAGAGTGTTCGTTTGCGCGAAGCAGGGAATTGTCGCGGCCAGCAGAACGGCTACTTTCATACACGTTTCAAGACGAGCGCAGAGTTCTTGCTTCCAAATGCGATGCAATTTGCCACGGCGTGTTCGATGTCCATCTTACGACCTGATTCCGGAACATAATCGAGATCGCACTCAGGGTCGGAATCCTCCAGATTGATCGTGGGCGGAAGAACGCCGTCGCGCATTGCAAGCAATGTCGCTGCTACTCCCGCGGCTCCGCATGCGCCTTGAGGATGGCCGATGATGCTCTTCACGGACGACCCGGGCAGCCGGTTCGCGTGATCGCCGAAAGCGAGCTTGACCGCTCGGGTTTCAATCCGGTCATTCAACTCGGTCGAGGTGCCGTGATACTGGATATAATCGATGGCTTCCGCGGGCACGCCTGCTTCGTCCAGAGCCATTCCGATCGCGCGCGCCGGCTCCTCTCCGCATTCCTCCAATCGGACGCGATGATACGCCTCGCACGTCGATCCATATCCTGCGATCTCACCGTAGATATGCGCCCCTCGGGCGCGCGCATGCTCAAACTCTTCGAGCACGAAAAACCAGGAACCTTCTGCCAGGACGAAGCCGTCGCGGTCGCGCGAAAACGGACGGGAGCCGCGCGCCGGGTCGTGATTCCAACTCGAGGTCATGATCCTCATCAACTGGAACCCACGAATAATTAGCGGCGCGATGGGGGAGTCGGTTCCACCGGCGACGGCATATTCCAACCCGCCGCGCTCGATTTCCCGCGCGGCGTAGCCAATCGCGTCGGTCGATGAAGTGCATCCCGTAGAGACAATGTGGCTCAACCCGCGAAGGCCGAATCGCATTGATATTTCGCTAGCCAGCGTGCCAGGCGTAGATGTCGGGATTACATATACGCTGCATTGTTTCTGCCGTCCTTCGTAGTAGAACCGGTATTGCTCCTCGGTCCAGTCCTGGGCGCAGCCTCCAGAGCCCGTATAGACTCCGATTCGCCGCAATTTATCGCGATTCATGGCTTTGGGATCAAGCCCGGCATCCAGCAGCGCCTCGGAACTTGCGGCGATGCCCATCAACGCGGCGCGCGAAATATGCGGGCGATCTTTTGAAGTGACCCAGGCATCCTCGTCGAAATCCGACGCTTCTCCGGCAATCTGAACCAGCATGCAATCCGGGTTGAATCGCGTGATCCGTCGAACCCCGCTTATCCCGTCGCGGGTGGCGCTCCAGTATTGTTCGCGGCCGATGCCGTTTGGCGCAATTGCCCCGATCCCGGTTATAACGGCTCGTCGTTTCATGCGGTAGGGTACGCTGTTTGAATGGATGTGGCCGAGAGGCACAACGTCGGTAAGTCGGTCTGGGACATTCTGTTCGGTCTGCAATTGGGTGTTATTGGCGGAGTGGTCATGCTGGCTTGGTTTGCCCTGGTGTGCCCGATCTGTCGGCAAACCCTGGTGGCTGATTCCCAATTTATTCGCATCGCACTTTTACAACTCGCGTGAAGTATATCTCGGGCCTGGAATCGTGACGATTGTCGGGGCGGCATTGCAGATCGTGATGTCGGGGATCGTCGGTTGTCTGAACGGTCTCGCAACTCCGGGAGGACGGCTGTCCGGGCTGGGCGCCGCCTTCGCCTGGTATACCTTTTGCTATTCTGTTCCTTTGGAAGCGCATCGCGCCCCTTATGCTGATTAGCGCCATCCAGCCGATTCTCTGGACGGGGTATTTCCTCTTCGGTTCGGCGTTGGGATGGCATCGGCGCCTGGTCAAGGTTCGACGCGCAAGCCTGGCCGGCTGATCGGCACGGTAACGATTTCGGTCCCAAACTTCTTCAGATCGTCGCCGAACTTCGCGGCATTTCCGAGCAGCAGAAAGGTGAGCCCTGCGGAATCATAGTGTTTCTGAATCACCTGGTTGGCCCGCTCCAACGTAACAGCATCGATCCGGGAAAAGAAGTCGTCTACTTCACTGCGATTCAAATCGTAGAGTTCGATCTCGCTCAAAATGTCGACAAGTTGGTCGGGCGTTTCCAGGCGGTCGGCAGGATAGGTTCCTTTCAGATATTGTTTAGCGGAGGCCAGTTGTTCGGCTGTAACGCCTTTCTCTCTTAGACGACGCAGAAGAGTCAACGCCAGATCTACTGCCTTGACAGTAGTCTCAGTGCGCGTGAAACTGGCGATGGTGATGCGACCCGGAAGATGCGTCTGATCGATTCGCGACGACGCTCCGTACGTCAAGCCGCTATTTACGCGAAGCTCGTCATTGAGTATTGAAGTAAACCGGCCGCCGAAGATCGTGTTCACAACCCAAAGCGGAACGCGGTCAGGATGGTTGCGCTCGATGCCTGGTTGGCCGATCAGGAAACTCGTTTGTGTCGCATCAGGCTTGTCGATAATCGCAATTCGGGTCGCTTTCACCTGGCCTGCGACTGGCGTGCGCTTGCCCACGCTCTGGACCCATTGATACATCTCGCCTTCAGGAACCGAGCCGAATGACGTTGAGAGCGTCTTCGATGCCGTGACAGGATCGACGTCTCCCGCGACGGTCACGATCATGTTTTGGCCGACGAACATGCGCTTATGAAAAGCCGCAACATCCTTGGCCGTAATGCGCGCATAACTAAGCTCATCCGCAGGCCGGCCGTACGGATGGGAAGGCCCGTAGAAGAACGACCTGTAATACTCCCAGGCCGCGGCATCGGGTGAATCCTTGATCGCTCTTGCGCTGTCGACCTGTTGTGCTGTAACCTTCTTGATCTCGGACTCCTGGAAAGCGGGATGCAGGATCGCATCCATCAGCAGGTCGAGCCCTGTGGTCGAGATCCTTCGACAGAAACTCGGCATGGATGTTGATCGATTGGAGATCGGCATTGGTAGTTGAATGTCGCTCCGAGGCTGTCCAATTCGTGGGAAAACTGTTCGCTCGTTCGTTTTACAGTGCCTCGCCGGATGCCTTCGGCAGTCACCTTGGCGAGCCCTGATAATGTTGGCGGCTCCGCTTCTGCTCCGCCTTTGAACGTGACTCTGAGACGTGACCAGTGGCACGTCCTTTCGGGCCATGACGTCCAGCACTGCGCCGTTTCACAGAATTTGCCGTGTGTACTGCGGCAGCCGGACTTGCGCGGTCGCGACCCACGCGAGGGCAAGTATTACCGCGAAGTTTCTCAATTAGAAACCTCCGGCTTCGGGACTCACCGGTTTGGCGACTTCCGGGATTAGTGTCGCAATTGTTCGTTGATTCGGTCCCAGATATTTCTTAGCCACTCGCAAGACATCGGCGGCAGTAACTGCTTCGTATCTGCTCGGGGTCTCGTACATCTTCTCGTATCCGCCGAGAAAGATCTCTGCCGTACCTAGCTGATTGGCTCGGCCTGAGATCGTCTTCATCTCCCGATAGAAGTTGGTCAGGAGCTGATTCTTGGCTTTGCGAAGTTCGTCCGCCGGAATCTCCGTTGTTCGCACCTTTTCGATCTCTTCGAAGAGCACCTTTTCTGTGACGGCGACGTCCACACCCGCTCGCGGCCTGACGAACAGAAGAAATTCACCCGGATCCAACTGGCTCTCTGCTGCGGATTGAGCTGTCAATGCGAGCTGCTCGCGGTCCACCATGCGGGAATAAAGCCGTGAACTGCGGCCTTCGGTCAGGACTGCCGAAAGCACTTCCAGTGCGGGCAAATCTTTGTCGGCCGCGTTCGGAATGTGATAACTGACGAACTGAAGAGGCAACTCGGATCGCTTCACGATATTGACGCGACGCTCGCCCGAGTTGCGGAGGCTCCACCGTGCGGACCGGAGGCGGCGGATCGTGCCGGGGGATCGGCTCCATGTACTCCTTGCGCGAGTCTCAGAACTTCATCCGTCGCAACATCCCCGACGATGACCATCACGCAATTGTTTGGAGCGTAACCCATGCGGAAGTGAGCCTTGCAGATCCTCCATCGTCCAGCTTTTGATATCAGACGGCCATCCGACCACGGGCCAGCCATACGGGTGGGCAGTATAGGCCGCAGCATGCAATTGTTCGTGAAGCAAGCCATAGTTACTGTTATCAGTTCGTGTCGAGCGTTCGGAGGCCACCACACCGCGTTCGCTCTCGATGATATTGGGGTCGAAAGAAAGGTCCCTGATCCGATCCGCCTCCATATCGAACATCAACCGTAGCGCGCGTGTTCGGGAACCAGTCGGTATAGACGGTCACGTCCTCGGTCGTGTAGGCGTTGTTGCGCCCGCCGGCTTTCTCCATCTCGATATCGAACTGCTTCGGGCCATATTTCTTCGCGCCGTTGAACATCATGTGCTCGAAGAAATGAGAGATTCCGGTGATACCCGGCCGTTCGTTGCGGGATCCGACTTTGTAGAACAGGTACATTGCGACATTGGGAATGTCGTGATCTTCTTCGACGATCAGCTTCATCCCGTTCTGCAGAGTGTGGGTGCGAACCGCGGCCGGATCGAGCGCCCTCAGAACGACAGGGAAGGGCATGTGCCATACCAAGAAGCGCGACCGCGAGCCTCATGGGAGTAAGGTACCACCCATCAGGAGCGTTTGCGGTTCTCAAGATACCGCCATATAGAATATGGATGGAGCTTGTGACGATCGACAACAGCGAATTCTCCGTTCCGATTTGCGATCGCCGCGACGTTCACAGCAGAGCCCCTGCGGCCCATCATTGCATTTTGGAGCAAGCAGCTTAACGCGAATTTTGAAGTTCGTTTCGCGCCATACAACCAACTCGCCCAAGTCCTCCTGGATCCGGGCAGCGAGATCGGATCGAATACGCATGGCGTGAATATCGTCCTGGCGCGTCTGGAGGATCTTGGGCCAGTTCGATGTCGATGCCCCTGATGCTCTCGGCAAACTCGAGGCCAACGTTCAAGCGATCCTGCAGCAAATTCGCGCTGCTGCGCCGGTGCTGAATGTTCCATTGATTGTTTGCCTCTGCCCGTCTTCTCCGGCGTTCCTCGATACACCCGAGCGTCACGCCTTCAAGAAGCGAATGATGTCTGTTCTCTCGGCGGCGCTGGACGAAACTCCCGGCGTACAGCTCTTGCATTATGAGCAGATCGACCGGTGGTATCCGGTGGACGCGCAGCATGATCCCGAAGGCGAACGGCTCGGCAAAATACCGTATTCGGAGTTGTATTACTGCGCCTTAGGCACAGCGCTCGTCCGTTACACGCATGCTCTTCTAATGGAGCCTTTCAAGGTAGTCGCGCTTGATTGCGACAACACGCTTGTGGAGTGGGATATGCGGGGAAGATGGACCGGAAGGTGTTGTGCTCGATGCGCCTCGCCGTGAACTGCAGGAGTTCATGGTAGAGCAGCGCGAAGCCGGCATGCTCCTGACTATGGCGAGCAAGAACAATGAGCAGGATGTGCTCGATACCTTTGCCGCACATCCGGAGATGCCGCTGAGCTTGCGGCATTTCGCCGCGTGGCGTTGGAACTGGCAGTCCGAAGGCGGAAAACGTCACCTCGCTTGCGGAAGAACTCGGTCTCGGTTTAGATAGCTTCATCTTTATTGACGATAATCCGAAGGAATGCGCGGAGCTATCGGGTGAGCTTCCGGAAGTCTTGAGTCTGGCTCTTCCGGCAGATATCGAGCGCACGCCCGGAATTTCTGAATCATGTATGGGCGTTCGACCATCCGGTGGTCACCGAGGAAGACCGCAATCGGAACGTCTATTACTCCCAACAGCAGGAGTTCGGCGCAGAGGTCCGGCGGGCCGCGAGCCTCGAAGAATTCATGGCGAGCCTCGACCTGCGTGTCGTCATACAGTCCCTCGGCGCCCGCAAAGCTTGCGCGTGTCGCGCAATTAACGCAACGAACCAATCAGTTCAACCTGACGACTATTCGCCACACGGAAGCGGAAATCCAGTCGCTCGGGTAACGAATACGAAATTCTATACAGCGGAGGTGAGCGATCGATTCGGCGATTATGGGCTTGTCGGAGTCGTCATCTGCAGGCACGATGACGCTGCGCTGATCGTCGACACGTTCCTGCTGAGTTGCCGGGTGCTCGGCCGCGGGGTGGAGCATCGGATCGCTGCATTTCTGGGACAGACTGCGCTGTCGCGAGGATTGTCTCGCGTCGTGTTGCCTTATCGCGCCACGAAGAAAAACTCTCCCGCGCGGGACTTCCTGGAATCGATTGACTTCGCCGAAGTCCAACGTAATGAGGATGGATTCATCTTATCTGCGCCTGCATCGTTGCTGGCAACGCTCCGCTGGATGCGCCCCAAAACGGACCGAGACCGGCGCGAAGCCGGTCAAGCAATCCGCAGAAACCCATCCGCCGGTCCGTCGACTACGCGCATATCGCCAATCATCTTGCGAGCGCGACCGCGATTCTGCAACGCTCTCAGCGCCTCGCATATTCAGACCGCAATCCACGGAGTCGATGACGGAGACGGAAGGACAGTTGGCCCTGATTTGGGCCGATCTGCTGGAGCGCCCCTGCGGTCTCGGTGACGGATAACTTCTTTGACCTGGGCGGCCACTCGCTTCTCGCTGTCCTTCTGCTGCTGCGCATCAGGGAGAGCTTCGGTGTCGAGCTCTCGATCGATGACGTGTACTCCGGAACGCTGACGCTAGCGGACTTGGCTGCTCGAATTGAGACTGCGCAACTCGGCGGCATCGATCCGGAAGAGTACGCGGCGTTAGTGGCCGAGATCGAAGGCTTGTCGGACGAAGAAGCGCGACAGTTGCTCGGATCTGAAGATTCGCCGAAGACCTGATGCGGGTCCTCCTGACCTCGAATGCGTCGTATGATCCGCCGCGTGGCGGATCGACGCGCAGCAATCTGATCTGGCTTTCGCACCTTGCTGACGTCGGTCACGCGTGCCGAGTCGTGTGCGCTGGCGCGGACAACGCGAACGCAACCAGCGCATCCGGCATTGAGATCGCATCGGTACACAGACTCAGTCGCCGCACATCCGTGCTTTCCGACCATATTCGCGAGTTCAAGCCCGACTGGGTGCTGGTCTCCTCCGAAGATCTGAGCCACGTCGCTCTTGCGGGAGGCCCATCAGACAGCCGCGAGAAATCGACTGGTGTATCTTGCGCATACACCGCAGTGGTATCCGTTCGGCCCCGCAAGTTGGCATCGCGATCCGCAGGCCGCGGCAATCGTCCGCAACTCCGCGGGAGTGCGTCGCAATCAGCTTCGCAATGGCGCGACTATATAAAAGAGCACTGTGGGGCGACGGCGACGGTGATTCATCCGCCCATGTACGGTGAGCCGCCGTATCCACGCTTCGGCTCGTTTGAGAAGGCTACGTGCTGATGGTCAATCCATGCGTGGTCAAAGGCATTTCGATCTTCCTGGCGCTAGCCGAGCGGTTCCCGCGATATTCCATTTGCAGCGCTTGCAGGATGGGGGACCACGCTAAAGATCGCGAGAACATGTCGCGACTGCCAACGTTACTGTTCTCGAAACCGTCCGAGTATCGATCAGGTGTTATCCCGAGCGCGTCTTCTGTTGATGCCTTCATTTGGCTGGAGGGCTTTGGATTGATCGCGATGGAGGCCATGCTGCGCGGCTTGCCTGTGATCGCGAGCAACTCCGGTGGCTTGGTTGAGGCGAAATCAGGTACCGGTTTCGTCATTCCGATCCGGCCGATCGAGCGCTTCGAACCGGTTTTCGATGAGACGCATATGCCGAAGCCGATCGATGTCCCACAGGACATTGAGCCATGGGCCG
Organism: Bryobacteraceae bacterium; assembly: GCA_963833675.1. GTDB lineage: Bacteria > Acidobacteriota > Terriglobia > Bryobacterales > Bryobacteraceae > DASQDN01. Next base: position 135,618 of record CAWHYW010000020.1, on the reverse strand, counting down.
AAGCTCTGCGCAACTCTGCTTACCGATCGACAAACTTACGAAACCGAAGCAGACAAATCCAGGGAAGCTGCAATTGGCTTCGTTTCGAAATTGCGGGCAGCAGATTTCGAGCATTACTTGTCTCGCCTTGAACCCGCTCCGGAGTTGCCGCAGCCCGAGAAGACCTCCAACCTTTCGCCATCCCAGCGGGCTCTTTTGTTGAAACGCCTTCGCGATCGTAGGACGAAATAGCCCGATGCGTATCCTCCTGGCGCACAACTCGCTCTATTTCCCGTCGCACGGAGGCGGCGATAAATCGAACCGGCTGCTGATGGAGGCGCTCGCCGAACGCGGTCACGAAGTCCGAGTTGTCACTCGTGTCGAGAACTTCGGCGATGCCGATCACGAGAAATTTTTGCGGGAACTGCAATCTCGCGGTGTCGAGGCCGACACATCCGATCCTTCGGCCGTGCGTCTGTCGCTTGCATGGAGTGGATGTTCGAACTCTGACGCGAAACCCGCAGATGCGCGCATTCTTCTCGCGGCAGATTACGGAGTTCGATCCCGACGTAATCATTACCTCCACCGACGATCCCGGTCAACTGCTTTTCGATCTCGCGATCCGGGCGCCGCGTGCTCGTGTTGTTTATTTAGTGCGAGCGACAATCGCTGTCCCGTTTGGTCCCGATAGCTCAATGGTCGAGCGTCTCCAAGACAGAGAACCTGCGCCATGCGGATGGTGTCGTTGGCGTTAGTCAATATGTCGCCAATTACGTGAAGGAGTTTAGCGGAATCGATGCGATCCATGTTCCGATCTCGCTGTTGGAGCGCATTCCTGAGTATCGCGACCTGGGAAGCTTCGATAATCCATATGTCTCCATAGTCAATCCGTGCGCTGTCAAGGGAATCACCATCTTCCTCGACCTCGCCGACCGCTTGCCGCATGTGAATTCGCGGCCGTGCCGACTTGGGGCGCAACGGCGGAAGATATGGAGAATCTGCAGCGGCGGCCGAATATTCGAGTTGTTCAAGCCGTTCGATGACATCGATGATTTGCTTCGGCTGACAAAGGTCATGCTTGTGCCCTCGGTCTGGGCCGAAGCGAGATCCCGCATCGTACTGGAGTCAATGTCGCGTGGCGTGCCCGTCGTCGCCTCCGATGTTGGCGGACTGCATGAGGCGCATCTCGGCGTGGATTACCTGCTGCCTGTGAATCCGATCAGGCGTTACAAACCGGTTCTGGATACCAACATGGTTCCGGTCGCGGAGGTTCCTCCTCAACATATCGAGCCCTGGGTCAAGGTGGTCGAGCGTCTGGCTAAGCGACTCGCGATCACTGGCAGGATTTGGCTCGCCAATCGCGAGCTGCCGCGCTCGACTACGCAGCGCATCTGAACGTGATCCCGTTCGAGAACTTCCTGCTGTCGCTATTGCACAGACACAAGAAATCTGCTCCCGTCGCGGCTCCGCCGACTGTCGGAGGAAAAACGGAAACTGCTCGCGCTACGGCTGAAACAGCGCTCGGCGAGAAAGCCGGAATGGTTCTCCGGGCTTAATGACATGCAGCCCGGAAAGCTTACGCTGTTCTGTTTTCCTTACGCCGGAGGCGGCACGCTCCTATATCGTGGTTGGCGTGATGCGTTGCCGGAGACCGCGATTGTTGCGGCGCGCCTTCCTGGGCGGGAATCCCGATTAGGCGAGCCGCCGATCGATTCGATGGAAGGACTAGTCGACGCGCTTGGTCCGGAGTTCGTGCCCCACCTTCGCGAGCCGTTCGCATTTTTCGGCCACAGCATGGGCGCCATCCTGGCGTTCGAGCTGATCCGATGGTTGCGCGACCGACAGCATCCTATGCCGGTTGGGCTGCATGTGTCAGCCGCGCGAGCGCCGCAGTATCGCCTCAATCATCAACCCGGACCCGAACCGGACGAGCGGTTGTTCCTCGAAGACATAAGAAAGATGGAGGGAACACCTGGCGAAGTGCTCGATAATCCCGAGTTGATGCGATTAATCCTACCTGCCTTGCGAGCCGATGCAAACCTCTATCGCAAGTACGTCTACCGCCCCGGCGAGCCCTTGCTCCTACCGATCCATGCTTACGGCGGACTCTCCGACCCTAACATTCAGCGCGAGCATCTCGAACGCTGGTGCGAGCAAACGGAGCGCGAATTTTCTGTCCGGCTGTTCGAAGGCGGTCATTTCTACATTCAGCACGCGCAGGCCGAGTTCCTGGCTGCTCTGCACTCGAAGCTGATCTGACCGCTTATGCCGGGACTACGTTTTCAGCTTTAGTCACTTCGCCCGCATCGTTACGGGACGGCTCGACGAGCTTGCCAGTCCATTGCGCCCACAGCCAGAAGAATGCCGTCGAGGTGCTGAGGCATCCGGCAACCACGCCGATGGTACGGGGATGATAGTGAAGCGTAGCGACACTGGCGACAGCCAAGGATGCCATCATCGTGCCGTTCATCATCGCTTCGACTGTCGTGAAAACACGACCGCGATATTGGTCCGGCACATGTGTCAGGAGCATCGTCCGGTTCAGGACGTTATTCGATCCCATGGCCATTCGTGACAGCATGATGAAAACCAGCGCGTTCCAAAGGTTGCCGATGCTGAACAGAACGTAGGAAACACCATGGACAAGGAATCCGATCCAGATCGCGTGTTTGTACATCTCGAATGTTAGTCGCTTTCCGATCGCGTGCCCGATCAAACCGCCGAGAACCAGTCCGATGCCAGCGAAACCCCAGATCAAGCCGATGCCCGCGGCTCCCCGGTTAAAGATAACTTCGCCGAAAAGCGTGAACAGGATTTGAGCGGCGCCGCCACCGGATGCCCAGCCGACGCCGGCCAGCCCGATTGCCAGGATCAGCGGGGTAGTTCGCATGTAGCGGATGCTGTCGTTGAACTCAGTCCAGAACTCCTGGCCGTGCGCAGTATTGTTCTGGGCGACGGTGCGCGCGGGCCGGAAATGTCCGCTGGCGGAATGCAGTTTCCAGATTGCGAACGCGCTAAAGACAAATGAAAACGCATTCGCGACGAACGCCCATTTGTATCCGAATTGCATGGTGCTAACGCCGCCGAGCATTGTGCCGATCGAAAGCGTTAGCCATTGTGTTGTCTGAGTAAGCGCGTTAGCCGTATGCAACTCTTCGGGATCGGTGATTCGCGGCAGAATCGCGGATCGGCCGCTCGTAAAAAAAGGAGAGGCGAACATCAACAGACCGCTGAGAAGATAGAGCAGCCACTGCTGGCGATGCGTGAGCACCAGAACGAAAGCAGCGGCGACAAAGGCCCGCATCACGTCGCTCGCGATCATCACCTGCTTCCGATCGAGCCGATCGAGCGCAACACCTGCAATCGGAGCAGCGATGATCGCGGATAGCGTCCGCGCGATCATTACGCCTCCGACGGCCGCGCCCGATCCGGTCACATGTAGGGCAAGGCTGAGAACAGCGATGCTATTGAAGTGGTCACCGACCTCGCTTACGATCTGCCCGAGCCACACGTAGCGATAGTTGCGGTTCCGATTGAGCAGACCCCAAAAAGACATCATCTTATTCGAGAGTAGCTTGCTATACTCCTTGCGATGCGATTGGCCCTGATTGCGGTTCTTGCCGGATCAGCGTTCGCCCAGACGCTCGAGTGGACCAATTATGGCGGCGATCCAGGCGGCTCGCGATACTCAACGGCTAAGTCCATCAACCCGGCAAATGTAACCAAACTGAAGCAGGCATGGATCTATCATACCGGCGCGCTGATCGTGCAGGAAAACAGAAATCGAAGATTGCGTTTGAAGCGACTCCGATCTTTGTTGACGGAACGCTGTATCTGAGTACGCCTCTTGAACCGCGTCATTGCTCTCGATCCCGAAACAGGAAAGGAGAAGTGGGCGTATGATCCTGATGTTGATGTCACGCGCAATTTCTCGGAAGTGACATCGCGCGGTGTCAGCTACTGGCCTGCGGGGAAAAGGATCTTTGTCGGCACGATCGATGCGCGCCTGATTGCTCTCGATGCCCGCACCGGGAAGAAAGCTGCCGATTTCGGCAAGGGCGGGGAAGTCGATCTGCGCGAAGGGATCCGTATTCGCGATGAAGGCCAATATCAAATCACCTCTCCGCCTGCGATCGTGAATGATGTTGTCGTCGTCGGCTCGGCAATCGGCGATAATCGCGCCGCGGACATGGAGCGGGGCACCGTGCGAGGCTACGATGCCCGATCCGGAAGACTGCGATGGTCGTGGGATCCGTTAACTGGGCTCGGATCGACGGGCGCTGCCAACGCTTGGGGAGTGATGTCGGCCGATCCGAAACTCGGACTGGTGTTCGTGCCGACCGGTAGCGCGTCTCCCGATTTCTACGGTGGCGAACGCAAGGGAGACAATCGAAACGCAAATTCGGTGACGGCGCTTCGGGCGAGCACCGGAGAGGTCGCGTGGAGTTTCCAGGTAGTCCATCACGACCTTTGGGATTATGACGTGGCCTCACAGCCGATTCTGATTAACTTCGGTCCGGCGAAGACACCAGCGGTTGTTGTCACCACGAAGATGGGATTCGTCTTCGTGCTCGATCGCAAGAGCGGCAAGCCGCTGTCGCCGGTAGAAGAGAGGCCAGTGCCGAAATCCGATGTTCCTGGGGAAGACGCCTCACCGACACAGCCGTTCCCCGTCACTCTGGAGCCGCTGGTTCCAACCGTTTTCAAGCCATTTGGGCTCAGGGACGCGGATCGGAAGTGGTGTGCGGAACTCGTGAACGGATTGCGCTCTGAAGGTATATACACACCGCCGAGCTTGAAAGGGACATTGGCCTTTCCCGGCAATGTCGGAGGAGTGGCCTGGGGCGGTCCCGCCTACGATCCGGCGCGAGGCTGGTTGATCGTCAACACGAACCGCATCGGATTTGTCATTCGGCTCATTCCGCAAAATCAGGCCGAGGCTGCGCGTAAAGAAACCGGAGAAAACCGTCTGGCTTACGAATTCGGAAAACAGCAAGGTACGCCGTATGCGATGGTGCGAGCGCCCCTGATCTCGCCTGGAAGTGATTCCGTGCAATGAACCACCATGGGGCGCGCTGACGGCCCTCGATTTGCAGTCCGGTAAGAAGCGATGGGAAGTCGCGTTGGGGTCGTGGCTCGGACACGACGTCGGGAGTCCTAACCTGGGCGGTCCTCTCGTGACGGCCGGGAATCTGACCTTTATCGCGGCGACGCAAGATGCGCATCTGCGCGCATTCGATTCGGAGACGGGCAAAGTCCTTTGGCAAACGGAACTGCCTGCAGCAGCGCAAGCCACGCCGATGACATTTGTCTGGAAGGGTAAGCAATACGTAGTGATCAGCGCCGGCGGCCACGGCAAGTTAGGGACGAAACTCGGCGACGCCGTAGTGGCCTTTAGTCTCTAACAGGCTTTCTTTCCAGCACGCTTGATACCATGGAATATGCCCCCCATGGAAACCCAGGAAGTCGATCTCAAAAAGACCGTCAATCTGCCCAGGACGGACTTCCCGATGAAGGCCAATCTGCCGCAAAACGAGCCGAAACTGCTCGAAAAGTGGCGAAAAGGGGACATTTACGGGCAGATTCGAAGTGCGAGGGCGGGCCGTCCGAAGTACATCCTGCATGACGGCCCTCCCTACGCGAACGGCAATATCCATCTCGGGCACGCGTTCAACAAAACTCTAAAAGATTTCATCGTCCGGTCCAAAACGATGGCGGGTTTCGATTCGCCATACGTTCCCGGTTGGGACTGCCATGGATTGCCGATCGAAATCCGGGTCGATCACGAGCTCGGGTCGAAAAAAGCGAAGATGTCGGCCGCCGAGATCCGGCGGCGAATGCCGTAAATACGCTGAGAAATACGTCAACCTGCAGCGGGAAGACTTCATCCGCCTCGGCATCTTCGGCGATTGGGACCATCCTTACCGCACAATGGACCCGGCCTATCAGGCGACCATCGCGGGAGCCTTCGTCGACTTCCTCGATCAGGGCTATATCTACAAGGGTCTGAAGCCGGTTAACTGGTGTCTTAACGACCGCACCGCGCTGGCCGAAGCCGAAGTCGAATACGAGAATCACACGAGCCCATCGATTTGGGTTCGTTTCGAACTCACGTCCGAGCCGGCAGCGATCGACCCTGCCCTTGCCGGACGCAAAGTCTATGGGCTGATCTGGACCACGACTCCCTGGACGATTCCGGCGAACATGGCAATCGCCTTCCATCCGAAGTTCGAGTATGTCGCCGCAGATGTGAATGGCGCCGTGTATGTCATAGCGCGGGATCTGCTGAATGTCACGGCGGAAAACGTCGGCTGGGACGAATCCACAGGTATTGGCGACATTTGAAGGCTCGAAGCTGGAAGCGCGCCGTTTTCCGCCATCCGTTCCTGGAGCGCGATTCACTCGGCATCCTTGCCGATCACGTCACGCTGGAACAGGGTGTCGGAGCCGTGCATACTGCTCCCGGTCACGGTCAGGAAGACTATGTAGTGGCGCGCAAGTACAACATCAATACGTACTGCCCGGTAGACGCCGCCGGCCGATTCTTCCACGCTGAGGGCGCGGACGGCAGGTTGCCTGACGCATTGATCGGAAAGACCGTCTGGGAAGCGAACCCGATCGTGACGGGCATCCTGGAGCAGTACGGGGCTCTGCTCGCGATGAAGAAAGTCGAGCACAGCTATCCGCACTGCTGGCGATGCCACAAGCCGACCATCTTCCGTGCAACCGAGCAGTGGTTTATCGGCATGGACCGCAATGATCTGCGGCAGCGCGCTCTCGAAGCGATCCGCAAGGTGAAGTGGTTTCCTGCATGGGGCGAGGACCGCATCCACAACATGATCGCCGAGCGTCCCGATTGGTGCATCTCGCGCCAGCGCATCTGGGGTGTGCCGATCATCGTGTTCTATTGCGAGGGCTGCCGCGAGCCGGTTACGGACCGCAAGATACTCGACAACGTAGTCACGCTCTTCGCGGAACACTCGGCCGACATCTGGTACGAGCGCACAGCCGCGGAGCTGATGCCGGCCGGAACGAAATGCGCCGAAGTGCGGCGGAACGGAGTTCAGCAAGGAGAGCGACATTCTCGATGTCTGGTTCGATTCCGGTTCCAGTCATCTGGCTGTTCTCGGCCACAGCCCCGAACTGCCCTGGCCGTCCGATATGTATCTGGAGGGCGGCGACCAGTACCGCGGCTGGTTCCACAGCTCGCTGCTGGTAGGCGTCGGCCTCAAAGGTCCGCGCCTTATCGCGAATGCGCAACCAATGGCTGGACCCTGGACGGCGAAGGCCGAGCGATGTCGAAATCTGTCGGCAATGTAATCGAGCCCGACAAGGTGATCAAACAATACGGCGCAGAAGTGCTGCGCCTTTGGGTCGCGTCCGTCGAATATAACGAGGATGTCCGCTTCTCGGAGACGATCCTGGCGCGGCTGAGCGAAGCCTATAGGAAACTTCGCAATTCCGTTTCCGTTACGCTTTAGGCAACCTCGCGGATTTCGATCCTGCGACCGATGCGTTGCCGGCGGATCAACTCCTCGAAATCGATCAGTGGATTCTGCTCGAGACAGAAGAACTGGTGCGCAAGTGCCGCGCATGGTACGACGAGTACGCGTTCCACAAGGTTTACCGTGCGGTTTATGACTTCGCAACCGTCAACTTGAGCGCGGTTTATTTTGATGTATCGAAGGACCGGCTTTACACCGCGGCGTTCGGACTCTCGCGCCCGGCGAAGCGCTCAGACTGCGATCCACCGTATCAACTACGCTCTGGTACGGCTGCTTGCGCCGCTTTTGGTCTTCACGACCGAAGAAGTTTGGTCGCACATGCGCAAGCCGGAAGGCGAGCCGGACAGTGTTCATCTCGCGCTGTTCCCCGAACCGGAGGAACTGACCGCCGGTATCCCTGAGACAGCTCGCGCGCGTCAACAGGATTGGGCACAGTTGATGGACGTCCGTAAGGAAGTGCTGAACGCTCTCGAACAGGCCCGGCAAAAGAAGGAGATCGGTTCCGGCCTGGAAGCAAAGGTACTGCTTTCGGTGAACGGCGCGGTTGCTCCGCTCCTCGACAAGTATCGACGGGAATTGGCGGACCTCTTTATCGTCTCGCAAGTCGCGCTTCAGCCGGGAGGGGAAGCCACAATCGTGACCGTGGAGCATGCCGACGGCAAAAAATGCGAGCGCTGCTGGAAATATACGACCGACGTCGGATCGCGGCCCGATATTCACGCCGGCATCTGCGCGGAGTGCGCCGGTGAGGTGGAACGATTCCTGCAGTGAACTTACGCGCTCTGTCCCTGGCGATTGCTGCTGGAATCTTTGCTCTCGACCGCATCACCAAGGTGTGGATCGAGAGTACGGTATCGCTGTGGGACAGCTATCACGTTATCCCTGGTTTCTTCAACATCGTGCACACGAAGAACAAGGGCGCCGCTTTCGGAATGTTTGCGGAAAGCGACAGTCCGTTCCGGACCACTCTGTTGATTGGAGTTTCGGTGATCGTACTCTTGTTCATCCTGTACGTGCTCTTTCAGCCAGGAAAGGCGGGATTTTCGGCCACCCGGCTTACAACTATAGGATTGGCCCTGGTTATGGGCGGAGCCCTTGGCAACATTTATGACCGTGTGCTATCCGGCGAAGTCACCGACTTCCTGGAGTTCTATTCAGGAACATGGCGATTCGCCGCCTTCAACGTTGCCGATAGTGCGATCTCAATCGGAGCAGGACTCCTGATCCTGGACATGTGGAGGACGCGAAAGAAGACCGATGCTGCCCAAACTGATTGACACGGGAGGGTTCTTTCTACCTACCTACGGTGTGCTTGTAGCGATCGCGTTCCTTGTTGCGATCTGGTTAACAGGGAAGCTGGCGAGTACAGCGGGGCTGCAGTCGGACAAGGTCACAAATCTTGCGATCTACTGCGCTTTGGCGGGAATGGCCGGAGCCAAGCTCCTGATGTTCGTATTCGATTGGCGAACGTATCTGCTGAATCCTCGCGAAATATTCACGCTCAGCACGTTGCAGGCAGCCGGAGTGTATCAGGGCGGACTCCTCCTCGCGATCGTCGTCGCTTTCTTTTATATGCGACACAACGGATTGCCCGGCCTGTTGACTGCCGACGTTTTCGCGCCAGGTCTAGCGATTGGACATGCGATCGGCCGGCTAGGCTGCCTGGCGGCGGGATGCTGTTGGGGTTCCGTGTGTCACAGACCGTGGGCGATTACGTTTACCAACCCCGACGCCCATGAAATCACGGGAGTGCCATTGGGTGTTCCGCTGCACCCCTCGCAACTGTACGAATCGATCGCCGAAGTACTCATCTTCGGGTTTCTCTACCGGCGCTTCCATCATTCGCGTGGTGACGGTGAGATTATCGGCTGGTATTTGTTGCTGTATTCTGCTGTGCGATTCGTAGTCGAGTTTTTCCGCAATCACGAGCAAGGTTTGGTTGCCGGCTTGTCGCTCACACAATGGATCTCTCTTGCAACTCTTTTTGCCGGCCTATTGCTTTTATTACGATGCAAAATCGGACGCCGTCAACCCGCCATCGCATAACGCACTCGTAACATATAGCGCCCCGCCGCTCAGCGGCGGATGACCACCGGTGAAGAGCCTTTGTGTATACTTGGCATGTTTTTCACCAGTGGAGGAGTGGATATGAACGGTTTACTGCTTCTCGTTTCGTTGTTTCTTTGGCTGCTTTCCGCCGCCGGCCAGGAAAGATCCCTTCCCAAAGTCGAGTTTGAAAAATATACGCTGCCGAACGGCCTTCAAGTGATTCTGCACGTCGATCGTAAACTGCCCGTCGTCAACGTGAACCAATGGTTTCATGTCGGCTCGAAGAATGAGCCCATTGGTCGGACCGGTTTCGCGCACCTGTTCGAACATATGATGTTCCAGGGCTCTAAAAACGCTGGCAAATATTTCAACATCGTCGAGAAAGCAGGCGCTAACTTGTTTGAGGGCGGTGTCAACGGCACGACCGACTGGGACCGCACCAATTACTTCGCTACCGTTCCTTCGGCCAGCCTTGAAGCGCTGCTGTGGTTGGAGTCCGATCGGCTGGCTACATTACCGGAAGGTATTGACCAGCAAAAGCTCGATAACCAGCGGGACGTAGTCAAGAACGAACGTCGCCAAAGCATGGAGAACCGGCCGTACGGCCGCTGGATCAAGCTGCTGTTGGAAAACCTTTACGCCTATCGGCATCCTTACGCCAATGACGTCATCGGAAGTCACCAGGACCTTACTGCCGCCAATATGGATGACGTCAAAGAGTTCTTCAGAACCTGGTATACGCCCAATAACCTTTCGCTTACGATTGCAGGCGACTTCGAACCGGCTGAAGCGAAGCGGCTCGTCGAAAAATATTTTGGCGGAATTCCGGCCGGACCCGCGCTGGACCGGCCTGAACGCGTTCCTGCCTCGCTGGATGGTGAGCGGCTTGTAGAAGTGCGCGACCGTGTACCTCAGGAACGTTCCTATTTTGCGTGGCACTCTCCTGCGCTTTTCGATCCAGGTGACGCCGATCTGGAGCTGGTAGGCACAATTCTGAGTGACGGTCTTTCCGCTCGACTAAACAAAGTTCTTGTGTATGAGAAGCAGCTCTGCTCGGATACGACTGCGTTCCAGTTCACCAGAGAAAGCGGCAGCAACTTCGTTATATGGGCGACCGCACGCGCCGGCGCCTCCCTGCCGGAAATAGAGAAAATCGTAGTCGATCAAATTGCCCTTCTCGCAAAAACGGGTCCCACAACCGCCGAGTTGAATCGCGCAAAAGCAAAGTGGGAATTCAACTACATCTCCGCGCTTGAGCGTATCGGCGGATTCGGGGGTAAGGCCGACTTGCTCAACATGTACAACACGTATCTTGGGGAGCCGGGTAACTTCGAGCGGGACCTGTCCAGACACCGCAATGCCAGCATCGACAGCGTGCGACAAGTGGTTGATAAATATCTGAATAACGCGAACCGGGTGCTCGTTCGTTTTCGCCCCGAGCGATCCGGGCGAGAGTCGCAGGTGGCGCTTGATCGTGCAAAGCAGCCGCCGTTCGGGGCTGACCATCGTTTCGTTGTTCCTGAAGTAAGGTCGGCAAAGCTCAACAACGGAATCGAGGTGTTTGTGGTCACTCGGTCCGACCTCCCCAAGGTGGCAGTCACGATTGCCTCGCGGCCAGGAGGCGTTTATGACCCAGCCGGAAAAGAGGGGTTGGCCGATTTAACACTAAGCATGATGAAGATGGGCACCAAGACGAAGAAGGCTCTCGAGATCGAAGAGGCGATGGCGGATTTGGGAACTTCGATCACTGGTTGGGCCGCACGTGAGCATTCCACAATGGGCTTCGAGGTTCTGAAACAGAATCTCGCCTCGGGGCTCGCGATTTTCGCGGATGTGGTGCGTAATCCCATTTTCCCGGAGACAGAACTCGCTCGTGAGAAGAAGATTCGCCTCGATGCTCTGTCTCAGGAAGAGGCCGATCCCAACGGTATCGCCGGCCGCGTGGGCCCGATGCTGGCTTTCGGACGCGATCACGCATTCGGTCGCCCTGTCCACGGCTTTCCCGCGTCCGTCAAAGGGCTAACGCGTGGCGATTTCATCCAATTTCACGAAACTCTTTGGAAACCCGCAGGATCGGCGCTCGTGTTCGCTGGAGATATTACGTTGGATCAGGCGACACGGCTTGCAGAGGAGCATTTTGGAACCTGGTCCGGAAACGGGCCGAAGCCGGTCAGAATCGATGATCCAAATCCTGTCGGCCCGGGCAAAGTGTACGCAGTGAATCGACAGGATGCTGCACAGACGCAGATAGTGCAGATATTGCCCGGCATAGCGCGTAAGGCGGATAATTACTATGCGCTTCGGTTGGCTGATGCCGCGTGGGCCGGAACCGCCGGCGCCCGGCTAGACATGAATCTTCGAGAAGAGAAGGGCTACTCATATGGCATCTTCTCTTTCCCACAGTTCTATTCGAAATCGGGATACTGGGCGGCTTCGGGTGGCGTCCAGACCAACAAGACGAAAGAATCCATCGCCGAGTTCACAACCGAACTTAAAAACTTTGGCGGTGAAAAGCCAATCACCCAGTCTGAGCTGGACTATGCTCGGAACGCTCGCGTCCGCGGATATGCCCAACAATTTGAGTCTCTGGGACGGATCACGGGGCAAGTAGCCCAACTTTGGGCAGATGAACTGCCCATTTCGGAATTGCAGCACGAAACGGATGAGATGGCCAAGATTTCGCTCGACGCAGTTAATGCTGTCGCGAAGAAATATGCGAGGCAGAGCGGAGCCACCTTGTTGCTGGTAGGCGATATGACAAAAATCCAAGCTGCCGTGAAGGAACTAAATTTGGGCGATCTCGTTATTCTCGACGTGGAAGGTAGGCCGGCAGCAAAGAAGTAGATTCTGTTAACGCAGCAGATACTGCTATTGACTATCTTTCCATTCCTCGTACCAGGACATTTGAATAGCTTCGAGCTTTCCTTCGCTCGACTCAGATGGGTCATCGGAAAAGCCGTCGAGGCCGACCACATATTTGTGCAAATCCGTGAAGCGGACAGTCAGCGGATCGATATCGGGGTACTTTTCTGAGAGCACGATTCCGATGTCTTCAGCGTCATCCCAGTTCATCGATTTTGGTCCCTTTCAACGCTCCTCGAACGGCCGTGTTCATCATGTTCTCAGCCAGTTTCATAGTCGCATGATTGAGCTTCTCTATGTGATCGCGGATTAAGGTGTGGTCGTCTGAATTGTAAACGACGAGCAATTCATTCGTATATCGGTCGATCGAATTGCGCTCGGCTTCCGTTAAGCGTAGCCACGCGTCATTGGCCTTCGCCTTATCGGTTGCTACCAGGATTGCGTCCGCCTCTACGCGAGCCTCCCGCACCTGCCGCTCGCGAAGATCTTCTTCCGCTTTTTCGTAGGACTCACGAATCATCGCCTCGACCTGCTCGTCACTCAGTCCATAGGATGGCTTGACGTCCACGCTGTGCTCGTTCCCTGTTCGGACGTCTTTTGCCGTGACGTTGAGAATTCCGTTGGCGTCGATGAGGAATCGCACTTCGACTCGCGCCATCCCCGCCGGAACGGGATCGATCCCCTTCAGATCGAATCGCGCGAGGCTTCGGCAGTCCTTGACCAATTCGCGCTCGCCTTGAACTACATGGATCAGCACATTTCGCTGACCATCGACCGCGGTCGTGAATTGTTCTGTCGCGCTCGCCGGTATCGTAGAGTTTCGATGAATCAGTTTGGATACGACTCCTCCCATCGTTTCGATTCCGAGCGACAACGGTGTGACGTCGAGCAACAAGGTGTCTTCTACATGGCCGGACAAAATTCCTGCCTGCACCGCCGCTCCCAGAGCGACTACCTCATCTGGATTCAATTCCGTGTGCGGGCGGGCGCGGAAGAGGGTTTCGACCGCTTTTCTCACCAGAGGGATGCGGGTCGAGCCGCCGACCAACACGACTTCAGCAATATCCTCCACGGGTACGCCGGCATCGCGCAGGCACTCGCGGCACGGCGCGAGAGTGCGGTCTACTACTGGCGTGATCAATCGGTCGAAGACATCACGGGGCATCTCACGCTGATAATGCTTGCCCCGATATTGAAGGTCGATCAACGCGGTAGGTACAAAGGAGAGCTCTTCTTTAGCGCGGATCACTGCGCGGCGCAGAAGCTGAACCGCCTCGTGATTGGTGGAGACATCCTCGCCCCACTCCGTCGAAATATCCTCAAGCGCAATCCGGATCAGAAGGTTATCGATATCATCGCCGCCAAGATGAGTGTCGCCGCGCGTCGCGAGGACCTCGAAAATTCCATCGTGAATTTTAAGAATGGAAATATCGAACGTGCCGCCCCCGAAATCATAGACCGCGACGATGCCTTCTTTACGCTTGTCTAGACCGTACGCCAACGAGGCGGCAGTCGGTTCATTGACAAGCCGAAGAACATCCAAGCCGGCAATGCGACCGGCGTCCTTCGTGGCCTGTCTCTGCGCGTCGTTGAAATAGGCGGGCACCGTAATGACAGCCTGTGTCACTTCCTGTCCGAGATAGGTCTCAGCATTCTGTTTTAAATGCCTCAGGATCTCCGCGCCGATTTGCGGCGGCGTGAAAACCCGGTCACCCAGTTGAAAGCGGATAACCGATTCCGAGCCTCCGGCGATCTGAAACGGCAGTAATGCCAGTTCTTGCCGCACATCTTCAATTCCGCGGCCCATCAGGCGCTTGGCCGAATAGACTGTGCGTTCCGGATGCTTCAGCAACGCCTCGTTTGCGGACGCGCCCACCAGGATCTCGCCCGATGGATTGACAGAAACCACGGACGGGACAATCTTTGAGCCATCCGGTCCAGTCACGATTTCGGGCTGGCCTGACGGTCCCATAACCGCGACAAGACTGTTGGTTGTGCCGAGATCGATCCCGACAATCGGACTTTGCTGCTGACCGAAATCAATCTGAAATGTAGACATTTGATTCTTACGCGAGAGCCTTATCGACGTCTCGCAGCAGATTCTGGATGTAGCGCCGGCGATTCAGCAACCCGCGAACAGCTTGCAGTATGCCGCGGTCTCCGGATGAATCGTATTTTCGGAACAGGTCTTCCAGTTCCGCATCCGAATTACGCTGCATCTCCTGAAACTTTCCGCGAGCTTGTTCCAACTCGCTGCGATCAGGAGTTTCTTCAAGAAGCATGTTCAACTCGAACACTTCCTCGAGCAACTCCGGCGGAACGTTCTTTGAGCGCTGCTCCCCTATATCGAAACCCTCCTGCGCGAGGAGGTACTCTGCGCGCTTAATCGGGTCGCGCAGGACGCGATAACCATCGTTCAGGATCGACGTCGCATCGAGCGCATATTGCTGTTCTGCCACGCTCTTGCGCGCATATCGATCGGGGTGGAATTCCCGGCTTAGCGCATAAAAACGCTTCTGCAAGTCATCCATATCCACGGACAACCTGCGAGGAATCCCGAAAAATTCGTAATAGTCTTGCGTTAGAGATTTTGCAGGCATTATGCGGAGAACGACGTCCCGCAGCCGCAGCTCTTTTTCGCGTGAGGATTGTCGAAAGCAAAACCCGAGTGGATCAACGAGTCTTTCCAATCGAGCGTCATTCCGTCGAGATAGATCATACTCTTCGGATCCACGTAAACCTGAACGTCTTTCTCGAAAGTGAACACGTTGTCGGTGGCGCGCGGTTTCGGATCGTACTTGAACTGGTAGCTCAGGCCGGAGCATCCTCCGCCCAGCACGCCAAGGCGCAATCCACCGCCCGCGACGCCTTGCTTTGCGAACGCTTCACGGATCTTCTGAACGGCCTTAGGAGTGACTGTAATCATAGTTCAAACGCAAGGCGCGCCGCGGATTACCGATTCGTGACACGCCCTCGATTTGTTGGATGCCAATTAAGCGTTAACCGTCTCCGATTGCCTGGAGCCAGTCTGCTTCTTGTTCTTGTAATCGTGGATCGCGGCTTTGATTGCGTCCTCCGCCAAGACGGAGCAGTGAATCTTCACCGGCGGCAGACTCAACTCGTTCACGATCGTCGTGTTCTTGATTGCCAGCGCTTCGTCGACCGTTTTACCCTTTAACATCTCGGTGGCAAGCGAGGAACTCGCGATCGCGCTGCCGCAGCCAAAGGTCTTGAACTTGGCGTCCTCAATGACGCCGGTTTCCGGATTGACCTTTACCTGCAATTTCATAACGTCGCCGCATTCCGGAGCCCCGACCATCCCGGTCCCGACATCGGGACTGGACTTATCTAAAGAGCCGACGTTTCGCGGATTGTTGTAGTGGTCGAGAACTTTATCTGAATATGCCATGATTGCTGTTTTCTCCTCCGCCCTTTAATGGGCCGTCCACTGAACCTTCGTGAGATCGATCCCTTCCTTCGCCATCTCGTACAATGGCGAAAGCTCACGCAGTTTTTTCACCACTTCGATAACGCGGCCAGCGGTGTATTCCACTTCCTCCTGCGTGTTGAACCTGCCAATACCGAAACGAATGGAAGAGTGCGCCAGATCGTCACCCATGCCCAGCGCCTTCAAAACATAGCTCGGCTCCAGCGTCGCAGATGTGCACGCCGACCCACTGGAAACAGCGATGTCGTTGATACCCATCAACATCGATTCCCCTTCCACATAGGCGAAGCTAATGTTGAGATTGTGCGGCAGACGATGCTCCATCGAGCCGTTGACGTAGATCTCATCCAGCTCCGACATCAGGCGATCCTTGAGATAGTCGCGCATCCCTTGCAGACGCCTGGTTTCTTCAGCCATTTCGGCCTGAGAAATCGCGCAAGCAGCGCCAAGTCCTGCGATTCCCGGAACGTTAAGTGTGCCGGATCGCATGCCGCGTTCGTGACCGCCGCCATCCATCTGGGCAGTCACTTGCACGCGTGGGCTCTTTCGACGAACATACAGGGCGCCCACACCTTTCGGACCGTAGATCTTATGCGCTGAAATTGAGCCTAGGTCGATGTTGTCTTCAATCACGTTGACCGGAACTTTGCCCGCTGCCTGAACCATGTCGGTGTGGAACAAAACGCCCCGCTCTTTGCACATCTTGCCAATTTCGCGGATTGGCTGGATCACGCCGATCTCGTTGTTTGCGTACATAATGCTGACCAGAATCGTTTTATCCGTGAACGATTCCTTCAACATCTCGAGATCGACCAAGCCATCGGCCTGTAACGGCAGATAGGTAACCCGGCAGCCTTCCTTTTCCAGGTGCTTGCAAGTGTCCAGAACGGCTTTGTGCTCGCTCGCGGCGGTGATGATGTGGTTTCCTTTTTCCGCATACATCTGCGCCACGCCCTTCAGAGCGAGATTGTTCGATTCCGTCGCGCCGCTGGTGAACACGATCTCTTTCGCGGTCGCGCCGATCAGGGATGCAACCTGCTTACGTGCTTTTTCTACCGCCTCTTCCGCTTCCCACCCAAAACTGTGGTTACGGCTGGCAGCGTTACCGAACAAATCTGTGAAGTAGGGCAGCATCGCGTCCAGAACGCGTGGATCGACCGGTGTCGTCGCGTGATTGTCGAGATAAATGGGCAGCTTCATAGGACCTTCAATTCACCGTAATGCATCACCTGTGACGCCTGCGGCGGAGCGCATGCCGGTGTCAATTCCTCCTCTTCTTCGCACATGTCGGCGATGGTCAGGTTCGCCAGCAGGCTCTGAATTCCGTCATGCACTTTTCGCAGCGGTTCCCGTACATTGCAGCGGTCGGAAACTCCACAACTTCCGTGACTGCCAGTGGAACAGGACGTCAAAAAAACCGGACCATCAATCGTGCGGATAACTTCGAGAGCTGTAATATCTTTCGCGCGTCGGCGAAGCCGGTAGCCTCCATTGGCTCCGTTTTCCGATTGCAAGAAACCTGTTCGGGCGAGTTTCTGCAGAACCTTCGCCAGCAGCGGAAGCGGAATTCCGTAGGCCTCGGCGATCTCGCGGGCACTCGCCGACGAACTTTTCATCGCTATATGCTTCAGCGAGATAAGTCCGTAGTCGGCTTTGCGCGAGAGCTTCAACATAATACCGGACCACTCCGGTCGTAAATCTTATGATATACGACCACTTCAGTCCGAGTCAAGTAAGGGCAACTAGTGTTTTCAGTGTTTTAAACCACGACCGAATCCGTCGTATATAACTCATTGTAAGGTAGTACGGTTGATGTTAAACTTTTGAGAACTCAAAACAACACTGGCGTAGTTTGGGGAGCCAGTGCATCGCTCAGGGGTGCGTGTATGCACGGATTCACCAAAGGCGGTCTGCGTTTCGCAACATGTCTCCTCGCCTTTGCTTTTTGTAATTCTTCCGCGATAGCTCAAACCAGCCGCGGCACGGTAACCGGCCTCATCATCGACTCCCAAAAGGCCAGCATCGGCAACGCCGCAGTCGATCTCACCAACACTTCCACAAACGTGACGCGATCGACCCAAACGAACGATGCCGGTATGTATCGATTCGATGCTGTAGATCCCGGACAATATACGTTACAAGTAAAATCCACGGGATTTCGTACTTACATCGCAAAGCAGTTCGATGTCGGCGCCGCGCAAGTGGTGAGCGTGGACGCTACGCTCGAACTCGGCGAAGTCCAGCAGGTCGTCGAAGTTTCGGCGGATGCGGTCCAGATACAGACGGAATCGCCGGTACGCGCGACGAACATTTCTACCAGGCAGATCGATGAATTACCGTTGGCCTCGCGCAACCCATACATGCTGGCCCTCACCGCGCCTGGTGTGACGACGAATAAGTTCACGACCCCCGCCGCTACCTTCTCCGTGAACGGAGGCCGAGGCCGGTCGAACAACTTTATGATCGACGGCACGGACAATAACGACATCTCGGTAGCAGGTCAGGCGGTGACGATTGCAAATCCCGGACTCATCCAGGAAGTGAACGTGCAAGCCTCCAACTACGACGCCGAGTTCGGACGTGCGGGAGGCGCGGTTGTCAACGTCGTGACACGATCGGGCAGTAATGCCTTTCATGGGACGGCTGGGTTTGTTCTGGATTCCACTTACGACGACGCGATATCGAGTTCGCTCTCTAACTCTCCCGAAGTCCAGGCGCGAGGACACAATCTGCCCGGAACGGAGCAGCAATACGACGGTACCCTGGGCGGCCGGATTGTGCGCGATAAAACTTTCTTTCACCTGTCGTTTCTCGAATTGCGGCAGGGTTCCACAAGCGCTATCGAAATGGTGACCTTTACCCCGGCAGGGCGCGCTCGATTTGCCGACCTCTTTCCGAGGGGACGGAACAAGAATGCCGATTTTCTGCAGGACCTCACTGCGGGGTACGACGCCAGTTTCCGGAATTTCAACGTCGATGCGGGTAATGGCCGCGGAAACGTGGAATTCGGCCGCGGGATCTTCGGCTATGCGCAAACCACCCGAATTCGGCAATATGGCGCCAAAATCGATCAACACTTCAGCGATCGGGACATTCTGGCGGGCCGCTTCCTGATCGACGATAAGCTCGTCCCAAACGGTGGGGAGACGTCATCGTTCCCGAGTTTCATCACCAGCAATATTTCCAAAACGTACGCGATCGGCTTGACGGAAACGCACGTATTCTCGCCCGCCCTGACGAACGAGGTTCGGGTGGCCTACATGCGCTTTAATCTGGATTTTCCGCTCGATCCTCTAAACCCGCTCGGCAAAACATCACCTCTATTGGCCATCGCCGGACTGAATACAACAGCATCCTTTCCCTATGGCGTCACTTCGAGCTTTCCGCAAGGACGCTTATTCAACAACTACACGATTCAGAACACGACAAGCTTCGTTCGAGGCACGCATACGATTCGGTTCGGTCTCGATCTGATGAACCAGCGCGCCCGTCAGGCAGCGCCGTTCAATGAGCGCGGAATACTGGACTATCGCGCTTCCACAGGCTTTACTGGCCTTGCGAATTTTGTGGACGATTTCGGCGGAAATAATGGAAACGCGCAACGCTCCTTCGGCAATCCGTTCTACTACCCTTCGCTCTACCGGCAGGCCTACTTTATCCAGGACCGTTGGCGGGCGTCACAGTCCTTCACCTTGAGCCTGGGTCTTCGTTACGAATATTTTGGGACCCCGATGAACGTGATCCCCGCGCCGGCGTTTACCGGATTGTTTAATATCGATCCCGTTACACTTACCGGACCCTTCGGGAAACCCAACCAGATCAATGACGACAAGAACAATTTCTCGCCGTCAATCGGTATTGCGTATGCGCCGAACTTCGAATCCGGTATTCTGCACTGGCTGTTTGGGGAGCGTAAGACATCCTTCCGCAGCGGGTACGGAATCGGGTACGACAGCTACTTCAACAACATCACCTCCAATGCCGCCGCCAGCGCTCCGAACAATCTATCGGCCATTTTCACGTCGCTTTCCGATGCAACCAACCTGCGAGGATCGCCCGTATTAAGCGCGCAGTTACCGACAACTGCGCCCGCCTTAACTCCGCTGTTGAGCCAAACAGGCATCGTCAAGGATCTTGTGAATCCGTATTACCAGCGGTGGTCGTTCACGATCCAGCGCGAACTATCTCGGAACTGGCTTCTCGATCTCGGGTATGTCGGCTCGAAGGGAACGAAGCTGTTTGCGACCGAGCAGTTGAATCCTCTCGTCCCGTCCTCGCTCCGTGCTCCGGTACCGGCGTCAGTTCCGGCCAACCGTACGATGGCTCGTGTCGACCCGTTACAAGGGCCTCGCAGCATTCGCACCAACGGCGGATCGTCCAATTACAACTCATTCCAAGCCGAGATCAAGCGGCGATTTTCGAACGGCTTCCAGTTCACGTCCTCATATACGTGGTCAAAAGCTATCGACAATATCAGCGAGTTATTCAGTTACGGCAACACCGCGTCTCTGTCTTTATTCGCGATCCCGGGCTACTATGGCGGAGCAAGACTGGATCGCGCGGTATCTTCCTTCGATCGCCCGCATCGTTGGGTCTTCTCCTACGTCTACGAGCTCCCTTGGTTGAAACAGCAACGTAACCTGCTCGGCTACGTTGTGGGCGGATGGCAAATATCCGGAATCACGGCCTATGAATCGGGTAATCCGTACACCATCACAAACGGTCAGGATTCCGATGGCTTGGAAGGAAACGATCGTCCGAACTTTAATCCTCTCGGCCAGCCCGGAGTGCGAGCCCGTCCGGATCGCGCCTCTCCCACCGGTTACGTCAATCCTGACCTCATAGACGCCAGTGGCAATGCGACTCCGATCAATCCTCAGGATGCGCAGTTCATCGGTTTACCTGCGAATCCCGATCCGACAAAAGTCGGACCGATCGGTAACCTGGGGCGGAACACAGAGCGTGCGGCCGCACTCAAGAACTGGGACTTGAACGTTATAAAACGCTTCCGGATCACAGAAGGTTTGACATTGCAGTTCAGAGGCGAGTTCTTCAACCTCTTCAACACGCCGCAATACGGGACCGTAAGCGTGAGTCCTTTCAGTCCTTCGCAGACAGCCCAGTCGATTCCGGCGAACGTAAATTCATCCCAACCGGGAGTTTTTGCGAACGCCTCTTCTGTCGATGGCGGCGGCCGTGTGATTCGCTGGCAGTTGCGCCTGGAATTCTAGGCCGACGATACCGCCTTCTGACCTACGGGAGATTGTCCTCTAAAGTAGAGAGAGTGTCTGCTCCGGATACAGTCGCGCCAGGACTCATCTACATCGCCGTGCTCGATGACGATCCGGACTTTCGCACGTATATCGAAGACTTCCTTCGCGACGAGGGCGCCTATTCCGTTCGCGCCTACGCTCACCCTGAAGATCTCTTCCATGAAGCCGAGCAGCGCGTCCCCGATATCGTGCTGCTTGACATGAAAATGGGTGAGTTCAAGGGAGAGAAGGTGCTCGAGCAGTTGTTGACCCGCTGGCCCAATCTATGCGTCATCGTTGTCACCGGCTACCCTTCGCTCGAAGACATGCGAGTCACCTTCAAACTGAAGGTTTTCGATTATCTATCGAAGCCGTTTTCCCTGAACCAGCTCCGGCAGACGCTTCGGAACGCAGTGGAGACTTTCGGACTTGGCCGCACGGACCAGGATCGCCTTCGCGAGCGCCTGGGACACAGGATCAAGCTGCTTCGCGTCGAGCGCGATTGGTCGCTGAAAGATCTGGCTGCCTTGACCAAACTGAGCGTCTCGCAGATCAGCTCGATTGAGCGCGGCGCAAATATGCCGTCGATGGAAAGCCTTCTCTCGATTGCCCGCGCCTTCGAAAAGAGACCCTCGGAAATTCTCTCCTCTATCGAGTTTTAGACATGAGCGAGGAGCGCGTTCCGTTTCAGGTGACCATCGGGTCTGAGCCATACGATGCCATTCACCACTTCCCCGTAACGGTACTGCTCGACAATCTGCGAAGTGCATTCAATGTCGGCTCCTTCTTCCGCACGGCGGATGCAGCAAGCATCGAGCGCCTCCTTCTCTGTGGGATTACATGCTGTCCTCCCCACAAAGGCGTTCTGAAGACATCCCTGGGAGCCGAGAACACAGTCCCCTGGGAGCAACAGGAAAGTTCTATCGAAGCGGCCTCTAGTATGAGAGCGCGAGGATACGAATTGGCCGTCATTGAAACCGGCCCCCGTTCGATCGATCTTTTCGATTGGGAGCCTAGATTTCCTGTGTGCGTGATCTTCGGCAACGAGTTGGATGGCGTCGGATCCGGCTTGCTCGCGCTCTGCGATACCTACGTACGCATCCCGATGCTGGGCCTGAAGCACTCCCTGAACGTCTCCACCGCCGGAGGCATCGTCGTGTATGAGTTGCTAAGAAAGTACCGCCTTCGGCTCTGCTAAGGCGAAGAGTAAAGTTCTGACCGATTTCTTCCGATCTTGCCCTAATGCAGTCCGATCGCGAAGACCGATCGATAAGCCTCGACGTGATTCGTGGTGTGGCCGTGCTTCTGGTTGTCGGTCTGCATGCCGATGTAAACCCGATCCTGACGAAAATCGGCTGGATCGGTGTGGATCTTTTCTTCGTTTTGAGTGGATTCCTTTTATCTCGGCTTCTTTTCAAAGAGTACTTGCATACCGGCCAGATCCGGATCCGTTCTTTCTATATTCGCCGCGCTTTCAAAATCTATCCTTCTTTCTGGTTGTTGCTGGTCTTGACACCGGTATTATTGAGCCACACGATCGATGTCGGGCAATGGCTGGCTGAGCTGTTGTTCGTCCAAAATTACTTTGACGGAATTTGGGCCGTTACGTGGTCGCTCGCGGTCGAAGAGCATTTCTATCTCGCGCTCCCGGTCTTTCTGGTCCTGCTATCGAAAAGACGTGTAAACAATCCATTCGGTCCGATCCTGTACGTTGCCATCACTCTGATTCTGTTATGCGCATTGTTGCGACTACCGGCTGCGTTTGCGATGGGAGACTGGCCAGTCGCGAATGCGCCAATGTTACGAACTCACGTGCGAATTGACGAGCTGTTTATAGGTGTCCTCGCTGGATATTGGTATTGTTACCATCCCGAGTTAACAAGATTGCGGCTAAAGAAATGGCACTTCGCCCTGACCCTCCTACCCGCGGTCGGAATTCTAATCATCCTGTGTGGAACACCACGGATTGTCTTCCTCGCTGCGTATCCCTTCTTGAGCACGGGATTCGCTGCCCTGGTATTGACGGCGGCATTCAATGAGAAGAAGAGCGCGGGACCAATGAGTCGAGGATTCGCGATTATCGGCCGAAGTTCCTATGCGTTGTACCTCTGGCACATAGCAATCGCCGTCGTACTTACCAGATTGTGCGGTGTTGCTCCGGGCGGTTCCGCAATTGCGTTTGTCCTTTACTTGGGTACATCGATTGGTTTCTCCATCGTTCTTACCCGCGGTCTGGAAGAACCCCTGCTTCGCCTCCGCGACCGCTGGTTCCCTCGTGAGCGGCGCCACGAGTCAGACGCGAATAGGTCATTTCTGTTTACACATCCCGAACGCATCGGAAGCTGATATTTGTCGTGGCGCTATCGGGTGTGTTCGACGTCCGCGCTGCAACGCGATATCGATTACAGTAAGAGCTGTGGCATAGATACGATCCGCCCTTCATCACTTTGGCGTTACCCTCCGGTGGCCCGACCGGATTCAACCTGGTCGCAGTGACGTGATAGGACGGATGGAACCAATCTTGCATCCATTCCCATGCATTTCCGGTGATTCCGTAGAGGCCATAAGCATTGGGCGGAAACGCGTCTGCCGGACCCACCGCCGTAAATCCGTCCTCACCCGTGTCATTTCGCGGAAATTCTCCCTGCCAGACGTTGCAGAGGTGTTTTCCTCCCGGTGTCAATTCATCGCCCCAAGGATAGTTTTTCTGCTTCAACCCTCCCCGAGCCGCATACTCCCACTCGGCTTCTGTCGGCAATCTCTTTCCCGCCCAGTGCGCGTATTCTGAAGCGTCATTCCAACTGACGTGCACTACCGGAAACTGCAATCGCTCCCTGATGCTCGACTCTGGGCCCTCCGGATGCGCCCAGTCAGCTCCGGAAATCTTGCACCACCACTCGACTCCCAATGCCCGGGCATCCACGATTTCAGTAGGAACATGCGCGTGAAAGACAAACGACCATCCGAAGCGCTCGGACTCGGTCCTATATCCGGTCGCACGGATAAACTCGGCGAATTGCTCATTCGAGACTGGCCGCTCATCCATGTACACCGGGTCCACGCTAACCTCGCGCACCGGTCCTTCGCCGTCGGCGGGGAATGCCTCGCGCGAACCGGTCCCCATCAGAAACCGCCCGCCATCGAGACGGACCATCCCTTCGGTCGACCCTGAGCGCGCGCGTTCTCGTTCCGCCGACATTCTTCGAGATACGCTGAGCGCGGCTGCCCGCTGCTTGCTCGGCACGCAACACGGCGGCGGAGGTCCAACGATCTTCAGTTCCGAACTCACTCTGCTGCTTTTCCTTGCCTGATCTGCGCTTTCGCTCGCAGCGCATCCAAATATTCTTCGACCGCTTTCTGCCGCTTCTCCGCCGTCAAACCATTTGCAATCTGTGTCTCGGCGTCCTTCAATGGCTGCAATCCCGCGGGCCTTCTCTCAAGGACCTTCGCGATATGGAATCCAAACGGCGACCGGAAGATTTCACTCTGCGATCCCACCGGCAGCTTGAAAACAGCCGCCTCGAATTCATCAACCATCTGACCTCTGGGAAACCATCCGAGGTCGCCTCCATTGCCGGCACAGTCCGAATGCCGGTTGGCGACTTCATCGAATCGTGCCCCATCCCGGAGTTCCGCGAGAGCTGCTTCGATTCCAGCCCGCGCGGAGGCCTCGTCGTTTTGTTCATCGACGTTCTTTACAATATGCGCGGCATGCACGAGTTCGGGCGCCATGAACATCTCCCGATTCCGCTTGTAAAACTCCACGATCTCCTTCGGCTTGGGAGCGGGAACATTCGCTTGCACGCGTCCCAGCAAGCGCTCGATCCTGTACTGGATTTCAATCTGCTCGCGAGCTTTCCCGTCAGGCAAAGGTGTTCCGTCTTTCGACTCGGCCGATTGGATCGCTTGCTCGATAACTTCGGCGGGAACGGGTTCCGGATCGGCCAGCGCGGCCGACTTCAGCAACATCCGTTCGATCACGTTCTCACGCGCCCACTCGCGCAACTGCATCTCGGCTTCGATCGGATCCATCGGTCCCACCGACTCCATATATTGCGGACGCATTAGCCGGGCTTCTTCGCGGACCATCTCGTCGTCCACCATCTCTCCGTTAACAAACCATGCCACGTTTCTATTATCCCGCTGGCGTGTCTACTACACTGTTATGCGATAGCTATGCTGGCCCTCGCCTTCCTGGCCGTCTCTTCATTGCTTTGGCACGATCCCGGCCAGGTCGAGGCAGCGGACCTGAGTGTGGCCTCCGGTCCGCCGAAGCCGCCGTACACCTTTGTGAGAGAGGATATGAACGGGACGAGCCCGAAACTGATTGTCCGCGATGCGGCCGGCCTCGAATGGCGAGTCAAGGGCGGTCGCGATGTAAAACCCGAGACTTTTATTACTCGATTTCTTTCCGCCCTTGGCTATTACGCCGAAACAACGTATTTCTACGCGAAGGGTCACATCGAAAAAGCTCAGCCCTTAAAGCGAAAGTCGGAATTCCTCCAACCGGATGGGACATTCACCTGGGTCTCATTCGAGAAAATCGAGCCCGGATCGAAGTTCACGGGCAGTTGGAGCTATATCGACCCGTCACTCAAAGATACAAGGGAGCTGAAGGGTTTAAAGATCCTTGTAATGCTTTTTTCCAATTGGGACAACAAAGACTCAAGAGATAGGAAGAAGGGCTCGAACACCAGTATTCTTCAGCTCGGGAACGGCAAGCAGGTTTACTTCGTCAATGATTGGGGGCAATCTTTCGGAGCCTGGGGACGCCTTTTCGGCCGCGAGAACTGGAATTGCGTGTCGTATGAAAGCCAGACCCGCTCCTTTGTTGCAGGTGTG
Organism: Bryobacteraceae bacterium; assembly: GCA_963833675.1. Taxonomy (GTDB): domain Bacteria; phylum Acidobacteriota; class Terriglobia; order Bryobacterales; family Bryobacteraceae; genus DASQDN01. The sequence continues at coordinate 109,681 of CAWHYW010000020.1, read as the reverse complement.
AAGAATAACTTCATCCAGTTTGGCTACGGTGGCGAACACACCAATGATTTCAAAACCGATATCACGGTGGATGACGTCAAATGGTTGATGACTTATCTAGGCAGGATCACCGACGATCAGATTCGCGCTGGGCTTAAGGCGGCCGGCGCATCGGCTGAGGAAGAGCAGTGTTTTTCGCGAGCCCTGCGGGATCGTATCGAACAACTACGAAGAATCACGTTAAAGTAAAAGAAAACAGCGATGTTTACCTGGATCTGCCCGAAATGCCGCGCCGAAGTACCACCGTCTGAAAGCGACTGCCCAAATTGCCGCGGCAAGTCTGCTCCACTCCACCGGCTCGCGTCGAGCCCGTAATGCTCCTCCTCCTGCTCGTGTTCAACCGGTGATCCCTTGGGCTTCTCCTGTCATGGTGAGCCCGTGATTGCTCGCTCCTCCTCGTGTTGAGCCGGTGATTGCTTCTGTTCCTCCTGTTCAGCCCATTCCAGCGCCGTTCCGCCCGTTCCTGCGGCTCCCCCTTCCGTGAATGTCGGCGCCGCACAGTTGCCGATTCGTAAACCCGCATCTCCGGTAGTCGTCGCGATCGGATCCGCGGTGGGAATTATGGCGGTGCTCGCGCTATTGTACTTGTACGTTCTTCCCCACAGCTCCGCGAAATCCTCGTCTCCAGCGCTCGAAACTCCGCAGCAGGCGGGGAACTCTGCCGCTGCCGTCGCACATCCCTTGGCCAAGTACATTGAGATCACTGGATTGCGTTTGCTGGAAGATAAAAGCGGTCAGGCCAAGATCGGCTACATCGTGGTCAACCACTCGCCCGCGGATCTCCCGGATTTAAGAGCGCAGATCACTTTGGCTGCCGCAGGCAAACCGATGTTCCAGTTTTCGGCTTCGATCCCTTCTATCGGACCATACGAATCGAAGGATCTTTCCACCACAGTCAAGACACAGCTCAAGCCTTACGAGCTCCCTGACTGGCAGCTATTGAAGCCGTCGTTCAGGATTACGTCCAATTAACGCCACGGCAGAAACGGAGACTGATGCATCGGCAGACGGATCCCTGTGACGCAGTTTTGGTGTTGGGAGGCGGCGTCCGCGAGGGCGGAGAATTGCCGCCCTGGGTCGTTCGACGTTTCGATCGTGCCCTCGAAGTGAGCGGCAGTGCTCCGATCGTTTGCCTCTCGGCTGCAACAGTGCATCGGCCATCGCCCTTGAATGCCGAAGGCTACCCGATCCTCGAATCGGTTGCCGGCGCCGCTCACCTATTGGCTCGTGATGTGCCGCCGGAGCGCATTCAAGTCGAGGCTACCTCCTACGACACGATCGGCAACGCCTATTTCTCGAAGCTGCTGCATGTGGACCCGGCGCACTGGACGAATCTGATCATCGTTACTTCGGAGTTTCATATGGCGCAGGTCGCGCGCAATCTTCGAATGGATCTATGGCATGGAGCCGGGCAAATACGCCCTGCAATTCGAGGCAACGCCGAATGACGGTCTCAGAGGGCCGCTGTTGCAGCGCCGGCGCGACAAGGAGGCTTCGGCCCTCTCATCTTTACAACACGTGATGCAGCGGATACGCGATCTGCGCGCATTGCATCGCTGGATGTACACCGAGCATAATGCGTACACCGCGCGAAGGTTGGACGAGCCGTCGTTCCTCGGCGCCGGAACTGGTCGAGATTTATTGACGTCGGTCCTGCACGCGCCCTTTCCATTGACCGCCGAGCTCCAATCCAGTACTGCACGGCGGAATGAATCGTTGCTCCGAGATAAAACAGTGCGGCGACCGGCAGCAGTAACGCCATCAACGGCGATTGGCCGTAGAACCGGAGCATGGGTACGTAGGCGACGCACATCGCCGCGTACGCCGCCGCAGCCATCCAATAGCCTGCGAGCGTGAAGATCGGTGGCGCCAGATAAGTAAAGAACATGCCTGCCGCAGTTCCGATTAAGAGCAGCGCCGAGTGATGCAGTTGTGTAAAGGCCGTGCGGGCAACCATCCTCCAGATCGCCGCAAAGGTTCGATAAGGGCGGATGCTGCGCGTCTCAGCGCTCATCCCGAGCCAGATCGGACCGATCTGCTTTACGGCCCGTGGCCAATGCGCAATCATCGATTAATTCGTTGCGAATCGCTTCAATCCCACCAGTGCGCTGTAAAGCCTCCGGCTTGATGAGAATGCATCCGCCCGCGGCGCCCGCGGTTTTCGCGCGAGGATCGGCAATCCAACTCGGCGGATACAACTTGAAAAAGAAGAACACGAACGCCGGGACCAGCAGTCGCTCGGCCCACGATTCGCATCGGCAGTTTCACCATTACCGACGCCAGCGGAAGATCGCGCGCGACCAGGTCGCGAATGCTCGTGCGGTCCATGCGCGATGTCGGCATCTGTCAGAAGAAGATAATCGGGATTCATCGTGGAAGCCGCTTTCACGCCCTGCGCGACCGCCCACAGTTTCCCGGTCCATCCATCGGGCAGTACCCCTGCTCGCAGCACAGTCGCGCCTCGGCTTTGGGCGATCTCTGCTGTAGCGTCAGAGCTGTTATCGTCTACGACGAACACATGAATCTCACCCTCGAATTCCTGCGCGCGCAACGAATCGAGCGCTTCTCCAATCACCTCCTCTTCATCGCGCGCGGGAATGACGACGGCAACCCGAGCGGAACGAGGCGCCGCCGCCGGACGCCGGAGCAGCGGCCCGACACGCCAAAACATCCCGCGAAACAACAAAAGATACACCCAGATTGCGAGAGAGACTGTCGCTGTTGAAGAGTCGATAACGATGATGGTAGCAATCAGGGCAAAGGCGATGCCTTACTCACGGCTGAACCTGAAGCAATCACCACCGGACTACCCGAAGCGGAACCCGCGGGGACTGTACACATTCACCTGATATAAGCCCGCGAAGTTTGGAGCCAAGCCCGCGAAGCGAACCGGCGCCATTAGGGAACCGATCGTCACGGTCGGCTGCGTGACCACCGCAGCCAAAGGATTGCCCGGAGCTGCCGAACCTGTTGCCGGCTGATTCGTAACCAGGCCAAGGCCCGTTGCCCAAATGGTCGCGCTCTGCCCATCCCGGGTGATCGCGAATATCTCCGGCTGCATTGTAACGAGCGGTATATCTACTGCGGCGCCCGATTTGCCATTTGCCGTCACCACCAGGGTTGCGCGCGAACTCCCAGCGAGTTCATAGGGAACCTGAAAATTGATCTGCTCCTGTCCATTTACAGAAGCCGTCGCAATCAGCGGGACTCGGGTCCCATTCAACGTGACCGACACCCCTGACAAATCCGTGGGAAGCGGGAACGCCGTCGCCTGCACGATACCGGGAAATGCTGTGATGCCTGTGCCGAATACCGTCGCCAGCGAGCCCGCTGAGATTCCCGCCGCGAAACTGGCCGCATTCACAACCGCGTTAGCGCTTGTCGTAGGCGAACCCGCATTTATCCGATAAATCTCGCCGCGATACTCCGCGAGGTAAAGCTCGCCAGACTCGTCTTCCCCGAAACTCGAAATCTGCCGTCTGAGACTGCAAAACGAGCCGGTTGTCCCACCCCGATCCTTGCGGTTGAACGGCCCAGATGTTCCCGCTTCCGAAATCGCCGTATAAATAGAAACCGTTCAGCGCCGGATAGCTCGATCCTCGATAAACATATCCTCCCGTCACCGACTGCCCGAACTGCCGCCCATACTCGAGAATTGGGAGCGTAATTCCCGATTGATCGCAATTCGACCCGGGAGGATAACAACCGAGTCCCTCCATTCGCCGCCAGCCATAGTTCTCGCCGCCCTTGCTCGATGCGGGCTGGAAGTCGATCTCCTCTGCGCGATTCTGCCCGACGTCGCCGATCCAGAGATCTTTCGTTTGCCGGTCGAACGAGTACCTCCACGGGTTACGGAGCCCTGTAGCCCAAATCTCCGGACGATAGGCCGAGTTATTCACGAATGGATTACTGGGAGGAATGGAATAAGTCGGCTGTCCCGATTCCACGTCGATCCGCAGCATCTTGCCGAGCAACGTGTCTGTTCGCTGGCCGTTGTTCTGCGGATCTCCCGCGCTTCCCCCGTCGCCGAAACCGATGTATAGATATCCATCCGGACCGAACACGAGATTGCCACCGTTATGGTTCGCATAAGGCTGCGTGACTCTGAAGAATCGCCTGCTCCGAGCTCGACATCCGCAGAATCGTTATCCGAAGCGGAAACGCGCATGCGGGAAACAACACTGTTGCCCTGAGTGTCCGTGTAATTGATATAAAAAGTGCCGTTCGACCGGAAGGAAGGGGAGAATGCGAGCCCCAGCAAACCCCGCTCATCGCAGCAGCTCACCTTGGTCCGAATATCGACGAATGGACGATCCAAACGAACGCCGTTCTTGAGGATCCGAATGAACCCGCGCTGCTCGACGACAAACATGACGCCCCGAGCCATCCGGGCGGAAAACGAATCACGGTCGGCATTTCGAAACCCGAAGCAAGCCGGTACAGTGTAATCGGGCGGCGGATCCGCCGCGAACAGGACTGAAGCGAACACGCAAGCGAGAATGCGCATAGGGGTCTGATGCGGCCGCCGGCCGGTCCGTTGCGCTGCCCGTTCGTGATCGCAGCGAACTTTAACGATAGAATGAATGGGCATCAATGCCATCGAAAATATACGACGTCGTGATTGTCGGCTCCGGCGCGGCCGGAGGCACGCTTTCCGCCCATCTGGCGCGGCAAGGCGTGGACGTGTGTATCGTCGAGGGTGGTCCAAAAGTTAACACACGCACCGACTTCAACACCCACGCGATGCCATACGAGTTCGCGAACCGGCACATACCCACGATGAAACCCGGCAAGCAGGGATTCGACTCGGAGCGGTCGCGCGGCGTCGGCGGAAAGACGATGCTCTGGAACGCTGTCGCCCTTCGCTACAGCCACCGCGATTTCAAGGGAAAGTCAATCGATGGTGGCGGCGCGGACTGGCCGATCGATTACAGCGATCTCGCTCCGTACTACGATCGCATCGAGCGCGAAGTCGGCGTCTGCGGCAACCTCGATCATCTCGAAGACCTCCCCGATGGCATCTTTCTGCCTCCCGTGCCGCTGAAGTGCAGCGACATTCTTGTGCAGCGCGGCGCGGCGAAACTCGGCGTCAAAGTGGTTCACGTTCGCAAGTCCACCCTCTCGCGTCCGAGACGCGCTCGTCCGGCGTGCCATTTCTGCGGGAACTGCATGTCCGGCTGTGATGTGGTTGCCAAGTACAATTCCGCGGACGTTCACATGATTCCCGCGCTAAAGACCGGCAAGCTCGAAATCGTGCACAACGCGATCGTGCGCGAAGTAGTCACCAACACGGAAAACCGCGCCACCGGCGTTCGCTACATCGATCGCGTCAGCAAGGCCGATGGTGAAATTCGCGGCCGTGTCGTGGTTGTCTCGCTGCGCCTGTGTGCAAAGCGTCGCGTTGCTGATGATGTCGAAGTCGCGGCTGTACCCGAACGGGCTCGCGAACTCGAGTGGACATCTCGGACGCGAATTCATCCCGCACATGACAGGCGGTGTGCAATGCTTTCTCACCAAGCTGATCGGCAAGCCGCTGGCCAACGATGATGGTTTTCTCGATCATGCCTACATCCCGTCCTTCATGCACACGAAGAAGCGGGATTACTTCCGTAGTTTCGGCGTGCAGTTCAATTATCAGAATCGTCGCGGCGTTGGGTGGACCCGGCAGATGCCGGGCTTCGGCAAACAATATAAACAGTCCATCAAGGATCGCTATCCCGCATTCCTGACATTCTCGCCTTACGGCGAAAAGACCCCGGACGATAAGAGCTATGTCGACCTCGATCCCGTGAATAAGGATGCACTGGGGATTGCCTCATCGCTCGCCGTCATGTCTACTGGAACGACAACGACATGGCGATCTTCCGCGACATGCAGCGCTGGTCGAAGGACATCCTTGTTAGTAGCGGCGCCGAGATACTCGACGTCTCCGCGGAACCTCGCACCAATCATGAAATCGGTGGCTGTCGCATGGGCGACGATCCGAAGACATCTGTGGTGAACCGGCATTGCCAGACACACGATGTGCCGAATCTGTTCGTGGTCGACGCCAGCGTGTTTCCGTCAGCATCGGAAAAGAACCCTACCCACACCATCATGGCTCTCGCCGCGCGAGCAGCTGACCATATCGCCGGCCGCCTGAAGAAAGGGGAGCTCGCATGACGAATCGCCGCGACACGCTAAAGATCATCGGCGCGATCGGCGCGACCTGCGCCTTCCCGTATGCCTCGGACGAACTATACGGTCAGCACGTCCATGTCGCGGGCGCTGAAGCGCAATCTTCGGCTCCCGTGTTCTTCCAGGCGGATGACTTTGCGACCATCTCTCGAATCGCCGATCTCATCATTCCGCCGACGGATACGCCAGGCGCCGTTCAAGCGCGCGTGCCGTCTTACATAGACCTGGTCGTCAGCGCGAACCCCGAGCATCAGTTGACATACCGAAGCGGTCTGGAGTGGCTCAAGAAAATCTCGCAGGAACGCCACGGAAAGCCCTTCACCGCGCTAACCGAGCAGGAACAAATCGCCGTGTTGACTCCGCTCTCCGACGCAGTGGATGCCGGCAAGGCGAAATCGACTGGTGAGATTTTCTTCCAAACGATAAAGAATATGACGGCTGATGGGTACTATACGTCGAAAATCGGAATGTCAACCGAGCTCGGCTTCAAGGGCGGGGCAGTGCTCGCCAGTTCCCCAGCTGTGAGGTCCCGGAACATTGAGAACAGTAACCATTCTTCTGATTGGCGGCGTGTTGTCGGCGGCGCATCGCCCGGCCGACATCCCTTTCGAGAAAGTCACACTCGACCTCGGCGCGAACGAGCCATGCGCCTTCACCGACATTAATGGCGATGGACGCCTGGACATCGTTTCAGGCGAAAACTGGTATGAAGCGCCCAAGTGGACCCGTCATCACTTTCGTGACCTGCCGTTCACCAACAACTACATCGATGATTTCAGCGATCTGCCGCTCGATGTAAACGGCGACGGCAAAATCGACGTCATCAGCGTTTCCTGGTTCCGGAAAATGATCGCCTGGTATCAGAATCCCGGTCAGACGGGCAAACCCTGGATCGAGCACACCGTCGAGAGCGCATCGCCTGTGGAATTCGCATTCCTTGTCGATCTCGATAACGATGGAAAAGCTCGTGAGCTTTTACCGCAGTTTGGCGACAAGAAAATGCCGCTAACCTGGTACGAAGTCAAAAACGGCGAGTTCGTCAAGCACGTCGTACACGCCAATAGCCACGGCCACGGCATCGGCGCCGGCGATGTAAATAAAGACGGACGCAATGACGTCCTTACTCCGGAAGGCTGGTTCGAATCTCCTGCGGATCCAAAGGCCGAGTGGACTTTTCATCCTGCATTCGGCGGCGGAGCCTTCGGCTTTATGTATGTCGCCGACGTGAATGGCGATGGCCGAAATGACGTCATTACCTCCAATGCCCATGATTACGGAATCATGTGGTTCGAACAGGGCGCGAATGATCAGTGGACCAAGCGATTGATCGACGATGCCTGGTCGCAAGCCCACGCAACCACGCTCGTCGATCTGAATGGCGATGGCAAACTCGACATCCTCACCGGCAAGCGCTTCATGGCGCATAACGGCCACGATCCTGGAGAGCGCGAATCGCTGGGAGTCTATTGGTATCAGCAGGTCGACAGTCAACGACAAGATCGAATGGGTTAGGCATGTCATCGATTACGGAGGCCGTACCGGCGGCGGCATGCAGATTCCCGTGGCGGATCTCGACGGTGACGGAGATCTCGACTTTGCAGTGGCCGGAAAGAGCGGCCTTTACCTGTTCTTAAACAAAACGAAACCGTAGGTGCAGTTTCGCGTGTCGCTTCCATATTTACGAGTCGATGATCGTGACAATGTCGCCATTATCCTTGATCCCGAAGGCTTCACTGCCCGGGAACACATTCCGCAATCGAATAAGATTGCATTGAAAGATTTCGATGCCCGCGAGCCTGTGATTCGATACGGGCAGGTGATCGGATACGCGACGAATCCGATTCCCGAGGGCTCATGGATTCGGCCCGAAATGCTGGATCTGCCCGAACCTCCATCGCTCGATCAGCTTCCGCTTGCGACCGAGACCCCGGCGCCTCTTCCTCCTCTTGAAGGCTACACCTTCGAGGGCTATCGCAATGCCGACGGAACGACGGGAACGCGCAACATTCTCGGAATCACAACCACAGTCCAATGCGTCGCGCCCACTGTCGACTACGCCGTAAAGCGCATCAAGACCGAAATTCTGGGACGCTACCCCAATGTCGATGACGTGGTGGCGATCACGCATACCTACGGCTGCGGAGTGGCCATCGATGCGCCAGGCGCTGCCATCCCCATCCGCACCATCCGAAACCTGACGCTATCATCCGAACATCGGGGGCGAGCCGATGATCGTCAGCCTCGGCTGCGAGAAGCTTCAACCGCAGAAGCTCTTTCCTTCGCAGTTGCCGGTGCTGGAGGCCGATGGTCTCGTCCGCTTCCAGGACCACCACGGCTTCGCCGAAATCGTCTCCACAATCATGAGCGCTGCCGAAAAGCGCCTCACGATCCTCGATCGCCGCCGCCGCACGGCCTGCAATGCATCCGAGCTATCGGTCGGCTTGCAGTGCGGAGGGAGCGATGCATTCTCGGGCGTAACCTGCAACCCTGCCGTCGGCTACGCGGCCGATCTCCTGGTGCGAGCCGGAGCGACCGTCATGTTTTCGGAAGTCACGGAAGTGCGCGATGCGATCCACCTCCTCACCCCGCGAGCCATTAACGAAGACGTAGCGCGGGATCTCATCCGTGAGATGCGCTGGTACGACGACTATCTCGCAACGGGCAAGGCCGATCGCAGCGCCAACACGACTCCGGGGAACAAGCGTGGCGGCCTATCCAATATCGTCGAAAAGTCGCTTGGATCGATCGCCAAAGCCGGAACTTCCGCGATCGTGTCCGTAGCGAGTCACGGCGAAAAGGTGAGAACGAAAGGCTTGGTTTTCGCCGCCACTCCTGCCAGCGACTTCATCTGCGGAGCCCAACAATTACCCTCGATGAACATGCACGTCTTCACGACAGGCGAGGGATCGCCCTATGGACTCGCGATGGTGCCCGTTGTCAAAGTGTCATCCCGAACCGCGCTCGCCGAAAAATGGCATGACCTCATCGACATCGACGCAGGTCGAATCGCTACCGGGCGGCGACGAAGGAGCAGGTCGGAATGGAACTGTTCCGCTTCCTGCTCGATGTCGCATCAGGTAAAAAACGCACGTGGGCTGAATACTGGGGCTTAAGCAACGCCCTAGCAATCTTCAATCCCGGTCCGGTGACTTAAGCTATTTCCGCCCTACGAACCCGTGCGTGACGCCCCCGGCGACCGTGTAAAACCCCACAATGTCTCCTTTCGGATTGATTCCGGATACTGTAGTACCCATTGATCCCGGGAAATCAACTGTGGTGAAGACACCGTTGCGGAGCACGTACCCATGGTTAACGCCATTCAGGGTGTACCCGCCGACGACATCGCCCTCAGGATTGATCCCCAACACCGAAGTGCCGCTCGCGCCCGGAAAGTCTATTTTAGTGAAGACCCCGTTGCGGTACAGAAAGCCATGAAAGTCAGCGCCTACAAAATAAAAGCCGACGATATCGCCTCGAGGGTTGATCCCGAAGACTCGGGTCACCGTTGCGCCCGGAAAATCTATCTTCGTGTACACACCTTTGCGGAGCAGGAACCCGTGATTCCCGCCGGCAGTGTCGAAGTACCAACCGACGATGTCTCCTCCCGGGTTATTCCCAAAGGCCAGCGTACCTGCAGCGCCTGGGGCGTCGATTGTGGTGAAAGCTCCCTTATGAAGCAAGTAGCCGTGTGTGACATCGTTGAGAGAGTAGAAGCCAACAATGTCGCCCTGTGGGCTGATACGGCGAGCAAATGTTGACGCTGCGCCAGGAAAATCGATGTTGGTGAAGGCTCCGTCTTGAACCAGGAACCCATGGATTACGCCGCCCACAACGTCATTACCGACGACATCGCCCTGAGGGTCAATCCCGAAAGGAAAGGTGAAGGTGGAACCCGGGGGATCGAGGGTGGACAACGTGAACGGTTGAGCAAGTGCGGGACTTGCAACAGTGATTGCTCCTAAAGCAAATAGGGTGATTTTGATAGAACCGTTCATATGCTTCTCCGCCCAAAAAACTAGCATCTGAGGCTCTCAAAAGTATTGATGCCGGGCTTATAGTTTCGTTAAATATTCATCAAAGGCTGGGATCTTTGCTAAAATTCCAGTCCGTCGAGAAGGAAATCGGGTGAACATTCCTGAGCCACGTTCGGGAGACAGCCTTGAGCCGCGGAGAGGTGAAGGACCCCGCCGCCGATACTCATTCGGCGAGTTCACGCTCGACCTGGAGCGGGGCATGCTGATGCGAGGCGCCGAGGTCGTAGCGATTCGACCGAAGTCTTTCGAAGCTCTGACCTATCTCGTTGAACACCACGGTCGAGTAGTGGCGAAGTCCGAAGTCATTGAGGCGGTCTGGCCGGACACCGCAGTCGGGGACAATTCGCTGGCCCAATGTCTGTTGGAGATCCGACGTGCCCTCGGTGACGATTCGCAGCAATTGATTCAGACGGTCCCGCGGCGCGGCTACATCTTCGCCGCTCCCGTGACTACCCCTGTACTTGAGTTTCCCCTCGAGCCCATTCCCCAGCCGGTAAAGTCCAGGCCACTCCGGAGTGATAAGGTTCTCCTCGCGCTGGGCTTGGTCGCCGTTGCCATATTTAGCGTACTGCTGTTCTTACTGCGTCGGCCCACGAAACAGGAGCTTACTTACCAGCAGATCACTAGTTTTACCGATTCGGCCGTCTCGCCGGCATTGTCACCTGATGGGCGAATGCTAGCATTCATCAGAAGTGACAACTGGTGGCTGACTCCCGATCAAATCTACGTGAAGATGCTCCCGAATGGCGATCCGGTTCAGGTTACGCGTGATCCTCGGCAGAAATATGGTCTATCGTTTTCTCCCGATGGCTCACGGATCGCCTACACCGTAGCTTCATTGGGTTGGAACACATTTACGGTGTCCCCATTGGGCGGCGAACCGAAACCGCTTCTATCGAATGCTGCGGGACTCACTTGGCTGGATGAACAAACGGTCCTGTTCTCTGAGATAAGCAAAGGCAATCATATGGGCGTCGTCACAGCTACGGAAAGTCGTGCCCAGTACCGAAGCATATACTTCCCGCAAGACGAGCGCGGTATGGTGCACCTTTCCTACGCCTCGCCTGACCGTAAATGGGCCCTGGTTGTGGAAATGAATCCGGTCTGGCAGCCTTGCCGGGTGATTCCGCTCGATGGAAGTTCGGCCGGCTGGCAGGTGGGGCCGCAGGGGAAGTGCAATTCGGCAGCGTGGTCAGCCGATGGCAAATGGATGTACCTGGGCATTGACGTTGAGGGTAACCGTCATTTATGGCGGCAACGCTTTCCGAAAGGAGAGCCGGAACAAATCACCTCAGGTCCCACTGAAGCCGAAGGTGTCGCGGTCGCCCCGGACGGCAGCTCGTTAATCACGTCGATCGGCATGCGTCAAAGCGCGGTATGGATTCGTGACTCTCAAGGCGCGCGCCCCATTTCTTCGGAAGGGTATGTGCTAACGAGCTTCCAATCGGGTCTGTTTGGCAGTCAGCCGAGATTTTCCCAAGATGGCGCCACCATCTTCTGTCTTAGGCGAGAATCCCCTGACGCGCCAATCGAGCTCTGGAGAACAGATCTGGAATCGGGCAGAAGTGAGCGTGTGGCGCCCGGATTTTCCATACTGGAGTACGATCTTTCGAACGATGGCAAAGAGGTAGTATTCTCCACACAACCATCGGGCAAGCCTACACAAGTTTGGCTGGCTACACTGGATCGTAGTTCGCCTCCCAAGTTGATAGCAGCGTCGGGACAGAATTCACCATTCTTCGGTCCCGACGGCGACATCCTGTACCGGTTGTCGGACGGAAAAACTCATTACGCCGCTCGCATGAGGAGAGATGGTTCAGGCGGATCTAAGATCGCCCCCTATCCGATCGGAAATGTCCAGACCGTCTCCTCGGACCGGCGCTGGATGGTGTCGATCATGCCATCGCCGGATGTAAAGGGAGCAGGCACAATGGCCGTGCCCATCGGCGGAGGACCGCCGCGTCGGATCTGCGTGGGCGCGTGTCGTTCGATCAGATGGGCTCCCGATGGTAGATTCCTGTACATCACACTGGAGGCATCGTCACAAACCAGCGCCGGCAAGACGCTCGCGATTCCGATACCGCCAGGAGAAGTCTTCCCAAACCTGCCAGTGTCGGGCCTTCGCGGTCTCGAGGACGCTCCCGCCTCCGCGGGTTCCCAAGTTATCGAGGCAGGAAATATCGCTCCGGGGCCGGATCCCTCCATCTACGCCTACGTGAAGACGACGGTCCACCGCAATCTCTTTCGTATCCCGTTGCGCGATTAATCTCCAACTGCGGGAGAGGGCTCCGCCTCCGTTGGCGCTGGACTGCTCAGGAACCAGATACGCTTCACCCATTCCGAGAGATCGTCGAACAACTCGTAGTAGACCGGCAGCACGATCAGAGTCAGCACTGTTGAGGACATCAGCCCTCCCATCACTACTCTGGCCAGCGGGAAATAGCGAAGCTCGAAGATCCCGCTGGTTCCCACTGCGAGCGGAACCAGGCCGAGGATCGTCGTGCAGGCGGTCATCAGGATGGGACGGAAGCGCTCCCGGCAACCCTCGAGAACGGCCTCTGCGCGCGACATACCTGCCTTTCGCAAGTTGTTGATGTGATCGATAAGGACAATGCCGTTATTCACCACAACGCCCACCAGCACCATAAGCCCTATCTTCGCCATTAGGTTGTTTGGTGTGCCGGTAGCAAGCAAGATGCCTACCACTCCCACCATCGCAAACGGCAGCGACAGCATGATCGAGAACGGATGCGCGATGGACTCGAACAAGGACGCCATCAGGAAGTAGACCATGGCAAGCGCGAACAGCATGTTGAATAGGAATTCGTTGTCTTCCTTTTCCTCGCGCTTGGTCCAGAAACCGTAGCTCCACCCGTAACCCTGCGGGTAGTTCATCGTGTCCATCACTTCGGAAATGATCTTTTTTCCTTCTTCTTTCTTCTCGCCGCCATAGACAACGAACATCATCGTGAACGTGCGGCGATCCTCGCGGCGAATGTTACCTGGCGTTTTAATGATGTCCAGTTTTGCAACCTGGTCCAGGGTCACCTCGCTGCCATCGGGCCCCGCGCCTACGACGATCGAACGGAGGTCCTGCAAGTCAGAGCGGTCGCTCGCCTGCAGGCGCATCCAGATGTCGACTTCGCCCTCCGCTGTTCGATAGCCGCGAATCTCCTGTCCCGCGGACAACGATGCCGAGAAGGCTGGCAATCGATTGAGAGGAGATGTTGTATTTCTTTGCAAGATCGCGGTTCAGCCGGATCTGCACCTCCTCGCGGCCTTTGTCGGAATCCGTGTGAATTTCCGAGAAGCCCGGACGCGCGCGGAGCTTCGTGCGAGCTTCACGCGCGATCTCCTGCAGCTTCGAAGGATCGTCGCCGTAGATGTTCACGCCCACCCAGTTCTGATTCTCAGCCCCTTCCTGGCGTCCGAGTTTGATATCGGCGCCGGGAATTACAGGAAGGCCTTTCGCCATGTCCTTGCGGATTTCTTTCAGTTGCTCCAGCGTTACGTTGCTCCTTATCGAAGGACACCGAGTGTACGCGCTGTTGTTGTTGTACCAGGTGGAAACGTCCTTGATCTTCAGCTTTCTGCTTGTTCGCCAGCAGATACTTCTCCACAGGCGTCACATAGTCGCGCTCGATCTTGGCGTAGTGATAATTCTCTGAGAACTCGTACTGAATCGTCAGGTCTTGCAGGTCCTGGGCTTCCGGTGAGTTATCCGGAATCTTCTTCATCTGCGTGAATGCCAACGCAACCAGGCACGGCGCAATCAGGAACCCCACAATGAACGGATGGCGCACAGACCATCCAACTGTCTTCATATACCCGTCACGCAGCTTGTGGCTCCTGGTCTTGTCACCGACAAAGGCAATATGTTTCTCGGGAGAAACTTTGCCACTGCCAGCGGGATAAGGGTCAATGAAATGAACAGCGAGCACAACAGCGCAAGAATGATCGACGCCCCGGTATCGGACAACCAGATCGAGAGATTTGTCCGCTTGCCGAATACGAGCGGAACGAAAATAATAATCGACGTCAGGGTCGCCGCGACGACCGCGCTGAGCACTTCCTTGGTGCCGACGATCGCCGCCGTTACCCGATCCATCCCGTTCTCTATCTTTTGATAAATCGATTCAAGCACCACGACGGCGTTGTCTACCAGCATTCCCGGCAGCCAGCATCAGTCCCATCATCGACAGCACGTTAAGCGTCTTGCCGATCAGGTATAGGAAACCGATTGTCCCGACCATCGAGAATGGAATCGCGAACCCGATCACCAGAGTTGGCGCGAGGCGTCGCAGAAACACGAACAGAATCGGCACGGCAAGAATAGCGCCGATCGAGCCGGCCTCCAACAGGCCATTGATCGATTTCGTTATCTGCTTTCCCGGATCCCACCAGATCTGAATCCGCGTCCCTTCGAGGGCCGGATCCTTTTCGATCTCATCGATCTTCTCGTGAATGAGTTGACCGTTTCCACAGTGTTCGCCTGCGATGTCTTACGGATGTCGACTCCGACAGCGTAGTTACCGTTCAGATGTCGGCCGCCGCGGCTCAGAGGTTTGTCGTAAACGATGTCGGCGATATCGGCGAGCTTCAGTCCACGGCCATCCACAGGGAACTCGCCGAATATCGTCGAGCGATCGGATCACGCCGCGAGTGATGGCTTCGTATCGGCTGTGCGTATCTTCAACGCGACCGAGCGAAATGTTGAGATTTGCGCTATCCAGGCGGCGAAATAACGATCCCACGTCGACGCGGTGCCGCTTGATGTCGTCCAGCCGGAGATATATGTCGACTTCGCGCCGTTGCGCGCCGAAAAGCTCGACCTCCGCGACACCAGGAATGCGTTCGAGCGGCTTCTTGACCTTCGCGTCAAGTAAGTCGTATGCGTTTCGCAGGTCGAGCTTCGAGGAGAACTGGCCGCCGATGATGGGCTCGTCGTTTGTGCTCCAACTGCGAATGTTGACGCGCTGCACGTCGGACGGAAGTTCCGAGCGTATCCCGTCGACCTTCTCGCGCACATCGGCGAGAATCATGTCGACGTTCTGGCCCCAATCGAGCCCGATGCCTGATATTAGCTCCCTCGTCGCTGGATCGCGATTGCAGTCGCTGAACGTTGGGAAGAGTGCTAAGCGCTTCTTCGACTGGCTTCGCTATCGCCTCCAGCACTTGCCCTGGAGTCGAGTTCGGATAAGGCACAAACACATCGACAAATGGGAAGCTGATGTCCGGCGTGAGCACCACCGGGATTCGCGCTGATCGAGACCGCTCCCAGCACCATGAAGGAGGCGAATACCATCAGAATGGTGACGGGATGGTCGATGGAGAATTGCGCAAGGCGTAGGCCGATCGCCTTCTCCTGTGGAGGCTGTCTCTCTTCCATCAGTCACCTGCCGGTTCCGGCGCTGCGCCTTCCGGATAGATCGGTCTCCGGCCTCTCGGCCGTCACTTTCACATCTCCCGGATATCGTTTGCGGTCGAGCAGTTCGTACATCACGGGAATGAAGATCAGCGTCAGCATGGTTGAAAACGCCATGCCCCCGATCACCGCAATGGCCATAGGAGCGCGAATTTCCGCGCCTTCTCCCCATCCAAGCGCCATCGGCACCAGCCCCAACACGCTGCTCAACATCGTCATCAGGATGGGCCGCATACGGACCTCGCCGGCCAATTTCAGAGCTTCACGTTTGGAGTAGCCTTCTTCGCGGAGTTGATTGGTGTAATCGATCAGGACGATGGCGTTGTTGACCACAATGCCGATCAGTATAATCACCCCGAGCAATACCATCACGCTTATCGTTGGTGTGCGTGATCAGGAGCGAAAAGACTACTCCTACGAGTCCGAATGGAACGCTGAACAGAATGATGAGCGGGTGCATGAAGGACTCGAACTCTGACGCCATCACGAGGTAAACAAGAAACACCGCCAGCGCAAGCGCGAAGGCCAGACTGTTGTACGAAGTATTCAGCTCCTCGTTTTGTCCGCCGAGTTGGACAGTCACCTCAGGAGGCAACTGAGCTCGAATCTGCTGAATCTCACGGCGGATCTCATCCGATACGGTCGTAAGATCGCGCCCCGATAAGTTTGCTGACACGACTGCCGCCCGTTGCGAACGGATACGGCGCACCTCGCTTGGTCCACGTCCGACAGACACATTGGCAATGGATCCCAGCCGGATAGGAACACCTGTGTTGTTGGCCGCAACAGGCTTCTGCGTCTGAGCCTGCGAAGGTGGCGTGCCGAATGCTTGTTGCTGATCCGGCGTGGTGACGGGTTCTGGAGGCGGCGGTGGCGCGTTGGCCGCCGGCCAGGTTGTGCCGCTTGTTGCCCGGGCAAATTGATCAGAAGGTTCTGGACGCTGTCGATCGTGTTCCGCTGGCTTTCATCGGCCCGGACCAGTATTTCGATCTGTTTGTCGTCCTCGCGATAGCGAGTGGCGACATCTCCGCGGACCTTGCTGCGTATCGCTTGGATACAGTGTTCTCATCCAGTCCAAGACGCGCGAGCTTCTCGCGATCGAATCGAACCTGGATCTCAGGATTGCCAAGTTCGGTGCTGGTACGGATGTCGTTCAATCCGCGAATGCTCTGCAGGCGTGTGACCAGTGTGTTCGCGACTCTGCGTTGGAGATCGAGATCATAAGCATAGATCTCAACTTCCACGGGTGTTTTTACGCTGAACAGCGTTGGCCGGCTGAAGGTGAATGCCACTTCGGGGAACTGCTGCAGAGCGGCACGGATGCGTTCGATGGTCCGCGATTCCGCAAGCTTGTCTTTCTTCTCCTTCATCACGACATAGAGCTGAGCGACGTTTTCTTCCTTCGATTCACGCGCAAACTGGTTCTTGTTGCTGCCGCCCACGCTGGAGAAGACCGAACGTACCTCCGGATACTTCATTACCTGGTCTTCAAGGGACCGCATGACGCGCGTCGGTTTGCTGCAGTGCTTTGCCTTCGGGTAAGCGGACTTCGAATTGAAACTCGCCCTGCGTTAGCGCCGGGATCAACTCGGCTCCCAGATTCTTACCGATGTATGCGGATACGGCGAGCAATACGACCGCGCTGAGGATGACGAGAGCCTTGTTGTTCAGGGCTGCTTCTACGCTCGGCTGATACATCTTGCTGAAGCGAATGTAGACCGCTTCGAATGCGTCCAATCCCGGATTCACGATCCTGGATAGCAGACGGCCTATCGCTCTAAATAGAGCGCCTGAGATCGGTGACGATGATGGTTGCGACATCACGAAACATGAAGCGGGCGAACACGCGCCACTTCGCCTCCACCCATCGCGATGCAATCTGCACTCGCCGCAAAGCTGGCTTCTCGCTCAGAGGTTTCTCAACGATCTGACGCCCGCCAGTGTGCTCACGGAAAGTCTTCCGGGCCTGGATCGCAAGGATCATCGGGGTAAGGGTGAAACCCACTACCAGCGAGACAAGCTGTCCGTAAGTAATCGTCAACGCCTGATCGCGGAAGAGTTGGCCGGCTATGCCGACTACGAAGATTAACGGGAGGAACACGGCAATACTCGTGAACGTCGACGCCACCATCGCAAGGGCGACTTCCTTCGTGCCCTTATACACAGCCTCTTTGACGGGCAGCCCCGCAGCCTTGTATCGGTGTACGGCCTCCAGCACCACGATCGAGTTGTCTACCAACATTCCGACCGCTAGCGCTACACCTCCGAGCGACATCAGATTGAGCGAAATGCCGGTCTGATACATCAACCCGAACGTGCCGAGAATGGAAACCGGAATCGTGAAACCGATAATGAGAGTGCTCTTCAGATCGCGCAGAAACAGGAATAGGACGAAGATGGCAAGAAAGCCGCCCATGATAGCGGAATCGAGCACATCATCGATCGCCATCTTGATGAACTCGGCCTGGTTGAAGACGATCTGATAATCGACGCCTCTTCGGCATCAGATTCGCCTTCTTCAACGACGCCAATTTCTGCTGGACTCCAGCGGATACGGTTACGGTGTTCGCATCGGCCTCTTTGTAGATGGCAAGTTCGACGCTTTCCTTCCCATTCAGGCGTGCGATGACCTCACGGTCCTTGGTACCTCGATACACATATGCGACGTCGCCAAGCAGTACGCGATGACCGTTCTCGTTCCGAATAATGATGTTGCGAATCTCCTCCACCGATCGGAACTGGCTGAGGATTCGGACCAGGTAGTTGGCATCGAGATCGTACAGACTTCCAGAAGCCTGATTGAGGTTTTCCTGTTCCAGCGTGCGGGTGATTTCGCCGATCGGGATACCGAGCTCCGCCAGCTTCTTCTCATCGATCTCGATACGGATCTGTTCTTCCAGACCGCCGATCACCTTGATTGCAGCCACTCCCGAAGTCGACTCCAATAGTTTCTTCAACTCCTTTTCAGCGGAGTATCGAAGGCGGCTCAGGCTCATGTTCGTGCCGGAAAGCCGCAAGCGCATGATGGGGTCGTAAGTGGGATCGAAACGCAGAAGGACCGGCCGCTTCGCATCGCGCGGAAGCTGAACCACATCGAGCTTCTCCCGGGCTTCGAGGCTTGCGCGATCCATCTTGGCGCCCCACTGGAATTCGAGGACCACTTCCGACTGACCGGGCCGTGACACAGAGCTGAGCCGGGTCAGACCCGGGAGTACACCTACCGCTTCCTCGATGGGTCTGGTGATCAGACTCTCAACCTCTTCCGGGGCAGCATCCGCGTACTCGGTTTGTATGGTGAGGGTCGGATACGAAATATCGGGGAGAAGATTCAGGGAGAGGCGGTCAAGCGAGATGTACCCAAACAGGCTGATCGCCAGCAGGAACATCGAAACGGTTACAGGACGATTGATGGCTCCTTTGATCATTCAGGAAGCCTCTTCTAGCCGCCGGTCGATGGCTTGGCCGCGCTCTCTGTTTGCCGCGAGAGCACCTTGATCTTGCCGCCTTCTTTCAATGCTCCTTGTCCGGCGATCACAACGCTTTCACCAGGACTGACACCCTTTCGAATCTCGACGAGACCTTCCCGCTGGTATCCGAGTTCGACCCTGGTCCGCTTGGCCGTGTCCTTCTGAGCGACGAAGACGTAGTTCTGGCCGTCTTCCTCGATCAGCGCCCGCTTCGGAATCACGATCGCGTCAGACTTGGTGTCGGTACGGATCTCAACTCGTACGAATGACCCGGGCCGGAAACCCGTTTTGGGTCCACCGCAACCGTCACCTTCACGGTTCCGCTTGCCTGGTCGACGATTGGGCTTAACCGTTCGACACGTCCTTGAATAGCCGCAGCGTCATCGCTGCCTAGCCGCACGGTTGCGGGTTGGCCGGGCCGCACACTTCTCGCGTCGCGCTCGGAAAGATGAACGTCGGCAAACAAAGGAGAGAAGGAGCCTAGGTTGAACAGATTGTCCATGGGCTTCAGGCGTTGGCCGATGTTAACAGTACGCTGCGTCACGAAACCGGAAAATGGCGCCCTGACCTCTGTCCGGGAGAGGTCGAGATTGCTTTGAGAAATCTCCGCTTCCAACTCGGCCACGCGATGTTGGAATTCTTTCGTTTCGGAAACGGCGCTTCGCTCGTCGTGTTGGAGTTCCTCCAGCTTGTATTTGTAGGTCGCGACTTCCTTGTCGCTAACGAGACCTTCTACTCGAGCTTTCTCGTACCGATCGATATTCTGCCTGTGTATGTCCGATCTGTGCGAGAGCCTTCTGCTGACGGATTCGCGCCTTATCCATCTGAAGCGCGGCCTGCGCCAACTTCTCTTCGGCGAGTTTCAGTTTGATGCGAACTGGCGTATCGTCCAAGGTACATAGCACCTGACCGTCTTTAACGAAATCGCCTTCCTCCGCAAGGACTCTCTGCACAATTCCTTCGGCTTGCGTTGCAACGCTCACCTCCCGCATCGCACGAAGATTCGCGGTCGACGATAAGAAAGCCGAGATCTCGCTCTTCTTAACCAGGGCGAGTTCGACAGGAGTCGCTTCCTTGTCGGGCTTTTTATCCTTCTGAGCGTCTGTCGCTTTGGCTTGAGCAATGGATCCGAACCATCGCCGGTTTGGTCTTGTATATGTAGAAGCCCCCGCCGAGTAACGCGAGGATGGCCACCAAGCTGTAGACCTTGAAGCGCAGACTCATGCCGCTCTCCTTTGAAAGATCCTGCTCTGCACGTTCGGCGCCTTTGTGCGCCTTATCTGTAGAAGGACACTCCGAATCATCGGATTGTTCCCGTATACGTGTTTGACTGACCTAAAGTTCCAAAGTTAGGGTAGAAAATGTGTTTCCGCAGGTTCACATCTGTGTTCTGACTTGCGATACCGTAAATGAACTCATGTCTGAAAACCGCGAGCGCTTCACGCCCGTCCAGTGGCTGATCTGTATCATTGCGGCGATTGGATTCGCCTTCGATATCTACGAGTTGCTGATGCTGCCGTTGGTAGTTCGACCGGCGTTGATGGAGCTTGGCAACATCAAGCCGGGAACACCTGAGTTCAATGAATGGGTTGGATTACTGTTCTGGGCGCCGGCTGTTGCCGGCGGTATCTTCGGTCTCCTGGGTGGCTATCTGACGGACCGTTTTGGACGCCGACGTGTATTGGTGTTCAGCATCATGCTGTACGCGCTCTCCGCGTTCGCGTCGGGATTTGTCACCTCGCTTCCGGCGTTACTTCTCTTGCGATGTACTACTTTCATTGGCGTTTGCGTCGAGTTTGTCGCGGCAGTGGCCTGGCTCGCCGAGTTGTTCCCGGATCCCAAACGCCGCGAAGCCGTGTTGGGTTATACGCAGGCGTTCTCCTCCATTGGAGGACTTCTGGTCACCGGCGCGTATTATCTTTCCGTTCACTACGCCGATTCGCTGCCGGCCATTGCAGGCGTACATTCCCCGTGGCGATACACCTTGATCTCCGGTGTTATTCCAGCGCTGCCTTTACTCCTGATTCGTCCATTCATGCCGGAATCGCCGCTATGGGCGCAGAAGAAGGCTCAGGGCACGCTCAAGCGGCCGAGCATTGCGGAGCTTTTCCAGCCGCAGTATCGGACCACAACTTTGATCACGGCGTTGATGTTCGCTTGCAGTTACGGCGCAGCGTTTGGAGCGATCCAGCACCTTCCTCGCATTGTGCCGGGCTTGCCGGAAGTCGCATCTCTTGCGAGGCCTTTGCAGGAGAAGATGGTAAGCAGCGTACAGTTCTATCAGGAGATGGGTGGACTGATCGGCCGCTTCGCGCTTGCGTTCCTCGCTGTGCGCATCCTGAGTCGTAGAACTCTGCTGCGCATATTCCAAGTGCCAGGTCTATTTGTCGTGCCGCTCGTCTTCCTTTATCCGGCGATGAACAACCTCGAGTTGCTGAAATGGGGCGTCGCCCTGGCCGGCTTCTTCACCGTGGCACAGTTCAGCTTTTGGGGGAACTACCTTCCGCGGCTGTATCCCACATACCTGCGAGGCACGGGAGAAAGCTTCGCGGCCAATGTCGGAGGCCGCATGGTTGGAACCTCGGCGGCCTTTGTGACTACCCAGCTTGCGAACGTTACTCCCGGCGTGAACCCGTCGGCAAAACTGGCCTATGCTGCGGCTATCGTTGCGCTTGCTGTGTATGCGATCGGTTTCGCTGCAAGCTTCGCCATGCCCGAACCCAAAACGGAAGCTCTGCCAGAGTGACTTGATAGAATCCTCGCAGTACTTATGAAAGTTACTGCGCTTATTCTGTTATCCGCGCTTTCGGCTTATTCACAAGCGACTGCGCCTGCCGTTAAGGATTGGGCTAATCTTGGCCGGTATCGCGCCGACAACACCTCGGTTTCGGCGCCCGACAAAGGAGAGAAGCGAGTCGTATTTATGGGCGACTCGATCACGGACGCATGGGGCCGTAATTACGGCAAATTCTTTCCTGGAAAGCCGTACATCAATCGGGGAATCAGCGGGCAAACGACACCGCAGATGCTGATTCGCTTCCGGCCAGACGTGATTGCGCTCAAGCCTAAGGCTGTCGTCATCCTGGCGGGGACGAATGACATCTCAGGCAACACCGGGCCGACGACTCTCGAAGAAATCGAAGGCAATCTGACATCCATGGCGGAATTAGCTAAGGCTAATGACATCAAGGTGGTGCTTGCTTCGGTGATGCCCGTTACCGATGCGATCAAACCGCAAACCGGACGGCGTCCGCCGGAAAAGATCCAGGCTCTAAACAAATGGATCAAGGACTATGCAGCGAAGACCGGCGCCGTTTACCTCGATTACTACTCAGTGATGGTCGACGACAAAGGGATGCTCAAGACCGAACTGACTTACGACGGTCTCCATCCCAACAATGCCGGATATGAATTGATTGAGCCCATCGCGCAGAAGGCGATCGACAAAGCGATCCACTAATTATTTGCCGCGGGTATCGTAAAAGGTGTACGTGTAATTCCACTTCGTCTGTTTCCCCGGAGGCACTTCCATCGTGATGTATGCTTCTGGGCAGAAAGTGGTTCGGATCGACCAATAGACGATCCGTGTGATCGGCTGGTCACCCTGGATTCGTACACCTGCCCCCGATTTCCTGTTCTCGACACGAATATCGTAATCAGACGCGCTTTTGCTGAACCCTTGAAATTCGGTTGACGCGGTCTCGCCGTTCTGCAGTTCTTTGAGGTAAGCAACACGCTTGCCCTGGACTTCCGCGAGCCCGTTCTGAAAGGGCTTCTCTGCTTTCAGGTCGAATGGGAACGCGACTGCAGAATCGGGACCGGTCGGCTCGCCGTCAAGCATGAAGAAGTTGTGGTTGTACTGGGAGGTAGTAAAGGCCTTCTTACCCGTGTTCTTCAAGGTGTGCTGGATGGTCATTCTCGGGTGGGATTTATCGAGAGTGATGCGCTTGGTGTAGCGATACGCGTACCCGTTGTGATCGGCCAGATCCTGGGTGAACTCGATCCAATTGCCCACTTTGTGAACGGTCCATTTCCCGGGGTCGGTTATGTCGTAAGTCTTGAAGCGCTGGAATTTCGACTCGTCTGGTTTACGGAGCGCGCCGACTCCGATGCGTACAAACTCGCCGCCCGGTTTTGCTTCGTCGTATCCGACGGCGGACTCGTTGTACACAAACTCCTCAACGGGCCCCATGATGGCGTCGTGCAACTTGGGGTCGTATTTAGGGAACCACTGTCCGAAGTATTCGTGGTCCTTGAACTTCAGACTCTGGATCACGCCTGACCAGTCGAATCGTGTTCCACGGTAGTACCCACGTTCCGCGTCCGGCAGAAGGATCTTGGCCGTAATGGACCCGCTTGAGATCTGGGCATTCGGGAATTCCTGATCCGCGGCCGAGCATGTCAGTGACAGAAACAACATAAATGGCAGAGATCGAAGGGTAACCAACACAGGCCGAGTATATACTGCTTAAGCGAGGAGTTTCCGAGATGGATCAGAGTGGAGCCAGACGTCAGTTTGTGAAGGTAGCCGCAGCCGCGATTGCGACTTCGAAGTTCCCGATTTTGGGCGCTAACGATCGCATCAATATCGGCGTTGTCGGATTAGGAGGACGCGGCAACGATCACATTGGATTCTATTCGAATCTGGACGCCGAAGCCCGGATGACTGGCTTGTGCGACGTGAATCAGGCTGCGCGGGAACGGGCCGTCGCTCGAGTGACCAAGGCAAAAGGCTATCAGCCGAAAGAGTACGCCGATATGCGGCAGATGTTCGAATCTAAGGACATTGACGCAGTCTCTATCACCACTCCGAATCACTGGCACGCGCTGGCTGCGTTATGGGCAATACAGGCCGGCAAGGACGTCTATGTCGAAAAGCCCGCGAGCCACAACCTGTACGAGAGCAGGCAGCTAGTTAAGGCAGCCCGGAAATACAACCGTATGGTGCAGGTGGGTTCGCAGAGCCGGTCGATGCCCAAGAAGATCAAGGCCATCCAGTTGCTGCGTGACGGCATTATCGGTACGGTCTATCACGCGCGCGGGGAATGCTTCCGGCGTAGATTCTCGATCGGCCACACGCCGGATGAACCTGTACCTGCGGGGTTGGATTGGGATAAGTTCCTCGGACCGGCTCAAATGAAGCCGTACAGCAAAAACAAGTTCGCCTATAACTGGCATTGGTTCTGGGATACGGGCAACGGCGACATCGGCAACCAAGGTGTCCATGAGATGGATGTCGCGCTTTGGGGACTGGGTAAAACAGGCTGGCCCGTGTCCGTGAGTTCGACCGGAGGGAAGTTCGGCTGGAAGGACGATCAGGAGACACCGAACACACAAATCGCCAGCTTCGATTTTGGCGACGCGCAGATGACCTTCGATGTACGCAATCTGCCAACGCCACCCGAGGGCGGTGGACCGATTCGGGGACCGAACTACGTCGGCAATATCTTCTTCGG
Organism: Bryobacteraceae bacterium; assembly: GCA_963833675.1. Taxonomy (GTDB): domain Bacteria; phylum Acidobacteriota; class Terriglobia; order Bryobacterales; family Bryobacteraceae; genus DASQDN01. The sequence goes on along the minus strand of CAWHYW010000020.1, from coordinate 85,083 downwards.
AACCGGCGGCTTCCTGGTGGTTGATCACTCAGGTTTCGAGGTCTACAAGAGCACCGCGGGCAACATCAGTGGCGAAGCGGCGCGCGGAGCCGGCGCAGGATCCAAGGAGAAATACGAGAAGGTCATGGAGGAGAAGTCGAACGAAGAGCCTACGGAAGGCCACATGCAGAACTTCTTCGCCGCGATTCGATCACGCGACTACAAGAAGCTGAATGCCGATATCGAGATCGGGGCCCGGGCGGCGTCGTTCTGCCACCTCGCCAACATCGCTTATCGCGTAGGTCACACCTTGCACATCGATCAGGCGACCGGCAAGTTCGTAGGCGACGCCAAGGCGAATGAACTCTGGACTCGCAAGTATCGCAGCCCTTACGTCATTCCCGAAAACGTTTAGTCTCGCCCTCTCTTCTCAGAGTAGGCGCTTTCGGCTGGGCCGCCGAACGATTCTGCTGAGCGCGGCGACGGATCTCGGTACTGTCCGCGAAATTGGGCGCAAGTGTCAGATAATTATCGTAGGCTTGCGCCGCTTTCGCATTGTCGCGAACGGACTCGTAGTACAGCCCCAATTCCGAGTAGATGGGCGCATAGTTCCGATCGATCGCGATAACTGCATTCGCTGCATTGAGGAAATCCGGACCTCTTCCGAGCAGGCGATAAATACGCGTCAACGACCAGGCAATCCCGATCGCGCGCGGGTTGAGTTTCCCGGCTTTCTCGAGATACGGGACAGCGGACCGCAAATCGCCCGCGGCGATGTATTGTTGAGCGATCTGGAGCGGCGGCAAGGCCCAAACGGGTGTAAGTTTGGCGGCCGTCTCGAATGCGGACTGCGCTTCTTTCATCCGACCTAATCGACCTTGTGCAACTCCGAGCGCGTTATAGGAACAGGCGAAATTCGGGTCGATTGCAAGCGACCGTTTCAAACTGTCGATCGCGGTCGCAAAATCGGCCTCTGCGATCTGGGCTCGCGCCTGGCAGAAGTACTGTTTGGCCTCAAGCGAGCGGTCATCCGGACGGAGCGTTCTGAGCTTGGCGAATGCTTCGGCGGCCCTCAGAAACATCGGCGCCTTCAATGCGTTGGTAGTCGATTGGACGTAGTCGGTGACGCATTCCTGTCCAGTTTCCTCAAGCGCCGCCTCTGTTAATGCTGCTGCTGCAGCGGGGCTTTGCGTTGAAGAGGCATCCAAGCTCGTTCTACTCTGCGCGTTGGGCAAAGCGGCCATCGCAAGGGCTCCTTCGAAATTTCCGGCAATCCGGGGATTCTGTTTCGATCCTGTTTGCTCAGGAACCACACGGGAAACGTAGTCGATGAGTTCCGATACTCGAATAAAGCCATCGCGCTCGCGTTCGGCGGCTCCGCGCAAGGCGGTCAAGACGGAGTAGGTGAACACGCCGTGTCCGCCACCCCAGCGTTCGTCTTCGAAAGAGCGCTCGCTCGGTCTGGATGCCAGGAGCTTTACAAAAGCCCGGTCCTTTGCGCCGAGAGATTCGAACGATTGTTGGGCTTGAGAGGGCAGGGAGGGATCGCTGGTCCAGCCGATGCCTCCAGCGTGACAGGCATCAGCAAGCAACACGACTGTCGCCGCACGTACTTTGTTCGTAAGCGTTTCATTGATCTCCTGAAACGAAACACCCGTGGCGTGCAGATTCTGAGGGTCGGAATCGTGTGCGACGAAGTAGCTCTCTCCGCGCTCGGCGATGACGGCGTGACCAGCGAAAAATAAGTAGACGACGTCATTCGGGCCTGCCGATCGTGGCAGCCAGGTATGCAGAGCAGCGCGGATCGTGGAAACTGTTGCGTTTGTATTCGTCAGGAGATGAATATTCTCTTCAGGAAAACTCCCGCCTTCCGCCGAACGCAGAAATCTTGCGAACTCCTCGGCATCACGATGCGCGTAGCGCAACTGAGCGGCGGGCGGAGCGTATTTGTACGATGACACTCCAACAATCAAGGCCCATCGGGACCGCTTATCCGGAAGCGGCGAAGCCGATCGCTCCAACTTTAGATCACGCGAGCTTTGGGCATGCAGCACAATTGCCAAGATCAGCCCGGCCAACAGTCTGGTCATTGAACCCCGTCTTCTGAACACAGCGTATTCTGCGCGGCATTATCGTCATTTTCCGCAGTTACTGATAGTGGCAAGGTTTGTACCCCGTGGTGAAGTAATTTTCGATATTATTCCCTAAACGCCCCGGTTGACCACTATTTCGAAAGGAAAGCGATATCGCTATGTCCAAGTACACCTGTGTTCGCATTCTTACAACCTGGACTGAATTCATAACACTTTTGGCCACCGGTCCGGTTGCTACCTCTTCTGCGGCTTCTGACGTGGTATTTCCTCCAATTCTGGTCACGCGAAACCAAACCGGTTTTGCCACGACCGTAAGTACGCAACGAACCATCGATCGGAATAACCCATTTTTCCGGGAACTCGGAACGAATGGCCGCACGTGTGTCGATTGCCATCAGCCGGATGCCGCCTGGAGCATTACGCCGAGAAATCTCCAGCAACTCTTCGATAAAACATCCGGACTCGACCCCGTCTTTCGGACGAATGACGGATCCAACAGCCCGCACGCCGATGTCTCCTCCCTGGAAAAGCGGCGGCGAGCCTACAGCATGCTTCTGAATAAAGGCGTGATCCGTGTAGGTCTGCCCATACCGGCGAACGCCGAATTTGAACTCGTCGATATAAAGGATCCATACGGTTTCGCCTCCGCAGCAGAGTTATCGCTCTTCCGGCGGCCGCTGCCGGGAACGAACGTGCGTTTCGTGAGTGCAGTCATGTGGGATGGCCGGGAGACGTCTGTCGCAATCCAGAATCCTGACAATCTGAAAGCCAATCTGAGACGGCAAGCTATTGACGCGACATTAGGTCATGCGCAGGCCTCAGCGGAACCAAGCGCGGACCTGGTTACGCAAATTGTCGACTTCGTGTTTGGGTTACACACTACTCAGACCTGGGATGATGCTGCCGGCGCATTGATCTATGGCGGAGCCAAAAGTGACCCTGTTTCCCTTACGCGGCAGGAGTTCTATATCGGCGTCAACGATCCGATTGGCATGAATCCGCGAGGAACCCCCTTCGACCCGATGGCGATGCGTATATTCGAAGCATGGAAAAATCCCACAAATAACTTCTTCGATTTCGGAGACTCCCAAGCCCGGAGCGCCGCTCGCCAGTCGGTTGTAAGAGGAGAGCAGATCTTCAACACACGAAGTATCAAGATCTCCGGCGTCGGGGGATTGAACGGAGCGATGGGTCTTCCTGATGTCCTTCAGGGAACCTGCACAACCTGCCACGACACGCCGAATGTCGGTAATCACTCGGTTTCGATGGCTCTCAACATCGGCGTCTCCGACGATAGCCGCCGCACACCGGACATGCCCCTGTACACCTTGCGCAACAAAGCGACTGGCGAGACTACAAAGACTACGGACCCCGGGCGAGCATTGATCAGCGGCAAATGGGCAGATATCGGCAAATTCAAGGGGCCGACGCTGCGGGCGCTGGCTGCAAGGCCTCCCTATTTCCACAACGGCTCGGCCGCAAGTCTGGCGGATGTTGTCGAGTTCTACAACACGCGCTTCAACATTGGGTTTACTCCGCAGGAAAAAGCGGACCTTATCGCATTTCTGCGTAGTCTTTAGGCATGTCCCGCAGCACCCCGGCTGCTATCGCAGAGGCGAGGACCTCTGGAGACGATCCAAAGTAAGTGTGTTTCGTAGCGCCGCGGTGCACGTTTCGATTGGTGAACTGGGCGGTGGGTTCGTTTTGGAAATCTTCTTCCGCTTCGGCGGAGCGATTTTCCTGAATCAGTTCGAGCTCCCGCCACGCTTTTTCGTACGACCGGCGAAGCTGCGCCTGATGACGCGAGAGCATGCGGAGAGACTTCGAATCCGCGACTTCGGCGTAGGCAGCGTCCTGGACGTCAAGTGGGTCGGCCTCGGTACCGAGCGCTTCACGGTTTTTCTGGAGCGCCTTGTTGAAAAGCGCGGCTTCCATGGCCTCGATGCGGCGGAGCCGCCAACGAGCTGAGACCATTTCGTGAACGAGTTCGTGCTCGACCTCATCGTATGGCTTGAAGCGGTTTACGAATGAGGCTTCCAGGCGATCGAACTCTTCCTGCGATTCGTGGGGCAGGACTACGCGGTTGCTGTTGAGTCCGTGCTTTAAGCTGTTCCCGGCGGAAATGGCCTTTCCGGCCTCGGTGACGGGGCCATTGGATTTTGCTCCGTTTCTGCGGGATGTCTCTGCTTTTAAGCGACACGTTTGTTCTCCTGTTTTTACAGTCGCACGGAGGTTTTGAGGATACGCCCGGAAATGGCGGCTGGGGATTGCAAATAAAGAGAAAATAAATGTTCTCGGAGCGTGAACAGTATGCGGAAGAAAGCGTTGTTCCTAAGACTGGCCGTCATTGTCCTCAGCGGATGCGCGAAGAAGGCCAGCGACGACGCAGGACGATCTCGATCGTAAGTTTCAGGAGATGATGAACGGCGCCACGCTGGTGGGCCGCTCTACGCGAACGAACAGCGACAAAGTTTACGGCGAAGAGAAGTATGTCATCGAGAGCGTTTCGAAGCTTACGGGCGAGACGTGGCTTTTTCGAACACGCATGCAATATGGCGGGCACGACATTCCGCTCCCGCTTCCAGTGACCATTAAGTGGGCCGGAGATACTCCGGTGATCACGCTTACCGATTTGTCGATTCCGGGTATGGGTACGTACACTGCTCGCGTAATCCTCTATCGGGATCAGTACGCGGGCACCTGGAGCGGCGAGAATATTGGCGGCCAGATTTTTGGCAAGATTGTCCGAAAAGCCAAAAACACAAATCAGCGGTGAGTGAGGGCAGGGCGGGTCGGTTTCGATGCGATGCGGGCCGAAATCGGGCGCAGAAGCAACAGGCCGCCCAAGATGATTCCGTAGAGAACCGGCATTCGAATGTCCGATTTCACGAGCCAGAGATAGTGGATCACGCCTGCAGCGGCGCTAACATAGACGGCTCGATGAAGCCGCTGCCAGTTCTTTCCGCCCATGCGCCGGATCCATCCCGTGGTCGATGTCAACGCAAGCGGCAACATCAGCAGAAAACCGAACATTCCCATCGTGATAAAACGGCGCTTCACGATATCTGCCCACATTTCGTGCAAGTCGAAGAATTTATCGAGCCATAGCCAGGTAATCAGGTGCAGCATGCCATAAAAAAATGCGAACAAGCCGAACATGCGCCGGAAGCGGATCAGATCCGGCTGCGAGAGGATGCGCCGGAGCGGCGTGATCGACAGAGTGATCAGGAGGAAGCGCATCGTCCAATCGCCGGTGGCGTGCGTGATGTACTCTATGGGATTTGCGCCCAGATTGCCGTGAATCCCATTGACCACCAGTGACGCAAGCGGCGCGAGGCAAACGAGGAACACTGCCGGCTTCAACCACCGGCTCCGTAACGGCGACGGCATGATGGGTCAGTAGTATTTCTTCAGATCCATGCCCTGATACAGCGATGCGACCTGATCGGCATAGCCGTTGAACATCAGGGTTTTGCGTTTGAAGAATTCTCCGATGCGCCGTTCTGAACCTTGACTCCAACGTGGATGGTCCACTTGAGGATTCACGTTCGAATAAAAGCCGTACTCGGACGAATTCATGATGTTCCAAGTGGTCGGCGGCTCCTTGTCGACGAACTTTATCTTGACGATCGATTTGATGCTCTTGAAACCGTACTTCCACGGCACAACGAGACGAACGGGAGCGCCGTTCTGATTCGGCAATACCTCCCCGTACAGGCCGAAGGTAAGCAGCGTCAACTGGTGCATGGCTTCGTCGATTCGCAAGCCCTCCGTGTACGGGAGCGGGATGCGGGAACCTCTGGCCATTGGCATTTGTTTGGAGTCGTAATAGGTTTCGAAGGCGACGTATTTCGCCTTGGCGTTCGGCTCCGCTTTTTTGATCAGTTCCGATAAGGAAAAACCGATCCAGGGCACAACCATCGACCACGCTTCCACGCACCGGAGCCGGTAAATGCGCTCCTCCAGCGGGGCCAGTTTCATGAGCGCATCAATGTCGTATTTCTTGGGTTTGGCGCAGAGCCCCTCCACGCTGACCTGCCACGGATTGGTGCGGAATTCGCGGGAGTATTTTGCCGGATCCTCTTTATTCGTTCCGAACTCGTAGTAGTTGTTGTAGTTGGTGATGTCTTTGAGTGGTGTCAGCGGCTCGGAAGCGCTGAGAGAACTCTTCTGGGCTTCGAGTTTCGCGGCATAGGCGAGCTGGCCCGGCAGCACCAGGCCGGCGGCCGTACCGGCCAGAAATCGCCTGCGGCTCAAGTACTCACTCTTTGGCGTTACGGCAGAATAAGGGATGTCCGGTCTCTTCCGGATGAGCATCGTTACAAAGTCTCCTTTACTATTATCCCGTTTGTAGCCGCATTGATTCCCATCGGGCAACACTATCTCACGGAGCCAGCGCAACTTCCTCGCCGCCGGCGCTGCGGTCCAGGAAAAATATCGGGCGGCGCGCCTGTCGCGCGACGATCTGCGCCGGATAGCGAAGAGGCTCGTATGGCCCATGAAGGATCTTGTCCAGCGGCTCGCGTTTGTCCTCGCCCGCAGCGAGAATCACCATGTTTCGAGCTGCCAGCAGAACTCCCGGAAGCAGCGTGATGCGCCACTGCGGGATCTTTTCGACATAGACCGCGGCGGCCAATCCCTGGCGATCTTCGATCAGCGGCTCGCCCGGAAACAGGCTGGCCGTATGGGCATCGGGGCCGATCCCCAAATGCACGACATCGAAATGCGGAAGGTCTCCGTCCGTCAACTGAAAGTGCTCACGAATATCTGTTGAATAACGCTTGGCTGCCTGCGCCGGTGGCAGCTCGGCTGGAATTCGATGCACGTTGCGGATCTTAGCGGGCCGGATCAGAGTTTCTTCCGCGAGGCGGTAGTTGCTTTGCTCGTGGTCGGGAGGCACGGCGCGCTCATCGACCCAAAACAGGTGAACATTTTTCCACTCGAAGCGCGCCTTTGCCATCGCCGCAAACATCAGCTTCGGGGTCGACCCGCCGGAAATGGCCAGGGAAGCCGGTCCGCGGCCCATCAGCGCCGATTGCAACAATTGAAGGATATGCGCGGCGCACGCTTCCGCAGCCGCTTGCGCATCGGAGAATTTTCGAAGATCAGGCATCATTGGCCTCCGAACATGAGCTGGCCCAATCCTAATGCATCTTCAAAACGCGTGTCTCTGCCCGCCAAAGCCAACTCCTGCCGTAACGCCTCGCTCTCACCGACATGTGGAAAGACAGTGAGCTGCTGCCGCTCGCCATTGACGGACACTTCCACAGTATCTTCCGCCGTCAGATCGATGGTCGCTTTCAGCTTCGGTCCGGTCAGGGCCACGTGCGCTATACACGCGTTATCCGGACCCACTCCGGGAGCGATCCGTATCTTTACTCCGGCTCCCAGCAGGCTCATGAACCAGCCGGCGAGGTAATAAACAGACGAAGGCTCGCCATGCGCGCAGTGGTAGAGAATCTGAATCTCCTCGAGATCGTAGACTGCTCGAAGGCGAGACGGGTCTTCAAAGAGTTGCGCAATCGATTCACGCCATGGAGTCAGACGCGACCAGACCAGATCCGCTTTTCGCAGGCCGTTCGGGCCCGACAGGCTGTTCAGATATGTGAGCGCAGACGGCGAATTTTCCATGCCGTACGAATCGACAATCAGCTTCGACGCCAGCGGCAACAACGCGGCGAACTCGGGCAAGGGCCAGAGCGCCTCGCTCGGGCAATACAGAACGACAGGCAGGTCGGGAACGGTCAAGCCTCGCAAAACGGAGGTCACATCCGAGAAGCTGGCGAGGCTGCTGATGATCTCCACCTGCTCACAGCAAATTTGTTGCCGGCTTCCGAACGGCATCCAACATTGCGCGAAGACCCGGGCGGAGAGGCATGGTTCGTTGCCGGAACGGACGCGCAGCACGATCGCGCGGCTGGGATGCTCGTGCATTAACGCTGCGAGAGTTTCACCGATCTCCTGCGCATCGCGCTCCTCTTCCACCACGACAATCAGCGTCATCGCGCAGGCGCGGATTACGCCGGAAGGTTCATTCTTGCCGAGGTCGACCCAGAGATTCCGCAAGTCCTTCAGCAGCCGCTCAGGCCGGATTGCCGCTTCCATCTATGGAATCCTCCAGGCGTGGCCGTTCCGGGCCAGCATTTCATCCGCCGCCTTTGGACCCCAGGTTCCCGCCGGGTAGTTCGGAAAGTCCATGGGGTGGCGCTCACGGTAGTCGAGAATGGGCTGAACGGCGGCCCAACTTGCCTCCACCATATCCTGGCGAGTGAACAACGTAGGATCCCCCAGCATCACGTCCACAAGCAGCGTCTCATAAGCCGATGGCGATCGCACACCGAAGCTGGCTCCGTAGTTGAAATCCATCGAAACATTCCGGAGCTTCATGCCTTCGCCGGGATGCTTGGAAAGGAACCGCATCGAGATCCCTTCGTCCGGCTGAATGCGCAGAATCAGCATGTTCGGAGATGCTGACACGATGCCCGTCTCCAGTCCGTTGAAGGGAGAATGCGGGGCAGGGTTGAAGAAGATTGCAATATCGGTGACGCGCTTGGGCAGATGCTTGCCGCTTCGAATGTAAATCGGGATGCCGGCCCAGCGCCAGTTGTCGATATAGAACGTGACCGCCGAGTAAGTATCGGTCTGGGCGTTCGGGTCAACCCCTTCTTCCTGGCGGAATCCGGGTACGTCTTCATCGCCGATTCTCGAAGGACCGTATTGCCCCGCGACGCTATAGATGGCGGCTTCTTCCGGCTTCATGATTCGAATCGACCGAAGCACTTTGCCGCGCTCATCGCGGACCACGTCCGGTTCGAATACGGCTGGCGGCTCCATGGCGACCGTGGAGAGAACCTGCAGCAAGTGATTCTGAATCATGTCGCGGAGCGCCCCCGCTTCCTGGTAATAGCCGCCGCGGCCTTCGACGCCGATCGACTCGGCGGCCGTAATCTGCACCTGGCTAATGTATCTGCGATTCCACAGCGGCTCAAAGATGCCGTTGCCGAATCGAAATGCCAGTACGTTTTGTACGGTCTCTTTCCCGAGATAGTGGTCGATGCGGTAAATATTCTTCTCGAGAAAAACTTCCTGCAGCTTGGCGTTCAATTCGCGGGCCGTGGCGAGATCATGGCCAAAGGGCTTTTCCACCACAATCCGGCGCCACCCCCGGCCGTCTTGGAGCTTCGCGTAACCGATACCTTTGATCGCCGCCTCGTAGTGGCTGGGTTGCGTGGAGAGATAGAAGAGGACATTGTCCTCCGTATTGCGCGACTTCTGCACGTCATCAAGGCGGGTCGCGAGCTTTGTGTAGGTGTCCGGGTCGTGCAAGTCGCCGGCAAAGTAAAACAGGTTTTGAGAGAAGTCGCTCCACAACCGTTCGTCGAACGGCGTATCCTCGACGAATTCGTGCAGGGCTTCTTTCATCTTTTCGCGAAACGCGTCATCGCTCATGCCGGTGCGCGAGTTACCGATGATGGCGAAACCGGGCGGGAGGCGCCGGTCATACGCGAGCCGGTAAAGAGCGGGAATCAGTTTACGCTTGGTAAGATCACCGTTTGCGCCGAATATAACGATGGCGCACGGCGGTACTCGACGCTCAAATCGCAGCGGGTCCTGGAAAGGATTTGCCTCGGGCATTCGTTACCGCAGGATAGCACCGGCTTTGGACCCATACGCGTCGTTTCGATATCGTAACTTTCGATTCCTGTTGGGCGGGACGTTTCTGTCTACCTTTGGCTTCCAGATGCTTTCGGTAGCAGTCGGTTGGGATCTCTATCTGCAAACGAGATCTCCCGTCGTCCTCGGCAATGTCGGCCTGGTGCAGGTAATTCCGTTTCTTCTGTTTGCCTTAATCGCCGGTCATTTTGCGGACGTACACAACAGACGATACATCTTGACTTCGACGCAGGTGGTTTTTGTCATCGCGTCGATTCTGCTGGCATACGGGACTGGGTCAGTGTGGCTGATCTATGCCTGCCTGTTTCTGGTGGCGACGGCAAGGACATTTCAAGGACCACCTCGATCCGCGCTGCTGCCGAACTCGGTCCCGCCCGAATTGCTGCGCAACGCGATCACCTGGAATAGCAGCGCCAATGAGATTGCAACTGTCACCGGACCTGCGCTGGCGGGATTGCTACTCGCTTTTTCGGGGAGCCGGAGCGTTTACGTGATTCAGGGTCTGTGCGCGATGGGCACATTCGCCTGTTATTACTCCCTGAATGTTCCTTACGTGAAGGCCGCGGCGGGAACACCGGCTCCCACACTACGATCCTTGCTCGAAGGCATTGTTTTCGTGTGGCGCGAGAAGCTGGTGTTATCCGCGATGTCTCTCGATATGTTTGCTGTCCTGTTCGGGGGCGCAACCAGTTTGTTGCCCATCTATGCGGTGGATATTCTTCATATCGGCGCTCGCGGGCTGGGCTGGTTGCGCGCTGCGCCTTCGGTTGGAGCGGTGACGATGGCTTTGCTGCTTGCCCACGAAATTCGCATTGAGCGCGCGGGCGTGGTGCTCCTGTCGTCCGTCGCCGCTTTCGGGGTCGCGACCATGATCTTCGGAGCCTCACGCTCATTCTGGCTTTCGCTTGGAATGCTGGTGTTGGTCGGCGCGTTCGACAACGTCAGCGTTGTCCTGCGTCAGTCGCTGATCCAGAGCGAGACACCCGACGCAATCCGGGGCAGGGTATTGGCAGTCAACAATATCTTTATCAGCTGCTCGAATCAGCTAGGCGCGGTCGAGTCGGGTTGGGCAGCGGCGTGGCTGGGTACAGTGCCCAGTGTTGTGGCGGGCGGCTTTGCTACGGTGGCGATTGTGGCCGGTTTCGCTGTAGGTTTCCAACAGTTACGAAAATGGCGGCACTAACAGCGAGGTTGCGGAGGCGTGCGCCGCGCCGGGCGATACGCTGCTGGTAACGCGAAAGTCCGTCAGGCGGGAGAGTACTACACGCGGGCGGCCGATTTCCGAAATGAGCCTGAGCGCCTCTCGTCCGCGCTCAAGAAACTGCACGATGGCGAGTCGTAGTTCCGGTTCGATGGCGCGTTATCATGGCCCCGGAGAAGCCACACACCAATGAAACCTGTTCCTGCCAATCAGCAGCAGGCTCTGATCGAACGGCTGATGAGCGCGTGCGGCGGATCGTACTCGCCTGAAACGCGGCGCAAGTTCTTTATCTCTGGTCCACAATGGGCTGCGGCCTACGAAGGTCAAGCGTTGTTTCATGCGCCGACGCGGAGACCGGTCGGCTTCGAGGAAGTCATCGAACAGTATGCCAAGATCGGCATCGGTCATTGGTGCACGCATGACACGGATGTTATCCCTGCCGGAGACATCGGCACGGAGCGGCAGGACGCCATCATCGAGCGGATCAAAAATTCTCTTCGGACAAACGGGTTGAAGTGCTCGATGGTCACGACGGAGACCTTCCATCACGCTGTGTTCGCCGGCAGCCCCGCCGCCGAATCCCCGCAGGTGCGAGAGTATGCTGCGTTCCGACTGCGAAATACGGTGCGCATCGGTCATGAGCTGGAAGCTCAATTCGCGGTGTACTGGCCGGGTTCGCTCGGCTATTACGTTCAGGGGGCTGTGGAAGAAACGCAGACGCTGCGATGGTATGCCGAGGGTCTGAATGCCGCGTGCGATGAGGATATTGCGGTCGCGAAAAAGAAAGGAAGACCGACACTCAAACACTGCCTGGAAGCGAAGCCGTTCGAGCCGCAGGCGGAGATTCTGCTGCCGACGAGCGATGCGATGCTCGCATTCATTGGTTCGGGCCTATTGACGCATCCCGAGATGGTCGGCCTCAATCCCGAGTATCTCCACGAGCTGATGTGGGGAGCGGCGCCTCGGGCAGCGCTGGCACGCGCGATTCTCGCAGGTAAGTTGTGGCATTTCGACATCAACGACGGCTACCGGCTGAAGCACGATGTGGACATTGCTGTCGGTCTGGTGAATCCGTTGGATTGGCTGAATGTTCTCGTCCTGCTGCGCAGCCATAATTTCAATGGCCCGTTCAATCTCGACTACAAGCCGCCTCGTACGACCAGCAACTTTGGGGTCTTCGCGGTCAGCTTTCCGACGGCGGTCGATCGTTTCATCACGCTTTGGGAGATGGCCGGAGAGGTGATGGAGGATCCGATTATTCGCGAGGCCACCGACGCGCTGAAGGCGGGCGGCGGTCCCGTCAAGGGGGACGATGTCAACGCCATCGTCGAATCGACCAAAGAGCTTTTGACGTTACACGAACTGATCGCGCACCGGCTGGTGCAGATCCTTATCGGCCAGCATCGCGGCCGTACTTTCTCGCTATAACGGGTGTATGGGTGGACTCGGACGAACTCTCATCGTTTTAGGCGCCGTTCTGCTGTGCGCGGGGCTGCTGATCAACTTTGTCGGCCGTCACACGCCCCTCGGGCGCCTCCCCGGCGATATCGTGTACCGACGTTCCAATTTCACCTTTTACTTTCCGATCATGACGTCGATCGTGCTGAGCCTGCTGTTCTCGATTCTCATGTGGCTCTTCAACCGGCGGTAAAGGCCTTTAAAATCATGCGCTACATTGGTAGAGAATGCATGATTTCCGGCACGCTATTTGTAATGAAGCTTTCAAAGATTACGATTTTCGGGATTCCTGCAAAATTATCCGTTCTACAGGCTACACCGGCATCGAAATCGCTCCATTTACATTAGCGGCCGATCCCCTCGACATTTCTCCGGCGAAACGAGCAGAATATCGCCGCATTATGTCGGACGAGGGGCTGACGTTTGCCGGGCTGCACTGGCTGATGGTATCGCCTAGGCCCTTGCATGTCACTACTTCCGACGATGCGCTTCGCAAGGAAAGCTGGCAATACGTCGCCAACCTAGTGGATTTGTGCGCCGACCTGGGTCCATCCGGTGTCATGGTGTTCGGCTCTCCCAAGCAGCGCGCGACCACGCCGGGCACTACCCGCGAAGAGGCGAAACAGCGCTGGATGGAGGGATTAGCTCGGGTTGCTCCGCACGCCGAGGCGCGCGGCGCCACGATTCTGGTGGAAGCTCTCCCGTCGAGCCAGTGCGACGTAGTAAACACTTTGGCCGAAGCTGTCGATCTAGTACATCAGATAGGCAGTCCGGCGGTGCAGACGATGTTCGATTCGCATAACGCGGAGGATGAAGTCGAAAATCACGCCACGCTCGTGGAGCGCTACTTCGATTCCATCCGGCACGTTCATGTCAATGAGATAGATGGCCGCCACTGCGGGACGGGCGACTACGATTTTTTACCGATTTTTGATGTTTTGCGACGCAAAAACTACTCAGGATGGATCTCACTTGAGGCATTCGATTTCGCGCCTGGTCCGGAGGCCATAGCGCGTGAGTCGCTGCGTTATCTCGAATCTGTGATCGAAAGGTTACCTGAATGACGAAGGAGCGTTTCGCCGTTACGGGCGGAGCTGGATTTATTGGTTCGCAACTGGTGCGTACCCTGCTGGCGCAAGGAGCCGAGCGAGTAATCGTAATCGACAATCTGATCTCCGGGCACGAACGGAACCTACATGAAGTTCGGTCCCACGTGGATCTCGAGAAGATCGATGTCCGGGATTCCGAAAGCCTGCTGAAGGCAACCCGCGGGTGCGAAGCGATCTTCCACCTGGCGGCAATCCCATCCGTTCCTAAGTCGATCGCCAATCCGGTCCCCTCACACGACGTGAACATCAACGGCACCTTCAACGTTCTGCAGGCTGCGAAGGAAAACGCCGTCCGGCGGGTGGTGTACGCCGGGTCTTCCTCTGCATATGGAGATACGGACGTTCTGCCGAAAGTCGAGACGATGAAGCCGAAACCTCAGTCGCCTTATGCGCTCCAAAAGCTCGTGGGCGAGTACTATAGCAGCGTCTACAGTCAGTGTTTCGATCTGGAAACCGTTTCCCTGCGCTTTTTCAACGTGTACGGTCCGCGGCAGGACCCGTCGAGCCAATACTCGGGTGTCCTCTCGATCTTCATGCGATGTATTCTGGAGCAGCAATCTCCGACGATTTACGGAGACGGGGAGCAGTCGCGCGATTTCACCTACGTCGAGGATGTCGCCGAGCTCGTGGTGAAGGCCGCCAGCGCTCCGGGAGTATCCGGCAAGGTGTTCAATGCCGGTAATGGCAACCGCTACACCTTGAACGAAGTGTGGGCGATTTTGAACAAGATGACGGGATCCGCCATTCCGGCAAATTATGGTCCCCGGCGGGCTGGAGACGTTCGCGATTCGCAAGCCGATACGGCTGCTGCGATTCGTGAGCTTGGCCATGCTCCTCGATTCAGCCTCGAGGAAGGGCTGAAGAAGACGTTGGAGTGGTATAAGGCGAATGTGTTCGAAACCGCTGCCGCTCGATAAGCAGTGCGGCGTCATTTCGTCCGATTTGTTAAAAACCATTCCGTGGGTGTGGCACGGCTTCGGGACGCGACTGGCGGAAGGCTGGCCTGGGGAATACACCCAGGTGAAGCAGATCCATTCCGATGTCGTGTTCGCCGCCGATGACGGACGCGGATGCATCGGGGAAGGTGACGCGCTCATCTCCTCGACCGCCGGGCAAAGAATCGGCATCCGAACAGCGGATTGTGTGCCGCTGCTGCTTGCCGATCCCGATCGACAGGTGGTCGCCGCCGTACACGCAGGCTGGCGCGGAACCGTCGCCGAAATCGCCAGAAAGACTGTGAGGAGGATGCAGGAAGACTATGGCTCGGATCCCCGTCGAATCTATGCCGCGATGGGACCGGCTATCGGAGAGTGCTGCTTCGAGGTAGGAGCAGAGGTGGCAGAGCAGTTCGCACCGTGGTTTCCGAACGCCAAAAATTTGACGCATGTCAGTCTTCCCGAGACGAATTATCGTCAGTTGCTGGAAGCGGGGCTTCTCGCGGAGCATATTGACGATCAGCGGCTCTGTACGGCTTGCGATGCGCAGCGGTTTCATTCCTTCCGGCGGGACCGGGAAGAGTCCGGCCGAATGGTCGCAGCAATCGCGATTCTTTGAGGGGTATACAAACGGAAGCGCGGATCCCGGAAGATCCGCGCTTTTTTGGAATCGTGTAGATCTTGCGGTTCAGGCGGCGCTTACGAGTAGCTCTTCGAGCGATTCAGAACCCTCTTCCTGGGCGCGATCGGCCTGTTCCTGGCAAGCGATGCAATATGGGGTCCACGGCACCGCATTGACTCGCTTGGGGCTGATCTCCTCTTCGCAATGCACGCAAGTGCCGAATGTCCCATCTTCGATGCGCCGAAGCGCAGCGCGCACATTACGAAGCAGGTTGGATTCGCGATCGAGGTTGCGAATTGCCAATTCCCGTTCGGCGGCGTTTTGTACCTCGTCTAGGGCATCCGGACTCTTCTCGATGGTTATTGCGTCGCGATTACGCAGCACCTCCAAAAGTTCGGCTTGCCGGGATTCAAGAATCTCTTTGTACTTGTTGATGTCGGTCTTCGTCATGGCTGTTCTCCAATTGTTTTTGTTATCTCGTCCCTTGTTTACCAAGTGGGTTTAGACGTTGGTGCTCCGCCAAAGTTACACATCGGTGAATTTGTTGGGAAGCTGTATGCACGTCTTGGCGATACTTTACAATTCCGTTCGCCTTTTTTTGCGACCCTTGGTTTTGGGCTCCCCGAATCATAGCACACCCGCAAGCAATTTCAAGGCCACTGACGTTCAGCGTTTCCCAAGCGGTCAACAGTCCCGCCCAGGTATGAGCTGAACACGCTAACGAGTTGAAATCGGAGCGTCTTGGCTCAGGGACTTCGGTAATGACGCGGCCTCAACCTCAAAAGTTCCTGAGGTAAGCCCGTTAGCAGCTAACGCGATTCACAGAAGAAAAAAAGATCAGGAAAGAAAAATTTTCGTGCCTGGAAATATATCGCTGTGTGTGAAAAGACGGCCGGCACCGGCCTACTTGGCTTCCAGCCCAACGCCGACAAACACGATCCCGAGTTCCCTCCCATCGACGGTACCCGCCGCAAGAAAGCGATCCATGGAGAATTCCACGGTGGCCGCATCTCCCTTTAGAAGCGTCGCCGGAACGTCTGCCGTAAAGGTTTGCTCGCCGGCCTTACTGTAAGTCTGGCTTCCGACAGGAGTGTTTTGTATGTTTGCCGTGATCGTTGTCGATTTTACGTTGTCGATGACCGGCTGCGGCAGAGTGAACTTCAAGGTCAGAGTTGCGCCGCGGTCGCTTGACCCCGCCGGTGGGCGCAGCGCGACCACAAATCTGCCCATTGTCCAGCGCCAGGAATTCTGCTCGAGGGCATGAAAGCCTCGAACGAGCTGGACTGCAGCTTTGGTGTCCGATGCTAGAACTGTCGAGACGAGAGCAGGTGTAGACTCGTCCGTCGGCTCCAGCTTGATCTTTTCTTCGCGCCGGCAACCCGCGCTGAATACCAGGCTTGCGGCGAGCGTCGCGACGAATAGTTTTGATGTCTTTTCTTTCAATCTCCGACCTTTTCCACTTCCACCAGGCATGAGTAGAATGTTGGGCCGCCGCCGATGTCGCTCAGTCTCGAAGAGGTCAGCGCATTCAGGCCAAGCCCGCCAGGGGACAGCTTGTTCCATCTCACCGACGGAATCCGGACGACACCCTGCCGGACAGCTCCATTGACGTCGGCTACCGCGAAGCAGCTTCCCCGATCGTTGAAAACACGTACTCTATCACCCGACAAAATGCCGCGGCCCACTGCATCGTCCGAATGCAAGTATGCGATCGAGGTCTGAACCTGGACATCCGGACGATAACCGAATGTCGAGTTCATGCTGTCGTCGTTCTTGGCGGATACGAACTCGAGTGGGTATTTTCGAAGCAGGCCGGAGTCTCCGAACCGGGATTCCGTCGCCGGTGTGTAATGCAGATTAGGAGAGGCGAAGTCCACCCGTCCTGTTGGCGTCGGGAAGTTGCCCGATTCGAAGGGGACGAAGGGAGTGGGAATATTCAAGCGAACGCAATGTTCTTTGTCCAGGCGCTCGAGCGTGATCCCGTCCAGAAAGGGATGACCGGAGCTGAGGGTATGCCGGATCATGTCGTCCTCAGAGTCGTCGAAGCAAGTGTCTGTGAATCCCATGGCGCGGGCGAGCAGACGGAATATCTCCACATTGCTCTTCGTTTCGCCGGGAGCCGGCAGAGCCGGCCGGGCGATTTGTAAATAGTAGTGCCCGTATGCGAGGTACAGATCCGTGTGCTCGAGAAACGTCGTCACCGGAAGCACGATGTCGGCGTAATCCACGGTGTCGGTCGGGAACTGCTCGAGGACGACGGTGAACAAGTCGTCGCGTCTCAGACCGCGCAGAATTGGCGTTTGATTCGGAGCGACCGCGGCCGGATTGGAATTGTAAACGACCATCGCTTTGACAGGAGGAGATGTGAGATCGTTCAGGGCATGGTCCAACTCGGACATGTTTACGAGCCGGGTGGTTTTTGGCTGCAGATCGGGCCGTTCGAGTGCCTGGCGGTTGAAGTGGTATGCCTCGGAAGTCGACAGCTGCAGACCGCCGCCGACCTCTCGATAGCCGCCAGTGAGGACAGGAAGTAGCGCGATCGCCTGGACAGTCGAACCGCCGCGCTCGCTGCGTTGGACGCCATAGTTCAGCCGAATCGCGGCTGGACGTGTGGTTGCGTACTCGCGCGCGAGAGACATAATGTCCTCCGCCGGAATTCCAGTGAGCTCGGCGACTCGAGCTGGAGTGTACTCGCGTATGCGCTCCTTCAACGAATCGAAGCCGGTTGCCGCGTGTGCAACGTACTCACCGTCGTGAAGATTCTCCTGGACGATGACGTGCATCAAACCAAGTGCGAGAGCGAGGTCACTGCCCGGATGAACTGGGAATACTTTGTCGGCCAGCTTGCCGGTTCGGTTGACCACCGGATCGATTACGTAGAATTTTGCCCCGTTGCGCCGGGCTTCGACGATAAAAGGCCAAAGATGCACGTTCGTGCCGAGGATGTTCGCGCCCCAGGCAATAATCAGCTTGGAATGCCTGAACTGCTCGGGCTCCATGCCGTAGCGGGCCCCAATACTTTCCTTGAGACCTGCGGCGCCGGCAGCCGAACAGATGGTTCGATCGAGTCTCGAAGCACCAAGACGATGAAAAAACCGGCGGTCCATGCCGGAACCGTTCAGCATTCCCATCGTGCCGGCATAGCTATAAGGCAGAATCGCTTCGCCACCCCACTCGGCCGCGACAGCCTTCAATCGATCAGTGATGGTGAGGATTGCCTCATCCCATGTAATTTGCTCGAACCGGCCTTCCCCTTTGGGGCCGACTCGCCGCATCGGATGCATTAACCGTTGTGGGGAGTATTCGCGTTCGAGATAACGAGCCACTTTGCCGCAAAGGAATCCGCGCGTGATCGGATGATCCGGGTCGCCACGCAGCTTGGAACCTACGCCGTTCTCGACATTAACGAGCAAACCGCAGGTGTCCGGGCAATCCAACGCGCAGACGCTACGACGCGTTTCTGGCATAATGCCTTATTCTACAGTGCGGACGGGTGTACACGAAAACCGTTTGCACTACGTCAATCATCAGTTGTAAGCTCTGTCCAGGAGTGTGGGAGAACTTCTTATGCGGCTAACTGCTCTTTATGGATTTCTAACCCTGACCCTCTTAGCGCAAGTGCCTCCGGTCGTCAATACGAACCGGGGAATGATTGCCCCGTCGAACGGCTATCGATACGGGAATATTCTCTTTCCGGGGGGCGTACCCCAGTCGAATAGCTCTTATGCCTCGCGGCTAGGGGCCACGGTCGCAGGGGGTTCTTACACCGGCGTTGCGCCCGGAGTCCGAACTCCTCCTCCGCATGGAAGGCCCAGGACAGTTGTGGTTCCTTATGCTTACCCGGTTTATTACGGTGGTGGATACGGGGATTACTATCCTCCTGAGCAGCAGGCGTCCAACGTGACCGTGGTTGTGCCACAACCACAAGTTCCTCAAGTGATTATCAATAACGGATACACACCGGAGACTGCGAATCCCGTTCTTCGCGAATACGGCGAGGGCGAGCTTCCTGAGAGCGGTGTTCGGGTCTACGAAGGAAGTTCGAAGAAGCGCGCCGAGGCGGCGCCGCGTTCAGACCGAGCCGTTATGGATGAAAAGCCAACCATCTATCTGATCGCTCTCAAAGACGGTACTTTGCGACAGGCCATTGGCTATTGGACACAAGGCGACACCCTACATTATGTGACGCCGGACTCCTCGGTGAATCACTTATCGATCGGGATGGTGGATCGTGAGAGGTCGATCGAGCTCAACGCGGAACGCAAGCTCGAATTCGATCTCAAGCTGCCTCACTGATTAGTGATAATGTCCTGAGGCAAGGCGCTTCACGAAATCCATATCGCCATCCAGGAAGTCGTATTCGGGCAGCCTGCCCGGAGCCTCCCAAACAATGCGCTCGAAAGCCAGGCTCTGCGGCTCGCCGCTGAATTCGGTCACGCTGAAGAAGATGAGTAGAATGGTCGCCCTCTTCGGGTACTCATGACAATACCGGACAATTTCACGTCCAACGCGGGCCTGAATCCCCAATTCTTCTTCGAGTTCTCGGGCGAGAGCGGCTGCCGGAGCTTCGCCCCGCTCTACTTTTCCGCCGGGAAATTCCCATTTCAGTCCGTGCGAGTCGGATTTGCGTCTTTGTCCCACCAAGATCTGTCCGTTCCGTTCGATAACGGCGGCCACAACTTTGATTACGGGTCTCGCCATGCTGAATGAAGGTTGCTTCATTGTAGCGTTACGCTTGTCTCATGCGGAGTGAACGACTCCTCGACCACTTCCGTAATCCGCGAAATGTCGGGGAATTGCCCGATCCGGCGGTTCGTGTCGAGGTGGTAAACCCGGCCTGCGGCGATATTCTGCGACTTTCTGCCCGGCTCGGAGACGGTCGGATCATAGATACTGCATTCAAGGCTCGCGGATGTCCCGCATCGATCGCTGCCGGTTCGGCGTTGACTGAGCTTATGACAGGCAAGAGCCGCTCGGAGGTGGAAGCCATACGGTCCGGCGACATCGAATTGGCGCTGGATGGACTGGAGCCGGCCTCAAAGCACGCCGCGGACCTGTGTGTCGATGCTATCAGGGCTCTTTTGGCCCAACTCCCATGAAATCGGCGGCGTCCCAGGATGTCCAACAGATGTATGGATATTCGACGAAGATACGTTCTGCCATTTTTGACCATCGCGGTAGCCACTGCTCTATCTGGCTCCACCACGGGCTTCGAAGGCAAATGGGTTCTCGATAAAAGCAAACCGCCGGCAACTGGCGGGCCGGAAGATCTGGAAATCGAGATGAAACAGACCGGGTCGAATCTGACGATCAAGTCGAAATATCGTGAGCCGAAGGATGCGGTGTACCCATTGTTGTGGGTCGGCATCATGACTTACGAATTAAATTTAACGACTGATGGTACGGAAAAGGTCAACCAAATTGGGCCTTTTGCGCATAATTCCAGAACCCGAATCGAGGGAAATAAGATGACCACTGAGTTCGTGGCTTCGGATGGACCCGGAAAAGTAGATGGTCAGTGGATTCGGACCCTCTCCCCGGACGGGAAGGGAATGACATTACAAATTCTGACGACCTCCTCGGACGGCCGCAAGCTCGATCAAACCCTTGTATTCCGACGCAAGTGATTATCGATCAACCAGATGTAAGCCCTTATGTATCGCATAGAGAGCGAGTTCAAGCCGGTCGGACACTCCTAATTTGTCGAAGATGTTATGAAGGTGGTTTTTTACCGTTTGTTCGCTAATGAACATCTTCTCGGCCATTTCCCTATTCTTATAGCCTTGGGCCACAAGACCGACGATTTCACGCTCACGCTGGCTTAATGGCGACCGTCGCGACCTTTTCCGCGGCGTCCCTCCCGGCAGACGTCGGTAGGCGCTGCGAATTGCCGCATAACTGCAGCGGTGGTGTGAGAGTCGAGCCAGATCTCGCCGGAGTTGACTTTTCGGATGCTTTTTACGATTAATTCCGGCGCCGTCTGCTTTAATACGATACCCGAGCAGCCCAATTTCATCGCCTGGACGAACTCATTTTTGTCTTCAGAAGCCGTCAAAACAATGACTTTGACCTTCTCTCGAGTTGCTGCAACGCCTGCAGAGTTGCCAGCCCATCCATGTATGGCATGCGCAGATCGAGAATGAGGATGTCCGGACTGGTGTCCTGGATGACCTGCACCACTTCACGGCCGTCGGAAGCCTCACCGACGATTTCGATGTCTTCCTCAAGCGTCAGATAACTTACGCAGACCATCTCGGACAATGGGATGATCATCCGCCAGCACGATGCGAATCGGCTGAGGTTTGTATTCCGTGTCGATCGCGGTAGAAGGTTGCATAATTTCGCCTGGGTCCATACGTTTCTGAATTCTAAAAGGTACTCTTTACCGATACAATTCTAGTAGTTCCTACTAGAGAGTACTAATTCTACCTAGTTATCTCTAAGGTTTTGGGCTGGTACTGCTGTTGTTCAGGCTACGCTCGCTCGGGACATCCTGATCACCCCATTTTTGCCTCTAATTCGGCCCATCGTTCGTATAATCGATCTACTTCTTCTTGCGCGGGGTGCAGTTTGGCATATGATCCTGCAATCGTCTCGGATCACTTGTCACAGATGGATCCTCAAGCTCACACTGCAAGTTCCTGAGTTTTTCTTCGGCTTGATGGATCAACGACTCGATCTGCTCCCACTCACGCTGTTCTTTATAGGATAGTCGTTTTTTTTGTGTTGTGGGTTGCAGCCTGGCGGGATTTGGAGTCGATTTTTTGTTCTTTTGAGGCCGCTCGCTCCGATCGGAATTGTTCCCACTGCGAGTAATCTGCGAAAAGGCCTGAATCGCCGTTTCCGTCGAGGCCTAGAACAATAGTGGAAATCCGGTCGAGCATGTAACGATCGTGCGTCACCAGGACAAGAGCACCGGGGAAATCCAATAGATTCTGTTCGAGAACCTCGAGTGTATTGATGTCGAGATCATTCGTCGGCTCGTCGAGCATGAGTACGTCGGCCGTCTGGAGCATCAGCCGGGCAATCTGGACTCGCGCTCTTTCGCCGCCCGACAGGCGATCCAGTGCTAATTCCAGTTGCTCCGTTCGGAACAAAAATCGCTTTGCCCAAGAAACGACATGCATAGGGCGGTCCCGGAAGATCACGTTATCTCCGTGTGGGCAAAGCGCAGTCCGAAGCGGTAGCGAGGGATCCAGTTCTTCGCGGTGCTGATCGAAATAGACGACTCGCAGCCCATCTGCCCGTTCGATTCTTCCGGCGGTTGGGCTCAATTGTCCCGCCAGAATCCGGAGCAATGTTGTCTTGCCGCTGCCGTTCGGGCCGACCAGCCCAAGGCGAACGCCTGGAGCAAGGTCGAGGTTCAGGTTGCGGAACAGGCATTCGGCCGCCGAGCTCCATTTTCAAACCCTCGGCGTGGATGAGGCGCTTCGTCTTCCGGCCCGAGGCGCTGAAATCGATTTGCGTCGTGCCCGTGACTGCGCGTGACTGCATGTCGGCGAGTTCCGAGATCAGACGACCGGCGTTATCGATGCGGGCTTTGGCTTTCGTAGTCCGTGCTTTCGGTCCGCGACGTAGCCATTCGACTTCGCGGCGCACCACATTCTCCAGCGACTCGCGCTGTTTGTTTTGAACCTCGATGAATTCTTCGCGTTTGAGCAGGAATTCGCTGTAGTTACCCTTCACCCGGAAGATTCCTTCCGGGTAGATGCGATTAATCTCGACCATGTCGCTCGCGACGTTTTCGAGGAAATAGCGATCGTGGCTGACAACGAGGCTCGCGAAAGTCGATCCGGCAAGCAGCTTCTCGAGCCAGAGGATCCCGTCAAGATCAAGATGGTTCGTTGGTTCGTCGAGCAGGAGAACGTCGAGGTTCGGACCAGCTCGCGCGCGATTGCCAGCCGCTATTTCCAGCCTCCGGACAGCGACGCGCGCATCGACGTCAAGCGAATCGAAACCCAACTCGGCCGGCCGCGACGTTCATGAGCGCCTCACGTTCGTATTCGTCGGAATGATCGTCTTGAAGCGGCTCAGCGAGGACCGATCGAATGTCTCGCCTGCATCGAACCGGGATTCCTGGGGAACATATCCCAGGCGCACGTTCTTCGGAACGCCACCACTCCGTCATCCGCAGTCTCGATACCCGCAAGGATCGAAACGAGGTCGACTTTCCTGATCCGTTCGGACCTATGAGTCCGATCCGCTCGCCTTCGGCGATCACGATGGACGAGATTCTTCGAAGAGCTTGCACTCCGAACGTCTTGCTGATGTTTTGGCAACTGATGAGCGACATGTTTCAGAACTTCGGTTTCAGGAAAGATGAAATTCCTGGCCGATCTCGTCGATCAGATCCGCCGTTCTTCCGGTCCGGCGGCGGCGTGGAGACGTTCGAGGGGTTCCGTCACGGGCTCGCGGCTGAGCTGAAAAGTGGAATGGTGAACGGAGAAAAAAGTCGGCCCGAGCTTCCTGGCTCATGCGCCAAGCCTGTTCTGGAGTGCAATGAAATCGAACCCAGGATTGTAGGCTCCACGGGCATGATGATCATATCGAGACGTTTCGAGCCTCGCGATGCGGTCAGTTTGCGGGTGTCTGCCGTATCGCCGGCAAAAAGAATCCGGTACCGACCTACCTGAATGAGATACCCGTTGTATCCCGATAGGTGTCGGTGCGGAGCCGTGCCCAATGATTTACCTCGACGGCCTTCAGCGTCGCAGGGCCGATGCGCTGTTCTTCTCCCCATCCAATTTCGTGGACTTCGGCGTACTGTCCGACGCGAAGCAGATCACCTGTCCGGCTGGCCGTAACGACGACGGTGGAGCGGTTCTCCAGACGTCGCAACGATGGGATGTCGAAGTGATCCATGTGCGCATGCGACAGCAGGACAAGATCAATCTTCGGCAGGTCGCGGATCTTCAGGGCCGGCTCGACCAACCGTTTGACCCCCAAAGTCACCGGACCGAGATGGAGCCCTGCGCGAGTGCTAAAGACGGGGTCCGTGATGATTGTGAAGCCGTCGATCTTCATGAGCACGGTGCTGTGGCCCAGCCAAGCGGCATGAAGTCCTTTGTCCGGCCATTTTGCAGGATCAGGAATTTTAGGGGACGGGTGAACGGGGCGTCTCAATTCGCTCGTGTACTGCTGCCAGAAGCCCGGAGCGGCCTGATAGATCATCGCGCCCGCGCCGACGACACCCACACCCCCGGTGCTCAGCACGATTCGGCGGCTCCAGCGACGTTTATTCTCGGGATGTTCGTGCATCAGTATCCGAAACGCTCCTCTTTCCATGGGTCGCCGTGCATGTGATAGCCATTGCGTTCCCAGAAGCCCGCGCGGTCGGCGGCGAGAAATTCGAGACCGGATAGCCATTTGGCGCTCTTCCATGCATATAGGCGGGGGATCACAAGACGAACCGGACCGCCATGCTCGAGGCTAATCGGTTCTCCATCGTGATGGGTCGCGATCAGGGCATCGTCGGCAAGGAATTGATCAAGTGGGAGGTTGGTTGTCCAGCCGTGGTCGTATCCATAAGCGAGAACGTATTTGCACTCGGGTTGGAGCCCGCCTGCGAAAGCTACAACGTCGCGTGTGGCGATACCTTCCCACACGTTACCGAGACGCGACCAGCGCGTGACGCAATGGAAGTCCGCGAAAACCCTCACGCGGGGAAGCTTTTGAAACTGATCGTAGGTTAAGCTGATTTCGTTCCGTAGCAGTCCGCTCAACTGTAATCGCCAATTCGCCGAATCGATCCTGGGAGGACCGGAAGCATCAAGGACCGGCCATTTTTTTGTACGCGATTGACCGGGAGGAATGCGGTTTGGACGTCGCGTGTCCGGGCTGACGATTACGTCGCCCGGGAGTCCATGAGGGCCAGGGATTTCATCTCCCTGCTGCTTCGGGTCGCGATCGAACAGCACGATCCTATTTTCGCATGCGATCTGAACTGACGGCCTTAACTTGCACCGGGATAGTGTCGAAAAACGTGTAGCGGGGGAGAAAACCTCCGCTCTCATCCTACTAAGTAGCTATGCGAACCCTGGTTTTAACACTGCTGGCCTGTGTGTGTCTTCACGCGGGCGACGGAGCCGGCGCCCGGTACATCGGCGGAACGATCGCAGCTATTTCCGCCAACTCGGATGGCGTCATACGCACCACTGACGACTTATTCCTGGAGTACAGGGCGAAGGGCAGGGAACTGCACGTTGAATACGACAAGATCAACTTAATCGAATACGGGCAAAACGTGGACCGGCGGTTAATCATGGCGGCGCTGATCTCACCTTTGTTCGCCCTCAGCAAAAAACGTCAGCACTTTCTGAGTCTGGGATATACGGATAAGGAAGGACGTCAGCAGGCGATGGTCTTCAAGGTAGACAAAGGCAAGATTCGCGCATTGCTGGTCTCTCTTGAGGCAAGGACGGGCATAAAGGTGCAATTTCAGGACGAACAGGCGCGGAAAGCAGGTAAGGGATGACGACGACACGATCGCTGATAGCGCTGGTCGCTGCGGTTGGATGTCTTTCGGGTGAGACGGCCCTAGTCGCCGCTGCTACGTGTTAAGCGCGTCCACATTGAGAAGCTCGCAGGCGATCAGTCGGCCGCGCAGATCAGAGACATGATCATTAACTCCTTACAGTCGACTGGCATGTTTGTGATTACAGAAAATCCTGAAAGGGCTGACGCCTATTTGCGGGGTTCGGCGGAAGATATCGTCTTCACAGATACGTTTCAGACCAGTGAGGGAATTAACGCCCGCGCCTCGCTTGGAGGCGGTTCCGCCACTACTCGGGTCACCAGCGGACGCCGCGGAGCAGTGAGTGTGGGGGTCGGCGAAAACGAATCCGAAAAGATCACGGAACGGAAGCATGAGGCCATGGCTGCTGTGCGGCTGGTCGATGCAAATGGGGACGTGATCTGGTCAACGACCCAGGAGAGTCTGGGGGCGAAATTCAAGGGGTCAAGCGCGGATGTCGCAGACAAGGTTGTGAAGCAGCTCCTGGCAGATATCGAAAAGGCCAGAAGAGCGCAGCCATCGAATTGAGCTTGCTGCGGATTGGTGAAGAGCGGGTTTTCGCGACGGAGTTCGGAGCTTCCGAGCGGGAAAGCCCGGAATTAGGCCGGGCCTTCACCAGTGAAGCAGAAAGGAGGATCGAGTATGGTCCTTTTAGTGGTTGTGATCGTGCTGGCTCTCGCCGTTACGGTCCGACTCCGGGGTTCCGTGAAGTTTAAGCTTCACTGGAAGTACCGGAGCTGCAGGATCGAGTCGCAATCGATCCCGCGACCACTAACAATATAGGTCAAGACGGGTTTCGAATACAAGAGATCACGATGTACTTGGTGGTCGATGTTTCGCCTCGGACAATTTGGATGTTTCGTTTTGGAACACCGAACTCATCTGCCAAGAAATCGCAAATAGCTGCATTGGCCTTGCCCTTCTCGGGAGCGGCGGCGATCTTGACCTTCAGAGAGCCGTCGGCGAGCAGACCTACAACTTCGTTACGCGAACTCTTTGGGATGACTTTCAAGGTAAGGTTGAGTTTGCCGTTGGCGCGGAGTTCCGCCAGGAGTGGAGCTGGGATCACGGCATGTAGGAAACGCCACGACCCGTCGGGATTGTGACGGGACCGGTCGACCACCAAAAGCTCTTGCCGGGGCTGTAGTCATCCCTGAGAAAGAAGACCTTCGATACTCCATGCAGGAGACACGATCCGGAGTGTGCGACGACGTCGTTCCGTCCAGGCGGGGGGACCCGGCATTCGAACAGAAATTCCCGGATTTCGGTAGGGGTTGAATTCGGAGGCAATTCGATTGTGGTGCGCACGTATCCGTCTCGGGCGATAGCGAAATCGCCACGGCCGAGATCCGACGCGTAGAGATTTCCGTCCTTTGTTCTCGCGAGCACGGTGAGCGCCCCATTTGTGAGGGTCGCGTGATAGTCGATGAAAATGTAATTGCGCGGAGTGGAGATCTTCTCGGCGGCCGTTACTCCGAACGGGCGGAGCTTACCCTCACGTTCGAGTTCCTTAATCATGACGGTGTAGGTTATCGGGACTTGATCCATAACCTGCTCCCGCGACGATTTGGAAAGGTCGACTAGCACCGGGGCGAGCCGGAACTGCAGAGGCGATTCATGCGAGGCCGCCGCAATCATGTTGTTGTCTGTAACGGGCATCAGCAACGGGTGATTGCCGTCGTGCTCGCCGGTGAACGTTGTTTCTACGTGATTCTTTCCCTGCACTGTCGCCTTGCCCGATTTTGTGAAGCGCTTGTAGACGTATTCGATATCGGTGCTTCGGCCCCAGCGGGCCATGAGGGCTCGAGTCGAGGTGCCACCATCTTCGTTCGAGAAGATTACGGTGTATTGGAGAACAGGCTCGCTGTTCTCTTCTAATCGTTCGCAATAGAGAAGCAGAGGTATATCCGAGAATTTCCCGACCGTATTCAGCCGGGCGAACAAGATGGGCGCGTTCGCGTAGACGTCGTAGTCCGCGTGGCTGGCCGGGATCTCCTGGATGCGCAAACTTTTTGCCTCCAACGCTGATCCTGGAGCGGACTGACGGTCATCGCGTTCGATGGTGATCTCATGTTCTCCGGGCAACAAGCTTCCGAGCGAGACGCGATATTCGTAGTCTTTCGATCCCGCGAAGATGACTATGTGCTGATGCGGTTTTCCATCGAGCGATACACTTGCAACGGCCGCCTCCGAACCTCGTTTCGCCCAATCGGAACCGGGCGAACTCATGGTGACGGTCGCGACTACTTCTGCTGTTTGTGAAGTCGTGAATGGAAATCGCGATTCCGCGAACGCCGCCCAAGCAGTAAAAAACAGAAGCAGCCCTCGCATCAGGCAAAGACGATCTGCGCGATAACCAACTGCGGAAGGGTTTGATTCCAGCTTTGTGGCACGCCTTCGAAAGGCAACCGGAATGCTTTCGTTTCGCCGGGCTTGATCGTCGTCTTTACGATGGGTACTCGCTCCTTCAACACGACGAGTCCGCTCACGTCGTAGAAAACGCAGCTTAGCTCAACGCGGCTTAGAGGTCGATCCCCCGCGTTCGTGATGTTGCCGGTTATCTCGACGACTGCGGCTCCGGCGAAGTTTTCCGTCGCCTTCATCTCGACTCCACCGAGTTTAAGGTTGCGAACGTAAGCTTTGGCTTCGGCTGTCGCGACACCGGGAGGCGGAGCAGGCTCGCCGGCGCGCTTATTGGCATACCAGATGACGCCCGCAACTACCGGCAGCAGCGCGAGCACAATTACCAAAGGCACGTTGACGGACTTTTCTTCGCCTTTCCTATTGGCCACTGATCGTCATCTCCGATATGAGGAGTGTGGGGGATGCGAGTGCGCCACGAAATTCGAGATCGGACCCGATTGCCTCCAGATTCATGAGCATCTCGGGAAGCGTACTGGCCACCGTCACTTCGGAAACAGGGTGGGTCAGTTCACCGTTTTCAATCCAGAGGCCGCTGGCGCCCCGGGAGTAATCTCCGGTGAC
This sequence comes from Bryobacteraceae bacterium, assembly GCA_963833675.1. GTDB lineage: Bacteria > Acidobacteriota > Terriglobia > Bryobacterales > Bryobacteraceae > DASQDN01. Next base: position 56,514 of record CAWHYW010000020.1, on the reverse strand, counting down.
GGTGTTTACGCCGAAACCGATCAGTTCCGTAACAAATAGCCCGCGTTTCACAGATCTAATTATGTCGGCCGGGCTTGCGGAGCCGTTCGGGATATAAAAGTTTCCGTGACCGACCCCTGCATTTCCGGTGATGCCGCGTGAGGCATTGCCGGTCGTCTTCATCCCCAGTTTACGGGCGGTATAGCTGTTCAGCAGCCAGCTTTTCAGGACACCATTTTCAATGACTGTAGTTCTGCGAGACGGCACGCCCTCATCATCAAACGGAGAGGAGCCAAACAGGCGCGGGATCGTGGCGTCATCTATGACTGTGAGCTTGTCTGTTGCAATCTTTCCGCCCAGCTTGCCCGCGAGGAACGTCTCGCCTCGATAGACAGAGTCGCCGCTGATCGCGTCGAAGATATTATCTAGAAGCGTCCTCGCCACACGAGGTTCAAACACAATTGCCGCCTTTTGTGTGGCGACCTTCCGGGCGCCGAGGCGACGAAGGGCACGCTCTGCTGCGCGGCGACCAACCTGTTCGGGATCCTCGAGACCCTCCACTCCTCGCGCGATGCTGAACCAGAAGTCGCGTTCCATAGAGCCGTTCTGCTTTGCTACGGGAACGGCAGAAAGAGAGCAACTGCTGCTGCGATAGCTTCCAATAAATCCAAGCGAGTTGGCAAAAACGCTTGTACCGGTATGGGTATCGCACGAAGCGCCTTCGGAATTCGCTATGCGCGGATCGGCGCCCAGAGCTGCCGCTTCGGCTTGCTTGGCCCACTCGATCTTTTTGGAAGCAGACAGCTCGGTGACGGAGTCGGAGTAGAGGCAGAGATCGTCATTGACTTTGCCCAGTTCCGACTCTTCGGGCAAGCCTGCGTACGGATCTTCGGTTGTGATCTTGGCCAAATCGAGGGCGGACCCGACCATCTGGCGTATGCCTTCCTCGGACAGGTCGGAGGTGTAGGCCGAGCCGGTATGTTTACCGACGAGGATGCGGACACCAACACCTCGCGAGCCGGCTTCTTTCAAGCTCTCTACTTCGCCCATGCGCACGTTAGCCGAGAAGTGCTCGCCTTCGGAAACCGTGCACTCGGACGCCGTGGCTCCTCCGGCTTTGGCCATCGCAATGACCCGAGAAGCGAGATCTTCGAGATTCAAGCGGTTCCTCCCACCGTCATGCGATCAAGCTTGATGGTCGGAATGCCAACACCGACAGGTACGCTTTGCCCCTCTTTGCCGCAGACGCCGATTCCCTCGTCAAGCTTTAGGTCATTCCCTACCATCGAGACGTATTTGAGCGCTTCCGGTCCATTGCCGATGAGGGTTGCGCCTCTCACCGGCGCCGTAATTTTTCCATTTTCGATGAGATAGCTTTCCGAAGCTGAAAATACGAAGTTGCCGCTCGTGATGTCGACCTGACCGCCACCGAAGTTCGCGCAGTAGAGTCCTTTCGGGACTGAGCGGATGATCTCTTCCGGGTCGCTCTCGCCCGCGAGCATGAAGGTGTTAGTCATACGCGGCATAGGGATGTGCTGATAGCTTTCACGCCGTCCGGAGCCGGTGGGTGGCGTACGCATGATACGGCTGGAGAGCTTGTCTTGCAGGTAGCCGCGCAGAACGCCGTTTTCGATGAGAACGTTTTGCCGGGTCGTGTTTCCCTCGTCATCAACGTTCAGAGAACCTCGGCGAGCGTTGATAGCTCCGTCGTCCACAACGGTGCAGAGCGGGCTGGCCACCTGCTGTCCGATTCGATCGCTGAAGGCGGATACTCCCTTTCGATTGAAATCCGCTTCCAAGCCGTGGCCGACTGCTTCGTGGAGGAGAATCCCAGGCCAGCCAGGGCCAAGCACCACGGTCATCTCGCCCGCCGGCGCCGGAACCGCTTCCAATTGAATAATGGCCTGACGGACAGCCTGTTGCGCGAAATATTCGGGTGTCTTCTCGTTAAGGAAGAATTCGAGTCCAACGCGCCCACCACCGCCGGAATAGCCTCGTTGTGGGACACCTTGTCCTTGTCTGGCGAGAGCCGCCACTCCCATGCGCGCCAGGGGTTGGCGATCGTAATTCAGTACGCCGTCGCTGGTTGCGACCAGGACGTGCCGAAGGTTGTCCGCGTACATGGCCTGCACCTGGAAAATGCGAGGATCCGCGGCGCGTGCAGCTTTGTCCGCGCGCTTGACTAGTTCCACACGTTCGGCGAGCGAGGTCTCGCCGGGCGCTACAAGCACCGGGTAAAGATCACGCTTGACACCTTCTTCGAGGCCGGTCTTTTCAACTTGCGACGGCCCGCTTGCGATGCAAGCAGCGATACGGGCAGCCTTGCGAATTTTCTCAGGAGCGAGATCGTCTGAGAACGCGTATCCGGTACGCTCCCCGGCTATGACACGTATGCCTACACCGAGGGTGACACCTTGCGTGGCGCTCTTGACGATCGATTCATCGATACTAATAGAGCTCGTCGCAACGTATTCGAAGTATAAATCTGCGTAATCACCGCCGCTTGAGAGCGCCTCAGCAAGATAGCTCTCCAGATCACGGTCCGTGATATTGAACTTACGGGCGAAAAACGAATCGGAAAAGCCCATACGTCTTCAGACTAGCATCGCGCCGGTACAGCGCTATTTCTGTTACGCCGACGCGTTCCGACCGAATTTTGTCGTAACCCTGCGGAGGGGGAGCCAAGGGGCTATAGCGCGTCGTCACGTAAAGAATCTCGGCCGGGCGCGTGGAGAGGTCGCATTGCGAGAGCGACGGTTCATAAATCTGGAGATATTTGAGCAGGTCTGGCGACCAGATGTAGGTACACGAGCCTGGCTTGGATGCAAGCTGATGAGCGGGAGTTGCCCAGTCTTCACGGGCTGTCGTTGCCTGCCTGAAGTCGACGACCATCGATGCAACGAACAAGGGAAGGAAAAGCGCTATTGCCGCCCATCGAGGAACGTTGACCGCTCCTTTGACAGCGAGCAGAATGAGGAACGGAAGCGCGAAAATAAGCTGGCGGCCGGCAAAGAAGTATCCCAGCGTAGCGTCTGCAGCTACCGGCGCGGCGAGGCCGGCGAACGCCAGCCACCAAAGGCGCGGGTCGCGACCGAAGGCGGCCAAGATCAACAAGGGTACCGAGCAGAAGTAGCCACCGCCGGAGATCTCGCGGAGGTAACCCTGTGGCGAGATCTGCTGCCAGCTAAAGGCGTAGTTGCTCATCGTGTGGGTGACGGCTTGCGTCGCGCGCTGAGCAAGGAACCAAGGCAGGTATGCTGCCGCAGCGCTGATTATCGCGATTGCTACAGGCCATCGGGCTTTGGGATTACGAAGGCTCCAGGCAGCCTCTCCGAGAGCAATGAAAACACTGAAAACTTGAGAGTAAAGCCCTGCAGCAACGGCAAGCCCGAACGCAATCGCATCCCGCCGAGCGCCATTTTTTTCCAATCGAAGCCAGAAATAAAAGGCAACTATGGCAAAGAACAGGCCTTGAGAGTAGGGCCGCGCCTCGACTGCGTAACGGAAGAGCTGCGGTAGGAAGGCGAAGAGGGCTGCCGCGGCTATCCATTTTTGCGATGTGTACTCACGCGCGATTCGAATGAACACATACAGCGCTCCGACACCGAAGAGAATCGACGGAAGACGAACGCTTAGCGAAGAGAATCCGAACGAATCGAGTATCAGTTTTTGCGCGAGGAAGTTCAGCGGCGTTCCACCGGGACTTTCAAGGGCCCACTGCAGCATCAGGGGCAGGCTGCGATGATACGTGCCCACCAACTGATGTAACTCGTCGAGCCAGAGCGGAGTGAACGCGGCTGCGAAGCTAAGCAGAAGCAAATAGATAATCAAGTAAGCCGGAATCATTTCAGTTTAGGTCACTTGATGCTCGAGAATCTTGGGATATTCCTTCGCTTCTACAGACAACCGGTGCGGGCCGCGAGTGAAGCGCTCGACAGAGGGTCGTTTGGCTTTGCTCTGACTGCAGTGGCGACAGCGATGCTGCTATGGCGCTTTACTCTGCCCGGAAAGCCGATGCTGCTTTTTGTATCTGTCGCAACTTTCTTTAGTATTGCCACTCTGTTTCTGATTCTTGTTCCCATGAGTATCGCCGTGATCGCTGTGTGGGATTCCGCCGGCTCAGTTGGAGTCGTCCTGCGAAGGGAATATTTGCCGGTGGTGGTCTCCGCCATGTTCGCGTGGGCGGCGGCGTACCTTCCATTCGCGCTACTGCAAGCTGCTGCGCCGTTTACGCATATACAACTGCTGGCTCATATCGCCTTTCTCGGGTTGTATGTAGTGTGTCTGCGGACCGCGCTCGGGAGCACGACGTGGCACTCCATCGTTGCGGTTGTGGTTGGTTGGATTGCAGCATTTGCGGCTCTTTTGGCCTTTCCCTTGGTTGGTAGCTTGTCTTACTTCCTGTTCTCTCCGTGGGTGCTTTACATTCTGTACCGTTCTTTTGCCTCGGACGTGCGGTCTTTGGGCGATTCGATGAATTCGAGACGGAATTTCCGCCGGCAGTTGGACGCATCTATGCTGAACCCGCACGACGCCGATGCGCATTACCAGCTCGGATTGATTTACCAACAAAGGCGTCAATATGCTGAGGCGGTAGAGAGCTTCAATCGTGCGCTGAAGATCTATCCACAGGACGCCGACACACACCTACAACTCGGGCGGGTACTTCGCGCACAGGGAGATTTTTCCCAGGCGCTAGGACATTTCGAGACGGCGCTGAAGTTGGACAGCCGTGTCGGGAATCAAGAAGCATGGCGCGATCTCGGAAGCGTCCTTCTGGATTTGGGACGGCCTCAGGATGCCGTCGAACCGCTGGCTAAATATACAAGTCATCGCGCGTATGATCCGGAGGGACTCATCTACTACGGATCGGCTCTGAAAAGCTCGGGACGAACCGAAGAGGCCCTCGCGGTGTTTCAACAGGCAGTGGAAGCAGTGAAAACAGCTCCGAAATACCGTCGCGGACAGTTGCGCAGGTGGGCAAATCTGGCGCAGTCCGAGATGAGAAAACTGTAACAGCATTCGCCGTCCCTGAATCACACGGACGAGGCGGCAGATGGAACGCGACCAGAACCTAACCAATGAGGAAATGCGCAGGAATGTGATCCGGCTGGCGTTCGGTGGGGACGAGTCGCTTTACGAGAAGTTCTGCTCTATCCTGCGAGAGGCGGTCCCAGAGGCGAAGGCGGCTGTATTGCGCGGTTCTGCCGTCACCGGTTTTCGATGGAGAGATGGCGCAGAATTTGACTGCGATGGCGCCAATACAAGCGACCTGGACCTGACACTTGTGGGCGCGGACGTACTGAAATACTATTCTTTCGATGGTTACTGGATTCCCGGCATACACTCGCGCCCGTTAAGCGATGAAGATCCGGACATCGCCCCCGAACTCACGCCACTACGTGAAAAGCTGATGGCCATGGTAAAACGGCCCGTGAACATCCAAGGCACTCGCGATTGGATGCAATACCTGCGTGGTGACATTATGGGTCAACCCTATCTGACTCTGTTCGGAAACGTACTGGAATCGTGAGCCTCCGGCTGCTTAGCTATAACATCCGCTTTGGCGGTGCAGAACGCGAGAAACAGCTTGCGACAGTCATCAATTCATGCGAACCAGACCTGGTAATTCTTCAGGAAGCGGTGCGCCCGGACGTCGTGGAGAGGCTCGCCTCGTCTTGCGGGATGAAGAGTTGGGGGGCGTCCGGAGGAGAATCCCTCGCATTTCTCAGTCACGTGGGTATCGAGCGCTATGCGTGGCACGATCTTCGGTTTGCTAAAAGGCGTTATCTGGAGGTGGTTCTTTCCGGTTCGGATGTGCGCGTGTTCGGCGTTCACCTTTCAGCCATTCATTCGAACCTTACGGAACGGCGTCGAACTTACGAGCTTCGCTCTCTACTTAGCGGGATTCGAGAGCACCAGAACGGCTTCCACACGGTAATAGGCGACTTCAACACACTGGCGCCGGGCGAGAAGTTCGACGTTTCAAAGTTGCCAGGCCGACTTCGCGCAATCGTGTGGATGACTGGCGGCAAGATCCGGTGGACGACAATTCAACTAATGCTGGACGGCGGTTATATAGATGGCTATCGGATCTTTCATAAGGGAGATAACGGATACACGTTCCCGACTTGGGACCCGCATGTGAGACTCGACTATGCTTTCGTGCCGCAAGCGTTCACGGCGCGCGTGAGGTCCTGCGAAGTGATGGAGCACGTTCCTATGGCGCGCGATGCCTCCGATCACTTTCCCCTGATGTCGATTATCGACTGATTTCCCGATGGAGGCTCGACACTCATTGCCGTTGCCAACATGTCTGTCTCGATACCTCTGTTCCCGATCACTGAGATCGATTTGGAGTCTCGAAGGGCCATTCCCGTTCTCGGGTCAATGATGTGCGAATACCGGATGCCGTTCAGCACGACATGTTGAAACTCGTCACCAGAGGTAGAAACGGCCGCATTTGTCAGCGTTACTGTTTGGTTCTGAACCGCAACCTTCCAGCCCGGTTTCTCCGGAGGAGCATCTCCACAAACGATATCGCCGCTCATTGCCACAAGGGCGCGCGTGATGCCCGTCTTACGGATGGCCTTCAGCGCCTCGTCGGCGGCGTATCCTTTCGCAATACCACCTGCATCGAGCTGCATTCCTGAGACGGCACAGTGTAGACGCCCTTCTTCGAGATTCAGCTTGCGATAGCCCGAACGCTGCAGAGCCTCAGCAAGGGCTGCTTCGGTCGGTGGCTGCTTGATTCGTCTGGCCTCACGCCAGAGGCGAGTGACAGGCCCGACCGTAATGTCGAAAGCGCCCTGCGTTGCGGCTGCAAGCTTCTGCGCATGGTTGATTACGGTGAGCAAATCGGGGCTGAGCGGAGCGCCCAAGTCGCATGCCCGCGACAACTCGCTCCGAGGATCGTAATCCGAAAGGATACGGTTTAGCTCCTCGATGCGGGCGAACGCCGCGGTAAAAGCCCTCTGCGCATCTTCCGGAGATTCGGCGTACAGCGTGATCGAGACGAGTGAGCCCATGTACGGCTCGGAGGCCCGGTATCGATCGAGGGCGGACAGGCATGGCGCCAGGATCGACAGCGACGCGAGGAGGCTAAGGCTCGCCTTCAACACCGTTGTTCCAGTACTTGAACATATCGTTCGCGGATGGAACCTTGAAAGGCCGGACGAGCCGGAATCCGAGACCCTGAGCGTCAGTGTGATACCAGATGCTTTTCGGGAGTTGCGGGTCCTGCTGCTTCCAGGACGGATCGGATCCAACGCGGGCTCCACAACGGGCTTGTGCAGCTCCGTCCATCCAGGAACCTCCACGCACTGCTTGCGGATAGGGCTCCGTAGCAACGTTCCATGGATTGTCCGACCCGAGGCCTGCGTATCCTTTCGGGTCGTATTGATCCAGCGTCCATTCCATGACGTTCCCGTGCATGTCGTAAAGGCCCCAGGGATTCGGCTTTTTGGTCCCGACCTTCTCGTATTTGCCGTTGCTGTTTTTGGAGTACCAGGCGTATTCTCCAAGCAGGGAAGGGTCATCGCCAAACGAGTAGGCTGTAGTTGTTCCGGCTCGACAGGCATACTCCCATTCGGCTTCCGTGGGTAGACGATAGAACTGGCCTGTTTTGGCGCTGAGCCACTCGGCGTACTTGTTCGCCGCATGTTGGGTCATGCTGATGGCTGGGAATCCATTCAAGCCCATTCCAAAGCTCATTTCGACATATGGGCGAGTGGGGCGGCTGATTGCGTCGACAACTTCATCCTTGTTCACGTCTTCCTTCGCCATGTTGGAAAACATAAACAATCGATACTCATCCCACGTGACCTCGAACTTGCCCATCCAGAATGGGTCGATCTTTACTTTGCGTTGAGGTGATTCGTCCTTCTGGTGGCCGGGTTCGGATTCCGGTGTTCCCATCGTAAATTCGCCACCTTTGATGGGAATCATCTCGAAGCCGACATCCGTATTGGGGATTGTCGTTTTGTAAGACTTCATGTCTGCAGGCGACTTCTCCTTCACCTGCTTCATGATTCGGGAATGCAACTCCGCGACGGTTGTCTTCTCGTCCTTCTTCCCCGCGGATGCGCTCATCACGGCATCAGCCGGCCAACTCGCGCCTTCTGCGATCCATTGGCGAATCAAATCACGCTGGGGTTTCGGAAGCTGCTTGCCCGGCGGCATGGCGCCCGTCTCGCCCGGTTTTTTTTCGAGCGCTAGAAACAACATCGACGCGTCCGGCTTACCGGGGACAACCGTCGTGCCTTTGATTGCAGCCTCGCGGCTATCCAGCCTGATACTGGCTGCTGCTTTCGCGGCGCCGTGGCAGACAACGCACTCTTGAAGCAGAATGGGCCGGATTTGAGTGTTGAAATCGACAGCGGCGGACAGAACGCCCGCCGCCAAGAACGTAAATAGCAAACAACGCATTCGCTATACCAGCTTTGTCACTCCCGGTATGGCCATGGGAGCGACAGGTTTCTTGCCGTTCCAATCGATCTTTTCGGGAAAGATGTGCTCCTGCGAATTCAGAATTTGGTCCCACGTCACGCTCTGACCGGTATAGGCCGCGGTCCGGCCCATGATTCCCAGCAATGTGCTTGTCGCCATGCGCTCGCCGTTGTTGACTGGTTCGCCCTTACGAATTGACGCGAAGAGCACGTCATGCTCGTGTTGATACATGTCGTTTTTCTGGCCTTCAAACGTCCACGGCGTTTGACCTTCAATCCGGGGCAGCGGACCGCGGCCAATCGTCAGGACGCCCTTCGTCCCCATGATGTAATCTGCGTTTTCGTTGTAGCATCCCTCAATCTGCCGGTTGGCAACGAACGCGCGAACATTGTTCGGATACAAGTAATTCACTTCGAAGTGGTCGTAGATATTCCCGATGCCATTGGGAGTCTGACGTCCGCCGACGGCGACACAGCTAATCGGGGGCTTGTCGTTGAATGCCCACGCGACTTTGTCGACGGTGTGGATGGCTTGTTCCACCAAGCTGTCACCGCAAGTCCAGACGAAGTTATACCAGTTCTGAATCTGCCATTCCGTGTCGCTCATGCCGGCAGGGCGGGCGCTCTCCGGCGGCATGGGCTTCACCGGGCTCGTATAGTAAGTGCCGTAATAGGAAACGATGTCGCCGATAGTGCCCTTGTGCAATTGATCGAACGCCGCCACGATGTAATTGCTATAACGCCAGCAGAAACCGGAAACCAGCGAGAGGTTCTTCTCCTTTGCCATTTTGGCGGTTTCGAGCACATGACGGACGCCTGGGCTGTCGACCGCGATCGGCTTCTCGCAAAACACATGTTTGTTCGCCTCAATGCATGCGCGCAGATGCTGCGGACGGAATCCAGGAGGTGTCGCGAGCAGGACAACATCCACGCCGCTGTCGATGAGCTTTTGGTATGCATCGAGCCCCACGAACATCTTCGTGTTCTCGACTTTCACTTTGTCCTTTTCCTTGCCGCGCTTCAGCGTCGTGAGGCAGTGATCGATGCGCTCCTGATAAATATCGGCGACTGCAGTAAGTTCGGAGTAGTCATCCGCCTTGAGCGCTTGAGATGCCGCGCCGGTGCCCCGGCCGCCGCATCCTACCAGGCCGACTTTGATGGCGTTGGCCGCGGGCGCGCCTTTCAACAGGACAGGAGCGGCTGCGAGCAAGGCTCCCGATTTCAGTAAGTCGCGCCTGGAGGCGAACGGATTTAACTCAGACATGGATGTTATTACCTTGAGAAGACCTTTGATTCAATGGTACCGAACTCACAAAGCGTACCTAAACCTCTCACGCTATCTACCGTTGATGCTGTATGCGGCGAGGGTCTTCTCATTCCTGAGGAATATGCGGCCGTTTGCAATCGCTGGATAGCTGCGTACGACACGGGGGAGGAGAGCGGCTTTCGATTCGGGTTTGTAGGCCTGCGGTGTGGCGGGCGCGATCACAGCTTCACCGCTTTCTCTCAGGATCAGGAGGCGATCGCCGACTAGCGTCACAGTGCCCGCTCCGAAGTCATCTACGCTCCACGCGATCTTGCCGGTTGCAAGCTCGATGCAGCGGAGGCTTTGACCATACTCCTGCCGGCCGTGGAATCCGTACACGTAACCGTCTTTGAGGACACCGCTCGCGTAGTGATTCGAGAGCGCGTCATCCGAGGACCAAATTTTGGTGAGCTGATCGCCTGCGACTTTCAGAAGTATCGCCCCGGTATTGTAGCTGGCGGATAAGAAAAGCCGGTCGTGATCGACGATGGGGACGGCAGCGTTGACCGATGCGTTGTTCCGCGATCTCCAAGGGTACTGAAACCGTACCTTGCCGGTGATTGGATCGACTCCGACGAGGCCGGCTCTTGTCAGACAGAGAACGGTTCGCTTGCCTTCAAGGGTGGCCGAAATCGGTGACGAGTATCCAGCCTCATCGTTGGTGGCAGTCCACGCGATGCTCCCGTCCTTCGCATCGAAGGCGACCAGGCCGGCGCCGTTCGGTCCACCGACATTGACGATTACCTTTCCGCTGTCGACGAGCGGAGATGCAGCGGCGCCGAAGAATCCTTTTCTAACGCCGAACTTGCTTTGGGTATCAACGCGCCATAACTTCTTGCCCGTAGCCGAATCGATCGCGTGAAGGACACCTTCGGCGCCGAAGGTGTATATGCGGCCGTCGGCGATGGCGGGCGTACCGCGAGGGCCCTCATCGAATCCGAAGTCATCGCGATAGGCCGTGTCGTAATCGAACCGCCACACCCGTTCGCCCGTGGTCCCCTTCAGGCACTCGACCACCTCTTTGTTGTTTAGACGATGGAATAAGACGAGTTGATCGTTTTGGATTACCGGCGCGCTGAAACCTGCCCCAATTTCCTTCTTCCAGAGGAGCTTCGGATTATTTAACGCGTTCCCATCCAAACGCTCGGCTGAAACTCCATTTCTTTGCGGTCCCAGAAATTGCGGCCAGTCCGAGCCGGAGGTTGCGAAAACCAACGTAAGCGCGAATAGGCCGACTCGTCCTGTCATAATCGTAGAATCCATTCTGCCCTATGATCGTGCAAATGCATACAGGGGCTTTACTTGAATTCTTTTGGCGGCGCCGTGGCGGCAGGTCATGGTCGCCGGCTACCGCCCTTGCATTTCTGCTTCGTTATCGCAAAGACCAGCAGGCTATTCGACAATTGCGTCAATGTTTGGCACAACGGTTTACGGCGTTTGAGATATTGGGCCTGCGCGACGACGATCTACTCAACCGAGCCGCGATGTTAATTACAGGTGGACGCCTCATCGTGGCCCATTATCGGTTTACCGACAAAATGTCCGGTACCGGTGTTACCTTTGGCTCGAGTTGGGATCCGGTCCTTCTGATCTGGCGTGACGACTTACATCCCGGAGTCGACGTCGCCTATGCCGTTTGGTGGCTCCGGAGGGTGCAAGCGGTCATTCGCGAATTAGAGAAGACGCAGGAAGACGCGAAGAACCCGAGAAAATTGAAGAATCTGGAGGATGAGCTTCGAGGCCATAAGCGTGAACTCGACCGGCTGCGAGCGATGTCGGCAATCGGACCGTTGGTCCCCAGTCTCGCGCATGTAAACGACGACCTATTCGCCGAAGAAACGATAAAGCTGTTGGAATCCGGCGCCCTGATTCCGATCTATCATCGAGCCCCGGGCGCGCTCGATGCGCAAGGCGAAGCGGAAGCCGCGCCGCCACCTCCCGCGCAGAGGCCAATCGCCGAACGCGAGGAGGACGAATCCAATACCTTCGATCCAGATCATAACGGCGCTCTGCAGGCTCAAGCGCTTTCTGACGCGGCGGAAGAAGGTATTCCCTTTTGCGAGGAATGCGCGAGAGCGGCCGCCCAATAAAACCGGACATAGCCGCAATCGAAAAGCGACTCTGGCCGACAGGCAGCAACCGCGATGTATATATGATTCTCGACGGCGGCCGCGATCGAAGAATCTATTCAGACCTGATGAACTCGCATCTCATCTATTCCTGCTTGTATAGCGGAGACATCCCGTTTGAACTCGAGGTTGCGGCTCCTCATCTGGTGCAGCTTGAATTCGAAGACAAATTCACGCGCGGTTTAATTGAGCGATGCTTGGGGAAAATCCTGGGGAGTGTTTCTGAAGTCCGACACACGAATGGAGACGATTGCGGCGTCACCTCCGGACATTTCTTCGAGTGAAGAGCTGGCGCGGTCAGAATCTGATCTTTCGTTATTACGATCCAGAGTATTGCGCGTCTATCTCCCGACCTGTACTGCCGATGAACTGCAAAGAGTTTTCGGCCCAATTCAGCAGTTCTGGACGGAAAGCGAAGATGCAGATGCCCTGTTGGAATTCCGGTTCAGCCGCGGCAAGCTCACGCAGGAAGCAGTCGGTAGTGCTGCAAGAGCGATGTGAGTTCAATCGGGTAGAGTGGCGCGGAGCGGCGAGCCGACCGGAGTTAGTTACGTGGACGTTATTGAAAGTGGATCTTCGCGACTTCAGTAGCTTTCAAGTGAGCTGACACGCCCGTGATCGGCTTAAAGCGGCAAACACTAGATCCCGGTGAGCGCGTTCGTTCGGGCTCCACAATAGAGCGACGTGCTGGACGATAGGTATTCGAAGCCAGCGTGATAAAATCCATCACCGGTTGCAATGATTCGGCTTGGTTCTAAAACATTCGATCTGCAAAATGCGACGTGGTCTTCCGCTACGTTGAAGGTCGGGGAAGAAGTGACGATGAGCGTCGATGCCGATGACATCACGGATACCCAGTACATCCGCTTCGACATCCTGCGCGGGACAGAGCTGATCGATTCGGTGACCGGGAAGCCGGGAAAGACCTCGGCAAAGTGGACTCCCCCGAACCTTCATGGACTGAGCACGGTGAAGTTTCGCGCATCGCTGGTGGATAAGCCGACTCCACAGAACGGGCACACCGCGACGGTCGCCGGTTTGGATTCTCCAAACCGAACGTGGAACAGCTTCGAGGTGGTTAAGAACACAATCGACGAAGCCTTCGTTCCCAAGCAGGAGAAGTTGAATCTCGCCTATACGGTGACCGACGCAGACTCGGCAGCGCTCAAGGGCCGATTCGAAATTTGGGGAGAGCGCTGCCCGGACAAAGACCCCGTGCCCCTCTACACGGAGGAATTCACGCCCGTTGCGGGGGCGCAGACCTGGACGAGTTGGGCGGGCAAGGCGAACGGAGGAAAACTCAGCGGCAAGTACCTGACGCCGGAGTTCAGCCCTTACCGCGTGCGAATTATCATCGGCCCCGACGCCGCATCAGTGAAGGATCCAGAGGGAGCGGGTCAAGGCAAAGTGGCGATCGCGGAGACGCAATTCGAGATCTCCGTATTCAGCGTGTTCATGCGGATTCCGGAGAAGCTCAAGGAAACTGCGAAGTTGAAGGAACACAAGGTAAAGCAGGTGCTCGCGATCGATCCCCCGGCGGCCGATGGGACGTACCAAGACGACGATATGGGGCGTCTGCCGAAGCCGGCGGAGACCCTTCGGATACGCATCCCGATGGCTCGGCATCAGGCGCGCGGCGAGGACTTGGATCAGGGCGGAAACGCTATCGGTGGCGGATACAGCACGGGTCCTACAAAGCACAGCCTCGACGTCGCCTACTATACGCGGCCGGAGATACCGATCGAGTTCGAGCCCAGGCTCAAGAGCCGGGATAACACTGTCAACAACGACGCCGACAAACGAGGGCTGTTCGAGAAGGAGGCTATCGGCCCGCTTAAGATCGAGCCCGTCGCCGAAGATTATTTCGACGATGCACGTTTCCCGAGCGGGGCGTTGGCGGGTAACCAACGCTATTTTACATTCGCGGCATTCAAGCTAAAGGACGGAACTCATTCGAACCCGGTCAACACCGGCGCCGCTGGAAATCCGGCGAATAGCCCGAAGTATCCGTGCTGGCAGGCAAGGATCGAGATCACGGCGGATAACACGGGTGTCTGCGAGGATTTCGACATTACCAACTTCAACGGAACAGCGGACTGCAATTATACGGCGGGCGCGGATGAACTGACGGTGTATCTCAACCGCACCAAGCTCGAACGGAGCGACACGGGCGACGACAGCGAGTTACTGGAGAGGAAGAAAGATTACCGCGAGGTTGATCCCGGCGGCGGAGCGCCCGCGACACAGATTCGGCTCGGTCCGTGGCTGACCAAGCAGGACGATGTGCTGTGGGTGGTGCGGACCAGCGCGGGAGCGGTGGCGGTGCCCCGCTGGAACGAATTTCCCCAAGGGCCGAACTGCCACGAGTTTTACGGTGGCCGGCGCGGTATCAAGCCGACGGCCGATTTGAGCAATTACTTTCGGAAACAATATTCTCCCGACCCGGGCGGCACGCTCGATCCGATCATCGGGAAAACCAAGGGTACATACCGGTATACCGATTACATCAATCTTCGTCCGGCCCTACAGGCGGATCAGGACAAGCAAGAGCGGGTGGAGATTTCGGCCCGAACAACAGGTTCCCGGCGGGGCATCGCCGGCGTTCTGTTTTCCCCATCCCATATTTGCGGCGACACCTACAAATTGCACGCTTGGGTAGACCACCAGCCATACGAGCGGCACTTCGGGTTTGTTACTCCCAAGGCGAAGATTACCGACAGCAGCACTGGCACGATGGTGATCTGGCGGCGCCTCCAGATAAAAAAGTCACTCCGCATGCCCGTGACAGTGCATGGGACCGTCGGTTTGGGCGCAGATCCCGCAGCACCACACCCGGGGGACGGTCTAAACATGAGCCTCAGCGGGATAAACGGACAGTACGCAGAGGCATTTTACGAATGGACGATGCCGGAGAACGGGCCGCCGCATGAGAACGTTCCTCTGAAGAAATATAGGAAGGCGCATAATTTGCACAGCAATGGGCGCTTGGGAAAGGTTCCGTTGAATGCCGACTCCGACATAGGAAATGAGTTCGTGCGGTACGACTTCTACCGGGAGCAGTTGCCTCCAAATTTCCCTGCAAATCGCCAGAACCTCGCAACGAACAGGATCCGCCTACAGGCAAAGGGCACGGACTCCCAAACAGTCGGGGCAGACATCGTCAATGCTATCGGCACACACGTAGGAGCGGCTGATGCCGCCTTAAATGACCCGGGGGCGGGGGCCATACCGGTTTACGGCGGAACGCCGGATCAGTATTTTTTCACTTTTTTCGGCCGGGTGAAGGACGACATCGCCTACAACATTGTGGATACTCTGACCCCACGAGACGCACAACCCCGCAAGATGAACGTAGTTCGTTGGAACAAACTTCATGAGAGTCCGCTTTGGAACGATTTCACCGGTGGGGTGGTCGCAACTACCGGTATGACATGGGAGGGCGAATGCATGGGCGACGGCAACTCTCTGCTTAAAGCCGGTACCCCTTCCGCTACGCTCTTCGCCCACGAGATGGGACACTCTACGCAGCTCGCGCACTTCATAGGGATGAATGTCTGCTGGAAACATCATGACTTAGCAACGCCCGGTTGCCTGATGAGCTACACCTTCACGAGGGGTTTCATTTGGACGGTCCCCGGAATTGTCGGACCCACATCTGCTGCTCCTCATGTGGCTCCTGGCGTCGAGCCTTGGCCTATGGCTATGGGCGGAACCGACGTGGAACACGGTTGGCCTCACTGGGATACAAACCCAAACAGCGGAAATGTTGAATTCTGCATCCGCTATGGCAGGAACCTAGTTCTAGGAGGGCTTTGCGCAAAGTGCATTTTGAAGCTCGCGGGCTGGAATGAGGAGAAGCTGCCCGTGGCATGGACGCATCCCGATCTGTACTAATCTGTGACAAGTAAGTGTATCGCGACTTAGCCGGATTTCGACGCCTCGCGCTTTGCGCGGCAATACTATGGAGTGTTAACGCGCATGGTCAACAACCGAATCTGCCGGAACGCCGCATGACACCCGCAACTACGACAACGATGCAACTGCTGGTCTCGCCGCGCGGGAACCGGCCCACGTCTCTTTACCCTGAACAAACGGCCGACTTCGATATCATCCTGGTCAACGGCGGGTCGCAGTCAATGACGGTCAAAGCCCTGGAGGGCAACCTCGATACGCCGGTCATCCGCATGTTCAGACCAGGCGGGATGATCGGGCGGTTCAACAAACACGCGATGGCAGCGAGGATGGTCGGTCATGCCGGCGCCACTGATCCAGAGCGCGCCGAAGATGGTAACGCTTGCGCCGGGGGCCCGTAACTCGACATGGGTCAATCTGTGGAGCTTTCATGATGCGCTGCCCCCCGGGTCCTATTCGGTCGATGTGATTCATGAGTTGGCCGAAACTGGATCGCTAGTAACGTCAGATCCTTTGCCGTTCGAAATCGTTCCGGTGCGGGTCGCCGATGCCGCGTTGGGATATGACTCACGAAACCGGTCACAAACGCTTTTAGCATGGCTTGCCGGAACCGAGCATGCGCCGAAGCTTCGCCTGCTGGTGCGAGAATCAGGATCCGCCGGTCATGGATCGCTTCACCAGGGAGGCACGGTATTGGGTGAATACGATCCTGGATCGCGAGTCGCTGTCAGTCAATTGCCGTGGGATGCGCAGATCACGCCGGTAGGATGGGTAGCGGTGTTCTCAAAGGACGGAAAGGCGGATGTGATGAGGCAGGCATCGACATTCCTCCAGGGCTCACCCGTCCGTATCGATTTGGGCGTTCGCGATCCGGCGCCGATAATACGATTCCCCAATCGGGGCCATGCGGTAGTGCTCGCCACGGGAGTGTCGGCAAAAGGAAGCCCGGATCTGGCGGGGGCGGTGGTCGGCGCCGACGGAGCCAAGCAGGCATGGCATGTTCCGCTCAAAGCGATGCCGAAACTCACTGCGTGCGCGTTTCAGCAGATCGGCGGTATCCAGGTGCTGCTAGTATCTGACGATGGGCAGCAGTCCGTTGCCCAGAAGATCGAAGTTGACGAAAACGGCACAATTCTATCGCCTGAACGGACCATCCGGACGACGAGGAACGTGATCGTGGCAGTCGCTGTCGGCCAGCGATCGCCGCAGGCGTTCTTTCTGATGCTGGAAGCGGACCGCAAGCAACATGGCCAGATGCAGTTGTGGAAGACACCTGTGTCCGGAGAGCCGAATTTCACCATGACCGATCTGGGATCAGTGCGAGGCTGGCCCGTAAAACAGAACCCCGGAGATCCACAGATGCAGCCCGCGCGCGCGGTAAGTCTCGAGCAGGCGCCCGACGGCGCGCCTTGGCTCGCGATGACCGACGTAAGGGGCGACCTGTACTGCGGCAGGCTGGACCGGGCGCTGGCGCTAGTGCGCGAAGCGAAAGGCTCCGACCTGCTGTTCCCGCACGTCGCCGCGCTACGCAGCGGAGCGGTCTGCTTCGGTTTTGACAATAACGGAAGCATGTTCCTCCCGGCAGGCAGCGGCGGACACAGTCACTGATGCCGCGACCTGCGAGTCCTCCTTACGGAGAACGAGTCCTGCGGTTCGACCCGCCAATGACTGGCCGTGATGTTTGGGAACTGCAGATCAAGTTGCTTGCCTGGGGATCCGGATCCGATCCTGACGGCATCGGATCACCGAACATGCCTGTGCGGGTAACGGGCAAGTTTGATCGCGCGACACGCGACGCCGTCAAGCGGCTGCAGAATGCACTGAACCTGCCGGTGACCGGAGTCGTCAATGACGCAACGTTTACAGCGCTCGACAAAGAAGCCGCGCTGTGGCCGGTGGTGGTGTGGCGCCTGCGCTGCAAGTGCGCGGACGGCAAGAACGTTCCTCCAATTCGCTGCCGGTGCAACGATCATCCGAACGCAGGCGTTTGTACGGGATTCGGCAACGGCCGGTTCAACGGTTCCTTTCTGCTGACAACGTTACGTTGCCAGACCGCACCTCCCTGGCGGCAGAGCAGTGGGACATCTATGACATGCGCGAGTATCCGGGAGTGGACAAGGCGCTGATCTGGGCATTGCGCGGCTTGATGCGGCGCGCCAACATCCAGCGGCTAGGGATTGCGGCCGGTTACCGGTGCTGGCAGGACAACTATCAGTCGACGGACGGCCGGCGATGGCGCCACCGCCGATCGACATTCCACCTTGGCAAGGCTGCGGATATTTATCATGACGGCTCTTGCGCGGAGTACGGCCAGAATCCGTTAGCCCTGGGTACTTGTGGGACCTGCGCGGCGATACGCACTGTAGCTGTCACCAAGTGCGGTTTTCAGGAGCGCTGGCACCAACCGGATCGGGTTAGTGTCGGGGACATCGCGCGGGACGGACCTCCGCCGTTCAATCCGTTCTCATTGACGGTGAGCACGGTGCGGAGGCAGGAGCGCGAGGACGACGAGTTCGTCAACAACTACCACGAGAGCGTGAAGCCGCTCTACCCGGGCACGGCGGGAACTTTCTCATATCCCTTGAACCTCAACGCCAATGGACTGGATTTGACGAGCGCTCCAAGCCCGGCCTTTTTCTCGAACACAGAAGGGGCCGATGCGGGTTGGTATCCGCTTGGCCTCTCGCGCATTTGGCATACAGGCATTCACCTGTACTCCGGCGCGGGCACGGAGGTGCGCGCAATCGCGGACGGTGAGATTGTCGGAGTGCGCGGCGGCGAAGCGGCGGGGGCGAAGACGCTGGGGTCGCGTAATTTCGTTGTCATCCGGCACAAACATAAGGACCGCTCCAATCAGGAGAAGACTTGGTACAGTCTGTATATGCATCTCGACGACGGGCCGCTGGACGGCACGTCGGCCGTGCCTTGGCGTAAGCAGCTCCACGAACGCACTGTGGCGCACGTGCTGTTCCTGGTTCCGAGCCCGGTATTCACACATCTGCCGGCCCAACCGGCCGCAACGCCGCCACTTCCCAGTCGTCTGGTTCCGGCGGCGGGTCATGCGGCGGGTGAACGGATACCCACCGCGGGCGGCGCTGCCGCTGCTGATCCGAGGACTGCGCTCGATCCCGCCGGGCCGCCCAATTCGCAGGTGATCCAACTTGCGAATCCTGCGGACACTTACGTGTTTCTGCAAATGGAGGGAGAGGATCTTGCGCAGAGTGTCGCGGCGGATGGAACGCTCGCGACCAATCTCGGGAATCATGACATCGTTGCCGTCGATCCTCCGATACGCGTCGTGGCCGGGGAACTTCTCGGTTATGTCGGGGCGGCTCCTACCGATGCCACGTTGAATCCGCAGGGTTCATTCCTGCATTTGGAGACTTTTTCGGAAACGCAGATTCTCACGGGCGACGGATACAAGCTCATCGATGTATCCAATGCAGCGGAGGTCGCCGACCGTAAGCAGGTCGTGTTGAAATTGAAGGCCGCGGGGTTAAGCATCGGATTGCCCGTCGATGTGCTGCTCGAAACGGACGTCAATCAGGACCGGTTGCCTATAAGTCTGGTTCCCGAGCGCAGCGTGGTGCTCAAGACGCCAAATCAATGGTCGCTCGATTGGAAAGCCGCTTTGGCAGCCGCAGCCCCCTTATCGTTCATGCAGGATGCCGCGCGGGACACGTTAGGCGACCAAATGAATGAGTATCGATGGTGGGCCAACGTCGCGGGGGGCACGCGGTTGCCGGCTTCGACGACGGTCTTCCACTATCATCCGCTGGCGCTGCTGTTGTACTTTGGCCTTGCCTGAGGTCTCAGGCTGAAAAGACGGGAACGACCAAGTCGACGGCCATGGGATTGGAGGCTGCCGAGACGATATTCGGCGTGGTCAACGTTGCCGTTACTTCGAAATTTGTTGAGTTCGCCGGCACCACTTTGTTTTTCCAGTTGACCTTGTAGACATAGTCGATGCTGTTGCCGTTGATGACCACATTGGCGATTGTGTCTACGGCCGCCGGATTGCCGACGGCATAGATATTGAACGTGATTTGACCGCCATCTTTGACATAGGTGGATCGTACGAGAATTTTGACGTTCTCGCCGTGCCAGCATCGGGGCTGCGACCAACTGACGCGCAAAGTAGGCGTCAGCAAACAGTCCATCGTATTGTTGTGCTGTTGAGACCAGTGCATCGCGCTCCTTCCTCAGTCCTGGGTCACACTACGATAGCGCCGGTATTCGCGCCGGCCTCCACTTTGACTTGAGCTACGGTGAGGCCAGGAAATTTCGCCCACAACAAGGTCTCGCCCCAAGGGACTTGCACATCCGCTTTGCCACTCACCGTGGTAATAGCGCGATGCGTGCCGCCCGAGAAATATAAGTCGAACTGACGGTCCATCGCGTGGCCCTTTTGATCCTCGAATTTTAGAACTTCATTTTTTAACAGCGGTACTTCGCCACTATACGTCACGGCTTTGCCGGCAGACGC
The DNA here is from genome assembly GCA_963833675.1 of Bryobacteraceae bacterium. Classification (GTDB taxonomy): domain Bacteria; phylum Acidobacteriota; class Terriglobia; order Bryobacterales; family Bryobacteraceae; genus DASQDN01. The sequence continues at coordinate 36,255 of CAWHYW010000020.1, read as the reverse complement.
ACGGAACAGGATGCGGCTTTGTTTGAGATTAGTGAATGAGCTTTCCTTCGGCTTCCATTTGGCTTCCAGTTGGAGGAAGCCGCCCGTGCTCTTCACTTTGCCGCCCAGGATTTCCAAGATAGTCACCACGTTGTAAGCGTCGAGAATCTCGAAAGAGCCAACATCACCCGCTTCGAATCCGTCCGTTCTCGCAGAAAGAACGATCTCCTCTCCAATCACGGCTTCCGTTGCTGACCACTGCGGCATCGTGAGGTCTTTGACGGTGAACTCGTGAGTGCCCGTGCGGACTTCCTTGCGATACACTTTGCCATCGGCGACGGTGATACCCGAGTCATATTTGGTGAACACCCCGCCGGCCATGGGTTGCCGGGCCAATTTCCAATCGATGTTGGCTAGCGTCTGAAGAGCGGTATCCTTCACGATAAATTCGACCCACGTCCAGGGAACAAGGAAAACGGCCGTCTCACTGCCACCGGCGGCCGGAGTCTTCACCTGAGCCGCCACGTTGGTGATGTCATAGCGCTCGTCCAGATCGGACGGGAACCCTGCGGTGACCGTATAGGGGCCCGGTGTCAGCGGCTGGTAGCGCCATTGGCCATTCGCGGGCGTCTTCGCGGCCTTGGTAGCCGTAGCTCCATTGACATCAACGTCAACTCCGGCGATCGGCCTCCTTGGTTCCTGGCCACGAGGGTCGATGCCATAAACTTCGATCCGAATCTCAGCCTTGTTCAATGGGCACTGCGATACCGGGTCGTTTAACTTTTTGGATCCGGGTTTGGATTTGAAGGGATTCGGCATTACACCTTGCCTCCGACGCGCCGAAACGCCTCGGCCCATCCCGTGAGGCGGCCGATTCGCACCGTGCCCGGTTCGGACCGGTCGCGCAGGATCGCGGAAGCCCAGGGCTGTTCGTCCAAGTCGGAGCCGAACTCAGCCATCAAGGCGATGAGATCGCAGACATCGGATTCGCGTTCCATTCCATGTTCTTCCGCTTTGCGGATACCGAGTTCGATCAGCTCGCGCACGCGGTCTGAGCCCAGGGCGTTGTACTGTGCGGTGTAGTCAGACTTGAGGTACTCGGCGGTTTTTTGGCGGAACGCCGCCCGAAAGGCCTGATTCAGGATGCGCATTTGCTCGGCACGAATCACAAGCATGATTTGCCGATTATAGCTAAAGGCCGTAACAGGACGCCGCCCGTTGCGCAGCTAATCGCGTCGCGAAAGGAAAGGTCAAGGTGCGCCCAATTCAAAGTGATTTGAAACCAGCGCACGCCTTGCGGGATCCCCCGATTTCTTTCAAGGTAGTTTCCGCACGAGGTGCGCTGGGGCTGCAAAACCGTCGTAGCGAAAGATTTCTCTTTGTAGTGCGTGATACCAAGGGAGCTTAACTGGAACATATCTGCTGACGGTCGATTCGAAAGGTGCTCCCGGCTTTACACTTCTCGACTGAAGAGAAACCTAACTCGCGCCACGGGGTCGAACAACTGTGAAATGTTTGTTCCTCGCATTTGGGTTTCTGCTACTGACGAATACTGAAGGTGCAGTCCTTTGGAGAGATCCGGGACCTATAGAATCGCTCGACTTGATCGGCGGTCCCGGAGGCCATACAAGCGCTCCAATCGGGCCGTTCGTGTTTCTCGAAGAAGCGAAGGGTGGAACTGCGCCGAAGATGCTTGTGAAAGATGCCCGCGGCATCAAGTGGATGGTCAAGTTTGGTCCGGAAGTCAAATCCGAAAACTTTGCTTCACGAATCGTGTGGGCCGCAGGTTATTTCGCTGAGCCTATCTATTTCGTGCCGCGTGGCAAAATCGGGGGCGTTACGAAACTCGGACGCTCCGCGCAATTTGTCGATGCTACAGGCGGCTTTACTGATGCGCGTTTTCAACTGCTCGATGAGGGTTTGCGCGAAGCTCGTCGCTGGAGCCTGACCGACTCGGAGCTCAAGGGTTCTCGCGAACTCGCGGGACTTAAACTTTTGGCCGTGCTGCTGGCCAACTGGGACGTGAAACCTCCGAACCTTTCGATCGTGCCCGTGAAGGGAGAGTTGGTGTATGCGATCAACGATTGGGGAGCAACAATGGGCCGGCCCGGAGAGCTGACGGGCCGCAGTAAGTGGAATTGTAATGAGTATGTGGCGGATTCCAATTACTTCATCGACGGTGTTGACAACGGCTTTGTAAGCTTCAACTATCAGGGCAAGCAAGGTTACGAGGTCCTGCGCGGCATTGGTCTCGAGGATGTTCGCTGGTTAATGCAGCGGCTCGGGAAACTGACTGACGCGCAGATTCACGCCGCTCTGCGCGCGTCAGGCGCAAGCGCGGATGAGATCGCCTGCTTCGCGCCTGCTTTTCGAAGCCGAATCCAACAATTGATCGATCTCACTAAGTCCGGAGGTTCCGCAACGGTAACGCGACGGGAAACAAAGACAACGACAACTCGACCGACGCGTTAGTTCAGAAGGTCGCCCCGATCAGCACTTGCACGGCATTGCGTCCAGGGACAAAGCTGTCGATCACCTGCTGCACCAGATTGCTGCTCTGCCAGCGCGTATATCGAACTTCGGGAGTAATGCTCACAGGCCCGGCATGGAATTGGAACCCGCCGCCCACCGTATAGCCATAGGAATTCGCGTCGGTGCTGCCGCTGAACAGATAAGACGGAATATTGCCGAAATCATTAATGTGCCGGAAATTCATTCCACCGCCGATCACTGGCGCAATCAGCCCGTGCCCTATGGTGTACTTCAGCATCACCGGGAACTCCCAGGAATCGGAATGAGCATTGGCTGAGAAGCCCCCGATCGATCCAAAATTAAGACTCTGGTGGTTGTAGAGTGCATCACCTTCCACCGAGAAGCCCAATGGCAAACGCATCCCGAGAGTTGGTCCCACAACGTACGTCTTACTCGGCGAGCTACCGATTGCCGAGCTGACCAATGTCTCCGCATTGTCATTGAGTGCCGCGCCACCACGTGCGCCAAAAAGAATCGGGCTCGCCGCAAACGAATTTAGAGCGATGAAAAGCAAACCGCAAAGCAGCCGCATATGTTTCTCCTCCCCGATGTGGGGCCGCTATTGTGACGGAACGGACAGCTTCGCGAGTTTCACATTCTGTGGACATGAAGCAGATTTCATTTGGCGCCCGAACCTGACAACGTCGACGATACCGGCATTGCTCGCATCAAAGACAAACTCCAGCGATCGGGTTTACACGTGTCTTCTCGCGCGGTTGACGGCAATCCTATCGATGTGAATCCTGCGCTCCGCGCAAAGCAAAACGACTCACGCGAAAATGTATCGAACTCTGCGGGAAGCTCTGGAATGAGGGCGGCGAGTGGTAATCGGTAAATGCGCCGAGTGCCGCTTAGATGTGCGAGCCGTCCACCTTCTGTCCCGATACGAGAGCAGAAACGAGAGACAGCTGTGCTCGGAAGAGTGCGCCGAGCGCAGCTCGAAACCGAAATTTCAAAGCGGCTCCTGAGCCGACATGTTTCCCTAGGTATGCCGCAGCTCCAACAGTGCAATCGGCTCGATGGACCGTGTCATTCTCACGCGCAGGCGCCTGTCCGTAACGAACCGTAACCTGCGGCAAACAGAGAATCGTTTTCCCGGCATTCCGGAGTTGCCAGCAGAGTTCCAGGTCCGACCAGTAGTCACCGTATCGTTCGTCGAAGTAATTCATCCCTCGAAGAAAGAGCTTGCGTGTTAGTATCGGCGCGCCCGGAGGGTAGTCGATGGCCACTTCCGCGGCATTCGCAGGAACCTGCTGGGGATCGGTCAACGCTCCCGACTGACAAGCGTGTCGAAGAGCCTCCGCATCCGGCAATCGATACCATCGCTGCAAAATCGGGCAAACTGCTCCGATTGCCTCACTGTCTTCGAGACGATCGGCGAGCCGCATAATCGTGTCAGGATCGACTTCAACATATGCCGGCAGGAAAAAGATGGCGTCTCCCTTGGCCGTGCGCATCCCTATGTTCGATGCCTTCGTTACTCCAAAATCCTTCGGCAATCGAAGCGACTGGACATCGGGAAAATCGGCGGTTACCTCGGCGGAGCCGTCGTGGGAGCCATTATCTACGACTAAGATCTCAAGGCGGTCTCGATCGGTCGACCGTTCTAGCGCCTCCAGGCAGCGTCGGAGTTGTGATGCGCAGTTGCGCGACACGATAAGCGCAGTGACGCGAGGCGGACGTTGTGGTTCGGCAGACCTCGGGTTCATAGGAATCCTGATTATGCCATGATGGCCCTGAAGATGAAGCAGATTAGCCTTTTCATGGTTATTACTTCGACGATATTCGCCGGAGACTCGGTTTACCTCGCTCTGATGAAGGGGATTAATTCGCTTGTTTATCTCGGCGCCGATGGCAAGGTGCTCACATCCGTCGGCGTTGGACAGCATCCGCACGAGATGGCCTTCTCTCCGGATCGAAGGCTTCTCTACACGACGGACAATGGCACAATGCGCATCGAGAATCCGGGACTTGGTGGGAACAGCTTATCCATAATCGATGTGGCCGCTCGAAAGAGGATCGGAGATATCTCTCTGGGCGATCGTCACCGCCCGCATGGAATTGATGTGGATCCGAAGAGCGGATTACTTGCGGTCACGACGGAAGCGCCGGATAAGTTGCTCATCATCGATCCGTCCAGACGATCGGTGATTAAGCACTTCGATACCAAAGGCAAGACCTCACACATGGTAAGGTTCGGACCTGACGCAAAGTGGGCATACGTGAGCAATAGCTCGTCGGGAACCGTCTCGGCGATCAATCTCGATTCCGGCAAGGTTCAGTTGATTGAGACCGGTGACCGCCCCGAAGGCAGTGTTCTCTCAAAAGACGGCAAAGAGCTGTATGTCGTGAATCGAGAATCGAACAACATCACGGTGATCGATACTTCGAAAAATCAGGCCATCGCCAACATACCTACGGGCAAGGGTCCCGTCCGAATCGCGATCACTCCTGACGGAAACACTCTGGTTTATGGATTAATGCACGAGAAAAAGGTCGGGTTTGCGAGTCCTAAAGAGCGCAGGCAAACGGACTATATGATCGTCCCCGGTCAGTTGGTCTCGTGCAATCTATCGCAGGATGGGAAACTCGCGTTCGTCTCAGACGAGGAAGCCGACACGATATTCGTAATTTCCATTCCGGAAAAGAAAATCGTTGCGAAATTTCATGTGGCCCCGGGTTCCGGCCCCGACCCGGTAGTGAATTACACGCTTCCTTAAGGCGTCGGCGCCTTCGCGGGTTCGCTTTTGTTTTCTTCCTTCTTGTGGTCCATTTAAAGGAAGCGAGGGAATTGAGGAAAGTGCTTTGCGGATTCGAGTTCGGTATAGACCTTCAAGGATACTGTCCTTTTGAGCCGGATCGGGGACGGCCCGTCTCAGGTTCATTCAAAGCTAGAAGCGAAGGCGGTCGTGGACCTATAGCCCGCGACTCGAATTTCCGTCAGCGGCATCGATTCACCGCGATTGCCGCTCCGGAAACTAGGTCAGCTTGAAATGCCGTACGTCCATCTTCTTGTCGTCGAACACGCCGAGCCCGAGGGCGCCCGCGATCTCGATGTGCTCTACCTGCATATTGAGGAACGTACTGTCCTTGTCGGGCTTCGCAGTCGCAATCGGCAACATACCGACTTCTGCCCGCTTGGCGTCGATCACTTTCAAACCAGTCTTATCGAGGGCAACGGGGTCCGTTGAGAAGTACATCGTGTTATGCGGCCAAGTGTACTTCTCGACTTTGCCTCCCGGACCACCGTGATAGGCGGCGAGCACTCCATCGCAAATATTCAGGACTACCTTCTGCCTGATGATCGGATGGTCGACGATGTTCGGGATGAACGTGCCACACGCATTTAGAGTCGAACTGGCGTGACTCCGGCTGACGTTGTTGACAAGCCCGTGCGACATGTTTTTCAACGCGATTGTGACGCCTGCCGACTGATGATGCTTCAACACGCAGAGATTCACCATCTTGTTCACGTCTTTACTGATGAAGTTCGACAGATAGGAGCGCCGGTGGTGCGGGTTTTTTGGATCGCCCTGAGGAAGAACCAGCGCCATCTCGACGAATTGAGCCGAATTGTACCCTTCCATATCCAACTGGAGCGGGTGCGAATTAAAGCTCGGGCTGGCGGAAGTCCAGCGAACCCCTTCGGGTAGCCACTTATCGAAGCCTGCCTGCAGGAACTGGTCGTGATAGCGATCGTAGGCGACGACGTTTTTCATCGGCACGCCCGCCATCTTCAAGCCATCGATAATCTCCTGCACCACCTCCGGAGCAGACATGACAAACGGCTGTCCGACCGGATTCAGCTTGAGGCCGACGACATCGCTGGGCTGGAAAAAATGCCGCCAGGCCTCCTGCGGAGACGGAGCCCCGGTCAACTCCATCATTCCTTTATTGATCATGTTGCGCACAGCATCGCGCTGGTACTTGCGCTCCGTGACGACCCCCTGCCGCTCCACCGCGATCACCCTTCCCGGAAACGGTCCGGGGATTCCAGATCGCGTCTGCGCTATTCCGGGAGCCGAGTACGTAGCCGCGTACAACCCGCCTGCGATGTGTCTTCAGAATAAAGTCGCGTCGAGCTTCGATACCCATGCTGTTAGCTTACTCCCTAACCGGAAGGAGTGGTTGGTCACGGACCTTCTACGATTCGCGCAGCCGGGCTCGAGCCGCGAAGGGGATGAAGAATAGAAATTTTATTTGGAAAAAAAGTTTGAAATCTCAAAAAGGCGGGCCGTGCCAATCGGAGGTCTAGCGACGGCCCGCATGGTCCTACACCGCTATGCGGCAAGACCAATCAAACGTTCGTATCGCCCATTTAGTTTCAAATCGCCAATAATCGTATCATGCTTCAGCCTTTGTACGTTGAAGACAGTTTAAAATACTTTGCCCTGCAATTTGTATGCCGAAGAAAAGGCTAGAGCATTTAAACTTTGTCGCCTGCATTGAGGCGCTTGCGACACGCGCGAACACAATTCGCGGTCTGATAGAGTTTCCGTAGCTCATGCGTACTCCGATTCTCGTTTTCTGGCTGCTTACGAGGCTCTCTTTTCCGCGCCACCTGCGGCGACAAACCACGGAGCAGTCGGAGCGGGGGAGGGACCAGCTTCCGACTCCAGGGGCAACCTCTACTTCACCGGCGGCGACCGGATCACCAAACGGGACCCGGCCGGGAAAACCGCTGTTTTTCGCGAGCCGTCCGGAGGCGCAAACGGGCTGATCTTCGATTTCGAAGGGCGCATGATTATCTGTGAATCGAACAATCGGCGCGTAACGAGACTGGAGCCGAATGGACAGCTGAAACGGTGCTGACCGACCACTATGAGTCGAAAAAATACAACTCACCGAACGACCTCAGTATCGACTCAAAGGCCGAATCTACTTCAGCGACCCCCATACGGCGCCGCGAAACGATGGAAATGCGCGACGCGCGGGGAGGTTTTGTACGAAGGCGTTTATCGGATTGATGCGCCCGGTAAGGTATCTCGCATCATCGGCCATGAAGTGGAACGCGCCAACGGGTTGTTTGTTTCGCCGGATGACAAGTACCTTTATGTCGCCGACAATAACAACAACAACACCGGCGGAGCGCGCAAACTCTGGCGCTTTACGTTGCGGCCGGATGGGTCGATTGTCCCCGACAGCCGCAAATTGATCTTCGATTGGCAGGACGGTCGGGGTCCCGACGGACTGAAGATGGATCGTGAGGGCCGCCTGTATGTAGCCGCGGGCCGCAATGAGCCGAATAAGTATGAGTCGGTCGGCAAGTATAAGGGCGGTGTGTACGTCCTTTCACCAGCGGGGAAACTGCTGAGCTTTATACCCATTCCCAAGGACGAAGTCACCAATTGTGCGTTCAGCGGCTCGGACTGGAAAACGCTGTTCATCACGCGCCGGCGGAACTCTTTGGAGCAGCCCCGTCGATACACCAGGTTGGATACCGTATCTGCACCATTAGCGGCGCGTAGTAAGACGCTCGCGAAGCTGGCGTGTGGCCTCGCGATGGCAGGGCAGACAAAGGGTGCGTATGTTGGACAGGTCGCAAGCGCCGCCGCCTTCCGCGACTGGGACGATATGATCCGCATCCCACAGTGTTTTGCGATTAATCGTCTTCAATCCCCAGTGTTGCAGCATTCGTACCCGGCCCACGCCGCGGCTGCGCTTTAGCGCGTGATAAGCAGCGATTGTATCCACACCGCACGAAGCGCAGACTCCCTTATCCCGCTCCCGGGTCTTCTCTGAAGGAATCCGGCATCGGTACGGAGCCGCCATTCCTCAACGCAAAAGTCCGAGCAGAACGTCAGGCGTCCTTTTGGCACTTCCAACTCGCACCACCGGCATAGATTCCTCCCCTCGGCTCCCTTGGGAAGGTCCTGCCCGCGTACATATCCACCCTTTAATGTTCTCGGTTCTAACCTGTCCAAGCCGAAAGAATGACATCATTTGAGCTCTGGTGCAACGATCTCTCCGCCGATTGATATACTTCGCTGCAATCGGAGCCTTCGCATGAAGCTATTGCCTTTTGCTGTGCTGATGATCCTGCCGCTCAGTGCGCGAGAACCGCTCGCCAAGCGGATCGCTCACACCGACCCAGCCCAATACCGAGTGTCGAAAGGGGTCCACGGCGGCCCCGGCCAGCTCGATTACATGGGGCTTCTCGATGACCACTCCCTCGATACGAACCTGTTTTCCTTCATCGAGGGATTATTCAGCCGAAGAGCGGAATCGGCGCTCACTTCCACAATCAGTGCGAGGAGATGTTCGTCATTTTCGACGGCGAAGCACAATTTACAATTGACGGCCGTACATCAGTGTTAAAAGGGCCGGCGGGCGCTCCGGTGCGTATGGGGCATTCCCACGCGATCTACAACCACACTGACAAGCCGGTTGAGTGGATGAACATCAACGTCAGCGCTATGAAAAGCACATACGATGCGTTCGATCTCGCAGACCCGCGCGTCAACGTCCCGCTCGATCCGATTCCCGTCTTCATGTCGATCCGCTTTGATTCGCTGCTTCTGAAGCCGGCGCCGCATCTTCCGGAAGTAAAGGCGTTGTGCAGTACAGACAGGTTCTTGCTCCCGAGCGTGTTCAGCGGGCCGTGGGCTTACGTCGACCACATGCGGCTGCTCCCTAACTCTCGCAGCGCGCCTCATCTTCATAGAGAGGTCGCTGAGTTTTACTACCTGATGAAGGGGCAGGGATCTGTCACGATCTCCGACCGCGACAGCTCCGAGACTGCGCCAATCAAAGAAGGGGATGCGATCCCGATTCAGCTCAATGAAGTGCACTCGTTCGAGAACACGGGGACTGAACCGCTCGAGTTCCTCATCGTAGGCGTCTCTCGGGATGATAACCGCCGGGTAGATTTCGTGGAAGCGCCGCAGCGCAACCCGTCGAACTAGCTTCGCGCGTTAATCTCGCGCGCGCATTAATCTCGAGCGATAGCTACCATGCGAAATGACGTGACCAATTGTACGACCAGGGTGTTTGCCGGCATTGATCCGCTTGAGGATACCTGCACCCGCTGGTATCCGATTTTCGCGAGCTGATAACGATTGGGCCGAAAACCCACGGCTGTCTCATATACATTGCTGCCGGGACCTTGGCTGGCTCGCAAATAACCCAGACGAGCGGCCACGTACCACCTTGGATGGATAACCCGTCGAACCTCGCCATACCCGCCGTGCTGACGGAAGGTCGGCATCGCACGATAAGGCTTTACGAAGCGCAGCATTTCGCCATATGCATTCCATGGTCCTCGCGCCCATTGCACGTCGAGGCCGTACCCAGTGGAAGACAAATCTCGGGGTCGCGCTTCCCCTGGCAGGTAGTACATGTATTGCCGGTGCAAATATGGTCCTCTATAGGCGGACGCGCCAATTCGAAACCCCTGCGCGATTGTGTAGCCTGCGCCGCCGCTCCAATTGACGTACTGATCCTTGTCGAATAGACTCCGCCGATTCGCTGGAGAAGAGTTTGTTAGCTGCGCGCGCACATCCAGCTTGCCGGCCGTGGCATCGACCTGAGCGCCTGCAAGTCCATAAGTAGTAATCGGCTTGTAGTAGTAACCGTAGGTCACCGGCATGTCGACCAACGGATTCTCGGCGTCCTCGTATCGCAGCAGAAAGGAACCGAATGAACACGACAATTGTCCGACTCGAACCACCAGAGAACGGTCTTTGGCCATGCGCGAGTAGCTCACATGAGCCTGCAGGACGTCGGTCTTGACGCCGTAGCCTTGTGTCGAGAATTGTTCAACGAAATAAGGACGTGAGTGGACTTGTAACGCTCCGGCGACTGCCCAATGCTCGTTCAGCTTCCAGGTCGGGTACAGGATGTCTCGAAACCCGGCGGTCACCGGGGATCCTGACCTGGGTGAAGCAACTAGTTTTTGTGAGTAGATACCTTCAGTGCTGAGAGTCGTTCTGAGCTCAAACCCCGAACTTGCTTCCTGCGCCATCAGGCACACTCTCACGCAACAGAAAATTACAATGGATCGCTTCATGATTTCTCACCCACTACGACCTGCCGCACGGTTTGATCTCTTTCACTTTGAATCGCGACTGCCAATTTCCTAAGGGAATCTGCAGTAGAGTCGCCCGCGCAAAGTGCTTCCCCATTCGCGACACATTGGACGAAGATGCTCACAAGCAGGGGATCGAATTGCGTGCCGGCATTCTTTTGAAGAGCGCGGACGGCTTCGTCCGAACTCATGCCACGACGATACGGGCGGTCTGACGTCATCGCATCATAGGCATCGGCCACATGAACGATTCGAGCCGCAAGCGGCACCTTTTCTTCGCTCAATCCGAATGGATAACCGGTTCCGTCCCAATTCTCATGGTGCAGTTCGACAGTCGGCAGGTAAGCGGCGAGACCATGTACGCCTTCCAGGATCTTGCGGCCGATTACCGGATGCTCTTTGATCAGAGCGAATTCCTCATCTGTAAGCCTTCCGGGTTTCTGCAATACGTTGTCGGAGATCCCGATCTTACCGATGTCATGCAGCATCGCCCCAATACGGATCTGCTCGATCTCACCGGCTGGCAGCCTCAGAGATTCTGCGATCGCGCACGAGTATTCGCTGACCCGGAAGCTGTGGCCGGCCGTGTAAGGGTCCCGAGCATCCAGAGCGTTCGCCAGCGAACCGATGAACTCGATGTAGGCCAGATTCAGTTCCTCACGTCCCTGCCGGATAGCTACCGCAGCATCATTGAAACCTGTCGTTAGTTCCCGAATCTCCTTTACCGCCGATCGTCCGGTGTTCACTTCTGGCAGCAGACCGCTTCTTCCGCTTTGTCGTAATTGCCAAACCAGGTGTCCGAGCGGTCGCACAATGGATCTCGCCGAAAGGGCGCTGATGAGGATCGCCGCCAAAAGAGCTCCAATGCCTACCTTCAGAAATGTCTGTCGCAAAACGTGCTGCACCGGATTGATTGCCTCGTCCAGGTTCTGCATGCTTCGAAGCGAGTAGGTATTCCCGAACTGCACCGTGTCCACGATGAGAGACAGATAGACTTCGTTACCAAGCTTCACTTCGCATTCGGATATACCTCGACAATGCTTCAGACCCGATTCAATTTCCGTGAGAGAATGTCCGGCCAGACTGGATTTGAGGACGCTGTCGTTGCCCACCAGAACGACTGGAGCGCTAAAGTCCGACAAATCAAAGTGCTCGCCCACCGAAAGAATCGCAATGTTGTCTTCAGCTTGGTTGATAGGAATGGAAGTAATCCGGTACGCATAGCCGTCCTCCAGGAAAAAGTCTTGTATCGGCTCGTGTACTTGCCCTGTATCCATCGATGCGAGCGTGTTACCGTTACGCCTGACACCAATCAGTGGCCGCCCTTCAACGCTGGAGACGAGCAGAAGATCAACCCCGGTAATCTCGCAGATTTCGCGCAGTTGATCCTCTACTGTGAGCCGGGCATCGCGGCTTGCCTGATCGGCCATCAGTAGTTGCAGACCAGCTTTTAGAGCCGAGCTTTCCGCGACAATCCGCAAAGAGCGGCTATTTTGAATCTGCGCCCGCTTGTGCATCTTGGCCACCGCTTCCTGGTTGCGGCGCAACGATGTCCGGAGCCCTTCGCGAACTGTCGACATTACCGACTGCTGGACTGCCCAGAACGTGCCGATCAGCAGGATTGCGAATGGAATGATCGACCAGAGAAATGTCCGATGAGCGTAACGCATGGAGCTACCTGCGCTCCTTCTTTTCCGATGCGAGTTCATCGAAGGGAATTAGAAATTCGATGCCGCCGAGGTCCTGGTCGGCAACGTGCGCCGTCTGGCGAAAGAAACCGACAGCCTTGTGCCACGCCACGATCGTGTAATCGCCTGGCGGAACGTTCGAAAGTTGAAAATGACCCGATTCGTCGACCCGCGTACTCCACTGATTGGGAGACACGAAAATCACCGCCCCCATATTCGGGTGAAGATGGCAATTGACGAATACGATGCCTGGATTCGAAAATTTCAGGCTGCGCGTCTGACCTTTCGCATAGTTGCCTAAGTCGAAAGACTTCGGCTTGGATAGGGAAAAGACATTATGGAAGATTGCATCCTCGTTCGGCAGGGAAACGGTCGATCCCGCTGGCACCACCACCAAATCCGGCACGAATCGCCGATCTTTTTGCTCCATTACTGCATTGCGGACCGAGGGCGTCGTGGGACCTTCCAGGTAGACGACGACGTGGCTGCGCTCGAATCCTAGAGGATCCTTGTCCGCGTCAGAGCCCAGCGGTACGGTAGCCCCACGCTGGTAAAAGCAAGCCGAAGCAGTGACCGTGCGGTTGCTGAGCTTCCGCTTGATGATGACTCGGCCCTCTACATCCGCAGCATGAGCGGCAACGACAGCTGTCAACGCCAGGATCGCCGCGCCGGTATTTCTGCTCCACATCACACAGGACTCTTCGGCGCAGGTACGTAGGATTTTAGGGATTCTTGATGGAAGGAAACAAGGTCCAAAAGAAAGAAAGCCAACCCGTTTCCGGATTGGCTTCCGATGAACGCATTCGCGTCAGTTTATTTCTTTTCTTCAGCGGCACTCTTCTTATCGCCGTGGCTTACGCCGCCGCCGGAATGTCTACTGATCTGTACACTCTTGGTCTTTCCGGCAACGCTATGTTCCGTAACCATTACCGGATCCCCGACTTTGAGGCCGGACGCCATCTTCACGGTAAGGTCCTTGTCCGCCAGGTCGAATGATTTATCAACCGCATTATCGACGTCGATAACGACCTTTTGGCCAGGCGTTATTTCCTTTACTCGCCCATAAGTGACGTCTGGCTTGCCGTGCATCGCCTTACTATGAGTATCGGTCGGCGTTTGCGCGATTACGGCGCTTCCACCTGCTAGCATGAGCGTCGTTATAAGAATTGGTAGTACTTTTTTCATACGCCTCCTTCCGTTCGTTCGACGCTACATGTCGGCAACTGTTACATGAACTACTTTTAACGAATAGCGCCTCCATCCCGCATCAAATATCGAGGACCCGGACCCTGTCGAGCAGCCCGGTCACCAGGATTTGCAAGCTGACACTGCTTCAGCGATAGACATCCACAACCGATGCACTGGGTCAGGCCCTCCCGCAGACGCTGAAGCTCGGCAATTCGTTCGTCGATGCGCTGGGTCCAACTCCCGGATATCTTTGCCCAATCTGCACGTTCCGGAACTCGATTGGACGGAAGTTTTCCGAGCTCTGCTCCAACCTCCTCGAGCGTAAGTCCCATCTTCTGAGCAAATACGATAAACGCGATCCGCCGTAAGACGGATCGTGGATAGCGCCGGTGACCCGATCCCGCCCGTTCGGATTTGATCAATCCACGCTCCTCATAGAAACGCAGCGCTGAAGCGGCGACACCGCTGCGGCGAGCGATTTCAGAAATTGTAAGTAGGTCAGACATGAACAACAACTTTCTGCTTGACTTAAAGTTAACTTTAACTTGTAGCCTAAAGACATGTCAACATTCCCAACATCTCGGAGATTCAATAACACCATTGCCGGCCGCCGGGTCGCCATCACCGGAGGCACGTCGGGGCTCGGACGAGAACTCGTTCGTGAACTGCTGGACCGCTGGGCTCACGTCGCCTTTATAGCTCGCGGACGCGACGGAGTGAATCGGGTATCGAGCGAATATGCGGACGCCCACGGCATCGTCGGCGACATCTCGAAGAAAGAAGACATCTACCCGGTCGCAATGCAGATCCTTGGCTCTCTTGGAGGACTCGACATTCTCATCAACAACGCGTCAGACCTGGGCCCTTCGCCGCTGGCTTTGCTGGCTGACACTGAATGCGAAGATTTCGAACGTGCGCTCGCTACAAACGTGCTCGGTCCGTTTCGGCTGACCAAGGCTCTGCTCGGTTCTCTTGCCTCCTCAGCAAGGGAAGGCCGCGGAGCGGTAGTGCTGAATGTATCCAGCGATGCCGCCATCAATCCTTATCCCCGATGGGGCGCTTATGGCGCAAGCAAAGCGGCTCTTCACCACTCCACTCGCATCTGGAATGAAGAACTGATGGACCAGGGCATTCACTTTCTGTCAATCGATCCGGGAGACATGGACACTCCGCTTCACGCGATCGCGGTTCCCGATGCGGATCGTTCGCTGCTCAAAGACCCAAAAGTCGCCGCGCGCGAGCTCGTAAATGCGATCAGTTCCGCTCTGTCATCTACAACGAACAATACCGAGTACCTGGCGAAAGGAACAGCCTGATGCTCGCTGCCGGCGTTGCAGTCCAGCGTCCGAAGGATGCCAAATTGTTAGCAGTCGATAGTTGCGGGAATATCTCTCATCGCGCAAGATCTGAGTTCATAGACCTTTTAATCCATGGCGATCTGGTCATTGCAAACGATGCCGCAACCCTGCCGGCGAGCCTTTCCGGTCATCACCAGCGAACCGGCCGCTCGGTAGAAGTCCGTCTTGCAGGACGGGCCGCCCTTGATGATATCCGCAGATTTTCGGCAGTCATCTTCGGAGCAGGCGACTTTCGTACCCGCACCGAAGACCGGCCGGAGCCTCCTGTGTTGAGAGTGGGCGATCGATTGATCCTCGGTGCTCTCACAGGAACCGTGGCTGCGATCTTGGATCATCCACGCTTCATTTCGCTTGCGTTCGAAGGCCCGTCAGAACGGATCTGGGAAGGATTGGCGCGCCATGGACGTCCCATTCAATACGCACATGTGCCGATGCCTCTTGCGGTCTGGGATACCTGGACCGCCATAGCGGCTCCACCGGTGGCCTTCGAGCCGCCTTCCGCAGGTTTCCTCCTCGATTGGAAGACACTCGAACTGATGAAAGCCCGGGGCATTCTTTTTAGAACCTTGACTCATGCTGCCGGGATCTCTTCCACCGGCGATAAAGACCTGGACGCGCTGTTGCCGTTTGACGAGCCCTACCGCATCCCACACAGTACGGCAGTCGCCATCGAACACTCTCAAGCTTTTGGAGGACGAATCATCGCCATTGGCACGACTGTGCTCCGAGCGCTGGAGCACGCCGCATCGCTGTTCGACGGACTCGTACCGCCCGGAGAATATGTCGCCACCCAAAAGATCGGCCCAGGCACCGAACTGCGCATCGTAGAGGCAATCGTGTCCGGCACTCACGAGCCGGGTACCAGTCATTACGAGCTATTGCGAGCGTTTGCAGATGACGAGACTCTCGGCCGTATCGATCAGGAACTCAACGCGCAAGGCTATCGCACCCACGAGTTCGGAGACTCCCTATTTCTTCAGAGAGTTGACAGTGAACATTGCCTCTCATTCGCAGCCTAGCGAACTCCCACGGAGTTCAAGGGCCGGCGACCAGGAGTCGTTTGGAGATGTTGTCTTGAACTTTTTGCTTCTCTACATCCAGCAGAAGCAGTTTCCCTTGCGCCGCGAGGGCCAAATCGCGAGGAGTCCAATGGGCTCTCATCAAACCTCCGGGCGAATGAGCATTCACACCGAGCAGAAGATGCCCTAGCTCGTGCGCGACTGCATGACCGAGCACCACGGCTTCGTTGTTGGTCCGACGGCTGATCTGCTGGACACGATCGTAAAACACGCCGCAATGCACTCCGAATTCGCCAGGTCCCACGGGTATCGCATAGCCCGCGGAGCCGACCGATGCTCCTCGACGAGTGGCGGCTTTGGGAAGGACATCAACCCTCAGGGCCCCTGGTTGCACCGCCTCTTGGCACAATCCTGCCGCCG
This sequence comes from Bryobacteraceae bacterium, assembly GCA_963833675.1. Classification (GTDB taxonomy): domain Bacteria; phylum Acidobacteriota; class Terriglobia; order Bryobacterales; family Bryobacteraceae; genus DASQDN01. The sequence continues at coordinate 20,045 of CAWHYW010000020.1, read as the reverse complement.
GAGTTCTTTCGTCAAACTCGGAACAATGCACCCACGACACGGGAACTCCAAGAATACGCGTGGCTTCCATTTCCGATCGGCGGAGCACGGAATCTTTTAACCCCACATAGTCATGAATGATTACCGTCAAAGATGAGTTGTCGTAACCAGCGCAAAGGTCGCTTGCCAGTACCACTGCATAAACGAGACTGAAGTATCGCATCCGATTTCACCTGCCGCCGGTGAAATCGGAAATCGATTCTGAAAAGTGTCACGCCTAAACGCCGCCATGCGTATGTCCGGTGTATACTGGCCCCTGTTCGATACGGACTGCCATGCGTTTGTCTGTTCAAGGCGAGGTAACAAACCTCCTTGTGGCGTGGCACGATGGCGACCCTGAAGCGCTGAATAGGGTTGTGCCGCTTGTGTACGCGGAACTTACGCTCCTGGCCCGCCGGCATCTCCGGTCTCAGCCTGGCGAACACACACTCCAGACGACGGCGTTGGTCAATGAGCTGTACGTCAAAATCTCAGACGCATCCCACATTGCATGGAATGATCGCGTCCACTTTCTGGCCGTTTGCGCGCAGGTGATGCGCCGCATTCTCGTGGATGCCGCCCGTGCAAAATACTCGCAAAAACGCGGCGGTAAACTTTGGCGCATCACCATCGATGACGACCTGCACGGGGGAGATCTATCTCCCGGAGAAGTAGTCCGCCTGGACGACGCTCTGACAGCCCTGGCCAAAATCGACCCCAGAAAAAGCAAAGCGATCGAGCTGAGATTCTTCGGCGGCCTTGGTGTTGAAGAAACCGCTGAGGCGCTGGGCATCTCTCGTGAGACGGTTCTTCGGGATTGGCGGATGGCCAAGGCATGGCTCAAGAGCGAAATGAACCGGGCGGGTAACCATGAATGATGCCGATCGCTGGCAGGAACTCGAGCGTATTTTTCATGAAGCGCTCACGCTTGCGCCCGAAGAACGGCACGAGTATCTGCGTGTGGCCTGTGCGGATGACCGGGAATTGCGAGATAGAGTCGAATCGCTGCTTCGGCAGGATACAGACACGTCCATTTCCAGCGTTGATGGACATCGCATCGGCCCCTACAAAGTCTTGTCGAAACTAGGATCGGGAGGAATGGGCGAAGTCTACCTGGCCCAGGATACGCGGCTTGGAAGACAAGTCGCACTCAAAGTTCTACCACCGCGTTTTGCTTCCGATCCCGAGCGAAGGAATCGCTTTTTAAGAGAAACGAAGGTCGCAGCCACTTTCAATCATCCGAACATAGTCGCTGTCTACGACGTCGGCACGGAAGGTTCCATCGACTACCTTGTCATGGAGTATGTGCGAGGCAAGTCACTGGATCAAGTAATTCCTCCCGATGGACTGAAAATCAAACGGGCCCTTACCTACGCGATACAGATAGCCGAGGCGCTGCAACGTGCGCATGCGGCCGGAATCATTCATCGTGATCTGAAGCCGACGAACGTTCTCATCACAGAAGACGGCGTGGCCAAGGTGCTGGATTTTGGGATCGCCAAACATATTGACGGAATCGCTAAGGGGACTACGGAAACCAAGGAAGGCGCGATCGTTGGGACTGCTGCGTACATGTCTCCCGAACAGGCTGAGGGTAAGCACTTGGATGCGCGGTCGGATATCTTCAGTTTCGGTTCCGTGTTGTACGAAATGTTTACGGGGCGCCGCGCATTCGATCGCGAGTCCACAGCATCAACGTTGGCAGCCGTTTTGAGCGATCATCCACCCCAGGCGAGTACCGTCACCGATGACGTGCCGGATGAAGTGAACGGGTTTCTAGGTCGCTGTCTGCAGAAAAGTCCGGCAAATCGATTTCAGAATATTGCCGAAGTAAAACGAGGCTTGAAGTCAATCGCTGATGACGTCGGAGCCAGCAAACACAAGGTGGCTCCAAAGCCGTCTAGCTGGCGGTATCGCAATTGGATTCTTGCAGGTTTCGGCTCCGCCATTCTCGCTATTACCGCTTTCTATAGTCGGCTGAGCCGGAATACCGACATCTCGCCGGGGCCGGGTCCATCAGCGCCAGTCGCATTAACCAGCTATCCCGGTGATGAGTTGAGCCCTAGTTTCTCACCCGATGGTACGGCGGTCGTTTTCGCTCGCAACCCTGCCGAAGCAGCCATTCAACACTCTGGTAACTTCGATATCTACATAAAGACGATCGGCTCTGACGAATCGGTGCGGCTGACAAGCAATCCCGCGGATGAGTTTTCACCGGTGTGGTCGCCGGATGGCAGGTTTATTGCTTTCCTGCGAAATGAGGCGCCGGGAAAAATCGGCGTCTTCCTCATCCCACCGATCGGAGGGCGTGAGCGGCGTATCACGGAAGTGACCTTCCCGCTGACTATTGCGCCCTACTTGGGAGCGTGGCTCGCCTGGTTTCCTAACGGCGAGTCTCTTGCCATAGTCGACAAAGAATCACCTGCTGAGCCGGAGGCCATTTTTGTTCTGTCGATAGCGAGCGAAGCGAAACACCGGCTAACCTCGCCTCCGAAAGGCTCTGAGGGCGACATCGATCCGGCGATTTCGCCCGATTCCCGTACACTTCTGTTCGCAAGAACTATTGACGGCTCGATTCGAATTTATTATGTGAGTCTCTCTGCTGACCTCCGTCCCGAAGGCGAAGAGGCCCGGTTAATTGCTACAAGCGCCGATAACCATACTCCAGTCTGGTCGCCCGACAGCGGAAGCATCTTCTTTTGCCAGAGCTCAGCTTTCAACGACACGCTCTGGCGCATACCACGTCCTCGTGCGGGCGCGCATCCCGGAAACATGGAGCGATTAACTTTTGCGGGCGAGGGTGTTATGCAACCGACGATTTCGAAACAGGGTCGGCTCGCCTATTCGCAGATAAGCGGTGATGTGGATATTTGGAGGATACGAGTGAATGGAGGCAAGCCGACGGACTCGCCGGCAGTGCGGTTGATATCTTCGACACGCCTCGACCATGACATGAGTTACTCGCCTGACGGTCGGCGTATCGCATTTGCTTCGAGCCGCTCGGGTTCCCATGAAATCTGGGTATCTGATAGCGACGGCTCCAACCCAATGCAGCTGACAAATATCGGTGGAGCGTACTATACGGCGAATCCGCAGTGGTCTCCGGACGGGAAAACGATCGTATTCAATTCCAACATGGTTGACAAAAGGTTGCCATATGTTGTTCCTTCATCGGGTGGCAAACCGAAGCGGCTCGACGTTGACGCTGTTGAGGGTTGGTCACGCGATGGAAAGTATATGTACGTGAAATCTAGTGGGACCGGTAGTAGCGAACTCTTCAAGAGATCGATTGATGGTGGTGATCTGATAAGCATTCCGACTAAGTCTTACGATGGCGGGGCTTTCGAATCCACAGATGGGAGATATCTCTACTATCAACGCGTGGATTGGAGCATCCAGAGACTGAGCCTCCAAGGTGGCGGAGAGGTTCAGATGCTCCCGTCGGTAGCGAATGATAATTTTGCGATTGCGAACGCAGGAATCTACTTTATTCCGAGTGGTCCGAACTCGGCAATTCAGTTCCTGAACTTCGCGGACCACCACATTTCAACGATATTAAAGTTGCCGCGAACGCCGCTCTTTGGGTTCTCTCTCTCCCCTGATGAAAAATGGCTGCTATACACGCAATACGAAGACCGAGGCAGCAACCTCATGATGGTCGAAAATTTTCATTAATTCGATCCTTGTCGCGATGCGTAATTTCCCACGACTGCCCGGCCAGGAAATACATTAGGGACAGTAGCGCCATCCCGAACGACCGCCGCTCCATTCACCAGTACGTCATCGATCCCAGCTGAGAATTTCAAGCCCTTCTCAAACGTCGCCATGTCCTTCACGCGATCCGGGTCAAACACCGTGATATCAGCATCGGCCCCGACGCGAATCCTGCCTTTATCCTTCATCGCCGGAGCCATCGGTTCCAGCCGCCGCGCCGGCATAATTGTCATCTTCGCCAGCGCCTGCATCAGAGTCAGAGCCTTCTGCTCTCGCACGTAAACGGCAAGAACTCGAGAGAACGTGCCTGCGCTGCGAGGATGAGCACCCGGCGCATACGGCATGCCATCCGATGCAACCATCACGAACGGCGATGCCATCGCTCTCTGAATCCACTCGGGCTTCATCAGATGCATGATGACAGCTCCACCTTCTTTCCGATATCGCTCGAAGGTTTGCTGTGTCAACCGCTCGCCCGTCTTGACCCACTGGAGTTCGCCATAGCTGATCCCCAACCGATCCTGCCAGCCTTCATCGAACATCGCGGATTCCAGATAAGTGGAAGCCGCCGTATAAGGATATGCTTCCGTGGTCAAATCCATCCCTCGCTTGCGCGCTGCCTCGATCAAATCGAGTACGACCGGAAGCGCCCCCAGACTCATGCTGTTTACGTGAACGATGTGCAGCGACGCGCCCGTTGCCGCGGCGTTTGCGATCACTTCCTGCATTGCGTCTACGGTCATAGAGCGCACGTGCGTGAAGATCGGTACCTTCCATCGTGCCGCCATCTGGAACACTCGAAAAATTTCCTCTCGCGATGCTGCCGGATAGTACTGCGGCGCAACACCCAACCCCAGACCGCCCTCGCGAAGCCCGCGTTCCATGATTGCAGCCAGCGAACTAAACTCCTCTGGATCCGTCAGTGACTTGTATCGAGCCTTAAACGCGATATCCTTCCAGCGATCCGCGGAATTCTGCCATTCTGCGGACTCAGACGCAAACTCCTTAATGGACATCGCCCGCACTGCGCCATGAGATGCTGTTGCCCCGAAATTCAAGATCGACTTGTTCTCTCGGCGTTTCAAGAACGCTCCAACAGACGGTACTCCCACTTCCAACTCCAACGCCGTCGTCACTCCATCGTGTGCTTGATACTCATTGGATTCGTTCGTCTGCCCGTGAGAATGCAGATCGATAAATCCGGGAGCAACCACGCGCCCCATCGCGCGAATTTCGGTTCGGCCGGCTAGGGGCGCCTCGGAGATAGCGGCGATCTTCCCGTTGACGATGCCGATATTTCGCACAGCATCCATCCCGCTCTCCGGATCCATCACTCGTCCCTCCAGTATCACGACATCGTATGCGCCGGGCGTCTGAGCGCACAAACCGAAACAAACGACCAAAAGCAGTAAGACTCTCATGCAGGCTCCTGTAACAGTATCTAGCTCAGTCTACACGTCATTTTGATGGACATTCCCCCTACATCCATGCCATACTCCGGCAGTCCAGATTGGAGTGCATCCCGTGAATACAGTAATGCGCGTTACCCTCTTCATCGCTGTTGCGGGCCTGGTGGCCGCGCAAACGAAGCTGCCGCCTGCCGCTACCGGCAAAATCGATTACGAAAAGGACGTCCAGCCTATCCTCGCCCAGAAGTGTCATTCCTGCCACGGGGAAGAAGCGCAGCAATCCGGCCTGAGACTGGACAAGCGTCAGAACGCCCTCCGTGGCGGCGATTACGGACCAGTGATTATCCCGGGCAACAGCGCGGAAAGCAAATTGATTCGTCGTGTTGTCAACGGCGACGGTGGCCTGCAAATGCCGCCGACCGGCCCTCTCTCGGCCGAAGAAATTGGAATTCTTCGCGCCTGGATTGACCAAGGCGCCGACTTCCGCATTCAGGTCGTAGACGAGCCGCCGGCAAAGCCTGTTGATCCCAAGCTCGCCGATCTCATAAGTGCGGTCCGTTCCGGCGACACCAAAGCTGTCGAAAAGCTTATTAAGGCCAGTCCCGAACTCCTCAGTGCGAAGGATTCGGCTGGAGTAACCCCGCTCCAGCATGCGGCCGGTTTCGGCAATTTGGCCACCATGAAATTCCTTATCGACAAGGGTGCTGATCCAAACGCCCCTAACAAAAGAAAATCGACGCCCCTCTTCTGGTCTTTGCATGATGAAGCGAAGGTCCGCCTGCTTCTGCAACACGGAGCAGATGTCAACGCCAAGACGATCGATGGCCGTACTGCTCTGTATCAGGCTGCGACGATGGGAAACGCTGTCTCCGTCATGCGTCTCCTTCTCGACAAAGGCGCCGATCCGAACGCGAAGACCCTGAACGGCATGACGCCTCTGATGGCCGCCGCTCGATCGAATCTGGAAGGCATGCGTTTGTTGCTCCAAAAGAAGGCCGACGTGAATGTAACAAATGCAGCCGGCGCCAGTGCGCTTATGGCAGCTGCTCAGACAGGCCGACCGGAGGCGGTCCGGATGCTCCTGGAAAAAGGCGCAAATCCGAACGTGAAAACCAAGAAGGATGAAACCGCGCTGGCCGACGCAGCCACGGCGGGCAATGAAGACACCGTAAAACTTCTGCTGGACCGCGGCGCAGATGTGAACGTTCGAGATGTTCGTGGCTACTCCCCGCTGCTCTACGCCGCAGGGGCCGACAAGTCATCGGGTGATATCGTTCGAATGCTCCTGGCCAAGGGCGCCGACAAAGATGCGACCGGAGACGATGAGACCGCTGGCATGCTCGCATCCAAACGCGGCGACACGGAAGTTGCGCGAATCCTCGGAGTCTCCGCAGAGGAGCGAAAGCGACTGGGTGTCGCCCCGATCCCGGACGACAGCGGTCAGGAGCGTTCGATTGCCGATGCGGTAAAACCTGCTCTACTCCTGCTCGAAAAGCAAAGTCATAATTTCATCCGGATTGGCGGCTGCAACTCCTGCCACGCGCAGGATCTGCCGTCTGCCGCCGCGGGAATTGCTCGCGATCACGGTCTACCCGCGCCCAAGATAATTCCGCAACTACCACAGAGCATGCATACTTTGAATCCATCGCGGCTTATGGACCTGGTTGTCGTTAGTGTGGCAGGAATGGGCTGGGAGATGTTCGACTTCGCGAACAATCACGTACCGAGAGACGAGTATACCGACGCGACGGTGCGGTATCTCAAATCCATGCAGGCTCCCGAAGGGAACTGGTTCGCATTTGAAGGTCGTAGACCGCCGATGAATGCGGGTGAATACCAGGCAGCCGCCTTGGCAATTTATGCGCTGAAGACGTATGGGCCTCCCGCCGAAAAGGCTGACACCGACAAGGTCATTTCACGTGCGGCGGCATGGCTCGAAACCGCCAGACCTGCTTCGACCCAGGATCGTGCCTTTCACTTGATGGGTCTCGCATGGGCAAACGCGAAGTCTTCTTTTATAGCGGATGCCGTCAAGGCTCTGGTGGCGACACAGCGCTCGGATGGTGGCTGGAGCCAGTTGCCCACAATGGGCTCGGACGCGTATGCAACGGGACAGGCGCTCTATGCGCTGAGTGCCACGGGCAAGATGCCTGCGACCGATCCGGTTTACGTCAAAGGCGTAAAATACCTTCTGAAAACGCAGGCCGCCGATGGATCCTGGCATGTGAAGACCCGCTCGATCTGGCTACAACCTTACTTCGAAAGCGGCTTCCCTTACGCTCACGATCAGTGGATTTCTGCTGCCGGTACAAGCTGGGCGGCAATGGCTCTCGCCCAGACGGTTGAGCCCCAGCGGATCAGCAAGAATATCCCGCAGCGGTAATGACCAGAACCAGAATCGTTCTGATCACGGTTGCGATCGCGATCGTTGTTATGCTTTACCTATACAGATCTTCATCGCATCTGAATGTCGAGCCGCATGCCCGTGAAGAAATTGAAAAAGCAAAGCAACAGTAGGATTCCAGGCGAGCAGTCATGTTGAGCCGGCGTCAGTTCGTCGGCTCTTCGTTTGCTCCTCTCCTCCAGGCCGCCGAAACAAATCAGAAGATCCGCGAAGCTCGCGATGCAGCGATCGCAGTGATCAAGCCCAGCGACAAGGTCTTAGAGCACGGCCTGGAACTGCACGCGAAAACTCTGGTAGTGGAATCTTACGGGTTCTCTCCCCGGTCGGCCATCGATGGCGACCGAATGCGCCAGGCGATAGAAGCCGGAGCGAACGATCTTGATTCTGGAAGATCTCCACACGGAAATGCTTCTCGCCCGGGTGGCTGATGACCCTTCGCAGCAGCAGGAGTACCTGGATGCATGGAATGCTTCCGGCTGTCACCTGCATTCTCCAGAATGCGGGCGAAGAAGGGACTGCGCCGCTCCGTCTGCTGAAGCGGCTGGCCCACTTCACTTACCTGACCGACAAACTTCGTGATCACGTCAGCCGGGCCGTCATCCCCGCCGATATTGAGGCTGCTAAAAAGCAGGGCAAGCGATGTCTTTACTTGTCCGGCAACGGCGTTCCGCTAGCCCAGGAATGGAACTCCGTGACTCAGGAGTTGTCCTATATCCGCCTCTTCTACCAACTCGGCATCCGAATGATGCATCTCACGTACAATCGCCGGAACGTTCTCGCCGATGGGTGCGCGGAACCGGCGAACGGTGGGATTAGCGACCTTGGCCGGGCAGCTATTGCGGAGATGAACCGTGTCGGTGTGATCGTCGACGTTGCGCATTCCGGCTGGCGTACAAGTCTCGAGGCTGCGAAGGCATCGGGCAAGCCCATGGTCGCGAGTCACAGTGGCGCGGTCGAAGTCAACCGCCACATTCGATGCAAACCCGACGATGCGATTCGCGCTATCGTCGATACCGGCGGCTATATTGGCGTGTGCTGCATACCTTCCTTCCTCGGAAGAAGCGGCGACCTCAACGCCATGCTGGATCACATCGAGCATCTTGTGAAGCGGTATGGAGCGGATCACGTCGCGATTGGAACTGACATCGCGTACATACCGCGCCGCGCCGAGGCCGAATATCGAAAAATGGGCCGCAGGCCCAAATCGCGAGGTCGCTACGAATCATTTTGGCCGCCAGGAGCGTTGGACAGCGGTTCACACCCGAGCCTCGCCTGGACGAACTGGCCGATGTTCACGGTGGGCATGGTACAGCGCGGAATTTCGGACACCGACATCCAGAAGGTCCTCGGCGGAAACGTGATGCGTGTGGCACGCGCAGCCCTTAGCTGACGGGCCGTCGGAAGGGCTGCCGTGAACCGTACCTTGTGCGAGGTGAATCATGCGAAATACCTCGGCGGCGGAGCGGCCTTCGGTCCATTCACATCGCGAAACTTAACTCCGGACAACTCCGGCAAACCGGCAGGAGCCTCATTGTCCGACTTCCTACTAATCATCCGGACGGGTGTCGACCTCGACCAATGGCATCCGAGTCTTCCGCCGCCACTCAACGGAAAAGTTCTTCAGGTGATGCCTTGGCCCGTTTACCAGGACCTGACAGACCGTGACCTTAAGGCCATTTATGAATACCTGAGCGCGATCCCCTGCGTCGAAGGCGATCCTGGAAACCCGAAGGGCGCCGATACTCATGGTCAGCGTTGCAAATGACTTGTAAGAGTCCAGGCCGTTTCCCGGGATCGGGAACGGCCTTAGAACCGTGCCACCAGCCCGATCCGAACCGCTCTCGCCGAACCCGGCATGATGTTGTTATTGCTGTGGGCCGTCGCGTAGTAAGTCCGGTCGAGTAGATTCTCCACATTCGCCTGAACCCGTGTCTTCTCGGTCAACATGTAGTAGGCGGCGTAATCGGCACGCGTGAACTGCAGGAATTCGAACCGTGTTATCAATCCCGGCAAACATGTCGGCTTGTTGAACCACTCCAAGCCCCATCCCCAAACGCGAAGTAAAACTATAGTTGTTCCACAAGGAGAACTGATGGTGCGGTACCAGCGCCACCTGTGCGTTCTGCGCGGCGGCGGTGGTCGCTTCCGTTACGAAGGCGTCCTGGTAGGCGTAGCCGCCGATCATCCGCCAGCGTCTTGTCAGATTCCCATTCACTCCGATCTCATAGCCGTTCGTGCGCTGACTTCCGGTCTGCACGATCCGCGCAGGATCGTTCGGGTCGCGAGCGGTGGTATTGGTTCGATCGAGTCGATAGAGCGCCGTCGTGAATGATAGCGATCGGGAGATATCCCACTTCGCGCCGATCTCGTAATTCGTGAATTTCTCGGGCTTCAAGGTCTGAGTCGTAGCCGTCAGCGAGGAAAACTGATCTCCGGAACTCGGCAGATAGGACACGCTGTAGCTCGTATAAATCGAAACCGGAGCGATCGGTTTGAAGACCAGAGCGGCCCGTGGCGACACCATATTGTCTTGGCGGATGAGATTCTCCACAATGCGATTGTTGTGGAAATCGATATTGAAGTAGTCGTAGCGAGCTCCTGCGACTACTTGTAGATGACGTGACAACTCAACTTGGTCCTGGACGTAGACCGCTGCAACATTATTATTGGCAAAATTGTCCGCATCGGATGAGGATTGGCGGAACACTGCTGGTATATTTGGACGCGGATAAGCGAAGGGCACGTTGATAGCGGTCGTATCGTTGAAATATGCCGTATTACGGAAATTGTCGGATCTCTGGCGCCGAATTCAGTCCCCATTAGCACCGTGTGCCGGAATCCTCCGGTAAACACAACGCCTGTGACATCCGTCTGGTTGAACAGGTTACGGCGCTGAGTAGCGTTGTTGTATCCCGAGATACTGACCAGTGTCTGATTCGCGTTGACTGCGCCCGGAACAAGGTTCTGATAGAACTTGTCGTAGTCGCCCACGAGCGTGCTATTCCGTAGGTTCATTGAGCCAATCTGGTGCTCAATCGTCACGGATCCGAGATTCACACCCGCTGTAGCGTAGTTGATCGCAGGATCGCCAAAGAAGGTGGATCGATTTGCGTTGGAGGGGCCGCCGGCAAACGAGGGAATGCCGCGATCAACAGTGCGCCCGTCGTTGAAATATTCGTAGGCGACCTTGATCTGCGTTCGGTCCCCCGCTTTTAGCGTGACCGTCGGCGCTACGCCATAGCGCTCGACATTCACATCATGGCGGAAACTACCGGAGTTCTCGTAGACGCCGTTTAAGCGAAAGGCCAGTTTGTCATTCAGGCTTTGGCCGAAGTCTGTGGTGAAACGTTTATTCCCGAATGACCCGCCCTGCAGACTAATCTCACGTGTGGGATAAAACTGCGCCTCTTTGGTTACCCGGTTGATCACGCCGCCACCACCGCCGCGGCCGAAAGCGATTGCGTTCGCGCCTTTCACCGCTTCCACCCGCTCCACATTGTAGAGATCCCGGTAATACTGAACGTCATCCCGAACACCATTCACGTAAAAGTCGGCCGTTGTCGCATTCCCGCGGATTACCGGAGCATCGCGGTGGCCTTCTCCATGGGCCATCGTGATTCCCGGCACATAACGGACCACGTCCGCCATGTTCTGCATGCCTTGATCGCGGATCAGGTTTCGAGTCACCACGGAAATCGATTGGGGAACATCCAGAAGCGGCGTGGATGTTTTCGTCGAGTTCGGAGTCAGGATCTGATAGTTGACGGATTCAGTTACCGTCACAATCTCTTGCCGTGGCGCCACATCCAGAACGATCTCAATTGCAGCCGGAGCCGCAGTTCCCACGATTACCGTTTGTGTGGCGTTCTTGAAGCCATCCGCAGCGATTCGAAATTCATAGCTACCCGGCTGCAAAAATAAGCCGAACTCACCTGCCTGGCCCGAACTCGTGGATTGACCCAGCGCTCTCCCTTCAGGGGTGGCGGTTATGGTCGCTCCAGGAATGGCAGTCCGAGTAGAGTCGTAAATGTTTCCGCGCACGTTAGGAGCCGGCGGCGGCCCGGCGGCCGGCGGTTCAGCCCGGAGCGGGCATAGGCAAATCCCGGCAGCGACAGCACATAGAACGGATTGGAAGCGATGCGGAGCCTGTAAGGATCTCGACAATGTTTTATTTCCTCACGTTGTAGTGAATGTAGTTGCAGAATAATTCAAAATAGCCGCCTGGGCACGCGTTTTTTCGATGAACCAGATGCAAATGAGCTTCAACTGAAGTATACACGACCTGAACGGTCGGATATCGTTTTTTTCTAAGTGAAGTTCGAAAGGAAGTCTGAGGCAAGATCGTAGGTGAAGGAGATCGTCAGAATGCGTCGAGCTCAAGTCTCACGTCCGAACGGCCCATTTGAGATCGTAGATCAAGCAATTCCGGAACCACAGCCCGGAACAGTGCGAATCAAGGTTCATGCCTGCGGCGTTTGCCACAGCGACGCCCTGACAAAGAGTGGCGGCCTGCCGGGTATACAGTATCCGCGAGTGCCCGGTCACGAAGTTGTAGGTGTCATTGATGCCGTCGGCCCACTTGTAAGTCGCTGGCAAGTGGGACAGCGTGTCGGTGTCGGCTGGCACGGGGGCGCTTGCGGATATTGTGACGCTTGCCGTCGCGGGGACTCTTTTGCATGTCAAACGATGTCTGAGGTTACCGGTCTCACCCGTGATGGTGGATATGCCGAGTACATGATCGCTCGCTCAGAGACTCTCGCAGCGGTGCCCGACGAATTGTCAGCCGAAGAAGCCGCTCCGCTGATGTGCGCCGGTGTAACCACTTTCAACTGCCTTAGAAATGCTGGGGCGCGCGCGGGCGACGTGGTCGCCATTCACGGGCTGGGAGGTCTGGGTCACCTCGGTGTGCAGTTCGCTGCCAGGATGGGATTCAAGACGATCGCCATCGCCCGCGGTCAGGATAAAGAAGAACTGGCCCGGAAGTTGGGAGCGGCTCACTATATCGACAGCCAGTCTCAAGACGCGGCGGGAGAGCTGAAGAAATTCGGCGGAGCCAAGGTAATCCTCGCGACCGTGACGAATAGCGATGCGATGCAAGCCACGATGGGCGGTTTGGCCACGAATGGAATCTTCATGCTGATCGGCGCCGTTCCCTCTCTGCAAGTTCCATCTCTTCAGTTGCTGATGGGACGTCAGTCCGTCAAGGGGTGGTATTCGGGAACATCGATCGACTCGCAGGATACCTTGGCGTTCAGTGTGCTAACGGGTGTTCGGTCGATGAACGAGGTAGTCCCGCTAGAGCAAGTAAACGAAGCGTATGAGCGCATGATGAGCGGCAAGGCGAGGTTTCGAGTCGTGTTGAAAATCGGGAGCTAACGCCAGACAAACGGAAAGGAGCAATCATGACCATTACGACAACACCTAACGTTGAAGGCAAGCGCATTCGTGAATATCGCGGCATTGTCGCCGGAGAAGCCATCCTGGGCGCTAATATTCTCAGTGATCTCTTCGCCGGACTACGCGACATCGTCGGAGGCCGAGCCGCGGCCTATGAGAAGGAGTTGCGGCGCGCACGTGAGGTGGCTATGCAGGAAATGACTGCGAGCGCAGTCGAGCAAGGAGCAAACGCGGTCGTGGGAGTTGACCTCGATTACGAAGTGCTAGGACAAAATAACGGCATGCTGATGGTCAGTGTCAGCGGAACCGCTGTCGTTATCGAATAGGGCAATCGTTATCAGCTTACAGCGTCCTGCATCTTGCGAGCAGCTTTGCGCAGCGCCGCCTCATAGCCGCGAACCAGATGATAGACGAGGAAATCCATGAACCGGTTGAGCCGGTGCTCCAGTTCTTCCTCGGCGTAGATTTCCAGTGATGTCTGCGCGAAGCCTCGATTTCGCACGTAGTCCACCGTTTCGTACTTCAGAATATGCAGTGCTTTAACGCATTCATGCAGAGGGATCTGTTGTGAATAACGCAGTTTCCCGACTTCCTGTTGCTGTCTCGCGACGTCGTCCCGTTTCTCACCTGCCAGCCAACTGCCCAGCTTGTGAAGAAATTCGTAACCTGCCTCGCGTAATTCCAGGTCCCGTAGCTGGCTTATCGTGCTTAGGTCCGGGTCAAGACGAATTCGCTCAATGACTAACGCCATCAGAGGTTCACTGTGGTCCTCGATAGATTCGACTAATTTGTTCGACAGCATCTTCAATCCCAGTCTAGCGCTTATCGCCGTGCGCGGGGAGGCTCGCCTTCAGTTGCTCGATCCACCCCAACATGCGCGCGTGATGTGAACCGCGCCAGAAGATCTTCAGGCATGACGAGCAGCGGCTGAATTCATTCTTAGTCTCTCTCGTGTGCGGCGGCAACAGATCAGCCACCTCGTCCTTCTGTACAGCGCATAGTGTTCCATTGCAGTCCATGCAACGGCTGAAAGGCATTATCCGCGGATACAGCGCAAACCGGCGCGTCACTTGTCGTAACTGATCATGCGGCCTGTCCGACCGGACACAATATCCAATCTCGATCTCGCGGCGCTTGAGCAGTCCCACGTCACGGGTGAGCAGAACACGGCCTTCCGTTGCCGCAACAGACGCGAGCAGAGCATCATCGGCGAAACGGTCATACCACGTATCGAAGCCAAGCATCCGCAGGTAGGCCGCCAGTCTTCCCAGGTGACCGTCAAGAACGAACCGGTGCTCGTTGAGTAAAACCGGTTCGCCGTAAGGAAAGACGGCCACACGATCCTCTGCATGCAGCCGCGAATCTAACGGGACAGCCCGTTCGTTCACCATCGCTTGAGCTACTTCCGTATGCGGAACACCGAGAGACTCCACCACATGTTTCAACGTGTCCGTTATTCCGGCCTCGTGCTCGAACTCGACTCCTCGCTTTGCGTGCGCCAGAAAATCGTTCAGCTCACCGTAGAAGCGGAATCGAACGCGCACCCCGGTCACTTTGGGGGTGGCGCCGTTGCAGACGGAGTAGGCTTTCCGTCGATCGTGTTCGGTTCCATGAGTTCGACTCGCGTTCCGTCGGGATCGAAGAGATTCAGTTGTCGTTTCCGATTCGTGCCCGTTCGAATCTCGAGCTGGGCGTGAATAGCCAATAGCTGCCGCGCGTTCCTTGATGATCGCTGCTGCTTTGTCCATGTCGGGAACGAAGAGGCAGATATGATGGGCCGATCCACGCTTCGTAGGCTCAGGTAACGGGTCATACAACATGAACTCCACATAATCCGAACTGTCGGGAGTCTTCATGTTCACCCAACTTAAAATCTTGTTATCGCGAGATCCGCGCCAGATCTCTTCAAAGCCGAGAATGCCGCCATAGAAATTCATCGCCGGTTGCAGCGCGTTGACGATGATTCCCACATGCGCCATTCGATCGGAAATACGTTTGTCCGACATGAACTTGCCTTGCTCGCGACGGCTCCACCCTTCCGGCAGATACTGCACGATCTCGACCGTGTGACCGTCCGGATCGGTAACGTTGAAATTCGCGTTCCCGATCCGTCCCTTGCCGACCGTTGCCGGTGTCTTGATACCCTTCGAAGCGAGGTATTTGCGCATGCGCTCAGCGTCATTCGTCTCGAGGGAAATGTGGTTCAGACGATCGGAGTCCGGCTGGCGCTCGGGAAAGAGCTCGATGTATTGACGATCATTGACCTTGATGAACGTCAGAGAAAGTGAGCCATCCGGATTCTTCAATGAGAACGGCTCTTCGTAACCGAGCAGGTCCTTGTAGAACGCCCGGGCTTTCTCAACATCCTTGACGAACAGCGCAATATGCGCAACACCCATTACTTTCGGGCGCTCCTGTGGCAGGCATATTACGGCACAAATAATGAGGCTGATCAGCGTTCGAAACACATGAATAGTGTAAGGGAACTCAGGAGGACAGTGCGGTGTCAGAAGTGGCATGTGGCGTTCAATGCTGTTCTCCTTCGCAGTTCAGACATGCGCGGTTGCGGCAATCGTGATCATTTCCCTTTTCACAGTTGATGCCTTAGGCGCGATTTCATTGCCGCAGCCGATGCCGCCGTTACCGCGAGCGCCAAAGGCGATCAAGATCGTCGCATCCCAAGACGCGAGCCGTACGGGGTTGGCGAACACCCGCGTAGTAAGGTCTTACGTAGCTCCAACAAGAATTCCGAACAGCCTTCCAGTGATCACTGACGCTCCGGAGATGGCCATGTCTCCAGCTCCTTCGATCGGCATCGGAGGCGGAGTCGGCGATGGAATTCCTGGCGCCTTCGAAGCTCTTGGCAGTCGTGCGCCGGTGGTGACCGCCGCCCCGCCTCCGCGACGGAATCCGGATCCTTCGCCGCCGGCCAAGCCCATTCAAGTCGGGGGCAACGTACTTGAAGCTAAGCTCGTGAATCGCGTGATGCCGGTTTATCCTCAATTAGCTCGTCAGGCGAGAATCTCAGGTACGGTACGGCTGGAAGGAGTCATCTCGAGAGACGGAAGAGTCATCAATCTGCACGTGATATCCGGCCATCCGTTATTGATCGGTGCTGCTCTCGAAGCCGTTCGCCAATGGGTCTATCGGCCCACTCTGTTAAATGGGCAAGCCGTGGAAGTGATCGCTCCCATTGACGTGCACTTCACTCTTGCTCAGTAGCATGACGATCGGCATATCGCACGATCACAGCAAGCACTGCGAACAGAATAGACGCAAATCCAACTAAATGCCAGACGTGATGCCTCAGGTAATCCATTGCGTTGGCGCCCATCGCGCGACCTAGCAGCGCAAGGCCCAGATATCTGGGAATACGCGCGGCCGTGAATGTCATCAAAAAACGTAATGGAGGAGATCCAAGCGCGCCACTCGATAGTACAAAGATTTTCATCGGCATCACAGGAAGCGGCACCAGCGCGGAAACGAATACTGTAAGCAGGCCGTACCTGTGAAACCAACGGCGAAATCTTTTAGTTGCTTTCGACGACGACCGCTTCTCCAGAAAGGCTTGTCCGCCGCGCCGTGCAAGCGCGAAGAGAAAGAAGTTGCCGATAACCGAGCCGGCAACCGCTATCAGCCCGAGCCGGATTGCATCTTCCGGCGCCTGCGATGCGAGAAATACGACCAGTACATCGACTCCGCCGGGAATCGGCAACCCGGCGCCGTCGAGAACGGCAGCGACGAACAGACCAGGAGGGCCCCAGCCTACAAGAGTTTTGAGAAACTCCTTCATTTATCGATCAGTTCGCGAAGACCCGCTTCATCAAGAACGATGACCCCGAGCTCCCGCGCCTTATCGAGCTTGGATCCTGCATCCTCGCCTGCGACCACATAGCTGGTCTTTTTGCTTACCGATCCGCTTACTTTGCCGCCCGCCGATTCGATCTGTTCCTTGGCTTCCTCGCGGCTCCAGGTCGGAAGAGTTCCTGTCAGTACAAACGTCTTTCCGGCAAGTGTTCCGGCCGTGTGCTTCTTCTTATGCTGGAATTGAAGTCCCGCAGCGCGCAAACGCTCCACCAGCTCACGATTGCGAGGTTCATCGAAGAAGCGTCGGATGCTGTGCGCAACTTTGGGACCGACTTCTTCAGCCGCCTGCAAGGTGTCCATGTCAGCCGCGGCAATGCGGTCGAGACTGCCGAATGTATCTGCCAGGATCGTCGCGGTCCGTTCGCCCACAAAGGGAATGCCGAGCCCATTGAGTACTCGTGGCAGCGGCTGATTGCGCGAGGCATCGATGTTGCGGATGATTCGATCAGCCGACTTCTGCCCCATCCGTTCGAGTTCCATCAATTGCTCAGTCTTGAGCAGGTACAGATCTGCAACGCTAAGCACAATTTTCTTCTCGACAAGCTGGTTTACGAGCGACTCGCCAAGTCCGTCGATGTTCATTACAGGACGCGCTGAAAAGTGCAGAATGGATTCCTTCAGGCGCGCAGGACAGTTGGTGTTGATGCATCGGCTCGCCGCTTCACCTGGCTCACGCACGATATCGCCGCCGCATACCGGGCAATGCTTCGGCATGCGGAAGAGTCGGCGGATCGAACCTTCGGATTTCACACGAACGACTTTTGGAATTACGTCGCCGCTTCGCTCGATGACGATGGTGTCGCCGATCTGCAGTCCGAGACGTTCTATCTCATCTTCGTTGTGCAGCGTTGCGCGAGCCACCATCACTCCGCTGATGCGGACAGGCTTCAAATGGGCGACCGGCGTAAGAGCGCCAGTCCGGCCAACCTGTACCTCGATGTTTTCGACCTGCGTTTCCGCTTGCCGCGCCGGATACTTGAAGGCGATTGCCCAGCGCGGCGCCTTGGAAGTAAACCCTAACAATCGCTGCTGGGCACGCGAATCAACCTTGGCGACGACTCCGTCGATCTCGTACTGCAGCGTGTCGCGCTGCTCCTCCCACTTACGGCAAAATGCGAGAAGCTCATCCAGTCTCGGCAGATTGCGCGATTCGGATTCACCTTGAACCCATACTTAACGAGCTGTTCCAGAGTATCCCAGTGACTGCCGAGAGGTGGCTCGCCGTCGACCAGAATGCCGTATGCATAATAATCCAGCGGCCGGCTCGCAGTTATGGCAGGTTCGAGAACTCGCAGCGAGCCTGCAGCGGCATTTCGAGGATTGGCGAACCTGGGTTGACCCTGGCGCTCGCGCTCGTCATTGAGGCGTTCGAAACCATGCCGGTTCATAACAACTCTCGCCGCGAGTTTCGAAAGCCTCCCAACGATGGTCGCGCAACTTTAACGGCAGAGACTTGATTGTGCGGGCGTTCTCGGTGACGTCCTCGCCCACTCGACCGTCCCCTCTCGTGACGGCTTGCACGAACTGGTCATCGCGGTAGTGAGCGGCCATCGATAGGCCGTCGAGTTTGAGTTCGGCGACGTAGCGGAACTTTTCCTGGCCGAGCGCCTCGCGCACGCGGGCGTCCCAAGCCCGGAGCTCGCTCTCATTGAGGGCGTTATCGAGGCTGAGCATCGGCGCGCCGTGGGTGATTTTGACGAAGCCTTCACGCGGAGCCCCACCGACTCGTTGTGTCGGCGAATCGGGAGTGATCAGGTCCGGGTGTTTTCGTTCACAGCTCCTGGAGATCCCGCATGAGCTTGTCGTACTCGGCATCCGTGATCTCAGGCGCGTCGGCGACGTAATAAAGATATTCATGGCGGCGGAGAGTCTCGCGCAGTTCCTGTATCTGTTTCGCTACGGTGGACGACATTTTAGGGAAAGCAATGATCCGTTGGTTCGAATCTATAATGGTGAAGAGTTTGGGGGCTTCTGCCTATAACAACCTACCAGAACGCCTTCCTTATCTATAATCCCAACGCAGGCAAGCTGAATCGCAAGCGTGACAACCTTCTCCAACGTACCATTGACGCGCTGACAGCTTCTGGTCACTCGCGTCACCGCTGTTGCGACCACTGGTCCGAGGACAGCAGCCTCGATTGCGCGGGATTGTGTAGAAAAGGCGCCGACCTGATCCTCGCCGGAGGCGGCGACGGAACGATCAACGAAGTCGCCAACGGCATGGTCGGTGTCGAGACGCCGTTGGCAATCCTTCCCGGCGGAACGGCGAATGTCCTCGCGGTGGAACTCGGCGTCGGATCGGATATGGCTCGAGCTGCGCGAAAGATCGGCGACTTGGTTCCCGCCCGCATTGCTGTTGGCTCGATCGAGAATGAAGTCGGAGCAACGATACTTTCTGCTGATGGCGGGCGCGGGACTGGATGCGATGATCGTCTACAACATCGACGCGAAGCTCAAAGCGCTGGTAGGGAAAGTGGCCTATTGGGTCGGGGGATTCGGACAGTTTGGCCGATCGCTTCCCGGAATTTAATGTGCACACTAACGGCGAAGAAGTCAGGTGTAGTTTCGCGCTCGCGAGCCGCGTCAAGAATTATGGGGGCGACCTTTGGATTGCTCGAAACGCCTCTCTTTATCGCAACGATTTTGAGCTGGTGCTGTTTCAGGGAGCTCACTCGCTTCCATATATGAAGTACCTCGTCGGAGTCATCACCGGGACGTCTCGCCAGTATGGAGGGCGTGAAAATTCTGCACACCGAATCGGTCGAGATCGCTTCTTCAAATCAGATCCGGAGTCTATGTTCAGGTCGATGGCGAGTTCGCTGGTCGTCTGCCGGCAAAGTTGAGCATGGTCCCGGATGCGCTGACGCTTCTGGTTCCCGGGAGTTCGAGCGCAAGCATCAGCATGGATAATCTGACGCACACGCTAACCGGGGTGATGCTGGCTCGTGCGGGATTGAGTCGTTTGACGCCTCGCGGCATGTTGGATCGCGGTGATGGCGGCGAATATCCCTGATATCGATGTCGTCAGTATCGTCGGCGGTACCGAAACCTACTTTCCGTATATCATCGCTGGATCACGCATGCCATTGTTTCCGCTCCGTTGATGGCATGCGTCGCCGTGCTGTTGTGGCAGCGATTTTTCGGCAGCGGCTTCCGTGGGTTCGAGCTTGGCTGGTCGCTATGGTCGCGATAGCGAGCCATCTGCTCCTGGACTCCACGAATCCGTACGGCATCCG